>NZ_STGW01000045.1:0-357 GCF_004912195.1 Nocardioides caeni
AGCCGGCCAGGTCGAGCAGGAGTTGGGTGGTGTAGATCTCGAGGCGCGACTGGCTGGTCCCGCCGGTGGTGTCGGCGGTGATGTGTCGTGTGCCGGTCGAGTCGACCAGGGAGTGGGCCCCGTAGGGATCGCGCCAGATGGTGATCTCAGGGGCTGGGTTGTCGCACTTCCCACCCGTCGTGGGTCTTGATCCGGTGGTGGGTTCTCGTGGCGGGCCCGAGGTTGTCGGTGCTGGTGGGCCCGCCCTCGCTGTAGGGGATCTGGTGGTCCAGGTCCATGGCCCTGCTGAGGTTGACGGCGTAGGGGAACACGTCGGCGGGGTGGATGAGCCGGACGGCTTGACGGAGGCGGTCGGGG
>NZ_STGW01000045.1:465-551 GCF_004912195.1 Nocardioides caeni
CGCGATGGTCTGGTTGAGGTCGATCACGGGCTGGACCCGGACGTGTCCGGCGATGTCGCACACCAGGTGGCGGACGTAGTCGCGGG
>NZ_STGW01000019.1:0-22106 GCF_004912195.1 Nocardioides caeni
AAAAAACGGCGGGGGCATGCCGCCGGTGTTGCCGAAGAGCTCACGGGNGCTCGGCGTTCTGCATCGGCCAGGCCTCCGGCGGGGGCATGCCGCCGGTGTTGCCGAAGAGCTCACGGGAGGCCTGGGTGAGCGTGGAGACCGGGTTCCACTCCACGATCGTGCGGAGCACGCCGCTGAACGACTCGGTCGGCACGAACGCATTGGAGACGAAGGTCAGCGGCATGATCACGATGAACGAGGCGTTGTTGATGACCTCGACGCTGGGGACCAGCAGTCCGACCCAGGCCATCACCCAGCTGATCGCGTAGGCGAAGACCAGGAGCAGGGCGAAGCCGAGGATCGCGTCGACGAAGCCCTCCCGGATCCGCCAGCCGACCAGCAGACCGGTCAACGCCATGATCACCAGTGACAGCACGTTGTAGACGACGTCGGAGGTCGTGCGACCGACCAGGACCGCGGACGGTGACATCGGCAGCGACCGGAAGCGGTCGATGATGCCCTTCTGCATGTCCTCGGCCAGCCCCGCTCCGGTGAACGTCGCGCCGAAGACGACGGTCTGGGCGAAGATGCCGGCGATCAGCCACTCCTTGTAGTTGACGCTGCCGCCGGGGTCGATCGCACCGCCGAAGACGAACGCGAAGAGCAGCACGAACATGATCGGGCTGACCAGGACGAAGACGAGCACCTCCGGCACCCGCTTGATCTTGATCAGGTTGCGCTGGGCGACGACCCAGCCGTCGGTGAGGGCCTGCACGGTCGAGCTCACTTGGCGGCCTCCTCGGCCTCGGTCTGGCTGGGGGCGGGGGGATCGGCGTCCTCGGCCGCGTGGCCGGTCAGGGTCAGGAAGACGTCGTCGAGGGTCGGCCGCCGCAGGCCGGCGTCGAGCACCGTGACGGCGTCGCGCTGGAAGCCCTGAAGCACGGTCAACAGGTCGGCGGCCCGGCCCGAGACGGCGGCCGTCAGCTCACGGCCGTTGTCACCGACGATCACCTCGCCGACGGCGACCTCGCCGAGGATCCGGACGGCGGCCTGTTGGTCCTCGACGTCGGCGAGCACGACCTCGATCCGCTCGCCTCCGGTCTGGGCCTTCAGCTCGTCGGCGGTGCCACGGGCGATCGCCCGACCCTGGTCGATGACGACGATGTCGTCGGCGAGCCGGTCGGCCTCCTCGAGGTACTGCGTCGTCAGCAGCAGTGTCGCGCCGCCGCTCACGAGCTCGCGGATGACGTCCCACATCTGCTGACGGCTGCGCGGGTCGAGGCCGGTGGTCGGCTCGTCGAGCACGAGCACCGGCGGCGAGGCGACCAGGGCGCCGGCGAGGTCGAGCCGTCGCCGCATGCCGCCGGAGTAGGTCTTGGCCGGTCGGTCGGCGGCATCGGTCAGGTCGAAGCGCTCGAGCAGCTCGCGCGCCCGCTGCTGCGAGGCGGTCTTGCCGAGGTGATAGAGCCGGCCGACCATGACGAGGTTCTCGTAGCCGGTGAGGTGCTCGTCGACCGCGGCGTACTGCCCCGACAGCCCGATCTTGGCGCGCACGCCCGCCGGATCGGCGAAGACGTCGACCCCGGCGATGGTCGCGGTGCCGGCGTCGGGCTTGAGCAGCGTGGTCAGGCAGCGCACGGCCGTGGTCTTGCCTGCGCCGTTGGGACCGAGCAGGGCGAGGACCTTGCCCTCCGGGACCTCCAGGTCGAGCCCACGCAGGGCCTCGACGGTCTTGTAGCGCTTGACCAGTCCGGTCGCGCTGATCATGGGGGTGGTCATTCGGGGAGCCTCTCGTCGTCTTGAGCCCTGATTCTCTGAGCCTAGAGACCGCCACCGACACCCATTTTCATCGCGGTGTCAGTGACCGAGCACCTCCGCACGGGCGTAGTGGCCGGCCACGTCGAAGTACCTCTTGGCGGCGAGCGCCTCGCCGAGGTCGCAGCTCACGACGAGCATCTCCTCCTTGTCATACACCGGGCCGGCCACGACCTGACCGGTCGGACCGACCACGCAGACCCCGCCGCGCCCGAACACCTCCACGTCGTCGGGCAGGGGCATCGGGAAGTCGTCGGGGTAGGCGGACGCGGGGAGGTACTGCGGCACCGAAACGACGAAGGCGCCGGCCTCGGTCGCGAGGTACTGCATCGCCGCCTGCCAGCGGTGACTGTCGTCGGCCGTCGGGGCGAGCCAGATCTGTGGCCCCCCTTCGTGGATCCGCCACCGGGCGAGCGGCATCCAGTTCTCCCAGCAGATCAGGCCGCCGACGCGTGCGCCGCCGGGCAGGGCGACCACGTCCAGGTCGTCGCCCGCGCCCTGCCCATGGAACACCCGCTCGTGCATGGTCGGCATCAACTTGCGATGACGGAGCAGGACGCCGCCGGGCCCGACGACCAGGAGCGTGTTGTACAGGGTGCCCGGCCGAGCATCGATCCGCTCGTTGACCCCCACCGCCACGTGGATGCCCAGCTCGGCGCAGGTCACGGCGAGGGCCTGCACGATCGGACCGCCGACGTCGACGGCCGAGTCCCACATCCGTGCGTACAACTCCTCGGCGCCGTCGGTCCAGGTGGTCGCGCGGTGCGCCCACGTGCCACTCGGGTAGAGGGAGAAGTAGGCCTCGGGGAAGACGACGAGGTCGGCGCCACGAGCGGCCGCCTCGCGCAGCAGGCCGATCGTCTTGGCCAAGGTCGCCTCGGCATCGAGGATCACGGGCGTCGCCTGGACGGCGGCGACGGTCAGGACGCCCTTCACCGGAAACTCGGGACGCGGCCGACGCGGCCGACGCGGCAGGGGGTGTGGGAGGGTGTGGTCATGATCCGACTGTGACCCCCCGTGGCCTCGGTGACCAGTCCAGGAAATGGACCGACGGCAGGGGTCAGGCAAGGCTCACTTGTCTTGAACCATTCAAGGAAAGGTGTTTGAGTGGTCTCACTGATCCGATCGGATCGCCGCCCCGAGGCGGACCATCCAGCGAAAGGGAGCACCACCCATGGCGACCACCGCGACCCGCCACCGCACCGAGAAGCACGTCTCGCACCCCGTCTTCCGCGCCGACGCGACTTTCGCCGGCCACCTCCAGCAGCTGCTGGTCGATCTCAACGACCTCGCCCTGCAGGGCAAGCAGGCGCACTGGAACATCGTCGGCCCCAACTTCCGCGACCTGCACCTTCAGCTCGACGAGATCATCGACGACGCTCGTAACTACTCCGACGAGGTCGCCGAGCGCATGCGCGCCGTCTACGTGATCCCCGACGCGACGTCGGCCCGTGTCGCCGCCCAGACCAGCCTCCCGGCCTTCCCGCTGGGCGAGGTCGCCACGGGCGATGCGATCGACGCCATCGTGGCCTCGATCTTCGCGGTCGTCGGCACGGCCCGCGAGATCCACGACGACATCGACGCCGCCGACCCCACGACGGCCGACCTGCTGCACACGATCATCGAGCGCCTCGAGCAGCTCGCGTGGCTGACCGACGCCGAGCGTCGTACGCCGGGCAACTCCGACCCGGCGCCGATCCAGGCCTGACCTGCGGCGCCTCGACCGACGATGCTGGACAGATATGCCGTCGTGTCTCATTATTGAGGCATGACGGCGGATCTGTCTCACGCCGCCTATCTCCCCGGCGGCGGGGAGGCGTGGCGAGCCCCGTGGGCCTCCTACGCGGCGCTGCGCGACCGCGACCCCGTGCACCACGTGGTGCCGGAGGGCCGTCCGCAGCACGACTACTACGTGCTCTCCCGGCACGCCGACGTGCTCGACGCGGCGGTCGACGTCGCGACCTTCTCCAGCAGTCGCGGCCTGACGGTGGAGTACGACGAGCTCGAGCGGATCGGCCTCGTCGACAACCCGCCGTTCGTGATGACCGACCCGCCCGTCCACACCACCTTCCGCAAGCTGGTCGCCCGCGGGTTCACCCCGCGTCAGGTCCGCGAGCTCGAGCCGGTCGTGCGCTCCTTCGTGATCGAGCGGCTCGCCCAGCTCCGTGAGGCGGGCGGCGGCGACGTGGTGGTGGAGCTCTTCAAGCCGCTGCCCAGCCTGGTCGTCGGCCACTACCTCGGCGTCCCCGCCGAGGACCGGGCCCGCTTCGACGAGTGGAGCGGCGCCATCGTCGCCGCCAACGTGGCGGGCGAGGGTGCCGCCGCGGCGGCATCGGCGGCGGACGCGACCATGGAGCTGATGGGCTACTTCTCCGAGCTCGTCGAGCGGCGTCGCGTCGAGCCCGGCGACGACACCGTGTCCCAGCTGGTCGGCGCCGACGTCGACCTGCTGGAGATCCTCGCCTTCGTGTTCACCATGGTCGCCGGTGGCAACGACACCGCGACCGGCGCCCTCGGCGGGGCGGTCCAGCTGCTCGCCGCCCGGCCCGACCAGCGCGCCCTGCTCGCTGCGGATCCCGGGCTGCTGCCGGACGCGGTCGAGGAGTTCCTGCGGCTCACCTCCCCCGCCCAGTGCCTGGCGCGCACGGCGACCCGCGACGTGGAGCTGCACGGTGTCGTCGTACCCGCGGGGCGCAAGGTACTCCTGCTCTATGGCGCCGGCAACCGCGACCCGCGCCGCTACGGTCCCGACGCCGACGAGCTCGACGTCACCCGTCGCCCGAGCCAGATCCTCAGCTTCAGTCAGGGCCACCACCACTGCCTGGGGGCGGCCGCTGCTCGCCTGCAGATCCGGGTCGCGCTCGAGGAGCTGCTGGCCGCGATCCCCGACTTCACCGTCGACGAGGACGCCATGGCCTGGGCGCCGGGCCCCTACGTCCGCCGTCCGCTCACCCTCCCGATGTCCGTGGTGGGGGTGCCGTCGTGACCGACTGGGCCGATCGCCGTACCCCCGCCGTGGAGCGGATCCTCGACGCCGCCGGTGAGCTCTTCGCCGAGCACGGTGTCACGGGGGTCACCGGTGTCGCCATGGCCGATGTCGCGGTCGCCGCGGGCTGCTCGCGGGCGACGCTCTATCGCTACTTCCCGGACCGGGCCGCCCTCGACCGGGCGTTCGTGCAGCGCGAGGCGCTGCGCGTCGGGGGACTCGTGGCCGCCGACCTCGCCGCCGTCCCGCGTGCCGACGCCGTCACCGAGGGGGTCCTGGCCTCCCTGCACCACGTCCGCGCGGCGCCCGCGCTGATGGCCTGGTTCGCCGACCCCACCGCCGGTCGTACGGCGGACCTGGCCGCCGAGTCCGAGGTGGTCGCCGCGCTCGGCCTGAGCGTGACCGACGACCCGGCCGCCGCACGCTGGCTGGTCCGCGTGATCGTGTCCCTGCTGACCGCCCCGGAGGCCGATGCCGCCGAGGAGCGAGCGCTCGTCGAGCGCTTCGTCGCGCCGGGCGTCCGGCTGAGCCCGTCGTCCCGGACGGATCGGTCGTCATTTCGCCCCGAACACGACCGATCCGCACGGGACGACGCTCAGGAGCGGGCAGCGGTGGTCACCCGGTAGCGCACGAACGACGGCACGGCGAGAGCCGCGACGACGACCAGCACCACGACCAGCAGGCCACCACCGGCGGCGGCGACCGCCGTACCGACCATGGCGGCCGACGCACCGTGGGCGACGTCGGCGATCCGGGGACCGCCGGCGACGACGACGATGAAGATGCCCTGCAGGCGGCCGCGGACCTCGTCGGTCGCCGCGCTCTGCAGCATCGAGGTCCGGAAGGCCGCCGAGGCCATGTCGGCGGCGCCACCGACGATGAGCATCAGCACGGCGATCACCAGCCACAGCCGCGCGGCGTCGGGGGCCGCGTCGGCGAAGCCGACCGCGACGCCGAAGCCGACCATCGCCAGGCCCCACACGACGATGCACCAGATCACGGCCTTGCCCTGCGCGGAGATCCGCGAGACCCAGCCGGAGAACACGCCGCCGAGCACGGCGCCCGCGGGGATGCCGGCGAAGAGCACCGCGAACGCCAGGCCGCCCTCCTCCGGGCCGAGGAAGCTCTCGTGGGCGATCTCCGGGAAGAGGGCCCGGGGCATCCCGAACAGCATCGCGATGATGTCGACGACGAAGGACATCAACAGCACCGGCTGCGTGCGCAGGTAGGTGAACCCCTCCACGACCGAGCGCAGCCCGGGCGTGCCGGTCGCGCCCTCGACCGGCAGCGACGGGAGCCGGATGACCGCCCAGAGCGTGGCGAGGAGGCAGATGGCATCGGCGAGATAGAGCCACGAGTAGCCGACGACCGGGATCAGGGCACCCGCCACCAGCGGACCGCCGATGGCGCCGGCCTGGAAGACCGTCATGTTGAGCGAGTTCGCCGCCGGGAGCAGGTCGGACTCCACCAGCCGCGGCAGGACGGCGGAGCGCGTCGGCTGGTTCACCGCGAAGAACGCCTGCTGCACGGAGAAGAGGCACAGCAGCAGCCACACGTTGGTGTTGCCCATCGCCGCCTGCAACCAGAACAGGGCCGCGGTGACGATCAGCCCGGTCGTCGTCACCCGCAGGATCGTGCGCCGGTCGAAGTGGTCGGCCAGCGCCCCGCCCCACAGGCCGAACACGATGAGCGGCACGAGGCCGAAGACACCGGTCAGGCCGACGTACGCCGACGAGTCGGTGTCGGCGTAGATCTGGGCCGGGACGGCCACGACCGTCAGCTGGGCGCCGATGACGGTGATGATGTTGGCGGTCCACAGCCGCCGGAAGTAGGGGTTCTGCAGCGGCCGGGTGTCGGCCAGCAGACCCCTGAGACTCACCGACGCAGCCTACGAAGCGCGGCCGGGTCGGCGGGAATCAGCGGAAGCCCCCGCCAGGTCCGCACAGAGGTTTCGAGGCCACTCGCTCGTTCCTCGCTCGCGGCACCTCAACCACCGACGGGCGGCCAGCAGTAGCGGTGGTGCGGGATCTTGTCGAAGGTGGTGGTGTCCCAGCCGTAGCCGGTGACGACGTCGCCGACCACCTCGGCGGCGCGGGTGATCGAGCCGAGGAGTCCGCGGTCGAGGGCGCTCTGGGCCGAGACGGGCTCACGCAGCGCCACCCCGACGTGGAGCTGCGACTGCAGCACCTCGCGCTCGTAGGCCGCCCACCGCTCGCGGCCGGCCACGTAGTCCGGTGCGTCGCGGTGCACCACGACGATGCGGGAGCCGCCCCGGAAGCGCTTGCGCATCTCCCCGTCGGCGGCCGGTTCCTTCTCCGCGCCGGTCGTCGTGACGTGGGCGGTGCCGCCGATGATGTTGCTCGGCTGGTCCTGCGTGACCTGGGCGCTGTAGCAGTCGGCGGGTCGCACCCCCACGATCGAGAGGTACGACGCCAGCAGCTCGCTGCCCGTCAGCGGCAGGTAGGGGAAGGGCGACGGGATGATCGGCCGCTTGTCGCCGCGCGGTGCGACGACCTTGCGGATCGCGCCCCAGTTGAGCACCGTGACATGGACGTCGGCGGCCGGGACGACCTGCAGCGGCGCGGCGGCCTGCATCCGGGCGAGCGCACCGGCCGCGGTGCCGGCGGGATGGAGGGCGAGCACGCCCGTGACGCCCACCAGCACGTGCGGCGTGCTCGACTCGTCGCCACCGCT
Source organism: Nocardioides caeni (assembly GCF_004912195.1). GTDB lineage: Bacteria > Actinomycetota > Actinomycetes > Propionibacteriales > Nocardioidaceae > Nocardioides > Nocardioides caeni. The sequence goes on from NZ_STGW01000019.1 coordinate 7,475, forward strand.
CTGGGCGTCGACGGCGATCTGGCGGGCGATGCCCAGGCACTGCTCGGGGCCGAGGTCGGCCTGGCGGAACAGCTCGACGCCGAGGTCCTCGTCGAGGACCGATGGCTCGCCGGGGCGGCGGGCGGCCCAGGTGACGCGGGCGTCGAAGCCGGCGACCTCAGCCGGCGGAGCGGGCGGCAGGGTGGCCGTCGCGGCGTGCGCGATCTCCCACTCGACGACGGCCGCGTTGCCGATGCCGAAGCCGCCGGGCACGTGGTCGGGGACCCGCGCGTCGCCGTACACGAGGTCGGGACGGCCCGCCAGGCCGGACGTGCCGAGCCACGCGCAGAGCTCCTCGACGGCGCGCTTGCGGTCGGTCGCGATCCGGGTGAGGACGACGGGGCTCCGCCCCTCCGCGAGGTACGGCGTGCGCGCCTCCTCGCGCTGGGCGAGCTCGTGCGCGGCCTGCTCGGCGGGGTGGCCGCTGACGGCCGGGGCAGGTGGCGCGGGCGCGCTGCCCCTGCCGAAGCTGGCGCGCAGGGCCTGCTTGAAGTCGGCGCCGAAGTCGACGGTCGTCAGTCGTTCCGCGGACGGCAGGGGGCCGTAGAGATGCTCGCCGGCGGGGCCGAGCAGGGCGCGACGTCCCGTCTCGGCGGCGATCGCGTCGTCGGTCGCCTGCGCGGCGCGCGCCATCGCCTCCTCGTAGGTCGCCCGCTGCTCCGGCGTGGACGCGGCCAGCTGCTCCTCGGTCAGCTGCCCGCCGTTGGCCATCGCCTGCTGGCTGGCGGCCAGGCCTTGCCGGATGGCGTCGGGGCTGAGGGCCTGCCCGATCTGCTTCAGCTTCTTGAACACCCTGCGAGGGTCCTCCCGGACCGGGGGCGGGGGCAACGGTCGGCGGGGTGGTGAGACCACGTTGACACCCCGGGGAAACTTTTTCGCCGAGGGCTGTCGTATCGGTCGTCGGCCGTTCGTGGTGAGGTTGAGAGGGCGGCCGGACGAGTCGCCCGCCACCTGAAGGAGATGTCCCATGGCGCAGTACCTGATGTCGGTCCACGGCAACGAGGAGGAGTACGCGAAGGTCCCCGAGGACCAGTGGCCCGAGATGTTCGCCGCGGTCGAGGCGTTCAACCAGCAGCTGCAGAGCGACGGCGTGTGGGTGTTCGCCGGCGGCCTGCAGGGCGCCGAGACCGCCACCGTCGTCGACGCGAGCGGCGACGCGCCCGTGATCACCGACGGTCCCTACCTGGAGACCAAGGAGCACATCGGCGGCTTCTGGGTCATCGAGGTCCCCGACCTCGACGCCGCGCTGCGCTACGCGACCGCCGGCTCCCAGGCCTGCCAGGGCAAGGTCGAGGTCCGTCCCTTCCAGGGCGAGCCGGAGACGCCCGAGGCGTGAGCTCCGGGGCCGCGGGCGTCGAGCGGGTCTTCCGCGAGGAGTACGGCCGGCTCATCGCCTCCCTCACGCGGCGCTTCGGCGATCTCGACATCGCCGAGGACGCCGCGGGGGAGGCGCTGGTCGTCGCGCTCGAGCGCTGGCCCGTCGACGGCGTCCCGCCCAACCCCGGCGCGTGGCTGATGACCACGGCCGGCAACCGGGCGATCGACCGGCTCCGTCGCGACAAGCTCCGCGATCCCAAGCACCAGGCGGCCGCGATGATCCACGACCCCACTCCCCACGAGCCCACCGGCGTCGTCGCCGACGACCGGCTGCGGCTCCTCTTCACCTGCTGCCATCCCGCGCTCGCCCCCGAGGCGCGGATCGCGCTGACCCTGCGGATGCTCGGCGGGCTCACCGTCGCCGAGATCGCCGCCGCCTTCCTCGTCCAGGAGACGACGATGGGGCAGCGGATCACCCGCGCCAAGGCCAAGATCAAGGGCGCCCGCATCCCCTACCGCGTGCCCGAGGCCGACGACCTGCCCGAGCGGGTCGGCGCCGTCCTCGCCGTGGTGATGCTGATCTTCAACGAGGGCTACCTCGCCAGCGGCGACGGCGAGCCGGTGCGGGCCGAGCTGACCGCCGAGGCGATCCGGCTGGCGCGGCTGCTGCACGCGCTGCTGCCCGGCGACCTCGAGACCACCGGGCTGCTGGCGCTGCTCCTGCTCACCGAGTCGCGTCGCCTCGCCCGCGTCCGCGGCGGCGAGCTGGTGCCCCTCGACGAGCAGGACCGCGGCGGCTGGGACCGCGCGCTCATCGCCGAGGGCCACGCCCTCGTCCGCGCCTGTCTGGCCGCCGACCGCCCCGGCCGCTACCAGATCCTCGCCGCCGTCAACGCCGTGCACACCGACGCCCCGACGGCCGCCGCCACCGACTGGTCCCAGGTCGCCGCGCTCTATGACCAGCTCACCCGGCTCGACCCGTCCCCGATCGTCGCGCTCAACCGGGCCGTCGCCGTCGCCGAGCTCGACGGACCCGAGGTCGCCCTCGCGATCGTGGAGCGGCTGCCGCTCGACGGCTACCACGCGTGGCACGCCACTCGCGCCGACCTACTGCGGCGGCTCGGGCGCAGCGCCGATGCCCGCGCACAGTACGACGCCGCGCTCGCCTGCTGCGACAACACCGCCGAGGCGTCGTACCTCCGGAGGAAGCGGGGCGAGCTCGTCTGACCGTCCTGGTCGTCCGGAAGGTCCGGACCGTCCTGACAGACTGACTGCATGACGCGTGCGCCCCTCCCTCTGCCGGCTGCCAGCGACGAGTGGGCGGGGTGGCTGCGCGAGCGCACGGCGACCGAGCTCGCGCGGGCGACGGCGCTGGTCGACGAGCTGCGGACCGCGCCGCCGGCCGACCCGATCGCGGTGCTGCGTCAGTGGGACCGGGCCGGTGGCCATCTCGGCAATGTCGCGGCGGCCGGCTCGCTGTTCGGCAACGTCCACCCCGACGCGGAGGTCCGTGGGATCGCGGATGGCGCCGAGCAGGAGGCGTCGCGGCTGGCGACCCAGTGGAGCCTGGACCGCGGCCTCTTCGACGTCTTCGCGCACCTCGACGACGACGCGGTCGCCGCCGATCCGCTGGCTGCTCGGATCCTCGACAAGGTCCGCGCCGACTTCCGCCGCTCCGGCGTCGACAAGGACGACGCGACCCGGGCGCGGATCACGGAGATCCGCGACCGGCTGACCGAGCTCGACCAGGAGTTCAGCCGCGTCACCCGTGAGGACGTGCGCACGATCCGGGTCACGCCCGCCCAGCTCGACGGCCTGCCGGCCGACTGGCTCGAGGCCCACCCCGCGGAGGACGACGGCCTCGTCACCGTGACGACCGACTATCCCGACGCGGTGCCGGTGCGGATGTTCGCGCGCGACGCCGGCGTCCGGCACGACATGACGGTGGCGTTCCTGGAGCGGGGCTGGCCCACGACCGAGCCGCTGCTGACCGAGATGTTCGCGTTGCGCCACGAGCTCGCCACGACGGTCGGCTACGCCGACTGGGCGTCGTACGACGCCGACGTGAAGATGATCAAGCACGGCCCGGCGATCCCCGAGTTCATCGACCGGATCACGGCGGCCGCCGAGGAGCCGATGCGCCGCGACCTCGAGCAGCTGCTGGAGCGCTATCGCCGCGACGTCCCGGACGCCGACGTCGTGCCGCTCGCCGACTACAACCACTACGCCGAGTTGGTGCGCTCCGAGGCCTACGACGTCGACAGCCAGCGGGTGCGCACCTACTTCGACTTCGTCAAGGTCCGCCAGGGCCTGCTGGAGGTGACCGGCCGACTGTTCGGGCTGCGCTACGAACCGTGCGACGTCGCGGAGGTCCCGGTATGGCACGAGGACGTGACGGCGTACGACGTCCTGCGGGTTTCGAGGCTCGCTGGCGCTCACACCTCAACCAGCGAGTCTCCCGAGAGGATCGGGCGGATCTACCTCGACCTCCACCCGCGCGAGGGCAAGTACAAGCACGCCGCGCAGTTCACGCTCACCGACGGCGTGGCGGGCGTGCAGGCGCCGGAGGGCGTGCTGGTCTGCAACTTCTCCCGCGGGCTGATGGAGCACGACCACGTCGTGACGCTCTTCCACGAGTTCGGCCACCTGCTGCACCACGTGCTGGCCGGTCAGGGGGAGTGGTTCCGCTTCGCCGGCGTCGCGACCGAGTGGGACTTCGTCGAGGCGCCCAGCCAGATGCTCGAGGAGTGGGCGTGGGACGCGAGCGTCCTGCAGACCTTCGCCACCGACGCCGACGGCGAGGCGATCCCGGCGGAGCTGGTGCGGGCGATGCTCGCGGCCGACGACTACGGCAAGGGGATCTTCGCGCGCACGCAGATGTTCTATGCCGCGATGTCCTACCACTTCCACGCGGACCGGGCCCTGCCCACCGCCGAGGTACCCGACCTGACCGACCGGATGATCGAGCTGCAGGCCCGCTACGGCGCCCTGCCCTACCTCGAGGGCACCCACATGTTCGCCAGCTTCGGCCACCTCGGCGGCTACAGCTCGGCCTACTACACCTACATGTGGTCGCTCGTGATCGCGAAGGACCTCTTCAGCGCCTTCGACCCCTCGGACCTCTTCGCCCCCGCGGCCGCCGACCGCTACCGCGACCGCGTCCTCGCCCGAGGCGGTGAGGCCGATGCCGCGGACCTGGTCGCCGACTTCCTCGGTCGCCCGTTCGCCTTCGACGCGTACGCCGCCTGGCTGGCGCGCTGAGGGAGCTTCACCGGCCGGCCGGTGAAACTCCCTTGTGCGGGCCCAGTATTCGACGTACAGTAACGATATATCGCGAAACGATCACGAATCATCACGCGATATCCCGATCACTGACAGGGCCCACGAGGTCCGGAACGAGAAGGAGGTCCCACGATGGGACGCCAGCACATGAACTTCGACAACTTCAACGACGCCAGCGACGACGGCCGGTTCGGGCCGGGCGGCCCGCGCGGCCCCCGTGGCGGCGGGCAGCGCCGGCAGCGCGGCGGCTTCGGTCCCGGCGCCGGTGGCCCCGGCGGATGGGCGCAGTGGGGTGACCCGCGCGGCCACCGCGGTGGTCCGGGTGGGCCGGGCGTGCCGCCGCCGTGGGTGGCCGGCCTGTTCGGCATGGGTCGTCCGGAGGGGGAGCGGGGGCCGCGCGTACGACGCGGCGACGTCCGCTCAGCCATCCTCGACATCCTGCGCGCCGCCGGCGAGCGGGAGGAGACCGCCAACGGTTACCAGGTGATCCAGCAGATCACCGAGCGCAGCGGCGGCGTGTGGAAGCCGAGCCCCGGCTCGGTCTACCCGACGATCCAGCAGCTCCAGGACGAGGGTCTCGTCGAGGAGGCGGCCGAGTCGGACGCCACCAGCCGCCGCGGCCTGCGACTCACCGCCGCCGGCGCCGCCTGGTGCGGCGAGCACGACAACGAGCTCGCCGCCGTGTGGCGGCCGTTCGATCGGCGCCGCGAGGCCGTCGAGGCCGCTGATGGGTCCGAGGCCGGCGGTCACGCCGACCTCAAGGCCGAGATCGGCCAGGTCATGGGGGCGGTGTGGCAGATCGTCACGGCCGGCTCCGACACCCAGCGGCAGGCCGCCATCGACGTCCTCGTCGAGGCGCGCCGCAGCCTCTACGGCATCCTCGCCGACGGCCCCCATCCGGCGTCCGGCGAGACCGACAAGAGCGACGGGAGCGACGACGACGCCTGACCGGCGACCGTCGTACGACGACACGGCCCGGCCCGGAGGAGATCCCTCCGCGCCGGGCTGGTGTCGTTGCTGGTGTCGTTGCTGGTGTCGTGGCTCAGGGAGTCCGTCCCGGCAGCAGCAGCTCGACACCGGCGGCCCACCCGTCCACCTGCCGGTCCTCGCACGCGCCGTCGGGCCGGCACCGGCGCACGGTCCCGTCGGGGCCGCGGCCGACCAGGTTGCCGTCGGGCGTCCACACGCTCCACACGTCGATGTCGCGCAGCCGGGCCCCGGGCACGTCGAGGCTGCGCCGGATCTCGCCGTCGCCGGTGTCCTCGAGGGAGAACCCGTCGCGCAGGAACAGGTACTCCCCGTCGGGCGACAGCGACGGCGTGACGCCCACGTCGAAGCGGTGCGCCACGTCCCCGGTGGCCGGGTCATACAGGAACGACAGGTGACCGCGGGTGCCCAGCACGTACCGGTCGCCGTCGGCGACGGGAAGGTAGTCGACCGTCGTCGCCGCGCCGGAGCGCCAGTCGACGCTGACGCCGACGTCCGCGTTCGTCGCCAGGTGCACCCACGGGTCACCCAGCGCCCCGACGTCGGCGGTGAGCTCGTCGACGTCCTCGACGCTGGTGAGCGGGTTGCGGACGTCGGCCAGCGAGGTGTCGGTGCCGACGTCCCACACGTGGATCCGCTGACCGCCCTCCACCTCCTCCACCCACGCGACGTGCGGGGTCTCGAGGTCGCCGACGAGGGTGACCACTCCGGAGGGGATGCTGAGCTGGCGGAGGCTGCCGTCGGGACGCACGAGCACGAAGGCCCGATCGCCCGGGTCGCCGGCCTCCTCCACCGCCTGATGGCGTACGACGACGCCCGCCGAGGTGGCGGTGAGCGCCGCGATCCCGCCGTCGATCGTGATCGTGCGGTCGCCGATCGTCAGCCGGTCGCCGGCCGCCCAGCTCCCCCAGGCGTCGTACGCCGACTGGTCGGCCGCACTCACCGGCGGCAGCACGACGCGGTCGGGGCCGGTGATCCCGGCGCCGCGCGGGCCGCCGCTCCCGGTCGCCACGGCCGAGACCACCACAACGGTCGCGACGGCTGCGGCGGCGGCGATCGTCGTACCGACGCGGCGGCGGGAGCGGATCGAGCGTCCCCGGCCGAGGATCCGTGCGGCGTCGGGAGGTGGGACGTCGAGGTCGTCGACGCTGCGGTGGAGCAGGTCGGAGAGCTGCTCAGCCATGGTGTCCTCCCAGGGCATTCGAGGCGTTCGAGGCGGTCGCGGTGGTGTCGGCGAGGTCCTCGCCGAGGAGCCCGCGCAGGCGGGCGAGGGCGTCGGAGGTCTGGCTCTTCACGGTGCCGGTCGAGATGCCCAGCGTGGCGGCGGTGTCCTGCACCGAGAGGTCGTCATAGAAGCGGAGCACGACGACGGCACGCTGTCGCGGCGGCAGCTGCGCCAGGGCGCCGACCACGGCGGACCGCTCACCGACCTCACGGCCGTGATCGGTCGCCGCGGCCCGCTCGGGGATCACGGCCGTCGGCCGCTCCGAGCGTGTCGAGGAGCGGCGGAACCAGCTGGTCGCCCCGTTGACGACCGCCTTGCGCGCATAGCCCCACGCGGCCCCCGTGTCGTGCAGCCGGTGCCAGCGCGCGAAGGTCGCGGCGAGCGCCGTCTGGGTGAGGTCCTCGGCCATGCCGTGGTCGCCGGTGAGGAGGTACGCCGTGCGATAGAGCGAGGGCCAGGCCGCCTCGACGAGCGCGCTGAACTCCTCCTCCGGGCCGTGCCCCGGGGCGGACCGTGACGGTCGGGAGGTCATCCGGCCATCCTCTCGTGATCATGCGACGCGGGCTGCTGGGACGAGCCCGTTGCAGGAAGGACGCATGAGGGCGTGCCGCGGTTGGGTGTCGGACGGAATCCGTCGTGCCGGGCAGGGGACATAGGCTCTTGCCCGTGCCTGCCCGCTCCCTCGCCGTCCTCGCCTCCGGCGCGGTCACGCTCGCCTGGCTGACCCTGGCCACGGGCTTCGCCGCTGAGGCCGCCGCTCCCTCGGCGCCCGTCGACCTGGGCGGCGAGCGCCTGCCCGGCGGCGACGCCAGCACCGACGCCGCCGCGCCGACCGACCTGGACCCCGGACTGTGGCAGGCGACGCTGGCCCCGGACTACACGCAGTACTTCACCTACGAGCGCCGCATCAAGGACAGCCGGGTGCACGTCGGAGTCCTCGGCGCCCCGCAGGGAGCCTCGTCCGACGGCATCCGCGTGGTCGCCGAGGTCGAGGACGACGGGTCGACGACGACCTGCGGCGACGAGGACGACAGCGCCGAATACAGCGTCCCGCAGGCCGTCATCGGCGCCGCCCTCGTCGTCGGCGACGAGTCCGGCAGCACGGGCGACACCTGCCGCGGCGCCGGCACGATCGCGATCCAGGTGACCCGCGGCTACGGCTCCCCGACCACCGACCTCCCCTATGTCATCAAGGTCGTCGAGGAGGCGCCCTCCGCGGCGCTGCCCGCCGACGCGGAGCCCGAGGACCAGCCGTCGTACGACGTGCCCGAGCCGGTCGACGCCAGCGAGGTCGACGGCGCCGCATCCTTCGAGGACGCGCCCGAGCTCGACGCCCGCGACGGCGCGGTCACCGTCAGCACGACCATGACCGAGGGCACGGAGGTGCTCTGGAAGGTCCCGCTCGCGTGGGGGGACCTGCCCGTGGTGCGCGTCGACGTGCCCTGGGCGACGGGCGGCGACGAGGAAACCTTCTCGTCCAGTGGGCCGGACCTGACGCTGCACCTGGTCGACCCTCTTCGCGCCCGCCTGCGCTACGTCGCCTCCGGCTCCGAGGACTCCTCGACCGGTCAGTACCGCGCCCGGCCCGAGGACGAGACCGCCGACGGCACCGTGCTCGTCGCCTCGGGCTTCGGCGTCAGCCAGGTCAACGGCCGCACCCCCGGCGACCACTGGGTGTCGCTGGCCGTCGCGCCACCCCCCGAGGACCGCGACCCGGTCGACATCCCCGTGGAGGTCACGGTCCAGGTGGCGCCCGGCGACGAGGCCGAGCCTGCCTACAACTCCGCCGTGCTCTCGCAGGACGACGGCGCCGGCCCCGAGGGCTACGACCCGAGCGAGCCGTTCCTCGTCGCCGACGGCGTGTTCGCGGCCGTCGCCTCCGGCAACCCGGTCGTCGCGAGCGACGAGGACGACGCCTGGCTCGACGGCCGGCGGTGGGCGGGCCTCGGCATCGCCGCGCTCAGCATCGCCTGCCTGGCCGGCGGCGTGGTCCGGCTCCGCGCCCGACGCTGACGTCGCTGGTCGAGGAACCCCGCGAGGAACGAGCGGGCGTATCGAGACGCGGTGCGATGCTGCCGGGACCGGCCCGGTGGGGTGCTTCGGCTGCGGGCGTCTCGATACGCGGCCCGCTGGCGCTCGCCTGCTACTCGACGACCGACGGGGACCCTGCGCTCGCTCCTCGATGACTCGGGAGCGGCTGATCAGCCCAGCAGCAGGAAGAGCGCGACCAGCAGGCCGACGACGCCGGCGCCGAGCAACAGCCACGCGTCGAGCGGTGCGCTGGTCCGCGCGCCCTGCGGGGCCGGGATGTCCGGTCGCGTCGGGGAGTACGGCGACACGGCACCCGGCGGTGGCGGCAGCACCGCCGTGGCGGGCCGGAGCGTCGGTGCGGGTGCGCGCGGCGGCGGTGGCGGATGGGCCGCCGTCGGCAGGTGGGAGGGGGACGGTTCGGGGGTGTCGGCGTACTCCTCCGGGACCGTGAGGTCGTCCGCCAGCGCCGGGTCGTCCCAGCGCGCGACCAGCGACCGCAGGGCGGGGTGGGCGAGCAGTGCGGCCGCGGTGGGCCGCTGCGCGGGGTCGGGCGCCGTCGTCGCCGCGACCAGGTCGAGGATCGCGTCGTGCTCGGGTCGACCCGAGCGCAGCCCGGCGATGTCGACCGGCGGCGGCGGTCCGTCGCCGGGCGGACGCTGACCGGTGAGCATCTCGAGGATCACGACACCGAGGGCATAGATGTCGGCGGCGGGCGCGGGGTCGGCGCCGTGATACTGCTCCGGCGCCATGTAGCCCGGCGTCCCGATGATCATCGCGACATGGGTCAGCCGCGGCTCGTCGCTGGGCACCGCGATCCCGAAGTCGGTGAGGCGCAGGTGCGGCCGGCCGGTGCCGGTCGGCTCCAGCAGCAGGTTGCCCGGCTTGATGTCGCGGTGCACGATGCCCGCGGCGTGGACGGCTTCGAGCGCCTGCAGGGTCTGATCGGTGAGCGCGGCGATCCAGCGCGGCGGGAGCGTCCCACCGGCCCGCTTGACCAGCCCGGAGACCGATCCGCCGCGCACGAGCGGCATCGTGAAGAGCACGCGGTCGTCGACGCCCGCCCACGACTGCGGGGTCACGACATGGGTGTGGTCGATGCGCACCGACTGCTCGCGCACGAAGCGCAGCAGCATCGCGGCGTCCGCCTGCCGCAGCATCTTCGCGGCCTTGATGTCGCCGGCGGTGTGGTCGTGGACCCGCCACACCGTCCCCATCCCGCCTGCGGCGATGGGGTCGAGCAGCTCATAGCGTCCCGCGAACACCTCGCCCATGCGGGCAGCCTAGTTGGCGACGTCGTTCCTGTCGGCCGTCGAGTAGCCCGCGAGCGAGCTCCCGTCGGTCGTCGAGTAGCCGCCGAGGGACGAGGCGGCGTATCGAGACGTCTGGCCGTGGTGCTGGACTGGGCCGGTCCGGCGTCCGGGTTGCGGGCGTCTCGATACGCGGCTCGCTGGCGCTCGCCTGCTACTCGACGAGCGAAGGGCGGCAACCACCCGGAGGGTCAGTCGAGGCGTATCGCCCGGTGCACCCAGACGGAGTCCACCTGCATGCCGACCCGCTCATAGAGCGAGAGGGCGCCGGTGCGGGAGTCGGTGGAGAGGGTGGAGGTGACAGCGCCGCGCTCGCGGCCGGCGGCGAAGGCGGCGACGAGGAGGGCCTGGGCCAGGCCGCGGTGGCGGTGGTCGGCGGCGACGGCGAGCCGGGAGACGTAGGTGTCGAGCGGCTGGCCGTCCCCGAGCGGGCTGGCGTTCCAGACGTTGGCGACGCCAGCGATCCGGCCGTCGGGGCCGGTGATGACCTGCAGGTGCCACGGTTCGAAGCCGCCGCGCTCCCACACCTGCGCGGCGAAGTCGCCGAGCGGTTGCCGCTCGCGGTCGGACCACTCGAGGAAGGCGTCCTCGGTGACGGTCCATACCTGCTCGTGGTCGGCGGGGGTCGCCTCCCGCAGCGCATAGCCGTCCGGCAGCGCGCGTTCGGCGATCGTGGCGCCCTCGGGCAGGCGGAGCACCCAGCTGGTCCAGCGCACCTCGTAGCCGAGCGACTGCATCAGCCGGTCGCCGGGCGCTCCTTCCGGGGCGGGCATCCCGACGATCCCCGCGCCGCGGGAGCGGGCGAGCTGCTGCACCCAGTGGGCGAGCCAGGTGCCGATCCCTCGGCCGCGGTACGACGGCAGGACCGCGGCGTCGTACCGCTCCTCGGCGACGAGCTCGGCGAAGGCGACGATCGTGCCGCCGTCGAGCACGGCGACGGAGCTGGCGCCGAGGTCGTAGGAGGGTCGGCGCCAGTCACCGAGGATGTCCTCCTCCTCGATCTCGACGGACCCGACGTCGTGGAGCTCCTGGGCGGCCATCACCTCGAAGACCGCGCGGGCATCGGCGGGCTCGAGCGGCCGGGCGGTCAGACCGTCGGGGAGGGGGGAGGAAAACGCAGCCACCCGGGGAGTCTGGACGACTCACCCGGGTGGGCGCAGGTGGTTTTCCTCGATGGTTGAGGTGCCGCGAGCGAGGAACGAGCGAGTGGCCTCGAAACCTCTGTGGTCACCTGTGCGAGGTGACCCCGGTGGTTTCGAGGCTCCTCGCTGGCGCTCGGAGCACCTCAACCAGCGGAACTCAGGCGTTCTTGATCGCCGAGATGTCGAACTCGAGCTTGATCTTCTCGGAGACGAGGACGCCGCCGGTCTCGAGCGCGGCGTTCCAGGTCAGGCCCCAGTCCTTGCGGTTGACGGTGACGTCACCCTCGAAGCCGACGCGAACGTTGCCGAAGGGGTCCTTCGCCGAGCCGTTCTCCTCGAACTCGATGGTGACCGGCTTGGTGATGCCCTTGATGGTCAGGTCGCCGGTGACGGACCACTCGTCGCCGTCGCGGCTGACCTCGGTGGAGACGAACGTCCACTCCGGGAACTGCGCGACGTCGAAGAAGTCGGCCGACTGCAGGTGGCCGTCGCGGTCGGCGCTACCGGTGCTCACGCTGGCGGGGTTGATGCTCAGGGTGACCGACGAGGCGGCGGGGTTGGCGGTGTCGATGTGGGCGGTGGCGTTCCAGTCGGCGAACTGGCCGCGGACCTTGGTGACGACCGCGTGGCGGGCGACGAAGCCGAGGCGGCTGTGGCTGACGTCGAGGGTGTAGTCGCCGGTGATGTCGGTGAGGGCGGTGGACTCGGTCATGAGGAACTCCTGGAGGTCGGTGGCTTGATCGTTGAACTGTCAACTATCTGCTGAACCAATGGTGACACGTCAACCATTCCGGGGCAAGGGGTGGCCCCGGTCACGTCCCGGCGGAACCGGGCCGCGGCTTCGGAAAAACGCAAGGAGGCCGCGCGCTGGTGCGGGCGGCCTCCTGAACTGCTGGGGTCAGGCTGCGCTGTGGAGGGTCGACGGCTGGCCGACCTCGATCCACACGGCCTCCATGCGCGTGCGGCCCTGCGGGTCGGTCACGGGGACCCAGCGCATCTCCAGGTGCGTGGTCATCTCGGCGTTGGTCATGGGACACCTCCTGTTCACCTTCTGTTCACCAAGGTAGCACGTCCCCCACTCCCGGGCCAGAAAAGGCCGGAAATGCCCGGGTCGTGCCCCACCTGATGCCGCGAATCATGCTCAGGGAGCGCCTCGGTGCTCCACTCGCGGAGGCCTGGTTGCACCGCAGGCGGAAAGCGCGGCATCTGCCCGATTTCGGGCAGGAACTTGAGAATCCGGGCCAGCGGGGTCACGCTCGTGCCTGTGTACGTCGATCCACACCTCGTCCGTCACGTGCGGGAGAGCGCGGGGCTGACCGCTGCCGAGGCCGAGCGGCTCATCGGCGACGTCCTCGCCTTCCACCACGAGACGGTGGAGGAGTGGGTCCGTCGTCGGCACCACGAGCTCCAGGGCACCGGCGCCCGCAACGCGGAGATCTTCACCCGCCTGCGGCACGAGCTGGACGGTCACGTGGTGACCGCTCCCGACCTCTCCGAGCGCCAGCTGCGCCGGATCATCTACGGATAGGACCAGAAACCATGTGCGGCATCGTCGGCTACATCGGCGCCCAGCAGGCGGCCCCCCTCCTCATCGAGGGGCTCGCGCGGCTCGAGCACCGCGGCTACGACTCGGCCGGGCTCGCCGTGGTCGGCAGCAGCGGACTGCGGACGGCGAAGCGCGCCGGTCGGGTCCGCGACCTCTCCGACGCGCTGCCCAAGCGCTTCGGCGGCAAGATCGGCATCGGTCACACCCGCTGGGCGACCCACGGTCCCGCCAACGACGTCAACGCGCACCCGCACGTCGACGCGGCCGAGCGGGTCGCCGTCGTGCACAACGGGATCATCGACAACGCCGCCGCGCTGCGCGCCGAGCTCGCCGACGCCGGCGTCGAGCTCGTGTCCGACACCGACACCGAGGTCCTCGCCCACCTCATCGCCGCGTCCACGGCCACCACCCTCGAGACCCGGGTCGCCGAGGCGCTCGGCCGCATCGACGGCACCTACGGCATCGCGGTCACCCACGCCGACTTCCCCGACCGCATCGTCGTCGCCCGCAACGGCAGCCCGCTGATCATCGGCGTCGGCGACAAGGAGATGCACATCGCCTCCGACCTCGCCGCCCTCGTGCGCTACACGACCACCGTCGCCCATCTCGACGACGGCGAGATGGCCACCGTGACGGCGGCCGGCTTCACGACCTACCGCCTCGAGCCGACGGGCCTGGCCGCCACCGACCGCCGTGCCAAGGAGGTCGAGATCGACCCCGCCGCCTATGAGGCGGGCGAGCACGACTCCTTCATGCACAAGGAGCTCCTCGAGCAGCCGGCCCGCGCCGAGGCCGTGCTCCGCGGCCGCACCGACGAGCGATTCGGGACCGGCCACCTCGGCGGTCTCAACCTCGACGCCCGGGAGCTGCGCGCGATCCGGCGCGTGAAGATCCTCGGATGCGGCTCGGCCTACTACGTCGGACAGATGGGGGCCAGCCTGATCGAGGAGCTCGCCCGGATCCCCGCGGACGCCGAGGCCGCGAGCGAGTTCCGCTATCGCAACCCGATCATCGAGCCCGACACCCTCTATGTCGCGGTCAGCCAGTCGGGGGAGACCATCGACACCCTGCTCGCCGTCCAGGAGGTACGACGCAAGGGCGGCTTCTGCATCGGGCTGGTCAACGTCGTCGGCTCCGCCATCGCCCGTGAGGTGGACGGCGGCATCTACCTGCACGCCGGTCCCGAGGTCGCGGTCGCGTCGACCAAGGCGCTGACCAACATGTTCCTCGCCTTCGGCCTGCTGTCGGTGCAGCTCGGGCGGGTCCGGGACCTGTCGATCGCCGACGGCAAGCGGCTGATCGCCGGCCTGGAGCGGATCCCCGGACAGATCGAGGACATCCTCGCGACCGAGCCTGCCCTGGCCGACGTCGCGAAGCGCCTGTCCGCTGCCGAGAGCCTCTTCTTCGTCGGCCGCGTGCGCGGCTTCCCCGTGGCGCGCGAGGGTGCTCAGAAGTTCAAGGAGATCAGCTACCGCCACGCCGAGGCCTACCAGACCAGCGAGCTCAAGCACGGCCCCCTCGCGCTGATCTCCACCGAGGTCCCGACGGTCGCGATCGTCCCCGACGACGAGCTGGTCGAGCGCAATGTCGCCGCCCTGCACGAGATCTCCGCCCGGGGCGGGCCGCTGACCGTGATCACCCACCCGTCCGTCGACCTGGGCGACCTGGCGGACCGGGCCGAGCGGATCGACGTACCGCGCAACGAGCGCGAGCTCGACCCCATCCTGCTGACCATCCCGCTGCAGGTGCTCGCCTA
>NZ_STGW01000019.1:22224-39536 GCF_004912195.1 Nocardioides caeni
CCTCGGCGACAAGATCCTCAAGGCCCTGAAGGATGTCGGCTACGAGACGCCGTCGGCGATCCAGGCCGAGACCATCCCGCACCTGCTCGAGGGCCGCGACGTCCTCGGCCTCGCGCAGACCGGCACCGGCAAGACGGCGGCCTTCGCGCTGCCGATCCTCGACCGGCTCGACCTGTCGCAGAAGACCCCGCAGGCGCTGGTGCTCGCCCCGACCCGCGAGCTGGCGCTGCAGGTCTGCGAGGCGTTCGAGAAGTACGCCGCCGGCACGCGCGGTGTCAGCGTCCTGCCCGTCTACGGCGGCCAGGGCTACGGCGTCCAGCTCTCCGCCCTGCGCCGCGGCGTCCACGTCGTCGTCGGCACGCCCGGCCGGATCATGGACCACCTCGACAAGGGCACCCTCGACCTCACCGAGCTGCGCTTCCTCGTCCTCGACGAGGCCGACGAGATGCTCAACATGGGCTTCGCGGAGGACGTCGAGACGATCCTCGCCGACACCCCGGTCGACAAGCAGGTCGCGCTCTTCTCCGCGACCATGCCGAAGCAGATCCGGGCGCTGTCGCAGACCTACCTCAAGGATCCGGTCGAGATCTCGATCGAGCGCAAGACCCGCACCGCCGAGAACATCAGGCAGCGCTACCTGATCGTCAGCTACCCGCAGAAGGTCGACGCGCTCACCCGCATCCTCGAGGTCGAGAACTTCGAGGCCGGCATCGTCTTCGTCCGCACCAAGAGCGAGACCGAGACCCTCGCCGAGAAGCTCCGCGCCCGCGGCTACCGGGCCGCCGCCATCAACGGCGACATCGTGCAGCAGCAGCGCGAGCGGACCGTCAACCAGCTCAAGGACGGCAAGCTCGACATCCTGGTCGCCACCGACGTCGCCGCCCGCGGCATCGACGTGCCCCGGATCAGCCATGTCTTCAACTACGACATCCCCACCGACACCGAGGCCTACGTGCACCGGATCGGTCGGACCGGGCGCGCCGGCCGCAGCGGCGACGCGATCTCCTTCATCACCCCGCGCGAGCGCTATCTGCTCAAGCACATCGAGAAGGCGACCCGCTCCACCCTCGAGCAGATGCAGCTGCCCAGCGTCGACGACATCAACGAGTCGCGCCTGAGCCGCTTCGACGACCAGATCACCGCCGCGCTCGAGTCGCCGCGGATCTCCTTCTTCCGCGACGTCGTCAGCCACTACATCCGCGAGCACGACGTCCCGGACCTCGACGTCGCCGCCGCGCTCGCCATCGCCATGCAGGGCGACACCCCGCTCCTGCTCGAGCCCGAGCCGGAGCCGGAGCGCCGCCCGCGCCGGGAGTACGACGACCGCGGTGACCGCGGTGGTCGTGACGACCGGTTCGGCGGCCGGGGTGACAGGGGTGACCGGGGTGACCGGGGCGACCGGGGTGGTCGCGACCGCGGCAGCTCCGAGGGCCTGGTCACCTACAAGATCCAGGTCGGCAAGCGGCACCGCATCGAGCCCCGCCAGATCGTCGGCGCGCTCGCCAACGAGGGCGGCCTGAGCCGCCGCGACTTCGGCAAGATCACGATCCGACCCGACTACTCGCTGGTCGAGCTGCCCGCGAAGCTGCCGCGGGACGCCTTCGAGCGTCTCAAGGACACCCGGATCAGCGGCAAGCTCATCGAGCTCACCCGCGACTACGGCCCGCCGAAGCGAAGCAAGCGGCGCGAGGACTGAGCCCGTGGTCGCGCGTCTCCGGAGCCTGGTCGTCGCCGCCGTCGCGGTGACGCTGGTCTCCGGCTGCGCCGCGTCGACCGAGGCTCCGCCGGCCGCCGACCCGGTGCCGGCGGGGGAGCCCGCGGCGAGCCCCACGGCCACTGTCCGGCAGGAGGCCGTGTCGCGCGCCGGGGCCCGGGCCGACGTACCGGAGATCGAGATCATGGCCCAGCTCGCCCGCCGGGCCGAGCGGATCGCGAAGAACCTGCCCGAGGTCGTCGTGCCCGACGACGTCAGCCCCGGCAGCAACCAGGCGCTGGGCTACCGCCTGATGGTGGAGTTCGGGTTCCCGAGCAGCCAGTGGCCCTTCCTCAACGCGCTGTGGCACCGCGAGTCCGGCTGGAACCACTTCGCCGACAACCCCACCTCCAGCGCCTACGGCATCCCCCAGTCGCTGCCCGGCGACAAGATGGCCGTCGTCGGCGCCGACTGGCGCACCACCCCCGAGACGCAGATCAAGTGGGGCCTGGCCTACATCGGCGCCCGCTACGGCACGCCGCAGAAGGCCTGGCAGCACTCCGAGCAGCACAACTGGTACTGACCGGGGGCGGCGAGGTTCAGGGGCGGAGCAGGACCTTGCCGCTGCGGCCGGGCTCGGCGTTGGCGGCGGCCGCGGCGCGGACGTCGTCGAAGGGGTGGATCGCGTCGACGGGGAGGGTCAGCGAGCCGTCACCGATGCGCTGGAGCAGCTCGCCGAAGAGGGCACGGCGCTGGTCGTGGGGCATCGTGCGGTTGACCGTGCTGCCCCAGAAGCCGCGGATCGTGGCCTGCTTGAAGATCACGTCCCCGGAGGCGATCTCCATGGTGGGCGACTGCATCGCACCGAAGACGACGAGGACGCCGTTCTCGGCGAGCAACGACATCACCTCGCCGCTGGCCCGACCGCCGACGGAGTCGACGCCGAACGTGATGGGGGCGCCCGCCGTGAGCGCGGCGACCTGGTCGGACCAGTCGTCGGCGTCGGTCGCGACGACGTTGCCGATGCCCTGGCCGGCCAGCTCCCCGACGGCGGCGGCCCGCCGGACCAGGCCGACCACGTTGATCCCGCGGGCGCGGCCGAGCTGGGCGACCATCCGGCCGACGGCGCCGTTGGCGGCGTTCTGCACCAGCCAGTCTCCGGGGGCCAGGTCGAGTGAGGCGAGCAGGCTGATCGCGCTGAACGGCATCGACACCAGCTGGGCCGCCACCTCGTCCGGGATCCCGTCCGGCACGGGGATCAGCCCGCCGGCGGGCGCCACGAACTGCTCGGCCCAGGCGCCGAAGGCCCCGCCACTCGCCACGCGCTGTCCCACCGCGAGGCGATCGACGCCCTCGCCCACGGCGTCGACGATCCCGACGGCCTCGGTGCCCGCCCGGGCGGGGAGGTCCGGCTTGAAGCCGTAGGACCCACGGATGGTCCACAGGTCGTGGTTGTGGATCGAGGCCAGCAGGGTGCGGACCCGCACCTCGCCGGGGCCGGGCTCCGGCGTGTCGATCTCCTCGACGGTCAGGACCTTCGCCGGGTCCCCGAACTCCTGGTGCATCACAGCGCGCATGGGTCCAGCATGGCGCGCCCCGCAAGCGGTCAGGTGAGGCGGGCGGCGGCCGCGTCCTGGACACACGCGGCGGCGGCGAGCAGACCGGCCGAGGCGGCGGCGAGGACGGAGGCCATCGGCATGGGCAGGCCCGGACCGGCGGCGAGATCGCCCGCGGCATAGACGCCCGGCACCGAGGTGCGGCCGAAGGCGTCGACGACGACCGCGCCGACCTCCGACATCTCCGCGCCGAGGTCGGCGGGGAAGGACACGGCCTGGGTCCAGTCGGTCTTCACGAACAGCCCGCCCAGCTCGACGGCCGGCGCGCCGTCGAGGTCGACGGTGAGCCCGTCGTCCGTCCGCCGTACGCCGGACATCGGGTCCGCGACGACCGGGATCCCGAGCCGGTCGAGGGCTTCGGCCGCGCCGGCGTCGAGCGGCTCGCCGCCGGTCAGCACCACGACGTCGGACGTGATCGGCAGCAGCATCGAGACGAACATGCCCAGGTGGGCGTGGGTGCCGATCACGCCGACCCGGCGACCGGCGAACTCGTGCCCGTGGCAGAAGGGGCAGTGGGCGACGAGGTCGCCGAACTCCTCCGAGACGCCCGGAACGTCCGGGAGCGTGTCGCGGACGCCGGTCGCCAGCAGCACGCGTCGCGCGGTGACGGCGCCGCCGTCGGCGAGCGCGAGGGAGAACGCACCCAGCTTCCCGGTCACGGAGAGCACCTCGATGTCGCGCAGCTCGACGTCGGCGTACTGCTCGGCGTCCTTGCGGGCCGCCGCGCGCAGCTCGGCCGGCGGCTCGCCGTCGTGGCCGAGGAAGTTGTGCATGTGGGTGGCGGGGTCGTTGCGATAGCGGTCGGTGCCGAGCACGACGGTCCGCTGGTGCATCCGGCCGAGGGTCTGGGCGGCCTGGAGGCCGGCGGATCCGGCGCCGATCACGGCGACGTCGTAGGCGCTGACGGTGTTGCTCATGGGGACTCCTGTGTGGATCAGAGGACGGGACTTGCCCTTTCCATGCAGCATGTGACTTCATGTGGACATGAAGTCAAGCCAGGACGTCAGGTGGTCCGTCGGAGAGCTCGCCAGCCGTTTCGGGCTCGAGGCGCACGTGCTGCGGCACTGGGAGGACGTCGGGCTGATGGCGCCCGAGCGTGACTCCGCCGGACGACGGGTCTATCGGGAGGACGACGCCTACCGGGTCGCCGTGATCCTCACCAGCAAGGCGTCGGGGATGAGCCTCGACCAGATCCGGACGCTCATCGACGCCGAGGCCGACGGTCGTCGCGACGCCCTCAAGGCGCACCTGGTCGAGCTCGACCGCCGGCAGGCCGAGATCGAGCGGTCGCGGCACATGACCGAGCACGCGCTGGAGTGCCGGGCCCACGACATCGCCACCTGCCCGGGTTTCCGCTCCCACGTCAGCGACATCGTCGAAGGCACGCGCACGGGCTTCCCGCTCCCCGCGCAGATGCACGATCGGCACAGGTGACGCGCCCGGCGATCTCGTGATGTAGTGATCCAGGTCACATCCGCGCTCCAGGTCGTCTCGAGGTCGCCAGGTCATGTCATCGTCTCGGAAGTCCCGCTCCGTCCTCCTCCTGCTCAGTGCCCTGGCCTCGGCCCTCGCCGGCCTGCTCGCGGTGCCGGGCGCCGCCCAGGCGGCCGCGCCGTCGTACGTCGCGCTCGGCGACTCCTACTCCTCGGGCGTCGGCACCCGCAGCTACACCTCCGAGAGCGGCAGCTGCCAGCGCTCGACCTACGCCTATCCGCGCCTGGTGGCGTCGGCCCGCGGCTACAGCCTCGACTTCCGGGCCTGCTCCGGCGCCACGATCGGGGCCGTCACCAACGGTCAGCTCAGCGCGCTCAACAGCGGCACCGACTACGTCACCATCTCGGTCGGGGGCAACGACGCCGGCTTCACGGGCGTCCTCACCGAGTGCGCGCAACCCGGCTGGCTGTCCGACTGCAACGGCGCGATCGACAAGGCCCGCGCGTTCATCACCAACACCCTGCCCGGGCGCCTCACCACCCTCTATGCCGCCATCAAGTCCCGCGCACCCGGCGCCGTCGTCGTGGTGGTCGGCTATCCGCGGATCTTCATGGGCGAGGACTGCAACGCCGCGACCTGGTTCTCGCCGGCCGAGGAGACCCGGCTCAACTCCACCGCCGACCTGCTCAACGCGAAGCTGTCGGCGGCCGCGCGCGCCAAGGGCTTCAAGTGTGCCAACCCGACCTCGCGCTTCACCGGTCATGCCGTGTGCGACGACCCCGAGTGGATCAACGGCCTGTCCAACCCGATCAGCGAGAGCTATCACCCCAACCGGGCCGGGCACTCCTCCGGCTACAAGCCGCTGGTGCAGGGACTGCTCGTCGGCTGAGCATCGCCGGGTCGGTGCCGGCTGATAGAACCGACGCATGCGGCGATCCTCGGTGGCTGGTCTCTCGGTCCTCCTCCTGGCAGCGGTGGGGCTGAGCGCCTGCACCGGTGACGACTCCGACACCGGCGACGACGGCGCCCGGGCCGTCGCCCAGCAGCTCGCCGACGCCCTGGCCGCGGCCGCGGCACCGTCCGCCCCGGAGCAGACCGCGGCGCCGGACCCGTTCGCGACGATGCCGTTCGGGGAGACCGACGCCGCCACGGTGACCGAGGCCTACGCCGCCATCGTCGACGACATGGACGGCATCGCGCCGTCGGTGGCGCTCGGTGACGTCACCGTCGACGGTGACGCGGCGACCGCGGAGCTGGAGTGGTCGTGGCCCGTCGTCGGCGACGTCGACCCGTGGACCTACACCGCCGAGGTCGAGCTCGCCAGGACCGGCGACCAGTGGACCGCGGCCTGGGCGCCCAGCCTCGTCGAGCCCAGTCTCGTCGAAGGCGACCTCCTCGACGCCGTCACCCGGTCCGCGCCGCGCGGCGAGGTGACCGGAGCGGGCGGGGTCCCGCTGGTGAAGGAGCGGCCCGTGGTGCGGGTCGGGATCGACCGCGTCCGGGTGGCCGCCGGGCGCGCGCCGGCCTCCGCGCGGGCGCTGGCCCAACTCGTCGGCATCGAGGTGGCGCCCTACGTCGCCGCCGTCCGCGCCGCCGGCGACCGGGCCTTCGTCGAGGCCATCACCTACCGCCAGGACGAGCTGCCCTCCGCCGTGCAGGCCTCCGACATCGCGGGCATCCTGCTCGTCGACGACACCCAGGCACTCGGACCCACCCGCGACTTCGCGGCCCCCATCCTGGGCCGGGTCGGCCCGGTCACCGCCGAGATGGTCGCCGACGACCCCGACAACTACCGGGTCGGCGACATCGCCGGCATCTCCGGGCTCCAAGCCCGCTACGACGACCAGCTGCGCGGCATCCCCGGCCGCACCGTCGAGGTCGTCTCCGCCGATGACGAGACACCCGCGCGCGAGGTCTACTCGCATGCAGTGACCCCCGGCGAGCCGCTCGCGCTCACCCTCGACCGCGAGCTCCAGCTCGAGGCCGAGCTGATCCTCGCCGACACCGGTCCCGCCAGCGCGCTGGTGGCGATCCGGCCGAGCGACGGCGCGATCCTCGCCGCCGCCAACGGCTCGGGCACCGCGGGCCGCAACGACGCCACCTACGGCCGCTACGCGCCCGGCTCGACCTTCAAGATCGTCTCCTCGCTCGCCCTGCTCCGCGCCGGCCTCACCGCCGACTCCTCCGTCGAGTGCCCGGCCACCACGGTCGTCGACGGCAAGCAGTTCAAGAACTACTCCGACTACCCGGCCTCCTCGCTCGGCGCGATCCCCCTCGCCGAGGCCGTGGCGCAGTCCTGCAACACCGCCTTCATCGGCCAGCGCGACCAGCTTGCCGACGGTGACCTCGCCGACGCCGCCGCGAGTCTCGGCCTCGGCATCGACCACGACCTCGGCTTCCCCGCCTACTTCGGCGAGGTGCCCGCCCCCGCCTCCGAGACCGAGGGCGCCGCCGCGCTGATCGGGCAGGGCAGGATCCTCGCCTCCCCGATGGTCATGGCGACCGTGATCGCCAGCGTGCAGGCGGGCACCACCGTCGTACCGCGTCTGGTGGAGCAGGTCGACGTCGACGTCCCCGCCGAGGCCGCGCCCCTCACCGCCGCCGAGGCGAAGGCGCTGCGCGCGATGTTGCGTGGCGTCGTCACCGGCGGCAGCGGCCGCGGCCTCGCCGACCTCCCCGGCCAGGTCATCGCCAAGACCGGCACCGCCGAGTACGCCGACGGCGGCACCATCCGCACCCACGCCTGGATGGTCGCGGCGAAGGGCGACCTCGCCGTCGCCGTCTTCGTCCAGACCGGCGACTCCGGCTCCAGCACCGCCGGCCCACTGCTGGAGGAGTTCCTGCGCAACGCCGGCTGAGTCTCCGTCGGTCGTCGAGTAGCCCGAGCCGCTAGGCGAGGGCGTATCGAGACGGCTGGCCGTGGTGCTGGGACTGGCCTGGTCGGGAGCGATCGCTGCGGTTCGTCTCGATACGCGGCTCGCTGGCGCTCGCCTGCTACTCGACGAGCGACGGGGGCGGTCGCCTGCGTCGCTGACTCGGTTTCGATACGGCCGTCGCGGCCTCGTTCCTCGGCCGCGGGCCTACTCGACCTCCCGGCCTGGTCCGCCACGCTGCTCGTTCCTCGCAGCGTGGCGGGGCCGTGAAAAATGGGAGCGGCCCCTCATCGCATGGGGTCGACGAGGGGCCTGGGTCGTCTCGGTGCTCCCTCCGAATGACGACAGACCCCACGTTAGTCGCAAATGCCGGGCAGGCAAGCGGGCTGCGACGATTGTGGCCGAACGGTCACCTGACCCGGGACGAAGGTCCCGGAAGAGGGTGGGGCAGGACTCGTGCCGGGGTGCGAGCATGGCTGCATGAGCCTTCGCGAGCGCGCCCAGCACCTCCTGCCCGAAGCCCGCCGGCAGCTCCTCATCGGGGGCAGCTGGCGTCCCGCCAGCGGGGGAGGGCGGATCGACGTGATCGACCCCGCTGACGGCTCGGTGCTCGCCGACGTCGCCGACGGCACCCTCGACGACGCCCGGGCCGCGCTCGACGCAGCGGTCGCGGCGCAGGGTGACTGGGCGGCGACGCCACCGCGGGAGCGCAGCGAGATCCTGCGGCGTGCCTTCGGTCTGGTCACCCAGCACGCCGACGACCTGGCGCTGGTGATGAGCCTGGAGATGGGCAAGCCGATCGCCGAGGCGAAGGGCGAGGTGACCTATGGAGCCGAGTTCCTGCGCTGGTTCGCCGAGGAGGCGGTGCGGATCCACGGCCGCTGGATGCACAACCCTGCTGGCGGCAGCCGGCTGCTGACGGTCCGCAAGCCGGTCGGCCCGTGCCTCTTCATCACGCCGTGGAACTTCCCGCTCGCCATGGGCACCCGCAAGATCGGTCCGGCCGTCGCCGCGGGCTGCACGATGGTCGTCAAGCCGGCCGCGCAGACGCCGCTGACCATGCTGATGCTCGCCGGCCTGATGGCCGAGGCCGGACTCCCCGACGGCGTGCTCAACGTCGTCACGACCAGCGACTCCGGCGGCCTCAGCAGCACGCTGCAGGCCGACCCACGGTTGCGGAAGGTGAGCTTCACCGGCTCCACGACGGTCGGCAAGAAGATCGTCGAGCAGTCGGCCGGCGAGCTGCAGCGGGTGTCGATGGAGCTCGGCGGCAACGCCCCCTTCCTCGTCTTTGCCGACGCCGACCTCGAGGCGGCCGTCGACGGCGCGATGCTGGCGAAGATGCGCAACATGGGCGAGGCGTGCACGTCGGCCAACCGGTTTCTCGTCGAGGCCCCCGTCGCCGAGGAGTTCGGCACCCGGCTCGCCGAGCGGATGGGCGGGCTGCGGGTCGGTCGCGGCCAGGACGTCGGCGTCCAGGTCGGGCCGCTCATCGACGACAAGGCCGTGACCTCCGTGGCCGCCATCGTCGACGACGCCGTCGACCGTGGGGCGAGGCTGCTGACCGGTGGGCGTCTGCCCGACCCGCCCCTGAGCGAGGGCTTCTTCTACCCGCCGACGGTGCTGGTCGACGTACCCCACGACGCGGACGCCGTGACCACGGAGATCTTCGGCCCGGTCGCGCCGATCACGACCTTCACGACCGAGGACGAGGCCATCGAGCTGGCCAACGCCACCGAATACGGCCTGGCCGCCTATGCGTTCACCCGCGACCTGGCGCGCACGATCCGGCTCGCCGAGCGGCTCGAGACGGGCATGCTCGGGATCAACACCGGCCTCGTCTCCAACCCCGCTGCACCCTTCGGTGGGGTGAAGGCCAGCGGCTTCGGGCGCGAGGGCGGCTTCGAGGGCATCGAGGAGTACCTCGACACCACGTACGTCGCCCTTCCTGCCCCGTGATGCGATAGCATCAGATGCATGCGCACCACGCTCGACATCGATGACGACGTGCTGCTCGCGGTCAAGGAGCGGGCACGTCGCGAGCGGCGCTCCGCGGGCGCCGTGCTGTCCGAGCTTGCGCGAGAGGCACTCAACGGCCCGGGCGCCGAGCCGGTGCGTGCCGACTATGGGTTCCGTCCCCTGCCGGCGAGCGGAGCGGTCGTCACCAATGCCCTGATCGACGAGTTGCGCGAAGAGCTGGGCGTGTGAGCAGGGCGCTCCTCGACGTCAACGTCCTCCTGGCGCTTTTCGACGCCGACCACGCCGACCATCGACGAGCCTGGGACTGGCTGCGGTCCGACATCGGCGCGGGGTGGGCGTCGTGCCCCCTCACCCAGAACGGTTTCGTGCGGATCATCAGTCAGCCGCGCTATCCCAACGCCATCCCCACGGGACGCGCCATCGCCCTGCTCAGCGAGGCCGCGGCGACCGAGCACCACGAGTTCTGGCCGGACGAGGTCTCGGTGCTCGACGGGGACACGATCCGGCGCGATCGCGTGCACGGCCCCGGGCAGCTGACCGACCTCTACCTGCTCGCCACCGCGGTGGCGCGCGGCGGTCGATTCATCACCTTCGACGACGGGATCCCGCTGTCGGCGGTGCGCCGCGCCCGGCCGGAGAACCTCGTCGTCCTCTGACTTGACCTCGAGCGCGGTTGAGGTCGCAGGCTCGTCCCTGCCCCCAGCCGAGCAGGGCACCGATCAATTCGGTCGCCCCTGTCGGTCCCTACGGGCAGACTGCTGAGGAGCCACCATGACCGACCAGCTGACCTCCCCGGGTCCGTCCCCGACCGAGCCGCCGCGGCCCGTTCCGCTGCGGCGGTCGCTGCCGCGCGTCCTCGCGCCCTTCCGGCACGCCTCCTACCGGCGCCTCGGCGCGGCTCTCCTGCTGACCAGCTTCGGCGGCGGCGTCTGGGCGGTCGCCCTGGTGTGGGAGGTCATCCGGATCGGTGGCAGCGCCACCGACCTGTCCGTCGTCAGCACCGCGGGCGCGATCGGCGTGCTGGTCCCGGCCCTGCTGGGCGGCGTCGTCGCCGACCGGGTGCCGCAGAAGCTGATCCTGCTGGTCACCACGACCGTCGAGCTGGCGGGGATGGCGACGGTCGCTGCCCTCTCCTTCGCCGACCTCACCCAGCTGTGGCACCTCGCGGTCGTCGCGGTCACCACGGGCATGGCGATGGCGTTCTACTCCCCCGCCTACTCCGCCTGGCTGCCGGCGCTGGTGCCGGAGGAGGACCTGCTCGCCGTCAACGGGTTCGAGGGCATGGTCCGCCCGACCATCGGCCAGGCCGCCGGACCGGCCGTCGCCGGCATCGTCGTCGGCGCCGCCTCGTCCTCGGCGGCGCTGGGCGTCGCGGCGGCCGCCTATCTCGCCGGGTTGCTCGCGCTGGCGCTGGTCCCCCTGACCGCCGTACGCCGGGAGCTGCCGTCCGAGCCGGCGGAGCTCGGCGTCGGGGGAGCCGTGTCGAGCGCGCTGCGGGACATGCGCGAGGGCTTCGCCTACATGGTCCGGACCCCATGGCTGCTGGCGACGCTGCTGTTCGCGTCGGTGATGGTGCTGGTCATCATGGGTCCGCTCGAAGTGCTGGTGCCGTTCCTGATCAAGGACGATCTCGGCGGCGACGCGGGCGACCACGCGCTGGTGATGGCGGCCTTCGGCATCGGCGGCGCGGTGGGCTCCCTGGTGGTCGGTTCGCTGCCGATGCCGCGCCGCTACCTGACGGTCATGAACCTGCTGTGGGGACTGGGCTGCCTGCCGTTCCTGCTCGTGGGGTTCGCCACGGCGGTGTGGCAGGTGGTCGTCGCGTCGTTGCTGATCGGCGCCACCTTCGCGGCGCCGATGGTCATCTGGGGCACGCTGCTGCAACGGCGGGTGCCGCCCGCGCTCCTGGGACGGGTCGCCTCGCTCGACTTCTTCGTCTCCATCAGCCTGATGCCGATCTCCATGGCGGTGGCCGGGCCGGTCGCCGAGCTGATCGGGCTGAAGGCGACCTTCGCGATCGCCGCCGTCGTCCCCGGCGTGGTCGCGATCCTCGCGGTCCTGCTGGCCCGTCTGCCCGCCGACGAGATCGCGCACCCGCTGCGCGACTGAGCTGTGGGACTGGGTCGAAGCTGAGCCGGGCTCAGTCCTCCAACGCGTCGAGCAGCGCCCGGTTGTGCCGGTGCCCGACGGTCTCGTAGCCGATCACGGTCACCCACGGGGCACAGGACAGGGCCACCAGGCACCAGGTGATCTCGTCGTTGCCGCTCGCCAGCAGGAACGGGACGGCCAGCACGGCCGCGGTGACGGCGAGGAGCACGACGTGGATCGGGTCGAGCGACCGGGAGAAGCCGGCATAGAGCAGGTAGAGCACGACGGCGAAGAGGGCGAACGGCACGACGACGGTTGCCAGGGTCGCGGCGAGGCCGAGCTCGGTGTGGTGCTCGAGGTAGTAGGCGGCCGCATGCAGGCCGGCGCCGACCCCGACCACGCTGCCGAAGAGCAGCATCTGGCCATAGCCCCACAGGAACGAGCGCTCGCGGTGGGCATGCAGGATCTCGGCGTGGGGCACGATGAAGTACATCCACCACATGCCGAACGTGAGCGCCGTGCCGGCGAGCGCGAGCAGGGCGATGTCGAGCGTCAGACCCGTCTCGGCCAGCGCGGTGAGCGTGACCATCGTGCCGAGCAGGCCCTCGCCGAGCGTGATGATCACCATCAGTCCGTAGCGCTCCGCCACGTGGTGGGCGTGCCACGGCGTGCCGCCGCAGCGCCGCTCGGCCCAGCCCGGTCCGGCGAGCTCGATGAGCAGCGGCACCAGCATGGCGACGAAGGTGGTGGTCACGGGCAGGTCGACGACCGCGAGGACGCACCACAGCACCTGGGCGGCCAGGATCGAGCCGACGTAGACCCGGATCGCCGGCAGGCGGCCGGTGTCGTGGCGGCTGGCCCGCCACCACTGCGCAACCATCGCGACCCGCATGACGACGTAGCCCCACACCATCACGTCGTTGTCGAGCGTGTCGCCGTCGTGGACCGAGGAGAACATCGCGGGCAGGCCCAGGGCGAGGATCAGGACCCCGACCATCTGCACCATCGTGGTGAGCCGGTAGATCCAGTCGTCGGTGTCGTAGGCGCTCGCGAACCAGGTGAAGTTGATCCAGGCCCACGACACCGCGAAGGTCGCGAAGGCGAAGGCGACGATCCCCGGCACGACGTGGTCCTCGGCGAGCGCGTGGGCCAGTTCGTTGGCCGCGGTGCCGAAGGCGACGACGAAGGTCAGGTCGAACAACAGCTCCAGCGGCGTCGCCGCCCGGTGTGGCTCGGCAGGGTCGCGACCCACCATCCGGCGAGAGCGGTGGTGCACGCTGGACTCGGGGTGACCGTCCGTCATGGCCGCATTCTAGGGAACCACTGATCAATGGCGCCGTCGCGGGCGTCGCGAGGCGAGTGCGCTGGCAAGCCAGGGGCGCGAAGGCAGGCTGGGCGCCTTTCGAGCGTCCCTGGCGCCGCCAGCGTGCCGCATCGCGGCGCGCAGTAGGCGGGATTGATCAGTGGTTCCCTAGGGACGTCCGGGGTGACCGTGCCGTCCCCGCGCGATCTCTGGAGGGGCCGCTCAGGCGTCGGCGGTGCGTCCGAGAAGCCCGAGCAGGCGTACGCCGGGCGGCGCACCGGCGGCGCACGGCAGGGGCCGGGCGAAGGAGCCGGTCGGGGCAGCGGCGGTGAGGGCGGCGATCGGGAGCAGTGCGAGGGCCAGCGTCTCCGGCAGCGCCCCCGAGCCGCCGAGCGCACGGTGCACGTCCCAGCCGTGGACGGCGATCTCGAGCGCCGCCAGCCGGGCGACCGCGTCGATCGGGACGTCGCTGCCCTCCACGGCCACCGCCCCGTCGGCGGCCGCCAGCCAGATCGACAGCAGGCCGGCCGCCTTCCGCTGCAGGGCAGCGATGCGCTGCGGCAGGGGCGCGGGCGCCGTACTCCGCAGGGCGATGGCGCCACCCGCGGCCTCGGCGAACGCGTCGAGGGCGTCCTCCATGTGCGCCAGCAGGTCGGCGAGGTTCCAGGCGGAGCAGGGGGTGGGGGAGGTCAGGTCGTCGGCGGTGACGGAGCGGAGGCCGGCGCACGTGTAGTCGAGCGCTCGCTGCAGCACGTCGAGGCCCGCGACCATCCCGGCAGGTGCGGTGACCACTGGGACGAGGGTCAGGTCGCCGCGACGGGCACGTAGTCGGCCGGCAGCCGGTCGGGCAGGCCGAAGCGCGGGAACAGGCGGCCGTCGAAGAAGGCCGTGACGTGCTCGACGCGCAGCTCGTCACCGGAGCCGGTCGTCTGCAGCACCTGCAGGTGGAACGGCTCGAAGTGGCCGTCGGGTTGGCGCATGTAGAGGCCGAAGGCGGGCTGGC
Organism: Nocardioides caeni; assembly: GCF_004912195.1. Classification (GTDB taxonomy): domain Bacteria; phylum Actinomycetota; class Actinomycetes; order Propionibacteriales; family Nocardioidaceae; genus Nocardioides; species Nocardioides caeni. The sequence goes on from NZ_STGW01000019.1 coordinate 36,215, forward strand.
CGTTGGCGGTCGTCGCGATCATCGGCATGTCGTGCGTGCCGCCTGGGCACTTGGTGCCGATCAGCTCGCCGATCGCCGTGCAGCCGCGGTAGTGGTTCTCGAACGGCGGCATGTCCCACGTGGCGTCGTAGGTCAGGAGCTGGACGATCCGGTCGATGTCCTTGCGCCAGAACGCCTCGAGGTAGGCATCGAGGAGGCGCTGCTTCTCGCCGTCGAGCTGCGGCTGCACCGTGTCGGGTGTCAGCCCGCGCTCGGCGAGCTGGGCGTGGGCGCGCTGCAGGGCCGAGTTGACCGCTGCCGTCGTGGTGTCGAGGGCCGTCGCCGTCTCGGCGGCCGACCAGCGCAGCACGTCGCGCAGGATCAGCACCGCGCGCTGCCGTGCCGGCAGGTGCTGCAACGCCGCGACGAACGCCAACCGGATGGTGTCACGCTCGGCGACCTCCACGGCGGCATCCGGGATCGGCTCCAGCCACGGCACCTCGTGGCTCTCGACCAGCTCGTCGGACGGCGCCGAGTCCGTCGTGCCGAGGCCCGTCGGGAGCGGGCGGCGCGGCTTGCTCTCCAGGTTGGTGAGGCACACGTTGGTCGCGATCCGATAGAGCCACGTGCGCACCGAGCTGCGCCCCTGGAAGGACGCCGACGCCTTCCACGCCCGCAGGAACGTCTCCTGGACGAGGTCCTCGGCCTCGTGGACCGACCCGCTCATCCGGTAGCAGTGCGCCATCAGCTCGCGCTGGTAGCGGCCGGTGAGGGTGTCGAAGTCCGCCAACTCCTCGTTGGTGGTCGCCTGCTCGGTCACCATGCTCCCCATTTGCCCGCTCCTGTGGTCTCGCCAGTGTGCCTGAGGAGGTGGACCGGGGTCGATGGGGAAACTCATCGGTGGGCGGCGACGCCCTCCAGGGCCCGCTCCGCCGCGGGCACGGCGAGCTCGCGGTCGGCGGGCACCAGGCCGATCCGGGTCCGGCGGTCGAGGAGGTCGGCCGCGTCGGCGGCGCCCTCGTGGGTGATGCCGAAGAAGAGCTCGACCCAGACGGTGGGGATCGTCGGGCAATCGGGGACGATCGGCGCGAGCAGGTCGTCCTCGGCCCATCCCGAGGCCTCGACGGCGGCCGCGAGCGCGAGGCCGGCGTCGGCGCCGTACCTGCGGACCAGGCGGGCGCGGCCGGGGTGGCCGGCGCGGGCGGCGTCCTCGGCGAGCGCCTCGCGGGGGGCGGCGCCCGCGAGCGGCAGGCGGGCGGTCACGCAGGGCCCGGTCCTCAGGCCGGAGGCGAGGATCGCGGCGTCGACGGCGTCCTCCGCCATCCGGCGGTAGGTCGTGAGCTTGCCGCCGACGATCGTGACCACGCCGTCGGGGCTGGTCAGCACGGCGTGCTTGCGGGAGAGGTCGGCCGTCCCGCCTCCACTCGCGTCCTCACCGCCCGAGGAGGTGTCGAGCAGGGGGCGCAGGCCGGCGAAGGCGCCGACGACGTCGGAGCGGTGCAACGGCCGGGCGAAGGAGGCGGACACGACGTCCAGCAGGAAGCCGATCTCGACCTCGGTCGGCTCGGCGACGTCGGGCACCGGACCGTCGACCGGCTCGTCGGTGAGACCGACGTAGAACTGGCCGTCGGGCTGCGGCAGCACCAGCACGAAACGGTTGGTCTCGCCGGGGATCGGCGCGAAGACCGCGACCGACAGCCGGGGCAGCGCCTCGGCGCGCAGGACCAGGTGGGTGCCGCGGGAGGGTCGTAGGCGCACGTCGTCGACGAGGTCACCGGCCCACACACCGGCGGCGTTGATCACCGAGCGGCAGGCGACCTGCAGCGTCGCGCCGGTGAGCTCGTCGCGTAGCTCGACCGAGCTCCCGGTGGCGGACAGCACCCGTGCATGGGTGTGCACCGCTGCGCCCTGCTGCGCGGCCGTGCGGGCGATGGCGGTGACGAGGCGGGCGTCGTCCTCGAGCTGGCCGTCCCAGCCGAGCAGCCCGCCGCGCAGCCCGTGGGTGCGCAGCGGAGGCGCGAGGCGCCGGGTCTCCGCGGCGCTGAGGCGACGGGGGCGGGGAAGGGTGTCGGCGCTGGTGCGCGCGGCCCGTCGCAGCAGGTCGCCACCGAGGAAGCCGGCGCCGGCGAGCAGCCCCATGGGCCGGCTGACGGACGGGGCGAGGGGGATCAGGGAGGGCAGCGGCCGGGTCAGGTGCGGCGCGGTGACGTCCATCAGGATGCCGCGCTCGACGGCGCTCTCGTGGGCGATGCCGACCTGGCCGGAGGCCAGGTAGCGCAGCCCGCCGTGGACGAGCTTGGAGGAGAAGCGCGACGTACCGAACGCGAGGTCGTGCGCGTCGACGGCCAGCACCCGCAGTCCGCGGGAGGCGGCGTCGAGGGCGACGCCCGCGCCCGTGACGCCGAGCCCGACCACGACCACGTCGACGTCGGTGGGGGCCCCGGCGAGGCCGGGGGTGATGAGGGTCGGGGGGATGCTCATGGCTGCAGGCTCCGTCGGATGAGGTGGCCGAGCTCGGCGTCGAGCGCGGGCTGGTCGACGACGTCGTCGACCATGGTGTGGGCGGAGAGCACGAAGCCGTGGGCGGCCAGCACCAGGCCGCGGGCCAGCGCGACGGGGCTGCCGTCGCGGATGGTCCCGGCGGCCTGCCCCGCCTCGATGGCCGCGGCGAGGACGCCGAGGATCAGCTCCTGCGAGCGGCCGCGGCGGGCGAGCAGGTAGGGGAGGATCAGCTCCGGGTCGAGCTCGACGATCCGGGTGAACAGCTCGTTGTCGCGCAGCGCGGCGACGGTCGCGGTGACCGCGTCGGCGATCCGCCCCGGCGTGGGCTCGGTGGCGAGGTCGACGTGACCGGTCACGACCGTCCCCCACTCGCGGGTCATCAGGTCGCCCAGCAGGGCGGGCATGTCCGACCACGCGCGATAGATGGTCATCCGGGAGACGCCCGCGCGGCGAGCGCCCTCCGTGAGCGTCGTACGACGCCAGCCGACGTCGAGGATGCACTCGCGCGCCGCGTCGAGGTAGGCGTCGCGCGGGTCGACGGTGGTCTCGGGCCCTGAGGTGCGAGGAGCGCCAGCGACGAGCCTCGAAGGGTTGTGACGATGTGACGTCATATGTCACACTGTAACACATGACGACCAACGAGCTGGCTCAGCCCGAGACCGCGACCGCCCTCCAGCCGGAGATGCCGGCGACCCGGTGGGGCGACCCGGCGCACGCCTCCGGACTGCCCGACGGCGTCCGCGACCTCGTGTCGCTGGTCTTCCCGGTCCGCGACACCCCCGCCGTCATCGACGTGGCCCTGCCCGTCTCCCGGATCACCGACGGGCAGCTCGCCGCCCTG
>NZ_STGW01000019.1:39613-46396 GCF_004912195.1 Nocardioides caeni
GGCCCGGCAGCCACGACGACGTCGCCGCCCTGCTCGCCTGGGCCGGCACCGAGCGGGTCGCGGTCGTCCCCTTCGGTGGCGGTACGGCGGTCACGGGTGGTCTGGTCGCCGACCCCGCCTCCGCCGGACTCACCGGGGTGGTCTCCCTCGACCTGGGCCGGATGCGCCGACTGCTCGCCCTCGACCCGGTGTCCTCGACGGCCACCCTCGAGCCCGGCCTGCGTGGTCCGGAGGCCGAGGCGCTGCTCGCCCAGCACGGGCTGATGCTCGGTCACTTCCCGCAGTCCTTCGAGTTCGCGACGATCGGCGGCTTCGCGGCCACCCGCTCCAGCGGCCAGTCCAGCGCCGGCTACGGCCGCTTCGACGCGATGGTCGTGGCGCTCCGTGTCGCCACGCCCGCCGGCGACGTCCGTCTCGGCGCCTCGCCCGCCAACGCGTCGGGCCCCGACCTGCGCGAGCTCTTCCTCGGCTCCGAGGGCGCCTTCGGCGTGATCACCGAGGTCACCGTGCGGGTCCGCCCGCTGCCGGAGGTCAAGGACTACGAGGGCTGGCGCTGGGCGTCCTTCGCCGACGGTGCCGACGCGATGCGCCAGCTCGCGCAGGCCGACCTGCTCCCGACCGTCCTCCGGCTCTCCGACGAGAACGAGACCGCGATCAACCTCGCCGACCCCGAGGGCATCGGCGGAGAGGGCAACGCAGGCTGCCTGATGATCGTCGGCTACGAGGGCACCCCCGCCGCGGTCGCCGCCAAGAAGGCCGCCGTCACCGGCGCGCTCACCGCGCTGGGCGGCACTGCGCTCGGTGCCGAGCCGGGCCAGTCGTGGGCGTCGGGGCGGTTCAATGCGCCGTACCTGCGCGACAGCCTGCTCGACAACGGCGTCCTCGTGGAGACACTCGAGACGGTCACCTTCTGGAGCAACCGGGAGAACCTCTACACCCGCGTGAAGGCGGCGCTGGAGGCCGCGCTGCCCGGCGCGATGGTGCTCTGCCACGTCTCGCACGTCTATGCCACCGGCTGCTCGCTCTACTTCACCGTCGCCGCCCCGGGCGGCGAGGACCCGCTCGCCGCCTGGCTGCCCGCCAAGGCCGCGGCGTGCGAGGCGATCGTCGCCGCCGGCGCCTCGATCACCCACCACCACGCGGTCGGCACCGACCACAAGCCCTACCTGACCGCCGAGATCGGCGAGGTCGGCGCCCGCGTCCTGCACGCGGTGAAGGACGCCGTCGACCCGGTCGGCATCCTCAACCCGGGAGTGCTGATCCCGTGAGGTCGTTCGCCTTCCTGGTGAACCCGAGCTCGGGTGGCGGCGCCGCGCCGAAGGTCGTCGTCCCGCTGACCCGTGTCCTGCGCGAGGCCGGCGCCCAGGTCGACGTCACCTACACGACCTCGATCGCCGAGACGCCCGCCCTCGTCGCGGCCGCGATCGCCCGCGGCGCCGTCGTCGTCTCCGTCGGCGGCGACGGGATGCTGTCGTCGGTGGCCGGAGAGGTCGCCGCGCAGGGCGGTGTCCTGGCCGTCGTACCTGCCGGACGGGGCAACGACTTCGCCCGGATGCTCGAGATCCCCCACGACACCGCAGCCCAGGCCGAGCTGCTGCTGCACGGCGAGGAACGGGCGATCGACCTTCTTCGCGCCACCTCCGGCGACGGCACCGCTCACGTCGTGGCCGGCTCCGTCTATGCCGGCGTCGACGCCCGCGCCGCCGAGATCGTCGACCGCTCCCACTGGCTGCCCTCGGCGCTGCAGTATCCCGTCGCCGCCGTCCGCGCCCTCGCCACCTACCGCCCGGTCCGCTGCGTCCTCGAGGTCGACGGCGCCCGGTCGTCCCACGAAGCGGCGACCGTGGTGATCGCCAACTCCCGCTTCTACGGCAAGGGCATGGCCATCGCCCCGAGTGCGTCCGTCTCCGACGGCCTGCTCGACGTCATCGTCATCGAGGCCGCCGGTCGACTCGACCTCATCCGCGCCCTGCCCAAGGTGTACGACGGCGGCCACGTCGACCTCGACGAGGTGACCGTGCTGACCGGCCACCGGGTGACCCTCTCCGGCGACTACGCCGGCGGCGGCGCCGTCCCCGTCGGTGCCGACGGCGAGGCGCTCGACGCCCTGCCCGCCGACGCCGGGAGTCCGCTCGCCGTCGACCTGATGCCGGGAGCCCTGCGGATCCTGCGGTGAGGTGACGTCTCCTGCCCGTCGCCCCGTGCGTTTCTGTCGTGATCTGCCGTGACTAGCGACAGAAGTGCACGGGACGACGGCCGGTCCTGCTGCGAGGTCAGGCCGGCGCGGGCAGCGACCGGCTGATGATCTCCTTCATGATCTCGCTGGTGCCGGCGTAGATCTGGGAGACCCGGAGGTCGGCCCAGGCGCGAGCGATCGGGTACTCGTTCATGTAGCCGTAGCCGCCGTGCAGCTGCAGGCACTTGTCGGCGACCTTCTGGGCGCGCTCGGAGCACCACAGCTTGGCCATCGCGACGGTGGGGATGTCGAGCTGCTGGTCGAGGTGCAGGGTGATGCACTCGTCGACGAAGGAGCGGGCGACGCGGGCCTCGGTGGCGACCTCGGCCATCTTGAACTTGGTGTTCTGGAAGCCCCAGATCGGTCGGTTGAAGGCCTGGCGGTCGTGGACGTAGCGCATCGTCTCGTCGAAGCAGAACTCCATCGCGGCGACGTTGGAGACGGCCACGATCAGTCGCTCCTGCGGGAGCTGCTCCATCAGCTGGATGAAGCCCTGGCCCTCCTCGCTGCCGAGCAGGTTGGTGACGGGGATCCGGACGTCGGAGAAGAACAGCTCGGAGGTGTCCTGGCCCTTCATGCCGACCTTGTCGAGCACCTTGCCGCGGGCAAATCCGGGGGTGTCGGTGGGCACGATGACCAGCGAGATGCCGGACGCGGCCTCGTTGGGGTTGGTCTTGACGACGGTGACGACGACGTCGGCCTGGGCGCCGTTGGTGATGAAGATCTTGGAGCCGTTGACGACGTACTCGTCGCCCTCGCGGATCGCCTTGGCCTTGATGCTCTGCAGGTCCGAGCCGGTGCCGGGCTCGGTCATCGCGATCGCGCCGACGACCTCGCCGGAGGCCATCTTCGGCAGCCACTCGAGCTTCTGCTCCTCCGTCCCGTACGACAGGATGTAGTGCGCCACGATGCCGTTGTGGAGCGAGACGCCCCACGAGCTGTCGCCGGAGCGGGCCTGCTCCTCGATGAGGATCGCCTCGTGGGCGAAGGTGCCGCCACCGCCGCCGTACTCCTCCGGGATCGACAGGCAGAGCAGACCGACCTCGCCGGCCTTGTTCCACAGGTCGCGGTCGACCTGCTTGTTCTCGATGAACCGGTCGATGTTGGGCTTGATCTCCTTCTCGCAGAAGGTGCGAGCGAGATCGCGGAAGTCGTCGAGGTCGGTGTTCATCCACGGCGAGCGGCGCTGGGGCATGTCGATCCTTTGTCGGTCCGAAGTTCTGGATACACGGTGTATCGGCCACCGGATACTAGTTGTACCCAAGACCGGTTGTCCAAGGTAACCTCCCTGCTGTGGTGGACGTGGTGAGATGGGTCGACTCGACGGTGCGGCGTCGCAACGCCAAGGAGTCGCTCGAGAGCGACGCCCGGCGCGCCCAGGTCGTCCAGGCCGCCATCGACGCGATCGAGGAGGGCGGCGCGTCGGTCGGGATGGGCCAGATCGCCGAGCGCGCCGGCATCCCCCGGCCCAACGTCTATCGCCACTTCGCGAGCAAGGAGCAGCTCGACGCCGAGGTCGCGCGGTACGCCGCCACGGAGCTCATCCGCCGGGTGCGCCCGCACTTCGCCCGCTCCGGCACCCCGGCCGAGGTCGTTGGCGGACTGATCGCCCCCTGCGTGGCCTGGGCGGCCGAGCACCCCCACCTGTTCCGCTTCCTCGCGGCGCAGCAGCAGACCAAGGCGCTCCACCGCGCACGCCTGGGCCGCACCCGGCTGCTCACCGAGATCGTCGACGCCGCGCGGAGCTATCTGCGCGAGACCCCGCTGTCCGCGGACCCGCCCGAGGGCGTCCTCGTCGGCGTGATGGGCATGGTCGACGCCAGCATCATCTGGTGGTTCGACCACCACGACGAGACCGAGGCCGAGCTCGTCGCCCGCCTGACCCGCCAGGTCACCGCGGTGCTCATCGACACCCTCGGGCAGTACGGGCTCGCCGTCGCCGACGACATGGTGTTCCCCGCGCCACCCGCGTGACCGCCTTTGGTGGTCGAGGAGCCCGCGAGGGACGAGCGGGCGTCACGAGACCCCTGTGGTCGCCTTGTCGAGGTGCGCACAGGCATCTCGTGACGCTCGCTGGCGCTCGCTCCTCGATGACCAGCGAGAATCAGGCGAAGGACCAGACGAGCAGCTCGCTCGGCACCGCCGCGGTGATGTCGTACGACGGCTCGTCGGTCAGGACGAAGGCGTCCCCGGCCGACAGCGGCTCGGCCAGCGACGACCGCAGCAGGGCACCCGTCGCGACGAAGGCATGCACCCGGGCGGCGGCCGGCAGCGCCAGCGTCTCGCCGGCGGCCAGCCGGGCGACGGCGAAGGTGGCGCCGGGGGTGAGGAGCGGCAGCGGCGCGGGCACCAGCCCGGCGCCCGGCTCCGCTCCGACCGGGGCGACGGCGTAGGTCGGCTCGGCCGACACCACCTCGGACCCGGGCGTGAGCCACACCTGCACGAAGCGGCAGGGGCCGTCCTCGGAGGCGACCTCGGCGTGCCGCGTGCCCGCGCCGGCGACCAGCACGGCGCACTCGCCGGCACGCACGACGGTGGACGCGCCGTCGGCGCCCGTGTGCACGAGGGCGCCGGAAACCACCCACGACACGATCTCGAGGCCCTCGTGGGGGTGGTCACCGAAGCCGCGGCCACCGCCGAGCAGGTGGTCGTCGTGGCAGATCATCGGGCCGAACGAGACCCGGTCGGGATCCAGAACCTCTCCGAAGGAGAAGGCATGCTGGGTCAGCCGACCGGCCTCCCGCTCGACGAACCTGTCCGAACCCCTGCGAATCTCGACGCTCACGTGCGAGATTGTGCCTGTTGGCTCTCCATGGGGGAGCGGGAGCCACGTCCCTCAGAGCGGAGTGCACCGTGCAGCGCGATCGCGAGCCAGCCCACCGGCTTCCGGCCGACTTCAGGTTCGGGACCAGCACGGCGTCGTACCAGATCGAGGGTGCGGTCGACGAGGACGGACGCGGTCCGTCGGTGTGGGACACCTTCGCCGCCGAGCCCGGCCGGGTCCGCGACGGTGACACGGGCGCGGTCGCGTGCGACCACTACCACCGCTTCGCCGACGACATCGAGCTGATGCGCGGGCTCGGTGCCGAGGGCTACCGGTTCTCGATCGCGTGGCCCCGGATCCAGCCGACCGGCCGCGGTCCGGCCAACGCCGCCGGGCTCGACTTCTACGACCGCCTCGTCGACGGCCTGCTCGAGGCCGGGATCCGGCCGATGGCGACGCTCTTCCACTGGGACCTGCCGCAGTCCCTCGAGGACGACGGCGGCTGGCTCAACCGCGACACCATCGAGCGCTTCGCCGAATACGCCACCATCGTCGGCGAGCGGCTCGGCGACCGGGTGGCCGACTGGGTGCCGGTCAACGAGCCCAATGTCGTCACGATGATGGGGTACGCCGTCGGCATCCACGCACCGGGCAAGACGCTGATGTTCGACGCGCTCGCCGCCGGCCACCACCTGCTGGTCGCGCACGGCCGGGCGGCGATCGCGCTGCGGGCCCTGGGCGCGCAGAGCATCGGCTGCGCCAACAACCACGCGCCCATCTGGCCCGGCAGCGACGACCCGGCCGACGTCGGCGCCGCGAAGCTCTTCGACACCCTGTGGAACGGCCACTACCTCGAGGGCATGCTGCTCGGTCGCTATTCCGACGACCTGATGATGCTGGTCGAGCACCACGTCCGCGACGGCGACCTCGCGACGATGCGCCAGCCGCTCGACTTCTACGGCCTCAACTACTACAACCCGATGCGGATCGCGGCCGCCCCCGAGACCGCGGAGCTGCCGTTCGAGTTCCTCGACGTGGTCGGCTACCCGACGACCGACTTCGGCTGGCCGGTGGTCCCCGACGCGCTGCGCGAATGGCTCATCATGTTCCGCGCCCGGCTCCGGGCCGCCGTACCCCCGATCGTGATCACCGAGTCCGGCTGCGCCTACGACGTCGGGCCGGACGAGCACGGCGTGGTCGACGACCACCAACGCGTCGACTACCACGCCGCCCACCTCACGGCCGTCGCCGAGGCGATCGAGCGCGGCGTCGACGTCCGCGGCTATTACGCGTGGTCGCTTCTCGACAACTTCGAGTGGTCGGAGGGCTACAGCCAGCGCTTCGGCCTCGTGCACGTCGACTACGAGACCCAGGTCCGCACCGCCAAGCGGTCCTACCACTGGTACGCCGACCTCGTCGCCGAGCACCGCCGCCACACCGCCGACGGCTGATCCCTTGTCGTTCGTCGAGTAGCCCGCCGAGGGACGAGGCGGCGTATCGAGACGTCGGTGCGATGTTGCTGGAACTGGCCCGGTCGGGTCACGGGCTGCGGTCGTCTCGATACGCGGCCCGCTGGCGCTCGCCTGCTACTCGACGAACGATGGGAGCTGCGATTCGACGAGCGACCGGTGGCAGCGGGTCGATAGCCTGCGGGTCATGCGCGCCATCCAGGTCCTCACCACCACCGGCCCCGCCGACATCGTCGTCACCGACATCCCCGAGCCGGTCGCCGGCCCGGGGCAGGTGCTCGTCGAGGTGCACGCGGTCGGGGTGTCCTTCCCCG
>NZ_STGW01000009.1:0-254 GCF_004912195.1 Nocardioides caeni
CTCGTCGAGGGCAAGGTCGCCGCCGCAGCCCCCGCCACTGCAGCAGCGAAAGAACGCGCTGCTGCGCTCGAGCACGGCACCGCCACCCTCACCGTCCGCGGCGACGCCGCCACCATCATGAGCATCGAGCACGCCGCACGGCAGCGCGCGAACGAACTCGAGGAGACACTGCCGGGCACCACCTTCGGCCAACGACAGATCGCGGCGTTGGCGGGCAACGTCGGTGCGGGCAAGCCGCGGGTGAAGATCTACCT
>NZ_STGW01000009.1:421-526 GCF_004912195.1 Nocardioides caeni
CCTCGACCACCAGATCCCCCACGCCGAAGGCGGAGAGACGTCCACGGACAACCTCGGGCCCCTTACCCGCACCCACCACCGCATCAAGACCCACGACAACTGGGA
>NZ_STGW01000009.1:668-140989 GCF_004912195.1 Nocardioides caeni
GGGGCCGTGGAGCAGCGCATTCCCAGGAATCCCCTCGCGCTGGACTGCCTGTGCGGAAGGATCCGACGGTGAAACCGTCGAGCAAGGGGGAGCGTCCGTGAGCGAGTACCACTGGAACGAGAAGAAGCGAGTGTGGACCCGCTACGACAGCAAGGGGCCTCGTACGGCCGTGCTCTCGGCCAACTTGCCTGCGCTGACCGAGCCGACCCCCATCGAATCTCATCCCGAGATTGCGATGCCGACTCGCACGAAGGCGCTTGACCAAGCAATCGAGGAAGCCATTCTCGCCGGCAGCGCGGTCATGCAGAAAGGAGAAACCTCAGCGATCCTCAGCCAGAAGAAGCCGATTCGACACGGCTATCACATCTTCCTCAGCATCATCACGCTCGGCGCGTGGCTCACTCCCTATCTCATCATCGCCGTAGCCCGTGGCGACATCCGCTACCGGCTCACGGTCGACCGCTGGGGACATGTTTGGCCCGCGGTTGCCTGACCTCGTCACGACGTCTCTTTCACCACCGTCACATCAGAGGCCTGCCTCCACGCCGACAACTAGAGGACGTCGACGACCATCAGGAACGTGACCGCGGCGAGTAGCAGCGCGACCGCCGACAGGACGACCGCCGCGTTCCCAAGCCGTCGTAGGCGCTCGTCGCCACGACAGACCAGTCCCAGCGGCAGAGCGATCCCCGCAAAGAGGACGGTGAGCGGGCTGAAGAACCCCGACGCCGCACACAACAGGCCGACGACGGCCAGCCCGACGGCGATCGCCCCGAGCGGCCGGACCCGTGGCTCCACCTGCGGCATCGTCGACACACCGCGAGGATAGTCCGGCTCAGCCCGCCAGGTGGCCCCAGGTCGCGGCCAGCTCCGACCACGGACCCGTGGCCGCGATCTCGCCGTCGACGAGGACGACGACGCGGTCGGCGCCGGCGAGGGCGGCACGCTTGGACGTGGCGCCGATGACGGTGGCGTGGCGCTCGCGCAGGGCCGCCCACAGCTCGACCTCGGTGGTGGCGTCCAGGGCGCTCGAGACGTCGTCGGCAAGCAGGAGCTCGGCGTCGGACGCGAGGGCACGTGCCAGGGCCAGGCGCTGCACCTGGCCGCCGGAGAGGCGGACGCCGCGGTGCCCGACGAGGGCGTCCTTCCCGCCCGCATCCCGTACGTCGGCGCCCAGCCGGGCCGCCGAGACGGGCTCGTCGAAGCGTCGCTCGTGGCCGAGGCGGACGTTGTCGGCGAAGGTGCCGGACAGCACCCGCGGCACCTGGGCGACGTGACCGACCTGGCCCGGCCGCAAGAAGACCTGGGGGTCCTCGACCTCGGTGCCGTTCCAGGTGATCCGACCCTCGTGGTCGATCAGCCCGGCAAGCGCCGACAGCAGGCTCGACTTGCCCGACCCGACCTGGCCGACGAGGAGCACGAGCTCGCCCGCGCGGACCGTCAGGTCGACGTCGCGCACGCCGATCGTGCCGTCGTCGTGGAGCGCGGCGAAGCCCGTCAGCTCGAGGACGTCGAGCGGCACCCGCTCGACCGGGTCGGGATCGGGCGCGGCACCGCTGACGAGATCCACACCCGGCGGCAGGTCCATCAGGTCGACACCACCAGCGAAGCGACTCGTCTCCTTCTGCCACGCCCGCGTGCCCGGGGCCTCGGTGACGACCATGCCGGCCACCCGGCCGAACCAGTCGAAGCCGGCGACCGCGTTGGCGACGAGCAGCGTCGTACCGAGTCCCCATCCGTCGCCGACGTGGATGGCCCACGCCGCGACGACGCCGCACTGCACCATCACCATCGGCACGCCGTCGAGGACTGCCTGCACCCGGTGCTCCCGTACGGCGGCATCGACCCGGCCGCCGTCCACACGCCGCAGGTGGGCACGGACCTGGCTGGTCGCCGCCGCGAGCTTGACCGTCCGCGCGGACTCGAGCGCGGAGACCACGGCCCGGCCGAACCGGGCGCGGGCCGCGGAGGCCGACGCGGCCGACCGGCCGGCGATCGGCCGGCCGAGACCGGACGCCAGCGCGGAGACGACTAGGACGGCCAACAGCACCGCGCCCGCGACCCACGTGCCGGCGAGCAGCGCGGTGACCGCGGCGATCACCATGCCGTTGACGAAGTCGACCCAGCGGTCGGCGTAGCGCGCATAGCGGTCGGCGTCCATCGACCGCGCGACGACCTCGCCGGGCGGCGTCCGCGGCAGCCGGTGCTGCGCGGTCTGCCCCTGCAGCACCGACATCCGGGTCCGCAGCAGGACCTCGACCCACCACCGCGGATAGCGCCACACCGCGTCGGCGAGCATCAGCGGCGCGGCGAGCAGGCTGACGATGAGGCAGGTCACGAGCACCCAGGGCACGCCGCCGTCCACGTCCTCCACGATGTGGCCCCACAGCAGGCCGGTGACGGCGCCCTGGGCGCCGGTGAGCGACATGGCGAGGAACAGCGCGGCTCCGACAAGCCCCCACTGGGGCCTCACGGCGAGGACGTGGAGGATGCCGCGGGCCAATGTCGGGCCGGTCCCGACCTCGGGCACCGGCGGCGGCGGGCCCATCCGCCGACGACCACCCACCTCCGCGTCCGTCGCGAGCGGCTCGTCGAGGGTGGCGTGGGCGACCGGCGCCCCGGGCGAGGCGTCGAGGTCGGCGCGACCGGCGTGCAGGAGGTCGCGGAACGGCCCGTCGACGCGCGCCAGCTCGGCCCGCCGCCCCTGCTGCACCACCCGACCGTGGTCGAGGACCGCGACCAGCGGCGCCCGCTGGATCGTGCTGAGCCGGTGCGCGATGAGCACGCCGGTGCGCCCCGAGAGCAGCCGGTCGGCGGCGGCGACGACCCGACGCTCGGTGTGCGGATCCATCCGCGCGGTCGCCTCGTCGAGGACGACGACCTTGACGTCGCGGATCAGCAGCCGGGCGAAGGCGACCAGCTGCTCCTCCCCCGCCGACAGCCGCGTCCCACCGGGACCGAGCAGGGTGTCGAGCCCGTCGGACAGGCCGGCGACCCAGCTGGCCAGCCCGAGCTGTCGTACGGCGGCCTCGACCTCCGCCCGCGGCCGCTCGCCGAAGAGCGTGATGTTCTCGGCGAGCGTGCCGGCGAGGATCTCGGTGCGCTGCGTGACCACGCCGACGGCACCACGCAGGGCGTCGAGGTCGAGGTCGCGCACGTCCACCCCACCGACGAGGACGGTGCCGCGCGGCGGCTCGACGGCCCGGGACAGGAGCGACGCCAGGGTCGACTTGCCGGAGCCCGAGCGCCCGACCAGCGCCATCGTCTGCCCGGCGGGCACGTGGAGGTCGACGTCGCGCAGCGCGAAGGTGCCCTCGGCGTAGGCGAAGTCGAGGCCGCGGATCTCGACACCGACGGCGGCGCCGGGCACGGCCTGGCCGCCGACGGGCTCGGGCTCCACCGCGAGCATCTGGCGCAGCCGGATGACGGCCCCGAGACCGGCCTGCAGGTCGGGGAGGTGGTTGGCCAGCATCGACACCTGGCCGACGAAGGTGGAGGTGACGAGGAAGAGGGTGACCAGCCGAGCGACCGAGATCTCGTTGCTGCTGGCGAGCACGACACCGGCGACCGCGACGCCGGCGAGCATCGAATAGAGCAGCACCCCGGAACGCCGGGTCACACGGCTCTCGATCGTCACGACCTCGCGGAAGCGCTCGTGCACCGTGGCGGACAGGTGCGCGACCCGGCGGATGACGTGCGCCTGGCCGAGGCTGGTGCGCAGGTCGTCGCGACCGGCGATGCCCTCCTCGAGCGCGGCCGCGTGGTCGGTCCACGCCATCTCCTCGACGACCTTGCGGCGCGAGATCTCGCCGAGGAGACCGCGGATCGCGGCGAAGGTGACGACGGCGAGGACGGGGAAGAGGAACCACGCCGGCCACCAACTGAAGCCCGCGACGATCCACAGCGGCACGGACGAGAACACCGTGCGCGACAGCATCCAGACCTGCCACCGCACCAGGTTGCCGACCTCGTGGGTGTCGTCGTCGACACGGTCGAGGATCTCGCCGACGGCCTGCTCCCCCAGGGCCGCGAGCGGCTGACGGAGGGCGGCGTCGACGAGGTCGTCGCGCAGGACGCCCTCCGCCCGGTCGGAGTTGCCGACCCACAGCACCTTGCCGAAGGTCTCCACGAGGGACGCCCCCACCACGCATGCGGCGAGGACGATCAGGAGTGCGCGCGACGGCTCCTCGGCCAGACGTCCGGCGACGACCGTGCCGAGGGTGGCGCCGATCGCGGCGAGCGCCGAGCAGACGAGCCCGATCACGGCCAGCGGCGAGCGCAGTCGGCGCCAGTCGACCTGGCGCGAGGGCCTCCGGTCGGCCGGCGCGTCAGGGAGCACAGCAGCCCGGGGCAACGTCGTCGTCACTGGATCAAGACTAGGTCCCGCCACCGACAGGCGCCTCCGGATTATTTCCGTCGCAAGGACTCGAAAACGACGAAACGCCCGGGGAGGTCCCCGGGCGTCCCGTGTCGATCAGAAGCCGGCCAGCGCCTCGTTGAGGGTCGCGCTGGGCCGCATGACCACGGAGGTCTTCTCCGCGTCCGGGTAGTAGTAGCCGCCGATCTCGGCGGGGCTGCCCTGGACGGCGATCAGCTCCTCGGCGATCTGGGCCTCGTTGGCCCGCAGCGACTCGGCCAGCGGCTTGAACGCGGCCGCCAGGTCGGCGTCCTCGGTCTGGCTCGCCAGCTCCTCGGCCCAGTAGAGCGCGAGGTAGAAGTGCGAGCCGCGGTTGTCGGTCGTGCCGAGCTTGCGGCCCGGCGAGCGGTCCTCGTTGAGGAAGGTGCCGGTCGCCCGGTCGAGCGCGTCGGCGAGCACCTGCGCCGCGGGGGCGTCGGCCTGCTCGGCGTACTTCTCCAGCGACGGGACCAGCGCGAAGAACTCGCCCAGGCTGTCCCAGCGAAGGTAGTTCTCCTCCACCAGCTGCTGCACGTGCTTCGGCGCGGAGCCGCCCGCGCCGGTCTCGAAGAGACCACCGCCGGCGATCAGCGGGACGACCGAGAGCATCTTGGCCGACGTGCCGAGCTCGAGGATCGGGAACAGGTCGGTGTTGTAGTCGCGCAGCACGTTGCCGGTCACCGAGATGGTGTCCTCGCCCTTGCGCATCCGCTCCAGGGAGTACGCCGTCGCGAGGGTCGGCGCGAGGATCTGGATCTCCAGGCCCTCGGTGTCGTGCTCGGGCAGGTAGGCGTTGACCTTCTTGATCAGCTCGGCGTCGTGCGCGCGCGACTCGTTGAGCCAGAAGATCGCGGGCGTCTGCGACGCGCGGGCCCGGGTGACGGCCAGCTTGACCCAGTCCTGGACCGGGATGTCCTTGGTCTGGCAGGCGCGCCAGATGTCGCCGGCCTCGACGTCGTGCTCGATCAGCACGTCGCCGTTGGAGGCCAGCACCCTGACCGTGCCGGCGGCAGCGATCTCGAAGGTCTTGTCGTGCGAGCCGTACTCCTCGGCCGCCTGCGCCATGAGGCCGACGTTGGGGACGGTGCCGATGGTGGCCGGGTCGAGCGCGCCGTGGGCCTTCACGTCGTCGAAGACGGCCTTGTAGACCCCGGCGTAGGAGGAGTCCGGGATCACCGCGAGGGTGTCGTCCTCGCCGCCGTCGGCGCCCCACAGCTTGCCGCCGTTGCGGACCAGCGCGGGGATGGAGGCGTCGATGATGACGTCGCTCGGGACGTGCAGGTTGGTGATGCCCTTGTCGGAGTTGACGTAGGACAGACGGGGGCCGCTCTCGAGGCCGGCGTCGAACGCGGCCTTGATCTCAGCGCCGTTGGGCAGCGCGTCGAGGCCGGAGAGGATGGCGCCGAGGCCGTCGTTGGCCGACAGCCCCGCCGCGGCCAGGTCGTCGCCGTACTGGGCGAACACGTCGGCGAAGTAGGCCTTCACCACGTGGCCGAAGATGATCGGGTCCGAGACCTTCATCATCGTGGCCTTGAGGTGGACCGAGAACAGCACGTCATCGGCCTTGGCCTGGGCGATCGCGTTGCGCAGGAAGGCGTGCAGCTGGGCGACGTCCATCTTCGTGGCGTCGAGGATCTCGCCAGCGAGGACCTTCAAGCCGTCCTTGAGCACGACGGTCTCGCCCGCCTGGGTCTCGAGCACGATCGACACCACGTCGTCCTGCGCGAGGGTCACCGACTTCTCGTTGCTGGCGAAGTCGTGCGCGCTCATGGTGGCGATGTCGGTCTTCGAGCCCTCGGCGAAGGGCTTGTTGCGGTGCGGGTGGGTCTTGGCGTAGTTCTTCACCGACGCGGGTGCGCGACGGTCGGAGTTGCCCTCGCGCAGGACCGGGTTGACCGCGGAGCCCTTGACCTTGTCGTACTTGGCCCGGGCCTCCTTGTCGGCGTCGCTCGTCGGGTTCTCCGGGTAGTCCGGGATGTCGAAGCCCTGGGCCTGCAGCTCCTTGATCGCCGCCTTGAGCTGCGGGATCGAGGCCGAGATGTTGGGGAGCTTGATGATGTTGGCCTCGGGCGTCTTGGCCAGCTCGCCGAGCTCGGTCAGCGCGTCGTCGGCGAGCCCGAACTGCGCGAGGATGCGCGCGGCGACGGAGATGTCGCGGGTCTCGAACGCGACGCCGGCCTTGGCGGCGTACGCCTCGACGATCGGGAGGAAGGAGTACGTCGCCAGCAGCGGCGCCTCGTCGGTGTGGGTGTAGATGATGCTCGACATGTTCCGGCCGCACTCCTGAGACGTAGTGAGATTGCTTGACATCAAGATATCTGACGGCGGCGGATCTGGGGAACCCGCGTGGCCCGGTCAGCCTTCCATCCGGCGGCGCCGCTGCCAACCGCCGCGCAACGCCTGATCTAGGCTGACTGATCGAGAACGGCTGGTTTCCGGGACCACGCCCGCGGAGAGACGAGGGAACATGACTGACGATGCAATGGCCGACAACGCGGCCGATACACGGGCCGACACTCCTCCGACCATGATCCAGAAGATCGCCGCCGAGGCGGTGGGCACCTTCATCCTGGTGTTCTTCGGCTGTGGTTCGGTGGCCTTCTGGGTCGCGGCGACCGCGGTCAACGAGCGCGACTTCGAGAGCGACGGCAGCTTCAACTACCTCGCCACCGCTCTCGCCTTCGGTGTCGCGGTCATGATCGCCGCCTACGCGTTCGGACGGATCTCGGGCGGACACTTCAACCCCGCCGTCTCCGTCGGCGCCGCGCTGAGCGGCCGACTGTCGTGGAAGGACTGCGGCATCTACGCCGGTGTGCAGGTCGGGGCCGCGCTCCTCGCCGCAGCGGCGCTGCGGGTCCTGCTCCTCGGCATCGAGGACTGGGACGTCAAGGACTCCGGCCTCGGCACCAACGGCTTCGGCAACGAGTCGGGCTTCAACGAGTACGCCTGGTGGTCGGCCTTCCTGCTCGAGGTCGTGCTGACCCTCGTGTTCGTGCTCGTGATCCTCGTCGTGACCGACGAGCGCAACCGTGCCGTGGCCGCGCTCGCTCCGCTCGCCATCGGCTTCACGCTGACGCTGGTGCACATCGTCGGCATCCCCGCCACCGGCACCTCGGTCAACCCGGCCCGCTCGATCGGCCCGGCGATCATGACCTTCGACGGCGACAAGATCCTGCAGCTGTGGCTCTTCATCCTCGCCCCGCTCATCGGTGGCGCGCTCGCCGGTCTGCTCGCCCCGGCGATCTTCGGCCGCGACAAGGAGCCGGTCCCCGGCTCCGGCCTCTCCCTCGGCAGCGGCGGCTCGTCGAACCCCGGTTTCACCCAGCAGTGGAACCAGGACCCGAACCAGGGCTACGGCCAGGGCTTCGGGCAGGGCCACGCGCAGGGCTACGGCCAGCAGCAGGAGCAGCCGATCATCCAGGACGGCTGGCAGTGGGACCCCGCCTCCCAGCAGTGGATCCCGGCCCAGCAGCAGGCCCCTGCCCCCGCGCCCGCCCCGTCCCCCGCTCCGGCCCCCGACGCCCAGCAGGGCGGTTGGGCGCCGCCGCCCGGTGACCAGACGCAGGTGCGGCCGCCGCAGTAAGGCCACCCCTCACCCCGGAGCGGGGCTCGTCACCTGGTGACGAGCCCCGCTTCGTCGTTCTCGACCAGACCAGCGCCGCGGACATAGGTCTCGTACCGGGTCACGCCGTTCTCGACGATCTCGAGGACGATCCCGTCCTCGAAGTCCCCGGCCGGCACCACCACGTCCTCGCCGTCGTCCACGATCTGTGCCCGTACGTCGAGGCCGGGCGCGGTCGCCATCACCCAGCCGTCGCCGCGACGGGGCGTGGCCGGGAGGAACAGTCCGGGCTCGTCGAACCAGGTCACCTCGCCGCTCACCCCCTCCTGCCGGCCCAGCCACCACACGTTGCCGTCGCGGTCCTGGGCCATGAAGTCGTCGATCACCTCGGCCGGCTCCACCTCGGCACGGGCACGGCGGGACACCGCGACGGTCGCGATCCCGTCGCGGGCCGGCCCGACGGTCACGGACAGGATCGTGCCGTCCTCGAACTCGCGGAAGGTCCCCGGCGCCCACTGGAGCCAGGGATGGTCGACCTCGTCGACCTCGTCGACGAAGTCCCCCGGGTCCGGGTCCTGCGTCGGGATCGTGAGTCCGTCGACACCGGCGGGCGGGCTGGGCTCCGAGCCGGACGAGCAGCCGGCGACGGCGGTGGCGGCCAGCGCGAGGGCCGCCGCCGTGATGCGGAGCCGGGGAGTCATGCCGGTCATCGTCTCGCATCGTGCCCGGCTCCCGGTGAGCGGTCCGACGCTGCTAGCGTCGCTCACGGTCCGGCCTCGAAAAGGATGCGGCCGTCGTGACCTCGACCGACACCTAGGAGTGACCTCGTGAGCACCACCCCGCTCAAGGTGGCCGTGACCGGCGCCGCCGGCCAGATCGGCTACAGCCTTCTCTTCCGCATCGCCAGCGGCGCGATCGCCGGCGACCGTCCCGTCGAGCTCCGCCTGCTCGAGATCGAGCCGGCCCTCAAGGCGCTCGAGGGCGTCGTCATGGAGCTCGACGACTGCGCGTTCCCGAACCTCGCCGGCGTCCAGATCGGCTCCGACCCGGAGCAGATCTTCGACGGCGTCAACCTCGCCCTGCTCGTCGGCGCGCGTCCGCGCGGCCCGGGCATGGAGCGTGGCGACCTGCTCTCCGCCAACGGCGCCATCTTCACCGCGCAGGGCAAGGCGCTCAACGCCGTCGCCGCCGACGACGTCCGCATCGGCGTGACCGGCAACCCGGCCAACACCAACGCGCTCATCGCGGCGACCAACGCTCCCGACATCCCCAACGAGCGGTTCTCGGCGCTGACCCGCCTCGACCACAACCGGGCGATCTCGCAGCTGGCCGCCAAGACCGGCTCCGCCGTGACCGACATCAAGAAGATCACGATCTGGGGCAACCACTCGGCCACCCAGTACCCCGACATCTTCCACGCCGAGATCGCCGGCAAGAACGCCGCCGAGGTCGTCAACGACCAGGCCTGGATCGCCGACACCTTCATCCCGACCGTCGCCAAGCGCGGCGCCGCGATCATCGATGCCCGGGGCGCCTCCTCGGCCGCCTCCGCCGCGTCCGCCACCTGCGACGCCGCCCGCGACTGGCTCAACGGCACCCCCGCCGGCGACTGGGTGTCGATGGCGGTCGTCTCCGACGGCTCCTACGGCGTCCCGGAGGGCCTCGTGTCCTCGTTCCCGGTCACCACCTCCGGTGGCAACTGGGAGATCGTCCAGGGCCTCGAGATCGACGACTTCTCCCGCGGCAAGATCGACGCCTCCGTGGCCGAGCTCGCCGACGAGAAGGCGGCCGTCACCGAGCTCGGACTGATCTGAGCGTCCCAGCATCACCACGAAGGGCCGGCCCCGCACGGGGCCGGCCCTTCGTCGTCTCCGGTGTCGGGGAGAGGGTCAGGAGGGCTGGTCCGGGACGGTCGCGGCGAGGACCAGGACGGCGGTCGCGAAGGACACGAGCACGCCCACGTCCACCAACCGGTGGCGTACGGCGAGCATGCCGGCGTCCTTCTCGGGCAGCGTCAGCCGCAGGGCCGCCGCCAGGGCGAGCGCGCCGGCGACGATCCGCAGGCCCAGCCGCCACTCGGAGCTGGCCGCGACCACGATGCCGGCGATGGTCAGCCCCAGGATCGCGAGGTAGCACCAGCCGCCGATCGTCTGCGGGCTCCACCGCTGGTGCGGGCGCAGCGGCTCGGCCGACAGCTCGCTCAGGTCCGGGAGCTCGCCGTCGGCGACGGGATCGGGGGTCTCCTCGTTCAGCGCTCGGCCTGCTTCTCGGCCATGGTCACGACGTTGGCCAGCAGCATGGCGCGGGTCATCGGGCCGGCCCCACCGGGGTTGGGCGAGACCCAGCCGGCGGTCTCCCACACGTCGTCGGCGACGTCGCCGGCGATCTTGCCGTCGACGCGGCTGACCCCGACGTCGAGCACCGCGGCGCCGGGCTTGACCATGTCACCGGTCACGATGCCGGGCACGCCGGCCGCCGCCACGACGATGTCGGCCTTGCGCACGTGGGCGGCCAGGTCCGTCGTACCGGTGTGGCAGAGGGTGACTGTCGCGTTCTCGGAGCGCCGGGTCAGCAGCAGGCCCAGCGGTCGGCCGACCGTGATCCCGCGGCCCACCACGACGACCTCGGCGCCCGCGATCGGGACGTCGTGGCGGCGCAGCAGCTCGACGATGCCGTAGGGCGTGCAGGGCAGCGGGGCCTCGTTGCCGAGGACCAGCCAGCCGAGGTTGGTCGGGTGGAGGCCGTCGGCGTCCTTGGCGGGGTCGATCAGGCCGAGGACCCGGTTCTCGTCGCGTCCGCGCGGGAGCGGGAGCTGGACGATGTAGCCGGTGCAGGCCGGGTCGGCGTTGAGGCCGGCGACGGCCTCCTCGATCTCGGCCTGGGTGGCGACCTCGGGCAGGTCGACCCGGATGGACGCGATGCCGACCTCGGCACAGTCCTTGTGCTTGCCGCCGACGTACCAGCGCGAGCCGGGGTCGTCGCCGACGAGGACGGTGCCGAGCCCGGGCGTGATGCCCTTGTCCTTCAGCGCGGCGACACGGACCTTGAGCTCGTCCTTGATGGCGGCCGCCGTGGCGTTGCCGTCGAGCTTCTGTGCAGTCACGGGGTGCATCCTCCCAGATGAGGTGTGGAGACGGTCCAATGCCGGTGGGCCGCTGAAGGAAACCTGCAGAGTCGCCTTGCGGCCATGCCAAGGCAGGAGCTACGAAAGACAACGCCGCGCGGCAGCGTGGCGCCCCGCGGCGAAGTCGCGTCGTTGAGGGCCCGCGGGCCGAGCGCAGCGAGCGCCCGGGCGGACCTCAACGACAGGGCGACACGCTCGCGCCATCAATCAGTGGAAGAAGTGGCGCGTGCCGGTGAAGTACATCGTGACGCCGGCGGCCTGGCAGGCGGCGATGGTCTCCTCGTCGCGGACCGAGCCTCCGGGCTGCACGATGGCGCGCACGCCGGCGTCCAGGAGGATCTGGGGGCCGTCGGCGAACGGGAAGAACGCGTCGGAGGCGGCGACGGCGCCGCGGGCGCGCTCGACGCCCTCGACGAGGGTGTTGGCGCGCTCGACGGCGAGCCGGCAGGAGTCGACGCGGTTGACCTGGCCCATGCCGATGCCGACGGCGCCGCCGTCCTTGGCGAGGAGGATCGCGTTGGACTTGGCCGCGCGCACGGCGTGCCACGCGAAGGCGAGGTCGGCGAGGGTCTGCTCGTCGGCGGCGTCGCCGGTGGCGAGGGTCCAGTTGGCGGGGTCGTCGCCGCCCACCTCCAGCACGGCCTGGAACTGGTCGACCTGCTGCATCAGCAGGCCGCCGCTGATCGGGCGGGTCTCGACGCCGCCCGCGGTGAGCGGCTCGGCGACGAGGATCCGGATGTTCTTCTTCGCCTGGAGCACCTCCACGGCGCCGTCCTCGTAGCCGGGGGCGACGATGACCTCGGTGAAGATCTCGGCGACCTGCTCGGCCATCTGCCGCGAGACCGGCACGTTGGTGGCGATGACGCCGCCGAAGGCGGAGACCGGGTCGCACTCGTGGGCGCGGCGGTGGGCCTCGGCCACGTCGGCGCCGACGGCGATGCCGCACGGGTTGGCGTGCTTGATGATCGCCACCGTCGGCAGGTCGCCGTGGTCGTACGCCGCGCGGCGGGCCGCGTCGGTGTCGACGTAGTTGTTGTAGGACATCTCCTTGCCGTGCAGCTGCTCGGCCTGGGCGAGCCCGGCCGGGCCGAAGCCGTTGAGGTAGAGCGCGGCCTTCTGGTGCGGGTTCTCGCCGTAGCGCAGGACGGCGGACTTGTCGTAGGTGCCGCCGATCCACGCCGGGAAGCCGGTGCTCGCGCCGTCCTCGACGGAGGAGTCGGTGAGGACGCTGCCCATCCAGGAGGCGACCTGGACGTCGTAGGTCGCGGTGTGGACGAACGCCTTCGCGGCCAGCGCCTTGCGCTCCTCGTAGGTGAAGCCCTCGCCCTGCGCGGCCGTGAGCGCCGCGGCGTAGTCGGCGCCGTCGGTCACGATCGCGACCGACGGGTGGTTCTTGGCGGCCGCACGGACCATCGAGGGGCCACCGATGTCGATCTTCTCGATGCAGTCGTCGACGCCCGCGCCGGAGGCGACGGTGGCTGCGAAGGGATAGAGGTTGACGACGACCAGGTCGAAGGGCGCGACCTCGAGCTCCTCGAGCTGCGCGACGTGGTCGGGCAGGCGGCGGTCGGCGAGGATGCCGGCGTGCACGCGCGGGTGCAGGGTCTTGACCCGGCCGTCGAGGCACTCCGGGAAGCCGGTGAGGTCCTCGACCTTGGTGACCGGCAGGCCGAGCGACTCGATGAGGGCGGCGGAGCCACCGGTCGAGACGAGCTCGACCCCGGCGTCGTGCAGGCCGCGGACGAGGTCGTCGAGGCCGGTCTTGTCGAAGACGGAGACCAGCGCGCGCTTGATCTCAACGGTGCCGATCTGGGGGGCGTCGGGCGTGGCGGACATGAGGGGCTCCTCGGGGTCGCTCATCGGGTCGGTGCTCTCGATGAGGGCACCCAGGCGATCGATGCCGACTCGTCACTCCCTGGTGGTGGCCCACCTGCGCCAGTCGTGTACGCCGGATTCTACCGCCGGTGGCAGCCGACCCGCGAACCGGACGCTTGGTCGCGGAAGGCATGCTGGACCCACCGCGACCGGAGGACCTGATGAGCGTCATCGACCCACCCGAGCCCGACCACGCCGAGCCGGCGGCCGGGCACCTCGTCACCCCGCGTCCGGCCCGCTCGCCGATCGACCCGGACCTGCTCCGTGCCCTGGAGCGGTTCCGCCTGCGCTACCGCTTCGCGCTCGACGAGGTGACGACGAAGATCTCGATCCTGCGGCAGGAGTTCGAGGAGAACCACGACCACAGCCCCATCGAGCACGTGCGGACGCGCCTGAAGTCGATCGACAGCCTGCTGGCGAAGATGGAGCGGCTGGGCTGCCCGCCGGCGCTGGAGCACATCGAGAGCGAGATCCGCGACATCGCCGGCGTGCGCGTGGTGTGCCCCTTCGCCACGGACGTCTACTGGATCAGCGACCTGCTGACGTCGCAGCCGGACGTGACGGTGCTCGAGGTCGAGGACTACATCATCTCGCCGAAGCCCAACGGCTATCGCAGCCTGCACCTGATCATCCACATCCCCGTCTATCTCTCCGACCGCACCGAGCTGGTGCCGGTCGAGCTGCAGATCCGCACGATCGCGATGGACTTCTGGGCCAGCGTCGAGCACTCGATCTACTACAAGTACGACGGCACGGTGCCGCTCGGCCTGCTCGACGAGCTGCGCGCGGCGGCGGAGACGGCCACGGCGCTCGACCACACGATGAGCCGGCTGCGCGACGAGGTCCGCGCCGACCTGCACTGACCTGTGCCGGGGAGGTCAGCCGAGACGGACCCGGCGACCCTCGACGGTGAAGCCGTCGCGGGCCATGCGTCCGACGCTGTCGACGAGCATCGTCCGCTCGGCGGCCTTGATCCGCTCGTGCAGCGTGGCGGTGGTGTCGTCGACCTCCACGGGCACGACCGTCTGGGCGACGATGGCGCCGGTGTCGATGCCGGCGTCGACGACGAACAGGGTCGCCCCGGTGACCTTGACGCCGTAGTCGAGCGCGTCGCCGGGCCCGTTCATGCCGGGGAAGGACGGCGACAGCGCCGGGTGCGTGTTGAGGGTGCGGCCGCCGAAGCGGTCGAGGAAGGCCGGGCCGACGAGCTTCATGAAGCCGGCCAGGACCACCAGGTCCGGCTCGAAGGCCGCGACGCGGTCGGCGAGGGCGCGGTCCCAGTGGTCGCGGGTCGTGAAGTCGCCGACCTTCGCGACGAAGGTGGGCACCGCGGCCCGGTCGGCGCGGGCGAGGCCCTCGATGCCGTCGCGGTCGGCTCCGACCGCCACGACCGCCGCCCCGTAGGCCGGGTCGGCGCACGCGTCGAGCAGCGCCTGGAGGTTGGTGCCGCCGCCGGAGACGAGGACGACGAGGCGGGCGGGCACAGCGGTGATGTTAGCGGCGGCGGCGCGGAAGGGCGGCGGCGCGGGTCCGCACCCAGTCGCCGCCGTTGCGCTGCCACCAGCACACGGCGAGGGCCCCGGCGACACCGCCGATGCCGAAGGAGGCGATCGAGTGCAGCAGCACCTCGAAGGCCACCGGTCCGACGTCGGCCATCCGTCCGGGACCGACCGCCCCGCCGGCGAACGCGGTCAGGACGGCCAGGAGGAAGCCGGCGGTGATGCCGCCGGCGCAGCCGCGGATCGCCGCCCGGTCCCAGGCGAGCAGGGGCCGGTCACGCTGGACGCGACCGGCTGCGACGACCGCCAGCAGGACGGGCAGCACGAGCAGCCAGTCGGTCCACCAGGGCGTCGGCCCCTGGTCGGGCAGGGCCGCGAGGAGCGGGAACATCGGGAGCGGGCCGAGCACGACCGGCACACCGGCTGCGACGGTGGTCCCGGTGCCGACGCCGAAGCCCGGTCCGAGGAGGTAGGAGCTGGAGAACAGCACCGCGTTGGGCAGCACGCCGAGCGTGATCAGGGTCAGCAGCAGGACCGCCCCGGCGTCGGCGTGGAGCTGTGAGGTGATGTTGGCGGCCGTCGAGAAGTCGACGACCAGGGCACCGACCAGCATCACCAGGCTCAGCAGCAGCCAGCTGACGAGGATGCGGCGCGCGACGAGCAGCGCCTCCCGGACCTCCTGCGGGCAGGCGGGCAGCCAGATGGCGGCGCGTCCCGAGCCGAACGCGATCGCCGGAGCGCCCACGCCGCCCGCGAGCACCAGCGACCAGAGCACCACACGACCCGGCGAGGGCGCGCTGGCGGGCGTCGCGGCGACCGCGCAGGTGACGACGGCCAGGACGGCGTAACCGACGGCGAAGAGGAGGGTCGCGAGGGGGACGGTGAGGTCGCGGGCGCCGTCGGCGATGCCGTCGGCGTCGGGCCCGTGCCCCGAGACCGACTCACCGACCCGATGACCGACCCGCCAGGTCACCCAGGCGCAGACGAGGGTGAGACCGAGCGGGACGGCGGTGATCCGGATGCCCTCCACCGCCACGGTGGAGCCGTGGGCCATCAGCCAGGCGTGCGCGCCCACCCCCAGGGCCCCGCTGGGCGTGCCCTCGCCGCCGGCGTCGGTGAGGAACCAGCCGACGACGGCGACAGCGAGGCCGACCAGCAGCGTCGAGCCGGCAGCGATCGCGCCGCCGAGGGTCGCGGTCGGCACCAGCGGCCGCGTGGTCGCCAGCTCGCGGCGCAGCTCGGCGTCCGTGCGAGCAGGACCGCCGGGGCCACCGGTGCGGCCCGAACGGCGGACCGACGGGGAGTGGAGCGACGTCATGGTCCGACCATCATCACGCGCCCACGCGGCCCAGACGGACCGCCACGCCGGGACACCCACCCTGGCGTAGGACGCAGCCCTGCGCAGGCCGTACGGTGGACCGGTCATGTCCGTGTCACCCGCTCCTGCCTCACCAGCCGATGCCACCGGCGGACCGCACGGACCGTCGTACGTCAGCCATGCCGACCTCGCGCTGAGCTTCGACGACTACTACAAGTCGGCGCGTGACCGCCTGCTGCTGCAGACCTTCGCGCTGACCGGCGACCTCGCCGTCGCCCGCAGCGCCGTGCGCGAGGCCTTCGTGGTCGCCTGGCACCACTGGCGCAAGACCGCCCGGTTCGACGATCCCGAGGGCTACGTCCGGCCCCTCGCCTGGCGCAAGGCGCAGCGACGGACGACCGCGCTCCCGCTGCGGCGCCGCAAGGACCTCGATCCCGAGGTCCGCGAGGTCATCGACGCGCTGGACGCCCTGACCGTCACCCAGCGCCGCGCCCTGCTGCTCACCCAGCTGGCGGGTGTGAGCCTCGCCGACATGGCTCACGAGGTCGGCCTGGCCGCCGAGACCGCCGAGCGCGAGCTCCAGCTCGGCGCGGCGCAGTTCGCCACCCAGCTGGCGATCCCGACGTCCCACATCCACCTGATGCTGGCCGCCCTCGCCGATGCCACCCGCAGCGTCACCTGGCCGCGGGCGACCATCATCCGCCGCGCCGGTGCCGCGCGGCGACGCGCGCACACCGTGATCGGGGGCGCGACGGCCGTCGTCGCGCTCGTCGCCGGTGGCGCGGTCGCGCTCGACTCGACCGGTTCCCGGCCCACCCTCGACCGCGAGCCACCCCCCGCGGCGTCGACCACCTTGCCGTCCGGGCCGGCCGTCAACCGCCTGCCCGACACGGCACTGCTGCCGCTCGAGACCGTGCGGACCACCCTCCCCGCGCGCGGCTGGGCAGAGGGCCGCACGGGCGACAACTCCACCGGCAACGGTCACGCCCTCCCCTGCCAGTCCACGCGCTACGCCGACCCGAAGGGCAACGCCGCCTGGGTGCGCTCCTTCCGCAACGGGACTCGCTCCAGCGCCTCGCGCACGTTCGTCCAGTTCGCCGAAGCCTCGGTCAGCGAGCCGCGCGCGACCCGCACCTACCAGCGGACGCTGCGCTGGTTCACCGCCTGCCAGGCACCCGCCGACGACGCCTCCGCGATCCCGCGCGTCCAGCTCGTCAGCACCTGGGACGTGGCCGGGGTGGGCGACCAGTCCGCCCTCCTGGTCCTGCGCTCGCGGGTCGCCCAGGAGACCTACGTCGTGGGTGTCGCCCGCAGCGGTCTCTTCACCACCACGACCTCGCTGACCGCGACCGTGCCCAAGGGCCAGGCCAACGAGGAGGGCGTCGCCGCGCTGCTCGCGACGGCGGTCGACCGGCTCTGCACACTCGCCGACGGCGGCGCGTGCGCCGACGACCCGGCGCCGAAGGTGACCGCCCGCCCGGCCTACCCGGTCGGGAGGACACCGTGGTTCGTGTCCGAGGTCGACCTGCCGCCGCTCGAGCGCGACCAGGGCCCGTGGGTGGGCACCCCGGCCGCGAAGCTGAGCGCCGACCGCAACGACACCGGCGCGATCGGCTGCGACATCGTGCGCCTCTTCGGCAGCTTCCGCGACCAGGAGGTCAAGGGCAACCAGTTCCGCACCTTCGTGCTGAGCGCCTCCGACCTGCCGACGACCGTCGGCCTGACCCAGACCGTCGGCTCCCTGCCGCCGCGCGCCGCCCGCCGGTTCGTCGAGCGGGTCCGCGAGCAGATGGCCGCCTGCCCCGACCTCGACGCGTCCGCCGGGACCGAGGTCACCGAGATCGCCGGCGACGGTGCCGACACCAGCCTGTCCGCCTGGCACCTCAGCACGGCGCTGCCCAACGACGAGACCCTCGAGGGCGACGTCGCGGTCGTGCGCAGCGGTACGTCGCTCTCCGTCCTCGTCTACGTCGCGGCGCCGGGCGCCGGGATGGCCGACGGCGACTTCGCCGACCTCGCGCGACGCGCCCGAGAGCGGCTGAGCCGCATGGACGCCTACGAAGGCTGAGCGTCTGCGAATCTTTTCCCGGATCCGTGCAACCGACCCGCCGGCCCGGGCGTATCACCCTCGACAGCCCGGCTCCCGGGCAACGGACCAGCCGAGAGGAGGCGTGCGTGGACGAGCAGGAGTTCGACGAGTTCTACACCGCGTCGTTCCGGCGGGTGACCGGTCAGGTCTATGCGATGATCGGCGACTTCGACGAGGCGACCGAGTGTGTCCAGGAGGCGTTCGCACGCGCCTGGGCCCACCGGCGCAAGCTGGAGAAGGCCGCCTATCCCGAGGCCTGGGTCCGGACCACCGCCTACCGCCTGGCGGTCAGCCGCTGGCGGCGTCGCAAGCGCGGCGAGCGCTCCCCCGACCGCGCCCTCGGTGGCCCCGTCATCGTGCCGGCCGTCGACGAGACCCACGTGGCTCTCGTCGCCGCGCTCAAGCAGCTGCCCGAGGCCCAGCGCCAGGCGCTGGTCCTCCACCACATCGCCGACCTCCCCGTCCACCAAGTGGCGGCCGAGGTCGGCGTTCCCGAAGGAACCATCAAGGCCCGGCTCAGCCGGGGACGCGCGGCACTCGCCGTGCTGCTGACCGACGAGTCCGGGCTCGCGGGAGGAGGGATGACCCATGCCTGAGCAGCGCGATCCGCTGGACCAGCTGAGCCAGTTCGGTGCCGGGTTCAGCACAGGAGCATCGGGAGGACCCATGCCACACTCCGCCGCCGACGCACGTCGGCGAGGCGAGAAGATCCGGCGCCGCCGCAACGCCCTGGTGGCCGGAGGCGCCGCCCTCGCCGTCGCCGCCGTCGCCGTGCCGATCTTCGCCATCGCCGGAGGGAGCGGCACGGACGACCGGGACGACACCAACGTCGCCGACCCGCCCCGCTCGGTCGCCCTCAGCGCCGACGACCTGCTCGCCGACGGCGAGACGGCCCACAACAACTGGGGCGACTGGCAGGAGACCGAGACCTTCGAGGGTGACGGCCAGGCCACCACCTTCAGCTGTCAGCAGCAGGCCCTCAGCGGGCTCGGCTCGACCGCCGAGTTCAACCGCTTCTTCGGTTTCGCCCCCGGCGGCGAGATCGTCGACGAGCCGTACCCGCCGACCCTCGCCCAAGAGGTCGCGGAGTTCCCCGACGCCGAGGCGGCTCAGGCCGCGTTCGCCACCATCAGCGGATGGCTCGACGACTGCGCCAGCCTGGGCGAGGCCACCGAGATCCGGACCCTGCAGTCGCGACCGGTCGACATCGTGGGTGGCCAGGGCCTGATCGTCGACATCCACGGCAACCCGGCGCCCGTCGAGGTCGACCCCTACGGCGACAGCGCCTACATCAACGAGACCGGCGTGGTCCTGCTCGACGACCGGATCGCGGTGCTGAGCCTGACCCAGATCAGTCAGGACTACAACTTCCTCGAGGAGACCGGCGGCACCCCGATGCAGCGAATGCTGCCCCTCGCGGCCGAGCGGTTGGCGCCGGGCGCCAACGTCCCGGAGGTGCCGGAGTCGGTGTCCGACCCGGACGCCGCGACCGGCGACACGGTCATCGACGACGCCTTTCCGCTGGCCGCGGGCTGGCCGGATCGCACGGCCGAGCCCGACCAGGACGGCCTCGTCGGGCCCGACCGCGAGCGCGACCCGGTCGCCTTCGAGGCCTGCGGCACGCCGCTGGCCGACGCGCCGTTCAACGACCGGCTCGGCGCCACCTGGTCCGACGTCGAGGACTACCGCACCCGGCAGCTGACGACCTACCAGTCCGTCGCCGAGGCGGAGGCCGCCATCGCGGCGGTCGCCGACCTCTACCGCGGCTGCCCCGAGGGCGAGACCCGCGAGGACGGCTACACGCCGAACTGGTCGGTCAGATCTGTCGGCGACGTCGGCCACGAGGCCGTCGCCATCCTCGGTTGGGACGAGTTCGAGGGGTCACCGACCACCTTCGGCGACACCACCGTGCTGGTCCGGGTGGGCAACGCCGTCCTCGTGGCCGCCTGGGGCGGTCACGCCGGCAACCCGCAGGGACGCGAGGACGAGATCGTCGCCGAGATCGTCGCGGAGACCACCACCGTCCTCGACGCGATGTGCGCCTTCGACGCACAGGGCTGCTGACTCTCCGACGCGCCACCAGCACACCACTCGAGGCCTGCCCGTCACCCGGGCAGGCCTCGAGACTTTTTGCTGTCCTGGCGCGGGAATCCCGGGATCTCTCGCGCAATCGATGCAACCGGACGGGCCGGCCCGACGTATCTCCTCCGACATCGATCAACAGCTCCACCACACAGAAAGGGATCCGCCGTGAACCGTCGGTCCACCCCCCTCTTCATCGCCGCGATGGCCTTCGCGGCGCCCGCCCTGCTCACCGCCTGCAGCGACGACACCACCACCGTCGCCGACGAGACCACCCCGGTCAGCTCGACCGGCAGCCCCTCGTCGTCAACGCTGACGGCCGACGTCCTGCTCACCGACGCCGACACCGTCTACAGCGACGGCGCCGACTGGTTCCGCCTCGCTACGGGTGACGAGGACCTCGACGGCCACGGCGACCTCGCCCACCCCTGCCTCGCCGAGGGCCTCAACGGCACCGGGGCGAGCCAGGTCGTCCGGGCCGATTTCGAGCTCCGCAACACCCAGGAGCCCGACATCGAGGTCCAGGGTGACCTTCTCACCGAGCTCGTCGGCCAGTACGACGACGCGGCGGCCGCCGAGGCGGCGTACGACGCCGTCGTGGCCGCCGTGACCGAGTGCGCCGAGCGGCCCGCTGCCATCACGGACTTCCGCTCCTTCGAGCCGCGTGCCGTGGACGCCGGCACCGAGGCACTGATCGTCGACGCCCACTTCGGCCCCCTCCCCGAGGCCCTGGAGGACGGCGACTCCGCCTACATCATGGAGACCGGTGTCGCGCTCGACGGCGACCGCGTGGTCGTGCTGACCTCGGTCATCGTCGGCCAGGACTACAACTTCCTCGACGAGGACGGCGGCACCCCGGTCAACCAGATGCTCCCGGTCGCGGTCGACCGGCTGGGTTGAGTCGACCGCCCGATCGGGCGCAGGAAATGGGCGAAGGCCCGCCACCGTGGGGGTGGCGGGCCTTCGTCGTTGCTGCGGTGAGGAGCTCAGAGCTTCTCGAGGATCTCCCGCGCGCGAGCGGCGGTGGCGGACGGCGTCTTGCCGACCTTGACGCCGACGGCCTCGAGGGCCTCCTGCTTGGCGGCCGCGGTGCCGGCGGAACCGGACACGATCGCACCCGCGTGACCCATCGTCTTGCCCTCGGGGGCGGTGAAGCCCGCGACGTAGCCGACGACCGGCTTGGTGATGTTGGCCTTGATGTAGTCGGCCGCACGCTCCTCGGCGTCGCCGCCGATCTCGCCGATCATCACGATCACCTTGGTCTCCGGGTCCTCCTCGAAGGCCTGGAGGGCGTCGATGTGCGTGGTGCCGACGATCGGGTCGCCGCCGATGCCGATGGCGGTCGAGAAGCCGAAGTCACGCAGCTCGTACATCATCTGGTAGGTCAGCGTGCCCGACTTGGACACCAGGCCGACCGGGCCCTTGCCCGCGATGGTGTGCGGGGTGATGCCGGCCAGCGACTCGCCGGGCGTGATGATGCCCGGGCAGTTGGGGCCGATCATCCGGGTGGACTTGCCCTGCAGGTAGGACCACACCTCGGCGGTGTCCTGGACCGGCACGCCCTCGGTGATGACGACGATCAGCGGCATCTCGGCGTCGATCGCCTCGATGGCCGCGGCCTTCGTGAACGCTGGCGGGACGAAGAGGACCGACACGTTGGCGCCGGTCTCCTTCATGGCCTCCTCGACCGTGCCGAAGACCGGCAGCTCGACGTCGGCGCCCTGGGCGTCCTTGTGGGTGACCGTGGTGCCGGCCTTGCGGGCGTTGACGCCACCGACGATCGTCGCGCCCGAGTCGAGCATGAGGGCGGTGTGCTTGGCACCCATGCCGCCCGTGATGCCCTGGACGATGATCTTGCTGTCCTTGTTGAGGTAGATGCTCATCTTCTTCTGCTCTCTATCTCTCGCGCGCTCAGACGTTCGCCAGCTCGGCGGCCTTGTCGGCCGCGCCGTCCATGGTGTCGACCTGCGTGACGAGCGGGTGGTTCAGCTCGTCGAGGATCGCGCGGCCGGCCTCGACGGCGTTGCCGTCCAGGCGCACGACGAGCGGCTTGGTGGCCTTGTCGCCGAGGAGCTCGAGAGCACCCTTGATGCCGTTGGCGACCTCGTCGCACGCGGTGATGCCACCGAAGACGTTGACGAAGACCGACTTGACCTGCTCGTCGTTGAGGATGACGTCGAGGCCGTTGGCCATCACCTGGGCGTTGGCGCCGCCGCCGATGTCGAGGAAGTTGGCGGGCTTGACGCCGCCGTGCTTCTCGCCGGCGTACGCGACGACGTCGAGGGTGCTCATGACGAGACCCGCGCCGTTGCCGATGATGCCGACCTGGCCGTCGAGCTTGACGTAGTTGAGGCCGAGGTCCTTGGCCTTCGCCTCGAGCGGGTCGGCCTCCTCGCGGATCTCGAACGCCTCGTGGTCGGGGTGGCGGACCTCGGAGGCGTTCTCGTCGAGCGAGACCTTGCCGTCGAGCGCCTCGAGCTTGTCACCGGCGAGCCGCGCGAGCGGGTTCACCTCGACGAGCGTGGCGTCCTCCTCGACGAAGACCGTGTAGAGCTTCTCGATCATCGTCACGGCCTGCTCGAAGACGGGCTCCGGGAAGCCGGCCTCCGTGGCGATCTCGCGCGCCTTGGCGGCGTCGACGCCCTGGCCCGGGTCGATCGCGATCTTCTTGACGGCGTCGGGGTTGGTCTTCGCGACCTCCTCGATCTCGACACCACCCTCGACGGACGCGATGCAGAGGTACTGGCGGTTCGACCGGTCCAGCAGGAAGGAGAAGTAGTACTCCGCCTCCGGCGGGGTGGCCGGGGTGACCAGGACCCGGTTGACCGGGAGGTCCTTGATCGTCAGGTTCAGGATGTCCGTGGCGTACTGGAAGGCCTCGTCAGGGGTCTTCGCGAGCTTCACGCCGCCCGCCTTGCCGCGGCCGCCGGCCTTGACCTGCGCCTTGATGACGGTCACGCCACCGATCTTCTCGGCAGCGGCCTTCGCCTCCTCGGCGGTCTCGACGACCACACCGATCGTCGTGGCCACACCGTGCTTCGCGAAGAGCTCCTTCGCTTGGTACTCCATCAGGTCCACTGATACGTCCTCACATCTGGGTCAGAGTGCGGTGCGCGCACAGCGGCACACCCCCGGGCACGATAGTCGTGACCCACGAGTAGGACGAGTCCGCGGACATGTGACGTGACCCTCTTCACGTCGCATCGTTGATCCGTCGAGCCATCCACAGCCGACGTGCCGGGGGATTTCGGGGCCCTCCCCGCATCGGTTAAGGTCGGCACGCACGTTTCACCCGGTCGTCACCTGGCGGCCACCTCGCCGCCGAGCTCATCGGGCGCTCGGATGAGGTGCAGGGAGAGATCTGCCTGCATCGTCGTCCCCCCAAGGAGTCAGCAGTCGATGGGTAGCCACCGAGCAGATCACCGCGCGCCGCGGCGCCGGTCGAGCACGGACGAAGGCTCCTCCCCGACGACCCCTCAGACGGCCGAGAAGTACGTCGGCAAGCGCGTCGCCGGTCGTGAACCGCAGGCCGCGGCACCGACCGTCGCGGCCCGCGTCACGGAGACCCCCGCGACCCCCGCCGCCGCCCCTGCCGCCGCACCAGCCCCGTCGGGTGGCGGTCGCCGGCGCGCCGCCGGACCGACGCAGGTGAACCTCGCGCCCGTCGTACCCTCCGTGGCGCTGGCGCCGACGCCGGTGCTCCTGGCCGGTCTCGAGCGCACCCCCACCGTCGAGCTGCCCGCCCTACGCGACATCCCGCTCTTCGACCCCCTCACCGACTCCTCGACCACCCAGCTCCGGGCCATCCAGGCCCCGGGCAAGCGCCGTGCCGTCAAGCACGCCGGCCCCCGTGGTCCCCTCTTCAAGGGTCTGCCGTCCCTGCCCGTCGCCGTCGGCGTCGCGACCCTCGCCGTCGCGATCGGCGGCGCCGTCGTGTCGGCCGATCCGCAGCTGGCCTCCGGCACCAGCCGGCTGACCGCCGCCAACGCGATGACCGGCTCCTTCGGCTCGGGCGCCTTCGGCGGCGACCGGGGGGCGACGGTCAGCCGCGACTCCGACCGCGACGCGCTCGCACAGGGCTCCACCATCGACATGGTCGAGGAAGCCGAGCGGCACGCGGAGGAGCGCAACGCCCAGCTCGGCGAGCTCGTCCAGGCCGCCGAGGCGGAGGCCGCCGAGATCGCCCTCAACCGCTGGGTGCTCCCCCTCGACAGCTACCGCCTGACCGCGACCTTCGGCGAATACGGACTCTGGTCCAGCTATCACACCGGCCTCGACTTCGCGGCCCCCAGCGGCACCCCGATCAAGGCCGTCACCAACGGCGTGATCACCTCCACCGGATTCGACGGCGCCTACGGCAACAAGACCGTTCTCACCCTCGAAGACGGCACCGAGATCTGGTTCTGCCACCAGTCCGCCACCACGGTCAGCGCGGGCGACACCGTCCGCGCCGGCGAGGTCATCGGCTATGTCGGCACGACCGGCCACGTCACCGGCGCCCACCTCCACCTCGAGGTCCGCCCCGGCGGCGGCGACCCGGTCGACCCCGACGCCGCCCTGCGCCAGCACGGTGTGACGCCCTGATTGCGCGAGCGCGCCGCAGTTGCCTTGCGTAGTTCCAACCCTGATCTCGCGGCAAGACGGCGCTGCACGGCCAGGCCCGATGAAGCTACAGCTTCTCGACCGGCGCGTAGCGCAGCAGGAGGCGCTTGACGCCGTCGGAGCCGAAGTCGATCGACGCCACCGACTTCTCCGCCTGGCCCTCGACCGAGACGACCGTGCCGAGGCCGAACGAGTCGTGGGTGACCTTGTCGCCCGGCGCGAGCACCGGCACCGGTCGTGACGGCTTGGCCTTCGCGGCCGCGTCGGCCCGGGCGGCGGCGGAGCTGAAGTTGCGCCGACCGGCCGCGGTGGGGGCGCCCAGACGGGTCGAGCCGCCGGCGTCGTACTCCCGGCCGCCGGGCGCGTACGACGGCCGCGACCACCGCGTCTGCTCCGCCTCGGTGCGCCGCCAGTCGACCAGGTCGATCGGCAGCTCGGCGAGGAACCGGGAGGCGGGGTTCATCGACGGGGCGCCCCAGGCGGAGCGGGTCAGGGCACGGGAGACGTGGAGGCGCTCGCGGGCGCGGGTGATGCCGACGTAGGCCAGGCGCCGCTCCTCCTCGAGCTCGGGACGGTCGCCGAGCGCGCGCGAGTGCGGGAAGATCCCGTCCTCGAGGCCGGTGAGGAAGACGACCGGGAACTCCAGGCCCTTGGCGGTGTGCAGGGTCATCAGCGTCACGACGCCCGTGTCCTCCGGCGCGTCCGGGTCGTCGGCATCGCCGTCGGGAGCGTCGGGGATCTGGTCGGAGTCGGCGACCAGCGCGACCCGCTCCAGGAAGTCCGCGAGCCCCGGCTCGACGGTGCCGGCGTCGACGTCGGCCGGGTCGGCGGACGGGCCGGCGACGGGGTCCTCGGCGAACTCGCGGGCGACGGCGACGAGCTCGCCGAGGTTCTCCACCCGGGTCTCGTCCTGCGGGTCGTCGGACTCCTCGAGGCTGACGAGGTAGCCCGAGCGGTCCAGGACGGTCTCGAGGATCACGTCGGGCCGCTCGCCTGCGGCCACCATCTGCTGCAGGTCGGTGACCATCGCGACGAAGCCCTCGATGTTGGTCTGGCTGCGGGTGGCCAGCCCGGGCGCCTCACCGGCCCGCTGCAGCGCCTCCCAGAAGGTGATGCGCTCGCGGTCGGCGTACGTCGTGATGGCGAGCACGGCGCGGTCGCCGATGCCGCGCTTGGGGGTGTTGAGGATGCGGCGCAGCGACACCTGGTCGTCGGGGTTGACGAGCATGCGGAGATAGGCGAGCGCGTCGCGGATCTCCTTGCGCTCATAGAAGCGGACGCCGCCGACGACCTTGTAGGGCAGGCCGGTGCGGATGAAGATCTCCTCGAAGACTCGCGACTGCGCGTTGGTGCGATAGAACACCGCGACGTCGGACGGCTTGACTCCCCCGGAGTCGGTCAGCTTGTCGATCTCGGAGGACACGAACCGCGCCTCGTCGTGCTCGTCGTCGGCGACGTAGCCGACGATCTTCTCCCCGTCGCCGGCATCCGACCACAGCCGCTTGGGCTTGCGGCCCTCGTTGCGCTCGATGACCGCGTTGGCGGCGCTGAGGATGGTCTGGGTCGAGCGGTAGTTCTGCTCCAGCAGCACCGTGCGGGCGTCAGGGAAGTCCTGCTCGAAGTCCATGATGTTGCGGATGTCGGCGCCCCGGAACGCATAGATCGACTGGTCCGCGTCGCCCACGACCATCAGCTCGGCCGGCGGCACCCGGTCGGCGGGAAGACCGTCCAGCGTGGTCGGGTCGTGCTCCTCGAAGTCCGGGCCGCAGAGCTGGTGGATGAGGGAGTACTGCGCGTGGTTGGTGTCCTGGTATTCGTCGACCAGGACGTGGCGGAAGCGGCGCCGGTAGGTCTCGCGGATCTCCGGCTTGAGCTGGAAGAGCCGCACCGTCTCCATGATCAGGTCGTCGAAGTCCATCGCGTTGGCCTCGCGCAGCCGCTGCTGATAGAGCTTGTAGGCCGCCGCATAGGTCTCGTCGATGCTGGTCGTGGCCTCGGCCGCCACGTCGTCGGGGTCACGCAGCTCGTTCTTGTGGTTGCTGATCCAGTGCAGCACCGGCCCCGGCTGGAAGCGGCGCGGGTCCAGGTCGAGGTCGTTGCAGACCAGCGTGATGAGCCGTTTCTGGTCCTGGGCGTCATAGATCGAGAAGTTCGACTTCAGCCGCTGGTGGCCGAGGTGGGTCACCTCCTTGCGCAAGATCCGCACGCACGCCGAGTGGAACGTGCTGACCCACATGATCCGCGCCCGGTTGCCCACCAGGTCGCTGACCCGCTCCTTCATCTCGGCCGCGGCCTTGTTGGTGAAGGTGATCGCCAGGATCGAGCCCGGGTGCGCCTTGCGGACCGCGATCAGCCAGGCGATCCGCCGCGTGAGCACCCGGGTCTTCCCCGACCCCGCCCCGGCCACCACCAGCAACGGCGCTCCCTCATGCCGGACCGCCTCGCGCTGCGGGTCGTTGAGGCCCTCGAGAAGCTGGTCGGCGGTCAGTGCGGGCCGGGTCGCGGCGGTTGCGTCACTCATGCTCCGGCCAGCCTACGGCGCCGTACCGACGCAGCCGGCGGGTGGCTGGGACGGGTTGGCGGGGCGGGCATGTAACACGTTGTTGGCGGCGGCGAGCGCTGTAACACGTCGTTGGCCGACCTCCACGACCCGTGTCGGCGAAAATCAACTCTCCACGGGTCGTGAACATCCGGCACGGGCACCGAAGCTGGCTCAACAACGTGTTACAGCGCCGCTCCCCGATGCGGTCGACCCTGCGTCCCAGGCGTCACAAACCCGGCCACGACGGCCGAACACCACCTTCCGTGGCGTTCTCACTGCACAGGCTGCACTGGAGAGGAGCCGGCCGGGACGGAGTAAGCGCGACAGTGGGCGGCATGAACGCCCGTGTCCGAGCCATCATGAGCAACCAGTGGGGCCTGGTGACGCGCTTCCAAGCCATCGCTGCCGGCATGTCGGCAGCGGCCGTCGACCAACTGGTCAAGTCCGGCGCCTGGCTGGCGCTGCGGCGCGGCGTCTACACGGCCCGGGAGTACGTCGAGAGCCTCACCACCCACGCAGAGCAGCGCCTGCTGGCCGACCGGGCGGCCAGCCTGCGCGTCGCCGCTTCGCACGTACTGAGTCATCACTCAGCGGCCTACGCCCTGCAACTGCCCGTGCTTCGAGAGCCGCGGCCCGTGTCGCACCTGACCCGTCCCGGGATCGTCGGCACGCACCGGCGCCGCGACATCGCGCAGCACTTGGCGCCGTACCCCCAGGAACAGGCCACGGCCGTCCACGGTGTGGGCGTGCTGGGGCTGGCCCGCACTGCCCTCGACATCACGCGAGAGCACGGCTATCAGCAAGGACTCGTCGCTGCTGACTCCGCCATGCGGCTCGGGGTGACGCGGTCGCAGCTGGCAGAGGTGAAGGCGCTCATGTGGTGTTGGCCGAGGTCGACGATCATGGACGAGGTGATCGCCTCGGCCTCGGCGGACGCCGACTCACCGGGCGAGACCCTGATGCGGATCCTCGTCGAGGGCCTTGGGTTCGGGACACCCGAGCTTCAGTTCGGACTCAGCGCCGACGGACGGACAGCATGGTGCGACCTGCGGCTGGGACGCCATCTGTTCGAGTTCGACGGCATGGTCAAGATCCTCGGGCCTCACGACGGCGGCGTCGCGCTCCAACCCGCGACGGAGGTGCTGTGGGAGGAGAAGGGGCGGCAGGACTTCCTGACCGGCTTCAAGCTCGGGATCAGCCGCGGCACCTGGGCCGACGTGTGGGGCGCCGGCGTCGAACATGCCCGGGCACGGTTCCGCCGGGAGTACCTCGACACCTGCTCCCGCTTCGGCACCGACGTCAGCGACCTCGCGCCGTTCCGGCCGCGCGGTCCGCGGCCGCGTCCGCGTCCGACACCTCCGGCGTACCGACTCATGGGCTGGGGGCGGTGGGCTGCTTGATCGTCGGCGGCTCGTCGCGGCGGCTCAGAGGCATGTAACACGCTGTTGACGAACCTGCACGACCCGTCTCGGCGGAAATCGGCTCTGCAGGGGTCGTGTAGATCCTGCACGGTCACCGAAGGTGGCTCAACAACGTGTTACAGCGGCATGCGCCGCGCCGCAGGAGAGGCGGGGCGCCTCAGGTGTGGACGGGCGACCAGGCGACGGCGATGACGACCTGCAGGACCGCGAGCGCGACCATGCCGATCCACAGGCCGTTGGGGATCCGCTCGCGACGCATGTTGGCCATCACGAGGACGAGGAGGACGAGGCCGAGCAGCAGCTTGACGCCGACCTTGGCGTGGTTGACGTCGCCGTCGCCGCCCTCGAGGACGCCGACGAGGAGGAGGCCGGCGAGGAAGGCGGTGCCGACGCCGTCGCGCATGACACCGGTGACCTTCTTCTCCCCCGGCCCGGCCTGGGCGAGGAGGCCGCCGATCAGCGCCGAGAACCCGAGGATGTGGATGATCAGCAGGATCAGGCGGAGGGTGTCCATGCCGCTGATCCTAGGGCGCCGCAGCGGCCTCGGCGCTCACCGACCCGTGGCCGTGAAGTGCTGGTAGTCCTTCAGCGAGCTCCAGGCCCCGCCCCACGACCAGCCGATGCGTGCGAACTCCCGCACGACCAGGTCGTCGGCGTGGATGATGCCGGGCTGCGTCCGGGTGCGGTCGACGTACGCCGACGCCCGCTCGGGCAGCACGAGGTCACCCTTCACGTAGGGATTGAGGAAGGGGTTGACGTCGATCGCCAGGCCGTAGGCGTGGGCTGACCAGGTGGTCTGGCCACGCGCCGCGCGGCAGACGAGTGCGGCGGTGTTGTTGCCGTCGCCGGTGGGCGGCGCCTCGAGGTCGGCGGTGGTCGGCAACCGCATCTCCTCGATCGGGTAGTCGGCGGCGAACAGGGCGCGGAACACCGAGACCACGCCCTCGGCCTCCGTCGCGGCGACCACCAGCTCGCCGGTGTGCGCCTCGCCGTCGAAGCCGCGGAAAGACACGGTGACGTAGGCGAGGTCGTCGAGGGCGACGGGACAGGCGGGCGACCAGGTCTCCCCCATCCGCTCGCGGATGGCGGGCGCGACCGGTCCGATCGACGACGCGAACGCGCCGTCGGCTGGCGGCGGCAGCAGGTCGGTGGTCGGATAGCTCCGCACCCGCAGCGCCCTCGGCGTCGGCAGGATCTCGCCGAAGCCGTCGGCGGTGCGGGGCAGGACGTGGACGCCCAGCTCCCAGGTGGAGTACGACGGCCCCGGCTCCGATGTCGCGGACGGCGGTGGCGTGACGCCGGGCTCGGGAGCGGACGTCGTCGTCACGGGACGGCTCGGCTCGTCGCCGGTCGAGCAGCCGGTGGCCAGCGCACCGGCCGCGAGGAGTGCGATGCCGGTGGCGACCGCAGCCCTCACAGCAGACGCCGGTCCGAGGCCCAGCGGGTGAGCTCGTGGCGCGAGGAGAGCTGGAGCTTGCGCAGCACCGACGACATGTGGGTCTCGACGGTCTTGATCGAGATGAACAGCTCCTTGGCGACCTCCTTGTAGGAGTAGCCGCGGGCGATCAGCCGCATCACCTCCCGCTCGCGCTCGGTGAGCCGGTCGAGGTCCTCGTCGACGCTGGCGAGGTCGGCGGAGATGCCGGCGCCGGCGAAGGCGTCGAGCACGAAGCCCGCGAGCCGCGGGGAGAAGACGGCGTCGCCGTCGGCGATGCGGACGATGGCGTCGAGGAGCTCCGGGCCGGTGATGGTCTTGGTGACATAGCCGCGGGCGCCGCCGCGGATCGTGCCGATCACGTCCTCGGCGGCGTCGGAGACCGACAGCGCGAGGAAGCGGACCTCGCTGTCGCGGGTGCGGCGGATGACCTCGGCCCCACCGCCGCCGGGCAGGTGCACGTCGAGGAGTACGACGCCCGGTCGGTGCGCCGCGACGGCCGCGACGGCCTCGTCGACATCGGCGGCCTCGGCGACGACCTCGACGCGACCAGCGCCCGTGGCGGCGAGCTCGGCGCTCACCCCGCGACGGAACATGGCGTGGTCGTCGACCACCACCACCCGGATGGCTGCTGCGTCGCTCACGTCGTCTCCTCCTGCTGGTCGGTCGGTGTGTGGTCGAGGTGCAGCCTGACCTCGGTGCCCTCGCCGGGGGTGGACCGGACCTCGGCGGTCCCGCCATGGCGCTGCATGCGGTCGAGGATGCTGCCGCGGACACCCATCCGGTCCTCGGGGGTGACCGCTGGATCGAAGCCGACGCCGCGGTCGCGCACGAACACGTCGATCCCGATCGGGGTGATCTCTGCATAGACGTCGACCCGCGGCACGCCGGCGTGCTTCGCGGCGTTGGTCGCGGCCTCGCGGGCGGCCTGGACGATCGGCCGC
Organism: Nocardioides caeni; assembly: GCF_004912195.1. Lineage (GTDB taxonomy): Bacteria > Actinomycetota > Actinomycetes > Propionibacteriales > Nocardioidaceae > Nocardioides > Nocardioides caeni. The sequence continues at coordinate 31,558 of NZ_STGW01000009.1, forward strand.
ACGGTCTCGTCGAACGCGACGTCGCCGACGGCCACGACATCGACCTGGATGCCGTAGGCGTCCTCGACGTCCGCCGCCACCGCGCGCAGGGCGCTCGCGACGGTGGCCTCGTCGAGGGACTCGCCCGCATAGAGCCAGGCCCGGAGGTCGCGCTCCTGCGCGCGAGCGAGCCGGGAGGCGTCGGCGGGGTTCTTCTGGATCAGGGCCAGGGTCTGGAGCACGGAGTCGTGGAGGTGGGCCGCCACGTCGGCGCGCTCCTGGGTCCGCACCCGCTCCTCCCGCTCGGCCCCGAGCTCGCCGACCAGGCGGTAGACGAGGGGTCCCGCGACGATCGCGATGCCGACAAGGGCGAGCAGCACGACGATCACGGCGTCACGAGCCAGCGAGAGCGAGCCGTCGCGGAGCACGAACAGGACGAACGCCACGATCATCAGGCCCACGCCGGCCGCGATCCGCGCCCATGCCGCCCAGCCGCCGCGTCCCACGACGACTCCGATGGGATCGACCTGGCCGGTGGCGTCGAGCCAGCGCTCCCGCTGGGCCTCGTCGGCCTGGCGCCACAGGAGCGCGACGCCGACGATGCCGATCGCCAGCGGCCACACCCACCAACCGTTGCCCAGGACCGCCTCGGTGGCGAACACGATGCCGATCCCGAGGACCGCGAGGGTGAGGACCGGTCCGATGTCCGAGAGTCGGCGGCCGCGGCGGGGCCGGCGACCGTCCCGGCTGGCGGACGCCAGGCCGGGGGCGAGCACCTCCGGCGGCGGACCGGCCGGCAGCATCGCCCACAGCGCGGCGTAGGCGGCAACGCCCGACCCGCCCATGAAGGTCGCCACGACGAACCCGGCCCGCACCCACATCACCGGGACGGCGAGGTGCGCGGCGAGCCCCGCGGCGACGCCACCGAGCACCGGGTCGCGCAGGCCGCGCCAGGCCCGTCGTGGGGCCGGCGCCACGACGGTGCCGGGCGCCGGGCCGGGCGCCGGGACCGGGGGTGCGGTGCTGCTCATGATGGCTCCATCGTCACACAGCGCGACGTCCGCCAGCAGGGGGTGAGACCCTGATCCGACCCTGACGCCCCACTCCGGGACCGACGCCCGGATCAGGGTCGTCCCCGATGGTGGACGGCCCGCTCGACCGGCAGGCTGGAGCCCATGAGCACACCGACCGACACTGGCCCGGACCCGGGTCACCCCACCGGCCACCACGGCCCGCGGGTGACCCGTGAGGAGGCCCGCGACCTGTCCCGGCTGCGCCGCAGCCGCACCGATCGCAAGGTGTCGGGCGTGGCGGGCGGCGTCGCGCAGCACCTCGACATCGACCCCCTGCTCGTGCGGGTGGCGTTCGTGGTGCTGACCTTCTTCGGCGGCGGGGGCCTGGTCCTCTACGGCGCCGCGTGGCTGCTGGTGCCCGAGGAGGAGACCGAGGACACGGTCATCCGTGTCGACGACAACATCCGGACCGCGGTCCTCGTCATCGCCGGGATCATCGCCGCTGCCTCCCTCGTCGGCGACTCGGTCGGCGGCTTCGGGTTCCCGTGGCCGCTGCTCGTCGTCGCCGCCGTGCTGCTCGTCGTGTTCGGCAGCAAGGAGGCGATGAAGCCCGGCGGCCCCACGCACCCGTGGCTGGGCGGGCCGCCGCGCACCGGACCGGCCGGCGACGTGCCGGCCGACGGTTCCAGCGGTTCCAGCGGTGCCGGCGGGGGCGCGACGTACGACGGCTACGAGCCGGGACCACCGCCGGCTCCACGCCCGGAGCGCCGCCCGAAGGCTCCCCTCCTCTTCTGGTGGACCATGGCGCTGGCCGCTCTGCTCTGCGGCGTGCTGGCGACGCTCTCCCTGGCCGGCTGGGACATCCCCGAGGCTGCCTACCCCGCGACGGTGATGGCCACCTGCGGAGTGATGCTGCTCGTCGGCGCGTTCTACGGCCGCGCGGGTGGCCTGATCCTCGTGGGCCTGCTCGCCGGCGCGCTGACCGTGGCCGGCGGAGTGGCGGGCGACCTGAGCGACTTCTCGGTCGGCGAGGTGCACCAGACGCCGCGCACGGCCGACGACGTCCGCGACGAGTCCCTGGGGGTCGGCGACATGCGCATCGACCTGACCCGGGTGGTGGACCTCGACGAGCTCGACGGCCGCACTCTCGAGCTCGACCTGCGGGTCGGGAGTCTCGAGGTGATCGTGCCCGACGACGGTCTCACCGTGGAGGTCGACGCCGAGCTGCAGGGCGTCGGTGAGATCAAGTTGTTCGGCGACAAGGCCGACCGCACCGACGCCGCCCGCCATCACGCGGGGCCGGACGCACCCGTGCTGAGGATCGACATCGACGGGTTCGTGGGCGAGTTCGTCGTGCACACCGAGGAGGACGCGGCATGAGCGAGCACACCGAGCCGATCGACGTCGAGCGGCCCCGCGCCGAGCGCGACGCCCTCCCCCGGTCGGGCTGGCACACCGTCAATGTCGGTCACCTGGTGATGGGCGTGGCGTTCGTCGGCCTGTCGGTCCTGTGGCTGCTCGTCACCACCGACCGCGTCGAGCTGGCCGAGAGCCACTGGCTGTTGCCCCTGCCGTGGCTCGTCGCCGGCGCCGCGGGACTGGTCGCGACGATGCTGCGCGGACGCCGACGCCCCGACGACACCAGCGACTGGCGCCAGCAGTGGAAGGCCGACCAGCAGACCATGAAGGCGGACCTGCGGCGCCAGAAGGACGCGCTCCGCGAGGACCTGCGACGCCACCGCGAGGAGATGAGGCGCACGGTCCACGACTGGCGCCACGGCTCGGGGCACGGCCCCGGACATTGAGAAGGGGCCCACCGCGCGTCGCGGTGGGCCCTCTCGTCGTACGGCGGGTCAGTGGGCGTCGAGGCCCGTGACCCGGATGCCCGAGTGGGTCTTGTACTTGCGGTTGATCGAGATCAGCACCGCGGTGAACGGCTCGAGCACGCGGGCCAGCCGCAGCTTGCCGCCGTCGACACCGGGACGGCCGGTGACGGACGCCGCGAGGTCGATCGCGACCTGCTTGCCCTCGACCGAGTCGCCGACGACGATGACGTCCTCGTCGAGGAACTCGTCCTCGCTCCACAGGGCGGGCGCGGCGACGTTGTGGAAGGCGCCGACCACCGTCGCCTCGGGCTGCAGCTCGGCAGCCGACTCGGCGGCGGAGCCCTCGCCGTTGTTGATGACCTTGCCGTGCGCGCCGCGCTTGTCGAACGCCAGCGGGTTGACGCACGAGATGACGGTCTTGCCCGCCAGGGGCAGCGATGCGACCAGCTCGTCGTGGCCGTCGTAGGGCACGGCGAGCAGCACGACGTCGGCTGCGGCGACGGCGTCGGCGTTGGCCAGGCCGCGCGCCGTGCCGGCCCCGGCCACGTCGGCCAGCCGGTCGTTGACCTCGGTCGCGACGACCTCGGCCTTCTCCGCTGCGCGGGAGCCGAGCACGATGTCGTGGCCGTGCCGCGCGAACCGGTAGCCCAGGCCCTTGCCCTGGGGACCGGTGCCGCCGATCACGGCGACGGTGTAGCGGGTGGTCTCTGAAGTCTCAGTCATGGGTGTCCTCCTGGGGCGCAGCGTTCCACATCGGCATGAGCCGATTCACAACGGGCAACCCGTTGCTATTGTGACAGTATTACTGTCACAGTTGTCCCGTAACACTCGCCCGCTGGCCGAGACGCCCGGGACGCTGTTGCCACACACGTCGCAGCGCCCGTCGTCGGGTGCGATGAGAAGGGAAACCCATGAAGCTCTCGATGCCCCTCGTCTATGCGGGCAACCCGCGCGAGTCGGCCGACCAGGTGGTCCAGCTGGAGAAGGCCGGACTCGACATGATCTGGGTCGCCGAGCCCTACGGCTTCGACGCCCCGACGCTGATGGGCTACCTCGCCGCCAAGACCGAGACCGTCGAGATCGGCGCCGGCATCCTCAACATCTACTCCCGCACGCCGGGCGCCCTGCTGCAGACCGCAGCCGGCCTGGACAACGTCTCCGGCGGCCGTGCGGTCCTCGGCCTCGGCGCCTCGGGCCCCCAGGTGATCGAGGGCTTCCACGGCATCGCCTACGACCGTCCGCTGACCCGCACCCGCGAGATCATCCAGGTCCTGCGTGCCGGCCTGCGCGGCGAGCGCCTCGACTTCCAGGGCAAGACCATCCAGGTGCCGCTCCCCGAGGGCGAGGGCCTGGGCCTCGGCAAGCCGCTCAAGCTGCTCAACCGGCCCGAGCGCGCCGACCTCCCGATCTGGGTCGCGGCCCTGGGCGACAAGAACGTCGCGATGACCGCCGAGGTCGCCGACGGCTGGCTGCCGTTCCTCTACTACCCGGAGAAGGCCAAGGACGTCTGGGGCGAGCCGCTGGCCCGCGGCGCCGCGAAGCGCTCCGCGGACCTCAAGCCGCTCGAGATCTGCGCCGGCGGCATGGTCGCCATCGGCGAGGGCCCCGAGACCAAGGCCCTGCTCGACTTCATGCGCCCCCTCTATGCCCTCTACGTCGGCGGCATGGGTGCGCGTGACAAGAACTTCTACAACCAGCTCGCCTGCGAGTACGGCTTCGAGAAGGAGGCCAAGGAGATCCAGGACCTCTACCTCTCGGGCAAGAAGAAGGAGGCCGAGGCGCTCGTGCCCCTCGAGTGGCTGGAGGCCGGCAACCTGGTCGGCCCGGCGTCGTACGTCCAGGAGCGGATCGCCGCCTTCAAGGAGTCCGGCGTCACGAATCTTTCCGTTACCGCCGCGTCCGACAACCCGGCCGCGACCATCGCACAGATCAAGGAGTGGGTGAGCTGATGCCCGAGCGTCCCAGCATCTACGAGACCGAGCACGAGGACTTCCGCAAGACCGTGCGCGCCTTCCTCGAGAGGGAGGTCATCGAGCACCACGAGCAGTGGGAGAAGGACGGCCAGGTCGACCGTGAGGTCTGGCGCAAGGCCGGCGAGGCCGGTCTGCTCGGCTTCGACGTCGCCGAGGAGCACGACGGCCCGGGGATCAAGGACTTCCGCTACAACATGGTCCTGACCGAGGAGGTCACCCGTGTGGGCGCGAGCGGTCTGGGCTTCGCGCTCCACAACGACATCACGGTCCCCTACCTCAACGAGCTGTGCAACGAGGAGCAGAAGGGCCGCTGGCTGCCCGGCTGTGTCTCCGGTGACATCATCACCGCGATCGCGATGACCGAGCCGGGCGCCGGCTCGGACCTCCAGGGTCTGCGCACCACCGCGGTCGACAAGGGCGACCACTACGTCCTCAACGGCTCGAAGACCTTCATCACCAACGGCATCCTGTCCGACCTGGTGATCGTCGTCGCGCGGACCAACCCCGAGGCCGGCGCCCACGGCTTCAGTCTGCTGGTCGTCGAGGAGGGCATGGACGGCTTCACCCGCGGCCGCAACCTCGACAAGCTGGGCCTCAAGGCGCAGGACACCGCCGAGCTCAACTTCGACAACGTCGTGGTCCCGAAGGCCAACCTGCTCGGCGAGGAGGGCCAGGGCTTCATCTACCTGATGCAGAACCTGCCCCAGGAGCGGATCTCCATCGCGACGATGGCGATCGCGGCCATCGAGCACGTCCTCGACATGACGCTCGACTACGTCACGTCGCGTGAGGCGTTCGGCAAGCCGATCGGAAAGTTCCAGAACACGCGGTTCGTGCTCGCCGAGATGGCCACGGAGGCCTACGTCGCGCGCACCTTCGTCAACCACTGCGTCGAGCTGCTCAACGCCGGCACGGCCGACACCTCGCTGGCGTCGATGGCGAAGTGGTGGACCACCGAGCTGCAGCTCAAGATCGTCAACCAGGGCCTGCAGATGCACGGTGGCTACGGCTTCATGATGGAGTACCCCATCGCCAAGGCCTACGCCGACAGCCGGATCCAGACGATCTATGGCGGCACCACCGAGATCCAGAAGGAGATCATCGGCCGTTCGCTCGGTCTCTGACCGAACGAGCGCGAGAGGTCTCTCACGCGATTCGCACGATTCGAGGGCCCCGGGATGTCACATCCCGGGGCCCTCGTTCGTCGTGAGGACGAAGCAGTTCCCCGGTGGCGATGATTCCGGGTCGATCTCAGGGTCGGACCCGGAGAAGTCCCCGATGCCGTTGTCGGTCCTCACTGGAAGAGTCCTCGCCATGCACCGTCAGATCGCCGGAAAGCTCACCGGCCCCCTCACCAAGTGGATCGTGCTCGTCGCGGTCATCGTGATCGGCGGAGGCCTCGCCTCCTTCGCCGGCAAGCTCATCGACGTCCAGAACAACGAGACCGAGTCCTGGCTCCCCGACAGCGCGGAGTCGACGCAGGCCTTCGAGAGGCTCGAGGCCTTCCAGGACCCCTACGACGTCGGCACGACCGTGGTCTACTTCCGTGAGTCCGGGCTCACCGAGGAGGACTTCGCGGCCATCGAGGAGGACGCGACCGAGATCGCGGCTCTCGACGGCGTGAGCCAGGTGCTCTCGCCCCAGGCGGCGGTCGCGGCCGGCGTCCCCGCGCCGTTCGTGTCGACGGACGACCAGGTGGCCAAGCTCGAGTTCACGCTCAACTTCGGCGACAAGCTGTGGGAGGAGCTGCCCGACCTCAAGCCCGAGATCGACGAGATCATCGCGCTCGACGGGGCCGAGTCCTACCTGGCCGGCGCAGGCGGCCAGAGCGCGGACGCGGCGACGATCTTCTCCTCCGGTGACAGCAACCTCCTGCTCATCACCCTCGGCGTGGTCATCCTGATCCTGCTGGTCACCTACCGCAGCCCGATCCTGTGGCTGCTGCCGATCCTGAGCGCCGTGGTCGGTCTCGGCGCCGCGATGGGCCTGCTCTACCTGCTGGCCAAGAACACCGGACTGACGGTCAACGGCCAGACCCAGTTCATCCTGACGGTGCTCGTCATCGGGGCCGGCACGGACTACGCGCTGCTGCTGGTCGCCCGCTACCGCGAGGAGCTGCGCCGCCATGAGGACCGGCACGAGGCGATGGCCTTCGCGCTGCACCGCGCTGCTCCGGCGATCCTCGCGAGCGCCGCGACCGTGGTGGTGGGACTGCTCTGCCTGATGTTCGCCGACCTCAACTCCACGGCCGGGCTCGGCCCCGCCAACGCGGTCGGCGTCGCGGTCACCTTCGTGGTGATGGTGACCCTGCTCCCGGCCCTGCTGGTCATCGTGGGGCGCTGGGTGTTCTGGCCGTTCGTCCCGCACTTCGGCAGCGAGGAGCCGACCTCATCGGGCCTGTGGGCCCGCGTCGGCCGCGGCATCGCCCCTCGCCCCCGCATCGTGTGGGTCGGTACGGCGGCCGTGCTCGCCGTCCTGTGCCTGGGCTTCCTGCGCCTCGACACCGGCGGAATCCCGAGCGACGAGCAGTACACGCAGGACCAGGACTCCGTCACCGGCCAGACGATCCTCATCGAGCACGGGCTGGTCGACGCCAGCACGCCGGTGCAGGTGGTCACCGACACCGCTCACGCCGCCGAGGTCACCGCCGCGATGGCCGACGTCGACGGCATCGCCGAACCGATCGAGGTGGCCAGCAAGGACGGCACGACGCTGATCGTCGCCGAGCTGACCAGCGACCCCTACTCCGACACCGCCCTCGAAGCGGTCGGCGACGTGCGGGAGGCGGTGCACGACGTGCCCGGCGCCGACGCCCTGGTGACCGGCATGTCAGCGGTGACGATCGACATCATGGAGGCCTCCGAGCGGGACAACAAGGTGATCATCCCGATCGTCCTGGGCGCCGTGCTGCTGATCCTGATCGGGCTGCTGCGCTCGATCGTGTCGCCGATCCTGCTGATCGGCACGGTCATCCTGTCCTTCGGGGCCGCGCTCGGGATCTCCGGGGTGATCTTCGACCTGCTCTACGGTCGCGAGCACACCGATCCGGGCTTCCCGCTCTTCGCGTTCGTCTTCCTCGTCGCCCTGGGCATCGACTACAACATCTTCCTGATGACCCGGGTTCGGGAGGAGTCGGCGATCCACGGCACCCGCAAGGGCTCCCTCATCGCCCTGGCCTCCACCGGTGGCGTGATCACCTCAGCGGGGCTGGTCCTCGCGGCCACCTTCGCGGCGCTCGGGACCATGCCGATGACGTTCACCCTGCAGCTGGGCACGACGGTCGCCATCGGCGTGCTGCTCGACACCATGATCGTCCGGTCGGTGCTGGTCACCGCCCTCAACCTCGACCTGGGGTCGAGGATCTGGTGGCCGAGCCGTCTCGACCGCGGCGCGGCACCGACCGCGCCGGAGCCTCCGGCGGTCGATCTCGACAAGACGCCGGCAGGCGTCTGACGCCCTCGACCTACGATGCTCCCGCGGACCGAACGCACGGTCCGTGGGAGCGAGGGGTTTGCGCCATGACCGACGAGACGTCGCCGATCTGGCCTCGTGTGGAGCCGACCAACCCACGAGGCACCCGCCCGACGGGACCTCCACCGTCCGGGCCGCCTCCGGCGGCACCGACCCTCACCCCGGGTCAGCAGCCGCCTGCCGGCTGGCCGCCGGCTCCCCTCCCCCACGGCAGTCCGGGTGGCCCGCCCGCGGGTCCTCCGGGCGGACCGCCGGCTCCGCCGCCCGGTTTCGGCGGCTTCGGCCCCACCCCGCCGCCGCGCCGACGACGTCTGGGCCTGGTCATCGGCCTGCTCACCGCACTGGTGCTGGTGGCCGGGCTGGCCGTGGCCGGGTGGCTCTATGCCACCGGCCGTTTCGGCATCGGCCCGCTGAGCGCGGCCGACAAGGACGCGGCCGCCGCGATCGAGGACGGCGTCGAGCCCCCGGAGTGGAGCGACGCCGATGCCGTCGCGTGCGCCGTCGACGACCTCGTCGGCGAGCACCGCTCGCCGGGACTCGAGGAGATCGGGGTCGTCGAGAAGGACGGCGACGACTGGAACTACACCGAGACCTGGGAGCACGACGACGCGGTCGCCTTCTACGAGGAGGTCCTCGACTGCACCGACGACTGGTCGCAGGCCGTGGCCGAGACGTGGAGCCTCGAGGACGCCGACTGCCTCGGCGACATCGGCGCCGCGACGATGGGGGCCTGGTTCGCCGCCGAGAACCTCACGATCGACGGCGACGAGGACGAGGTCGAGAAGGACCGCGCCGCCGCCGTGGAGGAGCTCGACGACTGCTACCTGGCGACCCCGGCCCTCCCGACGGTCACGGCCGCACGGGGCTACCGCTCGGTGCAGTTCGCCCTCGACGTCGATGACTCCGATGACTCCGAGGGGGCCGAGGGCGTCGAGCTCAGCGCCGGCCAACCGGGCAACCTCGAGCCCGTCACCCGCGACGTCGTGCGCGTCGAGACCGAGGAGGGCGGCGAACGGGCGTGCCTGACGGTCCAGGCGCAACAGACCTATGCGTGGGGCTCCACCGGCACGGCCGACGCCGAGACCTGCGGCACGGCGAAGCCGAAGCGGATCTTCTGGAAGAAGGTGCGCTGCACCGACGAGCCCGGCTGCTACGCGGCTGAGCTGCGCTACGAGGGCTTCGCCGACTACGAGTCGATCACGGCGACGTACACAAGCAACGGCGGCAACTGCCTGTCCACGACCGGCAGCTGCCGGGACACGGTGGTGACCACGTCGGGCGGCAGGGGACGTGTCGTCACGTGGACCTTCCCGGGCAGCTACTCCGGCACCTTCGTGGCCAAGGTCGGCCGGCTGAGGACGACCCTGCGCAACTGAGCGCCCCACTACGGCCCGACTACGGCCCGACTGCGGCCCGACTGCGCTCTCGCTGGGCGGCCACGACGCGGCACGACGACCGGTCGCGGATATCCTGAGCAGGATGTCCGACGCCCCCACTCCCCAGCAGATCCGCCGCGCACTCGCCCGTGTCGAGCGCGGCGCTGCCCTCGACGTCGCGGAGGCGACCGCGCTGCTGGCGGCGACCGGCGACGACCTCGACCGACTGACCGCCGCGGCCGCGCGTGTCCGCGACGCCGGCCTGCTCGGCGCCGGCCGGCCGGGCGTGGTGACCTATTCGCCCAAGGTCTTCATTCCGATCACCCGGCTGTGCCGGGACCGGTGCCACTACTGCACGTTCGTGGAGACGCCCACGCAGGCAGCCCGGGAGGGCCGGGCCCCCTACCTCTCCCCTGACGAGATCCTCGAGATCGCGCGTCAGGGAGCCGAGCTCGGCTGCCTCGAGGCGCTCTTCACGCTCGGCGACCGGCCCGAGGACCGCTGGCCCGAGGCACAGGCCTGGCTCGACGAGCAGGGCTACGACTCGACCCTGGCCTACATCCGGGCGATGGCGATCCGGGTGCTGGAGGAGACCGGTCTCCTGCCCCACCTCAACCCCGGCGTCATGTCGTGGGAGGAGCTCAACCGACTCAGGCCGGTCTCGCCGTCGCTGGGCATGATGCTCGAGACCACCTCCCGGCGACTGTTCGAGACCAGGGGCGAGGCCCACTACGGCTCCCCCGACAAGGACCCCGAGCTCCGGCTCCGCACCCTCGAGGACGCCGGGCGTCACGGCATCCCGTTCACCACGGGCCTGCTCGTCGGGATCGGCGAGACGCTCACCGAGCGAGCCGAGACGATCTTCGCGCTGCGCCAGACCTCCCGCGCCTACGGCGCGATCCAGGAGGTGATCGTCCAGAACTTCCGGGCCAAGCCCGACACCGCGATGCGCCACGTCGACGACCTCGACCTCGACCCCTACCGTGCCGCGATCGCCGTCACCCGGATCGTGCTCGGCCCGAAGGCGCGGATCCAGGCGCCACCCAACCTCGTCGACCTCGCGGAGTGCCGGGCCCTGCTCGACGCCGGCGTCGACGACTGGGGCGGCGTCTCACCGCTGACCCCCGACCACGTCAACCCCGAGCGACCGTGGCCCTCGCTGGAGCGGTTGCGCTCGATCACCGCGGCCTGCGGCTTCGAGCTGAAGGCCCGGCTGACCGTGCACCCCGAGTACGTCGTCGGGGCGCTCCAGCGGGGTGAGGCGTGGATCGATCCGCGCCTGCACGCCCACGTCGCCGCCCTGGCGGAGCTCGACGGACCGATGGCCGGACTGGCGATCCCCGACGTCCGGCCGAGCGGCCTGCCGTGGCAGGAGCCCGACGTCGTACTGGAGTCGGCGGGCCGGACCGATCTGTTCGCGGCCGTCGACAGCGAGGGTCGCACCGACGACCGGCGCAGCGACTTCGCCTCCGTCTATGGCGACTGGGACGCGGTCGGCGAGGCGGCCGCCCGAACGGGATTGATCGACGGCGCGCCCGCGGTGCTGCACGCCGAGGGTCGCGAGGCCCTCGCGGCCGCGGAGGCCGCCGCGGAGTCGGGCCTGGTCGACCTGGGCGACGAGCACGCGCTGACGCTGATGACGGCCGAGGGCGACCTCCTTCGGCAGGTCACCCGGCTGGCCGACGAGCTGCGCAAGGACGTCGTCGGTGACGCGGTCACCTATGTCGTCAACAGGAACATCAACTTCACCAACGTCTGCTACGTCGGCTGCCGCTTCTGCGCCTTCGCGCAGCGCAAGACCGACGCCGACGCCTACTCCCTGTCCTACGACGAGGTCGCCGACCGCGCCCAGGAAGCGTGGGACCTGGGCGCCACCGAGGTCTGCATGCAGGGCGGCATCGACCCCGAGCTCCCCGCCGACGCCTACTTCGACATCGCCGCCGCCGTCCGCAAGCGCGTCCCGGAGATGCACGTCCACGCCTTCTCCCCGATGGAGGTCGTCAACGGCACCGCCCGCACCGGGTTGTCCATCGAGGACTTCCTCATCAAGGCCCGCGAGTCCGGTCTGGGCTCGCTGCCCGGCACGGCGGCGGAGATCCTCGATGACGAGGTCCGCTGGGTGCTGACCAAGGGCAAGCTGCCCGCCCGCACCTGGGTCGAGATCGTCTCCACCGCGCACCGCATCGGCCTGCCGACCACCTCGACGATGATGTACGGCCACGTGGACAACCCGCGCCACTGGGTCGGGCACCTCAACGTCCTCAAGGGTGTCCAGGACACCGCGCGCGACAACGGCAGCAGCGGCTTCACGGAGTTCGTCCCGCTGCCCTTCGTCCACACCAGCGCGCCGATCTATCTCGCCGGCGTCGCCCGCCCCGGCCCCACGCTGCGCGACAACCTCGCCGTCCACGCGATGGCCCGGATCATGCTCCACGGCCGCATCGACAACATCCAGACCAGCTGGGTCAAGCTCGGCATCGAGGGCACCCGCGCCATGCTCGAGGCCGGCGCCAACGACCTCGGCGGCACGCTCATGGAGGAGACCATCTCCCGGATGGCCGGCTCGGAGCACGGCTCGGCCAAGACCGTCGCCGAGCTGGTCGAGATCGGGGCCGGCATCGACCGCCCGGTCCGCGAGCGCACCACACTCTACGGAACGCCACCGACCCGCTCCTGACGGCGCTCCCGCCAGGCCTTGAGCCGTCGCCAGCCGCGGCGGACCAGCTTCCAGGCGAGCCAGAGCAGGAGCAGTCCGAGCAGGAGCAGGATCCCGGCGATGACCGCGGCGAGCACCGGGTGCTCGATCGCGAACCAGACCACGCCCAGCACGACGACGTCCTCGGCGAGGCTGATGCCGAGGTTGGTGAACGGCTCGGGCGAGGTGTTGGCCGCGATCCGGGTGCCCGACTTGACGGTGTGCGAGACGAGCGCGGTGCCGCCGCCCACCGAGCCTCCGGCGAGCGCGTTCAGCGACTCCGAGTCGCCGGCGAAGAGCACGCCGAGCACCCCGCCGACCACCGGGCGGATCGCCGTCGAGACGGCATCCCAGGCCGAGTCGACGTAGGGCACCTTGTCCGCGACGAACTCGAAGGCATAGAGCAGGGCCGCGATGCCGAGCACCTCGGTGCGGCCGAGCACGTCGGGGATCTCCTCGACCGAGCCCACCCGATCGGCGATGCCCAGCACGAGCAGCACCAGATAGCTGTTGATGCCGCTGGCCCACCCCGAGGTGAACGTGAGGGCGAGTGATTCCACGCGCACAGGGTACGGCGAGACGGTCCGCCCGTCCGGGACGACGACGCCAGCGAAGGAGTCACCGATGAGCACCCAGGACACCCCCGCAGATCCCGCCGACCGCGAGGAGTACGACGGCTACAGCGTCGACGACGAGACGCAGCTCGACCCCGCCGACACCCTCGAGGACCAGGATCTCGACGACGAGCTCGACCGCGGCTACTCCCCGCCCGAGAAGCCCCTCGGCGTGGACCGCTACGGCACGACGCCGTGGGAGGCCGCCCACCCGAGGCCGCTCGAGGACCGGCTGGGCGAGGAGGAGCCCGACGTGGGGACGACGGAGGCGACCGACGACGACGGGCTGCCGCACGAGGCCGACGAGGAGGGCCGCGAGGTAGGCGACCGTCGGGCCGGCCGCCTCGTCGACCCGGACGAGGGCGTCCGCGGCGACCGGGAGAAGGACCTGCTCGCGAGCGACGTCGGGATCGACGGTGCCGCGGCCAGCGCCGAGGAGGCGGCCATGCACGTCATCGACGACACCGATCCCTCGGATCCGAGGGGCTGATCGGCGGCCTCCCGGGTACTGCGAGAGCAGGTCGCTGGGGGATCGAGTGTCCACCGGTCGACCCCAGACAAAGGAGGGTAATCGTGGCACTCATCTTGTGGATCCTGGCCGTCATCCTGGTCGTCTCGGGCATCGTCAGCCTCGTGCGCGGGGAGGTCCTCTGGGGCGTCGTGCTCATCGTCGTCGGACTGCTCGTCGGTCCCGGTGGCGTGAGCATCTTCACCTGACGGCCGCCGTCGTGTCCTGCCGAGCCCCCCGGGAGCCCACCCGGGGGGTTCGGCGCGTCCGGGGACGGGAGACCGACGGGACCGGCCGGGTCACCTGCCGACGTACTCGTCGCGCAGCCGGCCCTTGACCATCTTGCCGGTGGGCGTGCGCGGCAGCTCCGCACGGAAGTGGAACTCGCGCGGGACCTTGTAGTGCGCGATCCGCTCACGGGCGTGGTCGCGGAGCTCGGCGGCGAGGGCGTCGTCGGCGACGACGCCCGGCGCGGGCTGGACGAAGGCGACGACCCGCTCCCCCATCTCCTCGTCCGGGACGCCGATCACGGCGATGTCGCCGACCGCGTCGTGGAGGGTGAAGAGGTCCTCGATCTCCTGCGGATAGATGTTGACCCCGCCGCTGATGATCATGAAGGCCTTGCGGTCGGTCAGGTAGAGGAAGCCCTCGCCGTCGAGGTAGCCGAGGTCGCCGACGGTCGTCCAGTTGGGGTGGTCGGGGTGCTCGGTGCTCCGTGTCTTCTCCGGGTCGTTGTGATAGCTGAAGTTGCGGACCTCGCGCTCGAAGTAGATCGTGCCGATCTCCCCGACGCCGACCTCGGCGCCCGTCTCCTCGTCGACGATGTGCGGGATCCCCAGGAGGGCCTTGCCGACCGAGCCGGGGTGGGTGAGCCACTCCTCCGAGCCGATCTTGGTCGAGCCGTTGGCCTCGGTGGAGGCGTAGTACTCCTCCACGATCGGGCCGAGCCAGTCGATCATGCGGCGCTTGACGTCGATCGGGCACGGGGCGGCGGCGTGGATGACGCAGCGCAGGCTCGAGACGTCGCGCGCCAGGCGCACCTCCTCGGGCAGCTTGAGCAGCCGGACGAACATCGTCGGCACCATCTGGGTGTGCGTCACCCGGTGCTGCTCGATGGCCGCGAGGGCGCCCTCGGCATCGAAGCGTTCCATCATCACCAGCGTGCCGCCGACGGTGTGCACGACGCCGCCGAAACGAAGCGGCGCGGCGTGATAGACCGGCGCGGGCGAGAGGTAGACGACGTCCTCGCCCATCTCGTAGACCGCCCCGAAGACCGTCGGGTAGAGGTAGCCGGGCTCGTCGACGGCGATCGGCGGCAGCGGCGGCTTGATCCCCTTGGGCCGGCCGGTGGTGCCGCTGGAGTAGAGCAGGTCGTCGCCGTGGGGCTGCTCGGGCAGCGGCTCGGTGCTCGCCGCGGCCAACGCCGTCTCGTAGTCGTCGTAACCGGCGATCTCGCCGCCCACGGCGAGCCGGTGCGGCACGTCGACGTCGAGGCCCTCGACCATGTCGGCGAGCGCGGCCGAGGCGACGATCGCCCTGGCCCCGCAGTCGGCGACGATGTAGGACGTCTCGGCAGCGCTGAGGTGGCTGTTGACGGCGGTGATGTAGAGGCCCGAGCGGAGCGCCGCCCAATAGACCTCGTAGGCCTCCGGCCTGTTGTCGCTGACCAGCGCGACGACGTCGCCGACACCGAGGCCGGCCTCGCGGAGGTGGTGGGCGAGCCGCAGGCTGCGCTCGTCGAGCTCGGCGTAGGTGAGCGTCCGGCCGGAGCCGGCCATGATCAGCGCTGGCTTGTCGGGGTTCTTGGCGGCCCAGGTTCCGGGATACATGCCCCCGAGCCTGCCAGTAGCGCGGGTCACACCCAAGAGATTTTTCAACGATTGTTCGGTTGTGTTGCGGTGTCGCCACGGACCCCGCGATAGATCCCCCGGCGCACGATCCACGGTTGCAGGATCCGTCGCACCGTCCACGCCGGGAAGCGGAACGGCCGTCCATTGGGGGCAAACACCCGCAGGCCGTCCGGCTCGACGCCGAGGACCGATCCCCACCGCCTCCGGGGAGCGTTGAAGGAGCCCAGCGCACCACCTGCCAGCTGCCGGCGGATGTTGCGGGCGAGCAGCTTGTCGGCGCGGTTGCGGGCCGAGGAGCGCAGCGGGTCGGTGGCCGCCACGTCGCCGATGGCGAAGACGGTGTCGGCCGTCGTCGACTGCAGTCCCGGGCGGACCGCCACGAAGCCGTCGTCGTCGAGGAGCTCCGCCGGCAGCCACGCGGTGTTGGGTTGCACCCGGCCGATCGTCCAGAGCACGGCCTCGGCGGCGGTCGGATCCTGACCGGTGGTCCACGCGACGACGCCGGAGGTGATGGCGTCGCCCGCGAAGCCGTCCGGTACGACGGCACGGTGGCCGGGCAGCAGCTCGACACCGGCCGCGACCAGTCGGCGCTCGACGTGCTCCCAGGTGCGGCGGTGGTGCTGGACCAGTGCCCGCTCCCCCGGGAACGCGAGCCGGACCCGGTGCTCGGGCCAGCGCAGGGCGAGCTGCAGAGCGCTGCTGACCGCAGCCGCACCGCCGCCCACGACGAGGACGTCGCGAGCATCGGCCAGCTGCCGGTGCGGCTCCACCAGGGCGGCCTCCACGGAGGCCTCGTCCACGAGGTCCGGCCGGCGCCAGAAGCCGTTGGTCACGCCCGTCGCGATCACGAGGACGTCCCAGTGCTCCGTGGTGTGCGAGCCGTCGTACTGCCGCAGGGAGAGGGTGTGGCCGGCCAGGTCGAGCGCGGTGGCCTCGGCGTGCACGACGCGCACGCGGTCGAGACCCTTGAACCGGTCGAACGACCAGCGGTAGTCACGCTGCCAGTCCTCGGGCCGGGCCAGGCGCAGGCCGAGCTCCTGGCCGCTCACGTGGCCCGGGCGGGTCGAGATCCCGACGACCTCGAGGCCACGCCGACGTGCCAGGTGCAGGGCGGTCAGCAGACCGCTGTCACCGAGACCGACGACGACGATGCGCGGCACGTCGGGATCAGGCAGCGGCACGGCGCTTCGGCGGGCGCGGCACGAGCCGCGGGATCCGGCCGATCACGTCCTGGTAGCCCGGGCGTCGCTCCAGGCTGCGCTTCTCCATCATCGGGATGCTGGCGAACTGGAACATGAGGGTCATCGCGACCGCGCCGAGGACCAGCCACCACCAGTCCTCCGGCGACCCGGCGATCGCGAAGAGCGCCAGCGCCCACCAGAAGCTGACCTCACCGAAGTAGTTCGGGTGCCGCGACCACGACCACAGCCCGCTCTCCATCGCCTGCCCGGGCTGGCGGACCTCGATGAAACGGCGCATCTGGGCATCGGCCACGAACTGCAGGATCGGCGCCGCGATGCCGACGAGGAACGCCACGATGTCGAGCCAGCCCAGTGGCTCGCCGGGGCGGGCGAGGACGGCGTACGCCGGGATCAGGGCAGCGAAGACGATCAGCGTCGGGACCAGGTGGATGGCGACGAAGTCCACGACCAGCTCGAGGCGACCGGCGCCGTCGCGCAGCGGGGCGTAGCGGAAGTCCTCGTGGTGCATCCCGGGCCAGTCGTGGATCCAGTTGCCGGTGAGCCGGATCGCCCAGACGAACACGACGACGGTCAGCAGCATCGATCGGCCGTCGTCGACACCCGTTGCGTCGGCGGCCACCGCCCAGAAGACGACCAGGACGGGCGGCAGCACGCTCCAGTAGGGGTCGTAGCAGCTGGAGTTGCGGTGGATCCGGCTGCCGACGAACACCAGCACGGTCGCGATCACGTCCGCGATCAGCGCGTCGAGCCACAGGTGGTCGGTGCGCGGCGCCCAGGCGAGGTAGGCGATCGCGGCGCCGAACGCGACCAGGTAGACGAGGCCCACCCGGGCCAGGGAGGTGGCTTTGCTCACACGCGGGACGCTACAGGAACGTGTTCTAGTTTGGCGACGGTTCGGTGGTCCCGATGTCAGGCCGGGACGACCTCGACGGGGATCCCGTTGACGACCGCGGTCCCGGTGGGGGCGTCGACCAGGCGCTGGTCGCCGATGAGGTTGGAGTTGACCCCCGGACGGGCGCGGGCGACATCGCCGGGGACGTCGTCGTGGCCCCAGCCGTGCGGGAGGCTGACCACGCCCGGGCGGATGGTCTCGGTGACCTCGACGGCCACCTCCAGCCGTCCGCTGCGACTGGCCACGACGGCGGCACCGCCGTCGCTGAGGCCGCACCGGAGGGCGTCGTCGGGGTGCACGTGCAGCGTGCACGTGTTGCTGCCGCGGTTGAGCGAGCCCACGTTGTGCATCCAGGAGTTGTTGGAGCGCAGGTGGCGACGACCGATGAGGACCAGCTCCGCGCGGTCGGCCGGCTCGGGCTCGGCACGCAGCCGCTCGAGGTCGTCGGTGATGGCGGCAGGCGCCAGGTCGATCCGGCCGCTCGCGGTCGACAGCACGCCGGGCAGGCGGGGCTGGAGCGGACCGAGGTCGATGCCGTGCGGCGCGGCCTCCACGGTGGCGAAGTCGAGATCGTAGGGGCCGGCCTTGAGGAGGATGTCGAGCAGGCGCTCCGGGCCCGTGAGGCCGGTCGCCGGCTCAGCGCCGTTGAGGCTCGCGACGGCAGCGGCGAGCGCGTCGTCGAGGGGCTCGACCGAGGTCGAAGCGGGCATCCCGCCGACGATCGCGGCGATCCGCAGCATCGCGTGCCACTCCGGCGGGACATCGGTGTCGAAGACCGGCGGGGACCAGCGCGCGATGTTGCGGACGGCGTACTGATAGAGCAGGAGGTCGTAGTGGCCGCGCTCCAACGGCGACGGCCCGGGCAGGATCACGTCGGCGTGCCGGGTCGTCTCGTTGAGGTAGGGGTCGATGCTGATCATCAGGTCGAGGCCGGCGAGCGCGTCCTCCAGTGTGGCGGAGCCGGGCACGCTGACGACCGGGTTGCCGCCGACCGTGATCAGCGCCCGCACCTGGCCCTCACCGGGGGTGGCGATCTCCTCGGCGAGCACGACGGCCGGCAGCTCGCCCATGACCTCGGGCAGCTGCGACACCCGGCTGTGCCAGCGACCGTGGCGGAACGGTCGGCGCGGCCCGGGGCGGCTGTTGGGCTGCCCGGCGGCGGCGAGGGGGAACATCGCCCCGCCGGGGCGATCGACGTTGCCGGTGAGGATGTTGAGCACCTCGATGAGCCAGCTGGCGAGCGTTCCGAACGGCTGCGTCGTGGTGCCCATCCGCCCGTAGACGACCGCCCGGTCGGCGGTCGCGAACTCGCGGGCCATCCGGCGGATCGTCGCCGCGTCGATGCCCGTGCGGGCGACGACCGACTCCGGCGGGAAGTCCTTGGCGATCCGCTCGACCTCCTCGACGCCGTCGACGATCCCGTCGAGGTGACCGAGGTCGACCAGGCCGTCCTCGACGAGCGTGGCGACCATCGCCAGCAGCAGCCAGGTGTCGCCGCCGGGCCGGATCGAGACGTGCTCGGTCGCGGCCTCGGCAGTCCGGGTGCGGCGGGGGTCGACGACCACCACGCGACCGCGCTCGGCGATCGACCGGATCCGTCCGCGCATGTCGGGCGCGGTCATCATGCTGCCGTTGGACACCAGCGGGTTGGCGCCGATGATCAGCAGGTGCTCGGTCCGCTCGAGGTCCGGCACCGGGAGCGTCGCGACGTCGCCGTACAGGTGGCCGGTCACGAACATCTTGGGGATCTGGTCGACGGTGCCGGCGGAATAGACGTTGGTCGTGCCGATCGCCTTGACCAACGGCCGGAGGTAGAGCGCACCGGCCAGGTTGTGGGCGGTCGGGTTGCCGAAGTAGAGCGCCACGGCGTTGCTCCCCCGCTCCGCGATCAGCGGCGGCAGGCGGCGCGCGATCTCGTCGTAGGCCTCCTCCCAGGTGACCTCGACGTGGACGCCGTCGCGCTTGAGCATCGGGCGGCGCAGCCGGTCGGGGTCGGCGTGGAGCTCACCGATCGCCGCGCCCTTGGGACAGAGGTAGCCCGCGCTGAACACGTCGTCACGATCACCGCGAACGCGGATCGACCCGCCGTCCGCCGTGCTGACCAGCAGGCCGCAGGTCGCCTCGCACAGCGGGCAGGTGACGGGGGTGGTCGTGGTCGCGACAGCGGTCGTCATACCTGCGAACTATGCCGCACGGACTCACCGGAGTCGCCCGGAACAGCCGTGGAGGAGGTGGGTCAGGTGGCCGTGCGGATCGCGAGTCGCGCCAGCCTGACGATCGCGGCCTTGCGGGGCAGGCGGGGGTAGACCCAGCCGTTGGCTCCGAACACGTCGCGCGTGAGGGTCAGTGTCACGAGGACGAGCGTCGTGCCCCGGCGCGCCACCATCGTGTAGCCGACGGCCTTGAGGTTGTCGACCCGCTTGAACGACCAGCCGACGCTCTCGCTCCCCGCCCGCTGCACGGCGACCCGAGTGCGCCAGGTCGTCGAGATGCCGTCGCACTCCTCGCAGACCCACTCGGTGACACGAGGGCACCGGCGCGGGTAGGAACCACTGCGGCGCAGATCCTGACGGGCTTCGGCGACGCTCCTGTAGCGCAGCACCTCGACCTCGGAGCTCA
Organism: Nocardioides caeni; assembly: GCF_004912195.1. Lineage (GTDB taxonomy): Bacteria > Actinomycetota > Actinomycetes > Propionibacteriales > Nocardioidaceae > Nocardioides > Nocardioides caeni. The sequence goes on from NZ_STGW01000009.1 coordinate 51,576, forward strand.
TCCAGACCGAGCCTGTGGTTGCGCCGTAGTAGCTCCGCGCGCCGCGGGCCCGGTGGGCGACCATCTGCTGGTCGGAGCGACACGCCGCCGGCCGCCCCCCGATCGTGCCTTCGGCACCCCAGTTGCGGGCCGACCAGCTGCCGGTCCCGAAGACCGCGTCCTTCACCGAGGCTGCGGTGGGGAACGGCGAGGGCGCTGCCTGCGCAGGACCGGCCGTCGACCCGAACGCGGCGAGCAGGAGCGACAGGAGCAGGGCGAGAACCACGCCGGACCGAGCCGGGCCGGGACCAGAGCGCATCATGCTTCCTCTCCGAGCGGGCCCCTGGTGGGCCCTCGGGTCGAGTATCACACCGAGCGATGGGCGTGGGGGCGGATCCCGCCCACCTGCGCGCCGCGCGAGGACCGTGACGAACCGGCACTCGCGCGGCGGCGTCGGTCAGCGACGCACGCGCACGCGTGTCGACGTACGGATCACCGTGGCGTAGCCCGCCTTCCTGTAGGTCACACGCACGGCGATGCGCTGACCCAGCATCGCGCCGGTCAGGCGCAGGGCCCGGGTGGTCCGGCCGCGCAGTGCCTTGCCGTTGGCATACCACTGGTAGGAGACCGCGGCGGCCGGAGCGGCCGCTGCAGCGCGGGCGGTCAGCGTGCGGCCCGCCTTCGGCGTCCCCACGATCCGGGGGTTGCCCGCCCGGATCAGGCCTCGGGTGACGGCCGCGGTCGAGGTGGAGGTCGCCGTCCCGTCGAGACGTCCCTCCGCCGCAACGACCACCCGCACCGAGAGACGCTTGCCGACGAGGCTCGGTCCGATCTTGAGCGTCGGCAGCGTGGCGCCCGTGATCGGCGTGCCGTTGGCGAGCCACTGGAAGGTCGCCGTCGCGGGCGTGGCCGACCAGGAGCCGATCGATGCCTTCAGCGCGAACCCGACCTTCGCCGTCCCGGTGATCCGCGGGAGCGCCGTGCTGGCCACCGCCTCCGGACACGGCAGGTTGCCCGCCCGCAGCGAGAAGCCGTCGGTGTCGCCGTCGTCGGTCCACACGACCTGCTGGACCCCGTCGGCACAGGTCGACGCCGGTGCGATCGCCATGCCCTCGTTGTTGAGGTTCGGCATCCCCGCCGGTCGCGCGTACGACGCCTCCACGACGAAGTCGCCGTCGACGACGTCGAGCACGTTGTGCACGCCGCCGCAGCTGTCGTCGCACAGCGCCCAGAGGCGGTCCCGGTCGGCGTCGTAGGTGACGTCCATCGAGAACGGGAAGCCGGAGTCCTCGACCTTCACCTCCACCGGGGCGGCACCGGCCGCCAGCGAGAAGAAGTGCAGGTTGCCCGTCCCCTCGACCGCGGTGACGAACAGGCCGGGCGTCGGGTGGGTGGCCGCGCTGTAGGGCGCGCCGCCGACCTCCCAGCCCGCGTCGACGAGGAAGGAGTCGGGCACGTAGGTGATGCCCTCGAGGCCGAGGTTGGCGCCGGTGGTGACGAAGTCGTTGACGTCCCACTCGTCGACCGCGGTCAGCGAGGTCGTCGCCGCCGTGACGCCGGAGACGTCGTAGCGCTCGATCTTGTTGGAGGAGACGCCGCTGTTGTCGTTGTCGCGCTCGGAGGTGACATGGACCGAGCCGTCGGTGCCGACGGTCACGCCCTCGGAGTCGACCTTGCCGGCGCCGGACGCGAACAGCAGCTTCTTGCCGCCCTCCCAGCCGTCGACGGCGACATAGGTGCCAGCGACCGCGTGCATCTTGTGCAGCGTGTTCTTGTTCTGCACCACCCACAGGATGCTGGGGTCGGACGGGTCGAAGGCGGCACCCGAGACGTCGCCCTCGCCGTTGCCGTCCTGGTCACCGAAGCCGTTGACCTCGTCGACGGTCGCCACGGTGCTCGCTCCCGGCCACGGCTGGGTGTCGAGCGAGGGGCAGGTGTTGGCCGCGCCGAAGGTGGCGGCCGGCGTCTCGACGTAGGACACGGTGCCGAACAGCTCGCAGCGGCTGTAGGACGCGATGCCGTCCTCGAACCAGGTGAACGCCACGACGCTCGCCAGGTCGCTGGCGCGACGGATGGTCAGGGAGTCGGCGCTGTCGAGGCCGGTGATGCCGGTCGCGACGTGCAGGGCACCGGGCGCGATCGTCGTCGCAGCCGGGACGGTGTGGACCACCGCGGCGGTCGAGTCGAGCAGCGTCCAGCCGGAGATGTCGACCGACTCGGCGCCGGTGTTGAGGAGCTCGACCTGGCCGGAGGTGTTCGACACCTCGTTGAGCACGACCGGGGTGTCGAGGACCGGCACCTCGCCGCCGGGGAAGGTGTTGACCGCACCCGGGGTCTGGTCGGCGCCGTTGCGCCAGAGCCCGGTGCCCGGGTGGACCCGCGACCAGGTGTTGGCGTGCTCGTCGGGCAGCGTGCCCTTGAAGGTCGTGGAGACCAGGGTGCCGTCGGGCTTGTGGAGGAAGACCCAGTCGGTCTTGTTGAGACCGAAGCCGGACTTGGTGCCGTTGCTGACCGGCAGGTAGGTGAACCCGGACGGGATCTCGGTGTCCATCAGCTCGGTCTCGACGGCGAGGTAGCCACCGGCCGGCACCGTGGCCGTCGGGCCGCCGAGGGTGACCCGGTCGGCAGCGGTCGGCGTGCCCGGGCCATCGGTGACGTACCAGCCGGTGAGGTCAGCCGGGCCGGTCGATCCGTTGTGGATCTCGACGTAGTCGTGCAGGCCCTCGGCGCTCGTGCCGGCACCGTCGGTGAAGACCTCGTTGAGCGTGACCTGAGCCTCGGCGGTCGTGGCCAGCGCGTTGGGTCCACCCGGGGTGGGCGCGGTCGTGACGGCGAACGTGCCGGTGCCGTCCGGGACGCGCGCGAAGCTGGGCGTGACGTGCGTGGCCCACGCGTAGGTGTCGATCACCGTCGCACCGTCGGGCGACAGCAGGGTCGCCTCGTCGGCGCCACCGAGACCGAACGGCTTCGGCGCCGCACCGGGGCCGCCGTCGACGTAGTGGACGGCGTAGCCGCCCGGCGGGAGCTTGCCGTCGAGGACGATGTCGTCCTCGGCCAGCGTCTTGTTGTCCTTGAGGTGGTAGCCGGTGAGGTCGACGGTCGTCGAGCCCTGGTTGTGGAGCTCGATGAAGTCACCACCGGCGAAGCCGTTGGAGCTGACCTCGTTGATGACCACGTTGCCGAGGGCACTGGCGGGGTCGGCGGCTGCTGCGGGCGATGCCGCGGCCAGCACGATGCCGGCGGGCGTCATCCCGACCAGGCCGACGAGCAGGCCGGAGAGGCTGCGATGAGGGCGCACGAAAGGAGTCCTTGCGGGGGATCGAGCCGGGCCCGAGCCGCCGGCGTGTGTCGAGAACGGTCCTCACCATGGGTGGCCCATCGAAACGGACGGTGAATCGCGCGCCAACGCGGCGGCACGCTCTGGCGTCCGTCAGCCGGCGGCCGAGCCGGTACGACGCCCCGGCCGGTCCCGCGGCCACGATCGTTGCCGCTTGGACTCGTACATCCGCAGGTCCACGAGGCGCAGCAGCTCGTCGGGGTCCCGACCCTCCGCGCCGATCAGCACCGAGCCGATGCTGACGCCGACGGGGACGTGCAGGGCGAACGGGTGCGCGTCCAGCGCCTGCTGGACCTGGGTCTGCAGTCGTCCCGCGAGCTCGGTGTGGGTGGTCGCCCCGTCGAGCCGGGCGACCAGCACGAACTCGTCCCCGCCGAGGCGCGCCACCGTGTCCGAGGGCTGCACGGCATCGACCAGCACGTCTGCCACGGCGCACAGCACGCTGTCACCTGCGGCGTGGCCGTAACCGTCGTTGACGGACTTGAAGCCGTCCAGGTCCAGCATCACCAGTGCGTGCGGCGAGCGGCCCGGCGCCGCCGCCGCGGACAGTGCCTCCTGCAACGCGATCCGGTTGGCCGCCCCGGTCAGGGCGTCCATGCGACCCAGCGCCCGCAGCCGGTCCTGCTCCTGCCGGTGCGGTGTCACGTCGACGAGTGAGTGCAACCGCATCCGCTCGCCGTCAGGCCCTCGCAGCTCGCGGACCCGGACCTCGACCCTGCGCAGGTCACCGGAGCGGGTCACGATCGTCGCGGTGAAGACGTTCGATGCCCCTGACGGTCGGTCCCGCGTCGTCAGCCAGCTGCTGATCGTCTGGCCGCGCAACGACTCCGCCGGCACGCCGAGCAGCTCCGCCGCCGCCTCGTTGGCGTCGTGGATGCGGTCCTCGTCGTCGCTCACGAGTACGCCGGTCGGAGTCGCCTCGAGGATCGAGGCGAGCCACTCGTTGGAGCGACGCAGGTCGGCCTTGAGCCGTCGGCGACGCGCGTCGTTGACCAGCGCCACGAGGACCAGGAACATCCCGGTGACCACGACCAGCACCATCAGCACGTCCGCACGGGCGTGGGTGTGTCCCAGTGCGGTCTCCCGGTCCTGCTCGGTCAGCAGCCAGCCGCCCACGGTCTCCACCTCGGCTGCGGCCCACAGTGGGGCGTGGTCGCCCTCACCGTGCACCCTCCGCCTCTCGAGGAGCCGGGAGTCCGCGGTGGCCGCGCCCACCAGGCCGACCGTGCTCGCGAGCGTGGTGCCGTGCCGGTCGACCACGGTCACGTCGACGCCGTGCTCCTCGAAGACCGACTGGATCTCGGCTTGGAGGGCCGACAGCGCGAGGGTCGCCATCACGAAGCCCTGCAGACGACCGCGTCCGTCCCGCACCGGGGCGACCACGGCGATCGCCCACGTCCCCTCCGCCGTCATCAGCCGGTAAGCCTGCGACACGTAGGCCTCCTCTGCCCGCCTGGCGGCGGCGAACCACTCGCGGAAGGCGAAGTTGCGGCCGACCACGTCAGGGCTCCGCTGCGCCGGCGACAGCGCGAGCATGGTGCCGCGGGCGTCGTACAGCGAGGTGTTGTGGGTGCCGGTCGCCGTCGCGGAGAGGGCGTCCAGGGCCAGGTCCATGCGGGCCGGGTCGCGGCTGACCAGGGCGGTGCGGACGACATCGCTGCCGCTGAACGTGGTGACCACGTCGCGCAGACCGCCGAGCCTCATGTCCACGCCCTGAGCAGACAGCACGTTGATCGCCTCCAGACGCGACTGGGCCGCGTCGACCAGGGAGTCCTGGGACTCCGCGCGCTGGGCGCTCGCGAGCGCCGCCGTGAGGCCGAGCACCGCGATCACCAGCGCCGCGAGCACCCGGGCGGCGAAGCGGTCGAAGCGGCGGGGACGCCGGGGCGCCTGCTCACCGAGGACCGGCAGGACGGTCGGATCCGCGGGGTGCGCCAGTGGCGCGGGCACCTCGGCCGACGTCAGCAGCGCGCCGAGCGCCTCGGCGTCGACGGGCCGGCTCATCAGGAAGCCCTGGCCGAAGGGGCATCCGAGCCGACGCAGGGCGCGGACGTGGCGGGGCCGCTCGACGCCCTCGGCCACGACGTGGACGCCCAGGGACAGGCAGAAGCGGACGAGGGACTCCGCCATCCGCTCGCGCGGGCCGCCGGAACCGAGGAACTGGATGAACGACCGGTCGATCTTGACGCCGTCGACGTGGAAACGCCGCAGGTAGTCGAAGCTCGCGTTGCCCGTCCCGAAGTCGTCGAGGGTGACATTGCAGCCGAGCGCACCCAGCTCGGCGAGCACCTGCTCGTGCCCCTGCCCGCTGCGCGAGAGGAGTGTCTCGGTCAGCTCGACGATCACCGCGTCGAGCGGCAGCCCGGCCGTCTGGGCCACCTCACGGAAGCGTCGCGGGAGCAGCGGGTCGTCGAGATCGGCGGGCGAGAGGTTCACCGCCAGGCACAGGCCGGCACCGCCGGGGAGCTCGCGCCAGCGCGCCACCTGCTCGGCGGCTGCGGACAGCACCATCTCGTCGAGGTGGACGACCCTGCCGGTCTCCTCGAGTACGTCGAGGAAGCGGCCGGGCTCGACCAGCTCACCGGTCTCGGGGTGGCGCAGCCGGGCCAGTGCCTCGACGGCGACCATCGCGCCCGTCCGCAGGTCGTAGCAGGGCTGGTAGTGCACGACCACGTCGCCCTGGGCGAGGGCACGCTCGACCAGCTCGGCGGTCATCGCCTGCGCCGTCGTGGCCATCCCGTCCTCGCTCCCGGGGCGCGCCGTCGTCCTCCCGACGCCCCGGGCAGGCTTCCCCAGCTGATGATCGTAGGCAGGGCCGGCGCCCCGCGCCGGGCTTCGGACCGCACCGGGGACCAAGGTCCCGGGCGGTGCGGCCGACCGGCCACCGCCCCGACGTCGACCCTCTGATCATGCTCTTCCACTCCCCTCCGGTCGGTGCCATGCTCGAGCGGAGAGGTGGGCCATGGACTATCGAGACTCGCACCGCCGGCTGCAGGACCGCTTCGACACCCGGCGGCTCGCCGACCGGCTCGGCGGCGTCGCCGGCGACGACCTCACCGCATTCAGCGACTGGATCGCTGCCCGGGACATGTTCTTCCTCGCCACGGCCGACGCGGCCGGGCAGCCCCAGTCGTCGTACAAGGGAGGCGACCCGGGCTTCGTGCGCGTGGTCGACGCCACGACGCTCGCCTTCCCGGTCTATGACGGCAACGGGATGTTCCTCAGCGTCGGCAACATCACCGAGAACCCGCTCGTCGGTCTGCTGTTCATCGACTTCTCCGACGGCTCACGACTACGACTGACGGGCGAAGCTTCGATCGACCCCGATGACCCGCTGCTGGAGACCTTCCCCGGCAGTCAGCTCGTCGTCCGCGTGCGGGCCACCGCGGTGTTCCCCAACTGCCGTCGCTACGTCCATACCCACGACACGACGCAGCGCTCCGCCTTCGTGCCGGTCGCCGACGAGGAACCGCCCGTCCCGGACTGGAAGCGCGATGAGTGGTTCGACGGCACCCTCGCCGCGGACGACCCGGCGCACGACCCCTCCCGGCCGAGCGCACCGGCGATGCCGAGCTTCTGATCGGCCGGCGGCTGCGGATCAGAACTCGCGACAACGACCCAGGAATGCCGCGAGTCCCCCAACCGTGATGCCATCCCGCTCGAAGGGCGCGTCGGGCGTGTCGGGATGAACCACCCAGGTCTCCGGATCGCCGAGGTCCGCCCGCGCCCGCCGCAGCCCGGCACCCACGGCCGGGACGGTGGAACGCTTCACCTCCACCGCCAGCACCGGCCGACCACCCTTCTCCAGCACGAGGTCGACCTCGTCCCCTCGTGCCGTCCGGTAGTGATGTGGGCGGAAGGTCGGACCGAGCGTCGTGATCACGTTCTCGACCACGAAGCTTTCCCAGCTCGATCCGGCCGCCGGATGCCCCAGGACGTCCTCGAACGACTCGAGGCCGAGGAGGGCGTGGAGCAGGCCGCTGTCCCGGATGTGAATCTTGGGCGCCTTGGTGACTCGCTTCCCGACGTTCACGAACCATGGCGGCAGGCGTCGTACGAGGAACAACTCGTGCATCAGGTCGAGATAGCGATCGACGGACTGGCCACTCACACCCAGGCCCTCCGCCAGCCTGGTGGCGTTGAGAAGGCCTCCGCTGCCATGGGCAACCATCGTCCACAGCCGACGGAGCGTCTCCGTGGGCACCCGCGGCGCGAACGTCGGTATGTCACGCCGCAGGTAGGTCTCAACGGCCGCGGCGCGCCAGGCGAGCGAATCCTCGAGACTCGCCGCGATCAAGCTCTCCGGGTATCCACCGCGCACCCACAGGTCATCAGTGGAGATGCCCGACGCGGCCACCTCGAGCGCGGTGACTCCCGACAACTCAAGGTAGGTGATCCGCCCCGCCAGGCTCTCGGTCAGCTCGACCAGGTCGAGCGAAGCCGACCCCAGGAGGAGGAACTGACCGTGCCGATGGCCGCTACGACGGTTGTCGTCGACAACACCACGGAGAATCTCGAACAGCTCGGGCATTCGCTGCGCCTCGTCGATGATGACGAGTCGACCACTCAGGCGTCGCAGGTAGGAGCCCGCGTCCTCGAGCCTGGCAAGGTCCCTCGGATTCTCGAGGTCCAGGTACGACGCCCCCCCGGGCCAGTCCTCGGCAATCGACCGGGCGAGCGCCGTCTTGCCAATCTGGCGCGGCCCCTGAAGATGCACTACCGCGCTGCGGCCAAGTTCTCGGCGCAGCGCGGACTCAGCGTCTCGCGGCATCCACATGCGTGCAAATTTACCAGCAGTTGGAAGAATTGCATGCGCGATGCGTCACTCCCACTCGATCGTCCCCGGCGGCTTGCTCGTGATGTCGACGGTGACGCGGTTGATGTCACGGACCTCGTTGGTGATCCGGGTCGAGATCTTCTCGAGCACCTCGTAGGGCAGGCGAGCCCAGTCGGCGGTCATCGCGTCCTCGGAGGTGACCGGGCGGAGCACGACCGGGTGGCCGTAGGTGCGGCCGTCGCCCTGGACGCCGACCGAGCGGACGTCGGCGAGGAGCACGACCGGCATCTGCCAGATGTCGCCGTCGAGCCCGGCCAGGGTCATCTCCTCGCGGGCGATCGCGTCGGCCTCGCGCAGCAGGTCGAGTCGCTCGCGGGTGACCTCGCCGATGATCCGGATGCCGAGGCCGGGGCCGGGGAACGGCTGTCGCTGGACGATGACGTTGGGCAGGCCGAGCTGGGCACCGACCGCACGCACCTCGTCCTTGAAGAGCTCACGCAGCGGCTCGACCAGCTCGAACTCGAGGTCCTCGGGCAGGCCACCGACGTTGTGGTGGGACTTGATCGTCGAGGTGCCGGCGCCGTGGCCCGACTCGACGATGTCGGGATAGAGCGTGCCCTGGACGAGGAAGCCGACTCCTGCGCCCTCGGGGGCGTCCTGGAGGACCTTAAGCTCGGCGCCCTCGAAGGCGCGGATGAACTCCCGGCCGATGATCTTTCGCTTGGCCTCGGGCTCGCTCGTCCCGGCGAGCGCGTCGAGGAACTGCTTCTCGGCGTCGACGATGACGAGCTTGGCGCCCGTCGCGGCCACGAAGTCGCGCTCGATCTGCTCGGTCTCGCCCTTGCGCATGAGGCCGTGGTCGACGTACACACAGGTCAGGCGGTCGCCGATCGCCTTCTGCACGATCGCAGCCGCGACCGCGGAGTCCACACCGCCCGACAGGCCGCAGATCGCGCGACCGTCGGGGCCGATCTGCGCAGCGATCCGCGCGATCTGCTCCTCGGCGATGTTGCCGATGGTCCAGGTCTGCCGACAGCCCGCGATGTCCCAGAGGAAGTGCTCGAGGACCTTCTGGCCGTGCTCGGAGTGCAGCACCTCGGGGTGCCACTGGACGCCGGCATAGCCGCGCTCGACGTTCTCGAAGGCGGCCACGGGCGTCACCTCGGTCGAGGCGAGGACCTCGAAGCCGTCGGGCGCCGCGGTCACCGAGTCGCCGTGGGACATCCACACGTTGTGCTCGGCGGGCATCTCGGCCAGCAGCGTGCCGGGCAGTCCGACGTGGACCCGGGTGCGGCCGTATTCACGGGCACCGGTCGCCGAGACCGTGCCTCCCAGCCCCTGGGCCATCAGCTGGAAGCCGTAGCACATGCCGAACAGCGGCGTCCCTGCCTCGAAGATGGCCGGATCGATCGCCGGTGCCCCCTCCGCGTAGACCGACGAGGGTCCCCCGGACAGGATGATCGCCTTGGGACCGCGCGCCACCATCTCCGCGATGGGCATGGTGTGCGGCACGATCTCGGAATAGACCCTCGCCTCGCGCACGCGGCGGGCGATCAGCTGCGCGTACTGCGCCCCGAAGTCCACCACCAGGACCAGGTCGTGCTCGTGGACGTGCGCCTGGGTCTCCGGGGCATCGGTCATGGCCGCATCGTATCGGCGCCGGGCCCCGCCCCCGAACCGGGATTGACCCGGTCCCGATACGGCCTCGGTACGGCCTCGGTACGGCCAAAAGCACCAGGGCCCGGCCGGGGAGGGAGGGTGGCCGGGCCCTGGTTGTCCACGCAACTGATGGACAGTGCCTGGACCGAGCCCGGGCTTCGGGAGGGAGCGTGATTCCCGGGCTCGCTGGATCAACGAGCCCGGGAGGGGTGGGTTACGCCGCGGGTGAAGAAGTCGGGAAGACTTTCGGGGCGGTCCGGACCACCGTCCGGACCGCCCCGAGAGGACGTGCTGTCGAGACTCGTGAGGTCAGCTGACGCCCACGATGGGCAGCCGCAGCGCCGCCGGCGCACCCTCGGGTACGACGGGCGCCTGCGGCGCCACCGGGCTGATGTCCTCATAGGTCTCGCCGAGCGCGGGGCGGGTGTCGGCCTGGCCCTTGTTGGGCCAGTAGGCCATCGCCCGCTCCGCCTGCGCCGTGATCGTCAGCGACGGGTTGACGCCCAGGTTGGCGGAGATCGTCGACCCGTCGACCACGTGGAGGCCCGGGTAGTTGAACACCCGCTGGTAGGGGTCGACCACGCCGGTGTTGGGGCTGTCGCCGATGGTGCAGCCGCCGATGAAGTGGGCAGTGAGCGGTCGGTTGAACGGCTCACCGATCGTGCCGCCGGCGGTGCCGCCGCCCATCGCCTCGGCCATCGCGCGCACCGCGTCGTTGGCCGCCGGGATCCAGGTCGGGTTCGGCTCGCCGTGGCCCTGCTTGGACGACAGCACCCACTTGCCCGCGACCTTCTTGGGGAAGGTGGTGATGGAGTTGTCCAGGGACTGCATGACGAGCGCGATCACGACCCGCTCCGACCAGTGCTTCACGTCGTAGAGGTCGCGGACCCGGCTGCGCTCCTTCCACAGCTCCTTGAGCCACACCTTCCAGCGCGCCTCGGGGCCGTCGCCGTCGGTGAGCACGGTCTGCATCAGCGACATGGCGTTGCTGCCCTTGCCGTAGCGCACCGGCTCGATGTGGGTGTGCTCGTCGGGGTGCCACGAGGACGTGATCGCGACGCCCTGGGTGTAGTCCACCTGCGCACCCTCGGGCGCGATCGCACCGAGGATCGACTCCGAGTTGGTCCGGGTCAGGTGGCCCAGCCGGTCGGACACGTTCGGCAGGTCGCCCTCGGCCTTGAGCCGGTGCAGCAGCTTCTGCGTGCCGAGGGCGGCGGCGGAGAAGATCACCTGCTCCGCGGTGAACGTCTTGACCGCCGAGCGACGCGACAGCTTCGCCTTGGTCCAGCGGGTGTCGACGCGGTAGCCGCCGCCGGCCAGCGGACGGACCCGGGTCACCGTGGTGAGCGGGTGGACCTCGGCGCCGTTCTGCTCGGCGAGGTAGAGGTAGTTCTTGACCAGGGTGTTCTTGGCGTTGTGCCGGCAGCCGGTCATGCACTCGCCACAGTTGCGGCAGGTCGTACGCCGGGGGCCGACCCCGCCGAAGTAGGGGTCGTCGACGTCCTGGCCCTCGGGCTGGGCGGGTCCGCCGAAGAACACCCCGACCGGCGTGGGGTGATAGGTGTCGCCACGGCCCATCTTCTCGGCGACCTTCTTCATCACCTCGTCCGACGGGGTGACCTTGGCGTACTCGACGACGCCGAGCATCCGCTTGGCCTGGTCGTAGTAGGGGGCCAGCTCGGTCTTCCAGTCGGTGATGTGCGCCCAGGAGGGGTCGCGGTAGAACGGCTCGAGCGGCTCGTAGAGCGTGTTGGCGTAGACCAGCGAGCCGCCACCCACGCCGGCGCCGGCCAGGATCAGGCAGTCCTTGACCATGTCGATGCGCTGGATGCCGTAGCAGCCGGCCGCAGGCGCATAGACGTACTTCTTCAGGTCCCACGAGGTGTCGGGGAAGTCGTCGTCGGCGAAGCGGGCGCCGGCCTCGAGGACGGCGACCTTGTAGCCCTTCTCGGTGAGGCGCAGGGCGCTGACGGAGCCTCCGAAGCCGGAGCCGATGATCAGGACGTCGTAGTCGAAGTCGGTCATGTCAGTCCCCGTTCAGGCCCGGCCGAGCTTGTCCATGATCCGCAGCGATGCGGTCATCACCTTCGCGTAGGCCTCGTCGGACATGCCGAACATCGGCCCGAAGCGCAGCAGCTTCTGGGTGCCCACCGACTGGGTCTCGGTGTAGCGCAGGATGCCCTCCCTGCCCTGGCGACGGCCCATGCCCGACTCGCGCATGCCTCCCATCGGGGCCGCGATGCTCGCGAAGGTCGCGCCGAACGCCTCGTTGACGTTGACCGTCCCGCACTTGACCTGGCGGGCGATGGCGCGGCCGCGCGCGGTGTCGCGGGTGTAGATCGAGCCGTTGAGGCCGTAGTCGCCGTCGTTGGCCCGGGCGATCGCGTCGGCCTCGTCGTGGAAGCGGTAGATCGACACGACCGGACCGAAGGTCTCGTTGCCGAAGCAGGTCATGTCGGGCGTGACGCCCTCGAGGATCGTCGGCTCGTAGTAGTACGGCGACAGGTCGGGCCGCGCGCGACCGCCGGCCAGGACGCGCGCGCCCTTGGCGACGGCGTCGTCGACGTGAGCCGTGACCGTCTCGAGCTGGTCGGCGGAGATGAGGGCGCCCATGTCGGCGTCCCAGTCGAGGGTGGCGCCGAGGCTCATCGCCTTGGTGCGGGCCACGAACCGCTCGACGAAGCGGTCATAGACCTGGTCGGCCACGAACATCCGCTCGGTGGAGACGCACAGCTGGCCGGCGTTGGAGAAGCTGGCCCGCACCGCGCCCTCGGCGGCGCGCTCGATGTCGGCGTCGCGGAGCACGAGGATCGGGTTCTTGCCACCCAGCTCGAGCGAGCAGCCGATCAGCCGCTCGGCGGCCTGGCGGGCGATGATCTTGCCGGTCGCGGTGGAGCCGGTGAAGCAGATGTAGTCGGCACGGTCGATGATCGGCGTGCCGAGCTGGCGGCCCGGGCCGGCGACGACCTGCCACAGGTCACGCGGGAAGCCGGCCTCCTCGAGGAGCTGCGCACCGAGCAGTGCCGACAGCATGGTCTGCGCGTCGGGCTTGGCGACGACCGCGTTGCCCGCCATCAGCGCCGGCAGGCCGTCGCACAGCGCCATCGTGAAGGGGTAGTTCCACGGCGAGATGATCCCGACGACGCCCTTGGCGACCCGGTTGACCTCGACCCGGGTGAGGCCCGGGACGACGCCCGCGACGCGACGGGTGTCGAGGTGCTGGTGGGCCGTGCGGGCGTAGTAGCGGGCCGTCAGCGCGATGTGCAGCGGCTCGTCGAACGCGTGCTTGCGGGCCTTGCCGGACTCGAGCTGGATCAGGTCCATGATCTCGGCCTGCCGGTCGAGGACGAGGTCGTGGAGGCGGTGCAGGATCCGGGCGCGCTCGTCGAGCGACACCTTCGCCCACGCGGCCTGCGCGCGGCGGGCGCGGCGGAACGCCTCGTCGACGTCGTCGGCGCTGGACTGCGGGATGTTGGCGAGCGGCGCCCCGTCGATCGGCGAGTGGACCTGGACGGTCGTGCCGGTCGTGGCGAGGATCCGGTCGGTCAGCCGCGCGACGATCTCCGGCTCGAGGACGTACGACGCCCGCGGGTCGTGCTCCGGGTCGTGGGGACCGCCCACCGCCGGGTCGAGGGGTCGGCCTGCCGCGCCAGAACCGGAGAAAGCTTCGCTCATGGGTCCGAGCGTAGGTGACCGCCGTCACCGAATCTACTGATCGGTAGGGAATGTGCCGCTTTACACATCCCCAGGCCGTGTCAAGCCCCTTGCGAAGCTCCGGAAACCGCCTGCCGGGACGTCACATCTCCGGGGCGGAGAGGTAGACCGACTTCGCCTCCGTGTACTGAGCGAGCCCCTCGGGACCGAACTCGCGACCCAGTCCGGACGCCTTGAAACCGCCGAACGGCGCCGCGAAGTCCATCGTGTAGGTGTTGATGCCGTAGGTCCCGGTCCGCACGCCGCGGGCGACCTCCAGTCCGGCGTCCGCGTCCGCGGTCCACACCGTGCCGGCGAGTCCGTAGTCGGAGTCGTTGGCGATCCGGATCGCGTCCGCGACGTCGTCGTAGGCGATGACCGAGAGGACGGGGCCGAAGATCTCCTCCTGCGCGATCCGCATCCGGTTGTCGACGCCAGCGAAGACGGTCGGGCGGACGTACCAGCCGTGGTCGAGACCCTCCGGGCGGCCGTCGCCGCCGGTCAGCAGCTGGGCGCCCTCCTCCTGCCCGATCCGGATGTACGACGCCACCCGCTCCTGCTGACGCCGGGCGACCATCGGACCGATCTCGGTCGCGGGGTCGAGCGGGTCGCCGACCACCATGCCGCCGATGGCCGTGGCCAGGGCGGCAGCGAAGGAGTCGTGGCGCTCGCGGGAGACCAGCACGCGGGTCTGGGCGACGCAGGCCTGGCCGGAGTTCATGACGCCGAGGAACTTCAGGCCCTCGATCGCGGTGGTCTCGTCGGCGTCGTCGAGGATGATCGCGGCCGACTTGCCGCCGAGCTCGAGCGAGACCCGCTTGAGCTGCTCGCCACAGATCGCGCCGATCGTGCGGCCGGCGGCGGTGGAGCCGGTGAAGGCGACCTTGTCGACGCCGGGGTGGCGGACCAGGTGCTCGCCGACCTCCCGGCCACCGGCGACGATCGAGACGACGCCCTCGGGGACGCCCGCCTCGACGAGCAGCTCGGCCAGCAGGTAGCAGTCGAGCGGCGACTCGGGCGCGGGCTTCACCACGATCGTGCAGCCGGTGAGCAGCGCGGGGACGAGCTTCGAGAGCACCGTGAACTGCGGGACGTTCCACGGCGGGATGGCCGCGACCACGCCGACCGGCTCGTGCCGCACGACCACGTCGGCGCCCAGCGCCCCGGGTCGCGTCGACTCCCACGGGAACTCCCGCGCGATGGCGAGGAAGGCCTCGATCTGCATCCACGGCGCCGGCGCCTGCGCCAGCGAGCTGAAGGAGATCGGCGAGCCCATCTCGGTGGAGATGATGGTCGCCATCTCGTCGAGCTTCCCGGCGTACAGCATGGACAGGTTCTGCACGATCTCGATCCGCTCGGCCGGCGCCATCCGCGGCCACGGGCCCTCGTCGAACGCCTTGCGCGCGGCCGCGACGGCCGCGTCGATGTCGGCGGCGGAGCCCTCCGGCACCCGCGCCACGACCTCCTCCGAGTGCGGCGACACCACCTCGATCACGGCATCGGTCGCGGGCTTCGCCCAGGTGCCGCCGATGAAGAGGGCGTCGCGGTCGAGGGTGGTCATGGGGTGCTCCTGTCGATGGTGGGGATGCTCATGGCGCGAGGTCGAACCAGTCCTTGAAGCCGCTCGGGTCGTGGCGGCCGAGGGCGCCGTGCTCGAACAGGCCCCAGCCCTCGGAGCCGTCGGGTACGCCGGCGCCGGGCCCGTGCACGGTGGCGGAGCCGACGTGGTCGATGACGCCGAACATCACCCGCCCGGCGACGGCCGGGTCGGTCATGTCGTAGGTGACGCGCTCGGTGAACCCCTCGCCCTTCCAGGTGCCGTGGGTCCAGTCGGAGTCCCCGCCGTAGCCGCCGCCGACGTGGATCGGGGTCGGCAGGTGCGAGGTGACCTCGAAGGTCAGCGGCTTGCCGTCGGGCGTGGTGCAGGCGATGGTGGCGCCCGTCGGCACCCGCGTGCCGGGGTCGTAGCGGATCTCCACCTGCGGCCACCCCATCTGCTCGACGCGGCCGTCCTTCCAGACCCGGGTGCAGTCGTTGACGGTGCGGTAGCCGTCGGGGGTCTCCTGGATGATCAGGCACAGGCAGAAGTCGTCGAAGCCGATCGGCACGTAGAGCCACCACATGCCGTCGAACGACGGCTCTGCGGGCCGTCCGGCCGGGAGCGCCTCGCCCTGGGGCCGGATCCCCCACGAGCGGTCGCGGGAGCCGGTCCAGAGGTCGGGCGTCACCGCGATCTCCTCACCGTCGACGGCGATCAGGCCCTCCCAGCTCCCCACCTGGGCGAAGCGCTGGGCGTTGAGGGTCGTCCCGGCGCCCTGTCGCATGACGTGCGGGAGCTCCTGGATGACCGGGTGCAGTCCGCGCCAGCGCAGGTCGAGCGCGATCCCCTCGGTCTCCTCCAGCACGATCCGCACCTCGCGCAGCGGCTCGACGACCTCGACGCGGTAGTTGCCGACGCGCTGCTCCATGCGGTCGCCGCCGCGCGGATCGGCGGCGTCCGAGAGGTGCACCGCGGTCTGCGTGTCGGCACCGCCACCAGCGGCACCGCGCCGGTGCAGCAGGACATAGGCGTCCTTGGTGCCGAGGTTCGGGTAGAACCCGAGCCCCGTGATCAGCATGAGGTCGCCGCTGCGGTCGTGGCAGTTGAAGTAGCTGCGGTCATAGAAGTGCCGGTCGCTGCTGCCACCCCAGGCGAGCGGCTGCGGCAGCTGGTGGATGGGGTACTCGTCGAGCGGGCCGATGCCGACGTACTCGCCGTGGCGGCCGACCTCCCCCGCGACCCAGGCGCTCATGCGCCCACCTGCTCGAGGAGACGCTCCAGCAGGGGTCGGTGGTGGAAGACCGACTCGGGGTCCTCCGGCCGCTCGATCTCGCCGAAGTGGACCTGCCGCGCGCTGGTGCGCAGGAAGACGCAGCCCCAGTTGACCGCGGCGTGCAGGACGTACCAGGTCAGGTCGCCGACCTGCGCCCCGCTGGCCTGCTCGTACGTCGCCACGACGTCGTCGGCGGCGAGGAACTCCGGCATCCCGGGCAGCCCCAGCATGGTCGCGATCTCCTGGAAGACCTGGTGGGCGAACACCATCCAGGCCAGGTCCATCTCGCGCGGCCCGAGGGTCGCCATCTCCCAGTCGAGGACGGCGACCGGGGTGAAGTCGCGATACATCATGTTGCCGATCCGGGCGTCGCCCCACACGAGGACGGGCTCGCCCGCGTCGGGCAGGTTGGCCTCGAGCCAGGCCAGACCGCGCTCGATCAGCGGGGAGCGGGGACTGTCGGCGAGGGCGTACTCGTACCACGCGCGCGTCTTGGCGAGGTTGCGCGCGACGGGCGTCGCACCCTCGTGGCCGGTGACGGCCGGGTCGAGGAAGGCGAAGGTCGTGGCGGCGTCGGGGATCCCGTGCAGCTTCGCCAGCACCTCGACGCTGGAGCGCTGCAGCTGCGCCTGCTGCTCGGGCGAGGCGTCGAAGAGCCAGTTGTCGCCGAACGGATAGGGCAGCACGTCGGGCGGCACGGCGCCGTCGAGGCGCTCCATCAGGAAGAACGGGGTGCCGAGCACGTCGCCGGTCGTCTCGTTGAGCCCGACGGGCGGCACCGGGACGCCGGCCAGCTCGCCGGCGAGCCGCATGGCGTCGTACTGGTCGGTGAGGCGGTATTCGGCGAAGACCGGCAGGTCGCCGGCAGCCGGGGCCACGCGGGCGACGTACTCCCGGGTGACGCGTGCGCCGTCCTCGGTGCTCGTGACACCGAGCAGGACCGTCTCGCTCGACATGCCGTTGGTCTGGATGCCGTCGTGGACGGTCACGTCCGGATCCGCGCCGTCGGGCAGCACGGACGCCAGCCAGGCGGTGAGCCGGGCACGCACGTCATCGGCGTCGCGGCTCGAGCGCTGCAGGGTCATGTCGGCGGGTGGGGGCGACTGGGTCACGGAACCTCCTGGGTGAAGCGTGGTAGAACGTGTTCTAGTTGTCAACGGACTGGTGGTGCGGCGAGAAATCGGTCGGAGTACGACGACAGCCGGCCCGCGAGCTCGGCCGCATCGAGTCCCACCGCCTCGGGCCGGTAGTCCACCCGGCCGAGGTGGCCGGCCGGGTGGTCGATGAGATAGCGCTCGACCGCAGTGCGGGCCGGGCCCGGCAGGTCCACGCCGGCCAGGGCGAGCACCCGCTCCACGGCACCGACCTGGTCGGCCATGAAGTCGTCGAAGCGCAGGTCCATGGACCGCTCGGGGCCGAGCACGTCGCGGTCGCGGACGACGGCCGCGAGCATCGACTCGAGCCGGTCGGCCCAGCGTCGCCCGGTCGCGAACGGGTCGGGCGGGTCGCGGAACATCCGCTCGGTGTAGGCGACCATCGTGGCCATCGACGTCACCACGTGCGCCGGGTCGCGATGGGTGACGACGACCGTGGCGTCGGGGAACACCTCGGCCAACACGGGCAGCTGCTCGAGGTGCTGCGGCGACTTCAGCAGCCAGCGGCCGGTCGCGCCGCCGGGGCGCAGGCGCTGGAGGGCCTGGAGCTGCAGCCGCAGGTAGCGGTAGTGCGGCGCCTGGTCGTGGGTGCGGTAGTGCTCGACCCAGGCCGGGACCTCGGTGAAGGTCTCGAAGTACATCGTCGAGAAGTCGCAGGCCAGCAGCGCGATCTCCTCGTGGACGTGGTCGGGCCCCGCCATCTCGTGCATCTTGATGAGGTGCGGCAGGGCGTCGTTCATGACCGCGACGTTGAGCGCCGTCCGCTCCCGACGGGGATCGGGCTCGGCGCCGGCCTCACCGGGCAGCGGGAACGGCTCGAGGCTCTCCCAGTAGGGCAGGGTGCGGAACAGTCCGGTCGCGGCGAGCAACTGCTGGAGATGGGTGGTGCCGGTGCGCGGCAGGCCGGCGACCACGACCGGCGGCGCGAGCTCGGCGTCGGCGATCCCCGGCTCGCGGCGCAACAGGTCGGCGAGGAGCAGTCGGTTCTTGAGCAGCTGGACGACCTGGGCGTAGATGTTGACCTGGCCGGCGGCCGTCAGCCCCGGCACGTCGCGGTAGCAGGCGAGCAGCAGGTCGAGCCGCTCCTCGTAGTCGCGCGGCCCGAAGTCGTCGAGCCCCGTCTCCTCCGTCGCCTGGGCGTGCAGCGCCGCCGAGTCCAGCGGACAGAGCCCGGCCGCGCCGTCCATCAGGGCCAGCACGTCGCGCGCCGACTCGGAGAACACCGGCGCGGCGAGATCGTCGATGACGACCGGCGCACCGCTCACCGAAGCTCCTGACATGTGACCCTCCTCACGTGGGCGTGATTACGATACGGTCCGGATCGGAATGGGGGAAGCCTGATGACCGACGAGAATTCGCACCGCCCGGCCGGACGACCGCGCGACCCCCGCATCGAGGCCGCGGCGTTCGCCGCCGTGCGCGAGCTGCTCGCGACCGAGGGCTACGCCGCCGTCACCATGACCGCGGTCGCCGACCGCGCCGGTACGACGAAGGCCGCCCTCTATCGACGCTGGCCCTCGCTCCCCCACCTCGTCCACGAAGCCGCGTTCCCCGACGAGCTCGCCCTCGACTTCCACCTCGGTGCGACACTCCACGAGGACCTCGCCCAGATGGTGCGCGGCACCCGGGACGCGCTCTCCACCCCGATCGCCGCGGCGGCCCTCGGCGGCCTGCTCCCCGAGTTCACGCGCCACCCCGAGATCCACGCCGCCGTCCTCGAGCGCTTCGCCGGGGTCTTCACCGTCCTCGACGAGCGGCTGCAGCAGGCCGCCGCGGCCGGTCAGGTCCGCAGCGACGCCCGTGCCCAGGACCTGCTGCGGCTGGTCATCGGCGCGGTGCTCGTCGAGCTCCTGCTCGGCCCGGCTGCCGACGGTCCCGACGTTCCCGACGGCGCCGACGAGGACTGGGCCGACCGGCTCGCCGCCACGCTGGAGAGAGGCATCCGCACATGACCGAGCAACCGTCGTACGAATCCACCACGGCGTGGCGTGAGCTCACCGCCGGCCTGGCCGAGCTCGACGCCGCCTTCCTGACCGGCGAGCGGGCCGCGCCGGACGAGGTCGGCGCCGTCGGCGGCTACCGGATGCTCGCTACGCTGCTCGGCGTCGCCTGCGACACCTACCTCTTCCCCGACACCGCCCGGCCGCGCTTCGTCGAGACGGTGACGCCGCACCGTCGGGACCGGCGGTGGGGCGGGGACAACACCGACGCCTGGTACCTGTTGTGCGTCCTCGACCCCGCACGCCACTACCGCGTCACCGGACGTCGGCACGACAGCGTCTACTTCTCCCTCACCGTCTACAACCAGCCCGCCCCCGGCGCCTGGTCCGATCGGGTGATCGGCGTCGTCAACGACAGCGACCTCACCTTCGGGCCGGACGGCGAGTTCGAGCTGCGGATGGGACCCACACGCCCCGACGACTGGACCGGACCGTTCATCGAGCTCGCCGACGACGCCTTCGTCGCGCTCACCCGCGACTACCAGGGCGACCCGCTGACCGGCCGGCCCGTCGAGTGGGAGATCGAGGCCGTGGAGCCGGCCGGGCCCGTCATCCGCTCGGACGCGGCCACGGCCGCCGCGCTCCGCGCCATGCTCGGCTGGATGCGCACCATGCTCGCCATCGTGCCCACCCCGCTGGCCCAGCGCGCCGAGGAGCCCACCCCCGGGCAGCTCGGCCACGAGACCGCCCACGGCACCAACGAGTTCGCCGAGCCCTACCAGGTGCCCGACTTCGTCTTCGGCTGGTCCGCCACCGACGCCTGTTACTCCTTCGGCAGCTTCGACCTCGAGCCCGACGAGGTCCTCGAGGCCACCTTCCGTCCGCCCGCGTGCCGCTTCTGGAACCTGACCGTCTGGAACGAGTACATGGCCGGCAGCAGCGCCACCGACGGCCGCACCTCGATCAACATCGAGACGGCCGTCCTGAACGACGACGGCACGGTCACCGTGCTCATCGGGCGCTCACTGCCCGAGCACCCCAACGGCGTCACCACCCTCGACCTGCCGCGTGGCAACCTCGCCCTGCGATTCTTCCACCCCGACCGGGTGCCCGAGCGGCCGGTGACGAGGGTGCAGCGCGCCGCTGGTTGAGGTGCGAGGCCGCCCGCGGCCGAGCCTCGAAACCGCCGGACCCACCTACGGAACGCAACTCGCCTGGTTTCGAGACGCCCGCAGGCCGTACGCCGGACCGGGCCGGGCAAGGTCCCGGCATCGGCTCACCTGGTTTCGATACGCGCGGTCGCGGGTTCGTTCCTCACCCGCGGCGCTACTCAACCTCCTCGGCCGACGCCAGCCCGCTCGTGCCTCGCGGGCTGGCTGGCCTCGGACGCTCAGCCGCGGACGACCTCCACCCGCTGGAATTCCTTGAGCTCGGTGTAGCCGGTGGTCGCCATCGAGCGCTTCAGCGCACCGACGAGGTTCATCGTGCCGTCGGCGACGCGGGAGGGGCCGAAGAGGATCTCCTCGATCGAGCCGACCTGCTCGAACTCGACCCGCTTGCCGCGCGGGAGGTCGGCGTGGTGGGCCTCGGCGCCCCAGTGGAAGCCGCGACCGGGCGCGTCGGTGGCGCGCGCGAAGGGCGAGCCGACCATGACGGCGTCGGCGCCGCAGGCGATCGCCTTGGCGAGGTCGCCGGACGTGCCGATCGAGCCGTCGGCGATGACGTGGACGTAGCGGCCACCCGACTCGTCGAGGTAGTCGCGCCGGGCGGCGGCGACGTCCGCGACGGCGCTGGCCATCGGGACGGCGATGCCGAGGACGGTGCGCGTCGTGTGGGCTGCGCCGCCACCGAATCCGACGAGGACGCCGGCGGCGCCGGTGCGCATCAGGTGCAGGGCCGCTTGGTGGGTCGCGCAGCCACCGACGATGACGGGGACGTCGAGCTCGTAGATGAACTCCTTGAGGTTCAGCGGCTCCGCCTGCCCGGAGACGTGCTCGGCGGAGACCGTCGTGCCGCGGATGACGAACAGGTCGACGCCCGCGTCGGTGACGGCCTTCGCGAACTCCTTGGTCCGCTGCGGCGAGAGCGACCCGGCGACGGTGACGCCGGACTCGCGGACCTCACGGATCCGCTCGGCGATGAGCTCGGCCTTGATCGGCTCGGTGTAGATCTCCTGCAGGCGACGGGTGGCCTCCTCGCCCTGCAGGCCGGCGACCTCCTCGAGCAGCGGCTCGGGGTCGTCGTAGCGCGTCCACAGGCCCTCGAGGTTGAGCACGCCCAGCCCGCCGAACCGGCCGAACGCGATCGCCGTCGCCGGCGACATCACCGAGTCCATCGGCGCCGCGAGGATCGGCAGCTCGAACCGGTAGGCGTCGATCTGCCAGTCGACGTTGACCTCCTCGGGGTCGCGGGTGCGCCGGGAGGGCACGATCGCGATGTCGTCGAAGGAGTACGCCGTCCGGGCCCGCTTGGCGCGGCCGATCTCGATGTCGCTCACCGGGGCAGACTATCGGGGAGGGCAGACTCGACCTGTGATCGACCCGAGCCCCGCCGCGGGCAACGACTTGTCGGGCACCTGGTACGTCGTCCGCACCAGTCTGCCGTTCTGGCGCCGTCGCTCGGACCCCGCGATCGGCTACACGCCGCTTCCCGACGGCCGGGTGACCGACACGGTGACCTATCGACGGCGCGGACGGGAGCGGATGGTGCTCGGCGTGGACACCCCGACCGGCCCGGGCACGTGGCAGTGGCGGGGCGTCGGCGCCACCCGGCTGCTCACCTCACGCTGGCAGGTGCTGGCGCACGAGGAGCCGTGGCTGGTCACGCTCTTCGAGCGCACGCCGTTCACGGCCGCCGGCGTCGACGTGTGCTGGCGCGTCCCGGCGCCGGAGCCGGACGCGCTCGCGCGCGTGTGCGAGCGGCTGGGCGACGTGCCGGGCGCGGCGCCGTACGTCGACCGGCTGTTCGCCCCGATGCACGAGCGGCGCTGAGTCGGCCCGGGTCGGTCCGGGTCGGTCCGGGTCGGCCCGGTCAGTTGGATCCCCACAGCGGGAGGACGGGGATGCACGGCACGGGGGCGGCCTCGGCCGGGGCGAGCTCGTTGAGGACGAAGCCCCAGGTGCGCCGGCTGACCCCGATCGACAGGTGCTCCGACTGGTCCGCCGGGCAGCCGTCCTGCAGCAGGATGTTGGTGACGCCGGGGCCGTCGAGGAACTGGCTGGTGTAGGGCGTCGCGATCTCGTCGTGCTGGGTCACGATGGTGACGTAGCGCGGACCGGGGCGGGTGTCGCCGTCGCCATAGATCCGTCGCTCGAGCTCCGAGCCGGTGATCTGCTGGGCGAGCGCGGGCAGGAAGGGCCGCAGCAGCAGCTGCCACACCGGGCCGAGGGTCGTGGGCCGGACGACGCCGTTGACGTCGGAGCCGTGGTTGCCCGGCGCGATCCCGATGAAGGTGTGCACCTCGTCGGCCCCGCCGAGGAAGTTGATGTAGTAGTGCGGGGTCATCCCACCGCCCTGCGACCACCCGACGAGGTCCACCTTCGCCACACCGAACTCCGCGCGGACCCGGTCGACGTAGGCCGCCAGCTCACGTGCCGACTTCTCGATGTCACCCAGCGCCTGCAGCGGGAAGTTCGGGAGCGGCGTCACGTTGCCGTAGGTGAAGTTGCGGACGCAGAAGCCGTTGTTGGCGAGGAACGGCGACCCGGCGCCCCATTCCCAGCCGGAGCCGATCGTGAAGTTGACGAGGACCACCGGCCGCGGTCGGGCCGGCGTCAGCTGGCAGTCCGGGTCGTTGGAGCCCGGCGGGTGCCATCCCGGCACGAGGGTGCGGCCGAGCAGCCCGGGCAGCCAGGCCGTCGCGTTCCAGGTGACCGGCAGCTGCCCGGACGAGCTGGTCGTCCCGTTCGGCGTGGGCGCCGGCGGCTCGTCGGCATGGGCGGGAGCGAGCAGGCCGAGGACGGGGAGCAGCGCACCGAGGAGCAGTCCCACCACCCGGCCGCGAGTGGTGACGGTCACACCGCGACGCTAGGGCCCCACGCGGTCGGCGCGCAACGCTCCCGCCCCGTGCCCATCTCAGCCCGGTCTCAGCCGAGCAGGGCCTGCTCGATGTCGTCGAGCTGGCGCTCGAAGGCCTGGACCGAGTAGCTGGATCCCCAGACGACGTCTGGCACGACCTGCACCCGGCCGGCGCGTACGGCGGGGAGCCGGCTCCAGAGCGGGTTCGCCTCGAGGTCCGCGATCACCTTGTCGGGGTCGTCGCCGTCGCTGACGAAGAGGACGTCGTGGACGAAGACCTCGGTGAGGTTCTCCGCCGACACCTCGACGTAGAACTCCTCGGGGGTCGGCCGGTCGCCCGGCAGTCCGAGCTCGTCGAGCAGTGGCATCACGTTGTTGGCGACGAGGCCGTCGCTGGTCGCTCGCAGGAACCCGACCGAGGGGCGCTCGCCCGCGGCGTCCAGTCGGGAGACGACGTCCGCGATCCGGTCACGCAGGTGCTGCTCGGCCTCGGTCGCCTTCTCCTCGAGGCCGACCGCGCGGCCGACGTCGGCCAGGAGTCGCATCGCCTCGTCGAGCGTGGTGTAGCCGTTGTAGGCAGCGAAGACGGGGGCGCCGACGGAGTTCAGCGCCTTGAAGATCGGCGCGTAGAAATCGGTGTAGATGGTGTCGGCCACCGCGAGGATCAGGTCCGGCTGCGCCGCGGCGAGCAGCTCGGCGTTGGGCTCGGAGAAGGTGCCCACGCTGGGCAGGTCCTTCAGCACGTCCGGCGCGGCGATGAAGTCCAGGTTGTCGAGGTCGATGTCGTCCTTGCCGAAGCCGACGATCCTCTCGATCGGGAAGCCGAGGGCGAGCAGGTTGCCGAGGACCTGCTGCTCCATCGCCACCACCCGCTGCGGGTCGGTCGGCACCTCGACGGTCCCGAACACGTCGTCGACCGTCCGGGTGGAGGACCCCGACGAGCCGGACGATCCCTTGCTGTCGCGGTCGTCACCGCAGGCGGTGAGCAGGCCGGCTGCGGCGATGATTCCGAGGAACTGGCGGCGGGTGGCCTCGTCGACGACGTCCGGACGTGCGAGCAACAACATGGGCGGTCCTCTCCATTGGTTAGGTGAGGTATACCTGATTTAACCCGCGCCGGATGCCCCTGCCCACGCCACCGAGCCCCGCTCGCGACCTGCAGAGTCGGCTTGCCGCCAGGCCAGGGCAGGACCTACGTAAGACAACCGCGGCGCGGCAGCGCGGCGCCCCGCGGCGAAGCCGCGTCGGTGAGGGCCCGCGGGCCGAGCGCAGCGAGCGCCCGTGCGGACCTCACCGACTGGGCGACGCGCTCGCGCGATTCAACGGTGGTAGTTGGGGGCTTCCACGGTCATCTCGATGTCGTGGGGGTGGCTCTCCTTGAGCGAGGCGGAGGTGATCCGGACGAACCGGCCCTTCGACTGCAGCTCGGAGATGTCGCGGGCGCCGACGTAGAACATCGACTGGGAGAGGCCGCCGAGGAGCTGGTGGGCGACGCCGGCGAGCGGGCCCTTGTAGGCGACGCGGCCCTCGATGCCCTCGGGGACGATCTTGTCGTCGCTGGTGACCTCGGCCTGGAAGTAGCGGTCCTTGGAGTAGGACTTCTTGCCGCGCGAGCTCATCGCGCCGAGCGAGCCCATGCCGCGGTAGGCCTTGTACTGCTTGCCCTGGTGGAAGACGACCTCGCCGGGCGACTCCTCGCAGCCGGCGAGCATGGAGCCGATCATGACGGACTCGGCGCCGGCGACGATGGCCTTGGCGATGTCGCCGGACTGCTGCAGGCCGCCGTCGGCGATGACGGGTACGCCGGCGGGGCCGGCCGCGAGCGAGGCCTCGTAGACGGCGGTGACCTGCGGGACGCCGCAGCCAGTGACGACGCGCGTCGTACAGATGGAGCCGGGGCCGAAGCCGACCTTGACGGCGTCGGCGCCGGCGTCGACGAACGCCTGGGCGCCCTCGCGGGTGGCGACGTTGCCGCCGATGACCTGGACGTGCTTGGTGGCGGGGTCGGTCTTCAGCCGGCGGACCATGTCGAGCAGGAGGGTGACGTGGCCGTGGGCGGTGTCGGCGACGAGGACGTCGACGCCGGCCTCGATCAGGCCGGTGGCCCGCTCCCACGCGTCGCCGAAGTAGCCGATGGCGGCGCCGACCATGAGCCGGCCGTCGGCGTCCTTGGAGGCGAGCGGGAACTGCTCGGACTTCACGAAGTCCTTGACGGTGATGAGTCCGCCGAGTCGGCCCTGCTCGTCGACCAGCGGGAGACGCTCGCGCTTGTGCTTGCGCAGGAGGGCGGTCGCCTCGTCGCGGGAGATGCCGACGCCGCCGGTGACCAGCGGCATCGGGGTCATCACCTCGTCGACCTTGGTGGTCGCCCACTCCGCGACGGGGGTGAAGCGCAGGTCGCGGTTGGTGCAGATGCCGAGGAGACGGTTGTCGGCGTCGACGACGGGGAGGCCCGAGACGCGGTATTCGCCGCAGATCCGGTCGAGCTCCTCGAGTGTCGCGTCGGGGCCGATGGTGACGGGGTTGGAGATGATCCCGGTCTGGGTCCGCTTGACGAGGTCGACCTGGTAGGCCTGCTCCTCCGCGGAGAGGTTGCGGTGGAGGATGCCGATGCCGCCCTGGCGGGCCATGGCGATGGCCATCCGCGACTCCGTGACGGTGTCCATGGCGGCGCTGATGAGGGGCGAGCGCAGCGAGATCTCGCGGGTCAGTCGCGACGTGGTGTCGATGTCGTCGGGCGCGAGGTCGGAATGCCCCGGCAGCAGCAGGACGTCGTCGTAGGTGAGACCAAGGGCTGCGAACTTGTCGGGAACCTCCACTCATTCAGTCTAGGCCGTGTCCCGGGTCACTCCCCCACCACCATTCCTTGACACGGCCGGGACGCTGGTCGGGTGAGCACCGCGACCTCGGAACTTTCTCCGCACGTCCTCGTCCTCTTCGGCGCGACCGGCGATCTCGCGGCCCGCAAGCTGTTCCCCGGTCTCTATCGGCTCGCCGCTGCCGGGCGTCTGCCGGAGCACTTCGAGGTGATCGGCAGCGGGCGCCATGCCCCCGACTCGGTGGACGACTTCCGGGCCGAGGTGCGCGCGGCGCTCGACGAGTTCGTCGGGGACTACGACGAGGACGTGGCGAAGGGCCTGCTGGACCGAATCGGCTTCGTCGCCTCGTCCGCCGATGACGGCAGCGCGCTCCGGGAGGCGGTGGAGCAGGCCGAGGACCGGCTGCTGTCGGCGGGCGGCTGCCTGCTGGGCGACGTACGCCGGTTGTTCTATCTCTCGGTGCCGCCGGGTGCGGTCGAGGGGATGGCGCGGATGCTCGACCGCGAGGACCTGACGGCGCGGGCCCGGCTGGTCGCGGAGAAGCCCTTCGGCACCGATCTGGCCTCGGCCCGGCAGCTGCACGACGTGCTGTGCGAGGTCTTCGACGAGTCGCAGATCTTCCGGATCGACCACTTCCTCGGCAAGGAGGCGGTGCAGAACATCCTCGCGTTGCGCTTCGCCAACGGACTGTTCGAGCCGGCGTGGGACCGGCACAGCATCGAGTCGGTGCAGATCGACGTGCCGGAGAAGCTGACGGTCGAGGGACGCGGCAGCTTCTATGAAGGCACCGGCTGCCTGCGCGACATGGTCACGACGCACCTGTGCCAGCTGCTCGGCTTCGTCGCACTCGAGGACCCGCACGCGTTCCGGGAGTCGGCACTGCGCGCGGCGAAGGCGGCCGCCTTCGCCGCGGTGCGGCCGCTGGACCCTGGTCGCGTCGTCTTCGGCCAGTACGACGGCTATCGCGACGAGCCCGACGTCGCCGACGACTCGGACGTGGAGACCTTCGTCGCGATCGAGGCGTGGATCGACAACGACCGGTGGCGCGGCGTGCCCTTCTATCTCCGCACCGGCAAGGCCCTCGCCGAGGGCCGGCGCACGATCACGGTGCGCTTCCACGATCCCCGGCACCGCTGGCTCAAGCCCGCCGACGGCGGGGAGCCGCCGCCCAACGAGCTGGTCATCGAGCTCGCGGACCAGCCCCGGATCGCCATCGACGTCCGGGCGAAGCGGCCCGGCCCGGACATGGCGCTCGTGGAGGGGGTCTTCCGCCTGGACCTGGTCGGCGACGTGCCGGACGCCGATCCGCTGGAGGCCTACGAACGGCTGCTGCTCGACGTCATGCGCGGCGACCGCACCCTCTTCATCTCCTCCGGCGAGGTGGACCGGCTCTGGGAGATCTGCCAGCCGGTGCTGGACCGGCGGCCGCCGACCGAGCCCTACGAGGTCGGCTCCTGGGGGCCGGAGGCGGCCCTGGCGCTGCCGACGGGCGGATGGCGGCTGGGCAACCACCCACCCGACCGGGAGCTCACCCGGTGATCCGACCGAGCAGGCTCAGGAGTGGTGGGTCCACTCCTCCGACTGGGTGAGCCGGAGGAGATAGACCAGCGGCGGTACGACGACCACGACCGCCAGGCCGACCGCGACGAGCAGGCCCTGCAGGGTGGCGGTGGCACCGGCCGCGTCGGCGATCGTGACCTCGTCGACCAGCAGCCACGGGTACTGGCCGACGCCCCAGCCGGACACCACGGCTGCCACGGCGACGACGGCGGCCAGCCGGGAGACCGCATAGCGGCGCCGCCACAGCAGCACCATCGTCGCCAGGCCCGCGACGCCGGCGAGGAGGACCAGTGGCGCGGCCCGTCCCTCGAGCCCGTCGGCCAGGGTCGGCGCATCGCGCTCGATCGGCAGCAGGGCCGCGAAGACCAGTGCACCCGTCACGGCACCCACGCCGAGAGCCCGAGTCCGGATGTCGTCGGCGAGCGACTCGTTGCCGCTGCGGCGCGCGTCCGCGACCAGGAAGGTGCCGGCGAGGAACGCGCAGGTCCCGACGGCGATCAGCCCGCCGAAGAGCGAGGTGGGGTTGAGCCACGAGTCCCACCGGTCACCGGTGCCCTCGAGCGGGACCCGACCGGAGGCGATCCCGCCCGCCACCGTGCCGAGGAAGAAGGGCGTGATGATGGACGAGGTCGCGAAGACGACGCCGAACAGGCGCGCCTGGGCCAGCGTGGCGGCGTACTTGCGGAAGGCGAAGCTGGCGCCGCGCAGCACGATCCCGAGCAGGGCGAGCAGCAGCGGGAGCACCAGCGTCGACATCGCAGCGGCGAAGGACTCGGGGAAGCCGGTCCACCAGATCACGAGGACGTAGATCAGCCAGACGTGGTTGGCCTCCCAGACCGGGCCGATGCTGTGGTCGACGAGGGTCCGCAGCTCGGCGCCGCGGCGGGCGCTGCCGGCGGTGAGGTCGAAGAAGCCCGACCCGAAGTCGGCTCCGCCGAGGACGGCGTAGGCGATGACCCCGACGAAGAGGGCGGCGGCGACCGCCAGCTCGAGGCTCATCGCACGGCCTCCTCGGCGCCGGCGTCGGCGTGGGCGGCGGGGGCATAGGGACTCGGCAGGTCGGTGGCGCCTTCACGCCAGCGGCGCGCCATCGAGCGGAGTACGACGACCGCGCCGATGGTCATCGCGGTGTAGACGACGCTGGTGATCCCGAGCAGCCACCACAGGCTCGCCGTGTAGTCGCCGACGGCCTCGGGCGTGCGCATGACGCCGTAGACGATCCAGGGCTGCCGTCCGACCTCGGTGGCGATCCATCCGGCCTCGAGGGCGATGACGGCGAGGGGTCCGGCGACGGCGGCGAACCGGAGGAACCACCGGTTCTCGAGCAGGTCGCGGCCGCGTCGGCGGGCGATCCAGAAGACCACGACGGCGA
Source organism: Nocardioides caeni (assembly GCF_004912195.1). Lineage (GTDB taxonomy): Bacteria > Actinomycetota > Actinomycetes > Propionibacteriales > Nocardioidaceae > Nocardioides > Nocardioides caeni. Next base: position 80,696 of record NZ_STGW01000009.1, read on the forward strand.
GCATCAGCAGCGATCCGATCCCGACCATGGTCTGGAACGCCAGGTGGGTGAGGTTGACCGGCGGATGGTCCTCCTCGGGGATGGTGTCGAGGCCGGGCACGGGCTCGTCGGGCGAGTTCATCGCGAGCAGCGAGCCCAGGCGCGGGATGTCGATGGCCCATTTGACCTCGCCGTCGACGAGCAGCCCGCCGATCCGTAGGGGTGACGGACTCTCGGTGGTCTCGGCGAGCTCGAACGCCGCGAGCTTCGCGGGCTGCCGCTCGTCGAGACCGGCGCCGAGCACGTGGCCCATGAACGGCTGCGCGACCGCGGCGACCGAGGCGAAGACGAACGGGACCAGGAAGCCCAGGCGGTGGTGGCGATCGCGACGGCCACGGAGCAGGCCGACCGCATAGACGCCGGCGACGCAGAAGCCGGCGACCATGTAGGCGCCGAGCCACATGTGGGCGAACTGCAGGAACGACTGCTGGTTGAAGAGCACCGCCCACGGCTCGACGTTGGCGACCTCGCCGTCGACGATGTCGAAGCCGACGGGCGCGTTCATCCAGGCGTTGACGGCGAGCACGCAGTAGGCGCCGATGATCCCGGTGACGGCCATCGGCAGCACCATCAGCACGTGCCGCCTGGGGGGCATCCGGCCCCAGCCGTAGAGGTAGATGCCGAGGAAGATCGCCTCGAGGAAGAACGCCAGGCCCTCGAATGCGAACGGCAGCCCGAGCACGTCACCGTAGGTCCCCATCAGGCCGGGCCACAGCACGCCCATCTCGAAGCTGAGCACCGTGCCCGACACTGCGCCGATCGCGAAGAGCACCGCCGAGACCTTCGACCACCGCTTGGCCAGCTCGAGCGCGGTGTCGTCCTTGCGGCGGATGCCGATGACGTGCATCGCGAAGATCATCGCCGGGAAGGCGACGCCGAAGCAGGCGAGGATGATGTGCCACCCCAGGGACAGCGCCATCTGCTGCCGCGCGGGCATCAGCCCGGCAGGCTCGGCATCCCCGCTCGCGCTCACGGCGAGCAGATCGGCGAGATCGGTCAGGGCGACGGTGACGACATCAGGAGCCAGCACCCCTCGACCGTATCCCTTGTGAATGTGTTCACAAAGTCGCCGGTGCTGTCATCTGCGCCACACGAGGTGGGACATCTGGCGGCGCGAAGTGGGAGATCTGGCGGCGCGAGGTGGGACAACGCGTCCCGCGAGATGGGAGCGATCAGCGGCGGAAGTCGTTGAGCGCGATCCGGACGGTGACGGAGTCCCCCGCCATCCGGATCCGGCCGCGCATGCCGGCAGCCAGCACCATGGGCAGGACGGCCTGCGAGTCCGACGGCGCCGTCAGCACGATCTCGTCGGCACCCTGCGCCCGCGCTGCCCGCGCGACGTCGGCGAGCAGCCGCGTGCCGACACCCCGGCGCTGCCAGGCCGGGTCGACCCACAGGTCGACCGGCCACGGCTCGTCGGCCGTTTCACCCGGAGCCACCTCGGCCCGGCCAGCCACCTTGCCGCCTGCCAGGGCAGTGACCGTGCCCGCCGTCGTCGCATAGCTCGGATCGCCCGCGCCGGGGACGTGCGGTGCTGGCGGGGCCTGCGCATCCAGCACCTCGCCCACGAGCTCCGCGAGCGCGGTCGCCCGGGCCCGCTCGGTCGCGGTGAACGGCGGGTTGCGGCGGATCTGGATCGTCGCCGAGCCGCCGACCGTCATCTCGAGCACGTCCTCGTCCTCGCCCGACGGCGTCACGTCGGCGTCGAACAGGTGGGCCGCCACGTCCGGGAAGGTCGCCGGCTGCGCGATGATCGCGCGCACCGCCTGCACGTAGCGCGTGGGCTGGTCCTCCAGGGCGGCGGTGGTGACGGGGATCGCCGAGACCGTCGTACCTCCGGCGCTGTCGACAAGCTGACGCAGCTGCTCACCGCGCCAGTCCTGTGGCACCTGGAGCACGAACTCGTCGGTGACCGAGTCGCCGTCGGGAAACACCTGCACCGCCTGGATGTTGACGCCCGCGCGCCCACACGCCGCGGCGAGGTCGGCGAGCGCTCCGGGACGATCGGGCAGGCCGGCACGGACTCTCCACAACATGGGTTCACCATGCCAGACGGAGGTCACCGGGAGCGATCACCGATGTTTCGCCTCGACGCCGAAGTGCCACACCTCGTGGGAGAACGGGACCGGCCCGCCGCACCAGGAGGTACGACGGGCCGGGCCGTGGTCGCGAGAGGCGACCGGGTGCTGCGGGACGAGGGTCAGTGGCCGTGGCCGTGACCGTGGCCGGCGGCGGCCGCCGGCTCCTCCTCCTCGGGCTTGTCGACGATCAGCGTCTCGGTCGTCAGCAGCATGCCGGCGACGGAGACCGCGTTGGCCAGGGCCGAGCGCGTCACCTTGACCGGGTCGATGACGCCCTGGGCGACGAGGTCGCCGTACTCGCCGGTCGCGGCGTTGTAGCCGTGACCGACGCCGAGCTCGGCGACCTTGTGGGTGACGACGTAGCCGTTCTCACCGCCGTTCTCGGCGATCCAGCGCAGCGGCTCGACGGCGGCCTTGCGCACGATGCGCACGCCGACGGCCTCCTCACCGGTGAGACCGAGGTCGTCGGAGAGGACCGAGACCGCGTGGACGAGGGCCGAGCCGCCACCGGCGACGATGCCCTCCTCGATCGCGGCGCGCGTCGCGGAGACGGCGTCCTCGATGCGGTGCTTCTTCTCCTTGAGCTCGACCTCGGTGTGCGCGCCGACCTTGATGACGACGACGCCGCCGGCGAGCTTGGCGAGGCGCTCCTGGAGCTTCTCGGTGTCCCAGTCGGAGTCCGAGGCCTCGATCTCGCGCTTGATCTGCTCGACGCGACCGTTGACCGCGTCGGCCTCGCCGGCGCCGTCGATGATCGTGGTGTTGTCCTTGGTGACGACGATGCGGCGCGCCTGGCCGAGCTCCTCGAGACCGATCTGGTCGAGCTTGAGGCCGACCTCCGGCGAGATGACCGTGCCGCCGGTGAGGATCGCGATGTCCTGCAGGATCGCCTTGCGACGGTCGCCGAAGCCGGGCGCCTTGCCCGCGACGGCGGTGAAGGTGCCGCGGATCTTGTTGACGACCAGGGTCGAGAGCGCCTCGCCCTCGACGTCCTCGGCGAGGATGAAGAGCGGCTTGCCGGTCTGGATGACCTTCTCCAGCAGCGGCAGGAGCTCGGCGATCGCCGAGATCTTGCCCTGGTTGATGAGGATGTAGGGGTCGTCGAGGACGGCCTCCTGGCGCTCCGCGTCGGTCACGAAGTAGGCCGACAGGTAACCCTTGTCGAACTGCATGCCCTCGGTGAACTCGAGCTCGGTCGAGGGGGTGTTGGACTCCTCGACGGTGATGACGCCGTCCTTGCCGACCTTGCCGAAGGCCTCGGCGAGCAGGTCGCCGATGTGGCTGTCGCGCGAGGAGACGGTCGCCACGGAGGCGATGTCCTTCTCGTCGTCGACCTCGCGGGCAGCGGACAGGAGCGCCTCGCTGACGGCCGCGGCCGCGGCGTCCATGCCCCGCTTGATGCCCATCGGGTTGGTGCCGGCCGCGACGGCGCGCAGGCCCTCGTGGACGAGCGCCTGGGCGAGGACGGTCGCGGTCGTCGTACCGTCACCGGCGACGTCGTTGGTCTTGGTCGCGACCTCCTTGGTGAGCTGGGCACCGAGGTTCTCGAACGGGTCGTCGAGCTCGACCTCCCGCGCGACCGTCACGCCGTCGTTGGTGATCGTGGGGGCGCCCCACTTCTTGTCGAGGACGACATAGCGGCCCTTCGGGCCGAGGGTCACCTTGACGGTGTTGGCGAGGGCGTCGACACCGCGCTCGAGGGCACGGCGGGCGTTCTCGTCGAACTCCAGGATCTTGGGCACTGCTACTCCTTCAAGAAAGCGGAAAGCTGACGTGCCTGGCGCCCGGCTGGCAAGGCGCCGCCGCGAAGGCGACCTGAAAAGCGGAGCGGTCGTCGAGCGGCGGCAAAGCCGCCAGCCGGGATGCCAGGTGCGTCAGCCGACGATGGCGAGCACGTCGCGGGCCGAGAGGATGAGGTACTCCTGGCCGGAGTACTTGACCTCGGTGCCGCCGTACTTGCTGTAGATGACCTTGTCGCCGACGTTCACGTCGAGCGGGACGCGGTTGCCGTTGTCGTCGATGCGGCCGGGACCGATCGCCAGGACCTCGCCCTCCTGGGGCTTCTCCTTGGCGGTGTCGGGGATGACCAGACCGGAGGCGGTGGTCTGCTCCGCCTCGACGGCCTTGACGACGATCCGGTCCTCGAGCGGCTTGATGTTGACCGACACGATGTCGACCTCCACTTTCTAGTGCTGTCGTTACTCCATCCGGGGCGCTGGCGGGCGAGCGCGGGGCTGCCTGCCAGCGTTGGCACACTCGATGCGAGAGTGCCAGCACCGAAACTAGCACTCAACACAATCGAGTGCCAGAGGAGGGGGACACGGCCTCCTACCAAAGTCGGTTGACCCTGAGCCGGTGGCACCCACTAGCGTGCTGATCATGTTCGGTGCCCTCGGCCGCTTCGTGACCCGTTTCCGCTGGTATGTGATCGCCGCTTGGGTGCTCATCGCCGTGATCGTGAGCGCCACGGCGCCCGCCCTGGAGTCCACCCAGGACAACTCGGAGTTCCTGCCCGACCACTACGAGTCGATCCAGGCGCTGCAGCTGCAGGAGGAGAAGTTCTCCGACGCCTTCACGCCCGGAGCGATCCTCGTGATCGAGCGCGAGGACGGCGACGCGCCCACCGCCGACGACCAGGCGCAGGTCGCCACGATCGGCGAGGAGCTGGCGCCGAAACTGGGCAAGAAGACCTTCCAGCAGCAGGTCTACGCCGTCGACGAGGCCGGCGAGCCCAACCTCTCCGAGGACGAGACCGTGATGTTCGCGGTCATCCCGCTCGCCGACGGCGCCAGCGGCTTCGACCCGCAGGCCTTCGACGACGCCGAGGACCTGCGCGACGAGCTGGAGAAGCTGACCGAGGACACCGGTCTGGAGATCCGCGCGACGGGCTCGGTCCCCCAGGGCCTGGACTCGCAGGACTCGAGCGAGAAGACCCTGCAGATCGTCGGCATCGCCACGGTCGTCCTCATCGTCGGCCTGCTCGCCCTCATCTTCCGCAGCGTGCTCATCTGCCTGCTGCCCGTGGTGGTGGTTGGCGTCGTCTCGGTCATCGCCACGGGCGCGATCGCCTGGGCCAACGACATCTTCGACCTCAAGGCCGACGCATCGGTCCAGCAGATCCTCATCGTCGTGCTCTACGGCGTCGGCACCGACTACATCCTCTTCTTCCTCTTCCGGCACCGCGAGCGCCTTCGCGAGGGCGCCGAGGTCAAGGCCGCGGTCGAGCACAGCATCGACCGTGCCGGTGAGGCGATCGCCTCCGCCGGCGGCGCCGTGATCGTCGCGTTCATGGCGCTGATCCTCAGCTCCCTCAGCATCTTCCGGGCGATCGGCCCGGCGCTCGCGATCGCCGTGTTCATCACCCTGATCGCCGCGCTGACCCTGGTCCCGGCGATCGTGTCCCTCCTCGGCAAGAAGCTGTTCTGGCCGTCCAAGAGTTGGCAGACCGAGCCCGAGCACGGCACCTTCAACAAGCTCGGCAACCTCGTCGGGCGTCGCCCCGGAGCGACCGCTCTCGCGTCCGGCGGAGCGATGGCCGTGCTCGCGATCTTCGCCCTCGGCTTCAACCCGTCGTTCGACTTCAACTCCAGCCTGCCCGACGGAGTGGAGTCGACCGAGGCGCTCGAGACCTTCCAGGAGCACTTCTCCGCCGGTGCCGCGGAGCCCGTCCCGGTGCTCCTCGACGCCGAGGGCGCCGACGTCAGCGAGGACCAACTGACCGACTTCGCCACCGCCCTCGGCGAGGCCAAGGGCGTCGACCAGGTCGCGGGCCCGGTGCCTTCCGAGGAGGGCGGCGCCTACCAGTTCTTCCTGACCCTGCACGACGACCCGACCTCCGACGCGGCGCAGACCAACGTCGGCGGCCCGATCCGCGACGCTGCTCACGACGCAGCACCCGAGGGCACCGAGGCCTACGTCGGCGGCACGCCCGGCATCTTCGCCGACATGTCGACGGCGATGGCCCGCGACTACAAGGTCGTCTTCCCGGTCGCCGCGATCGTCATCATGGTCATCCTGGCGCTGCTGCTGCGCAGCCTGGTCGCGCCCTGGTTCCTGATGGCGGCGGTCGGCCTGGGCTTCGCCGCGACCCTGGGCACCACCGTCATCGCCTTCCAGCACATCGGTGGCGAACCCGGCCTGATCTTCATGCTGCCGATCTACATCTACCTGTTCGTGACCGCACTCGGCACCGACTACAACATCTTGATGATCGCGCGCCTGCGCGAGGAGGCCCGCGAGGGCAAGGACCCGCGCGAGGCCGCGCGGCAGGCGGTGACCCACGCCGGGCCCACCGTCGGCGCGGCCGGCATCATCCTCGCCGGCACATTCGCGGCGCTGATGCTCGGCGGCAACACGCTCATCGTGTCGATGGGCTTCGCGCTCGCGGTCGGCATCCTCATCGTCGCGTTCGTCATGTCGCTGTTCTTCACGCCAGCCCTCACGGCACTGCTCGGGCACGCCGCGTGGTGGCCGGGCCACGCCGACGAGACCGCCGCCCAGCACGAGGAGCGCGTCGGCCACTGATCCTGTGGCCTGACAGGATCGGGGCGTGGACCTCGACACCTTCCGCTGGCTGCTGACCGACGACGGCCAGGCCCTGCTGGCGGAGGCGACCACGCTCGTCGCCTCGGGCACGGACGCCCTGGCCGCCGGCTCCGCCCTCCGTCGTACGACGACAGGCGACCGGGCGGCCGCGACACTCACCCAGGTGGAGCTGCGGGCGCGGGGCGAGGCAAAGCTCGGCCCGGACGCCGCGCGGATGTACTTCACGCCCGACGGACTGGAGCAGTCGACCCGTCGCCGCGTGGCCGATCACCGGGCCGGGCGGGCAGCGGCGTTCGGCGCCGGCACGCTGATCGACCTCGGCTGCGGGATAGGGGGCGACCTGCTCGCCGCCGCCCGGGCCGGGATCGTGGTCGCGGGCGTCGACCTCGACCCCGTGCGGGTGGCGATCGCGGAGGCCAACCTCGCCGCACTCGGACTTCCCGGAGCCGTGCAGGTGGCCGACGCGACCACGCTCGACCACTCCGGCTTCGACCTCGCCTATGCCGACCCCGCCCGCCGTTCGGGCGCCGGGCGCAGCTTCCGCGTCGAGGACTGGACACCCCCGTGGAGCTGGGTGGAGCAGGTGCTGGCCCGTGACGCGTGCGTCAAGGTCGCTCCGGGGATCCCCCACGGGCTGGTGCCGGCGGGGGTCGAGGCCGAGTGGGTCAGCGACGACGGCGAGGTGAAGGAGGCGGCGCTCTGGTCAGGCCGGACCGCCACCGTGGCCCGCCGCGCGACAGTGATCGGCGCCGGCGGCCTGGCGACGCTGACCGACGAGGACGACCCCGGCGCCGGAGCCGTCGGTGTCCGCGCGATCGGCGCACACCTCTACGAGCCCGACGGTGCGGTCATCCGCGCCGGCCTGGTGACCGCGGTCGCCGCCGGCCTGCACGGCGGACTCCTCGACCCGCACATCGCCTATGTGACCTCGGACGAGCAGTTCCGCACCCCCTTCGCCCGCGGCTACCGCGTCATCGAGGAGCTCCCCTATCGCGAGAAGCAGCTGAAGGCGGCGTTGCGCGAGCGCGGCGTCGGCACCCTCACGATCAAGAAGCGCGGCGTGGAGGTGTCACCCGAGGCGCTCCGCAAGCGGCTCGCACTGCAGGGCGACGCGGAGGCGACCATCGTGCTGACCCGGGTCGCCGGCGAGGGCACCGCGCTGCTGGTCGCACCGCACTGACGGGTGCGGCTCACGCCGCGGGCAGCTCCATGGTCCGGCGCCCCCGCGCCACGACCGCCTGCTCACTGCGGATCACCAGCCGGTGCAGGTCGCCGTTGTCGCCGATCCGGATCCGGTCGGGCACGACCCGCTGGGACAGCCGCACCCCCGCGGTCACGAGCCGCCACGCCGCCTGGTGGGCGGGAGTCCAGCGCAGGCCGAACAGCTCACGGACCGGACCGGGCAGCATCCCCATCACGGCCAGGTTGGTCGCCTTGATGCCGGGCGTCATCAGCCGCGGCACCGGCATGTCGGTGGCAATGGCGCGGCCCACGACCCGGGCCTCGTCGGTGAGGTGCAGGCGACCCGACGCGTACCAGTCGGCCATCCACTGCTCGAAGTCGGCGGCCGACGCGGGAGCGACCTCGCGCGGCATGCCGAACAGCTCCCCGAACCGGACCCAGTCGGCCCACAGCTCGTCCTTCTCGCCCGCGGTCAACGGACGGACCAACGTCTCGAACGCGACCCGCGAGGAGTCGGCCAGCATGGCCATGGTCCACAGCATCAGCTCGGGGTCGAAGGCGTCGTACGGCGTCCCCTTGCCGAACCCGCCCTCGTCGCGGTCGAGCTCGCCCCGCACCTTGTGGTGCATGGAGTGCACCGCCCGCAGCAGGCGATCGGCCTCGGCCCGCGGCGCGAAGTAGATGGTCTCGAACGCGAGCGCTGTGCGCGCCAACCGCTCGAACGGGCGCTCCTTCGCCAGCGTCGACTGGGACGTGCCGACGTAGGGCACCGGATGGGTGGCACCGATGATCAGTGCCCGCTGCCCATAGGTCTGGCCCACGGCGCGATGCGACTGCACGAACCGCAGCATCGATCCCTCGGGGAAGTAGCCGTCGGTCATCCCGCCTCCTCTCGGTTCGCCCACGGTACGCCGGCTCAGCGGCCGAGCGCGGCCGCCTCGGCGCCGATAGTGGTGTCGTCGCCGTGGCCGGTGTGCACGACCGTGTCGTCGGGCAGCGCGAACAGCTTGGCCCGGATCGAGTCCTCGAGGGTCGGCCGGTCGCTGAACGAGCGGCCCGTCGCGCCGGGTCCGCCGCAGAAGAGCGTGTCGCCGGTGAACACCTGGCCCAGCTCGGATGCATAGAGGCAGACCGCGCCGGGAGCGTGGCCGGGTGTGTGGAGCACGGTGAGCGTCGTCCCGCCGACGTCGAGGGTCTGTCCGTCCGCGAGGTCGAGATCCCAGAGGTGGTCGGTGTGGGTGAGCTCCCACAGCGGCCTGTCGTCGGGGTGCAGCAGGATCGGCGCGACGACCTTCTCCCGCAGCGCCGGGGCGACGCGGACGTGGTCGTCGTGGGCGTGGGTGCACACGATCGCCTTGACCCGGCGCTCACCGACGACGGCGAGGATGTCGTCGACGGAGTGGGGGGCGTCGATGACGACGCACTCGTCGTCGTCGCCGATCACCCAGATGTTGTTGTCGACGTCGAAGGTCTCGCCGTCGAGGGAGAACGTCCCGGTCGAGACGGCGTGGTCGACCCGCACCTGCCCGGCCATCAGATCACGACCACCGAGCGGAGTACGTCGCCGTGGTGCATCTTGTCGAACGCCGCCTCGATGTCACCCAGGCCGATCTCCTCGGTGACGAAGGCGTCGAGGTCGAGCCGGCCCTGGCGGTAGAGGTCGACCAGCATCGGGAAGTCGCGGCTGGGCAGGCAGTCGCCGTACCAGCTGGACTTCAGCGCACCACCGCGGCCGAAGACGTCGATCAGCGGGATGTCGGGGACCTTCATGTCCGGGGTCGGCACGCCGACCAGGACCACGGTGCCGGCGAGGTCGCGGGCATAGAACGCCTGCTTCCACGTCTCCGGGCGACCGACCGCCTCCACCACGACGTCGGCGCCGTCGGCGCCGTCGTAGGTCTGCGCGCAGATCCGCTTGATCTCCTCGACCGGGTCGACCTGGGAGGAGTCGACCGTGTGGGTCGCACCCATCTCCTTGGCCTTGGCGAGCTTCTTGGCGTCGATGTCGACGGCGATGACCGGGCTCGCACCGGCCAGCGCGGCGCCCGCGATCGCCGCCACGCCCACACCGCCGCAACCGATGACCGCGATGCTGCGACCCCGCGTGATCGCACCGGTGTTGATTGCTGCGCCGATGCCCGCCATCACGCCGCAGCCGAGCAGACCGACGGCAGCCGCGCGGGCGTCGGGGTCGACCTTGGTGCACTGGCCGGCGGCGACCAGGGTCTTCTCCGCGAAGGCGCCGATGCCGAGCGCCGGGCTCAGCTCGGTGCCGGCCAGATCACCCTCGGCCAACGTCATCTTCTGCGTGGCGTTGTGGGTGGCGAAGCAGTAGTGCAGGTCGCCGCGCTTGCAGGCCCGACACTCGCCGCACACCGCACGCCAGTTGAGGACGACGAAGTCGCCGGGCGCCACGTCGGTGACGTCGGGACCGACCGACTCGACCACGCCCGCGGCCTCGTGGCCCAGCAGGAACGGGAAGTCGTCGTTGATGCCGCCCTCGCGGTAGTGCAGGTCCGTGTGGCAGACCCCGCAGGTCAGCACCTTGACCACGGCCTCGCCCGGACCCGGGTCCGGCACGTTGATCGTGACGATCTCGACGGGCGCTCCCTTGGCCATCGCGACGACGGCCTTGACCTGCTGCATCAGTCCTCCTGGACGACGAGTTGTTCGGGGGGTCACCAACCTAGCGGGCGGTGCTCGGGGTCAGCGGGCGAGGACGTCGGTGACGGGCAGGGAGGAGTCGGCGGGGAGGTCGAGGGAGGAAGGAGTCCGACCGCGCGCCACCATCTCCGCGCCGAGGGCGGCGACCATCGCCCCGTTGTCGGTGCACAGGCCCGGGCGCGGGACGCGGACCCGGATCCCGAGCTTCGCGGCCCGCTCCTCGGCGAGGGCGCGCAGGCGGGAGTTGGCGGCGACCCCGCCACCGATCATCAGGTCCTCGATGCCCTCGCTGCTCGCGGCGTCCAGCGCCTTGCGGACGAGTACGTCGCAGACGGCCTCCTGGAAGGACGCGGCGACATCGGCGACCGGAACGGGCTCACCCGTGCGCTCGCGGGCCTCGACCCAGCGGGCGACCGCGGTCTTGAGCCCGGAGAAGGAGAAGTCGAAGCGGTGGCGCTCGAGGTCGCGGCGGCTGCTCAGGCCACGCGGGAAGTCGATCGCGACCTGGTCACCCTCGCGGGCGACCCGGTCGATGTGCGGACCGCCCGGGAAGGGCAGGCCGAGCAGCCGGGCCACCTTGTCGAAGGCCTCCCCCGCCGCGTCGTCGATCGTCGCGCCCATCGGGTCGACCCCGAGGCCCGGCCCCTCGCCGCCGGTGATGTCGGTGACCCGCAACAGGCTCGAGTGCCCGCCGGAGACCAGCAGCGCCAGGCACGGCTCCGGCAGCGGACCGTGCTCGAGCTGGTCGACCGCGACGTGCGAGGCGAGGTGGTTGACGCCATAGAGCGGCCTGCCGAGCGACAGGGCGAGCGCCTTCGCCGAGGCCACGCCGACCAGCAGCGCGCCGGCGAGACCGGGGCCGTGGGTCACCGCGATCGCGTCGACGTCCGCCAGGGCGATCCCGGCCGTGTCGCACGCCCGCTGGATGGTGGGCACCATCGCCTCGAGGTGGGCCCGGCTCGCGACCTCGGGTACGACGCCACCGAACCGCGCATGCTCCTCGACACTGCTGGCGACCGCATCGGCCAGCAGCGTCGTGCCCCGGACGATGCCGACGCCGGTCTCGTCGCAGGAGGTCTCGATCCCGAGGACCAGGGGCTCGTCACTCACCGTCGTCACTCCCGTCCCGCTCGTCTCGCAGGTCACGTTGCAGCACCAGCGCGGTCGCGCCGTCGCGGTAGTAGCGGGGACGCCGGTGCACCTCGGCGAAGTCGTGCGCGGCATAGAACGCGCGGGCGGCGGCGTTGTCCTCCCGCACCTCCAGCAGCACCCGCGCTGCTCCCTCCGCTCGGTCGACGACGGCCTCGAGGAGCCGGCTGCCGAGGCCCGAGCGGCGCAGCCCGGGATCGACGCCGATGCGCTGCAGCTCGACCACGTCGTCGACGTAGGAGGCCACGGCGTAGCCGTCGCGCCCCTCGTCGATGAGCCAGGCGATCGTGGGCAGGGCACCGGTCACGCCGTCGCTCACGAGCTGCGGCGACCATGCGTCGACTCCCTGGCAGTCGCTCTCGAGGCGGACCAGCCGGTCCACGTCGCCCGGCGCGGCGGCGCGGATCACGAGAGCGCCTTGGGCGCGGCGGGGATCTGCGCGTCGGGCCGGCGCAGATAGAGCGGCTCGGCGGGCAGCACCTCGACCCGGCCGGTCACCACGCCGCGGGCGAGCCAGCCGGCGTCGGGGCGCAGCGGCGCGCGTCCGTCGGGGAACGCGTCGGGATAGAGGCGCGCGCCCTCCCCGACGACGGGGTCGGTGGTCGCCAGGACGGCCGGCCGGTCGACGAGCGGTCCGGAGACGCGCCGCCCGGTGGCGTCGTAGGACGCGAGATAGACCTCCTTGCGCCGGGCGGCGGTGGCGACGTGGAACGCCCCCTCGACCTCCCCGGCCGCGACGGCCTCCAGCGCGAGGGCGTCCAGCGAGCAGACGCCGTGCAGCGGCACGGCGAGGACGTGCGCCATGGTGCGGGCCGTGACGAGGCCGACGCGCAGCCCCGTGAAGGGCCCGGGGCCGACACCGACGGCGATGCCGGTCAGGTCGGCGGGTGTCGCCGACGCCTCGTCGAGGACCCGCTGGACGAGCGGCGCGAGCTGCTCGCCGTGCTTCATCCCCGCCTCGGAGGTCGCCTGAGCCAGCACGTCGGTGCCGTCGTGGAGGGCGACGGTGACGGTCGGCGCGGCGGTGTCGAAGGCGAGCAGCACGCCGTCGAGGCTACCGGCCCGTCACTGCCACGCCTTGACCCAGTCGACCTCCATCGTCGCGGGCAGGGGGACCCGCCCGTCGTAGGCGTTGACGCCGTTGCCCAGCAGCTGGGTGAAGGCGACGGTGAACCTCTTGCGGAAGGTCTCCGCCCCGTCGGTGTTGACCAGGCAGGTCTTGCCGTCGACCTGGAACTCCAGCCGGTCCGCGGTCCACTCGAGGGCATAGCGGTGCCACTGCCCACGTCGGGCGGTGCAGTTCCAGGCCGTGTTGAGTCCGTTGACCGCTCCCCCGCTGTCCGCGCTGTAGTGCAGGAAGGGGATCATCAGGTCCGGGTGCGAGGAGTAGGTCTCGGCGATGTCGATCTCGCCGGTGTTGGGCCAGTCACTCGCCGAGCCGTAGCGGATGTCGGGCCACATCCAGAAGCCCTCGTGCAGGCCGGGGAAGTCGGTGTCCTGGACCTTCATCCTCGACTCGATGCGCCCGTACTGCTGGCTCCAGCGCTGGAAGGTCGAGATCCATCCCGACACGTACTTCCCGCGCGTGCCGTCGGGCCGCAGCGGGCAGTTGCGCTCCTCGGTCGCCGGGGCGACCCGCAGCTGCAGGGTGCCGCCACTCACCTCGACCGACGGGGCATCGTTGCGGAAGCAGATGTCGCCGTACTCGAGGACGTTGTTGGCGACCCAGCGGGTGGGGTCCAGCTCCGTGCCGTCGAATTCCTCCACCATCGTGCAGGAGTAGTGGCTCCCGTCTGCCCGCTTCGGCCGCACGCCGCAGGCGTCGGACGGTGCGGGGGCGGGCTGCGCCTTCGGCCCGACCCGGCGGATGGCGCTGGACCGCCCGCCCGAGACGACGCGGTAGGCACGCACCGCCTTCGGATAGGTGGTCACCAGCCGATAGGCGCCGTTGCGGGCCGCACGGGTCGAGCGCAGCGTGATCCAGCGGTTGCCCCGCACCTGCAGCCGTACGACGGCCCGGGGCCGGGCGCGTCCGGAGAACACCACGCCGGTCGACCGCGGCGCGGGTCGGTCGAGCACCGGGCTCGCCGCGCGCCGCGCGGTCGGCTCCGCGCCGGCCGGCGTCGCCGCCAACGACGCCACGACGACGAGCATCGCCACCAGTGACGCCACCATCGGCGCCACGCTCCACTTCGTTCCGCGCATCCTGCGCCACCCCCCGACATCCCTGTCCTGGACCTGGGTCGAGGTTAGGAATCCGGCACGGGTCGGGGGGACCTGCTCGAGGACGGTCCTGATGGCACCGGAGGCCCACGAGTACCGGGACGGGGGTCCGCGGGACCGGGTCCCGGGAGGTTCAGGCCAGGTCGATCCGCAAGGCGGCGGCGAGGTCGACGTCGAGCCAGCGCTGACCGACGGGGTCGATCTCGACGATGCGCGGATCGGCCTCGGCGTCGACCTCGACGGTCGCCGTCGCCCGGTCGATCCGGATCTCGAGCCTGTCGTCGGCCAGGCCCTCGGCGAGGCCGGTGCCCCACTCGACGACGGTCACGGCGTCCGCGAGGTCGGCGTCGAGGTCGAGGTCGTCGAGCTCGGCGTGGCCGCCAAGACGATAGGCATCGACGTGCACGAGCGGCGGTCCGTCGACGAGCGAGGGGTGGACCCGGGCGATGACGAAGGTCGGCGACGTGACGCCGCCGCGGACCCCGAGCCCCTCCCCCAGGCCCTGCGTGAACGTTGTCTTGCCAGCGCCCAGCTCCCCGCTCAGCACGATCACGTCGCCGGCGGCGACGACGCGAGCGACCCGCCCGCCGAGCTCGCGCATCGCGTCGGCGGACGGGACGTCGCGCACGACGGGGACGGGCCGCGCCATCTCGACGTACGGCGCCGGGCGGGCCGTCTCGACGAAGCCCATGTCACGCCAGAAGCCCGTGGTGCGGGGCAGCTCGGGTCGCGCCAGGATCACCACGCGACGACAACCCCGCCGGCTCGCCTCGGCGAGCCCGGCCCGGACGAGCAGACGGGCGATCCCGCGGCCCTGTGCCGTCGGGTCGACGCCGAAGCGGCGCAGATAGATCGCCGTCCCGACCGGATCGAGGATCACGGCGCCGACGGGGCGACCGTCAGCGGTGGCGAGGAGTCCGCCGGCCGAGGCCAGCAGGCCGCCGATCGTCTCCTCGGTCTCGGCGAGCGCGTCGGCCGGCGGGTCGAGCGCGGGGCGCGCCGCGAAGGCCGCCTGCACGACGGCCAGCACCTCCGCCGCCGCCTCGGGTCCGACGCTGCGGATCTCCAGACAGTCCGACGAGGTCATCGATGCGTGGCCCTCGTGCTCGCCGCGGTGATCAGCTGGTCGAGCTCGGCGTTGACGAGGTCGTGACGCTCCATCGTGACCATGTGGCCGGCGCCCTCGCACTCGAGGAGTCGCGAGCCCTCGATCCGCGAGTGCAGCTTGCGGGAGTGACCGATCGAGGTGAGCCGGTCGGCGGTCCCGCAGATGATGGAGGTGGGGACCGACGAGAACGCCTCGACGTGGTCGAACTTGTCGAGGTCGCCGAAGGACGGGAAGAACTCCGCGACGACCTCGAAGGGCGTGGCCGCCAGCATCTCGTCCATGAACTCGACGTAGCCCTTGGGGACCGGGCCGCCGAAGGAGATCCGGTCGGCGGCGACCATGGCGATGCTGCGTCCGGTGCGCCGCAGCACGTCGATGCCCCGGTGTCCGCGCTGCAACGTGCGGACCGCGCTCTTCGTGAAGGCGCCGCTGAGCCGCGCGGGCACCATCGGCAGCAGGATCTTGCCCGGGTCGAGGCCACCGGCGGTGGTCGAGACGAGGCCGACGCCGACGACGCGGGTCCCGATCTGCTCGGGGAACTGCTCGGCGAACGCGACGATCGACATCCCGCCCATGGAGTGGCCGACGAGGACGACCGGGCCCTCGGGCACGGCGGCGTCGAGCACCGCGCGAAGGTCGCGGCCGAGCTGGTCGATCGTCGAGTGGGCCCGGTCTGAGTTGCCGGAGCGTCCGTGCGAGCGCTGGTCGTAGTAGACCGTGCGGACGAGACCGCGGTAGGCGGCCCGCTGGAAGTGCCAGCAGTCGAGGTTGAGGCAGAACCCGTGGACGAACACCACGGTGACCGGCGGCGTGCCGTCGCCGCGCCGCAGCAGGCGGTCGACGGCGCCCGTGGCAGCGGGGGCGACCTCGTCGACCTCGACGTGGAGCGCCAGACCGTCCTCGGCGACGACGGTCTGCGGCGTCGAGCGCAGCGACCCGAACGGGATGTCGGCGCCCGCGCGACGGCTGATGGCCCGCTGCTGGCGCACGACGCCGACCGCGGTGCCGGCAGCGGCGAGACCGAGTGCCCCGGCCGCCGCCCCGAGGATCCGGCCCCGGGCCCTCACGCCGTGCCCCCGGCGACATGGCCGTCGACGTACCTGCGGCTCATGCGGCCCCCGATCCTCGTCACGATCTCGTAGTTGATGGTGCCGCACGCCTCGGCCCAGTCCTGGGCGGTGGGTACGCCGTCGGCCGGCCGGCCGAACAGGACGACCTCGCTGCCGGTCGACGGCTCGTCGCCGCCGAGGTCGACCATGACCTGGTCCATGCTCACGGTGCCGCGCAGCGGACGCTGCTTGCCGGCCACCATGACATGGGCGGCGGCGTCACCGGCACCGGGCCGGGAGGCGGCGCGCGGGATGCCCTCGGCGTAGCCCACCGGCACGAGGCCCACGGTCGTGGCGCGGTCGGCGACCCAGCGGTGGCCGTAGGACACGCCGTCGCCCGCGGCGAGCATCTTGACCATCGCCAGGGGGGCGCGGACGGTCATCGCCGGGACGAGCCCGATGTCGGTCGCCTCCCCCGGCGCCGGGTCCAGGCCATAGAGGGCGATGCCGCAGCGGACCGCGTCGAAGCGGGCGGACGGACGCAGGATCGTGGCCGCAGAGTTGGCGAGGTGGCGCAGGTCGGGCCGCAGGCCGTGGGTCGCGGCGAGGTCGAGCGCGTCCCTGAAGGCGGCTTCCTGCGCGTCGTTGGCCGGATGGTCCGGCTCGTCGGCACAGGCCAGGTGGGACCAGATGCCGCGGACCCGCCAGCGTCCCTCCAGCTCACCCGCGCGGGCGCGAACGAAGAACTCGTCCCACATCGACCGTGGCGCACCGCCGCGGGACAGGCCGGTGTCGACCTTGAGCTGGATGTCGGCGGGCTCGGCCCGGTCGACGAACGCCACGGCCATCGCGTCGAGCTCGGCGACGTCATAGGCCGACACCTGGATCCCTGCGTCGGCGGCCGCCGCATGGGGCGCGCCGGGTGCGGTGATCCAGCACAGCAGCGGCCCCTCGTCACCGGCCTCCCGCAGTCGCAGCGCCTCCTCGACCGTCGCCGTCGCCAGCCACTCGGCGCCGCCCTCGCGTGCCGCACGCGCGCACTCGACCATCCCGTGGCCGTAGGCATCGGCCTTCACGACCGCGATCAGCGGCACCCCCGCCGTCTCCCGCAGCAGCCGCGCGTTGGCCCGGACCGCCGCCAGGTCGACGACGATCTCGGCCGGGCCGAGCGGGGAGGTCATGCGGTCGATTCTCCCATCCGGACGATCACGGAGCCGGGAGGGTCGCCACGACGCGGGGCAGGGCGGTGGCGACGTCGCTCGCCACGACCGGACCGCCCCCGCTCGCCAGCGTCGCCGCGGCGCCGTGGAGCCAGGCGCCGACCGACGCGGCGTCGAACGGGTCGAGGCCGGCGGCGAGCAGCGCGCCGATCAGGCCGCCCAGCACGTCGCCCGCGCCTGCGGTGGCCAGCCACGGCGTCCCGGTCGTCGTGACCCGGACCAGCCCGTCGGGTCGGGCGATCGTGGTCCGCCTGCCCTTCAGCAGCACGACGGCGTCGTACTCCCGGGCCGCGGAGCGGGCATGGGCCAGCGGCGCGGCCTCGACCTCGGAACGCTCGACGTCGAGCATCGCGGCCAGCTCGCCGGCATGCGGCGTCAGGACAGCAGGTACGCCGACCGGGCCGTCGACGTGCCGGAGGGCATCGGCGTCCACGACCACCGGGACGTCGTCCTCCAGGGCGGCTCGCAGCATCGCCTCCGCGTCCGCGTCGGCCCCGGAGCCGACGACCCACGCCTGCACCCGCCCGGCGCCGACCACCTCCGGGTGGTGGTCGCGAACCCGGTCGGCGACGGTGGGATCGCCCACGAAGCGCACCATGCCGGCCAGGCCGCAGGACGCCCCGGCGACGCTGAGCAGGGCCGCGCCGGGATAGGCGGCCGAGCCGGCGCGGACGCCGACGACACCGCGGGTGTACTTGTGGGCGTCGGGCTCGGGCCGTGGCACGAGGGAGGCGACGTCGGCCGCCTGCAGCGCCTCGACCTGCGCCGGTGGCAGGGTGAGCCCGATGTCGACCAGATGGATCGCGCCGCTCGCCGCGGCCGCCGGGTCGAGCAGGTGACAGGCCTTGTGGGTGCCGAAGGTGACGGTGAGGTCGGCGTGGACGTGCGGGCCGTGGATCTCACCGGTGTCGACCCCGACCCCGGACGGGGTGTCGACCGCGACCACGGATACGTCCGCCACCGCCGCGAGCGCCTCCTGGGCAGCCGACCGCAGCCCCGGTCGCCCGCCGATGCCGACGATCCCGTCCACCACCACGTCGAAGTCCCGGCCCCCGCGTGGACGACCCACCCGGCCGCCGGCGGCCCGGAAGGCGGCGAGGGCGTCGTGCGTGGACTCCCCCAGCAGCCATGCCTCGACCTGGACACCGCGGCGGGCCAGCACCACGCCAGCGTGGAGCGCGTCGCCGCCGTTGTCGCCGGACCCGACGAGCAGCAGCACCCGCCGTCCGTAGCCCCGCCCGCCGAGGAAGTCGAGGACGGCGTAGGCGAGGCCGTGGGCCGCACGCTGCATGAGCGTCCCCTCGGGCAAGGTGGTCATCAGCGCGGCCTCGGCGGCGCGGACCTGATCGACGGTGTGCGCCCGCAGCATCAGGTCTCCAGCACCACGACGGCCGAGGCGATCCCACCGTCGTGGGTGAGCGAGAGGTGGACCGAGCCGACGCCGAGCCGGTCGGCCTGGGCGAGGACCGTGCCGCGCAGGACGAAGCGTGGGCGGCCGGTCTCCTCGGAGACGACCTCCGCGTCGTGCCAGGCCATCCCGGCCGGTGCGCCGAGCGCCTTGGCCAGGGCCTCCTTCGCGGCGAAGCGAGCAGCCAGGGAGCTCATCGGCCGGTCCCGCTCCGCCTCGACGAACAGCTTCGTCACCAGCGCAGGAGTACGACGGCACGACTCCGTGAACCGGGCGATCTCGCACACGTCGATCCCGACGCCCACCACCGCCACGACCGCGACCCCTGCCCGGCTATTCGACCGTGACGGACTTGGCGAGGTTGCGCGGCTGGTCCACGTCGTGACCGAGCGCGGTGGCGAGCTCGCAGGCGAAGAGCTGCAGCGGGATGATCGCCACGAGCGGCTGCAGGAGGACAGGGACCTTCGGCAGCCGCAGCAGCACGTCGGCGTACGGCTCGATCGAGGTGTCGCCCTCCTCGGCGAGACAGATCGTGCGGGCGCCGCGGGCGCGGACCTCCTGGATGCCGCTGAGCATCTTGCCGTGCAGCTGGTCGCGGCCCTTGGGGGGCACGACGCAGAGCACCGGCAGGCCCTCGTCGATCAGCGCGATCGGGCCGTGCTTGAGCTCACCGGCGGCGAAGCCCTCGGCATGGATGTAGGCGAGCTCCTTGAGCTTGAGCGCGCCCTCGAGCGCCACCGGGTAGCCGGCGTGACGGCCGAGGAAGAGCACCGAGCTCGTCGAGACGTGCTCACGGGCCAGCTCATAGACCTGGTCGGCGTCGGCCAGCACGGTGTCGATGTGTGCGGGGATCTCCTCGAGCTGCTCCATGATCTCGTCGATCTCGTCACCGAAGCGGGTGCCCTTGACCTGCGCGATGTAGAGCGCGAGGAGGTAGCAGGCCACGAGCTGGGTCAGGAAGCCCTTGGTGGAGGCGACGCCGATCTCGGGGCCGGCGTGGGTGTAGATGACCGCGTCGGACTCGCGAGGGATGGAGGAGCCGTTGGTGTTGCAGATCGCCAGGACCTTGGCGCGCTGCTCGCGTGCATGCCGGATCGCCTGCAGGGTGTCGGCGGTCTCGCCCGACTGGCTGATCGCGACGACCAGCGTGGTGTTGTCGACGATCGGGTCGCGATAGCGGAACTCGGAGGCGAGCTCGACCTCGACGGGCGTGCGGGTCCAGTGCTCGATCGCGTACTTGGCGACCATGCCGGCGTAGAAGGACGTGCCGCAGGCGATGATGATGATCTTGTCGAGCTCGCGGATCTCCTCGTCGGCGAGACGCATCTCGTCCAGCTGCAGCTGGCCGCGCGCCGTGCGGCGCCCGATCAACGAGTCCGCGACCGCGCGGGGCTGCTCGAAGATCTCCTTGCGCATGAACCAGTCGTGGCCGTCCTTCTCCGCCGCGGAGAGGTCCCAGTCGACGTGGAACTGCTTCGCGTCTGCGGGGCGGCCCCAGAAGTCCATGACCTCGACGCCCTCGCGGGTGATGACGACGATCTGGTCCTGGCCGAGCTCGAGCGCCTCGCGGGTGAACTCGATGAACGCCGCGACGTCGGAGCCGAGGAAGTTCTCACCCTCGCCGAGGCCGACCACCAGGGGCGAGTTGCAGCGCGCGGCGACGACCTTGTCCGGCTCCTCGGAGTCGACGGCCACGAGCGTGAACGCGCCGTCCAGCTGCTGGCACACCCGCTGCATCGCGGTCGTCAGGTCGACACCGGACTGCACCTGCAGCTCGACGAGGTGGGCGACGATCTCGGTGTCGGTGTCGGAGAGCAGCACGTGGTCGTCGGCCTCGATCCGCTCGCGGAGCTCGACGAAGTTCTCGATGATGCCGTTGTGGACCAGCGCGACCCGGCGGGCACCGCCGGTGTGCGGGTGGGCGTTGACGTCGTTGGGCGGGCCGTGGGTGGCCCAGCGGGTGTGCCCGATGCCGGTGTGGGCCGTCGGCAGCGGCGCGTCGTCGAGCACCTTCTCCAGGTTGGCGAGCTTGCCGGCGCGCTTCTCGACCAGCAGCCGGCCGTCGGACACGACGGCGACGCCGGCAGAGTCATAGCCGCGGTACTCCAGCCGCCGCAGACCGTCGATGACGGTGTCCTGGGCCGACCGGGGCCCGACATATCCGACGATCCCGCACATGGCCGGTAACTCTAGGTCATGGAGGCCCCGGGAGACCGGATCGGGGACGCCCCGCACGGGCCGGTGTGACGACTGGAACAATCCTCCCATGGCAGCCGGCCAGCAGACGGGCATCCTTCCGGGCGACGAGTCGCCCCGGGAGTCCTCGCCCTACGTCGAGCTCGACCGTGCCATGTGGGCGCGGCTGGCCTCGGAGACCGACCTCGAGCGCAGCCCGCTCACCCAGGACGAGGTGATGCGGCTGCGCGGCATCGGCGACGCCCTGGACCTCCAGGAGATCCGCGACGTCTACCTGCCGCTGTCGCGGCTGCTCAGCCTGCGGGTGAGCAGCGCCTCCACGCTGCACCGTCAGCAGGAGGCCTTCCTGCACCGTGAGGTGCCGCCACGCACACCCTTCGTCATCGGCCTCGCCGGCTCGGTCGCGGTCGGCAAGTCCACCGCTGCGCGCGTGCTCCAGCAGATGCTCGCCCGCTGGCCCGAGCACCCCAACGTCGCCCTCGTCACCACCGACGGCTTCCTCTACCCCAACGCGGAGCTGGAGCGGCGCGGCCTGCTGCAGCGCAAGGGGTTCCCGGAGTCCTACGACCGCCGGGCGCTGCTGAAGTTCGTCATCGACATCAAGTCCGGCAAGGACGAGATCGAGGCGCCCGTCTACTCCCACCTCGTCTATGACGTCGTGCCCGACGAGCGGATCGTCGTCAAGCGGCCCGACATCGTGATCATCGAGGGACTCAACGTCCTGCAGCCCGCGCGGGTGCGCGAGGACGGCCGGGGCACCCTCGGCCTGTCGGACTTCTTCGACTTCTCGATCTTCGTCGACGCCAACACCAACCACATCCGCAACTGGTACGTCGACCGCTTCCTCCGGCTGCGCGAGACGGCGTTCCGCGACCCGTCGTCCTACTTCGCCAAGTACGCCGGGCTGACCCACGACGAGTCCGTCGACGAGGCTCGCCGGATCTGGGACGCCATCAACGGACCCAACCTCGAGCAGAACGTCCTGCCCACGCGATCACGCGCCACCCTCGTGCTGCGCAAGGCCAAGGACCACTCGGTCCAGTACGTCCGCCTGCGCAAGCTGTGAGATGCCCCGCGTTTCGCGGGGACCGCGACGGGCAGGAGGGCGCGTATGAGAACGCGCAAGACGATCGCCACGATGTCCGCCCTGTTCGCCGCTTCCAGCCTGGCCCTCACCGCCTGCGGTGACGACGAGCCCGACAACGAGGACACCACGTCGGAGGAGGCCACCGACGAGACCGAGGAGCCGACCGACGACGCCAGCACCGAGGCGACCGAGAGCACCTCGCAGGCTGTGCCGTCAGGGGACCTCACCCCCGCCGGCACCGAGCTGGCGCTCGGGGAGGCGGCCACCGTGTCGTTCTCGTCAGGCGACGGGTCGGGCACGGTCCAGGTGGTCGTCGACGAGATCACCGTGGGCACCCCGGCGGATCTCGAGCCGCTCGACCTGGGCGACCAGGCAGCCGGCTTCGTGCCGTACTACATCCAGGTGACGGTCACCGGCGTCTCCGGCAGCGCGGAGCTCGGCAACTACTCGATCAACGAGTCGATCGAGGGGCTGCTCCCCGACGGCGAGAAGGCGCAGACGATCTACATCATCGGCGACTTCGCGCCGTGCGAGGAGGAGACCTTCCCGGGCGACTTCAGCGACGGCGCCTCCTTCGAGACCTGCGTGACCTACCTGGCACAGGAGAGCACGGAGGTCGCGGCCGCCCAATACGCGCCGCGTGAGGGCGACTACAACTCCTACGACGGAGAACCGGTCGTCTGGAAGTGACCTCCGAAGGGTCCGCGTGACCCCCACACCCCCATCACGGTGCGCATGGCCGGGCTCTCGGGCCCGGCCATTCGTGCGCCCGGGTCAGACCGCCAGCCGCGTGCGGACGACGTCCGCGAGCCGGTCGGCGACCTGCTGGGCCTGCTCGGCCGTCGGCGCCTCGACCATGACCCGCACGAGCGGCTCGGTGCCGGAGGGCCGCAGCAGCACCCTGCCGGAGTCGCCGAGCTCGGCCTCCGCGGCGGCGACGGCCGAGGCGAGCTCGGGGTCGTCGGTGCGGGTGCGGTCGACACCGGAGACATTGACGAGCACCTGTGGCAGGTGGGTCATCACACCGGCGAGGTCACGCAGCGTGCGGCCGGTCGTTGCCATCCGCCGGGCGACGTGCAGGGCGGTCAGGACGCCGTCGCCGGTCGTCGCGTGCTCGCGCAGGATCACGTGCCCGGACTGTTCTCCGCCGAGGCTGTAGCCACCGCGGCGCATCTCGTCGAGGACGTAGCGGTCGCCCACGGCCGCCTGGATGACCTCGACGCCGGCCGTGCGCATGGCCTGCAGCAGGCCCAGGTTGCTCATCACGGTGGCGACGAGCGTGCGGTCGACGAGGCTCCCGGCGTCGTCGAGGGCCAGCGCCAGGATCGCCATGATCTGGTCGCCGTCGACGACCTCGCCGGTGTGGTCGACCGCGAGGCAGCGGTCGGCGTCGCCGTCGACCGCGAAGCCCGCGTGGGCACCGTGGTCGATGACGGCCTTCTGCAGGAGCTCGAGGTGGGTGGAGCCACAGCCGGAGTTGATGTTGAGGCCGTCGGGCGAGGCGCCGATGGTGACGACCTGCGCGCCGGCCTCGGCGAGCGCACGTGGTCCGACCTCGCTGGCGGCGCCGTGGGCGCAGTCGATGACCAGCTTGAGGCCGGACAGGGGCTTGCCGGTCGGTACGTCGAGCGTGCGGATCAGGTGGTCGACGTACTCGGGGACGGTGGGGCCGTAGGGCTTGACCCGGCCGACGGCGGCGCCGGTGGGGCGGTCCCAGTCCTGCCCGAGGTGCTCCTCGATCTCGCGCTCGACGGCGTCGTCGAGCTTGACGCCGCCACGGGCGAGGAACTTGATGCCGTTGTCGGGCATCGGGTTGTGCGAGGCACTGATGACGACACCGACGTCGGCGCCGAGTGCATCGGTGAAGTAGGCGACGCCCGGCGTCGGCAGCACCCGCAGGCGCAGCACGTCGACGCCGGCCGAGGCCAGGCCCGCGACGACCGCGTGCTCGAGGAACTGCCCCGAGATGCGGGTGTCACGGCCGACGACGGCCAGCGGGCGTGGCCGGTCGAAGCCGCCGCGCGCCACCAGGACGCGCGCCGCGGCGACGCCCAGGTCGAGCGCCAGCTCGGCGGTCAGCTTGTCGTTGGCAAGGCCGCGGACACCGTCGGTGCCGAAGATGCGGGTCACGTCCTACTCCCTCGTGTCGTGCACAAAACGGGCGACGGGGCCACGGACCGCAGCAGCGGTGCGTGGCCCCGTCGTACGCGCGAATCCGAGGATCAGCGCTTGGAGTACTGCGGCGCCTTGCGGGCCTTCTTGAGACCGGCCTTCTTGCGCTCGGTCGCACGGGCGTCGCGGGTCAGCAGGCCAGCCTTCTTGAGGGTGGGCCGGTTGGCGTCGAGGTCGATGCCGTTGAGCGAGCGGGCCACGCCGAGGCGGAGCGCACCGGCCTGGCCGGTGATGCCACCGCCGTGGATGCGGGCGATGACGTCGAAGCGGCCCTCGAGGCCGAGAGCCGCGAACGGCTCGTTGACGACCTGCTGGTGCAGCTTGTTGGGGAAGTAGTCCTCGATGGTGCGGCCGTTGATGGTCCACGTGCCGTTGCCGGGCACGAGGCGGACGCGGGCGACGGCCTCCTTGCGACGGCCGGTGGCCGCGCCGGGGGCGATGGTCGCGGGGCGGGCGCTGACGACGGCCGACGGGGAGGTCTCGCTGGTGTAGGCGACACCCTGCTCGTCGGTCTCGAAGGTCTCCTCGACCTCGCCCTGGTTGTTCGTGTTCTCAGTCACGATGAAAGTCCTCAGTCCTGATCAGTTCGAAGTCACTGGGAGATCTGGGTGATCTCGTAGGGGACGGCCTGCTGGGCCTGGTGGGGGTGAGCCGGGCCGCTGTAGACCTTGAGCTTCTTGATGATCTGCCGGCCGAGGCGGTTCTTCGGCAGCATGCCCCACACGGCCTTCTCGACGGCCTTGCGGGCGTCCTTGTCGATGACCTCGCCGATCGGGGTCGCGGTCAGACCACCCGGGTAGCCGGAGTGGCGGTAGACCATCTTGTCGGCACGCTTGTTGCCGGACAGGGCCACCTTGTCGGCGTTGATGATGATGACGTAGTCGCCGGTGTCCGCGTTGGGGGCGAAGATCGGCTTGTGCTTGCCGCGCAGCAGACCTGCGGCGGTCACGGCGAGCCGACCGAGAACGACGTCGGTCGCGTCGATCACGAGCCAGGCGCGCTCGACGTCACCGGGCTTCGGGGCATAGGTACGCATGGAGGATTCCATTCGTTCGTGTCGGACTCCGGTTGGTGATCCATCCGGAGACGTCTTCTGACGAACACTGCTCCCGACCTCAACGGTGGGGAGGCTGCCCTCGCAAGGAGAGCGGCAGGAGACGCAGCGAGAAGATTACGGCGAGTGCGGACCGCCGTCCAAATCACCGCTCCGCACGACCCACCGGGTGACGTCGCGGGTGACCGGGCGCCGAATCGCGGCGGCGCACCGTCCGTCGCTGCCACGATGCGCGGGACTCCCCACTCGGAAAGGCTTCACCATGCTCCCACGTCGTTCCCCCCTGCGCTCCGCGCGCCTGCTCGTCGCCACCACCGCCATCGGCGGTCTCGCGATCGCCGGCCTCTCGCCTGCCGCGCCGGCCCAGGCCGCGGACCCGATCGTCGACGGCTACCTCGGACTGTCGTCGAGCATCAACTACAACGAGACCGACTGCGCTGGCGCATCGGAGCCCGCCAACATCGAGGCCGCCTTCACCGCTGGCACCACGGTGAAGCGGACGCTCTCCTTCGACCAGACCGCGACGGCCACCGGCGACGAGACCGACACCCTTCGTCTGAGGGGCAGCCAGACCCTGGGCGTGTCCTCGTCCGTCGCCGGCGGTCAGCTCTCCGCGCTGACCGCCACCTCCACGGTGACCGGCTCGGTCACCGCCGCCAAGGCGGAGAGTGCCTGCTCGCAGAGCGGGTTCCCTGCCGGTTCGAACAGCCAGGGCGGCATCGGGGCACAGATCAACCGCACCACGGACGGATGGCTGCGCGTCCAGGCGACCAGCAGCGGCGTCGGCGGCCAGATCATGACAATCGCGTTCGGCCAGGGGCAGCTGGTCGACACCGAGCTCGGCGGCTTCGCCGTCCGCGACCTCTCCTACGACCACTGGATCTACGTCCCCGCCGGCGAGTACTACTTCGAGGTCTCGATGGGCGGCGCCGCTGTAGACGGCTACGACCTGGAGAAGATCGCGCTCAAGCAGTCGGTGAAGTTGACCTTCCACCGCGCCGGCATCGCGCGCTCCGCGGCGACGGGCACGGCACGCCCCCAGGTCACCCTGCCGTCGTACCTCACCTGCTCGACGGGTCGGGCCACCGTGGGCCTCACCTCGAAGATCCGGGGCGCGTCGCGGGTGACGCTCTATGTCAACGGCGTCCGCAAGTCCGTGATCAACCGGCCGACCCCGCGCCGCGTGACGCTGAAGGGCGTCCCGACCAACCGGGCCGTCACCCTCAGGGCGGTCGTGCAGGACGGGCGGCGCAGCACCGCGGTGACCCGCTCCTACCGCTCCTGCTGATCCACTGAACCGCTGATCCGCTGATCAACCCGAGGCCCGGTCGCGCTCCCCACGGGGGCGGCCGGGCCTCGCTGCATGCGGACGCCCGGCGGCTGAGCGCCACGCCTCGGGACACCATCTGGCGCTCCGGCGGCCTGCCGGTAGGTTGGCAGGGTGACTGAATCCCTGACCGTACGCGACAACCGCACGGGAGCGGAGTACGAGATCCCGATCACGGACGGCACCATCCGCGCCGCCGACCTCGGGCAGATCAAGCTCAACGACGACGAGCCCGGCCTGGCGACCTATGACCCCGGGTTCGTCAACACCGCCTCGTGCCGCAGCTCCATCACCTACATCGATGGCGACAAGGGCATCCTCGAATACCGCGGATACCCGATCGAGCAGCTCGCCGAGAAGTCCAACTTCCTCGAGGTGGCCTACCTGCTCATCCACGGCGACCTGCCGTCGAAGGAGCAGTACGACGCCTGGGTGCACGAGATCACCTTCCACACCTTCGTGCACGAGAACGTCAAGAGCTTCATGCACGGGTTCCGCTACGACGCCCACCCGATGGGGATGCTGATGGCGTCCGTCGGTGCGCTGTCGACGTTCTACCCGGAGTCGGGCCGGATCGAGGACCCGGACAACCGTCACATCCAGATCGTGCGGATGATCGCCAAGATGCCGACGCTCGGCGCCTGGGCCTTCCGGCACGCGCAGGGCAAGCCCTACGTCTACCCCGACAACGACCTGTCCTACGCGGAGAACTTCCTCTCCATGCTCTTCAAGATGAGCGAGGTCAAGTACGCCCCCGACCCGCGCATCGCCAAGGCGCTCGACACGCTGTTCATCCTCCACGCCGACCACGAGCAGAACTGCTCGACCAACGCGGTGCGGTCCGTGGGCTCCAGCCAGGTCGACCCCTACTCCGCCGTGGCCGCCGGCATCGGCGCCCTCTACGGCCCGCTGCACGGCGGCGCCAACGAGGCCGTCCTCAAGATGCTGCGCCGCATCGGCAGCAAGGACAACATCCCCGCCTTCATCGAGGGCGTGAAGAACGGCGAAGAGCGCCTGATGGGCTTCGGCCACCGGGTCTACAAGAACTACGACCCGCGCGCCAAGATCATCAAGAAGGCCTGCGACGACGTCTTCGAGGTCACCGGGGTCAACCCGCTCCTCGAGGTCGCCCAGGAGCTGGAGCGGATCGCGCTCGAGGACGAGTACTTCGTCAAGCGTCGGCTCTACCCCAACGTGGACTTCTACTCCGGCCTCATCTACGAGGCCCTGGAGTTCCCGCCGGAGATGTTCACCGTCCTCTTCGCGATCGGCCGGGCCCCCGGCTGGCTCGCGCAGTGGCTCGAGCTGGTCCAGGACAAGGACCAGAAGATCGCCCGGCCCAAGCAGATCTACACCGGCGCGCGCACGCTCGACTTCGTGCCCGCCGAGGAGCGCTGGGCCTGAGCCCACCCGTTCCGTCACGAGCCCCCGGTTGCCCAGCAGCCGGGGGTTCGTCGTTCCTCAGTCCTCGGGATACGGCGGCAGCGCGGCGTCGTACAGCCAGGGGTGCAGGAGCGTGGCGACGTCCTCACCGGTCCGCTCGGCGGCGAAGGCCAGGAAGTCCTCGGTCGTCACCGAGCCGCCGGCGTGCTCGGCCACCCAGCCGCGCAGCACGTCGAAGAAGGCAGCGTCCCCGACGTGGAGGCGCAGCGCGTGGAGGGTCAGCGCGCCGCGCTTGTAGACCCAGTCGTCGAACATCTGCTCAGCACCCGGGTCGGCGAGGGTGACGTCCAGGTCGAGCCCGTCGAGCTTGTCGTGGTGGTGGCGCGCCCACTCGTCGCACGAGTGCGGGCCGTCCGACTCCTCCGACCAGAGCCACTCGCTGTAGCAGGCGAAGCCCTCGTGCAGCCAGATGTCCTGCATCCGCGCGTAGGTGACGGCGTTGCCGAACCACTGGTGGGCGAGCTCGTGGGCGATGAGGCGGACGCGGGACCAGTCGGTGCTGAGGAAGTTGCGACCGAAGGTCGACAGGCTCTGGCTCTCGAGCGGGATCTCGAGCTCGTCGTCGGTGACCACCGCGGTGTAGCTCTCGAACGGGTAGGGCCCGAAGACATGCTCGAAGTAGTGCATCATCGCCGCCTGCTGGTCGAAGGACCCCGACAGGTCGGCGTCGGACGGCGCGAAGGTCACCAGGGGCGGCTCGGTCGCGTGCTCGGTGGCGCGGTAGCGCCCGATCTGCATCGTCGCGAGGTACGGCGCCATCGGCTGATCCATCAGCCAGGTCCAGGTCTCGCTGCTGGCCGAGCGGCGCCGGTCGACGAGCAGGCCGTTGGCGACCACGGTGTAGCCGGCTGGAGCGCTCATCGTGATCCGGTAGCTCGCCTTGTCGTCGACCCGGTCGTTGCAGGGGAACCAGCTCGGCGCGCCGTGGGGTTGGGCGGCGACGATGACGCCGTCCTCGAGCTCCTCCCAGCCGGCGTCCCCGTGGTGGCGGTCGACCGTCGGTTGAGGCGTGCCGCCGTAGCCGAGGGTGAGCCCCAGCTGGGTGCCGGCGGGGTGCTCGCGATCCAGCTGCACGACGAACCGGTCGCCGCGGGTGCTCCACTTGCGGATGCGAGCCCCCTCCAGCCGCACCTTGTCGACGGTGAGCCGGGCGAGGTCGAGGACGATGCGCGCGGTCTCCTCGTGCAGGACGAGGTCGAGCCGCGCGGTGCCACGCAGACGGTTGCCGTCGGGCACGTAGGCGAGGTCGAGGTCGTAGTGGTCGACCCCGTAGCTGCGGTCGCCGTGGCCGTCGAGGTACGGGTCGGCGCTGGGGAGGTGCTGGAACACGCGTCCGGTCTCCTGGTCAGTCCCGCTCGACCCAGGGTCCGATCGGGTTGCCGATCCATCGGGTCTTCTCCGGCACGGCCTCGCCTCTCATCACCAGGGACACCGGACCGACGGTAGCGTGCCGGCCGAGCATCGCGGCCGGCAGCACGACCGAGTTCGGCCCCAGGGTCGCGCCCCGACGCAGGACCACGGCGTCCGTCGCGAGCAGGCGGTCGTGGAAGAGGTGGGTCTGCACCACACTGCCCTGGTTGACGGTCGAGCCGTCGCCGAGCTCGACCAGGTCCGGCTCGGGGAGCCAGTAGGACTCGAACCACACGCCGCGACCGACCCGGGCGCCCATGGCCCGGAACCACGCGGCGATCAACGGCGATCCGGTCGCCAGGCCCGCGAACCACGGGGCCGCGACGACCTCGACGAAGGTGTCGGCGAGCTCGTTGCGCCACACGAACGAGCTCCACAGCGGGTGGCTGCCGGGACGCACCCGCCCGACGAGGACCCACTTGGCGACCACGGCCGTCAGGGCGGCCACGATGCCCGCGCCGAGGAGCAGGAAGGGGGTCGCGACCACGGCCAGGACGACGCCGTGGCGGGAGGCGACGGCCAGGATGCCACCGACGATCGCCAGGTGCAGGGCGACGCCGAGCAGCACCGGGAGTGCGCGGGCGAGCTCCCAGCAGCCACGGGCGACCTTGAGCCGCGTCGGAGGGGCGTAGGTCCGCTCGTCGGTCGCGTCCTGCTCGGCGCGGCGCAGCGGTGCCGGCGGGCTCCCGAGCCAGGACTCCCCCGCCCGGACCGTGCTGCGGGCGGGCGCCGCGGACAGCACCGCGACCAGCGACCGCTTGGGGACCTTGCGCCCCGGCGCGGCCATCGCGGAGTTGCCGACGAAGGCCCGCTTGCCGACCTTGACCCGCTCCGCCCGGAGCCAGCCGCCACCGAGCTCGTAGCCCCCGATGAGGGTGTCGTCGGCGAGGAACGCCTGGTCGCTCACGGCCGTCAGGGACGGGATCATCAGCACCGTCGAGGCCTCCACGTCGTCGCCGATCCGCGCACCGAGCAGCCGCAGCCACACCGGGGTCAGCTGGGAGCTGTAGAGGGGGAACAGCCAGGTCCGCGCCTCGTCGAGGACCCGCACGGTCCCCCACACGCACAGCGCCGGCCAGCTCTGCAGCGGGTGCGCCCCGGGCCGCACGCCGACGGCGAGGATCCGCACGGACACCAGCACCAACCCGGCGAGCAGGAGCCAGCCTCCGACGACGGCCGGCACGAACCATGGCAGGAGGGCGCCCGCCGCATCGGCCGGGCCGTCGCTCGACCCCAGGTCGGCGAGTCCGACCACGGGGAGGGCGACGCCGAGGACGGCCAGGGCCGGCAGCACGGACAGCATGCCGGCCACCGCCGTGTAGCGCGCCGCCCAGCCCCGCAGCTGCTGGCGCGAGGCCGACGGCCGGTCCGCCCACGGGCCGCGGGCCGCACTGCTGGCGCGGGTCGAGGGAGCACCCGACCAGAACTCGCCCGTCGGCACCTCCCCGAAGACCGCCGACCCGGGCGCCACCTCGGCGTCGTCGCCGACCACGGCGCCCGGGCACAGCATCGAGCGGGTGCCGACCCGGGAGCGGCGCCCGACCCGGATGCCGCCGACGTGGAGCACGTCACCGTCGATCCAGTAGCCCGTCAGGTCGACCTCGGGCTCGACGGAGGCACCCTTGCCCACGGTCAGGTGCCCGGTGATCGGCGGCAGCGAGTGCAGGTCGGCCCCGCGGGCGACCTTCGCCCCCAGCAGTCGGGCGTACCACGTCATGTAGGGCGCTCCGGAGAGCCGCGTCGCGCCCAGCTCGTCGGCCAGCCGCTCGGCCGCCCAGATCCGCAGGTGCACCTTGCCGCCCCGCGGATGGGTGCCCGGTCGGACGCCGCGCAGCACCAGTCGCGCCAGCTTCGCAGCGACGAGGGCTCGGCCCGGCGGGCTGACGAAGAGCACGAGCGCCGGCACGAGCAGCCACCAGGACACGGCCGGCAGCCACGTCACGTCGAACGCGTCGTGAGCGAGGTGACCCGCCGTCAGCGTGGCCGCCAGCCAGCGCGGAGCCGCGAGCGAACGCAGCAGCGGCACCGCGACCACCTGGCCCGCCTGGGTCTTGAGCGGGATCGGCTTGACGCGCCGGCTCTGCTCGGCGAGCGCGGACGGACCCGACGCGTCGAGGTGAGCGGCCAGTGCGCCCAGCGTCGAGTGCTGGTAGACGTCGGCGACGGTCAGGTCGGCATGCTCGGCCCGCAGCATCGACACCACCTGCGCGGCCGTCAGGCTGCCGCCCCCGAGGTCGAAGAAGTCCGCGTCGACGCTGTCGGGCACCGCGCCGATCACCTGTTGCCAGATGCCGGCGAGCCGCGCGGCCGTGCCGTGCAGCCCCACGTCCTCCGGGTCCACCGAGGGCAGCGGCCACGGCAGCGCGTCCCGGTCAACCTTGCCGGAGGTGCGCGTCGGGATGTCGCCGACCACCGCGAGGCGCGGCACCAGGGCGGCCGGCAGGGTCTCGCGCAGGTACGCCGTCGCGGCCGCCGCGTCGAAGCCGGCCGACGTGGCGACGTACCCCACGAGGAGCTGGTTGCCGGTCGCGGTGCGGCGCACGGCAGCGGCGGCCGAGGCGACGCCGGGGAGGGCGAGGAGCGCGGAGTCGATCTCGCCGAGCTCGATGCGGCGCCCACCGACCTTGACCTGGTCGTCGGCTCGGCCCGCGAAGAGCAGGCCCGCGGAGTCGTTGACCACGATGTCACCGCTGCGGTAGGCCCGCTCCCAGCCGAGGGTCGGCATCGGTGCGTACTTCTCCGCGTCCTTCTCCGGGTCGAGGTAGCGGGCCAGGCCGACGCCGCCGATGATGAGCTCGCCGCGCTCGCCCTCGGCGACCGGACGACCCTCGGCGTCGACCACGGCAAGGTCCCAGCCGGCGAGCGGGAGGCCGATCCGGACCGGGCCGTCGGCGGTGACGAGCGCGCCGCACGCGACCACCGTCGCCTCGGTCGGGCCGTAGGTGTTCCACACCTCGCGGTCGGCGGCGACCAGCCGGGCTGCCAGCTCCGGCGGCAGCGCCTCGCCGCCGAGGATCACCAGGCGCACCCGCACCAGCGCGTCGTCCGGCCAGAGGCTCACCAGGGTCGGCACGGTCGAGACGATGCTGATCTCGTTGGCGACGAGCCACGGGCCGACCTCGACACCGCTGCGGACGAGGGCCCGCGGGGCGGGGACCAGGCAGGCGCCGTGGCGCCACGCCAGCCACATCTCCTCGCAGCTGGCATCGAAGGCCACGGACAGGCCCGCCATCACCCGGTCGCGGGGACCGATCGGATCCGTCTGCAGGAAGAGCCCCGCCTCGGCGTCGACGAACGCCGCGGCGTTGCGGTGCGTGACCGCCACGCCCTTGGGACGGCCCGTCGACCCGGAGGTGAAGATGACCCAGGCGTCGTCGGCCGGCTCCGGATCGCGACGCTCCCGCGGCGGCGACGTGCGCCGCCCGTCGATCACGAGGCCGGTGCCGATCACGGCGGCGACGTCGGCCTCCCCGAACACCAGGCGGGCCCGTTCCTCCGGATCGTCCGCATCCACCGGCACATAGGCCGCGCCGGCGCAGAGGACGCCCAGGATCGCGACGTAGAGGTCGGTGGTGCCCGACGGCAGCCGGACCCCGACCTTGTCGCCGGCACCGATCCCCAGGTCGGCGAGGTCGCTCGCGACCTCGGTGGCGGCCTCGGCCAGCTCGGCGTAGGTGACCAGGTCGTTGCCGCTGTCGAGCGCCAGGGCGTCCGGGCTCGCCGCGACGGTCTCCCGGAAGACCTCGACGAGGGTGCGGGCCGGCGGGGCCTCGTCACCGCGCATCAGGCGTGACCGACCGGCCACCAGCTCTCCCACCTCACCAGCGTCGTCGGTCGAGGTGAACGGGAGGTGGCCGCCGGGGTGCGCCTGCGTTGTGTCGCCCTGTGATCTGGGCCACAATCGCCCGATGAGCGCGCCGACCCAGCCCCCTCTCAGCGACGAGACGCCGACGACCCGGGCCTGGCCGCCCGCCGTACCCCCGGAGCCCACGTACGTCGAGGACCGCCTCAACCACTGGGCGGAGGCGACGCCGGACGCCGAGGCGATGACCTACCTCGGACGGACGTGGACCTGGGCGCAGTGGCACGACCGCGTCCACCGGGCGGCCGGCGGCCTGCGCGACCTCGGCATCGCGCGCGGCGACGTCGTGTCCTTCCTCGACAAGAACCATCCCGCCTGCGTCGAGATCAGTCTCGCGGCGGGGTCGATCGGCGCCGCCAACGCGATCATCAACTGGCGCTCGGCGGGCGACGAGATCGACTACGCCGTCAACGACTCCGGCGCCAAGGTCCTCTTCGTCGGCCGCGAGCTGATGCCGACGATCGAGGCGATCCGCGACCGCCTGACCAACGTGCACACGATCATCGAGGTGACCCCCGAGGGCGGCGACGACGACCCCTACGAGCAGTTCCTCGCCGCTTCGACGCCCTGCGACGACGGGCCCGACGTCCTCGAGGACGACGTGTGCCTGGTCATGTACTCCTCCGGCACCACCGGGCGCCCCAAGGGCGTCATGCTGACGCACCGCAACATGGTCAGCCACACCGTCAACGCCCACGACGGCTGGGTGTTCGAGCCGGGCGACAAGTCGATGGTCGCCATGCCGCTCTTCCACGTGGGCGGCTCCTCCTACGTGCTCTTCGGGATCCACGACGGCATCCCGAGCGTGATGACCCGCGAGCCCGACGCCGCCTCGCTCGCCGGAGCGATCCTCGCCGGCGCCAACCGCACCTTCCTGGTCCCCGCTGTGCTGGCGCAGGTCCTGCAGGCCGGGCCGGACGCGGTGAAGCTGTTCGGCGCGCTCAGGACCTACACCTACGGCGCCGCGCCGATGCCGCCGCCGCTGCTGCGCGCCGCCATGGCGGCCTGGCCCGACACCGACTTCATCCAGGTCTACGGCCTCACCGAGGTGTCCGGCGTCGCGACCCACCTGATGCCCGAGGACCACCGCACCGCCGAGGCCAGTGGCCATCCCGAGCGGCTGGTCTCGGCCGGCAAGCCGGTCCCGGGGTGCGAGGTCCGCATCGTCGACCCCGGCACCCTGGCCGACGTCGCCACCGGCGAGCACGGCGAGATCTGGCTCCGGACGCCGCAGCTGATGAAGGGATTCCTCAACAAGCCCGAGGCGACGGCCGAGGTCATCACCGACGACGGCTGGTTCCGGACCGGCGACATGGGCCACGTCGACGGCGACGGCTACGTCTTCGTGTCCGACCGGCTCAAGGACATGATCATCACCGGCGGCGAGAACGTGTACTCCCCCGAGGTGGAGCGGGTCCTCGCCGAGCACCCGGCGGCGCTCGCGGTGGCCGTGATCGGCGTCCCGGACGAGCGGTGGGGTGAGTCGGTCAAGGCGGTCGTGGCCCTCAAGGAGGGCGCCGAGGCGACCGAGGCCGAGATCATCGAGTTCTGTCGCGAGCGCCTGGCCCACTTCAAGGCTCCGAAGTCCGTCGACATCGTCGAGGCGCTGCCCCGCAACCCGACCGGCAAGATCCTCAAGCGCGACCTGCGCAAGCCCTACTGGGACCGACGGGAGCGGCAGGTCTGAGCCAACGGTTTCGCGAAGCCTCATCGGCGTCTCAGGACCTTCACAGGCCCGGTCAGCACGCTGGGGTGCATGACCCAGGTCCTGCCCCCGGCTGCGCCGCCGCCGGCCCCACCCTTCCCTCCGTTCGGGCCGCCCACCGCCACCCACCCCTCGCGGCGGCTCCGGCGGGGACCGTTCGCGGCCCTCGTGCTGACCGGAGCACTGGTCGTCGGCGGCGCTGCCGGGGGCGGGACCGCCGCCATCCATGACGCGGTCACCGATGACGGACCCTCCGGGTCCGGCAGTACGTCGACCCTGCCGGTCGTCGACACCGGGGACGCGCCTGCCGCGGACGGCAGCGTGGAGTCAGTCGCCGACACGGTGCTGCCGTCGGTGGTGGCCCTGCAGGTCAGCTCAGGAGGAGCGGCGGGCAGCGGCTCCGGCGTGGTCCTCGACACCGACGGGCTGATCCTCACCAACGACCACGTCGTCACGCTCGGCGGCGAGATCGACGCCGGGCAGGCGGAGATCACGGCGAAGTTCACCGACGGCACCCGCGCGCGGGCCACCGTCGTCGGCACGGATCCGCTGACGGACACCGCGCTGGTGCGGGTCGAGGACGTCGACGGTCTCACGCCGGTCACGATCGGCAAGTCCGCCAACCTCGATGTCGGTGAGCAGGTCGTCGCGATCGGCTCGCCGTTCGGCCTGGATGCCACCGTGACCAGCGGCATCGTGAGCGCGCTCGACCGCCCGGTCAAGGTCGCCTCGGACGCCGAGGGCAACCTGACGGCGTACCCGGCGATCCAGACCGACGCCGCCATCAATCCCGGCAACAGCGGTGGGCCGCTGGTCGACATGAGCGGACACCTCGTCGGCATCAACGCCTCGATCCGCTCGACCACCTCGGCCGGATCGGCGGAGTCGGGCTCGATCGGCCTCGGCTTCGCGATCCCCGTCGACGACGTGCTGCCGATCATCGAGCAGCTCAAGGCCGGTGACGCGCCGACCCATGCCCGTCTCGGCATCCAGATCGAGCCCGTCGTCGCGTCATCGGGCGAGACGTCGACAGGCGGCGCCCGGATCGCCGAGCTCGAGCGCGGCTCCGCCGCCGCGGAGGCCGGCCTGGAGCAGGACGACGTCATCACCGGTGTCGACGATCACCTCATCGACGACGCCGACGGCCTCGTCGCGATCGTCCGGTCCTATCGGCCGGGTGACGCGGTGACGGTGACCTATCTGCGCGACGGCAAGGAGCAGAGCGCCGACCTGACGCTCGGCTCGGACGCCTGAGGGTGATGTAACACGTTGTTGGCGGCGGACGGCGCTGTAACACGTCGTTCGCCCATCTACACGACCCGTGCCGGATGTACACGACCCGCACAGCGCCCCAAATCGCCGACACGGGTCGTGAAGGTCGATCAACAGCGTGTTACAGCGCAACCCGCGCCAGCACAGCCAGGCAGGAGCCCGGCGCGGGATCAGGTCCCGCCGCCGCCGGCCTTGCGGCGGTGCATCTTGGGCGCGCCACCGACGACCTCGGAGCCGTGGGCCTTCTCCTTGACCGGGCCGTCCTCGTGGACGCCCTGCTCCTTGCCGTTCTTGCGGTCGAGGGCCTCGCGCATCTTGGCCTTCAGGTCGTCGTTGGTCATGGGAGCGTCCTTCCGTGGTCGGGGGGCCTGAGAGGTTCGCCTGGTCTCCACCGTCGCACGGAACGTGCGGCCGGCCAAGCGAATTAGCGATCGCGCGCAGGCTTCTTCTGCAGCTCCGCGCCACGGGCGACGGGGACGAAGCCCAGCCGCTCGTTGATGCCGATCATGTGGTCGTTGACCTCGGCGTTCCAGGTCACGACCCGGCGCCCGCGCACGTCCGCGCCGCGCTGCATCGCCTGCAGGTTGGCGACCTTGACGGCCATCCCGAGCCGGTGGCCACGGTGGTCGCGGTGAACGAGGGTCCCCCACTGGTAGGCGAAGCGCTGGTCGTGGGTCGGCAGCACGACCTCGGTGTAGGCGACGACCTCGTCCCCCACGAGGGCGACGGTCTGCCAGGAGGTGCGGCCCTGGCGGGCCTGGCTCTCCTCTGCCTCGCGCTGCGCGGCGACGTCGCCTGCGTCGTCCTCGCGCTCCATGTCGCCGGTCGGCGCCTCGGAGTTGAGCGTGTTGGCGAGCGTCAGCCAGCTCTCGACCCACGGGTCGGGGATGGGGCCGTGCCAGGACTCGATCCGGTAATCGGCGTGGCGGGGCGCGGCCTCGGCGGCCAGCTCGGCGAGCAGCGCCTCGTCGACGGGTACGGCGAGCGCGCGCTGCACGTCCACCAGGCCGAACCCATAGCCGTGCTTCCGGGCGAAGGCGGCGCCGGGCGTGCCGGCGCCATCGGCGGGGCCGGCATACGGCCAGCAGGTCTCGCTGTCGAAACGGCTCCGTCCCGCGGCTCGGGCCACCGACTCGACGTGCTCGAGCAGGCGGGTGCCGATCCCGCGCCGGCGCAGGTCGGGGCGGACGTGGACGTCGACCTCGGCGGAGTCGAGGTTGTCGAGCAGCGGCAACGACACCCAGCCGGTGGCGACCACCTCGCCGTCGAGGATCGCCGCGTGGAAGCCGGGCTTTCGGCGGCGGCTCTGCTCCTGCGCGATCGCGATGATCTCCTCGGCCGCCCACGCCGTGGCGTCGTCGCCGAGCTCGTGGCGAGCCGACTGCGCGGTCACGGCCGCCCACTCGCGCAGCCGCGCGACCTCGTCGGGTCCGAGCTCGACGATCTCCAACGTCGACAGCAGATCACTCATCGCTGGCGCACCACCCTTCCCTCGTCCCACACGGGCTCGTCGGCCTCATAGACCGAGCCGTCGGAGCCGAAAACACAGAACCGGTCGAAACCGCGGGCGAACCAGCGGTCATGGGTCACTGCCACCACGGTCCCGTCGAACGCGGCGAGGCCCTCCTCGAGTGCCTCGGCGGACTGGACGTCGAGGTTGTCGGTCGGCTCGTCGAGCAGCAGCAGCGTCGCGCCGGACAGCTCGAGCAGCAGGATCTGGAAGCGCGCCTGCTGGCCGCCCGACAGCGACTCGAACGGCTGCTCCGAGCTGGCCGCCAGCTCATAGCGGTCGAGCACCCGGGCCGCCTGCTCACGTCCCATCCCCTGGCGGCCGTTGGGGTCACCGTCGCCGCGGTGCAGGATCTCGAGCAGGGTGCGGCCGACGAGCTCGGGATGCT
Source organism: Nocardioides caeni (assembly GCF_004912195.1). Classification (GTDB taxonomy): domain Bacteria; phylum Actinomycetota; class Actinomycetes; order Propionibacteriales; family Nocardioidaceae; genus Nocardioides; species Nocardioides caeni. The sequence continues at coordinate 118,790 of NZ_STGW01000009.1, forward strand.
CGTGGGTCTGCACGAACCAGCCGGGCCGCACGCGCGCACCCAGCCGGGCTCGGCCGGTGTGCGCGACCGGGGCGATCGCGCGGTCGGTGATGGGCCGGTGCTCCACGTCGGGGTCGCTGCCCCCGATGGCCAGCAGCCGCAGGAAGTGGGACTTGCCGGAGCCGTTGGACCCGAGCACGGCCAGCCGGTCGCCGTACCAGACCTCCAGGTCGAAGGGCTTCATCAGACCGGTGAGCTCGAGGTCCTCACAGACCACCGACCGCTTGCCGGTGCGGGCGCCCGAGAGGCGCATCGTCACCTGCTGCTCGCGCGGCTGCTCGGTCGGCGGCCCGGCCTCCTCGAACTTGCGCAGCCGCGTCTGGGCGGCGCGATACTGCGACGACATGCCGTCGTTGTATTCCGCCTTCACCTTCAGCCGCAGCACCAGCGCCTTGATCTTGGCGTGCTCCTCGTCCCAGCGCCGGCGCAGCTCGGCGAAGCGGGCGAACCGGTCGGCCCGGGCCTCGTGGTACGACGCGAAGTCGCCCGCGTGCGTCCAGGCGCTGTTGCCGCCGCCACCGGCGCCGAGCTCGACCGTCACAACGTGGGTCGCGGTGTTGGCGAGCAGCTCGCGGTCGTGGCTGATCAGCACGATCGTCTTGTCGGAGGCGGCGATCCGCTGCTCGAGCCAGATCTTGCCGGGCACGTCGAGGAAGTTGTCGGGCTCGTCGAGGAGCAGCACCTCCTCGGGCCCGGCGAGCAGGTATTCCAGCACCAGCCGCTTCTGCTCGCCGCCCGACAGGGTGCGCAGCTCGCGGTACTTGGCGCGGTCATAGGGCACCGCGAGCGCCTTGACGGTGCACACGTCCCAGGTGACCTCGACGTCATAGCCGCCCGCGTCGGCGTACTCGCTCAGCGCGTGGGCGTAGGACAGCTGGGTGGCCTCGTCGTCGGTGTCCATGAGCGCCAGCTCCCACCGGTCGACCTCGGCCGCCGCGCGTCGCACCCGCTCCGGCGCCAGGGAGAGCAGCAGGTCGGCGACCGTCGGCAGCCCATCGTTGGTCGAGCCACCACCGCTGGTTGAGCCACCACCGCTGGTTGAGCTTGTCGAAACCCGGTCGACCATCTGCCGCATCACGCCGAGCCCGCCGGAGCGGACGACCGCACCGCCGTGGGGCGTCAGCTCGCCACTGATGATCTTGAAGAGCGTGGTCTTGCCGGCGCCGTTGGCACCGACCAGCGCGACCTTCGCGCCCTCGCCCACCCGGAACGACACGTCCTCGAGCAGCACCCGCCCATCAGGCAGCTCGTAGCGCACTCCGGAGACCTCGACATGACCCACAACCGATGATTGTGAGCGCTCGAGGCCTCCAGCGCGAACGATTTCCTCAGGGCAGCGACTCGTCCTCGGTCTCCGGCGGAAGCAGCCCGACGGCGAAGTCCTCCGGGGCGCAGTCCTCGCTCGACGTCACCTCCGTCACGTCGTCGACGGTCATCAGCACCAGGGAAGCCACGGCCTCCGTGGGTGCGGCGACGCGGAGGACGTCTCCGGAGCTCAGCTCCGTGGCGAGTGTGAACCCCGTGCCCGGCATCCCCTCGTCCAGCTTCGGGCTGCCGGGCGGCAGCAGGCACACGGAGTACGGCGACAGGTCGGCGTCAGGACCCAGGCCCCACCACGCGGGGATCTCGTAGCCGAGGCCGTTGCGGTCGAAGCCGACCCAGGTGCTGCCGTCGACCTCGGGCTGGCCGGGGACCCGTGCCGTGGCCAGGATCCGGCGGACCAGGGCCCGGTCCGCGTGGAAGACGCGCACCTCCCACTGCCCGGCGTTGACGTAGCCGAGCCATCCCCCGTCGCCGCTGACGAGGGCGCCCTGCTCCTGCTCGCCACGGATCCCCGCCGGCAGGAAGACGGCGCCGACACTGTCGACGCAGGGATCGGCCGTCGAGGGCGCGTAGACGGTCTGCGCGTCGCCGGGCGATCCGCACTCGTGAGGCGACCAGTCCGGCGGGAGCGACATCAGCGATCCGCCGCCGTCGACCTCGACGGTCTGCCAGTCGTCGCCCGCCCCTGCGGAGGGGGAGGACGAGGGCCGTTCCACCGGGTCGCTCGCGCGGTCCGGACCGCCGCCGACGCCGACGGCCACGATGCCGGCGATCACCGCGACCGCGACCGCGGCTCCACCGAGCGCGAGGCGCTGCTGGCGTCGTACGCGACGACGGCGGCGGGCGCCGTCGGCCAGTCCGACGGCGCTCGGCGCCTCGTGGGCGACGTCGGTCAGCACGCCGCTGAGCTGCTGCTCGAGATCACTCATCGTCCACTCCTCCGACCCCTTCGGCGTCGAGCGCCGTCCGCAGCACGGCGAGCCCGCGCGAGACCCGCGAGCGCACAGTCCCCTCGCGGACACCGGTGAGGTCGGCGATCTCGTCGTAGTCCAGCTGTTCGTAGTAGCGCAGCACCACGGCGGTGCGCTGCGCCTCGGGAAGGCCACGGACGGCCTGCCACACGCGGGCCCGGTCGTCGGCGGTCGCGGCGTCAGGACCCGCGACGGTGCCGTGGCCGAGCACGCCGATCCCCGGCTCGACGGGCGACTCCCGGCGGCGGAAGCGGCGCCACCACGACGTGTGCGCGTTGACGACCATCCGGCGGACATAGGCGTCGACGTCGTCGGCACGGACGATCCGGTCCCACCGCGGCAGGGCTCGCGCGAGGGCGTCCTGGACGGCGTCCTCGGCGTCGGCGGCGTTGCCGGTCAGCACCATGGCCAGGCGCAGCAGCGCCGGGCCGCGCGCAGCGACCCAGGCATCGAAGTCCGGCGGCGCACTGGTCCGCGGGGCGCTCGGCGGGTCACCGGTCATGGTCGTCTCCACACCCTTCCGACGCTCGTTGCGCCGATCCTGTTGCATGTCCTCATGACCGGTCCCGAGAATCCCACCATGGAGTGGATCGAGCTGCTGGAGTCCACGACGGCCGAGTTCGCCGAGATCCTGGCCGACGGCGACCTCGCGGCCGGCGTGCCGGCCTGTCCCGACTGGACGCTGGCCGACCTCGGCGAGCACCTGCGCTGGACCCACGCGTGGGCGACCCACGCCGTCACCCACGGCACCCCCGACGGCGACAGCCCGGCGCCCGGGCTCGACCGCGACGCCCTGGTCGCGGGCTACCGTGACGCCGCGCGCCGACTCGTCGACGTGCTCGCCGAGACCGATCCCGCTGCCCCCGCCTGGGCGTTCGGGCCGGCGAAGTCGGCCGGGTTCTGGCGTCGACGTCAGGTCCACGAGGTGACGATGCACCTCTTCGACGCCCTGGCCTCGCAGCAGGACGAGGACGACTGGGAGATCGACGGCGAGCTGGCCTGGGACGGGGTCGAGGAGGTCGAGACCCTCTTCTATCCCCGTCAGGTGCGGCTGGGCCGGACCGCGCCGCTGCGCAGCCCGCTGCGGCTCACGGCGCACGACCTCGACCGATCCCTCACCCTCGAGCCCCACGCCGAGGGCGAGCCGGTCACGCTGCAGTCGTCGGCCTCGCAGCTGCTCCTGATGCTCTGGGGCCGCCGGCCCGCGCAGGGGTCGGTCGGCGAGCTCATGGCGACGGTGGCGCTGACGCCCTGAGGGTCGCCGCGGCGCGCCCCGCCCGCACCAGTACGTCGACAGCCACCGCCAGCGCGATGACCTCCGGGCGCTTCGCTCGGTCGCCGGCGGACCGCGTCACGGACGGATCGCCGATCGGGGTGACCACCCGCGCCAGGGCCTGGTCGTCGTGACCGAGCTCGGTGAGCCGGGCCCGGAAGCGGGTCCACTTGGCCGACGAGCCGATCAGGCCGATCAGGCCGATCGACCCGACCGACGCCGGCGTCCGGAGGAGCGCGTCGAGCAGGGCCAGGTCCTCGGCATGGTCGTGGGTCATCACGAGCACGTCGGTGCCGCGCGGCAGGGTCGCGATCACGAGCTCGGGCAGCAGCGGCTCGCGGTGGACGTGCACCCGAGCCGGGCCCGCGGCGACGCCGGCGAGCCGGGCGTCGTCGAGCTGGTCGGCGCGGGAGTCGACCAGGTGCAGGTCGAGCTCGTGCCGGCTGAGCAGCAGCGCCAGCTCGAGGCCGACGTGCCCCATGCCGAAGATCGCGACCGAGGGCCGCACGGGCACGGGCTCGAACAGCAGGGTCACCTCGCCGCCGCAGCACTGGACGCCGTACTCGCCGGGCGCGCGGTCGGACAGGTCGGTCGACTCGGTGCTCGCCACGACGGTGCCGGCAGCCAGCAGGTCGCGGCTGCGGCGGATCGCCCGCTCCTCGAGGTTGCCTCCCCCGACACTGCCCCAGGCCCCGTCGAGGGTGACGACCATCTTGGCGCCGGCCTCGCGGGGCGCGTGGCCGCGCACGTCGGCCACCGTCACCAGCACCGCGGCGGTCCGCCCGGCGCGCAGCCGGGCCAGCACGTCGAGCCAGTCCCCCGTCATGGATGCCGCAGACGTCATCGTCGCGCCTCCTCGATCGCCCACCACACGGCCTCGGGGGTGGCCGGCGAGGCCAGCTCGACCGCGCGTCCGGGCGCCCCGAACGCGCCGACCGCGTCACGGAGGGCCTCGCGCACCGAGAAGGCCAGCATCAGCGGCGGCTCCCCCACCGCCTTCGAGCCATAGACGACACCGTCCTCGGCCGCCCGCTCGAGCAGGGTGACGCGCAGGTCGGCCGGCATCTCCGAGAGGCTCGGCAGCTTGTAGGTCGACGCCGCCTGGGTCGCGAGCCGCCCGCGCTGCGGTCCATCGCCGGCGTCCCAGCGCAGGTCCTCGAGGGTGAGCCAGCCGACGCCCTGCAGGAAGCCGCCCTCGATCTGTCCGAGGTCGATCAGCGGGGACAGGCTGTCGCCGACGTCGTGGACGATGTCGACCCGGGTCACCTCGTAGGCGCCGGTGAAGCCGTCGACCTCGACCTCGGCGGCGGCGACGCCGTAGGCGAAGTACTTGAACGGCGAGCCGGTCATCGTCGACAGGTCCCAGCTCAGCCCCTCGGTGCGATAGAAGCCGGCCGCCCACAGCTGGATCCGGTCGAGGTAGGCCGCGTGGACGACGTCCTCCCACGGCGCTGTGGCGCCCAGCCGCTCGCGCACCGGCACGAGTCGGTCGAGGATCTGCTCGCAGGCGTCCTTGACCGCGGCGCCGTTGAGGTCGGCACCCGAGCTGGCCGCAGTGGCGGAGGTGTTGGGCACCTTGTCGGTGCGCGTCGGCGCCAGCCGCACCCGCTCGATCGGCAGCCCCAGGGCGGTGGCGGCGACCTGCAGCATCTTGGTGTGCAGGCCCTGGCCCATCTCGGTGCCGCCGTGGTTGATGAGCACCGAGCCGTCCTTGTAGACGTGCACGAGCGCACCGGCCTGGTTGAAGGCGGTGAAGTTGAACGAGATGCCGAACTTCACCGGCGTGATCGCCAGACCCCGCTTGCGATGGGGGTCCTGGGCGTTGTGGGCGGTGATGGCGGCCCGCCGCTCGTCGTACGACGACGTGTCCAGCATCTGCTGCCACGCACGGTCCAGCCGCTCGGCGTGCCGCACCGGCTGGCCGTAGGGCGTCGCCTGGCCCTCGGCGTAGAGGTTGCGCCGCCGCAGCTCCTCGGGCGCCAGGTCGAGGGCGGGAGCGCACCGGCCGAGGATGTCCTCGATGACCAGCATCCCTTGCGGGCCACCGAATCCGCGGAAGGCGGTCTGGGAGGTCTTGTGGGTGCGGGCGATCCGGCCGTCGACGCGGACGTGCGGGATCCAGTAGGCGTTGTCGACGTGGCACAGCGCCCGCGAGAGCACCGGCTCGGACAGGTCGAGGCTCCAGCCGCCGTCGGAGGTCAGCGTCGCCTCGAGCGCCTGGAGTCGGCCGTCGTCGTCGAAGCCGACCCGCCAGGTCGCGTGGAACCCGTGACGCTTGCCGCTCATCGTCATGTCCTGCTGGCGGCTGAGCCGGACCCGCACCGGTCGTCCCGTCAGCGTGGCGCCCAGGGCGGCGATCGCCGCATAGGCGTGCGGCTGCATCTCCTTGCCGCCGAAGCCACCGCCCATCCGCAGGCACTGCACGGTGACCTGATGGCTCGACAGCCCGAGCACGTGCGCGACGATCTCCTGCGTCTCGGTGGGGTGCTGGGTGCTGCACTGCACGAAGACCTGACCGTCATCGTCGATCGTGGCGAGTGACGCGTGCGTCTCGAGGTAGAAGTGCTCCTGGCCCGCGAACTCGAGCTCGCCCTCGAGGACGTGGGTGCTCGCCGCGAAGCCCTCCGCGACGTCGCCGCGCTCCAGCCGGGGACGCGCACCCTGGAAGCTCTCCGCCACGATCGCCTCGGTCAGCTCGATGATCGACGGCAGCGGCTCGTAGTCCACGGCGACCGCGGCCGCCCCGAGCCGGGCCGCTTCCAGCGACTCGCCCAGGACCCAGGCCACCGCCTGGCCGTGGAACATCACCTCGACGGGGAAGAGCGGCTCGTCGTGCTTGACCCCGCCGTCGTTGACGCCCGGCACGTCGGTGGCCGTCAGCACGCGGACCACCCCGTCGACGTCGTACGCCGGGACGGGGTCGAGGCGCGTGATGCGGGCGTGGGCGTGCGGTGCCGTGACGGGGTGGGCGTGCAGCACACGCGGCGTCGCGACAGCGAGGTCGTCGGTGTAGAGCGCGCGTCCGGTGACGTGCAGGAGGGCGGCCTCGTGGGGGCGCTGCTGCCCGACGTGGCCGGTGCCGGGCGGGTTCGCCGGTGCTCGCACGTCAACCACCGGTCCTTTCCGGTGGCCCCTCGGCCCAGAGCCTGCGCAGCGACTGGCCGAGCATGGCGCTCCGATAGGCCCCGCTGGCCCGGTGGTCGTCGAGGGGCGTGCCCTCGTCGCCGAGAACGGTCGCGGCCTCCTCGACGGTGACGGCGGTCCAGGGCCGACCCAGCAGCGCGGTCTCGGTCGCCACGGCCCGCACAGGGGTCGCGGCGACCCCGCCGAGCCCGATCCCGGCCCGGACCACGACACCGTCGACGACATCGAGGGCAAAGGCGATCGCCACCGCGGAGATGTCGTCGAAGCGCCGCTTCGCGATCTTGTGGAAGGCGGTCACTCCCGCCAGCGGGAGGGGCACCCGGACCCGCGCGATGAGCTCGCCCTCCGCACGCACCGTCGTCCGGTAGCCGGTGAAGTAGTCGCGCAGCGCGATCTCCCGCTCCCCCGACGGCGAGGCCAGGACCAGGACCGCGTCGAGCGCGAGGAGAGCCGGGGCCAGGTCACCGATCGGCGAGCCGGTGCCGAGGTTGCCGCCGATGGTCGCGCTGTTGCGGATCAGGCGCGAGGCGAATTGCGGGAGCACCGCGTCCAGCAGCGGGATCGCTCCCGCCAGCCGACGCTCGACCTCGCTCAACGTCAGCGCGGCGCCGATCTCCACCGCGTCGTCGTCGACGACGAGCGTCCTCAGCTCAGCGAGCCCGTCGATCGCGACCAGCAGGTCCGGCCGCGACCCGCGCAGGTTGGCCTCGACACCGAGATCGGTCGAGCCCGCGATCGCGACCGCGCCCGGCTCGGCGAGCAGGGTGAGTGCCTCGGCGAGGTCCCGCGGCCGCACCCAGGCCTCGCCGCGGGCCGATGCGGGCGACGGCGCGGGGGCCGTCGTACGGGCGAGGAGGGGGTCGTCGTCGCGGGGCGCCTCCAGCGCCTCGGCGGCCTCGACGATCGGGCGGTAGCCGGTGCAGCGGCACAGGTTGCCGGACAGGGCGTGGTGGTCGAAGGACGTGCGCCCGGGGCGGTAGTACTCCGCGGCCATGCTGCAGACGAACCCCGGCGTGCAGTAGCCGCACTGCGAGCCACCGCGCACGGCCAGCTCCGTCTGCACCGGGTGGGGGTCCCGGGGCCCGCCGAGCCCCTCGGCGGTGACGACCTCCTGCCCCGCGAGCGCAGCCCCCGGCAGGAGGCAGGCGTTGACGGCGGTCCACTCGGTGGCCGTGTCGAGGCCGGGCCGGGCGAGCAGCACCGCGCAGGCGCCGCACTCCCCCTCCGCGCAGCCCTCCTTGGCGCCCGTCAGGCCGATCGAGCGCAGCCAGTCGAGCGCGCTCGCCCCCGCTCGGGCACCGGCCAGCGACCGGGTCTCCCCGTTGACCTGAACACTCGGCGGGGCGCTCGGGGCACTCGGCACAGTCGGCGTGATCGGCACGCCCGGATCGCTGCTCATCACCGTCACCGTAGGCCGCATCCCCACCCCTGCGGGAGGCAGATCGCGGAATTAACGCACCCGAAACCGGGAGACCCGACCGTGAAACGCCCGTCTCATAGCGTCCCCGTCCAGCAACGGACGTTGCATCTCGGGCGACTCGACAGCTCACGCAGGAGAACACATGACCCACCCGTCCAGCCTCCCGTCCCGGAGCAGTCGCCGCCGTGGCCTGCGCGTCGCAGCGGCCTCGATGGCCACGGCCGTCGGCCTGCTCGCCCTCGCCGCCTGCGGCAGCGACGACTCGACCGGGAGTGGCGCCGAGGGCGAGGACCACGGCGAGATCACCGTCCAGTACTCGTGGATCAAGAACGAGGAGTTCGCCGGCGAGTTCTATGCCTACGAGAAGGGCTACTACGACGACTACGGCTTCAGCACGGTCAACGGCATCTCGGGTCCGGACACCGGTGTCGCCAAGCTGCTGAGCGGCGAGGTCCAGGTCGCCCTGAGCGACGCGGCGTCCATCGGCGCCGCGATCGCCAACGAGGACGCGCCCCTCAAGATCATCGGCGCGACCTTCCAGAAGAACCCCTTCACGATCCTGTCCCTCGCGGACGGCGCCGACATCACCACGCCCCAGGACCTGGTCGGCAAGAAGATCGGTGTGCAGACCTCCAACGCCAGCGTGTTCGAGGCGATCCTCAACGCCAACGGCATCGCCAAGGACGAGGTCGAGGTCGTGCCGGTCGAGTTCGACCCGACGCCCTTGATGGAGGGCCAGGTCGACGGCTTCATGGCCTACCTGACGAACGAGGCGATCACGGTCGAGCTGGCGGGCCACGAGGTCACGAACCTCCCCTACGCCGACAACGGGGTGCCCTACGTCGCCGAGACCTTCTCGGTCACCGACCAGTACCTCGCCGAGAACCGCGGTCTGCTCAAGGACTTCCTGACCGCGGAGATCAAGGGCTGGACGGACGTCTTCAAGAACTCCACCGACGACACGGTCGCGCTGATCACGGAGTACTACAACAAGGCCGCGTCCGACAACGCCGAGGGGCTCGAGTCGGTCTTCGGGGCCCTCGACCCGGAGAAGACGGCCCTGGGACTGGATGCCGAGAAGCTGCTCATCTCCACCCCCGACACCGAGGCCAACGGGCTCTTCACCATCACCGACGAGCTCCAGCAGCAGACGGTCGACTCGCTCGCCGCGGCCGGCTGGGAGGTGACGGTCGAGGACCTCTTCGACACCTCGATCATCGACGAGATCTATGAGGAGAGCCCGGACCTCAAGGCCTACCTGCCCTGAGGCTCCCGACACCCACGATGAACCTCGACACCACATGTGGTCCGGATGCCGGTGCCCAGCAGCTGGGCACCGGCATCCAGATCTCCGGGCTGACCAAGACCTTCCGGACCGGCCGGGGCCGGGAGGTCACCGCACTCGATGACGCCGAGCTCCACACCGAGCAGGGATCGTTCCTCGCCCTGCTCGGTCCGTCGGGCTGCGGCAAGTCGACGATCCTGCGGATCCTGGCCGACCTCGAGCAGCCCAGCGCGGGCACGGCGCTGGTCGACGGCAGGACGCCGGCACAGCTGCGCCGGGCCAGCGAGCTCGGCATCGCCTTCCAGGACCACGCCCTGCTGCCCTGGCGCAGCGTCGTCAAGAACATCCGGCTGCCCTTCGAGGTGGCCGGACGCGACGTCGACAAGGCCTACATCGACGAGCTGATCGCGCTGGTCGGGCTCACGGGCTTCGAGGGCAGCCGCCCCGCCCAGCTCTCGGGCGGCATGCGCCAGCGGGTCTCGATCGCCCGCGCACTCGCCCTCAAGCCGTCGGTCCTGCTCCTCGACGAGCCCTTCGGTGCCCTCGACGACATGACCCGGCAGAACCTCAACATGGAGCTGCTGCGGATCTGGACCGAGAAGCCCGCCACCACACTCCTCGTCACGCACGGCATCACCGAGGCGATCTTCCTCTCCGACCAGGTCGCGGTGATGTCGCCACGGCCGGGCCGGATCAAGGCGATCATCGACGTCGACCTCCCCCGCCCGCGCACGCCCGACATGCTGCGCACGCCCGAGTTCCACGCACTCGTGGACCGGGCCTCCGAGATCCTCTTCGGGGCGGACGGCCGCGCGGACGCCGAGTCGTGAGCCGCGCCGGCCGCATCCCCGGCTGGGCGACGTCGATCCTCGGGACCGTCGCCCTGGTCCTCGCCTGGTGGCTCTTCTCGGCGGTCGGCTTCCGCCCCGACGCCGGCACCACCTACGACCCGGTGCCCTCACCCTGGGCGGTGCTCGACCAGATCCTCGACGATGGCTTCTCGGCCTACTGGGACTTCTTCTCGGTCACCATCAACGAGGCGGCGATCGGGTTCCTGTGGGGCAACGGGCTGGCCCTGCTGCTCGCCGCCACGGTCCTGGTCCTCCCCCGGATCGAACCGGTGGTGGTGCAGATCGCCGTCGTCACCTACTGCCTGCCCATCGTCGCCGTCGGCACCATCGCGATCGTGGCCCTCGGCGGAGCGACCGCGCCGGGTGACCCGTCCACGACGGCGGTCTTCCTCGCCGCCCTGTCGGTCTTCTTCACGACGGTGGTCGGCGCGCTGCTCGGCTTCAAGGCGGCCGACCAGGCCAGCCTCGACGTCGTCCGGGTCTTCGGCGGGGGTCGCGTCCGGCAGCTGTTCAAGGTGCGCCTCGTCGCGGCCGTCCCCGCCATCCTCAACGCCCTGCAGATCGCCGTCCCGACGGCGCTGCTCGGCGCCGTGCTCGGCGAATACATGGGTGGCACCGACCGCAGCGTCGGGATCACCCTCATCCGCCTGCAGGGCCAGCTCGACTCCGTCCGGGTGTGGGCCGTCTTCCTGCTGTGTGCCCTGGTCGCGATGATCGGCTACGCCGTGTTCGGCCTGATCGCCCGACTCGCCACGCCCTGGGTGGCCGGGAGGAGCGCCGCATGAGGCGCACCGTCGTCCGCTCGCTCGTCAACGCGTTCCTGGTCGTGGGCATCGCCCTGCTGCTCTGGCAGGCCGTGGTGAGCTTCGCCGGGGTCTCGCCGTACGTCGCCAAGGGACCCGCCGACGTCTTCCGCTTCCTCTTCGTCGACGAGCCCGACGCCCGGCCTGGGCAGCTCGCCGCGGACAACCGCGAGCTGCTGCGACCACTGGCGATGCAGACGCTGCGGGACTCCGCGCTGGGTTTCGTCGTCGGCATGGCGATCGCGATCCTCCTGGCGCTGGCGTTCTCGCTGTCGAAGGCGGTCGAGGCAGGCATCATGCCCCTCGCCCTGCTGCTGCGCAGCGTGCCACTGGTGTCGATCTCACCGGTGATCATCCTCATCACCGGTCGCGGCAGCACAGCGTCCGTGGCGGTCATCGGCACCATCGTGGTGCTCTTCCCGGCGCTCGCCTCGGTCCTCTTCGGGCTCGGTCGGGCGAGCCGGGAGTGCCTGGACCTGGTGAAGGTCTACGGCGGCGGCGGTGCCACCGCCCTGCGCAAGGTCGCGCTGCCCGGCGCACTCCCGTCGCTCTTCGCGGCGGCGCGCGTGTCGGTCCCGGGTGCCGTCACCGGGGCGCTGCTCGCCGAGTGGCTGTCCACGGGCAAGGGCATCGGCGGGTCGATCCAGGCGTTCAACGCCTCCGCGAAGTTCGACGAGCTGTGGGCGTCGGTCGCGGTGATCACCGCGATCACGCTGGTCCTCTACAACGTCGTGCAGGTGCTGGAGAACGTGGTGCTCGCCCGGATGGGGATGACCCAGGCGACCTGAGGTCGCTACCTCGGCAGTCGGGCGAGCTGCCGGGACTGCGCGACCAGTCGGTCGGCGGAGTCCCAGACCTCGCAGTCCTCCTCGAACATGTCCCCGGCGATGTTGCGCGTGACGTGCCGGACCCGGAGCCACCCCGGGGCGGGCAGCGCGCGCACGTGCGCCGTGAGCTCGATCGTCGGCGCCCATCCCGGACGGCCCAGCTCGAAGGTCACCGGCGGCAGCGCATCGAGCACGGTCAGGAGGGCGATCGGGTCGGGCTGCCTGCCGTCCTTGAGACGGAACCAGGCCGAGATCTCCCCGCGACCCGTCGGCTCGCCCCCGAACCACCCGGCCTGGTCGGGGTGGAAGAGCATCTCGAAGCGGTCGATGAGCGGGGCGAGCGTCCGGATCGCCGCCGGCGCCTCACTGTTGGGGCGGCACTCCTCCCGCGGCGGCAGCACCAACGGCTCCGCCGTGGTCGCGACCGCGTCGGGCTGCGCCGCCAGGTCGCCGTACGTCGCCAGCACGGTGAGCCGCACGTCCTCGCCCTGGCGCAGGTCGGCGCCCACGGTGACGGTGCGTCCGGCACGACGCGGGGTGACCTCGACCGTCGCCGGACCGGCCTGGGCGGGGCCGAGGTAGTAGGCGCTGACGACGATCGGGTCGGGCTGCTGCGGGAAGGCGGCGCGGATGGCGTTGCCGACGACGCTCAGCTGGTAGCCGCCGTTGAGGCCGGCCCCCACCGCCCACCCCGCGTCGAGCTCGACGGCGAAGCGGCCGTCCCCGAGCGGGCTGACGTCGATGTGCCGGTCGAACTCGGTGGCTGCGCTCACGGCCCGGAGACTAGTGGCTGCCCCGTCGCCTCGACGACATGGTCGACGAGGCGCTGCACCGCGTCGGGCGACGGTGGCCGCTGTCCGGGGAACGTCACCGGCCGCTGGGCACGGTCGTGCCAGAAGTGAGGAGCGACGGATCGGGGGCGGGTGGCGACCAGCCAGATCGCGGTGTCGGCCGCATCCGCCGCGGTCCGCAGGAGCGGACGAGCGACCTTCTCGAAGCGCGGCAGGTGCTCCACGACGCCGGGCGTCCCGGACCATCCCGGGTGCATGCTGGTGACGGCGACACCGCTGTCAGCGAGGCTCTCTGCCCAGGCGGCCGCGAGCACCACCTGCATCCGCTTGGTCCGCGCGTAGGCCCGGACCCCGTCGTAGTCGCCGGTCCGGTACTCGATGTCGTCCTCGTCGTCGGCGTGCAGACGGGCGCCGTACATCCCGCCCGAGCTCATCCACACCACGCTCGCGTCACCGGCATGGCGCAGCGCCGGCAGCAGCAGGCCGGTCAGCAGGTGCGGCCCGAGGACGTGAACGGCGAGGCTCAGCTCATGGCCCTGCGCGCTGGTCTCCCGACGATCGCCGGTCATCGTGCCGGCGTTGTGCAGGACAGCGTGCAGCTCCGGGACGCGGCCGGTGAAGTCCGCTGCCCAACGTCGCACGGCGTCGAGGTCGCCGACGTCGCACACTTCGCCGACGAGGCGATCCCCGAGGTGCCGAGCCGCCACAGCGGCTGCCACCTTCTCGGCATTGCGTCCGAGCAGGTGGACGGTCGCACCGAGGGACAGGTAGCCGTCGACCGCCGCGGCTCCGATCCCGGAGGTCGCGCCCGTCACGAGCACCCGTCGACCTGCCAGGGCGTCCGGGGGTGCGTCCGCCGGCCACCAGTGAGCCCGCAGACCACTGCCGATCCGCGAATAGCCGAGGACGACGCTCCGATCGAGCACCGTGTCGACGACCTGTCCCAACGTCTGCCCCATGCCCACGTCCCGACACTAGGCATCGGCGGCAAACCACCGGCGTCTCGCCGTACCAACGAAAAGGCGACGGCGACCTGCCAAGGAGAGCAGATCGTCTCGTCGCCTGTGATGGAATGAAGGAAGCGGTCCGGGCCAGGACCCCGCAGCGGCTGGAGAGTGGCCCGGACCGCGCCCTTCTGTGCCCACCGGATTGTCGTGGGACTCCCGACCGGCTGGCGCGTCGAATGGTGGGGAGCTGCCAGCGGCCCCGGTGGCCTGCCGGCCGGCCCGGGACCTCAGGGTCCCGAGCCGGCCGTTGAGTGGGGGGTTGATGGTGGGATCAACCCCGGATCGTCACCTGGTGCGGACGATCTTGCTGACGTAGCGCTTGACCGCCGAGTTCGCGGAGACCACGACCCGGTAGGCCGTCACCCGGTTGCCGTTGCGGTCGGCGACCGGCATGGTCTTGTTGCCCTGCGAGTTCAGCCTCCACGCGCCCGCCTTCACGAGCCGGCCGCCCACGACCCGGTAGAGCGTGGCCAGCGCGCCGCCCGCCGACGGCGGACCGTCGAACACCACGATGTCGCGGTTGCCGCTCGTCCCGGCCCGCACCGCAGCCGTGATCGCCTGCGCCTCGCCCGATGCCGGGTTCTTGAACGTGACCTGGGTGTTGAGGGTCTGGAGCACGGTCGAGCTGGGCGCCGGGGTGCGGACGACGGCCGTCACGGACTCCACCGACGGGGTGGTGCTGGTGAAGGCGTACGTCGCCTGACCGTCGGCGTTGGTGTCGAACCGGATCTCGTTCGGGTCACCGCTGCGGACGAAGTCGACCTGGAGCCCGGGGACCGGGTTGCCCTCCTGGTCCAGCACCGTCGCGGTCACGAGGGCGACCTGGCCGGGCTCGAGCGTCGCCGACGGCGACACCGAGATCGAGTAGTCGGACGGGACCGCGTCGTACCACTCCTGCGAGAAGGAGTCGGTGACGTCGCGGTTCTCGATGGTGTCGCCGAGGGTGACAGGGTCGTCGAAGACCGTCTGGCCGTAGTTGAGCACGGCGTCGAAGTCGTAGACGCCGCCCTCGTGGGCGTGGACCCACAGGTCGCCACCGTTGTCGAAGTCGGACGCCGACGAGCCACCGTGGGTCGGGGTCGGGTGGTCGTCCGGCCCGGGCACCCAGGTGACGGTCGGCGTGACGCCCTTGACGAGGTTGCCGTAGCCGTCCTTGGCATAGACGTCGAACCACACGTCGTTGGCGACCGGGGCGGGGTCGGTCGGACCCTCCTGGTCGACCGCCGGCGTCTTCACGACCTCGATCGAGGAGATGAAGAGCGCGTCGCTGAGCAGACCACCGTCACCGTTGATGGTGTTCCACGCGTAGTCCTCGGTGTCGGAGGCGGAGCCACCGGTCGCCGTGGCGGTCTGCGTGACCTTGCCGTCGTCGTCGAAGCCGGCGTCGCGCTGGACGACCTGCGCCCACTCGGCGCGACCGGTCGAGTCGGTCGCGATGGTGATCGACTGTCCGGCCGACGCCCACTTGATCTGCTCACCCGGCTGCGGGTCGGGGTCGAGCAGGTGGTTGAGCTGGCCCAGCGGACCGGTCAGGTTGGCCGGGATCTCGTTGGCCTTCAGGAAGAACCCGCGGTCCAGGGTGATCGTCACTCGACGACCCTTGAGGACGTTGCCCCCGGAGTCCTTGAGGACCAGGCCCGCCAGGACCGGGACGCCGGGCGTGTAGTCGGCGCTGTCGGTGTCGATCTGGATCGTCGCGCCCGCGGGGATCGCGTCGGTGACGAAGTTGATCCCGTGGTCGCGACCGGTGACGGCGGCGTTGTCCGGCCCGCTGCTGGCGACGCTGAGCTCGCCACCCAGCTCGGAGCTCTCCGGGCCGTCGGGCACGTCCCTCACCTGCGCGGTGAACTGGCCGTTGGCGTCGGTGGTGACGTTGGACGCGCTGCTGAGGAACGTGTCCGGGACCGGGTCGTCGCCGTCCGCGGCGAGGCCACGGGTCCAGGTGAGGGCCAGGTTGCGGCCGGGGAGAACGGTGCCGTCGGCCAGCTGGAGGGTTCCGGTCGCCGTGGCGGTCGTGTTGACGTCGGCGATCTGCGGCTCGAAGCCGGTGTAGATCACCTCGGCCTGACCGATCTTGAAGGTGCGGATCGCCTTCTCCGCGATGGCGTTGTTGCCACCACCGGCGGTGCCGTCGAGGGAGGCGAACAGCTCGAAGGTGCCACCGCCCGGCGGGACGGCCGGCAGCGGCACGCTGAAGCGACCGAAGGTCTCGCCGGTGACCACACCGTCGTCCTCGTAGGGCGCGCTGCCGTCGAAGGGCGTCACGACCCAGCGGTAGTGGAGGTTCTGGTCCTCGGAGCCGCCGCCGACGTTGAAGTCGTCGCCCTCCAGGTCGGTGACCTGGACTGCGACGTCACCGAAGTCGTACTCGTTGATGTCGAACGCGTCGCCCTCGGTGGAGTCGTCGCGCAGGTCGACCGCGCCATCGACATACTGGCCGATCGTCAGACGCACCTCCTTGTCGCCCAGGCCGGCGTCGAAGTTCTGCGAATTCGTGGCGTTGACGAAGTACTGCACCTCGCCGTCGTTGCGGGCCGGGAAGGTCTCCACCTGGCCGAGGCCGTTGGTGACGCCGACGTAGATGTCGGGCTGCGACGGGTCGGAGGCCGTGGTCTCGCGGTAGACGACCGCACCGGCGACCGGCTCGCCGTTCTGGTCGGTCACCGTGAGGGTGACGTCGGTCCCGAACTGGCTGTCCGGCACCGACGGGTCGTCGGGCGTGGCCGTGATCTGGGTGATCGTCTGCTTGTAGAGCTCGTAGGTCTCGACGTCCAGCATGACGTCGGCCGTGCCGGGTCCGGGCGGATTGTCCTCGACGCCACCGGTGATCACGATCTCGTCGACGATCGGCGTGTGGGTGTCGTACTCGTAGTCGTTCTCGATGTCGAAGACGCCCTCGAACACCCCGTCATCGACGCCACTCACGCCACTCGCGGCACCGCCGGGCACCTGGCCGTCGTCCGGGTCGACCATGCCGACCTGGGAGATCGCCGCGTTGGACGCGGACGTGACACCGTTGATCGCCACGAAGTGGCCGTCGTCCGGGTCCGGACCGGGGACGCTCGGGGTGAAGTCACGCTGATAGACGCCGATCTCGTCGCCCTCGCGCAGCTCGACGTCGTCGCCGTCGCTGTCGCTGGCCGCGTGGACGATCACCGAGTTGACCCGCTGGTCGGGGTCCGAGGTGATCTGAGTCGGGCTCGGACCCGGAGCGGTCGAGAGGCCGGTCACCCGCACGTCGATGCCGACGTCCAGGATGGACGCGGGAACCGCCCAGTCGTACTTGAAGGAGCCGTTGTCGTTGCGGGACACGGTGGCGATGTCGACCCAGTTGTCCGGGCCGGCGCTCAGCGTGTACTGGAAGGTCACCTCGGCGAAGTCGGACGTGGCGCCGGCCTCGAGGGTGACGGTGCCGTCGTCGGCGGTCGACCCGAACGGGCTCTCCTGGAAGGAGAAGAGCGTCATCTCGTAGTTGTCGTTCGCCTGGTCCACCTGCTCGTTGACCGAGTCCGCGGAGGCGGCGAGCGGGAGGCCCACCACCGCGAGCGCCGACACGGCCGAGAAGGCCAGTCCACGCTTGAAGCCGCTGCTGTTCATGTGCGTTTCCTTTCGTATCCCCGTATGCCTGCAACCGCGCCGCCGCAGGCCGCCTCGACTGAGGCGAACGCGCGTCTACTCCTGGGGGAGCCGAGGAGGAGGCGCGTGCTGTGAGGGACACTGCCGGGGAGCATCAGCACGGGCCGTGATCTTTCAGGAAGATCCGATCGGACGAGATTTCCATCGTTTGTGATGGATTGACTCGGGACCTATGTCCTCACTTTCTTTACTTGCATCAGGTCCGATTGTTTGCAGAAACGCCCACGTTCCGGGGTGACATCCAGCAGTCTCGTCCCAGGGTACGAGTGACGGGAGTCACTCGGAAGCGCCAGAGGAGCTCCCCTCTGGCGGGTGCGCGTGGGGCGCACGGGATCGGGGATCTGTGACTTTTGTGATGAACGACCAGCACCACCGGCGCGTGGTGCGGCGGCCGCGAGGCCGTCCGCAGCGCCTGCCCAGCGACGAGACTCCCGTCGCGACGGACCAGGTCGATGGGGCCAAACGCCTGTCCTGGCTGCTCGCGACACGGCGCATCATGTCGCCGACCGTCTCGACCACGCGCAGCCAGTTCGCGGCGCACCTGCGCGACAGGGAGGTCCGCGCCGATCCGAGCCGGATCTCGCGCTGGGAGTCCGGTCTCGAGGCGGTGCCCGTCCGCGTGGTGCAGGCCTATGAGCCGGCCACCGGGGCCCTCCCCGGCAGTCTGTCCGCGGCCCGTCTGATGCTGGTGCGCGGCGGCCACCTCGACGACCGGTTGGCCACCCGCGCCCACGAGCCGGAACCCGACGACTGCCTCCTCGACGAGGTCATGGAATACGTCCTGGCCGGCACGGCGACGGGACAGCAGTGGCTGCAGTTCGCCAGCGAGCTGCGCCGCTACGACAAGGTCTATCTCGCCCCGTCGACCTGGCAGGAGAGCACCGACCGGCTCATCGGCGAGCTCGGGCGATCGGCCGGCCTGGCCTCGCTCCTCCGCTTCGAGGCAGCAGCGCTGATGATGGGACACGCCACCGCTCGGGCACACCTGAGCCGGAGCGTCGGCCAGTTCGCCCTCGCCCCGGGATCGGCGCCGATGGCTCCGCGGGTCCTCTCCGTCCTCGGCCAGGCCCCGGACGGGGCCTCGGCCGAGTTGTTGCTGCGGATGGTCTCCACCTCCCCGCCCGAGCTCAGCGGCGCCGCCGCGCAGGTCGCCGCGTCCCTGATCGACCAGGGACACGTCGCGGCGGACTCCCCGGTGCTGGAGTTCTACGTCGGGCGCACGCTGGCGCGCTCCGGTCCCGGTGTCCTGCCGAGGACGGCGCTGGTCGACCTCGCCTCACGGCTCGCCGATCCGGCCTTCCTGCGAGTGCTGAGCACGCTCGAGGACGTGCGGACGCGACGGTGGCTGCAACAGGCCCGGACCACCCAGCTGCTCGTCGACGGCGACGAGGCCCGGATCCTCACCGACCACGTGGCGGGCCACGCCGAGGACGCCGCCGGACGGGCTGGTCAGGACCCGGACCAGATGCTGCGCCGCCTGGTGCTCGAGACCCTCTTCCACGTGCGGACCGACCGCCGCGACCAGGCGGCGACCCTGTTGCTGGCCAGCCCCTATGCGCCCCATGTCGGGGACGTCGTACTCCGGCTGTGCGGGCACCGCGACGACCTGATCGCGAGGGTGGCCTGGGCCGCGGCCTGGCGGTTGGGCGCGGCGCTCGACATCGAGGCGGTCGCCGACCAGGCGCGGGGCGAGGTCCGACCCGAGATGGTGCCGGTGGCGCTCTCGACGACCTGGCAGAGCGCGGACGCGCTGCCACCCGCCTTCGCCGATCACGTCGCCACGATGGTCGCGGCCCCTGCCACCGATCCGGCGCACGCCCTGGCCGGGGTCGTGTCGCTGGGGCTCAACGCACAGGCCGATCACCTCCGCGGCCTGCAACGCCCGGACATCGCCGAGACGACCCGATGGCTGCTCGAGGCAGGCAGCGCGATCCACCACTGACCGGTTTGCTCAGGCCGCTCGACACCGAGCCGATGGTCGGGATGTGCCTCCGACCGCCGACGACCCCGAGACCGGCCGCGCGCCCTCGCCGGCCTGTCCCTCGTGGTGCGTGACGACCGCGGGCGAGCACGCGACGGACGAGCCGGACTCCTGGCTGCACGAGGGACCCCGGTTCGGGGCGATCCGCACCTGGTGCCTCGACCACGAGGAGCCGGTCTTCAGCGCGACGGTCGACGACGAGGCGCTGGCGGACCTCAGCGCCGGGGACCTCCGCCGCCTCGCCGGCGATGCGCTCGAGGCCGCGCTGTGGATCGACCGCCAGGCCGGCGCTCCGCTGCCCTTGGCCGGCCGGTCCGTCGTCGACCTGGTGCGCGAGGCGCACGAGCGCGCGACCCGCTCCGCCTGACCGATCGCCCGCTCAGCTGCGCGGGAGGTACGGCGAGATGAACGCCGTCGCCACGGACAGGCCCGCATCGCGGTGCCGCAGCGTGGTGATCCGCCGGCCGGGCTGGACCGCGTCCTTGACCCGGCCGACCCGGTCGGCGAGCAACGCAGCGGTGTGGTCGATGTCGACGACGGTGTGCGTGATCCCCCACAGGGTCGCCGGTCCCGGACCCGCGGCGTCGGGATCACCGACGACCTCGATGACCACCTCGCCGGCGCGGAAGAACACCTGCCGCATCGGGCGGCCTCCGAAGCTGCCGTCCCGTTCACGCCTCACGTCGAGGCCGATCGCCTCGAGGGCGGCGACGGTCCGCGCCAGAGCCGGCGTCAGGACGACGACGTGGTCGATCCCGGTCACGCCGTTGGGGTGGACCGGCGGCTCGACCGGCGCCTCGGCGGGCGCTGCTGGCGCCCCATCGATCCAGGTCGTGGCGATGCCGTCGATGTCGTCCGGCCGCACGCCCTCGTGCCCGGCGCGGAGCGTCCAGCCGATCACACCGCGTCCGGCGTCCGGACCGAGGAGACGCATCCGCGCTGAGCCGACACGGCAGGAGCCGTCCGGATCGACAGCGAACCCCGCGTCGCGCCAGGCGTCCGGAGGGTCGGCGACCAGCAGCTCGACGAGGGCGACGTTCACGAGGGTGACGCTACTCGCTGAGACGTCAGCACCAGGCGCGACGACCGTCCGGCCGCAGTGCTCGGTCGCGGAGCACGACGGCCACGTCGCGGCCGTGGCGGTCGCACGTCCAGTCGAAGTCGGGCCGGCGGTATTCGACGAAGAGCACCTGGTCGCCGTACTCCTCGCGATAGGCGGCGCACTCGCGATAGCGGCCACACTCCTCGGCGACGGCGAAGTCGAAGCCGACGCGACGACCGTGGAGGCCCGCCCAGTTCTTCTGGCCCGCGGCGAGCCCCGCTGCGTGGGCCCGTTGGGTGAGGATGCGGGCGAAGGCCTTCGCGTCGCGGCCGCGGATCAGGCCATGGCTGCGGGACCACGAGTCGAGATTGTCGAACTCGACGGCGTCGAAGCCCGCGCGGGCGCAGCCGTCGATCCAGCGGCCGACGATCGCGCCGAGCCGCTGGCGCTTCAACGGGGTACGGATGTCGAGCAGCCACTCGCCCCACGCCGAGTCGACCACGGGCCGACCGCCCTTCTTCAGCACCAGCCACCAGCGGGCGCGCCAGAAGGCCCGCTCGTCCGGCTGTGTCTGGAAGCCGTTGACGTAGCAGACGTTCCACGCACCCTCCGCCGGATCGGCCTTGCGGTCGCGGACCACGATCCCGACGTTGTCGGCGGGGACGCTCACCCCGCCGAGCTGGTAGTCGACGTCGACACCGGGTGGCACGGCCGCGGCCGTCGGCGCACCGACGAGCAGCGCAAGCAGGAAGCCGAGAACGAGACGCATCCCGCCATCGTCGCACCGTTGCGCCGCCGCGGGGCGGGGACGGAGGTCAGAAGAGCGGCTCGCCGCGCGCCATCCGGCGTCGTACGTCGCGCAGGTGGCCGCGCACCGGCAGCTGGCGTGCGGCCGCGGGCAGGCTGCGGACGATCCGGGCGGTGCGACGATTGAACCGGTCGAACCGTGCCTGGTCCTCCTCGGTCCACGGCAGGTCCATCAGTCGCCGGAAGTCCGGACCGAGGTAGCCCGAGGTCGACCAGACGCGGAAGCGCCGGACCTTCGCCGGGATCCTCGCGTCGAGGTAGTCGAGGTTCACGACACGCAACAGGAACTCGCGGGTCCGGTCGTCGATGGCGAGACCCGCCGTGGTGGTCGTCCAGTACTCCTCGAAGTCCGCGCGCGTGGCCGGCCAGGCGTCCGCATCCATCTGCAGCGTCGTCCCGAACACCTTGCCCTGCTGGAGGAAGTCCTCCGCGATGTCAGCGGGCAGCGGCCCATGAGCCAGCACGTAGGCGTCCTCGACCCCTTTGTAGAGGCAGGCCGCCACCCACTTCTGGAGCGCGGGGTCGAAGGCGTTGTAGGCGACCGGAGCGCCCGGCTCCGACCGTACCTGCGCGTGCGATGAGTTGGTGGCCCGGCGCATCGCCGCGCGCTCCTCGGCAGTGCCATGGAGCGCGACGGCCAGGTAGGCCGCGGTCGTGCGCATCCGGCGTCGCGGGTTCTTGAAGAGGTTGCCCTCGTCGACCCGGCTCTCCATCACGCCGTGCCCCACGGGCGCGTTGGCCAGCTGCATGATCACATTGGCCGCGCCGCCGAGCAGCACGAACGCGTTCACGCCCTGCACGAGCACGCTGGTGTCCATGCCGTCGAGCTCCTGACGCCGCCGCGCTGCCGGACCCTCTGCCACGACAATGACAGTAACACTGTCATTTCCATGGCGTCGGCCCCACTGTGGTCGAGGAGCCGTCGCGAGGAACGAGCGACGGCGTCACGAGACCCGGCCCCGAACCCCGAAAACCCCTAGAAACAAGGCGATTCGCTTGT
>NZ_STGW01000009.1:141125-141305 GCF_004912195.1 Nocardioides caeni
CGCTGCCGGACGATCCGCCCGACGCCAAGGGCGCGGGGTGGCCGGCGACATCGCCCTGGCCCGCAAGGAGTCCCACCACCGCGGCCAAGCACTACTCGGCCTGGCGAAGGTCCTGACCTCCGAGATGCCCCACACCCTGGCCCGACTGCGCGACGGGAGCCTCAACGAGTTCCGCGCCAC
>NZ_STGW01000020.1 GCF_004912195.1 Nocardioides caeni
TAGGTGTGCACGTCGTGGCGCAGGTGCATCCGGGAGATGAGGACCGACTGCTGGCGGCAGTATTTCGTGATCCCCTCCTTGCCGTGGCGGCGCCCGATTCCCGAGCCCGGCTTGGCGCCGCCCATCGGCAGCTCGAGGGCGGTGTAGTTGACGACGGCGTCGTTGACGTTGACCGCTCCCACCTCCAGCCTCCGGGCCACCGCCTCGGCGCGGGCGAGGTCCTTGCCGAAGACCGACCCGGACAGGCCGTAGTCCGAGTCGTTCGCCAGTCGGATCGCCTCCTCGGCGTCGGCGACCTTCATGACCGGCATTGTGGGCCCGAAGGTCTCCTCGCGCATGATCGCCATGTCGTGATCGACGTCGACGAGCACCGTCGGCGGGTACCAGTTCCCCGGCCGATCCGGCCGCTTTCCGCCGGTGAGGGCGCGAGCGCCCGCGGCAAGGGCCTCGGACACGTGCCGCTCGACGATGTCGACCTGCGGAGGGAAGGTGAGCGCGCCGACGTCGACACTGCCCGGTCCCATCGGCACGCCCTGACGCAGCCGGGAGACCTTCGTCGTCACCCTCGCGACGAAGTCGTCATAGATCGGGGCCTCGACATAGACCCGCTCGATCGAGATGCAGGTCTGGCCGGCGTTGAGCATCGAGTAGTAGGTGGCATGGGTCGCCGCCCGCTCGACGTCCGCGTCGGCGAGCACGATCATCGGGTCCTTGCCACCCAGCTCGAGGGACGCCGGGATCAGCCGCTCGGCAGCCCGGACGCCGACCTTGCGGCCGGTCGCGGTCGAGCCGGTGAACATGATCATGTCGACCTCGTCGATGATCGCGGCTCCCGTCTCCCCACGGCCGGTCAGCACCTGGAAGACGTCGGCGGGCAGCCCGCAGGAGAGCAGACCCTCGGCGAGCTGCAATGAGGTGAACGGGGTGTATTCCGACGGCTTGAGGAGCACGGAGTTGCCGGCCGCCAGCGCCGGGATGCAGTCGCCGAAGGAGTTGGTCAACGGATAATTCCACGGGCCGATGACACCGATGAGCCCCATCGGCCGATAGCGCTGGATCAGCCGCTTCCCGGCGACCAGGGGCTGTGCGGTGCGGATCCTGGTGTCCGCGAGGTAGGTCGGCGCCTCCTTGGCCCAGAAGCCGAAAGCCGCGGCGCCGTAGTTGATCTCCGCGAGCAGTGCATCTTCATAGGCCTTCCCGGTCTCGGCCGAGATGGTCGCGACGATCTCGTCGGCGTGGTCCATGATCCAACGCTGCATGCGGCGCATGATCGCCGCGCGGCCGCCGTAGCCCAGCGCCTCCCAGGCCGGTTGGGCTGCACGGCCCCGGGCTGCAGCGTCGGCAACCGCGGCTGCCGACAGGTCGGGCACGGGGCCGATGATCTCGCCCGTCGCGGGATTCTCGACCTCGATCGAGACCGCGGCCGAGGCGGCAGCCAGTGTGGCCATGAGAGCTACTCCTTTGACTTGATGCACGACACGCTGTTGCGGCCGCTCCCCAGCCTGCTCCCCATCGAACCCGCAGTTCACGGACGTCCGTACAAAAGTTGGTCACCCCATCGTGGCGATGGTCCAAGCCGGGTCCCGATGGTGGACGGGACGGCGGGCCGGGAATCATCAGACCCGCCTGCAGGCGTCGGGTGATCGCCCGGTCGGGGCACTTCGGAGAGGTCGGCAGCCGGACACAAGCAAGGCCCCACGACTTTGGATGATGATCCAAGTCGCGGGGGCCCCGAGCGAGCGTAGTTTGCTCGTCATGCAGACCACGACCGATCCCTCGGAGACCGGCACCCGCGTGCAGCTTCGCCAGCCGGTGACCGGACTACCGGACCCCGGTGAGCGCGTGCCGTCCATGGCATGGCCCACGGGTGTCCTCTATGTGGGCACGCTCGGACTCTTCGCCCTGGGCATGGCGGGCTACTTCGTCTGGGACTGGTCGCTGTGGCTGACCGTCCCCATCGGCGCCGCCGTCACCTTCTTGATGTTCAGCGTGCTGCATGAGTCGACGCACCACGCGATCAGCAGCAACACCCGGGTCAACAACCTGTTCGGGCACCTGTCG
This sequence comes from Nocardioides caeni, assembly GCF_004912195.1. Classification (GTDB taxonomy): domain Bacteria; phylum Actinomycetota; class Actinomycetes; order Propionibacteriales; family Nocardioidaceae; genus Nocardioides; species Nocardioides caeni. Next base: position 2,062 of record NZ_STGW01000020.1, read on the forward strand.
GTCCCGTTCGTGGTGGCGTGGTCGACCTACCCGCTGGTGAAGTTCATCCACATCGAGCACCACCGCAACACCAACGAGCCGAAGTCGATCGACCCCGACGCCTGGTGCGACGAGGGCCCGAAGGTGCTGCTCCCGCTCCGCTGGATGACGATCGACATCTGGTACGTCGTGTTCTACATGCGGCGCCTCAAGGACCGACCCAGCAAGGAGGTCGTGACCACCTTCACCCTCTTCACCGCCGTGTGGGGGTTGTTCGGGACGATCATCGCCCTCGGCGGTGGCGTCGACCTGCTGCTCGCCCTGCTCGTGCCCAACCGCTTCGGCGTGATGGTGCTCGCCTGGTGGTTCGACTACCTGCCCCACCACGGGCTGACGAAGACCCAGCGCGAGGACAAGTACCAGGCCACCCGGGTTCGAGTCGGCGGGGAGAGCGTGCTGACCCCGCTTTTCGTCTACCAGAACTACCACCTGGTCCACCATCTGCACCCCAGCATCCCCTTCTACCGCTACATCGTCGCGTGGAAGCGCAACGAGGAGGCCTACCTCGACCGCAATGCCGCGATCTCCACGTGGTTCGGCCGGTCGCTGACGACCAGTGAGTACCGCACCTGGCGGCGCCTGACCGACAAGCTCGAGCTCGCCACTCCCGGCACGGCCGAGCGGCCGGTCTTCCACCCGCTGCGGGTGAAGTCGGTGGAGCCGATCACCTCCGAGAGCATGGCCGTCACGTTCGACGTACCGCCCGATCTGGCGCACCGCTATCGCTATCTCCAGGGCCAGCACATCACCCTCCGTGCGGTGATCAACGGCCGCGAGGAGCGCCGTAGCTATTCGCTGATCGAGCCGGTCTCCGCCAACACCCTGCGTGTCGGCGTGAAGCAGATCCCCAACGGCGTGTTCTCCACCTATGTCAACAACCAGCTCGCCGCCGGGGACATCCTCGACGTGATGACGCCCACCGGCATCTTCAACGTGCGCCTCGACAAGGACTTCGAGCACCACCACGTCGCGCTGGCAGCGGGCTCCGGCGTCACGCCGATGATGTCGACCATCGCGACCACGCTGGAGACCGAGCCCAAGAGTCGCTTCACCCTGATCTATGGCAACCGCACCACCGAGTCCACGATGTTTCGCGACCGGCTCGACGCGTTGCAGGAGCAGTACGGCGGCCGGCTGACCGTCCACCACGTCCTCTCCGACGAGCTCGGCGGAGGCCTCACCGGCCAGATCACCCCTGAGCTCGTCAAGGAGCTCATCAAGGACCCGCGCGGGGTCTATGCCTGGTTCCTGTGCGGGCCGCAGGCGATGATCGACACGATGCGCACCGCGCTCGGCAACATGACCGACCTCAGCAGGGTGCTCAGCGAGGTCTTCTTCGTGGTCGACTCCGGCCCCGGCGTGAGCGTCGACGTCGACATCGAGAGCGAGGTCGTCGTCGCCCTCGACGGCGTCGAGACGAGTCTCAGGGTCCACTCGCAGGGCGACACGATCCTCGATGCCGCGCTGCAGGCGGGCATCGACCCGCCGTACTCCTGCGCAGGCGGAGCCTGCGGAACCTGCAAGGCGAAGGTGCTGCTCGGCAAGGCCGTCATGGACCAGAACCACGTGTTGGACGAGACGGAGGTCGAGGACGGTTTCATCCTCACCTGTCAGGCCCACCCGGTCACCCAAGAGGTCCGGATCGACTACGACGCCTGAACGTTGGCCCTTGGCTGGCGATGCAGCGGCATGCTCATCGGACCTCCCGGGTCAGTCCGGCAGGTTCATCTCCACCTGGGCCAGCACCGGGTCGCGCAGGCCGGCGGCGTCGTGGTCCCACCAGACGTCGCGATAGACGACGCGACCGGTCATCCACGGCTCGCGGGCAGGCAGCGCGACCATCTGGAACGCGGGGCCCGGGATGCGGCGCGACGGTGACTCGATGCCGTGGACGGACGCGGGCTCCCAGCCGCGGCGGCCGTAGTAGCCCGGGTCGCCCTCGAGGACGACGAGCGGCGCGCCGAGTCGCTCCGCCTCGGCGACCGCCGCGGCCAGCAGGGCGGCGCCGACACCGGTCCCCTGTCGCTCGGGTACGACGGACAGCGGACTCAGCACGAGCACGTCGACGAGCTCGGGGCGGGTGTCGAGCCAGGCATGGCTGAGGCCGACATGGCCCGCGATCGCACCGTCCCCATCCTCCGCGACGAGCTCGGCCCGGGCGTGGCCGCGCGCCACGACGTCCGCCCACAGGGCGGCGACGTGGTCGCCCTCGTCGGCGAAGGCGGCGGTGATCACCGCCGCGACGGCGTCGCGGTCGACGTCCAGGATCGGGCGGATCAGCGGAGCAGTCATGGGCACAGCATGCCCGCCACGAGCCGGGCCGGTCGGCGGGCGTCGTACCGCGGGCGAGAGACCTCCGTACCTCGGGTGAGAAACAGGCGTACTTCGGCGGGTCAGGCGGTGGGGTGCTCCTGGGCGAACGCCTGGACGGAGGCGAGGTCGTAGTGGCCGGCGTCGGTGCCGAGACCCTGGGCGACCTGGGCGGCGGTGGCGCAGCCGAGACGGGCGGAGGCGACGGGGTCGTGGCCGAGCGAGAGCCCGCGCAGGTAGCCGGCGGAGAAGGCGTCGCCGCAGCCGGTGGTGTCGACGACGTCGATGGCGTGGGCCGGGACCTCGGTGACGCCGTCGGCGGTCGCGACCAGGGCGCCGCGGCGGCCCTGGGTGACGGCGACGCAGCCGACGCCCATCGCGACGAGCGCCTGCGCGCCCTCCGCGAGGGTGGCGGCGCCGGTGAAGCCGAGCACCTGCTCGTCGTTGGGCAGCAGGTGGTCGGTGTGGGGGAGGGCGGCCCCGATCCAGGCGAGCATGTCGGGGTCGCCCGGCGCCAGCACGTCGACGGAGGTGGTGACGCCGGCCGCGCGGGCGCGGGCGAGCAGCTCGCCGGCGGCGTCGCCGCCGAGGAACTCCGGCCCGCCGAGGTGCAGGTGCGTCAGTTCGTCGAGCAGGTCGGCCGGAAGGTCGTCCAGCGTGAAGGTGCCGTTGGCTCCGATGCAGTGCCACGCCGGCCGATCGCCGTTGGACCGCACCGGCAGCACCGATGCCGACGTCTGCGTGTCCTCACGCTGGACGAGGCCGCGGGTCTCGACACCCTCGCGGCCGAGGAGCGCGATCAGGTTCTCGCTCAGCAGGTCGGTGCCCACGGCGCCGTAGGAGTGCACCTCCGCGCCGAGCCGGGCGAGCACCAGTGCCGCGCCGCCAGCGGTGCCGGCCGGGGACATCCGGATCGTCTCGACCAGCTGACCGTCGGATCCCTCGGGGATCGACTCGATGCCGATGACGTGAATGTCGAGCACGTGCACGCCGACGGTGGCGACCTTCATCGGTTCTCCTGGGTGCTGCCGTAGTTGCGTTCGATCGCGACGCGGATGACGTCGGCCTGCTGGTCGTCGGTGAGGACACGCGGCGTGCCGAGGGCGCTCGCTCGGTGGTGGAGCTGGCACAGCCACTCCAGCAGCAGGGCATTGTCGACCGCCTTGCCGAGGGTCGCTCCCACCGCCACCGAGCCGTGGTTGGCCATCAGCGCCGCGCTGCGGCCGGCGAGGGCGGTGCGCACCGAGGCGGCGAGCTCGTCGGTCCCGAAGGTGGCGTACGGCGCCACGGGGATCGCGCCGCCGAGCGCGAGCTGTTGGTAGTGCAGCACCGGCAGCTCGTCGAGCACGCACGCGACCGCGGTCGCGAAGGGCGCGTGGGTGTGGACGACGGCGCCCACCTGCCCCAACTGAGTGGACGGCCGGTCGGCGTAGATGCCGAAGTGCAGGGCCAGCTCCGAGGTCGGTGCGAGGTCGCCCTCGACGACGGCACCGTCGAGGTCGACGAGGGTGACCTGTCCGGGCGTGCACGAATCCAGGTGCGCACCGGTCGCGGTGACGGCGACGAGATCGCCCAGCCGCGCGCTCACGTTGCCGGCGGTGCCGATGAGGAGGCCGGCAGCCGCGAGCTCCCGCGCCGCCTCGGCGACGTCGCGGCGCAGCTCGCCGCGCTCGGCGGGGGTCGTGCTCACCCGGCCACGTCGATCCGGCCGAGGTAGGCGGTGACCACCTCGATCGCCTGCTCGACGAGGAAGGTGTCGCCCTGGGGGTCGTGCTCGAACGCGAGCTGGAAGGCGCGGTCGCCGAGCTCGACGGCCAGGCCGGCGATGGCGGACAGCTCGTCGGGGGTGAAGGCGCCCGGGGCGATCAGGCCGGCGTCGTCGGCGAAGGCGAGCAGGTTGGCGGCGATGCGCTTGTTGTGGTGACGGCCGTAGTCATAGATCGCACTGTTGGTGCGCCCGCGCATCCAGATCTGCATGAAGGCGGGCCGACGGTGATAGACGGCCACGAAGGCTCGCATCGACGTCTCGACCAGCGTCGCGAGCGTGATCTCGCCCCGCTCGGCGGCAGCCGCGAGGTCGAGCGCGACCTGGTCGTCCATCTCGGCCATGTCGCGCTCGCAGAGGGCGAGCAGGACCGCCTCCTTGTCGGAGAAGTACTGATAGAGCGAGGCCACCGGCAGCTCGGCACGCTCGGCGATCGACCGCGTGGTCAGGCCCTCGACGCCGTCGGAGAGGACGAGCTCCGAGGTGGCGTCGAGGATGCGCTCGACCCGCTCGCGCGATCGCGCCTGCGTGGGTAGCCGACGGCGGGTCCCGGTCGTTGAGCCCCCAGCTGGGTCAGGAGACGCAACGGTGGCGGAGGACATGGCGAGAGTGTAGCCTCCAATCCGAATCTGACACAGATTCATGTTCTTCCGTCGAGGTCACCGGAGGTGTCGACCATGGAGATCGCCAACGGACCCGCCTGGGATGTCGGCCGGCGCGGTGTCCTGCTCGGTGGCGCGGCGGGTGCGCTCGCCCTCGGCTCCCTGGCCACCGAGGCCCTCGAGGCCGAGGTCAACGCCGCCACCCGCGGCGGCCGGCTGCCGGCCGCGGTCGACGTCGTCGTGGTCGGCGGAGGGATCTCCGGCCTCGTCGCCGCTCGCCGGGTCGCGCGCTCCGGCCGCTCCGTCCTCGTCGCCGAGGCGCGCGACCGCGTCGGCGGCCGGGTGCTCAACCACCACCTCCGCACCGGCGGCACCATCGAGGCCGGCGGCGCCTTCGTGGGGCCGACCCAGGGTCACATCAAGGCGCTGGCCAAGGAGCTGGGCATCGCGACCTTCGACGAGTACGTCGCCGGGCAGAACGTCTACCTCTCCTCGCTCACCGGCCGGCAGCTCTACACCGGCACCGTCCCGCCCGACCCGCTGATCCTCGTCGACGCGGCCCTGCTGCAGATGCAGCTCGACGGGTGGGCCGCCGACATGCCGGTGGACGCGCCGTGGGCGCACCCGAAGGCGAAGGAGTGGGACGCCACGACGTTGGGCGACCACATCCAGCGCACCTCCCTCAACGGCACGGGCGTCAACCGGCTCCTGGCGTGCTGGACCCAGCCGACCTTCGGCGCCGACCCCGACCAGCTCTCCCTGCTCTTCGTGATCCACTACCTCGCCTGCTCGGGCGACGAGCGCAACGTCGGCACCTTCGCGCGCAGCTCCGACACCATCGACGGCGCGCAGGAGAGCCGCTTCGTCGGCGGCTCGCAGCGCATCCCGCTCGGCCTGGCCCGCCAGCTCGGCGACCGGGTCGCCCTCAACGCCGCCGTGCGCCGGATCGAGCACCGGCCCGGCCACGCCCTCGTGCACACCGCCCGAGGCCGCGTGCGCGCCAAGCGGGTGATCGTGGCCGCCCCGCCCAAGCAGGTGCTCGGCATCGACTTCGCGCCGGGCATGCCCGTTGGGCGTCGTACCCTCCTGCAGCGGCAGCAGATGGGCCGGCTGATGAAGTGCGACGCCGTCTATGAGACGCCGTTCTGGCGTGAGGCCGGGCTCAGCGGCTTCGGGATCGCCGACTCCGGCGCCGTCCGCGCCGCGTTCGACAACGGCGTGAAGAACACCGATCACGGCATCCTGCTGGCCTTCGTCGGTGGCTCCACCTGGCGGCAGTACGGCAATCTCTCGCTGGCCGAGCGCCGTCGCGCCGTGCTGCAGGGCTTCGCCGCGATGTTCGGCGAGCAGGCGCTGCACCCGATCGAATACACCGCGCAGGACTGGACCAAGGAGCGGTGGACCAAGGGTGGCCCGACCGCGATCTGCCCACCGGGCGTGCTGTCCACCCATGGACGCCACCTGGTCCGACCGTTCGGGCGCGTGCACTGGGCCGGCACCGAGACCTCGACCTACTGGACCGGCTACATGGACGGCGCGGTCCGCGCCGGCAAGCGCGCCGCCGTCGAGGTCCTGGAGCAGCTGCGATGAGCGCCCCTACGACGCCCCGCCGCACGATCGCGCTGGCCGCCCTCACGGCCGTGGTCGGCCTGGCCGGCTCGCTGCTGACCGCGCCGACCGCTGCCGCGCCGGCCCGCGAGGTCGGGCACACGCGGGTGCTCGCGCGGATCCAGAAGCCCGGCTTCCCGGCCTACGTCCACGTCCACACCAACGGCCGCGTCTACGTCGGGACCTACACCAACCCGGCGGGCGATGCGATGCGCTCGCGGGTCTTCGAATACACCGGCAGCGGCACCCTGCTGCGGTCGTGGACCGTGCCGGGTCAGGACCTCGCCGCCCCTCGCGGCGTGCAGGTCGCGACCTCGGACGCACGCGGACGACTCGTGGTGCTGGAGAAGTCGCGCGGACGGGTGCTGACGCTGGATCCGCGCACCGGCCGCTTCCGGCTGCAGGCCACGATCCCGGACTCCCCGGACGCCGGGAAGCCGATCCCCAACTACGCGGCCTGGGGCCCGGACGGTGCGCTCTATGTCAGCGACTACGGCCAGGCCGTGATCTGGCGGATCCCGGCCGCGGGCGGTGTGCCGCGCGCGTGGTTCCGCAGCGCGGCGCTCGACGGCCTGGAGTTCGGCACGACCGGCATCGTCTACCAGCCGTCGACGCGCTCCTTCCTGATCAGCCAGCAGACGACGTCCGATCCGCTCGACCTGCTGCGCGGCCACCTCTACCGGCTCCGGGTGCGTGCCGACGGCCGTCCGGGTGCGCTGAGCACCGTGTGGACGTCGGGTCCGCTCGACCTGCCCGACGGCTTCGGCATCGCCCGCTCGGGCAACATCTACCTCTCGCTGCTCGGCACCAACCAGCTGGTGAAGCTGAGCCCGCAGGGCCGGGTCGTCCGCCGTTTCCCCGCCGCCAACGGCTCGGGCGTCGATTTCGACAGTCCCTCCAACGCCACCTTCCTCGGCACCCGCGTCCTGGTCGCCAACCAGTCGGCGGTGATCAGCACCCCCGACCACCACGTGATCCTCGACGTCGAGGTCGGCGAGCGCGGCCTGCCCCTCCACCTTCCGACCCGCTCCCGCCTGCGCTGAGACACCCCCCGGTCATCGAGGAGCGAGCGCCAGCGAGCGTCATGAGATGCCTGTGCGGACCTTGCGGAGGTTCCCGCCGGGGTCTCGTGACGCCCGCTCGTTCCTCGCGGGCTCCTCGACCAACGACGGGGCCGAGTCACCTTCCCCGGCCGAGGTCGTTGGACCTCGGGTGGGCGCGCTCGGCGTCCCCCGGGGAGGGAAGTCATGAAGCGTCATCTGGCCCGTTGTGCGACCGTCGTCGCCGCGATCCTCGGCCTCGGTGTCCTCGCGCCGACCGGGGTCGCGGCCGCGGACGACGAGCCGTTGCCCGTGCCGTACTCGTTCCTGCCCAACGCCGCATTCGGCGGCCTGCCCGGTGCGAACGCGCCCGGCACCAACGACTGGTCGTGCAGGCCGACCGCCCGGCACCCCCGCCCGGTGGTCCTGGTCCACGGCCTGATCGGCAACCGGTCCACCAACTGGCAGACCTACGGGCCGCTGCTGAAGAACAACGGCTACTGCGTCTTCGCCCTCACCTACGGCGTCGAGTACGACGTCACGCCCGCCAACCTCTTCGGCGGCGTCGAGGACATGCGCCGGAGCGCGGGCGAGCTCAAGACGTTCGTCGACAGGGTGCTCCGGGCGACCGGTGCCCGGCGGGTCGACCTGGTCGGCCACTCCGAGGGCACCGTGATGCCGCAGTGGTATCTCAAGTTCCTCGGCGGCGCGACGAAGGTCCGCAACTACGTCGGCCTGGCGTCGGCCTACAAGGGCACCTCGATCGCATCGATCGGCGACGGGTTCGCGCCCTTCCTCCCCGACGGCATGCTGCCGACCCTCTGCAAGTCCTGCCTGCAGTTCTCGCCCAACTCCGGCTTCATGAGGAAGCTGCACCAGGGCGGCCTGCTGCAGGAGGGCGTGCGCTACACCAGCATCGTCACGAAGTACGACGAGCTCGTGCTGCCCTACACCAACGGCACCATGAAGGGCGTGAAGAACATCGTCCTGCAGGACGTCTGCCCGCAGGACTTCTCCGAGCACTTCCAGATCGCGTCGAGTCGCAACGCCGCGCGTCTCGTCCTCAACGCGCTCGACCCGGCCCACTCCAGGCCGGTCAGCTGCGCGCTGGTGCTGCCGTTCGTCGGGGAGCTGATCCCCGGCCTGTTGTGAGGCCTCGCCAGAAGTTCGCGATTTCGCCGCGGCGCAGGGCCCTGCTCGCCTAGCCTTGTCCTCGTCGTGGAGGGACGGCGGTTCGACGGTCCCCATTTCTGGAGGGGACTGCAGCATGCTCGCGCTCGTACGTCGTCGTCGCGCGTCCGCGACCACGACCACGACCACGACCATGGTGAGGGCGTTCGTCCTCGCGGCGGTCGGCGCCGTCGGCGCCTCGCTGCTCGCGATCGTCGGGTCGGGTGTGTCGGCCGCACCGGCCGGGGCGGCGCCCGGCGCCGCGCCGCTGCGGGTGATGGTCGTCGGGGACTCGATCTCGCAGGGCTTCGGTGGCGACGCGACCTGGCGCTACTGGTTCTGGCGCGAGACGCAGCGTCAAGGCGTCCCCCTCGACTTCGTCGGGCCGGACACCGGCTTCGTGACCGGCTACGGCACCCGCTACGAGTTCGCGGACCCTCGCTTCGACCGTGACCACGCTGCCCGCGGGGGCTCGACCATCAACAACCATCTCGCGCGGATCGACGGGCTGATGGCCACCTATGCGCCGCAGGTCGTGGTGATCGAGCTGGGCGTCAACGACGCCCTGCGCGGCGACAACGGAGCGACCATCGCCGCGGAGCTCGAGGAGATGGTGGAGCGTGTCTGGAGCAGCGCTGCCGGGACCCGTGTCGTCCTGGCCGGGGTGCCGCGGATCGTCGCCCGGCCGGAGGTGTCGGCTGCGGCCGCGGAGGCCAACCGGCTGCTGGCGCAGCGGTTCGCCCTGGACTCGCGGGTGCTGCGGGTGGTCGACACCGCTGCCCCAGCGACGAGGACGGGGCGTCTGACCTCCGACGGCCTGCACCCGAACGCCACGGGCCAGACCCACCTGGCCCAGCGCTTCGCGGAGGCCTTCCGCAGCGGCGGCTACCTCCCGCAGGAGCCGGCGATCTTCCACGAGCGCACGTGGTCGCCCAAGGTCATTCCTCGCGTCGTCCCCCGCACCGTGGGAGGCCGGCGGACGGTCGTCGTCGACTGGCGCGTCGCCGCGGCCGAGGTGCGGATGCGGCGGGTCCGCATCCGGATCTCCCAGCGCGGCTCCGGTCTGGTGCGCGACACGGCGTGGCTGCCCAGCCGCAGCGACCGGATCTCCCTGCGGGTCGGCCCCGGCGTCTACGACGTGCAGCTCGTCCCCCGGCGCGCCAGCATGATCGGAGCGCCCGGCCCGCGGGTCCGGGTCCGGGTGAGATGACGGCGGCCAGCCGCCCGGTCCCGAATAGGCTTCGGCCATGTCTGACCAGTCCTCCGCCACCTTGACCGCCCGGGAAGCCATCACGGCCGTCCAGGGGCACGAGGCGTGGGCGATCATCCGACGCTCGACCCGGGCCGGCGACAAGGACACGGTCGGCGTCCTCGGCGGCACCCGCAGCGTGGTCGACTCGATCGCCGACATCCCGCTCGAGACCGGCGTCGCCGCGCCGGGCCGCACCTGCGACCGCCTGGTCGCCGTGCCGTTCCGGCAGGTCACCGAGCGCGGCTTCGAGGCGCACGACGACGGGACGCCGCTCGTGGTCGTCGACGTGCAGGCCGAGCACGAGTTCTCGGTCGCCGAGGTGATCGCGGCCATCGACGAGGTGCCGGTCGACTTCACCGACCGCGGCGGCTTCGACACCGACGACGACGCCTACGCCAAGATCGTCGAGCAGATCATCGACGAGGAGATCGGGCAGGGCGAGGGCGCCAACCTGGTCATCGGCCGCAACTACCGCGCCGTCGTCGCGGACTGGAGCGCCGAGGTCGCGCTCACCGTCTATCGACGTCTCCTCGAGCGCGAGCGCGGCGCCTACTGGACCTTCATCTTCTTCACCGGCGACCGCTACCTGATCGGCGCCAGCCCCGAGCGGCACGTCTCCGTCCACGGCGGCGACGTCCGGATGAACCCCATCTCCGGCACCTTCCACCTGCGCCCGCCGGCCGGCGAGACCCGCAGCACGCAGGCACGTCTCGCGGAGTTCCTCACCGACGAGAAGGAGATCTACGAGCTCTTCATGGTCGTCGACGAAGAGCTCAAGATGATGTGCGAGATCTGCACGGAAGGCGGCCAGGTGCTCGGCCCGTTCCTCAAGCCGATGACCCACCTCATCCACACCGAGTACCTCCTCGCGGGCCGCACCACCCGCGACGTCCGCGAGGTCCTCCGGGACACGATGTACGCCGCCACGGTCACCGGCTCGCCCGTCGAGAACGCCTGCCGGCTCATCAAGCAGTACGAGCCCGAGGGTCGCGGCTACTACGCCGCTGCGCTCGCGATCTTCGGCCGTGACGCCGACGGCGCCCCCGTCGTCGACTCCCCGATCGTCATCCGCACCGCGGACGTCGACCTCGACGGCCGGCTCAAGGTCACCGCCGGGGCGACCCTCGTGCGCGACTCCGTGCCGTCGTACGAGGTGGCGGAGACCCACGCCAAGGCCGGCGGCATCCTGTCGGCCTTCGGGCTGGCCGCCGCCGCACCCACCCCGACGACCGACGTCGCCACCCTCGTCGCCGACGAGGAGGTGCTGATCGCGCTCAACGCCCGCAACAACCGGCTCTCCGGCTTCTGGCTCGCCGACCAGGCGGGCACGCCGGTCGACCCGCGGCTGATCGGCAAGACCGCCGTCATCCTCGACGGCGAGGACGACTTCGTGAACATGCTGCGCCACATGCTGATGCGGATGGGCATCGGCTCCAGCGTGATCCGGCACGAGCAGTACGTCGACGGCTGCCTCGACGGCTTCGACCTCGTCATCGTCGGCCCCGGGCCGGGCGATCCGCGCGACGACGCGGACCCCAAGATGGCCAACCTGCGCGCAGCCGTGCGTTGGCTGCTCGACCACGAGCAGCCGTTCCTCGCGATCTGCCTGGGCCACCAGGCGCTGTGCCACACCCTCGGCATCCCGCTGGCCTACAAGGACATCGTCTTCCAGGGCACGCAGGCCGCGGTCCTCCTCGACGGCAAGCCGCAGCGGGTGGGCTTCTACAACACGTTCGTCGGTCGTCCCGACGCGTCGACGCCTCTCCCCGACGGGGTCCGCGTCGACGCCGACGCCGGGTCCGGCGACATCAACGCGCTGGCGGGTCCGCACTATCGCGGCGTGCAGTTCCATGCCGAGTCGATCCTCACCGAGCGCGGCTTCGAGATCGTGCACGACCTGGTCGTCGACGTCCTGCTGTGACGACCGGTGGTCATCGAGGAGCGAGCGCAGGACCCTTGGTCATCGAGGAGCGAGCGCCAGCGAGCGTCACGAGATGTCGGTGCTCACCTCGACGGGGCGACCACAGGGGTCTCGTGACGCCCCGTTCGTTCCTCGCGGGGCTCCTCGACCACCAGAGGCGCTCGTTCCTCGACCACCGACGGAGCGAGTGCCGTGACCGCTGACGTGGTCGTGGTCGACCACCACGACTCCTACACCTGGAACCTCGTCCACCTCGTCGCCGGTGTCACGGGGGTGCTGCCGACGGTGGTGCAGTGGGACGAGCCGGTCGACCTCGCGTCGTACTCCCACATCGTGCTCTCGCCGGGGCCCGGTCACCCGGACGAGTACCGCTGGGAGCACTTCGGGCAGGACCGGCCGGTGCTCGGCGTCTGCCTCGGCCTGCAGGCCATGGTGGTGGCCTTCGGCGGCGAGGTCGGCCGGGTCGGGCCGGCGCACGGGACGATCGAGCAGGTGACCCACGACGGGCGGGGAGTGTTCGCCGGCCTGCCCGCGACCTTCGACGCGGTGCGCTACCACTCGCTGGCGGCGGTCCGGCTGTCCGACCAGCTCGAGGCGACCGCCTGGGCCGGCGACGGCACGCTGATGGGTGCGCGCCACCGGAGCCTGCCGATCGAGGGCGTCCAGTTCCACCCCGAGTCGGTGCTGTCGGAGCACGGCGCGAGGTTGGTCGCCAATTTCCTCGGCGCGGCCGGGCCCGACGGGCCCGGCCGTCCGGAGGCGGGCGTCAGCGGACCTGCTGGTTGAGCTTCATCAGTCGGACGTTGAAGTCGGCGTCGAAGGCGATCGCCTCGATGTGCAGTGTGTCCCTGGTCAGCCCCCTGATCGCCGCGGTCCGCCAGGCGCCCGGCCGGGTGGGCTCGGTGAAGCTGGGTTGTGCCCGGCTCTTTGCGAGGGTCCTCTGCAGCGCCGAGGTGCCCTCGAGCCAGCGGCGCTTCGAGAAGTCGTAGGTCCACCAGATCCTGCCGCGCTTCTGGGCGACGAAGGCGCCGACCATCACGACCCCGTTGCCGACGTCCGAGCTCGTGCCCCGGATGACCCGCCACGACGAGGCCAGGCCGGGCCTGGCCGGTCGCGTGATCCTCACGGTGGGGGCGATGTCGTCGAGCCGGACCCAGACCGTCGGCAGCGCGACGTCACTGGTGTTGCCGAACTCGTCGGTCAGCCGCACGACCGGGGTGAACTTCCCGGCGCGCGAGTAGGTCAGGTGGAAGGGCGTGTCCGCCGCCCAGTCCCGGGCCGCGGAGCCGTCGCCGGGCAGCACGCTCCGGCTCACGGTGTCCGGGTCCACGCTGACCTGGGTGATGGAGAACGCCGCGCTTGCCGGCTCCTCCTCGTCGCCGAGGTAGGAGAGGAAGGCGGTCGTGCGGGAGAGCTGGAAGCTGCCCTCGGGAGCCGTGGTGTCCAGCGGCGGCGGGGTGAACTTCACGACGGCGACGTCGCCGGTGGCCGGCGCGATGGGCTGCACGGCGATCCAGTAGTCGACGCCGTCCGTCAGGCTGCTGGACACGAGGGTGGCCGAGGTGGCCGCCGTGTCCTTGTTGCCGAAGGCCTTGCCCGGGTCGGAGGTGCCGTCCTCGCGATTGGCGATGAGCACGCTGTATCTCGTCGCGTCCGGGTTCGCCGTCCAGGCTGCGGAGATCTCCCAGCCGTCGTTGCTTCCCGGCTTCTGCACGACGGTCACGCTCAGGTCCGTGACCGGGTCGTCGGGGGCGGCCTGCGCGGGCGCGAGTCCGCCCAGCAGCAGGGTGACCACCAGGGGTGGCAGGACGAGGGACGGGCGAAAACTCATGTGCAGGAACCTTCGATGGGGGGTGGCGGCCGGGATCGACCGGCCCCCATGAGACGACACCGACTCTGCCCGCGTCAGGCGATTCGCGAAGTCGAGACCTTCGTCATGGTCGGGCGCTGCTGTCGAGTGGTGCCCGACGGCGGGGCGTGCAGCCGGGAGGGGTTGGCGGAGCCGTGGGAGGCTGGGTGCCATGGTGACCCAGGGCGACCCCGTCGAGGCGTTCGCACGGGTCCAGGCGCGGCACGACCGTTGCGTGTGGCTCGACGGAGGTGGTGCCCGCGACTGGTCGCGTCGCCGCTCCGTGATCGGTTGGCTGGACGAGGACGACGTGTCGTTGACCTACTCCGCCGCGCGGCGCGAGGTGACCCGCCACGCAGGCGGTCGCTCCGTGCTGGTCGGGGACGACCCGTTCGTCGTCCTCGAGGAGGAGCTGGCCGCGGGTCGCGCGAGTGACCAGTGGTTCGGCTACTTCGGCTACGCCGCGCGGCCCGACCTGCCAGCCGACCCGGACCCCGATCTCCCCGACGCGGTGTGGATGCGACCCAGCCACCTGCGGGAGTTCGACCACACCGTGGAGGCCGACGCGCGGGTCGGCGTCTCCGGGCGCGGGATCGGTGAGGCGGGGGAGGGCGCCGGCGCCTCCGAGCCGCCCGCGTCGTACGCCGCCGCCTTCGCGCGGGTCCAGGAGCACCTGCATGCCGGCAACTCCTACGAGGTCAACCTGACCTACCGCCAGCGGGTGGCGAGCAACCTCAGCCCGGCGGCCGCCTACCTGCGGTTGCGGGCGCTGAATCCCGCTCCCTACGCGGGTTTCCTCCAGCACGACATCGCGGACGCCCCGGCCTGGCTGCTCAGCTCCTCGCCGGAGCGCTACGCGCTGATCACCGACGACCGCGTCCTGGAGACCAAGCCCATCAAGGGCACCACGCCCCGCGGCGCCACCCCCGACGACGACACCGCGGCCCGCGAGCACCTCGCCGGCGACCCCAAGTTCCACAGCGAGAACCTGATGATCGTCGACCTGCTGCGCAACGACCTCGCGATGGTCTGCGACGTGGGCACCGTCGAGGTGCCGGTGCTGATGGACGTCGAGTCCTATGCCTCGGTCCACCAGCTCGTGTCGACCGTCCGCGGCCGGCTCCGCGCCGACGTGACCACGATGGCCGCGCTGCGCGCACTCTTTCCGGCCGGCTCGATGACCGGCGCCCCGAAGCTGCGGACGATGGAGATCATCGGCGAGGTCGAGGACCGCCCGCGTGGCGCCTACAGCGGTGCCTTCGGCTGGGTCTCCGGCGACGGCCGCGCCGACCTCGGTGTCATCATCCGCACCCTGGCCACCGCCGACGGCCGCGACTACGTGCTCGGCACCGGAGGCGGCATCACCGTCGCCAGCGACGAGGCCGAGGAGTGGGCCGAGACCGAGTGGAAGGCCGCCCGGCTGCTCCAGGCGGTCAGCCCTTCGCTCGTCGAGTAGCCGGCGAGTCTCAGCTCCCTTCGCCGCGCACGTCCGAGGCCTCGGCATGCTGTGACAGCCGGGCGAGGGTGGCCTCGACGCCGCGCACGATCCGCTGCTCGTCGTAGGGCTTCGGGTCGACGACGTCGACCTGCTGGATGAGGCCGCCGTTCTGGACGAAGCCGGTGACATAGAGCTGGTCCTTCGTCGCGTTGACGACGACGCGCGCATCGTCGGCTCCCGCGATCGCCGGCTCGGTGACCTCGGTCCCGTTGCCGACCTGCATGGTCTTCCAGGCCTCGTCGAGGGTGCCCGAGAACAGCAGATAGCTCGAGGTGAGCGCGGGCTCGTCGCCCTCGGGGTCCTTCGGGGTGAAGCGGCACTCGGGGGACTGCTCGGTGCCGGCGTCCTTGGTCGCGTCGGTACCGAACTGCTTCTTCACGAAGCCGACCCCGAGTGCGTCGCACGGGTTCCACAGCGCGGGGGTCTCGGTCGGGAGGTCGGGCTTGGCGCCGACCTCGTCGTCGCCTCCGCAGCCGGCCAGCGCCAGGACGGGTACGACGAGTAGTGCGGCCGCGCGCCGCGGGGTCCCGGCCGCCTCACGCATCGCTCTGCTCCCGTCCGGGCAGGCGCAGCACCAGTCGTGCGCCACCGGTGGCGTTGGCCGTCGCCTCCACCGTGCCGGCGTGCCGCTCCGCCACCTGCCGCACGATCGCCAGCCCGAGGCCCGAGCCGGGCAGGGTCCGGGCGTCGGGCGAGCGCCAGAAGCGGTCGAAGATCTGGGCCCGGTCGTCCTCCGCGATCCCGGGTCCCTGGTCGTCGACGGTCAGCACACCGTCGCTGAGTCGCACCGTCACCTGGCCTCCTTCGGGGCTCCACTTGGCAGCATTGTCGAGCAGGTTGGTGATCGCGCGCTCCAGCTCGGCGGCCTCGCCGACGACCCACCACGGGCGGGTGAAGACCTCGAAGTCGAGGCTGGGCGCGCGGCGTCGTACCCGCTGCACGGCGTGGTCGACGACGTCGGCGAGGTCCACCGGCTCGACCTGGACCTTCACCGGCTCGTCGCGGGCCAGCTCCGTGAGGTCACCGATGAGCGTGGTCAGCTCCTCGATCTGGGCCTTGACGTCGTCGAGCAGCTCGTCGCGCGACTCGGCGGGCAGCTGGGGTCCGGCACCGCGAACGCTCATCGTCAGCAGCTCGATGTTGGTGCGCAGCGCGGTCAGTGGCGTGCGCAGCTCGTGGCTGGCGTCCGCGACGAGCTGCCGTTGTCGCAGCCGACTGGCGTCGAGGGCGCGCAGCATCTGGTTGAACGCCGTCGCCAGGCGGGCGATCTCGTCGTCGCCCTCGATCGGCAGCGGCCGGAAGTCCTCGGTGCGGGCCACGTGCTCCACCGAGTCGGTGAGTTTCCGGACCGGCCGCAGGCCGTTGCTCGCGACCAGCCAGCCGGCCATGCCGGCCGCGATGACCCCGAACGCGCCGAACGCCAGGGTCACCCAGCCGAGGGTGGCGAGGATCCGGTCCTGGTCCTCCAGGGGCTGCGCGATGATGAGCGCGATGCCGTCCTGCTGGGTGGGGACGGTCACGACCCGATAGCGGTCGCCGGCGACCACGATGGTGCGCAGCGACTCCTCGGTCTCGCCGGCGGCGACCTCGAGCTCCGGCGTGCCGAGCTCCATCGTCGGCCCGCGGTCGATGACCTTGAGGATGCCGCGGTCGGTCAGGAAGGCGATCCGGACGTCGGCCGCTCCGAGCGCCCACGGCGGCACGCCCTCGACGCTCGCGCTGAGCAGGATGTCGGTGCGGGCGGCCTTGTGGGCGCGGTCGACCAGCGAGTCGTCGAGCGTCTGCTGCATCTGCACGCGGGCGGTGATGTAGGCGCCCACCGCGACCAGCGCGACGGACAGACCGACCGCGATCGTGGTGAGCAGGATGACCCGGCTCGCGAGCGAGCGGCGATAGTGCCAGCGCCCGTCGACGGCGACTCCGGTCATCTCGGTCGGTCCGGCTCAGGACTCGGTGGCGCGCAGCACGTAGCCGATGCCGCGCACGGTGTGGATCAGGCGCGGCTCGTCCTCCGCCTCGGTCTTGCGGCGCAGGTAGCCGACGTAGACCTCGAGGGAGTTGGCGGTGGTGGGGAAGTCATAGCCCCACACCTCCTCGAGGATGAAGCTGCGGTCGAGCACCCGCCGCGGCCGCCGCAGGAACATCTCGAGCAGCGTGAACTCGGTCCGGGTGAGCTCGATCCGACGGGTGCCGCGCAGGACCTCGCGGGTCGTGACGTTCATCGTCAGGTCGGCGAAGGAGAGCACCTCCTCCTCCGCACCCTCCTCGGCCGGCACGACCCGACGCAGCAGCGCGCGCACGCGGGCAAGCAGCTCCTCGAGCGCGAACGGCTTGGTGAGGTAGTCGTCGGCGCCGGCGTCGAGGCCCTCCACCCGGTCGCCCACGGCGTCGCGCGCGGTCAGCACGATGACCGGGACGTCGTTGCCCGCCGTCCGCAGTGCGCGCGTCGTCTCGAGGCCGTCGAGCTTGGGCATCATCACGTCCATCACCACGACGTCGGGCGCGACGGCGCCGATGCCGGCGAGGGCCTCGGCTCCGTCGGCGGCCAGGTGGACGTCGTAGCCGTTGAACTCCAGGGAACGACGCAGCGACTCGCGGACCGCACGGTCGTCGTCGACGACGAGGATGCGGGCGGGCGCGGCAGGACGACTCACGCCCCCATCATGGCCGATGGGCCTGAGCGGTCGCTGAGAGGCGCGGAGCCGCCCCGCATCCGGGGCCAATCACCCACGGGTCCCGACTTTCCAGGCGGCGTCTTCGCCTCGTGGATGCTGACCGTCGTGGACATGCGTCCAGAATGCTTGGCCCGACTTGCTCTGGTCAACGGAAGGCGAGAGGACTCCAGGGCTGCGGAAGGTCAGAGGTAGCGGCCTGCGAGCCGCGCCGCCCGCGCGGCGTACTGCCCGCCGAAGAGGCAGGCGTGCACCAGCAGCGGGAAGAGCTGGTGGTAGGCCACCCGGTCCTCCCAGCCGTCGGCCAGGGGCGCGACCTCGTCGTAGGCGCTGACCACCTGGGGCAGCTGGGGGAGCCCGAAGAGCGCGAGCATGGCGAGGTCGACCTCGCGGTGCCCGGCGTAGGCGGCGGGATCGATCACGACCACGCGGTCGTCGTTGGTCCACAGCACGTTGCCGTTCCACAGGTCGCCGTGCAGCCGGGCGGGGGCCTCGACGGGGACGATCTCCGGCGCTCGCGCGGCCGCGGTGTCGATGACCGCCGCGTCCTCGGCGCTGATCATGTCCTTGTCGCGCAGCACCTTGAGGTAGGGAGCGACGCGGCGCTCGGCGTGGAACTCCGCCCAGGTCGGGAGGGTGCGGTTGAGCATCGGCAGACGACCGATGTAGCCGTCGTGCTCGGCGCCGAACCCGTCGGCACCGGCGAGGTGGGTCCGGGCCAGCGCCCGGCCGAACGCGCCGGCCGCCTCGGCGCCCGGCCGTCCGGTCTCGATCCAGGCGAGGATCAGGCAGTCGTCGTCGGCGCCGAGCACCTCAGGGGTCGCGACGCCGCCGGCTTCGGTGGTCTCGGCCAGCCAGCGCAGGCCGGCCGCCTCACGCTGGAAGAACTGCGGGGGCGCGCTGGTGAGCGTCTTGAGGAAGGCGGTGCGACCGTTGGAGAGGCGCAGCTTGACCGCCGTGGCGACGTCACCGCCCGCGACCGGGCTGGTGGCGACGACCGACGAGCCCAGGAGCTGCTCAGCTCGGGCGGCGACCGTGGGCTGCCGCGTCATCACTCACACCCCCCGGCGGAACCCGTCAGGCCTTGCCCTTGAGCGCCTTCGGGATCTCGCGACCCTGCTCGATGGCGCGCTCGGGTGCCTTGACCTTCTTGAAGCTGCGGATCGCGACCAGGACGAGCACGACGGCCAGCAGGACGTAGAAGCCGGTCACGATGAGGAACGCCCAGTGCAGGTCGAGCCCGTCGCCGTTCCAGTGGATCAGGTAGGCCGCGGCGACGGAGAACATGATGATCGCGAGGACCAGCAGGAAGCCGGCCGCGGCGACGAGCCCGAGTCCGACGCCACCCGCGGTCACGCTCACCTTCAGCTCGGCCTTGGCCAGCTCGATCTCCTTGCGCACCAGCGTCGAGAGGTCGGTCTGCGCGTCCTTGATCAGGCGCCCGATGGTGGGCTCTTCCGCCTGTCGTTCGATGGCCATGGGGCCGACCTTACCGACACGACTAGCGATGCGCCGATCTATGGCGCCGTCGCGAGCGTCGTGAGGCGAGTGCGCTGGCGAGCCAGTGGCGCGATGGCAGGCCGGGCGCCTCCCGAGCGTCCCTGGCGCCGCCAGCGTGCCGCATCGCGGCGCGCAGCAGGCGGGATAGGTCGGCGCACCGCTAGACTCGGGGGCAGGTGAGCCGGGAAGTCTGGTCGGCACGCGCGGGACGATCCTCGCTGCGTTGTGCTCCGTGACGACCCCAGGAGGTCCGATGTCCGACGCCCGCCCACCCCACGACCTGTGGCGCCAAGGCCCGGTCTGGACGGCCAGCGACAAGCCTCTCGCGCGGTACGTCGCCCGCCCGTTGCGCGACTTCCTCCGCATCGAGTCCGCCGGCTCCGTCCTGCTGCTGGCGGCGACGGTCGTCGCGCTGCTGTGGGTGAACCTGCCCGTGGACGGGTGGGCCGAGGGCTACGACCACTTCTGGCACACGCCGGTCGGCTTCGAGTTCGGCGACTTCCGGATGGAGGAGTCGCTGCAGCACTGGGTCAACGACGGCCTGATGACGATCTTCTTCTTCGTGGTGGGCCTGGAGATCAAGTACGAGCTGGTCCACGGCGACCTGCGTGACCCGCGCACCGCGGCCCTGCCGATCGTCGCCGCCGTCGGCGGCATGGTGGTGCCGGCGCTGATCTACGTCGCCATCGCCGGTGGGGGTGACACCGGCGCCGGGTGGGGCATCCCGATGGCGACCGACATCGCCTTCGCGGTCGGCGTGCTGGGCGTCCTCGGTCGTCGGATCCCCTCGGCAGCGCGGTTGTTCCTGCTGACGCTCGCGATCGTCGACGACATCGGCGCCATCCTCGTCATCGCGGTCTTCTACACCGAGGACGTGGCGCTGGAGTGGCTCGTGCTCGCGGTCGTGCTCCTCGTGGCCATGGCCGTCGCGCGAGCGGCGCGGGTGTGGTTCATCCCGGCCTACGTCGTGCTCGGTGTCGTCGCCTGGTATGCCCTGCTCGAGTCCGGCGTGCACGCCACCCTGGCCGGGGTCGCGATCGGACTGCTCACGCCCGCCGTCGCCCTGCTCGACGCCTCCGTCGCGAAGGACTACGCGGTCGCGGCGCTCACCGACAAGGACCTGGACGCCGAGGAGTCGCACCGGCTGCGCTTCTTGATGAAGGAGTCGGTGCCCGTCGTCGAGCGGCTGCAGGAGAGCCTCCACCCGCTGTCGTCGTACGTCGTGCTGCCGGTCTTCGCGCTCGCCAACGCCGGTGTCGTGGTGACCGGCGGGGTGCTCGGCGACGCCGTCACGTCGACCGTCGCGCTCGGCATCGGCGCCGGCCTGGTGATCGGCAAGCCAATCGGCATCGCCCTCGCCTGCTTCCTCGCGATCCGGCTCGGACTCGCTCGCATGCCCGAGGGCACCAGCTGGTCGCAGCTGGTCGGCGTCGGTGCCGTCGCCGGCATCGGATTCACCGTCTCGCTGTTCATCGCGGGCCTGTCGTTCCCCGGCTCCGAGGTCCTGACGGCCGATGCGAAGGTGGGCATCCTGATCGCCTCCGTCCTGGCCGCCGTGGTCGGTGTGGTGGTGCTGCTCGTCAGCGGTCGCAGTGTCGGCGAGCCGACAGAGCGGACGTCGGACGGCTGACGTCGGGGCGTCGGCCACCGGGTCATCGTGAGGTCATCCCACCTCCGCACCCGAAAGGCCGATGCCATGCTTCGCAACCTCACCCCGACCAAGGTCGTCGGATCGGTCGCCCTCGTCGCGCTCCTCGGCGCGATGGTCGGCGCGGCCCTGCTCGTCGAGACCGCGCCCGGCTACTACTGCACGGGCGACTGCACCAGTCGAGCCGACATCGTCGGCGCGATCTTCGGTCTCCACGAGACCGGCACCGTGATCGGCAACCCGGGCCTGCTGACGCTCTACCAGGTGATCGGCGCCATCGCCGCGGTGACGCTCGTCGTCAACAAGATCGTCGACAAGCGCATCGAGGACGCCCGTGGGGCGGACGTGGGGTCAGGACGCTGAGAGCAGTGCTGCCGAGCCGAGGATCCGCTCGACGGTGACCCGGAGTGCCACCCGCTCCGGGTTGGAGCTCGGCGGCCGGTAGCGGGCGGCGTACCGCTCACAGGCGCGAGCGATCGACGCCTCGTCCTCGAGCACCTCGGCGGTGCCGACCAGGGTGGACCAGCGGGCCCGGTCGACCGAGCTGATCGTCAGACGGGGGTCGCGGCGCAGGTTGGCGACCTTCTGAGACCCGCGGCGGGTGATCACCCAGGCGCACCCCTGCGCCGGGTCCAGGATCGCGCCGACCGGGACGGCGTGTGGGGCGCCGTCCCGGTCGAGCGTGCTGAGGATGCAGAGGTGGTATTCCGCCCAGAACTCCGCGAGCGGGGCGGGCAGGTCGGTCCAGTTGAACGACGGCAGGGCGGGCACGGGACTCCTGGCGGGGCTGGTCGGTCGAAAACGGATTCACCACGGTATGTAGGTGAGTAGGCGCATCCCGTGTGGAACTCCACTACAGAAGCGGACACTCGCCCACATACCGTGGTGAATCGTCGCCGACTCGCCCACATACCGTGGTGAATCGGCCTCGATCGGGACGGCCAGAGGATCAGTCCTCGGTGGAGGTCGCCTGGCCGGCCGAGATGAGGTCCATGATCGAGGCGTCGGCGAGGGTCTGCGTGTCGCCGACGGTGCGGCCCTCGGCGACGTCGCGGAGCAGGCGGCGCATGATCTTGCCGGAGCGGGTCTTCGGCAGCTCGGGGACGATCATGATCTGGCGCGGCTTGGCGATCGGGCCGATCTGGCTGCGGACGTGGTCGGAGAGTTCCTTGATGATGTCGGGCCCACCATCGCCGGCCTCGTTGCGGAGGATGACGTAGGCGACCACGGCCTGGCCGGTGTCGGGGTCGGTCGCGCCGACCACGGCGGACTCGGCGACCTTCGGGTGGGACACCAGTGCCGACTCGATCTCGGTGGTCGAGAGGCGGTGGCCGGAGACGTTCATGACGTCGTCGACGCGGCCGAGGACCCAGATGTCGCCGTCCTCGTCCTTCTTGGCGCCGTCGCCGGCGAAGTAGAAGCCCTGCTTCTTGAAGCGCGACCAGTAGGTGTCGACGTACCTGTCGTCGTCGCCCCACAGCGTGCGCAGCATGGACGGCCACGGCGAGGTGACGACGAGGTAGCCGCCGGAGCCGTTGGGCACGGAGCGGCCCTCGTCGTCGACGACGTCGGCCTCGATGCCGGGGATCGGGGTCATCGCCGAGCCAGGCTTGCCCGCGGTCACACCCGGGAGCGGGGAGATCATCACGGCGCCGGTCTCGGTCTGCCACCAGGTGTCGACGACCGGCGTACGGTCGCCGCCGATGACGTGGCGGTACCAGACGTAGGCCTCGGGGTTGATCGGCTCGCCCACGCTGCCGAGGATCCGCAGCGACGACATGTCGAAGGAGTCGGGGACCTCGCTGCCCTGCTTCATGAACGAGCGGATGGCCGTCGGCGCGGTGTAGAAGAGCGTGACGCCGTAGTCCTGGATGATCTTCCACCAGCGGCCGGGCTCCGGGCTGTCGGGCGTGCCCTCATAGAGCACCTGGGTGACACCGTTGGCCAGCGGTCCGTAGGCGATGTAGCTGTGGCCGGTGACCCAGCCCACGTCGGCGGTGCACCAGTAGACGTCGGTCTCGGGCTTGAGGTCGAAGACCGCATGGTGGGTGTAGGCCGCGCCGGTCAGGTAGCCACCGGTCGTGTGCAGGATGCCCTTGGGCTTGCCGGTCGTGCCGGAGGTGTACATGACATAGAGCGGGTGCTCGGCGTCGAACGCCTCGGGGGTGTGGTCGGTCGAGGCGGACCCGACGGCGTCGTGCCACCACACGTCGACGGCGTCGTCCCACGCCACCTCCTGGCCGGTACGACGGACGACCAGCACCTTCTCGATCTTGTCGGTCTTGGTGCGGGCCTCGTCGACGGCCGGCTTGAGGGCCGAGGGGGTGCCGCGGCGGTAGCCGCCGTCGGACGTGATGACGACCTTGGCCTCGCAGTCGTCGACGCGGGAGGCGAGGGCGTCGGCGGAGAAGCCGCCGAAGACGACGGTGTGCGGGGCGCCGAGGCGCGCGCAGGCCAGCATCGCGACGATCGCCTCGGGGATCATCGGCAGGTAGATCGCGACCCGGTCCCCCTTGCTCACGCCGAGGGCGGTGAGCGCGTTGGCGGCCTGGGAGACCTCGTCCTTGAGCTGGGCGTAGGTGATGTCGCGGGTGTCGTCAGCCCCGCCAGTGATCGGCTCGCCGACCCAGTGGATCGCGACCTTGTCGCCGCGACCTGCCTCGACGTGGCGGTCGACGCAGTTGTAGGAGGCGTTGAGGGTGCCACCGGTGAACCACTTGAAGAACGGCGGGTTCGAGTCGTCGAGCACCTGGTCCCACTTCGTGGCCCAGGTGAGCCGGTCGGCCTGCTCGGCCCAGAAGGCCTCCCGGTCGGCGGCCGCGGCGTCGTAGGCGTCGGCCGTCACGTTGGCGCTCGCCGCGAGGTCCGCCGGCGGCTCGAAGCGGCGCTCCTCCTTGAGGAGGTTGGAGATGGTCTGCTCGGTCGAGGACGGGCCGGTCGACTGGTCGCTCACGGTGTTCTCCTGCTCGGTTGGGTGCCACTGGTCACATTAGGACCCTCGGGAAGTGTGGTCACCTGGGGTTGCATCGGGGTTGCTCCGGTGGTTGAGGTGCCGCGAGCGAGGAACGAGCGAGTGGCCTCGAAACCTCTGTGCCGACCTACGCAAGGTGGGCCCGGAGGTTTCGAGGCTCCTCGCTGCGCTCGTCGCACCTCAAC
Organism: Nocardioides caeni; assembly: GCF_004912195.1. Taxonomy (GTDB): domain Bacteria; phylum Actinomycetota; class Actinomycetes; order Propionibacteriales; family Nocardioidaceae; genus Nocardioides; species Nocardioides caeni. The sequence continues at coordinate 26,092 of NZ_STGW01000020.1, forward strand.
CAGCGGTGGCCTCGGTCAGTGGTCGACGGCCTGCTCGGCACCGGCCACGGTGAGGGCGCGGACCTCGAGCTCGGTGAAGCACTCCTCGGCGGAGGGCTCCTTCGAGGTGACGGTGCCGAGCCAGCCGAAGAAGAAGCCGAGCGGGATCGAGACCAGGCCCGGGTTCTCCAGCGGGAACCAGCTGAAGTCGACGCTCTCGGGGAAGAGGGCGGCGTTGGTTCCGTCGGCGTTGAGCTGGCCGGAGACCACCGGCGAGAAGAACACCAGCGTGATCGCCGAGAGCAGGCCGCCGTAGATGCTCCACACCGCACCGCGGGTGTTGAAGCGTCGCCAGAACATGTTGTAGACGATCGACGGCAGGTTGGCCGAGGCCGCGACCGCGAACGCCAGCGCGACGAGGAAGGCGATGTTGAGGTTCTGCGCCGGGATGGCCAGGATGATCGCGATGAGGCCGATGGTGCCGGCGGCGATCCGCGTCATCCGCAGCTCCTCCTTCTCCGTGGCCTTCCCCTTGCGGAGGACGTTGTTGTAGAGGTCGTGGGCCACCGACGTCGACGACGCCAGCGTGAGGCCCGCGACCACCGCGAGGATGGTGGCGAAGGCGACCGCCGCGATCACGGCCAGCAGGATCGCGCCACCCGTCGAGCCGGAGCCGCCGCCGACGGCCTCGGCGAGCAGTGGCGAGGCCAGGTTGCCCTTCGACTCCTTCACCGGGGCGAAGTCGTCACCCTTCAGCAGGGCCGCGGCGCCGAAGCCGAGGACCAGCGTGAAGAGGTAGAAGACACCGATGAGGCCGATCGCCCACAGCACCGACTTCCGGGCGTCGCGCGACGTCGGCACCGTGTAGAAGCGGATGAGGATGTGCGGCAGGCCGGCGGTGCCGAGTACGAGCGCGAGGCCGAGGCTGAGGAAGTTCAGCTTGCTGGTGAGGTCGGCGCCGTACTGCAGTCCGGGCTCGAGGAACGACGACGCACCCTTGTTGTCCGGACGCTCGCCGTAGGCCTGCGCCGCGGAGCCCAGCAGCTCGGAGAGGTTGAAGTCGAACTTCGCCAGCACCATCACGACGATGAGCGCGGAGCCCGCCATCAGCAGGACGGCCTTGACGATCTGCACCCAGGTGGTGCCCTTCATGCCGCCGACGGTGACGTAGAAGATCATCAGCACGCCGACGCCGAGGATGACGAGGTTCTTCACGGCCTGGCTGTCGACGCCGAGCAGCAGCGCGACGAGGGCGCCGGCACCGACCATCTGGGCGAGCAGGTAGAAGATCGAGACCACGACGGTCGACGTGGCGGCCGCCGTGCGGACGGGGCGCTGCCGCATCCGGTAGGCGAGCTGGTCGGCCATCGTGAACTTGCCGGAGTTGCGCAGCATCTCGGCGACGAGGAGCAGTGCGACCAGCCAGGCGACGAGGAAGCCGATGGAGTAGAGGAAGCCGTCGTAGCCGTAGATCGCGATGGCGCCGGAGATGCCGAGGAAGGACGCCGCCGACATGTAGTCGCCACCGATGGCGAGACCGTTCTGCACGCCGGAGAACGACCGGCCGCCGGCGTAGTAGTCCGCCGCGCTCTTGGTGTTGCGGCTGGCCCAGATCGTGATGGCGAGGGTCAGCGCGACGACGCTGAGGAAGAGGATCGTGGTGAGTGCCTGGTGGTCCATCAGTGCTTGCCTCCGTGTCCGGACCGGCTGGTCAGCTCGACGAAGCGCTCGTCGAGCTCACGGGCCAGGGGGTCGAGCTTGTCGGTCGAGTAGCGGCTGTAGAGCCACGCGATCGCGAAGGTCGTCACGAACTGCAGCAGCCCGAAGACGAGGGCGACGTTGATGTTGCCGACGACCTTGGTGGCCATGAAGTCGCCACCCCAGTTGGAGAGGACGACGTAGAGCAGGTACCAGGCCAGGAAGGCGATCGTCGCGGGGAACACGAAACTGCGGTAGCGCCTGCGGAGCTCGGCGAACTCGGCGCTGGCGTGCAGCTCGTCGTACGCCGGATCGTGGCGGGCCGCCACGTCGTCTGCGTCGTGGGGCGAGAGGTCGGATGACACGACGGGCCTCCTCGGGATCGGTGATGTGACCGCGGTCACGGACGTTCCGACGCTAGGAGCGCCCCGGTCCGCGCCGGGAGGGGTGCGGTCCGGTGGCGCGCCCAGCGGGGACCGGTTGTCGATGAGCGGTCGGTCCGCCGCGACCAACGGTCGTTGGATGTGAGGGGGCCCACAGGTCGTCGCCGTGACAGACCATCTCCGTTCTGATTAGGTAAGCCTTACCTGTCTCGGATCTCAGGAGTTCTCGCCATGCCCCAGCTCCCGCTACACCATGTCTTCCACCCGGCCAACGCGGACCACTACGCCGCGTCGCTCGGCGCCGGCATGGACCACCTCCTCCGCCACCTCAAGGGCGTCGACCGACCGGCCACCGGCACCGGTCCGGACGAGGCCGCGGCCCGGGTCGACGCGGTCGACCTCGACCGCCCGCTCGGTGACGTCGACGAGGTGCTCGCGGAGATGTCGACACTGTGGCTGGACGACGCCGTGTGGTTCCACGAGCCGCGCTATGCCGCCCACCTCAACTGCCCGGTCGTCGTACCAGCGCTCCTGGCGGAGCTCTTCGTCGCCTCGGTCAACAGCTCGCTGGACACCTTCGACCAGAGTGTCGGCGGCACCTTCATCGAGCGCCGCCTGATCGACTGGACCGCCCAGCGCATCGGGTTCGGTGGCGGCGACCACGTCCCCGACGGCGTGTTCACCAGCGGCGGCAGCCAGTCCAACCTGCAGGGCCTGCTGCTGGCCCGCGGGCGCCACGAGGGCCTGCGCTCCGAGCGGCTGCGCATCCTCGCGTCGGCCGAGAGCCACTTCTCGGTGCAGAAGTCGGCCCGGCTGCTCGGCCTCGGCGACGAGTCGGTGGTCAGCGTCCCCACCGACGACCGGCACCGGATGGACCCCGAGGCGCTGCGCCGCTCGCTCGGCGCGTGCGTCGACCTCGGGCTGGTCCCGATGGCGATCGTCGCGACGGCCGGAACCACCGACTTCGGCGCGATCGACCCGCTGCCGCGGATCGCCGATCTCGCCCGGGCCTACGATGCCTGGCTCCACGTCGACGCGGCCTACGGCGGCGGCCTGCTGGTGTCGCCGCGGCGTCGGCACCTGCTGGACGGCATCGACCGCGCCGACTCGGTGACCGTCGACTACCACAAGACGTTCTTCCAGCCGGTCTCCTCCAGCGCGATCATCGTGCGCGACGGGGCGACCCTCGCGCCCGCTCGGTGGCACGCCGACTACCTCAACCCGCGCGAGGCGACCACCCCCAACCAGGTCGACAAGAGCCTGCAGACCACGCGCCGCTTCGACGCCCTCAAGCTGTGGCTGACGCTGCGGTCGATGGGGCCCGACCTGCTGGGGGAGTACGTCGACGCCGTCATCGACCTCGCCGGGTCGGTCCACCGTCAGACGGCCGGCGAGCCGGACCTCGAGATCGCGGCCGCTCCCGAGCTCAGCACCCTCGTCTTCCGCTACGTGCCGACCGACCGGTTGCTCGACGAGGCCCGGCTCGCGCAGCTCAACAACCGCATCCGTGACGAGCTCTACGCCTCCGGCGCCGCGATGGTGGCCGCCACCAAGGTCGATGGCGTACAGCACCTCAAGCTCACGCTGCTCAACCCGATGGCCACCGTCGACGACATCGTCGGCGTGCTCGACACGGTGCGGGCCTTCGGTGCCCGCCTGGTCGACGAGGTCTGTCCGGTGGTCGAGGAGCTTGCGCAGCAAGCGCCGCGAGACCTGGTGGCCCTGCGTGCGGAGGCGGTCCGGTGATCACCCACGACTTCATCGGCATCGGGCTCGGCCCCTTCAACCTCGGTCTCGCCGCCCTCGCCGATCCGCTGCGCGGCAGCGACGTGTCACCAGAGCTGGACGGTGTCTTCCTCGAGGCACGCGACGGCTTCGACTGGCATCCCGGGATGCTGCTCGACGACGCGACCCTGCAGGTGCCCTTCCTCGCGGACCTGGTGACGATGGCCGACCCGACCTCGCGCTGGTCCTTCCTCAACTACCTCAAGCAGTCCGGGCACCTCTACCCGTTCTACATCCGCGAGAGCTTCTACCCGCTGCGCCGGGAGTACGACGACTACTGCCGCTGGGTCGCCGAGCGGCTCGACAGCATCCACTTCGGGCAGCGGGTCACGAGCGTCGAGCACGACGGGGCGGCGTACGTCGTGCGCTGCGACTCCGGCGAGACCCGGCGCACGAGGCGCCTGGTGCTGGGCATCGGCACGTCGCCGCGGGTGCCCGACGCGCTCGACGCGGTCGCCGGGCGGGCGCACACCACGCACTCGGCCGACTACCTCGCCCACAAGGCCGCGCTGCAGCAGCAGGAGCGGATCACGATCGTCGGCAGCGGCCAGAGCGCGGCCGAGATCTACCACGACCTGCTGTCGGAGGCGCCGGACCACTCCTACGAGCTGGTCTGGCTCACCCGCAGCCCGCGGTTCTTCCCGATGGAATACACCAAGCTCACCCTCGAGATGACCTCGCCGGAGTACGGCGCCTACCACCGCGCACTGCCGATGGAGACGCGCGACCGGCTGGCCCGCGACCAGCGGCACCTCTTCAAGGGCATCAGCGGCGACCTGGTCGACGCGATCTTCGACCTGCACTACCAGCAGCGGGTCACCGGGGACGGACCGCGCACCACGCTGCTGACCCACACCGAGGTCCGCGCGTCGCGGCCCACCCGGGACGGCGCCGAGCTCGACCTGCTGCACACCGAGACGGGCGAGTCGTTCGGTCTCACCACGGGCGGTCTGGTGCTCGCCACCGGCTACGCGCCGACGGAGCCGTCCTTCCTCGACGGCATCGCCGACCGGATCCGCCGCGACGCGCGCGGCCGCTACGACGTCGCCGCCGACTACTCCGTCGACGTCGTCGGTGGTGAGGTGTTCGTCCAGAACGCCGAGGAGCACACGCACTCCCTGCTCGCCCCCGACCTCGGCATGGGCCCCTACCGCAACTCGGTGATCATCGCCGCGATGCTCGGCCGCGAGGCCTACCCCCTGGAGAAGCGGATCGCCGTGCAGACCTTCGGGGTGCCCGACCACCTGCGCCGCCCGATGGCGCTCGAGGCCGAGGAGGCCACCCGATGAGGAGCGACATCACGATCGAGCCGCTCGACCTGGAGCGCGACCTCGACCTGTTGCACGCGTGGGTCACCCACCCGCGCTCGTCCTTCTGGATGATGCAGGACGCGACCGTCGACGACGTCCGCTCGGAGTACGGCGACATCGTCGCCTCCGACCACCACGACGCGTGGCTCGGCCGGATCGGCGGCCGACCCACCTTTCTCGTGGAGACCTACGACCCGCGCCGCGCGCCGGGCCTGGCGGACCTGCCCGAGCTGATCGACGGCGACCTCGGGATGCACGTGCTCGTCGCACCGCCGGCCGGCCGACCGGTCGCGGGCCTGACCACTGACGTCTTCGACGCGGTGATGGCGTTCTGCTTCGACGACCCCACGGTGCGCCGGGTCGTCGTCGAGCCCGACGTCCGCAACCACCCGATCCGCGACAAGAACGTCGGCGTCGGCTTCACCGAGCTCCGCGAGATCCCGTTGCCCGGCAAGACCGCGATGCTCTCGGTGTGTCCGCGGGAGGACTGGGACGCACCGATGGTGGTGCCCGCCGGGGCTGCTGTCGGTCGACCGATGACAGGCAGCCTCCTTCGGTCGTCGAGCAGCCCGCGAGGAACGAGCGGGCGTATTGAGACGCCCGACCACCTCACGCCCGACCACCTGACGCCTGAGCTGCTCGACCGCGCCCAGCGGCACCTGGTGGCCAAGGCGCTGGGCGAGTTCTCCCACGAGCGGCTGATCGCGCCGACCGACCGGGGCGAGGGGTGGTGGCGGGTCGAGACCGACGCGTCGTCGTACGACTTCACGGCGCGGGTGCACGCGCTGGAGCACTGGGTGGTCGACGCCGCCTCGATCGTGCGGACCCGGGACGGAGAGGTCGTGGCCGCCGATGCGCAGGAGCTGATCGCGGAACTAGCGCCGGTCCTGGGGATCCCGGACGCGCTGCTGCCGACCTACCTGGAGGAGATCGCCTCCACGCTCGCCTCGACGGCCTGGAAGGTGCGGCACCGCCGGACGCCGGTGGCGGACCTGGTCGACGCCGGCTACCAGGAGCTGGAGTCGGCGATGACCGAGGGGCACCCGGCCTTCGTCGCCAACAACGGTCGGATCGGCTTCGACCTCGACGACTACGTCGCCTATGCGCCCGAGACCGGCAACACCGTGCGGCTGCACTGGCTCGCCGCCCGGCGCGAGCTCACTCGCCTCTCGCTCGGCGCGGGTGAGACCGAGCAGTCGCTCCATGACGCCGAGCTCACCGACGCCGACCGGAGCTCGTTCGAGGCGACCCTCCGCGCGCTCGACCTCGATCCTGCCGACTACCTCTACCTGCCCGTGCACCCCTGGCAGTGGACGCACAAGCTGGCCATCACGTTCGCCCCCGACCTGGCGCGGCGCGACCTGGTCCACCTCGGCGAGGGCAGCGACGAGCACCGGCCGCAGCAGTCGATCCGCACCTTCTTCAACGCCAGCCGGCCGGAGCGGCACTACGTGAAGACGGCGCTGGCGATCCAGAACATGGGTTTCGTCCGCGGTCTCTCGCCGGCCTACATGGCGGTGACGCCGGCGATCAACGACTGGGTGGCCGAGACCGTCGCTGCCGACGGGGAGCTGCAGGACTGCGGGTTCGGCATCCTGCGGGAGATCGCGGCGATCGGCTACACCGGCGATGCCTTCCACCGCTTGGCCACGCCCTCGCCGTACCGCAAGATGATCGCGGCGCTCTGGCGCGAGAGTCCGGTCCCGCGGCTCGAGGAGGGCGACCAGCTCACGACCATGGCGGCGCTCCTGCACCGCGACGCCGACGGCGACGCCCTCGTGACCGCGTGGATCAAGGCCTCGCCGCTGGCGGCGGCGGACTGGGTGCGGTCCTACCTGCGGTCCTACCTGCGTCCGCTCGTGCACTGCCTGCACCGCTATGACCTGGCGTTCATGCCGCACGGCGAGAACCTGCTGCTGCGGCTGCGCGACCACGTGCCGGTCGCAGCGTTCATGAAGGACATCGGCGAGGAGATCGCCGTGATGGGCGACCTGCCGCTGCCGGCCGAGGTGGAGCGGGTGCGCGGCGACTTCCCGGACGACGTGAAGGCGCTCGCCGTCCACACCGACGTCTTCGACGGGGTGCTGCGCTTCCTCGCAGCGATCCTCGACGAGGACGGCGTGCTGGCCGGCGAGGAGTTCTGGGACCTGGTGCGGGAGACCGTGGAGGCCCACGCGGCCGACCACCCCGAGCTGGCGGACGCCGCCGAGCGCTACGACCTGCTCCGGCCCCGCTTCCGGCACAGCTGCCTCAACCGCCTCCAGCTGCGCAACACTCTGCAGATGGTGGACCTGACGGACCAGGCCGAGTCGCTGATCTTCGCCGGCACCCTGCGCAACCCGATCGCGCGCCCGGACGGCGAGAGCCCTCACCCATGAGCATCACCCGTGATCGCTGGGGAATCCCCACGGTCGTCGCCGGCTCGCTGCTGGAGGTGGCGCGGGCGCAGGGGCGAGCCATGGCCGCGGACCGCGCCGGGCAGCTCGAGCTGGAGCGCCGGCGCGCGGAGGGGACCTGCGCCGAGGTCTACGGTGCCGCCGCGCTGGAGTGGGACGTCTTCGCGCGCCGGGCTCAACTGGTCCGCACAGCGCAGCGGGCGCACGCCGCGCTGTCCGGGGAGAGCGTCGCCTTCTTCGGTGCGTACGTCGAAGGGCTCAACGAGGTCCTCGACCGCGACCGGCGCTGGGAGGCATGGACGCCGTTGGCCGTCTTCGCCGTGCAGCACGTGCTGTTCTCGGGCTTCCCGAGTCAGCTGTGGCGTCGCCACCTCGCCGCCTCGGCCGCAGCGGAGTGGCTCCCGCTGTTCCGCCACGAGGGGCTGCCCGGCGGCAGCAACGCCTTCGTCGTCGCGGGGTCGCGGACCGCGAGCGGGCTGCCGCTGATCGCCGGCGATCCGCACCGGATCATCGAGGCGCCCAACTGCTACGCCCAGGTGCGCCTCGTCTGCACCGACCCCGCCGACTCCTTCGACGTCGCCGGCTTCACCTTCCCCGGGCTGCCGGGGGTCCAGCACTTCGCGCACGCCGGGGAGGTTGCCTGGGCGATCACCAACGCGGTCGCCGACGACGAGGACATCCGCCCGGTGGTTGCGGGCGACATGGTCCGGCGGGAGCGCACGACCGTGCGGGTCCGGCAGGACGACGGCTCGCTGCAGGCCATCGACATCGAGCTCGCGGAGACCGACCACGGGCCGGTCGTCCTCCACGACGCCGGCGAGGACGGCGAGGACGGCGAGGACGGCGCGGCGTCCTACAGTCTCCGCTCGCCGTCCTGGGTGCTGGGTGACCTCGGCCTCGACGCCGTCGTCGACCTGCTGCGGTCGCGCAGCGCCGACGACGTGACGGCCGCCTTCGGCCGCTGGGTCGGGCCGGTCAACAACCTGCTGGTGGCCGACCGGGGCGGCGTCGTGGAGCACCGAGTGGTCGGGCGGGTCCCCCAGCGTGACGCCGATCGGCGGTGGACAGGCTGGGTCGAGGACCTCCCGCGCCGGACCGGCGACGTGCTCGTGACCGCCAACCACCGCGCCACCACGGAGTTCTCCCGGATCGGCAGCGACTTCGCGCCGCCCCATCGGGCGCGGCGGATCGAGCAGCTGCTGGCCGAGCGCCTCGCCGAGGGGCCACTCGCGGTGGACGCCGCAGCGGCCGTCCTGGCCGACGACCGGCAGAACGCCGGCACCGCCCTGCTCGACCTCGTCGGCTCACTGACCGGGCTGGGGCCGGCCGCGACCGCGCTGCGCGACCGGCTGCTCGTCTGGGACCGGTCGATGGCGGTCGGCAGCGTCGACGCCGCCCGCTTCGCCGAGGTGCGTGCGGCGGTCGTGGACGCCTTCGCCGCCGCCCCCGCCCTCGCCGGACTCGACGGCTCGCCCCACGGTGAGCTGTTCGCGCCCTGGTTCGACCTGCGCGGCCGGGTCCGGCTGTGCCTGCCCAACCTGCTGGCCGCCGACCGACCCTTCGGGCTCGATCCCCGTGCCCTCGTGGCCGCCGCGCTCGAGGAGGTGGCGGCCGGGCCCGACCCGGCGCCGTGGGGTGAGTGGCACGTCGTACTCCCGTTGACCCCGCACCACCAGTTCGGGCTCCCGCTGCCCGACGGTCTGCCGGCCGCTCCGTCGCTGCCGGTCCCCGGCGACGACGACTGCGTCCTCGCCACCAAGTCGCTCGGTGGGCGGGGACCCTGCGTCCAGGGCCCCGTCGCCCGCTACGTCTTCGACCTCGCCGGTGACAGCCGTTGGGTCGTCCCCCTCGGCGCCGCGGGGGAGCCCGCCGACCCCCACCACCACGACCAGCAGGCCGTCTGGGTTGCCGGCGGCGTCCTGCCGCTCGAGCGCCACGACGTCCGCCCCCAGGAGAACCCGTGAACGTGAGCCTGCGCCCCGTCGATCCGGCAGCCGACGCGCCGACCATCACCAGGTGGGTGGTCGCCGACCGCGCCTCCTTCTGGGGGATGGGCGACCTGGGCGTGGAGGACGTCGCCCAGATCTACGGCTACATCGACGAGCAGGATCATCTCGCGTCCTACGTCTTCGAGGTCGACGCGGCCCCGGTCGGCCTGCTGCAGACCTACGACCCGGAGGTCGACGAGATCGGGGCGTTCTATGACCGCCGCCCCGGCGACGTCGGGGTGCACCTGCTGCTCTCCGACGACCCCGCCCGGATCGGGCGTACGGCGGAGGTGCTCGCCGCGGGCTTCCGCTTCCTCACCGCCCTGCCCGGCATGCAGCGCCTCGTGCTGGAGCCCGATGCCCGCAACGAGGCGTCCCTGGCCCTGCTGGACAGGCTGGGCGCGGAGCGCGGCCCGCTGGTCGACCTGCGGACCTCGATCAGCGAGAAGCCGGCGCAGTTCTACTTCTTCGACCGCCAGCGGGCGCTGGATGTGGCCAGCTCAGGCGAGCAGTGCTGACAGGTCCAGCTCGATCGAGCCGAGGTCTGTGACCGCGACGGCGCCGGTCGGTTCGTCGTCGGTCAGGCTCAGGCCGATCTCCCAGCGGTCGCCGGCGTTGATCAGCACGGTCAGGGTGCGGGCCGTCCGGTCCACGATCCAGTAGTGCGCGATGCCGGAGAGGCGGTAGTCGTCGGTCTTGCGATAGAGGTCCTCGGCCCGGGTCCAACGGGAGAGGATCTCCACCACGAGCACCGGGAGGTTCGGTGACCACACGTCGTCGTCGCGGACGACCTGGACGGCGACGTCGGGGACGCGCAGCGAGCCGGTCGGCAGGTCCACGCCGCGGTCGTAGCGGACGATCGCCTCAGGGAACGCCTGACGCAGGGCGATCGCGATCTCCAGGCCGACGCCGTTGTGGTCGCCGCGGGCCGGCGGACTCATCAGCGCCACTCCGTCGACGTACTCGGCGCGGACCTTCTCCGGCAGCCGGTCGAACTCGGCGCGAGACATCGGCCGACGCTCGAAGCGGGTGGGGTAAATGGTCTCCATGGCCTGATCCTGACGAATCGACACATCCAACTCCTCCAGTGTGCACGCCGCTCCCGAGATGGAGAAGCGAAACGAGGCTACGCAGCAGGCAGGTCCGGCACCGCCGTCCTCCACAGCGGGTGAGCCCGTGAGGTCCGTGAGCCCGTGAGATCGAGTTGACGCAATGAAATCGGCAGGCACGCCGGTGCGAAACGAGCGGCGCACAGGATCGGGGTCATCATCCGATTCCCGGCGTCTCGAGACGTTTGCTGCGCAAGCTCCTCGACGACCGGCACCCGCGAGGAGCCTGCGTCATGACCCTCACCACCAACGGCCCCGACGAGTCCGTCGTCGCTGCGCCGACCGCCCCCGCCGCGCAGCGCCGCGGTGGGCGCTGGATCGATGACTGGCGTCCCGAGGACCCGGAGTTCTGGGAGTCGACGGCCGCGCCGATCGCCAAGCGCAACCTGATCTGGTCGATCTTCGCCGAGCACCTCGGCTTCTCGGTCTGGCTGATCTGGAGCGTCTCGTCGGTCTTCCTGGTGGCACAGGGCTTCGCCTTCACCCCGTCGCAGCTGTTCTTCCTGGTCGCGATCCCCAACCTGGTGGGTGCACTGATCCGGGTGCCCTACACCCTCGCGGTCGGCCGGTTCGGCGGACGCAACTGGACGATGATCAGCGCCGGGCTGCTGCTGATCCCGACGTTGTCGTTCGCCTACGCCGTCACCCAGCCCGGCACGCCGTACTGGGTCTTCTGCGTGATCGCCGCGACCGCCGGCTTCGGCGGCGGCAACTTCGCCAGCTCGATGGCCAACATCAACTTCTTCTACCCCGCCCACCTCAAGGGAGCCGCGCTCGGCCTCAACGCCGCCGGCGGCAATCTCGGCGTCGCGATCATCCAGCTCTTCCTGCCCGTCATCGTCGGTGGCGCCGGCATCTTCGGCCTCGTCAAGGCGTCCGAGGGTGGCATCCACCTCCAGCGCGCCGCCTGGGTCTATGCGGGTCTCGCGGTCGTCGCCGTGCTCGCCGCCTTCTTCTTCATGGACAACCTCTCCAACGCGCGCACCGACACCAAGCAGCAGCTCAGCGTGCTCAAGCACCGGCACACGTGGGTGATGTCGCTGCTCTACATCGGCACGTTCGGCTCCTTCATCGGCTACTCCGCCGCCATGCCGCTGCTGATCAAGCTCAACTTCTGGCGCCAGCCCGTCCCGGCCGTCGAGGGCATCGGCATCAACTTCGCCTTCTACGCCTTCCTCGGAGCCCTCGTCGGATCCGTCGCCCGACCGCTCGGCGGCCACCTCGCCGACCGCTTCGGCGGCGCCCGGATCACGGTCCTGGCGTTCGGCGGCCTCGTGCTCGGCACGCTCGGCATCCTGCTCACGCTGGGTCAACTGCAGGAGCTGCCCCCGGCACCCGACAAGGCCGCCCTCGCCGCGATCGCCGCCGACCCGGCCGCCTTCTCCTACCCCGACAGCGTGCGTGCCGCCGTCGAGAACAACGCCGACGTGTTCCCGGTCTTCCTCGGCATCTTCCTCTTCGTCTTCGCCTGCACCGGGATCGGCAACGGCTCGACCTACAAGATGATCCCGGCGATCTTCCGCAAGGACGCCGTCGTCGCGACCGCCGAGGGCAGCCCCGAGCGAGAGCTCGCCGTCCTCGACGCCACCAAGAAGTCGTCCGCCGCCGTCGGCATCATCGGCGCGGTCGGCGCGATCGGCGGCTTCCTCATCCCGATCACCTTCAACAGCCCGTGGGTCACCGCGCCGCTCGACGCGACCAGGAGCGCCTTCACGATCTTCACCGCGTTCTACGTGGTGTGCCTGGTGGTGACCTTCACGGTCTACCTCCGCAGGCGGAAGGGCGCCGCCGCCGACAGTGGGTACGTCGGAGTCTGACTCGCTGGTTGGGGTGCCGCGAGCGAGGAACGAGCGAGTGGCCTCGAAACCCCTGTGCTCACCTGGCGGAGGTGGGCCCGGTGGTTTCGAGGCTCGTCCCTTCGAGGCTCGCTGGCGCTCGCACCTCAGGACAAGCGCGCGCTCCTCGCACCTCAACCATCGGAGGGTGTCGACCGGCGGAATCTCAGATCACGCCGAGGGCGAGCATCGCGTCGGCGACGCGGATGAAGCCGGCGATGTTGGCGCCGTCGACGTAGCTGCCGGGAGACCCGTAGGCATCGGCCGTCTCCAGGCAGCGGTCGTGGATGGCGGTCATGATCTCGGCCAGCCGCGCCTCGGTGTGCTCGAACGACCACGAGTCGCGCGAGGCGTTCTGCTGCATCTCCAGGGCGCTCGTCGCGACCCCGCCGGCGTTGGCGGCCTTGCCGGGCGCGAAGGCCACGCCCGCGTCGGTGAGGACCCGGACCGCGTCGGGGGTGCAGGGCATGTTGGCGCCCTCGGCCACGACCGTGCAGCCGTTGCCGACGAGGGTGACCGCGGCCTTCTCGTCCAGCTCGTTCTGGGTGGCGCAGGGCAGCGCGATGTCGCAGGGCACGTCCCAGATCGACCCGCCGGCGATGTGGCGGGCGCTGCCGCCCCGCTCCTCGGCGTACGACGTCAGGCGCTCGCGTCGCGTCTCCTTGACGTCCTTGAGCAGCTCGATGTCGAGCCCCGTCTCCTCGACGACGTAGCCGCCGGAGTCGGAGCAGGCGATGACGGTGGCGCCGAACGCGGCGGCCTTCTCGGCGGCGTGGATCGCGACGTTGCCCGACCCGGAGACGACGACACGCTTGCCGTCGAAGGACGAGCCACGGGTGCGGAGGATCTCGTTGGCGAAGAAGACCGTGCCGTAGCCGGTGGCCTCGGTGCGGACCAGCGATCCGCCCCAGCTGATGCCCTTGCCGGTCAGCACGCCGGACTCGTAGCGGTTGGTGATACGCTTGTACTGCCCGAACATGTAGCCGATCTCGCGGCCGCCCACGCCGATGTCGCCGGCGGGGACGTCGGTGTATTCGCCGATGTGGCGATAGAGCTCGGTCATGAACGACTGGCAGAAGCGCATGATCTCGCCGTCGGAGCGGCCCTTGGGGTCGAAGTCGCTGCCGCCCTTGCCGCCGCCGATCGGCATGCCGGTCAGGGCGTTCTTGAAGATCTGCTCGAAGCCGAGGAACTTCACGATGCCGAGATAGACCGACGGGTGGAAGCGCAGCCCGCCCTTGAACGGGCCGAGCGCGGAGTTGAACTCGACCCGGAAGCCGCGGTTGAGCTGCACCCGGCCGGCATCGTCGACCCACGGGACCCGGAAGATGATCTGGCGTTCGGGCTCGCACACGCGGCGGATGATCGCGGCGTCGGCGTACTCCGGGTGGAGCCGGACGACGGGATCGAGGCTGTCGAGCAGCTCGCTGGCGGCCTGGTGGAACTCGGTCTCGCCGGGGTTGCGGGAGAGCACCTCGTCGAAGATCGGCTGCAGGGTCGCGTTCAGGGTCACCGCCCTACGGTCTCATCGACCCCTCTCAGCCCGTTCGTGAGGTCGTGAGAACTCGTTGACGCCCGCGTGCGCGCGGTCGACCGCGACCCGAAATGTCGACCGGGTCCAATGGGCAGGTGAGCGACACCTCCGCCGTGCGAACCCACTGCCCCTACTGCAGCCTGCAGTGCGGCATGAAGGTCGCACGCAAGGGTCGCGCGGGCATCGAGATCGGCGCCTGGGAGGAGTTCCCGGTCAACGAGGGCGCCATGTGCCGCAAGGGCTGGACCTCCGGCGAGCTGCGCGGCTCGCGGGAGCGGATCACCAGCCCGATGGTGCGCGACCGCGACACCGGCGAGCTGCGGGCCGTCGGGTGGGACGAGGCTCTCGACCTCGTGGCCGACCGGATCCGCGAGCTCCAGCTCGAGCGCGGCAATGACGCCGTCGCCGTC
>NZ_STGW01000029.1 GCF_004912195.1 Nocardioides caeni
ACATCAGGGACGCCTCCAGCGGCAGGAGCTCGACAGCACAAGGTTCTGACTGTCGCCTGCCAGGAGGCCCCATCAACGGGCAGCGTTCCCGACCACTGGCTGGGCCGGACATGTCCTGGACGACTCGCCCTCCGGTGCCCGGGACCACTCGGAGCATCCCGCCTTCGGCCGTGCCTCGATCCTACCACAGGATCGAACGAGTGTTCTAATGATCTCCGAAATGCGGTGGTGCCGACCTGCGCCGGGGCGGTAGCTTTCCGGGATGCAGGTGAGGTTCGAACGCACTGGTGAGCGGCGTTACGCGGTCGCGGTGCTTCGTCGCCAGCACGGGGACCTCCGCATGGATCCGGCGCCTGGTTACTCCGACCTGATTCCGCATGACCTGGTGCACCTCGTGGTCGAGGAGGAGTTCGACCTCAAACAGGGGATCTTCGGCTCGCTGGCCGCGGGCGGAAATGCCGGGACCTTCGTGCCGACCGACGAGCTGCGGACCAAGGCGTGGGCCCGACAGGTCGAGCGACGCAACAGGTCCACGGGAGGGGAGATGGAGCGATCGGAGGACCTCGCGGCCCAGGTGTATCCACGCTGGCTGCGGCACCGTGGGCACCTTCCGGGGAGCCACTACGTTCGGCAGGATCCTCCGCCCACCGATCTCAGCGGCAGAGAGCTCGACCGGGTCTACGTGCGGCTCGACGAGCTGTCGCAGCAGTGGCGCGCCGTCGACGTCGGCGAATCCATCACGGTCGAGTGGCCCGGGCCAGAGCGGGCGTGAGTTTCACCCGCTGGCCGTCTCGACCACCACCTCCAGCAGGTCCCGGTCCCGCCCAGGCGCAGCGATCAGGCAAGCCCCACAAGGCAACCCCGCGGCAGTGGTGAGCGGCACGGTGACGGCGGGGAGTCCGCCGATGCCGGCGAGGCAGGTGAGGGCGAGGGTGGAGGAGCGGACGGCCTGCAGTCGAGAAGGCAGGTCGGGCCCGAGGGACGGGGCGACGCAGGGGGTGGCGGGGATGACGAGGATGCGGTCGTCGACGAGCTCGCGGATCACGTCGCGGGCGTCCTCGACCACAGCCCGCGCGGCGTCCGCCTCGGCCGCCGTCACCCGGGCGGCGATGTCGAAGCGTCCTCGCACGTCCGGTCCGAGTGAGGCCAGGCGAGCGGGGGAGGCGTCGAACCACGCGCCGTGCGCCTGCCAAGCCTCCCGCGCCTGCAGGGTGACGAAGGCGTCGCGCCAGGCGGGGAGGTCGCCGAGCGGCCAGGCCTCGGGGATCCGCAGGCGCGGCTGCCAGCCGGCGACGGCGGCGGCCACGTCGGGGTCGGCCAGTGCCATCAGGTCGGGCACGGTCACGAAGCGGCGGTCGAGCGACGTCGGCCCCTCGGGGAGGAGCACGGACCCCACCCGGGCCAACAGGGAAGCGTCGCGGGTCAGCCAGCCGACGGTGTCGAACGTCGGAGCCAGCGGCAACACCCCGTCGCGCGACACCGCGCCGTGGGTCGTGCGGATGCCGAACAGGCCCTGGTAGGCGGCCGGGACGCGGATCGATCCGCCGGTGTCGGTGCCGAGGCCGATGCTCGCCTCGCCCAGCGAGACCGCGCTCGCCGACCCCGACGACGAGCCGCCGCTGATCCGGCCAGGAGCCGCGGGGTTGGGCGGGGTGCCGTAGTGGTGGTTGGTGCCGGCCAGCGACCAGGCGAACTCGTCGGTCTGGCTGATCCCACGCACGGACGCCCCGGCGGCGAGCAGCTGCGCGACGACCGGCGCATGCTCCTCGGCCGGCTCGGCGGCGTCGAGGAACGCCGGGTTGCCGGCGCCGACCGAGAGGCCGCGGACGTCGTACAGGTCCTTGACGGCCACCGTCTCCCCGGCCAGCGGTCCGTCCGCGGCGCCGGTGGCGAGCGGGTCGCCGCGCAGCTGCCACACCCGCTCGTCCCAGGCGGTCACGACACCTCCGGGAAGTCGCTCTTGCGGATCCGGGCGTGGACGCCCTTGACCAGGTCGACGACCTGGGAGATG
Source organism: Nocardioides caeni (assembly GCF_004912195.1). Lineage (GTDB taxonomy): Bacteria > Actinomycetota > Actinomycetes > Propionibacteriales > Nocardioidaceae > Nocardioides > Nocardioides caeni. The sequence continues at coordinate 2,012 of NZ_STGW01000029.1, forward strand.
TCGAAGTCGGTGGCGGCGCTGAGATAGGCGTAGGCCAGGTGGGGCGCCATGCCGTGCCGCGCGCCCAGAAGCGCGATCGCTGCCCGGACGCAGTCCTGCACCGCGACGTCGAGGTCCGGGTCCATCCCCGTCGGCACCAGGAAGTCCACGGTCTCCGCGAGCGGCCCCGCGAGCTCGCCGAACCGACGGACCGCGTCCTCGTGCGGTACGACGTCCAGGCGCACCGTCGCGCGCAGCGACGCCTCCAGCGCGGTCAGCGACACCTCGCCGTCACCCTGCGCGAAGTGCGGGTCGCCGACGTAGGCCAGCGCGCCGTCGACCTGGACGGGGAGATAGAGGGTGGAGCCGACCGTGAGCAGGTTGATGTCGATGTTGCCGCCGTGGGCGCCCGGCGGCACCGAGTGCGGTCGCTCCGGCTCGCGGGTCGCGACGCCCATGATCCCGAGGAAGGGCGCCATCGGGAACGCGACCACCGGCTCACCGCCCTCGACGAGGGGGAGCGTGGCGTGGAGTCCGTCGTCGGCGACCCGGGAGAAGACCGAGACGGTCCCGCCGCCCACCGGGTAGTCGTCCGGCAGCGCCCCGCGCCCGTGCCGGTTGGAGATCACCCCGTAGGGGACCCGCGGCGTCGTCTCGACCACGGTCATCGCCAGCAGGTCACCGACGCGGGCGCCCTCGACCCGCACGGGCCGGGACACGACGTGCGGCCCGTCGACCCCGAAGGTGTGCGGGGCGTCCGAGGCGGCGAGGGCGATCGCGTCGGTCAGCACCTCGCCCGCGTCCACGCCGTGCCGGGCGAAGAACGCCAGCGGATCGCGGCCCTGGTCCTCGAGGATCCCCTCGTGACTGACGGTGTCGAAGGTGACCTCCGTGCCCGGCTCGACGCTCAGCACGGGTGCGTCGCTCGCGCACGGCAGCCGCCCCCACAGCACCGTGTCCGGCGCGGCCGGCAGGTAGGCGTCCGCGCGGATCGGACCGCTGCCGGGCTGCAGGATCTCGTGGACCGTCACAGGGGCAGCGTAGGGCGGTGGTGCGTCGTGCAGGTTTCGATCAGCGTCCGGATCGGGCGCCGAAGCCCGACCGGCGCATCGCCACGATCCAGCGGCGGCGTGGATGCTCGGTCACCGTCCACAGTGACCCGGTCTCGGGCCACCACACCAGGTCCTCCGGACCCGGCGGCGTCGCCGCCCGGAAGCGGCGGAAGGCGCCGGGGGACCCGGCATACACGGTGCCCGGCAGGAAGCCGCTGGCCGAGGCGGTCACATAGGTCGTGCCGTCCGCGACCGCCATGCCCTGCATCCGCACCTCGCCCCGCTCGTCGATCTCCGGGGCCGCGCGCCCCTCGGCGTCCGGCTGGGGCAGGCCCGTCGCGGGGTCGAGCGCGAACCGGGCGAACCGCCGGGTCTTCTGCGGCGTCGAGCCGTACTCCCCGACGGCGAGGGTCGGTGGCGTCGTCGTCCGGTCGAGGGAGAAGAAGGAGAACCGCAGCCGGCTCACGCCCTCCTCGTGGCCCCCACGGTGCGCGAAGCGGACGGGGAGGACGTAGCGGTGCCCGAAGGTCTCGTACGGCGACCCGGCGGGCACACGCAGCAGGTCGGCCGTGCGGCAGGTCATGAACCCCTTGCCCGTCGCGGCGACGTGGACGTGGTCGCCGTGCCACACGATGCCGCCGGCGTGGACCTTGAGCGGCGTGATGCCGGGGCGGCCGTCGGTGAGCGTCGGCATCACGAGCAGGACGTGGGCATAGCGACGTCGCTCGACGTCGACCACGCTGACCCGCGAGCCCTCGCCCTTCTTGGAGTACCAGGTGGTCATCAGCACGTCGTGGCCGTGCCGCTCCCTGACGCCCGTGAACGCCGACGTGGTGATGCCCTGCGGCCACCAGCGCCGGTCGCGCCGGTCCTCGGCCTCCCACGTCCACGCGCCCGTCACCTTGCGGCCCAGCAGTCGCGGATGGGGTGCCCGCGTCCGCCGCAGCTGCCGCGACAGGTCCGGCAGCAGGCCGTCGATCCCGACCCGGCCGCCGCCGTCGCGGGCCAGGTCGGAGGCCAGCGCGTCGATCGCCGCCGCGTTGTCCGCCGTACGCGTCAGGTGCAGTCCCACCACGGCGGCCACGTTAGCGAACGAGGTGGTGGGAGCCTGGCCGCCAGGGCGGCGGGGCCCTGCCACGTGGATTCGAAGACGTCCACGTGTGCCCAGCCATGTGCGCCAGGTGGGAGACCTACGCGGGCGCGAGGAAGCCGGTGCGGCGCGCTTTCAGACTCCCGAGGAGCCGGGATGAAGGTCCTCAGGGTGCCGGGGGTCATCGACGGGCGCGATCTCAACCGGAGGGAAGGGCTCGGAGTAGACCTCTCGGCCGTCAGCCAACTCTTCCTCCAACTCGTCGATCGTTTCAACAAGCTGAAGGCGCCACCGGACCTCTTCGCCGTCAGCGTTGACGAAGTCCCGCTCCAGGGCGCGTCCCCGCGCGAGCGCTGCCGCGAAAGCTGCTTCGTGATCGGCGGCGCGCAGCAACACGACACTCCGACCACGTCCCCGAACTTCGGGACCAACCCAGATCAGGAAGCGGAGCATTGCGCTGAACCATTTCACCGTGACCACCGTCCGTCCGTGAGGAGCTTCCTGACCGTCGAATTCCCTGCGCGTAGTGCGTCCTCCGTGCTCACGTCGGCCCCGACGTAGGAGCGACCTGCTCGTCTGCGGAGTCGGACTCACAGCGAGGCGAAGCAGCATGCCGCGTGATCAATCCTTGGCAAGGGGAGTCAGGTGAACCCAGAGAACGTTCACACACTCCCACCGATGAGAACGTGCCTCGGCATTGCGTGCCGAGACGAACTCGAAGACCAAGCCCGGTGCCGCGAGCTCTGCGGGACCTTGTACCGCGGCCCGAAACTCTTCGCCGTCAGTTGGTGACTGTTCGAGAAATCCAGGGGCGAGCACATAGATCGAAGGAGGCTCGTGAGTGTCTGCTGCAGCGGATAGGTCCTTCGGCGGCTCCACCAGAAGCTTCGACGATTCCTGGAGCGGCAACGCGAGGGAAACCCGGCCGAACCAATCATCGGGGACCGTTGAGGCCAGCCGGGTGAGGAGCGCGATCGACGTGCTCCAGTCCCACTCCCTCAGGCCGAGATCGGTCACGTGCGCTGACATGAAAGATGGGCGGCCGCTGGAAGTCTGCGCCAAGGCGACATCGAACCACTTCTGCAGCATCATTCGGGCAGCTTCCAACCGTTGCTCTCGAGCCATCACGCCTGGGCGTTCGTCAGACTTCGGCCGCCGTGCTTCCAGGTCCCGTCGATGTTGGTCAAGTCCCGTGGCGTGGTGTACGAAGTTGATCCTTCGG
>NZ_STGW01000025.1 GCF_004912195.1 Nocardioides caeni
CCGGGCCCACCCCAGCCGCCCGTCCGCGGACTCGTGGACCTCTGCGTCGACCCAGGCGGCTTCGTCGTCGCTCAGGCCGCGGGTCGCGGTCGCGACATTCCGGGCGTGCCCGACCCGCACCGTCCCCGCGGTGACCCCTGCCTGGAGGCGGGGGAGGCGGTGGTGGATGTCCACCGCGTCGGCGATGAGCCGTTTCGCGCCGAACGGCGTGATCTGGATGCGCGCGCCGAAGGCTGCGGCGGCGTACTCGGTGATCAGCGGCGTCCCGGCCGCGCCGGCGGGACGCGCCCGGTCCGCGGCCCGCTTGGAGAAGGGTGCGAGCGCGTCGGGGTTGTGCAGCACTGCCCATTGGTACGCGGCTGCGAGCAGTTCTCGTTCGGCTTGGAGGCGGGTCTCGTGGCGCGTGGTGGCGAAGGACAAGACGTCTGTCTTGCCCATCTCCCGTAGCTCGTCGAGCACCCGATTGCCCATGACAAGAGTCAACACGGGACCACCGACACAATGCCCCGTGACGAGACAGCGCTGTGGACAAGGCTGAGCCAGCGATCAGTCAACGCCTTCGACGACGTAGTCGCGTTCGATCCCCGCGGTCGCCGCTCCCCACTCGCTCACGGCGACGCGGTCCGTCACGACAGATCAGGCGGCCGGTCAGCCGCACCTGGTCGGTCATCTCAGCTCACCGGCTGCTGCGCGCTCCTCGGCCGCGGGTCACGCCGACGAAGTCCTGGTGGACCTCCGAATCGGCGTCGCGCAGCCACAGGAGGGCGATGGTGGTGGGTGGCAGGTCGACGACGCGACTGACGACATCCTTGCGGTGGTGCAGTCGGGCGAGCGCCATCGGCAGGATGAGGACGGCGGAGCCCGACGCCGCGACCTCAACGGCGTCCTTGGCGGTCATCAGTGGGAAGGGCAGCTGCTCGGCGCTGGGAGACCAACCGGAGGCCTCGGGCAGGGCGAGCTGCTCGTCGGCCAGGTCGGCGGGGTCGATGACGGCCTGCTCGTCCGCGGCCGCCACGAAGTGGTCGGTGCCGGCGACGACGACCGGCAGCTCGTCATAGAGCCGGACGCAGTGCAACGGCGTGGGTCGGTCGAGGTCGGCCGGCAGCCGCCCGATGACGAGGTCCGCCTCGCCAGCATCGAGAACGGCGCGCTGGTCGGACTGCTCGATCGGGATCAGACGGATCGGGATCCGCGGGTGGCGGTCCCGCCACACGCGAGCCCACTTGTCCGGGGTCGCTCCGGGAACGAAGGCCACGCGCAGCTCCTGCATGGCTCCACGATCCCAGAGCGACTCCGGTCGGCGGGGACCTGGGTCAGGCGCCCTGGGTGGCGAGCCCGAACTGGACGCCACCGGCGTCGTCGACCCCGGCGTCGAGCACCATCGTGTCGAGGCGCTCGGCCGCCGAGGACTCGAGATAGACCGTAGCGCCGTCCTGCTCGACGGTCTGGTCCCCGGACTCGGGCTGGCTGGTGGCCGTCACGGCGAATCCGCCCTCGGCCTCGGTGATGCGGAGGCCGGCGCTGTCCGGCACATCGGGTCCTTCCGTGATCTGCTTGACGATGGTGCAGGCGTTCTCGGTCAGAGTGAGCATCGGTTGCCTTCTCGTTTCGCGGTCATGGACCTTTCCCACCGTGGCAGGGGATCCCGCCCCGTTCAAGGAAGAGGGGTGCCGATGCACGACATCAGCCCCTCCTTTGCTACGGTTTCTCCGCACTCGTCCGGGTGGCGGAATTGGCAGACGCGCTAGCTTGAGGTGCTAGTGCCCGTATTAGGGCGTGGGGGTTCAAGTCCCCCCTCGGACACCACACAGAACGGCGGCCCACGGGCCGCCGTTGCTGATTTCGTGGGCGTCCGGGGCGCTCGGCCCTCAGCCCCGTCCGCGCGGCGTACGTCCCGTCCAGCGGCGGTACGCCGCCCCGAAGCTCGTCGCCTCGGCATAGCCCAGCCGCAGCGCGATGTCGGCGACGGTGAGGGTGTCGTCGGCGAGGAGCTCGTCGGCGCGCTGTCGTCGTACGTCGTCCACCACCGAGCGGTACGACGCCCCCGACTCGCCGAGTCGACGGCGCAGCGTGCGCTCGCTCAGTCCGAGGCCCGCGGCGACCACCTCCATCGGGGCACCGTCCTCGAGGTGCTGGGCCGCGAGGATCCGGACGTTGCCGTCGATCCCGACCCGGGCGCGGCGTTGGCGGACGAGGTCGCGGCAGATCGACTCGGCGAGCGCACAGGCGTGCGGGTTGGCCTGGGGGAGTGGCAGGTCGAGCCACGCCGTGTCGAACCGCAGGCGGGCGCTGCCGGTGGCGGCGTCGACCTCGATCGCGGTGGCGACCGGGCGACCGCCACCGATCTCGCGCAGAACGTGCCAGATGGCCGTCAGGTCGCGCTCGACGAGGAAGCGCGCGACGTCGCGGGGGAGTCCGGCCGGGGCCAGCGTCACCACGACGGAGTCGCCGACCCGCTCCGCGGACGGGATGCTGAAGGCGAAGCTGAGGTCGATGAAGCGCAGCGCGAGGTTGGCCGCGTCCCCGAGGGTGGCGCTGCTGAGCAGCGCGAAGCCCAGCGGACCGAAGGTCGAGGCGTGGTAGCGGGCACCGACGGACCGTCCGGTGAGACCGGGTGCTCCGGCGAGGAGGTTGCGGACGACCCGCAGCTCCTGCTCGGCGGTGATCTCGCGCTCGTGGTCCGCCGCGTCGCGGGGCGCCAGACCACTGCCGCGCAGCAGCACGTCGGGGTCGAGCCCGGCAGCGCGTCCCTCCTCCAGCAGCAGCGCCACGCCGGCGACCGACCGCGGGAACGTCCAGGTCCGGGTGGCCGGCTCCTCGAATCCGGGAGTGGGGCTCATGGCCGGAATTATGGAGTCTTTGTCCGCGGGTCGCTGGCCCGGCGCGCCGTGGCTGCCTAGCGTGATCGCATGCAGCGCACCTCCGTGATCATCATCGGCGCCGGTTTCGGCGGCCTGGCCGCCGCGCACCACCTGCGCGAGGCCGGCATCACCGACCTCGCCATCCTCGAGCGGTCCGGCGAGATCGGCGGCGTGTGGCGCGACAACACCTATCCCGGCGCCGCGTGCGACGTGCCCTCGGTCCTCTACTCCTGGTCCTTCGAGCCCAAGGCGGACTGGACCCACCGCTACGCCCGGCAGCCCGAGATCCTCGACTACATCCGGGAGCGGGCCGAGGCCCGCGGTCTTCGCGAGCTCGTTCGGACCAGCGCGGAGGTCGAGGGTGCGGCGTGGGACGAGGCGACACAGACCTGGACCGTGACGCTCGCGTCCGGCGAGCAGCTCACGGCGGACGTCGTCGTGTCGGCCGTCGGCCAGCTGTCGCGTCCGGCGCTGCCGCGGATCCCCGGACTCGACACCTTCGCCGGACCAGCCTTCCACTCGGCCACCTGGGACCACGACGTCGACCTGCGCGGCCAGCGGGTGGGCGTCATCGGCACCGGGGCCAGCGCCATCCAGTTCGTCCCCGCCATCGTCGACGAGGTCGGCGCCCTGACGGTGTTCCAGCGCTCCGCGCCGTACGTCGTGCCGAAGCCCGACATCGTCTACAGCGAGCGGGCCAAGCGCCGCTACGGCCGTCGGCCCCGCACGCACCGGCTCACTCGGACCAACACGTTCCGGATGACCGAGCAGCTCAACAAGGCCCTCGACAGCGACGGCCGTCTCGTGCGCGTGCTGCACCGCGCCTGGCGCCTGCACCTGCGCCGACAGGTGAAGGACGCGTCCCTCCGCGCCCGGCTGGTCCCCGACTACCCGCTCGGCTGCAAGCGACTGCTCTTCTCCAACGACTGGTATCCCGCACTGACCCGGTCGCACGTCGACGTCGTGACCGACGACATCACCTCCATCGAGCCGGCCGGGGTGCGCACCGCGGACGGCGTCCTGCACGAGTTCGACGTCCTGATCCACGGGACCGGCTTCGCCGCCACGGACTTCCTCGCCCCGATGCAGATCAGCGGACGCGAGGGCCGGGACCTCCACGACGAGTGGACCGGCGGCGCTCGCGCCCACCTCGGCATCACCGTGCCCGGGTTCCCGAACTTCTTCGTGCTCTACGGACCCAACACCAACCTCGGCGGCAGCTCGATCATCGGGATGCTGGAGGCGCAGTCCGGTTACGTCGCCCAGGCCGTACGACGGATCGGGGAGTCCGGCGCGGCGCTGGAGGTGCGCGACGACCGGGCCGCCGCCTACGACGGCGAGATGCAGCAGCGGCTCGGCGACAGCGTGTGGGGCGGCTGCGCCAGCTGGTACCGCGACCCCAGCGGTCGGATCACCACCAACTGGCCCGGAACCGTCACCGAATACAAGGAGCGCACGGCACGCTTCGAGCCGTCCGATTTCCGCACCCTCGAGAGGACCGCCTCATGACCCACTACGACGTCCTCGTCATCGGCTCCGGCTTCGGCGGCAGCGTCAGCGCGCTCCGGTTGAGCGAGAAGGGCTACCGGGTGGGCGTGCTCGAGGCCGGACGGCGCTTCGCGGACGACGAGCTGCCGACGACCTCCTGGAAGGTCCGTGACTACGTCTTCAACCCGCTCGTCGGATGCTACGGACTGCTGCGGATGACCCTGCTCAACGATGTGCTGGTGCTGACCGGCGCCGGCGTCGGAGGCGGCTCGCTCGTCTACGCCAACACGCTCTATCAACCGCCCCCGGCCTTCTTCACCGACCCGCACTGGTCCGGCATCACCGACTGGGCCGACGAGCTGGCGCCCTACTACGACCAGGCACGGCGGATGCTGGGCGTGACGACCTATCCCGGCAGCTCGCCCTCCGACCGGGTGATGCGCGCCGTCGCGGAGGACATGGGCGTCGGCGACAGCTTCCACCCGACCGACGTCGGCGTGCTCTTCGGCGAGCGTCCGGGCGAGCGGGTCGCCGACCCGTTCTTCGGCGGCGCCGGCCCCGAGCGCGTGACCTGCACCGACTGCGGCGCCTGCATGACGGGCTGCCGTGTCGGCGCCAAGAACACCACGGTCAAGAACTACCTGCACCTGGCCGAGCGCGCGGGCGCGGTGGTCCACCCGATGACCACCGTCACCGACGTCCGGCCCCGCCCCGGCGGTGGCTACGACGTCACGACCCGCCGCACCAACGGCAAGGTGCGTCAGGGGCGCGAGCGGTTCACCGCCGACCAGGTCGTCTTCGCCGCCGCCTCACTCGGGACGCAGCGGCTGCTGCACCGGCTCCGCGACAGTGGCAGCCTGCCGCACGTGTCGCGACGACTCGGCGAGCTCACCCGCACCAACTCCGAGGCGATCCTGGGGGTCCGGGCGCGGGGCTCGGACGTCGACTACTCCGAGGGCGTGGCGATCACCTCCTCGATCCACGTGGACGACGTCACCCACGTCGAGCCCGTCCGCTACGGCCGGGGCAGCAACCTGCTCGGCCTGCTGATGGCGACCCTCACCGACGCACCCGCCGACGGCCGCTCGCGCCTGGTCGCGGGCCTGCGCGAGATGTGGCGCCAGCGACGCGACCTCCCGCACCTGCACGACCCGCGGCACTGGTCCGAGCAGACCATCGTGCTGCTGGTGATGCAGACCCTCGACAACTCACTGACGACGTACCTGAAGCGCCGACCGTGGGGCCGCGTGCTCACCACCCGCCAGGGCAAGGGCGAGGCCAACCCGGTGTGGATCCCGCAGGGCCACGACCTCGCCCGGCGGATCGGCGAGGAGATCGACGGCGTCCCGGGCGGCACGTGGGCCGACCTCGTCAACATCCCCGCGACCGGTCACCTCGTCGGAGGTTGCCCGATCGGGCTGAGCGCCGAGGACGGTGTCGTCGATCCCTATCACCGGCTGCACGGCCACGACGGGCTGCACGTCATCGACGGCTCGACGGTCGCCGCGAACCTCGGCGTCAACCCGTCCCTGACCATCACGGCGATGGCCGAGCGCGCGGTCTCCTTCTGGCCCAACAAGGGCGAGGCGGACGAGCGGCCCGCGACGGGCTATCGGCGCGTCCCCGCGGTGCAGCCACGCAACCCCGTGGTGCCCGCCGACGCGCCCGGCGCCTACCGGCTCCCGATCGTGCTCGTGCCCTTGGTGGACTCGTCGAGGCCGCCGTCCCAGTAGTAGTTGACCGAGCGGTCGTCGTCGGCGAACGGCGTGTCGATGCTGGCATAGCCGGGATAGATCACGGCACCGAACACGACGGTCGACCCGAGCTCGTCCTCCAGGTCGTCCAGCATCTCCTCGAACCCGTCGGCGGTCTGCGGGCCCGGCTGGGTCGCGTTGTCGACCACCGCGAAGACGATCCAGCCGATCAGCGCGACGACCCCGGTGAGGACGGCGACGAGGATGATCTTGCCGACCTGCTTGCGCTTCGCGATCGTGCGCTCCTCGACCGTGCGCGCCGGCTTCGGACTCTGGATCCTGGGCTGCTTCGGTGGCCGCGGCGCCGGCTTCTGCTCCGGTTCGGGAGTCGGGTCCGGGGTGTAGTTGTCCCACTGGGAGGGAGCCATGGTCGAACGGTAGGGGACCGAGGGCCCGGCCGGGGAGGGATCGCGTGCAACCATGGCGGGCATGAGCGAGGTCGTCGACGTCTGCCGCGAGCTGATCCGGATCGACACGTCGAACCACGGCGACGGCGAAGGCCCGGGGGAGCGCAAGGCGGCGGAATACGTCGCCACGCTGCTCGACGAGGTCGGCATCGCCGCCGAGGTCGTCGAGACCGCCCCCGGACGCGCCAACGTGCTGGCCCGCTGGGGTGGCGACTCCGGCGCACGCAGCGATGCGCTGCTCCTGCACGGTCACCTGGACGTCGTCCCCGCAGCGGCCGAGGACTGGCAGGTGCACCCGTTCAGCGGCGAGGTGCGAGACGGCTACGTATGGGGCCGCGGCGCCGTCGACATGAAGGACTTCGACGCGATGCTGCTCTCCGTCGTTCGCGAGCGTCAGCGGACCGGGCGGATCCCGGAGCGTCCCGTGGTGCTGTGCTTCACGGCCGACGAGGAGGCCGGCGGCCACCAGGGCGCCGAGCTGCTGGTCAAGCACCACACGGACTGGTTCGAGGGCTGCACCGAGGCCGTCGGCGAGGTCGGCGGCTTCAGCACGACGGTGCGCGGACAGCGCCTCTACCTGATCGAGGCGGCCGAGAAGGGGATGGCCTGGATGCGCCTGACCGCCCGCGGACGCGCCGGTCACGGCTCGATGGTCAACGACGACAACGCCGTCACGCGGCTCGCGTCCGCGGTCGCCCGGATCGGCGCGCACGAGTGGCCGGTCCGGCTGACCCCGACGATGCAGACGCTGCTCGCCGCGGTGGCGGAGCTCGTCGGCACCGAGGCCACGCCGGAGAACGCGCCGGCCCTGGTGGAGGAGTTCGGCGGTGCCGCCCGGATGCTCGGCGCGGTGCTGCGCAACTCGACCAACCCGACGATGCTCGGCGCCGGCTACAAGGTCAACGTGATCCCGACCGAGGCGACCGCGCACGTCGACGGCCGCTTCCTGCCCGGCCACGAGGACGAGTTCTTCGCGACCCTGGCCCAGCTGACCGGCGAGGGCATCGACGTCGACTTCCTCTCCCGCCAGCCCCCCTGGGAGATGCCGTACGACGGCGCGCTGGTCGACGCGATGACGCGGAGCCTGCTCGCGGAGGATCCGGAGGCGATCGTGGCGCCGTACCTGATGAGCGGCGGGACGGATGCCAAGCACTTCACCAAGCTGGGGATGCGGTCCTACGGCTTCGCTCCGCTGCGGCTGCCCGAGGACCTCGACTTCACGGCGCTCTTCCACGGCGTCGACGAGCGGGTGCCCGTCGACGCGCTGGAGTTCGGCGTGCGGGTGATGGATCGCTTCCTCGACGAAGCCGCTGGTTGAGGTGCGAGCGCCAGCGAGCCTGCTTCCCTAGGCCGTCCGCACGGCGCGGATGATCTTGCGCCGCAGGACGACGCGCCGCTTGCCGTCGGGTCCGATCCGCAGGCGGTCCAGCTCCCAGCCACCGTGCTCGGCCCGCTCGACCAGGAGCCGGGCCACCATGTTGCGGCTGAACTCGCGGTCGAAGGTGACCTCGTCGAACTCCCACTCCACGCCGCGGCCGAGTCCGCGCATCATGCCGGGACGGAGCAGCGACCGGCTCATGCGGCACCCCGGGAGACGTCGTCGAGGGCGGCCCGGATCTCGGGTGGCAGCGTGCGCCGCTCGACGCCGAGTGCGCCCTTGAGCTGGGCCGCGGTGCGGGCGCCGACGACCGGCGCGGTGACGCCGGGCGCGTCGCGGACCCAGGCGAGCGCCACCTCGAGCGGCGTCCAGCCGAGTCCGTCGGCGGCCCTGGCCACGCCTTCGACGATGCCGCGGCTGTGGTCGTCGAGGTAGGCCTCGACGAAGCTGGAGAAGACGGGGGAGGCGGCCCGGGAGTCGCCGGGGGTGCCGGTGCGGTACTTGCCCGTGAGCACGCCGCGACCGAGGGGCGACCACGGCAGCACGCCCAGCCCCAGCGCGCCGGCGGCCGGCAGCACCTCGCGCTCGATGCGGCGGTTGACCAGGGAGTACTCCATCTGCGTCGACACGATCGACGCTCGTCCGACGCCGAGCTCCTGCCAGGTGACGGCGCGTGCGGTCTGCCAGCCGTTGTAGTTGGAGATCCCGATGTAGGACACGCGACCGCTGGCGACGGCGTGGTCGAGCGCGCCGAGGGTCTCCTCGAGCCGCACGTCGTCGCTCCAGATGTGCACCTGCCACAGGTCGACGTGGTCGGTGCCCAACCTCTTGAGCGAGGTGTCGAGGCCGCGGAGCAACGCGCCGCGGGAGGTGTCGGTGCGGCGGTCCGAGCCGCGGCGCCAGATCCCGGCCTTGGTGGCGATCACCAGGTCCTCGCGGGGCACGACGTCGCCGATCAGGCTGCCGAGCAGCTCCTCGGAGCGGCCGTCGGTGTAGCCCGCGGCCGTGTCGACCAGGGTGCCGCCGGCGCCGACGAACGCGGTGAGCTGGTCGCGCGCCTCGTGCTCGTCGGTGTCCTTGCCCCAGGTCATCGTCCCGAGGGCCAGGCGCGAGACGCGCAGGCCACTCGTTCCGACGTAGCGCTCCTCCATGGGCACAACGTAGTCGCACGACGACCGTGCCAGACATCGGGCACGCCGGTGACGATCCGCGAGGACTCCCTACACTTCGCGGTTGTGGCCGACTACCTGCAGGGAGTGTTCCTCGGAATCCTCCAGGGTCTGACCGAGTTCCTGCCGATCTCGAGCAGTGCCCACCTCCGGATCTTCCCCGAGCTCTTCGGCTGGGGCGACCCGGGCGCCGCCTTCACCGCGGTCGTGCAGATCGGCACCGAGCTCGCCGTGCTGCTCTACTTCCGCAAGGACATCTGGCGCATCGCGCGGGCCTGGGTGCTGTCGCTCTTCAAGCCGGAATATCGCGGCGCCCTCGACGCCCGCATGGGCTGGTACATCATCGTCGGCTCGCTGCCGATCGTCGTCCTCGGCCTGGCGCTCAAGGACACCATCGAGCGCGACTTCCGCAACCTGTGGATCACCGGCACCGCCCTCATCGTGATGGGCCTGGTGCTCGGCCTCGCCGACCGCTTCGGCCGCAACGAGCGCGAGATCAAGGAGCTCACGCTCCGCGACGCCGCGTTGATGGGCGGCGCGCAGGCGATGGCCCTCGTCCCCGGCGTCTCCCGCTCCGGAGCGACCCTGTCGATGGGCCGCATCCTCGGCTACGAGCGCGAGGCGGCCACGCGCTTCGCGTTCCTGCTCGCCATCCCCGCCGTCGTCGGCGCCGGCGTGTTCGAGCTCAAGGAGATCGGCAACGTCGGTGTCGCGCACCAGGGCGAGGCCGACTACGGCTGGGGACCGACGATCACCGCGACGGTGGTCTCCTTCATCGTCGGCTACGCCGCCATCGCCTGGCTGCTGCGCTACGTCAGCACGAGGTCCTACACGCCGTTCGTCATCTACCGGGTGCTGCTCGGCGGCGCCGTGCTGCTCCTGCTCGGCACCGGCGTCCTCCACGCCCTGCCGGCCAGCGCCGGCTGAGCCGGGTCACAGCCAGCCGGACCTCTTGAAGAACCAGAAGAGACCGCTGACCGTGCCCGCCATGAGCAGCAGCGACATCGGGTAGCCGAGGGTCCAGTCGAGCTCCGGCATGTGGGTGAAGTTCATGCCGTAGATGCCGGCGATCAGCGTCGGGACGACGACCAGCGCCGCGCCGGCCGAGATCTTGCGCATGTCGTCGTTCTGCTGCACCGCGATGCGTGACAGGTGGGCGTCGAAGGCGGTGGAGAGCAGCCCGTCGAGGCTGTCGAGCTCCTCGGCCGCCTGCGCGAGGTGGTCGCTGACGTCGCGGAAGAACGGCGACGCCTCCTCCTCGATCAGGTCGACCGCCCCGGTCGCGAAGCGGCGCATCGGCTCCCGCAGGGGGAGCACGGCCCGTCGTACCTCCGCGAGCTCGCGCTTGAGGACATAGATCCGGTCGCCGTCGTTGGTCCGGCGGTCGGAGAACACCGACTCCTCCACCTCGTCCACGTCGGTCTGGAGCTCGGCCACGACGTCGGTGTAGCCGTCGACCACCGCGTCGCACACGGCGTAGACGACGGCCGAGGGGCCGTGGTCGAGGACGGCCTGCTTCTGCTCGAGCGCGTGGCGGGCGTCCTTGAGCGGCGACCCGCGCCCGTGGCGGACCGTGATGACGAAGTGGGCGCCGATGAACAGGTTGATCTCGCCGGTCTCGACGGCGTCGTCCTCGTCGACGTACCAGAGCGTCTTGAGGACGAGGAACAGGCCGTCCTCATAACGCTCGAGCTTGGGTCGTTGGTGGGCGACGACGGCGTCCTCGACCGCGAGCGGGTGCAGGCCGAACGCGTCGGCGATCTCGGAGAGCTCGACATGGGTGGGCTCGTGCAGGCCGACCCAGACGAAGTCGTGGTGCCCGTCGACCGTCCCGCGCAGCGCGGCGTAGTCGTGCGGCGCGCACTCGACCGGCACCCGGACACCGTCGCGATAGACGGCCGCATCGACGATCACGACGCCACGGTAGTGCCACGTGTCGGACTAGGCTTCCCGCCATGGCAACACTCGTGCTGCTGCGGCACGGCCGGACCACCGCCAACGCCTCCGGCCTCCTCGCCGGGCGGACGCCGGGTGTCCGGCTCGACGAGGTCGGCACCGAACAGGCGCGCCGGGCCGGCGAGCGGCTGGGCGCCGTCGCCCTCGCGAAGGTCGTCACCAGCCCTCAGGAGCGCTGCCGCCAGACCGCGGCCGCCGTGCTCGCCGGACAGAAGCAGGCGGGTCGTCCCGGCCAGCGCGCCGCGACCGACCGCGCGCTCGCGGAGTGCGACTACGGCGAGTGGCAGGGCCAGCCGATCCGCACGCTGCTGAAGGAGCCGCTGTGGCGCACCGTCCAGCAGCAGCCCTCAGCGGTGACCTTCCCGGGCGGTGAGTCGATGGTGCTCATGCAGCACCGAGCGGTCTCGGCCGTCCGCCGGATCGACGCCGCGGTCGAGGCCGAGCACGGGTCGACGGCGGTGTGGGTCGCGGTGAGCCACGGCGACATCATCAAGTCAGTCCTGGCCGACGCCCTGGGCCTGCACCTGGACCTCTTCCAGCGCATCCACGTCGACCCCGCCTCGATCTCGGTCATCCGGTACGGCGCCGACCGACCCTCGGTCCTCGCCAGCAACACCCACGAGGGCGACCTCGGGTGGCTCGCCGCGCCGCCGCCCAGCGGTGTCGTCGGCGGCGGCGCGGGCCAGCGGACACGCGCTCGGCGCCCTCGCTAGGCTCGACGCATGCCGATCGTCCACGGATTCGACCCGCCCGAGCGCTTCGTCGCCGGCACCGTCGGCGAGCCGGGCAGCCGGACCTTCTTCCTGCAGGCGGTCGACGGCGAACGGGTCGTGTCGGTGGCGCTGGAGAAGCAGCAGGTCGAGGCGCTCGCCGAGCGGGTCGACGAGCTGCTCGACGAGGTCATCGCCGATGGCAGTGCCCGCGGCGTCGTACCGGCCGTGGCGCCGTTCGACCTCGCCGACGACGCGCCGCTGGCGACCCCCGTCGAGGAGGAGTTCCGCGCCGGCACGATGACGCTGTCGTGGGACCCCGACGACGAGCGCGTGGTCATCGAGGTCTTCCCGGTCGGCGAGGAGCCCGCCGAGCTGGCGTCGGGGGACGAGGCCGAGGAGCTGCTGCTGGTCCGCCTCGCGCCGGGGCAGGCCCGGGCGTTCGTCCAGCGGGCGGAGGCCGTGGTCGGCGCGGGCCGGCCGCCCTGCCCGTTCTGCGGCCAGCCGATCGACCCGGCCGGTCACCTGTGCGTGCGCGCCAACGGCTTCAAGCGCCGCGACCCCTGAGCGCCGCATGGGCGAGCTGACGATCAAGGGCCGGATCATGCCAGCCTCCAACGCCACGTTCCTCGGGGAGATCGACGGCCGCGAGGTCGTCTACAAGCCGGTCGCCGGCGAGCGACCGCTGTGGGACTTCCCCGACGGCACCCTCGCCGACCGTGAGGTCGCGGCCCACCTGGTCTCCGAGGCGATGGGCTGGCGGATCGTGCCCCGGACCTGGTGGGGCGAGGGTCCGCACGGCCCCGGGATGGTCCAGGAGTGGCAGGAGGTCGCCGACGACGCGGCCGCCGTCGACCTCGTCCGCTCCGGCCGGACGCCGGCCGGTTGGCTCGAGGTCGTCGACGGCCTGGACGACCGCGACCACCCGGTCACGCTGGTCCACGAGGACACCGAGGCGCTGCGCCGGCTCGCCGTCTTCGACATCGTCGTCAACAACGCCGACCGCAAGGGCGGTCACGTGCTGGCGATGCCTGGCGGCCACCGCCACGGCGTCGACCACGGCATTGCCTTCCACCATGAACCGAAGCTCCGCACGGTCCTGTGGGGCTGGGCCGGCCTCCCGTTGACCGACGAGGAGATCGGGGTGACGACCGCGCTGCTCGCGTCAGTGCGCGGCGACCTCGGCGACGAGCTGGGATTCCACCTGACACAGCAGGAGATCGCGGCCCTGGAGCGTCGTACCGAACGGCTGCTGGCCGCCGGCGAGCTCCCCGGACCGCGTGGCAGCTGGCCGCCGATCCCGTGGCCGCCGTTCTAGCGTGAGCGTCTAGCATCAGGCCCATGCGCGCATGGAACGCTCCGGGTGTCCCGGTGCTCACCGTCCCCGGTCCGCCCGTCGTCCTGCACGACACGGCGACCGGAGGCCGGGTCGAGAGCACCCCCGACGGTCCGGCTCGGCTCTACGTCTGCGGCATCACGCCCTACGACGCCACGCACATCGGCCACGCCAACACCTACATCGCCTTCGACCTCCTCAACCGCGCCTGGCGCAGCGCCGGGCACGAGGTGCGCTACGTCCAGAACGTCACCGACGTCGACGACCCGCTCCTCGAGCGCGCCGAGCGGGTGGGGGTGGACTGGGTCGAGCTCGCCGAGCGCGAGACCGAGCTGTTCCGCAAGGACATGGAGGCCCTGCGCGTCCTGCCCCCGGCGGCCTACGTCGGGGCGGTCGAGTCGATCCCGCTGGTGATCGAGCTGATCCAGCGCCTCGAGGCCGCCGGCGCCGTCTACCGGGTCGAGGACGACCTCTACTTCTCGGTCAGCGCCGACCCGGCGTTCGGCGAGGAGTCCGGCTACGACCGCGACACCATGCTGCAGCTCTTCGGCGAGCGCGGCGGCGACCCCGACCGCGCCGGCAAGAAGGACCCGCTCGACTGCGTCGTCTGGCGCGGGGAGCGTCCGGGGGAGCCCGCGTGGGACAGCCCCTTCGGGCCCGGGCGCCCCGGCTGGCACATCGAGTGCGCGGCGATCGCGCTGCAGGAGCTGGGCGGCGGGTTCGACGTCCAGGGCGGCGGCACCGACCTGATCTTCCCGCACCACGAGATGTGCGCGGGCCACGTGCAGGTCGCGACCGGTGAGCGATTCGCGCAGGCCTACGCCCACGCCGGGATGGTCGCCTACGACGGGCAGAAGATGTCCAAGTCGCTCGGCAACCTCGTCTTCGTCTCCGCCCTGCGCAACAGCGACATCGACCCCGTTGCGATCCGCCTCACCCTGCTGCGCCACCACTACCGCACCGACTGGGAGTGGACCGACGACCAGCTCTGGCAGGCCGTGGACGACGTCGCCTCATGGCGACGCGCGCTGGCGCTGGGAGCGGGCGCCCCCGCTGCTCCGGTCGTCACCGAGATCCTCGCCGCCCTCGCCGACGACCTCGACGCGCCCCGCGCGGTCGCCGCGGTCGACGCGTGGGTCAGCGCCACCCTCGGCACCGACGGCCTCGCCGACACCAGCGACCCCGAGGCCGCGGCCACGCTGCTGCCGGTGCTCGACGCCGCGCTGGGTCTCGGGCTCTAGGAGTCCTCGCCGCGCCGCTTGAGGTAGCGCTCGAACTCGCGGGCGATCGCCTCGCCCGATGCCTCGGGCAGGTCCGCGGTGTCGCGCGACTCCTCCAGCGAGCGGACGTAGTCGGCGATGTCCTCGTCCTCCTCGGCGAGCTCGTCGACGCCCCGCTCCCACGCCTTCGACTCCTCGACGAGGTCACCGAGCGGCAGCGACGTCTCGAGCAGGTCCTCGAGGCGGTGCAGCAGCGCCAGGGTCGCCTTGGGGCAGGGTGGCTGCGCGACGTAGTGGGGGACCGCGGCCCAGTAGGAGACCGCGTCGAGGTCGACCTGGATGCAGGCTTCCTGGAGGACGCCGACGATGCCCGTGGGTCCTTCGTAGGTGGACTGCTCGAGGTCGAGCCGCTCCATCAGCTCCGGCTCGCTGGCGAAGCCGGAGACGGGGATGGGGCGGGTGTGCGGGCTGTCGGAGAGCAGCGCACCGATCGTGACGAGGAGCTCGCCGCCGAGCTCGTCGATCACGGAGAGGAGCTCGGCGGTGAACTGACGCCAGCGCATGTTGGGCTCGATCCCGCGGATCAGGATCACGTCGCGGTCGAGCCCGGGGGGCGAGGCGACGGCGACGTGCGTGCTGGGCCAGGTCAGCTTCCGGAAGCCGTTGTCGTCGATCCCGACCGTGGGGCGGTTGACCTGGAAGTCGTAGTAGTCCTCGGGGTCGATCGCGGCGACGACCCGGGCGTTCCACTCCCGCATCAGGTGGTCGACCACCGCGGTGGCGGACTCGGCGGCGTCGTTCCAGCCCTCGAACGCAGCGATCACGACCGGGCTCACCAGACCCGTGACCGTCTCGATCTCCATCACTTGACCAGCCTAGTCGGGAGAACACGAGTAACATGGACAACAGTCGAGAGGCGTTGCAACGGACCCGGGATGACGGTCCGCCACGCTCGGCGAAGTGCAAGGACGCCTTCCGAGACTGGAAGGACCATCCGTGAACGCCTTCGTGCCACAGGTACGCCCCGACTGCACCGACGAGTTGACCCGCACCCTCGGTCAGCGGATCGTGATCATCGACGGCGCCATGGGCACGGCCATCCAGCGCGACCGTCCCGACGAGGCCGGCTATCGGGGCGAGCGCTTCAAGGACTGGCCCACGGACCTGCAGGGCAACAACGACCTGCTGACCATCACGCAGCCGGACATCATCGCCGGGATCCACCGCGAGTACCTCGACGCCGGCGCCGACATCATCGAGACGAACACGTTCAACGCCAACACGGTCTCCCTCGGCGACTACGGCATGGAGGAGCTCGCCTACGAGCTCAACTACGCCGGCGCCGCGCTCGCTCGCGCCGCGTGCGACGCGGTCAGCACCCCGGACCGCCCGCGCTACGTGGCCGGTGCCCTCGGGCCGACGACGCGGACGGCCTCGATCTCCCCGGACGTCAACGACCCGGGCGCTCGCAACGTCTCCTACGACCAGCTGGTCGCCGCCTACCTCGAGGCGGCCAACGGCCTGGTCGACGGGGGATCGGACCTGATCTTCATCGAGTCGATCTTCGACTCCCTGAACGCCAAGGCGGCGATCTTCGCCGTGGAAACCCTCTTCGAGGAGCGCGGCCGCCGCTGGCCCGTGGTCATCTCCGGGACCATCACCGATGCCTCCGGCCGCACCCTGTCGGGCCAGGTCACCGAGGCGTTCTGGAACGCGGTGCGCCACGCCCGGCCCATCGCGGTGGGTCTCAACTGCGCGCTCGGCGCCCCCGAGATGCGCCCCTACATGGCCGAGATGTCGCGGATCGCCGACACGTTCGTGTCGTCGTACCCCAACGCCGGGCTGCCCAACGCGTTCGGTGAGTACGACGAGTCGCCCGAGCGCCAGGCCGGCTACATCGCCGAGTTCGCGGAGGCGGGCCTGGTCAACCTGGTCGGTGGTTGCTGCGGCACGACGCCTGCCCACATCGCCGAGATCGCGAAGGCGGTCGAGGGGATGCCGGCGCGCGTGCTTCCCGAGATCCCCGTGGCGACGCGGCTGTCGGGCCTCGAGCCGCTCAACATCACCGAGGACTCGCTGTTCGTCAACATCGGCGAGCGCACCAACATCACCGGCTCCGCCCGGTTCCGCAACCTGATCAAGGCCGAGGACTACGACACCGCCCTGTCGGTGGCGCTGCAGCAGGTCGAGGTCGGCGCGCAGGTCATCGACATCAACATGGACGAGGGGATGATCGACGGCATCGCCGCGATGGACCGCTTCACCAAGTTGATCGCCGCCGAGCCCGACATCAGCCGCGTCCCGGTGATGATCGACTCCTCCAAGTGGGAGGTCATCGAGGCGGGCCTGAAGAACGTCCAGGGCAAGCCGATCGTCAACTCGATCTCCCTCAAGGAGGGCGAGGAGAAGTTCGTCCGCGAGGCGCGCCTGTGCCGCAAGTACGGCGCTGCGGTCGTCGTGATGGCCTTCGACGAGACCGGTCAGGCCGACAACCTCGAGCGCCGCAAGGAGATCTGCGGGCGCGCCTACCGGATCCTCACCGAGGAGGTCGGCTTCCCGCCCGAGGACATCATCTTCGACCCCAACTGCTTCGCTCTGGCGACCGGCATCGAGGAGCACGCCACCTACGGCATCGACTTCATCGAGGCCTGTGCCTGGATCAAGGAGAACCTGCCGGGGGTCCACATCTCGGGCGGCATCTCCAACGTGAGCTTCAGCTTCCGGGGCAACAACCCGGTCCGCGAGGCGATCCACGCGGTCTTCCTGTTCCACGCCATCAAGGCGGGCCTGGACATGGGCATCGTCAACGCCGGTGCGCTGGTGGTCTATGACGAGATCGACCCGGAGCTGCGCGAGCGGATCGAGGACGTCGTCCTCAACCGGCGCGAGGACGCCGCCGAGCGGCTGCTCGAGATCGCCGAGCGGTTCAACACCAAGGGCGAGGAGGTCGACCCGGTCGCGGCGGAGTGGCGCAGTCTGCCGGTCCGCGAGCGGATCACGCACGCCCTCGTCAAGGGCATCGACGCCGACGTCGAGACGGACACCGAGGAGCTGCGCGCCGAGATCGCCGCTGCCGGCGGGCGTCCGATCGAGGTGATCGAGGGTCCGCTGATGGATGGCATGAACGTCGTCGGCGACCTGTTCGGCGCCGGCAAGATGTTCCTGCCCCAGGTCGTGAAGTCCGCCCGGGTGATGAAGAAGGCGGTCGCCTACCTGCTGCCCTTCATCGAGGCCGAGAAGCAGCCGGGCGACGCCGAGAGCAGCAACGGCACGATCGTCATGGCGACGGTCAAGGGCGACGTCCACGACATCGGCAAGAACATCGTCGGCGTGGTCCTGCAGTGCAACAACTACACGGTGATCGACCTGGGCGTGATGGTCCCGGCGCAGAAGATCCTGGACGCCGCGAAGGAGCACGACGCCGACATCATCGGGCTCTCCGGCCTGATCACGCCGTCGCTCGACGAGATGGTGAACTTCGCCGTCGAGATGGAGCGCCAGGGTCTCGAGATCCCGCTGCTGATCGGCGGGGCCACCACGTCGCGCGCGCACACGGCCGTCAAGGTCGCGCCCCGTCGTACGGGTCCGGTCGTGTGGGTGAAGGACGCCTCGCGCTCCGTGCCGGTCGCGGCGGCGCTGCTCTCCGACGAGCAGCGTCCGGCGCTGCTCGCGGCGACCAACGAGGACTACGCCGCCCTGCGGGAGCGTCACGCCCAGAAGCAGGAGCGGCCGACGATCACCCTCGAGAAGGCGCGCGCCAACCGCACGCCCATCGACTGGGAGGGCTATGTCCCGCCGGTCCCGCGGCAGCAGGGCGTGCGGGTGTTCTCCGACTACGACCTCTCCGAGCTGCGGGAGTACATCGACTGGCAGCCGTTCTTCAACGCCTGGGAGATGAAGGGCAAGTTCCCCGACATCCTCAACAACCCGGCGTCGGGTGAGGCCGCCCGCAAGCTCTACGACGACGCCCAGGAGATGCTGGACACGCTGATCAAGGAGAAGTGGCTGACCGCCAACGGGGTCATCGGCTTCTTCCCGGCCAACGCCGTCGGCGACGACATCGAGGTCTATGCCGACGAGTCCCGCACGACCGTCATCCAGACCCTGCGCAACCTGCGTCAGCAGGGGGAGCACCGCGACGGCATCCCGAACCGGTCGCTGGGCGACTTCGTCGCGCCCAAGGCCACGGGCCTCGCCGACCACGTCGGCGGCTTCGCCGTCACGGCCGGGCTCGGCAGCCAGGCGAAGATCATGGAGTTCAAGGAGGCGCTGGACGACTACAGCGCGATCCTCCTCGAGGCTCTCGCCGACCGCCTGGCGGAGGCGTTCGCGGAGCGGATGCACGAGCGGGTCCGCAAGGAGTTCTGGGGCTACCAGCCCGACGAGGACCTCGACAACGAGGCGCTGATCGGTGAGCGGTACGTCGGCATCCGGCCCGCACCCGGTTACCCGGCCTGCCCCGAGCACACCGAGAAGGACACGCTGTTCACCCTCCTCGACGCGACCGCCAACACGGGGATCGAGCTCACCGAGTCGATGGCCATGTGGCCGGGCGCTGCGGTCAGTGGCTGGTACTTCTCGCACCCGCAGTCGCAGTACTTCGTCGTGGGCCGGCTGGCCCAGGACCAGGTCGCCGACTACGCCACCCGCAAGGGCTGGAGCCTGAAGGAGGCCGAGCGCTGGCTCGGCCCCAACCTGGGCTACAACCCGGAGGACTGAGGCTCGTACGTCCACGGCGGGCTCTCGTAGAGCTCGCCGATGGTGGTGCCGTCGGTGGGCTTGAGGAGTTGGATGCGGCGGGTGCCCTGTCCGGTGACGATCCGGGCCAGTCCGTGGGGTGTCTCCCACCGGTAGGCGCCCAGGCCGAGCTGTTTGACCTGGTCGGCCAGGTGGGTCTTGGCCCGGTGGTCGGTCCGGCCGACCGGTGCGTCGTTGTGGTCACCGGTCTGCCCGGGTGGGCCGCCGTCGTCGGGCGGGACGTACGGAACGGGATGGTCGTGATCCAGACGGCGGAGGCCGCCTTGGCGGGTGGAGTGGGGGAACACTTCACGGGTGGTCCGCAGCTCGGTGCGCTTCTTCGCCGTGGTGGGGTGTTCGTAGCCGTTGACCGCACGCCCCACGGTGAGGTCGATCACCGGCTGCACCGTGACCTCCCGCCCGCGGAGGAGATCGGTGACCTGTTCGAGGAGCAGTGGGCCGATGCCCTCGACCCTGGCAACGCCGTCACACTGCCCGGCGAGGACCTCGGCGGCGATGTGGACCACGATCTCGGCGGGTTTGCGCCGCCGCTTCGGCGCAGGTGGCTTCGCCTCGGGTGCGGGCTCGGGCTCGGGCTGGGGTTCGGGTTCGGTGTCGGGTCCGTCGAGGAAGCGTGCTGCGGCGTGGGGGTCTGCCATGAGCTCGACCGCGCGGGCACGGAACTGGTCCATGGTCGGCACGTCGTCCTCGTGGGCGGGGACGTGCTCCTCGGCCAGTCTGGTGGCGATGGCGGTGGTGGGCTCGTGGAACAGCTCCGACGCAGCGGTCGACAGGCGCATCCCCACCCCCTGGACATCGGCACCCAGGGTGGCGCCGTCGACGGCACCGAGGGCTTGGCCGGGACGGCGGCGGCGTAGCCACACTCCTTGTCGTGCTTCGTCGGCGGCGATGCGGGCGCGGTGGGCGGCGGGGTCGGCCTCGATGACCTTGGCCTCGGCGATCACCAGCACCCGTCCGGGTGATTCGTGCCGTGCGGTGGCGACGGCGAGGTCGACGACCTGGGCTTGTGCGGGGGTGAGGCGGCGTGCCAGCGCGGCGGTCTTGCGGGCCACCCACAGCTCGAGGTCGAGGTTCTTGACCGCGTCGTAGGTGTTGGGCAGGCGGTGGCGCAGGTCGAGCAGGTCAGCGGCCTTGTTCTTGGTGGCGATGACGCCGGCGTGGGCGGCGATCGCGAACTCCTCGAAGCACAGCTCCGCGACCCTCGGCGTACCTTCGCCGCCAGGTCGGATCAGCCGGTTGCCACCGAACCGGACCGGAACCGCCCCCGGCGTCTCTTGCGGGTCGCCCGAGTGGAGGTCGCACCAGGCCAGCAACCGGTCCATGCCCTCGACATCCCCACGGCGCCGGGCGAGGACCCCGTCCTCCTCCGCGGCAAGGACCGCCGCCGGAGTCAGATCAAGGAGAGAGGACATGACCACAGCATCGAACAAGGCTCCGACACAAACCCCGCACACCAGCGGCCCTCCCAGACCCCGCTGTGGACAGTGACGTTAGTGCCCGCTCATGCCGAGTTGAGTGCGTCTGCCATAGGGTCTGCGCGTGCACGTTGACCTCATGCGGGATAAGGCGCGGACGATGCCGCAGGACGAGGGGGTCGATGTTTCGGCTCTCCGCGTCTGGCACTGCAACTACCAGTCGTTGGCCGCTGTGCGCGGCTATCCGAACCTCAAGACCTTGGTTGTGGCGACGTACCCAGACGACTCATTGGAGCCGCTTGCTGACCTGGAGCAACTGGAGTACCTAAGCCTGCTCCATCTGCCCGCCGTGACAGACCTCGCGCCGCTCGCCAGGCTGAATCGCCTGCGCACGCTACGCCTCTCCACGCTGCCAAGTTGGGACTCGTCAGGAAAGGTCACCACCGTCGAGTCCCTGGCCCCGCTAGCCACGCTTCCCCACCTGAAGCACCTCGAACTGTTCGGCGTTCGCCCAGTGGAGTCCAGCAGAGTGGTGTACGACGGACCTGAG
>NZ_STGW01000046.1 GCF_004912195.1 Nocardioides caeni
GGGTGGTGGAAAGTTTTTTCGGTCCAGGATGTGCTCGCGGCCTATCAGCTTGTTGGTGAGGTAATGGCTCACCAAGGCTTTGACGGGTAACCGGCCTGAGAGGGTGACCGGTCACACTGGGACTGAGACACGGCCCAGACTCCTACGGGAGGCAGCAGTGGGGAATATTGGACAATGGGCGGAAGCCTGATCCAGCAACGCCGCGTGAGGGATGACGGCCTTCGGGTTGTAAACCTCTTTCAGTACCGACGAAGCGAAAGTGACGGTAGGTACAGAAGAAGGACCGGCCAACTACGTGCCAGCAGCCGCGGTAATACGTAGGGTCCGAGCGTTGTCCGGAATTATTGGGCGTAAAGGGCTCGTAGGCGGTTTGTCGCGTCGGGAGTGAAAACAGCGGGCTTAACTCGTTGCTTGCTTTCGATACGGGCAGACTAGAGGTATGCAGGGGAGAATGGAATTCCTGGTGTAGCGGTGAAATGCGCAGATATCAGGAGGAACACCGGTGGCGAAGGCGGTTCTCTGGGCATTACCTGACGC
>NZ_STGW01000044.1 GCF_004912195.1 Nocardioides caeni
TCGGTGGCGGCGGGCTCACCAACGAGAAGGCCTACCAGCTCGGCAAGTTCGCCCGCGTCGCGCTGGGCACGAGCCAGATCGACTACAACGGCCGCTGGTGCATGAGCTCGGCCGCCAGCGCCGGCAACCAGGCCTTCGGGATCGACCGCGGTCTGCCCTTCCCGCTCGCCGACATCGAGCAGACCGACGTGGTCGTGCTCGTCGGGTCCAACCTGGCCGAGACCATGCCGCCGGCGGCCCGCCACCTCGACCGGCTCCGCGAGCGGGGAGGCAAGGTCGTCGTGATCGACCCTCGCCGTACGGCGACCGCGGAGCGGGCCGACCTCTTCCTCCAGCCGGTCCCCGGCACCGACCTCGCGCTCGGACTCGGGGTCCTGCACCTCATCGACGCCCGCGGCGCCGTCGACGAGGACTACGTCGCCACCCGCACCTCCGGCTTCGCGGACGTACGACGCTCGGTGGCCGCCTGGTGGCCCGAGCGCGTCGAGCGGACGACCGGGGTCGCGACCGACGAGCTCGGTGCGCTCGTCGACCTGCTGACCGGCGGCCGCAAGGTGATGGTGCTGACCGCGCGCGGCGCCGAGCAGCACGCGCAGGGAACCGCGACCGTGGTGGCCTGGATCAACGTCGCGCTCGCGCTCGGGATGCCCGGCCGGCCCTTCGCCGGCTACGGCTGCCTCACCGGGCAGGGCAACGGACAGGGCGGCCGCGAGCACGGCCAGAAGGCCGACCAGCTGCCCGGCTACCGGATGATCGACGACCCCGCCGCCCGCGCCCACGTCGCCGGCGTGTGGGGCGTCG
>NZ_STGW01000043.1 GCF_004912195.1 Nocardioides caeni
CGAGATCTACACGGCGGGCGAGCAGGCGGTGTGGGAGTTCATCACGGCCGCGGTCAAGAGCCGGCCCGCGGACAACGTGTCCGAGGCCGACGCGCTGGTGCACTTCTGGACCCGCTCCAGCACCTGGTTCGATCACTCGGTCGAGCAGTCGGTCGCCATCTACCAACAGGAGCTGGAGCGGATTCGCCAAGGCGATGCCGCCCGCCGCCTCGAAGTGGTGCGCGCCGTCGTCGGCGGCGAGCTCGTCGATCCCCGGGAGATCTCGGCCCGTCTGGGCGGGCATCCCCTGTCGGCATATCAGACGGCGCTGCTCCTCCACACCGCCGACGACGCGCGGATCGCCGACCTGTCGCAGGCGGCGCACGAGCTGACGACGGCCCTCAAGCTGCGCTCACCGCTGGTGGTGCACCCGGGCGGGCGGGACCTGTGGGCGTGGGTCAGCTCCGCGGAGCTGCCCGACCTCACCCGGCTGCACAGCCGCGAGGACTGGTTGAAGGAGCGGCAGATCGTCGCTGCCGTGGGCAGTCCCGCCCCCGGCGTCGACGGCTTCTGCTCCTCGCACGCCGAGGCGCTCGCCACCCAACGGATCACCCTGGTGGGCAACCGGCCCAGCCCGCTCACCTTCTTCACCGAAGTCGAGCTGATGAGCCTGGTCGGCAACACCGACGCCATGCGCCGCTTCGTCTATCGCACCCTGGGCCGGCTGGCCGGGACCGACGAACAGACCGAGCGCCTGCGCACGACCGTCCAAGCGCTGCTGTCGACCGGCAGTCACGACGCCGCCGCCAAGATCCTGGTGGTCCACAAGAACACCGTGCGCTATCGCGTGGAGCGGGCCGAGGAGCTGATGGGA
>NZ_STGW01000042.1 GCF_004912195.1 Nocardioides caeni
TGCAGGTCGACGGGCTGGATCCGCCCGCCGCCGTCGCCGCCGGTGATCTCTTCGGTGGGGGTCTCGGTCACGATTGCTCTCTCTGGCTCGATCTATCGATGTCTAGGGCTGGCGTTAGAAACCTAGATATCGAGGAATCGGACGTCCTTGGCGTTGCGCTGGATGAAGGAGCGGCGCTGCTCGACGTCCTCGCCCATCAGGATCGAGAAGATCTCGTCGGCCTGGGCGGCGTCCTCGAGCGTGACCTGCAGCAGCACGCGCTGGTCGGGGTCGAGGGTGGTGTCCCACAGCTCGTCGGCGTTCATCTCGCCCAGACCCTTGTAGCGCTGGATCGGGGCGTCCTTCGGCAGCTTCTTGCCCTGCTCGAGGCCGTCGCGCATCATCGCGTCGCGCTCGGCGTCGGAGTAGACGAACTCGTGCTCGTGCGGCTTGTTCCACTTGATCCGATAGAGCGGCGGCTGGGCGAGGTAGACGTGGCCGGCCTCGATCAGCGGGCGCATGAAGCGGAAGAGCAGCGTCAGCAGGAGCGTGTTGATGTGGTGGCCGTCGACGTCGGCGTCGGCCATCAGCACGATCTTGTGATAGCGCAGCTTGGCGAGGTCGAACTCCTCGTGCACGCCCGTGCCGAGCGCGGAGATGATCGCCTGGACCTCGGTGTTGGCCAGGACCTTGTCGATGCGCGCCTTCTCGACGTTGAGGATCTTGCCGCGGATCGGGAGGATCGCCTGGATCCGGTTCTCCCGGCCCATGACGGCCGAGCCGCCGGCGGAGTCACCCTCGACGATGAAGACCTCGCACTCCTCGGGGTTGCGCGAGGAGCAGTCGCGCAGCTTGCCCGGCAGGCCGCCTCCGCCGAGCAGTCCCTTGCGGTTGCGGGCCAGGTCGCGGGCCTTGCGGGCCGCGATCCGGGCGGTCGCCGCGGCCTGCGCCTTGCGGATGACCTCCTTGCCCTCGCCCGGGTTCTGCTCCAGCCAGGCGCCCAGCTGGTCGTTGACGACCGACTGCACGAAGCCCTTGGCCTCGGTGTTGCCGAGCTTGGCCTTGGTCTGGCCCTCGAACTGCGGCTCGG
>NZ_STGW01000041.1 GCF_004912195.1 Nocardioides caeni
CGTCGAGCACCGAGAACGCCCGCGCCGCCGTCGTGCGCGCCCGGGCCCGTGACCGAGCCGCGCTCAAGCGCCTCGAGAAGCGCGAGGCGCGGATCAAGTCGCAGATCCTCGCCCTTTCCCGCCGCCAGGGCGGCAGCTACAACGGTGACACCGGCGGCCTCCTGCACCGGCCCGCCGACGGCCCGGTCACCTCGCCCTTCGGCTATCGGACCCACCCGATCTACGGCTACTACGGCCTGCACAACGGCACCGACTTCGGCGCCGGCTGCGGCTCCTCGCTGTGGGCAGGGGAGTCCGGCACCGTCATCAACACCTACTACGACGAGGTCTACGGCAACCGCCTCTACCTCGCCATCGGCAAGGTCAACGGCGCCTCGATCACCCTCGTCTACAACCACCTCAGCAGCTATGCGGTCGGCCAGGGCGCGCACGTCAAGCGCGGCCAGGTCGTCGGCTACGTCGGCAGCACCGGCTGGTCCACCGGCTGCCACCTGCACTTCACGGTGCTGCGCAACGGCGAGCCGGTCGACCCGATGGGCTACATGTAGGCCGGCCCAAACCCGTTGCGCCCTCCTGAGACAATCAGGACATGGCCAAGCAGTCTGGGCAGTCTGGGCAGTCGGGGACGTCGGGCGCGAAGAAGGAGGACGCCGAGGGGCGCAGGCTCGTCGCGTCCAACAAGAAGGCGCGCCACGACTACCACATCGAGGACACCTTCGAGGCCGGCCTCGTCCTGCAGGGCACCGAGGTGAAGTCGCTGCGGATGGGCCGCGCCAGCCTCGTCGACGGCTTCGTCGACATCGACGGCGGCGAGGCCTGGCTCCACGGGGTCCACATCCCCGAGTACGCGCAGGGCACCTGGACCAACCACGCCGCCCGCCGCAAGCGCAAGCTCCTGCTGCACCGCGACGAGATCGACAAGATCGAGCGCAAGGTCAGCGAGAAGGGGCACACGGTCGTCCCGCTGGCGCTCTACTTCCTCAAGGGCCGCGCCAAGATCGAGATCGGCCTCGCCAAGGGCAAGAAGTCGTGGGACAAGCGCCAGGCCATCGCCGAGCGGACCGCCGATCGGGAGAAGGAAGAGGCGATCGGCCGGCGCCTCAAGGGCATGCGTGACTGACGAGGACTCGTTGGACGAGGTGCGAGAGCCGGCGAGCCTCGAAACCGATGCGCGCCAGGTGCGCGCGTTCTGGGAGGAGCTCGGGCTGCCCGGCCTGATGGACCTGCACGTCCACTTCCTGCCGCCCGGCATCCAGCGTGCGGTGTGGGCAGTCTTCGACGAGGCCGGACCGAAGATCGGCCGGCCGTGGCCGATCCGCTACCGGCGCTCGCCCGAGGAGCGGGTCGCGCTGCTGCGGGAGTTCGGGGTCCG
>NZ_STGW01000040.1 GCF_004912195.1 Nocardioides caeni
TCGTGGCGATGGTGATCGTGACGCCGCTGGCCATCGGCCTGGGCCTGGTCATCTCGCACTACGCCCCGCGCCGACTCGCCAAGCCGGTCGGCTTCCTGGTCGACCTGCTGGCCGCCGTGCCGTCGGTGGTCTTCGGCCTGTGGGGCCTGATCGTGCTGGCGCCGTACCTCAAGCCGTTCCACGAGTTCCTGGTGGACTACTTCGGCTGGATTCCGTTCTTCGACGGTCCGGCCAGCGCCACCGGCCGCACCATCCTGACCGCCGGGATCGTGTTGGCCCTGATGGCGCTGCCGATCGTCACCGCGATCATGCGCGAGATCTTCGCGCAGACGCCGCGGGCCCACGAGGAGGCGGCGCTCGCCCTGGGCGCGACGCGCTGGGAGATGATCCGTCTCGCGGTCTTCCCCTATGCCCGCTCCGGCATGGTCGCCGCGCTGATGCTCGGCCTCGGCCGCGCGCTCGGGGAGACGATGGCCGTCGCCATGGTGCTGTCCACCACGGGCATCATCGTGAGCCTCGACATCGTCTCGTCCGCCAACTCGAACACGATCGCCGCGTTCATCGCGAGGTCCTTCAAGGAGGCATCGGGCACCAGCGTCAACGTGCTGATCTTCGCGGGCCTGGCGCTGTTCGTCCTCACCTTCGCCGTCAACTTCCTCGGCCGCTGGATCGCCACCCGCGGCGTCGCTAAGGGCTGATCCGAGATGACCACTACCCCTCCGCTCGACGACACCGAGATGTTGGCTCCCGCCATCGACACCTCCGTCGGTCAGCTCCCGCGGTTCGCCGCCGTCATCGTCGGCGTCGCCGCCCTCTGCTCCGGCGCCCTCGTCGGTGTGCTCTTCGGGTCCGGCATCGCGCTGCAGCTCGTCATCGCGTGGGCGGTCTTCGTGATCGCCTACCCGGGCTGGAGCGCCGCCGTCGAGAACCGCCGCAAGTCCACCGACCGCCTGATCACCTGCCTGGTCTGGACCGCCTTCGTGCTGGCGATGATCCCGCTGGTCAGCCTGATGGTGACCGTGGTCGCCAAGGGGGCCCCGGTGATC
Source organism: Nocardioides caeni (assembly GCF_004912195.1). GTDB lineage: Bacteria > Actinomycetota > Actinomycetes > Propionibacteriales > Nocardioidaceae > Nocardioides > Nocardioides caeni. The sequence continues at coordinate 1,047 of NZ_STGW01000040.1, forward strand.
ACCGGTGAGTTCCTCACCACCGACATGACCGGCCGCGCGCTGCTCGGCGAGGGCGGCGGCATCGTCCACGCCATCATGGGCACGGTCATGGTCACGGCGATCGCCGCGCTCATCGCGATCCCGATCGGCCTCCTGACGGCCATCTGGCTCGTCGAGTACGGCGCCGGCTCGAAGCTCGGCTCGCTGATCACCTTCCTGGTCGACGTGATGACAGGCATCCCGTCCATCGTCGCCGGCCTCTTCGCCCTCGCCCTGTTCCAGGTGCTCCTGGGTGACCCGCTGCCGCGGATCGGCATCGGTGGCGGCGTGGCCCTGGCGCTGCTGATGGTGCCCACGGTCGTCCGGTCGGTGGAGGAGATGCTGAAGCTGGTGCCCAACGAGCTGCGCGAAGCCTCCTACGCCCTGGG
>NZ_STGW01000039.1 GCF_004912195.1 Nocardioides caeni
CGCGCACGCAGCCGTGGCTCACGGCCTGGCCGAAGACCGAGGGGTCCGTCCAGCCATGGAGGGCGACGGTGCCGGGCCCGCCGCCATAGGAGTCGAGGGTGTCGCTGTGGCTGCCGAGCGGAAGGATCACGGGGGAGAAGGGCTGCTTCTCGTCGGTGATCTGACCGAGCACGAAGGTCCGTCCGGTGGGCGTCGGCGTGGCGGCAGCCCCGATGGCGACCGTCCAGGTGCCGACCTGCTCGCCGTCCTCGAGGAGCTCCAGGGTGCGGGCGCCGAGGTGCACCTTGACGAGGAAGCGGCTGTGCGCCTCCTCGAGCTCGGTGGAGCGCAGCCATCCGGTCGACCCGTTGGGCTTCGACGGCAGGAGCACCTGCACCCAGTCCTTGTTGCGAGTGATCACCGGCAGCCAGGTGTCGCCGAACTGCTTCGGCCCGATCTTCGCAAAGGCCGTGCCCTCCGGCTCGTCGAAGAGCGCCACGATCCTCTTGGGATGGACCACGGCGCCGTTCGGGACGTTCTCCGGTCGCGGGTCGCGAGGCGCGGCCTTGATCGTCGACTTGGTCGAGCTCGCCTTGAGCTCCGCGAGATCCACCACCTCGGCGGCTGGACGCTGCGGCGAGCGCTTCTCCTCGCCGTCGTCGCGCATCACCAGCACGAGCGCCGAGATCGCGAAGAGGGTCAGGATCAGCGGGATCGGCCAGGACGCGCGCGACGGCGCAGTCGACTGCTTCATGCCCGGTCCCTCCCCGAATGCTGCTCATCCCACGACCCCTGCTGTTCGTTGGCCCTCCCACAGCGGCAACGAGCCAGCACCCCCCCAGGTCACGCGAGCATAGCGGAGTCGGGACCTTGGTCCCGACTGCGGGGTGTGGAGTGCATCACGCGGTCTCGGAGGCGCTCAGTAGGATGCGACCATGGCAGGCCGGATCCGTGACGAGGACATCGCCGCGGTCCGGGAGAGGGCGCGGATCGACGAGGTCGTCTCCGACTACGTCACGCTGCGCAACGCCGGTGGCGGCTCGATGAAGGGCCTGTGTCCCTTCCATGACGAGAAGTCGCCTTCCTTCCACGTGACGCCGGGGCGCGGGTTCTTTCATTGCCTCGCTGGGGAGACGCGGGTCCTGACCTGGGAGGGGCCCCGTGAGATCCGGGACCTCGCCGGGGGCACTCACCGGGTGCTCGGTGTGAGCGGCGAGTGGATCGATGCACCGTTCAAGTCCTACGGCGTGCAGCCGCTGCACCGCATCGTGGCCACACGCAACGGACAGCGCAAGGAACTGTTCGCAACGAGTGGACACCGGTGGTTCGTCCACTCCGGCAAGGACCAGAAGAGGTCGCGCGAAGTTCTGACGACAGCATTGACGCCAGGCGCGCGCCTGGTCCCGAAGTTCCCGCGCTCCCGCATTCGCCGTACGACGCCTTCTCCGTTCGGGATCGCTCACGGCTTCACCTACGGCGACGGCACGCTCAACGGCACGGGCTCGATGGCGCTCATCTGTCCTCCC
>NZ_STGW01000038.1 GCF_004912195.1 Nocardioides caeni
CGCCTCGAGCACGGCGCGGGCGTCGGCCTCGCTGACGTCACCCCAGTCGGCGCCGAGCTGCCAAGTGCCGAGGCCGACGACGGAGACGTCGCGGCCGGTCTGTCCGAGAGTGCGCTGGTGCATGGGGATCCTTGCTGGGCGAGGGCGGGTGACGTGGAGGGCTATCAGCCGAGCGCCCGGGCGAGCCGGGCGTCGATCGCGGAGGGGCTGAGGACGGCGTCGAGGGCGAGGGCCGCGCAGCCGACGAGGCCGGCGCGGTCGCCGTACGTCGCCGGCAGGAACTGCAGCTCGCGGGTCGCCAGCGCGGACGCGCGGGCATAGACGGCTTCGCGGACGCCGGCGGCGTAGACGTCATAGGCGGCGGCCATGTCGCCGCCCAGCACGACGGCCTGCGGGTTGAGCAGGTTGATCGCGACGGCGAGCAGCTCGCCGACCTGCCGGCCGCTCTCGCGGAGCAGCTGCTTGGCCTCGGGGTCGCCGGAGAGCGCCTGCGCGACGAGGTCGCGGATGTGGTCGACGGTGCGGCCCTCCTCGCGCAGACGCGCGACCAGCGCCCACCCGGCCGCGATCGTCTCGAGGCAGCCGACGTCGCCGCACCGGCACGGACGACCCGCCGCCTCGGGGACCTTGGTGTGGCCGAGGTCGCCGGCGCCGCCACGCGACCCACTCACGAGGCGACCGTCCGCCAGCACGCCGAGGCCGATGCCCGTCGAGGCCTTCACGACGAGCAGGTCGGGCATCGTCGCCGCGTGGCCGAGGTACTCCGAGCGGGCCATGGCGTCGGCGTCGTTGGCGAGGAAGAGCGGCGCGTCCGCGACCTTCTCGAGGTACGGCGCCAGCGGCACCCCGTCCCAGCCGGCCATCACCGGGGTGTCGACGCTGACGCCGCGGCCGTCGTCGACGACACCGGGCAGCGAGGCCCCGATGCCGAGGACGGGCGGCAGGTCGCGCTCCAGCAGTGACGACAGGTGGTCGGCCACGCCGGGCATGACGTCGTCCGGCCCCGCCCCGATCTCGTGCTCGACCGCGGAGGAGGCGAGCTCGGTCCCGCCGAGGTCGAAGACGGCGACCTGGGAGCGCGAGCGCCCGATCGCGACCGCGAGCACGACGCCGGCGTCGGTGTTGAAGACGAGGCTGCCCGGCGGGCGCCCCCCGGTCGAGGCAAGCTCGGCGCCGAGGCGCAGGAGGCCGGCCTCGGTGAGCGCGTTGACGCGGGCGACGACGGCGGTGCGGGACAGGCCGGTGACGGTGCGGAGATCGGCCCTCGTCGAGGCCCGGCCGCTGCGGAGCAGCGCGAGCAGGTCACCCGCGGTGGCGGACTCCCGCACCAACGGCGGGCGGACCACCGGGGCGAGGGTCGCGTCAACCATGCGCGGAGTCTAAGCCCTGCCACTTTGATCTTAGAAAGACATAAGTAGGGTTCCCCAAAGACACCTTGAGGCTCTACGGTGGTCGATGTGAGCGCACACACTCCTGACCTGGCCGTCCCGGCCTGTGACTTCACCGTCTTCGGCGGCACGGGCGACCTCGCCCTCCGCAAGCTGCTCCCCGGCCTCTACCAGCGCGAGCGGCAGCACAACCTCC
>NZ_STGW01000036.1 GCF_004912195.1 Nocardioides caeni
CCCTGTTCTCCATGCCGGAGTAGGTGTGCACGACGAACCAGTCACCGGGCTTGGCCCACAGCTCGCGGCGGAACGCCTCGAGCGGGTCCTCGTCGGCGGGCTCCTCGGTGTCGCCCTCGGTCGCCTCCTCGGCTTCCTCCGCGGACTCCTCGGCGTCCTGCTCCTCGATGGCCTCGGTCTCGTCGACCGTGGCGTCCTCGTCGAGGTCGACGTCGGCGGCGTCGTCGGCCGCTTCGTCAGCGGCGTCGAACGCCTCGTCAGCCTCGGGGGCCGGGTCGTACTGCTCCGACACGTGATGCTCCATCAGTTGTGGGACTCGGTTGCGGGGAATCCGGGCGCGTGGCTCAGATGTCGTCCGCGCCGGTGAAGACCTCGAACGCCAGCTTGCCCAGACCCAGGTCGAGCAGCGACACGATCGCGATCATCACGAGCACGAAGAACAGCACGACGAAGAAGTAGGTCACGAGCTGCTCGCGGGTCGGGTAGACGACCTTGCGCAACTCGGCGACGACCTGGCGGTAGAAGGTCAGCGGCCCGGTGCGGTCACCAGTCTGCTTGCCGTCCGCGGGGTCCTTGCGGCCTCCACGGGCTGCGGAAGCATCCGACACGCTGCTCACCCTTCCTTCGTCGTGTTCATCTCTTGCAGGGCACGAGGGACTTGAACCCCCAACCCTCGGCTTTGGAGGCCGATGCTCTGCCAATTGAGCTAGTGCCCTTCGGGCTCTCCGATCGAGCTGGCGCCACCTGTTTCGGGGCGCACTCCATCATGTGGAGATCCACCAAGGGTGGAGTCTACGCATGGCACCCACAGGCCGCCAAAGCCCGGTCGCCTTCGACGAGTGACCGCCGCCCAGAGCCCTCGGGGACCGCGCCCTACGATGGGCGGCGTGCGGGACCTCCAGGCATTGCCCAAGGCTCATCTCCACCTGCACTTCACCGGTTCGATGCGGCACGACACCCTGCTCGAGCTCGCGGCCCGCGACCGCATCCAGCTGCCGGACGCGCTCGTCTCCGAGTGGCCGCCGCAGCTGACGGCCGCGGACGAGAAGGGATGGTTCCGCTTCCAGCGTCTCTATGACGTCGCCCGTTCGGTGCTCCGCACCGAGGCGGACGTACGACGGCTGGTGCGCGAGGCGGCCGAGGACGACGTACGCGACGGCGGCCGGTGGCTGGAGATCCAGGTCGACCCCAGCGGCTACGGCGCCCGCTTCGGCGGGATCTCGGCCTTCACCGACCTGGTGCTCGACGCGGTCCGGGACGCGTCGGAGCGCACCGGGATCGGCATGGCCGTCGTCATCGCCGCCAACCGGACCCGTCATCCCCTCGACGCCCGCACCCTGGCCCGCCTGGCCGCGCAGTACGCCGACCGCGGCGTGGTCGGCTTCGGCCTGTCCAACGACGAGCGGCGCGGCCGGACCTCGGAGTTCGCCGCGGCGTTCGCGATCGCCGAGCGCGCCGGCCTGCTGCTCGCGCCGCACGGCGGGGAGCTGCTCGGGCCCGACCACATCCGGGTCTGTCTCGACCACCTGCACGCCCATCGCCTCGGCCACGGCGTGCGGGCCGCCGAGGACCCGGCGTTGCTCGACCGCATCATCGAGGCGGGCGTCGCTCTGGAGGTCTGCCCGGTCTCCAACGTCGCCCTCGGCGTCTACTCCGACCTCACCTCGGTGCCGCTGCCCACCCTGCTCGACGCCGGTGCGACGGTCGCGCTCGGCGCCGACGACCCGCTGCTCTTCGGATCCCG
>NZ_STGW01000035.1 GCF_004912195.1 Nocardioides caeni
TCGGTGCTGGTGGGCCCGCCCTCGCTGTAGGGGATCTGGTGCCGGTGCCGGTGAGCCCGAGTCCTTCGGCGAGCGCGGTGATCTGGCGTTGCCCGAAGGTGGTGCCCGGCAGTGTCTCCCGGGTCCTTCGTCCCGCATAGACTCAGCCTTCGCCTCCGGTGCTTGACTTCCCCGACACCGACCCCGGACGGCCGACCGTCCTGTGGGGGGACGCCCAAGATGTCGATCGACACCTCTTCTTCTGCTGGGTCCTCGCGTCGCGCGGTGCTCAAGGCCGGCGCTCACGCCGCCTGGGCCGTCCCGGCCGTTCAGGTCGCCACGATGGTCCCGGCCATGGCTGCTTCGGGGACGCCCACCTTGGCGGTCGCGGTTGCCCGCACCATCAGTGGTACGACGATGGCGGCGACCGTGACGGTCTCTGCCTCCGCGGGCGCTGGAACCATCAGCAACGTTCAGCTCACCCTCAGCGGCGCAGGCCTGTCGTCCACGTCCGCGTTGTCCGAGAACAGCGCGAACTGGTCCGCGTTCACGACCAGGACCACCACCTACAACGGCTCGCTGACCCCTGGCACCTCGCTGACCACATTCACGGTCACTATCACCAACATCGACAAGGGCGGCTCCAACGGCCAGCCGATTCTGTTCGCGGTGAGCGGGGCAGGTGCCAACGCAGGATCGACCAGCGTTCAGACCAAGTGACCGGGCGGGGGACCCTCGCGCTCGACGCAGCCGTCCCCCTCGGCTACACGCTCATCCTCCGCGCGGCCACCGATCTCGGTGGCCGCGCGTTGGCGATCAAGGGGCCGGTGCCGCAGGCGCACGGCCTGCGGCCGGACCGCCAGTCGGTCGACATCGACGTGCTCGTCGCGCCGGACGATCGGGACCGGGTCCGCGACCGGCTGGTAGAGCTCGGTTGGTCGCGTCAGGTCGGGGCGACCGAGGCGCCCGTGTTCGAGCCCCACTCGATCGCGCTGAGCCATCCGGCGTGGCCCTGCCACCTCGACCTGCACCACCGCTTCCCCGGCTTCCTCGCCGACGCGGACACCGTCTTCGACGCCCTGTGGGACGAGCGGACCGAGATCACCGTCGCCGGCCAGCCGGTCGCGGCCACCGGCATCGCCGGGAGCACGTTGATCCTGGCGTTGCACGCGCTGCGGCAGACCGGCTCCCCGGCCATGCGTGCCGAGCTGGACGCGGCGGCCGAGCACTGGGCGGCACACGGCACCGATGCCGACCGGGCCGTGCTCCGCACGCTCGCCGAGGTGACCGGCGCGGCTGCCCTGGCCGCGCCCTTCCTCGCCCGCATCGGGGTGGTGGTCGACGTACCCGACGACCCGGCGACCCGCGCGGCCCTCGAGGAATGGCGGATCCGCAACGAGGTCGGCGCCGACACCGGCCTCGGCTGGTTCCTGCTGCTGGCGCGGGCCTCGCCGCTGCGCTGGCCCGGTTTGCTGTGGCGGGCGCTGATGGCCAACGAGTCCGTGCTGCGCGACTACGGCATGGCGGCCGACGGCAGCGGTGCCTGGGCGGCGCGCTGGCGGCGCCTGCGGCGGGTGGCGCGTACGGCGCCCGGGACGGCCCGGCTGATGTGGCACGAGCGCCGGTCGCTGTCGGTGCTGCAGAGGTGGCGTTCGCGGTGAGCGGTGACGGAGCCCGATCTCACGGCTGACCCGGATCTCGATACGGCCGCCGCGACCTCGTTCCTCGGTCGCGGGCCTACTTGATTTCCGCGCGGGCGGTGATCACTTGCTGGTGGTGAGGCGGTACTGCCGCACCGAGAGCGGGCCGAAGACCACGAGGATCACGACGACCCAGATCAGCGTGTAGA
>NZ_STGW01000034.1 GCF_004912195.1 Nocardioides caeni
TCTCGAGACGGCCGTGGCCGGCCTCCTCGACCAACGGGGTGCGGCGCCGACCCACGCGAAGGAGGAGTCATGAAGGCACAGGAGCCGCCGGAGCAGACCGGCTGGCAGGGGGACGCCGACCCGGAATCGGTGGCGCGCAAGATCCTGCTCGATCAGCTGAGCATCAAGGCACGCAGCCGGCATGAGCTGGAGGAGCGGCTCGCGCGGCGCAACGTCCCCGGGGAGGTGGCCGGGCCGCTGCTCGACCGCTTCGAGGAGGTCGGGCTGGTCGATGACGAGGCCTTCGCACGGGGCTGGGTGGAGGCGCGGCAGCGCACCCGGGGCCTGGCCCGGACGGCGCTGTCGGTCGAGCTGCGCCGCAAGGGGATCGACGACGAGACGGTGAAGACGGTGCTGGCCGAGGTCGATCCCGGCGACGAGGCGGACAACGCGCGGACGCTGGTGCGCAAGAAGCTGCGGAGCATGCGGGGGCTCGACGAGCAGACGGCGACCCGGCGGCTGGTCGGAATGCTGGGACGCAAGGGCTATCCACCGGGGCTCGCCTTCGCGGTCGTCCGCGACGAGCTGGGCAGCAGTGCAGAATGGGCGGGTGACGAGTGAGGCGACGAAGGAGAGCGCTCCGGCCGCTCCCGAACGCGAAGTCCTGACCTACGAGCTCTTCGGCACCGCCGTGCGCGACCTCGCCCAGGCGGTCGTGGACGACGGCTTCGAGCCGGACATCGTGCTCGCGATCGCTCGGGGTGGGCTCGGTCTGGCCATGGGCCTGGGCTACGCGCTGGACGTGAAGAACCTGTCCGCGGTCAACGTGGAGTTCTACACCGGTGTCAACGAGCGCCTCGACGTGCCGATGATGCTGCCGCCGACGCCGGCGGCGATCGACCTGACGGGCATGAAGGTCCTGATCGCCGACGACGTCGCCGACACCGGCAAGACGCTGGAGGTGGTGCGGGACTTCTTCGTCGACCATGTGGCGGAGGCGCGCACCGCGGTGATCTACGAGAAGCCGTGGACGGTCATCCAGCCGGAGTACGTCTGGCGTCGTACTGACGCCTGGATCGACTTCCCGTGGTCGTCGACGCCGCCGTTGGTGGATCGCCGTGGCGGGAGGGCGCACTGATGTCCTTCCCCACCTCCGACCTCACGGCCGGTCTGCGGGTGCCGGCCGGGGCGGTCGACCTTGTCGCGATCGACACCGACGCGGCGCCCGGCTTCGACGGCAAGCGGGCGGATGGCGAGGCGGCGCTGGCCGGTATGGCCGTCGAGCTGGCCGACCTCCAGGAGCGACTGTTCGCCCAGGGCCGCAGCGACGGCCGCCGTTCGCTGCTGCTGGTGCTGCAGGGCATGGACACCTCGGGCAAGGGGGGCACGCTCCGCTCGACGGTGGGTCTGATGGACCCGCAGGGGGTGCGGATCACCTCGTTCAAGGCTCCGACGCCGGAGGAGCGGTCGCACGACTTCCTGTGGCGGATCACGAAGGCGCTGCCGCCGGTCGGGCTGATCGGCGTGTTCGACCGGTCGCACTACGAGGACGTGCTCATCGGTCGGGTGCGGTCGCTCGCGGAGCCCGCGGAGATCGAGCGCCGCTATGACGCGATCAACCAGTGGGAGGCGGAGCTCGCCGCGGAGGGCACGACCGTCATCAAGTGCATGCTCCACATCTCGGCGGAGGAGCAGAAGGCGCGGCTGCTGGCCAGGCTGGATGACCCGAGCAAGCACTGGAAGTACAACCCGGGCGACGTCGACGAGCGGGAGCTGTGGCCCGCCTACCAGGAGGCCTACGAGGTGGCCATCGAGCGCACCAACACCGAGGTGGCTCCCTGGCACGTGATCCCGGCCGACAAGAAGTGGTATCGCAACCTGGCCATCGGCACCCTGCTGCTGGACGCGTTGCGCGACCTGGACCTTTCGTGGCCGGTGGCCGACTTCGACGTGGAGCACGAGAAGCAGCGGCTGCAGCACGAGAAGCCGCTGTGACCGGGCTTCCGGAGGTCCGGGTC
>NZ_STGW01000033.1 GCF_004912195.1 Nocardioides caeni
GTGACATGACGGACAACGCGATCGTCTCCTGGCTGCGGAGCCCGATGGGCATCGGCAGCGTGGTGCTGCTGCTGTTCGGCGGCGCGGTCGTCTTCGGCCTCAATTCGACCCACGGCATGCCGCTGGCCGAGCGGCGCGAGGTGCGAGTTGCCTTCGAGGACCTCAGCGGCCTCAACACGGGTGATGACGTGCGCATCGCCGGCAACCGGGTGGGCTACGTCGACGACCTGGTCCTCGAGGACGGCGTCGCGGTCGCGGTGCTCAAGCTCGACGACCCCGACACGCAGCTCTACGAGAACGCCCGCGCGGCCCGGATCTCCGACCGCTCGGGGCTGGGGCAGAAGTTCGTGACCCTCGACCCGGGCGACCCCGCGACCGGCGAGCTGCGCTCCGACGCAGTGATCCCGGCCGACGAGACCGTCAAGACGGAGGACATCAACGAACTCCTCGACGTCTTCGACGAGCGCACCCGGCGCGGCGCCTCGACCGCCCTGAAGAACCTCGGAGGCGGGATGGTCGGCCACGGCGAGGACCTGCACGCGCTGGTCCGCAACGCACCCGAGCTCGTGGACTCGACCGGCACGGTGTCGCGCGCGCTGGCCGCCGGGGACGGCGTACCGCTGGAGGACCTGCTGGTCTCGGCCGAGCGCTTCACCGGACGCATGGCGACGCGCTCGGACGAGCTCGCCGCTCTCGTCGAGGAGATGGCGGTGACCGTCGACGCGTTCGCCGCCGACGACGGCAACCAGGTGCGGGCGTCGCTCGACCAGGCACCCGACACCCTCGACGCCGCGCACGCCGCACTGTCGGGTCTCGACGCCCCACTCGCCGACCTCGCCGTGGCGATGCGCCAGGTGCGACCGGGCGCCTCCGCCCTCGGCCGGTCGACCCCCGACCTGCGCGCCTTCCTCCGAGAGGGGGTCGTGCCCCTGGAGAAGGTGCCGGGGGTCAATGCGGACGCCGAGGTGGGCGTCGTCGCGCTGGACGACCTCGTCGCGGACGCCCGTCCCCTCGTCGACCAGCTGCGCAAGACCGGTCGCACGGGTGCGCCGCTCGCCCGTGTCGTCGGTGACTACGCCGAGGACATCGCCTACTTCCACACCAACGCGTCGGGTGCGCTGTCCAGCGGCGACAGTGCCGGCCACTGGCTGCGGATCCTGCTCCTGCCCGGTGTCGAGTCCCTCGGGGTGCCCGGGTCGGCGACACGTGACCCCTACCCGGCTCCCGGAGAGACCCGGTGAGGGCGATGAGGAAGTCGACCACGAGGACCAGCAGGACGAGGAGGAGTGCGGTGAGGTCCGGTCCGCGCCTGACGGCGCTGCAGCTCGGGAAGATCTTCGTCGCGGTCGCCGCCGTGTCCGGGGCGCTGCTCTTCCAGAAGGCCCAGCTGTCCGCGATGCTGCGACCCGGTGACACGGTCGAGATCCAGTTCACCGAGGCGCACCGGCTGCGCAGCTCGGTCTCGGACGTGAAGATGGCCGGCGTCGAGATCGGCGTCGTGCGCTCCGTCGAGGACGAGGACGGGGTGACCACCGTCGAGGTCAAGGTCGACTCCGAGGCCCGGCAGGCGATGGGCACCGCCCCTTCGGCGCGGGTCCGCCCGACCACGCTCCTCGGCGGCAACTACTACGTCGAGATCGTGCCCGGCGGACGTCGTGGTGAGTTCACCGGCACCATCCCGGTCGAGCGCACCGAGCTCCCCGTGGAGCTCGACGGCGTCGCGAGCGTCTTCGCCTCCGATGCCCGCCGCGGCGTACGCAGCAGCACCAAGGCGCTCGACGAGACCCTCGACGCCGGGGGCACCCGGGCGCTGCGCGACCTGCTCGAGTCGGCACCCTCGACCCTGCGCTCGACCGACGACGTACTCCGGGCGTTCCAGGGCACCGACCCCGAGAACGACCTGTCCCGGTTGGTCGACGGCGGAGAGAACGCCTCGACCGTGCTGTCGTCGGAGAACGTCAGGCTGGCCCGCACCATCGAGGACCTCGCCGCGACGGCGGGCGTGCTCG
>NZ_STGW01000032.1 GCF_004912195.1 Nocardioides caeni
CGCGCTCAGACCAGCCGGGGAGCCGACGATCGGCACGCCATGGCGAAGATCATCGGAATCGTGCCCGCGGTGCTGCTGGGCCTGCTGCTCGGCGCGACCGCGCCCGCCGACGCCACGGTCCCGCCCACCCCTGCGGCCCGCGTGTACGTCGGACCGGGGCCGGCCGACGGAGTGACCGGACGACTGGTGGTGCAGTCGCTGCTGGAGTCGCGGGTGATCGCGCTGACCAACCGCCAGCGCCGGGCGCACGGTTGCCGCGCGCTGCGGGCCAACAGCCTGCTGCGCAAGGCCGCGCGGGCCCACACGGTGCGGATGGCCGTCGCGGACCTGATGTCGCACCAGCTGCCCGGCGAGCCCTACTTCTCGGTGCGGATCACCAACGCCGGCTACCGCAACTGGCGACTGGTCGCGGAGAACGTCGCGCGGGGCTTCAGCAGCCCCCTCGCGGTGGTGCGGGCCTGGATGGCCAGCCCGGGACATCGCCGCAACATCCTCAACTGCCGGCTGCGCGACCTCGGTGTCGGCGTCGTCCTCAAGGACGGCCAGCTGTGGTGGACACAGAACTTCGGCCGCCGCTGACCACCGCCCGGCCGGGCGGCCCGGAAGTGGAGAGTCATGGCCGGACGCGGTGGCGGCGTAGTCCATTGGTACTAGCCGATGCCGGACGCCGTGCCGGTGTGGCCCACCCCGTCGCTCCGTGAGGATCTCCAGCATGCTTTCTGGGGGATTCAAGACGTTCGTCACGTCCATGACCATTGCCGCTGCGGTCGTCGCGGGGCTCGTCGCCGGGCCCGGCCACGGCACCGCCACCGCGGCCTCGGCCGCCTCGCCGGTCTCCACCGCCTCCGCGCCGACCACGGCGCGGACGATCGCGGTGGTCGACGCGCTGCTGGAGACGACGGTGCTGACGCTGACCAACCTGCGTCGTGTCGTCGCCGGCTGTGCGCCGCTGCGCTTCAACCGCGAGCTGCGCACCGCGGCGCGGCGCCACTCGGCCCGGATGGCCAACAACGCCACCATGTCCCACCGACTCGCCGGCGAGCCGACCCTCGGCACGCGGATCACCCGCGCCGGCTACACCGACTGGCGCCTCGTCGCGGAGAACGTCGCCGCGGGATTCGACTCCGCCCGCTGGGTGCTGCGCGCCTGGTGGCTCAGCCCCGCCCACCGCCGCAACATCAAGAACTGCCGGCTGCGGGAGCTGGGCGTCGGCGTGGTGCTCAAGGACGGCCAGCTCTGGTGGACCCAGAACTTCGGCCGGCGCTGACCCGAGCGGTCAGCGGAACCGGTCAGTCCCGCAGGCGGACGACCAGCTTGCCGAGCGCGGCGCGGGAGTCCATGTCGATGAGGGCCTGGCCGAACTCCTCGATCGGATAGACCTTGCCGACCGGTGGCTTGACGACGCCGGACTCGATCATCGGGACCAGCCGCGCCCACTGCTCGCCCATGTAGCCGGCGTGGGCGAAGGCGTAGGCGCCCCACCCGACGCCGCGCACGTCGACGTTGTTGAGCAGCAGTCGGTTGACCTTCACCTCCGGGATGCCCTCTCCTGCGGCGAAGCCGACGACGAGGAGTCGGCCCTGCGGGGCGAGGACGCGCAGCGAGTCGGTGAAGAGGGAGCCGCCGACGACGTCCACGACGGCGTCGACGCCGCGCCCCTCGGTCAGCGCCATCACCTCGTCCTTGAACCCGTCGGCGAGGACGGCGTCGTCCGCCCCGGCCGCCCTGGCGTAGTCCGCCTTCTCGGCGGTGCTGGCGACGGCGATCACGCGGGCGCCGAGACCCTTCGCCACCTGGATGCTGGCCGTGCCGACGCCCCCGGCTGCGCCGTGGACGAGGACGGTCTCGCCCGCGCGGACCTGGGCGCGCTCCTCCAGCGCGAACAGCGCCGTGAGGTAGTTCATCGGGAGCGCGACGGCCTCCTCGAACGTGATCGCGTCCGGCAGACCGAAGACGTTCTCGGCCGAGCCGACGACCAGCTCGGCGGCGCCGCCGTAGCCGCCGACGCCGGCGACCCTCTGGCCCGGCTCGAAGCCGTCACCCGAGACGACCACCCCGGCGAAGTCGACGCCGAGGGTGAAGGGCGGCTCCGGCCGCAGCTGGTACTGCCCCTTGCTGAGCAGCAGG
>NZ_STGW01000031.1 GCF_004912195.1 Nocardioides caeni
CAGGCGCAGGCCGTCCTGGACGCCCGTCGCGTGGTGATCGACGGTGCCGTCGGCATCGTGGGCGACGCCATCGCCCGGATCGAGGCCGACACCGACATCGAGCTCGACCCCGAGCGCCGGGCGGCGATGACCTCCAACCTGCTGACCGTGATCGTCGGCGGCGGGGGCGTGCAGCCGATCGTCAACGTCGGCACGATCCACCACTGAGACCGGGACCGAACCGGACCGACCCGGAGCGACGACGATGCCCCGCCCGAAGCGCGAACGCACGCAGATCCTGCTGAGGCTGGATCCGCGGATCGCCGACGCGCTCCGGGCGTGGGCCGACGACGAGATGCGCTCCACCAACGCCCAGATCGAGCTGGTGCTGCGCGACGCCCTGCGCCGGACCGGCCGCCTCCCAGCCAGCCGGTCCGACGACCAGGACGAGACCTGAGGGGCTTCAGCCGTCCTGGCGCAGCGCGGTCTTGAGGACCTTGCCGCCGGCGTTGCGGGGCAGCAGCTCCATGGTCCGCAGCTCCTTGGGGAACTTGTAGCGGGCCAGGCGGCCGTCGAGGAACTCGGTCAGCGCCTCGAGGGTGACCTCGGCGCCCGGACGGGGCGCGACGATGGCGACGGGGATCTCGCCCCACTTGTCGTCGGCCTGGCCGATGATCGCGACCTCGAGGACGTCGGGGTGCTCGGCGATCGCGTTCTCGACCTCGGCGCAGTAGACGTTCTCGCCGCCGGTGATGATCATGTCCTTCTTGCGGTCGACGACCCACACGAAGCCGTCCTCGTCCTGCTTGACGAGGTCGCCGGAGTGGAACCAGCCGCCGGCGAAGGCCGCGGCGGTCTCGGCCGGCTTGTTCCAGTAGCCGCGGGTGACCGTCGGGCCGCGGTAGACGATCTCGCCGACCTCGCCGCGCGGGACGTCGTTCATCAGCTCGTCGACGACCCGGTACTGGATCGTCGGGATCGGCAGGCCGACCGAGCCGAGCTTGCGCAGCGAGTCCTCGCCGCGCAGCACGCAGGTGATCGGCGAGGTCTCGGTCTGACCGAAGACGGCGACATTCATCGCGTTGGGGAAGCAGTCGGCCATCGCGCGCAGCACCGTGTCGGTGGCGGGAGCCGCTCCCCAGCTGATGATGCGCAGTGCGAGGTCGCGCTCCTTGATGCCGGGCAGGGCGCAGATGGCCTGCCACTGCTGGGGGACGTTGAAGACGATCGTCGCCCGCTCCTTCTCCCACGCGTCGACGACCTCGGCCGGGTCGAACGCACCCAGCGGGTGGATCACGGTCGGGATGCCGACGGCGAGGTTGGCGACCATGGACCCCAGGCCCGCGATGTGGAAGAAGGGCGCGGTCAGGAAGCCGATGTCGGACTCGTCGTTCATGTCCATCGCGCGGATGCAGGTCAGGCCCTGCAGCTGCATGTTGCGGTGGGAGAGCATCGCGCCCTTGGGGTGCCCCGTCGTACCCGAGGTGTAGATGATGAGCGCGGTCTCGTCCTCGGCGACGTCGTCGAGCTCGATCGGGCCCTGCTCGTCGACCAGCGTGGCGTAGGACTCGAAGCCCTCGGCCTCACCGAAGACGACCAGGGTCGAGAGCGGAGCCCCCATGCCGACCACGGCGGAGGCGAGCGGAGCGAGCATCGGGTCGACCAGGAGCACGGTGGCGCCGGAGTCCTCGACGATGTACTTGACCTCGGCGGGAGCGAGGCGGAAGTTCACCGGCGTCGCGATGGCACCGAGGCTGTTGATCGCGAGGACGGCCTCGACGAACTCCGAGTGGTTGAGCGTCAGCAGGAGCACGCGGTCACCGGCCTGCACTCCGCGGCGGCGCAGCGCGCCCGCGACGCGCAGCGAGCGCTCGTGCAGCTGGGCCCAGGAGGTGTCGACGCCACGGTGGCGCAGTGCCGTCGCCTCGGGCCGCTGCTGGGCGTGGCCGGCGACCTGCGCCATCCAGTGGTTGCGGAAGGTCCAGGCCGGCGCGGTGGGCACGTCGGGGATCATCGTCGACTCCTTCGTGGGGTGCGGTCGAGGCACGGGAGTGCCTGCCGAACGAGCGTTTGGATGGAGGATACGGGATTCCCGGGAAGTTATTGGCAGGTCGCCAATAGTCGGCCTATCCTGAGCCCGGCCCGGGAGGTGCTCGCGCCACGGAAGGACGGCCCGCAGCCCATGCCCACCCCCCTCGCGACCCGACTCGAGGCGGCCTCGCAGCGGCTGCGCACCCGCGCCGACCTGCAGGTCTCCCGTCTGCGCGGGCGGCCGGTGACCGAGCGGCCCTTCGACATGCGGGACTTCCTGGACGGGCATGCCGTCTTCTACGCCGGCACGGCCAACGTCATCATGCAGCTCGGCTGGCCCGCCGTCGGCTACGGCGTCCACGAGTCGACCGTCGACAGCGGCAACATCATGAAGGTGCCGCGCAAGCGGCTCCGCACGACCGTCACCTACCTCGCCGTCGCACTGCTCGGCACGGACGCCGAGCGCGACCACCTCCGCGGCGAGATCAACCGGCAGCACCGGCACGTGCGCTCCACCGACCAGAGCCCGGTGAAGTACAACGCCTTCGCCCGCGACCTCCAGCTGTGGGTCGGCCTCTGCCTGGCCTACGGGTCGCGCGACTTCTACGAGAAGCTCCACGGCGCCGTACCCGCCGCCCTGTCGGAGCCGTACGTCACCCACCTCGGCCGACTCGCGACGAGCCTGCAG
>NZ_STGW01000030.1 GCF_004912195.1 Nocardioides caeni
TGATCGGCCTGGGTGGGGCCATCGGCGTCGCGATCTCCGCGATCGTGCCGCGCGACGACTTCCCGCCGGTCCTGCCGATCGGCCTCGCCGGTGTGTGGCTCATCCTGGGCATGGTGACGACCGGGCTGCTGCACGGCGCGAGCGTCGAGGACGACTTCTTCGTCCTCTTCGTCAGCACCGACCTCACCACCGTGTTCCTGATGTACGTCGCCCCGGCCCTCGTGCTCGTCGCGTTGCTCGCGCCCGCCGACGTCCGGCGGGAGCGCGGCCCGCTGCTGCCGGCGCTGCAGCAGGCTGGTCAGCCGGGTCACCCCGGTCACCCCGGTCACCCCGGTCACCCCGGTCACCCGGGTCAGCCCGGCTACCCGGCGCAGCCGCCGTCGTACGGCCAGCAGCCGCCGACCCCGCCGACCCCGCCGACCGCGCCGTCGGGCTGGTAGCCAGAGGCGTCAGTAGCGTCCGGCCTGCAGGCGGGCCCACGTCGCCGTGGAGGTGATCCCGGCGGGCGACATGCCGACCTTCTGGCGGTAGGCCTTGACCTGCCGCGCGGTCTCGGCGTCGTAGATGCCGTCGACGGTGATCCGCACGCTCGGCGTGGCGGCCTGGAGGGTGCGCTGCACCCGGCGCACGTAGGCGCCGCGGGAGCCGATCTTGAGGACCGGGGTGTTGCCGCCGGACAGCAGGCTCATCCAGTAACGCGTGTTCCACGTCGGGCCGACGGGGAAGCCACGCTTGGTCTGCCACGCCGCCACCGCGGTCCGGGTCCGGGCGTCATAGGTGCCGGTGATCGCGCTGAGGGGCAGCAGGCCCTTGCGGCTGAGCAGGCACTGCAGGGCCTGCACGGCCTGGGGCCTGGTGTCGCGGGTCGAGGCCACGATCCGCGGATAGGTGCGGAGGTCGACCTTGATGCCGCCGCACTGCTTCTCGGGAGCGGGCGTCGAGTCACCGAGGTCGAGGTAGTTGCGGTCGATGTTGATCCGGACGCCGCCCCACGTCTCGTCGTGGCCGCCCTGGTACTGCTTCATCCGGCCGCCCGGCAGCCAGCCGTCGGCGCGCAGGTAGCTCGTCGAGGTGTTGGCCTTGAGGTCCCACCGCGCGATCCAGATCTGGTCGGGCAGGACGACGTCCTTGCGGCGCTGGGCGCGGGCGTCGTCGAGGATCTTCATCCCGGAGCCCGCGCTCGAGTAGACGCCCGAGACGTAGCCGAGGTCGCGGACCTTCTCGGTCCAGCCGCTGAGGAAGGACAGGGAGGACTCGCGGCAGGTGGCGTTCTTGTGGTTCGACCAGCCCTCGAGGTCGTACCAGAGCGTGCTGCCGGGCACGATCCCGAGCGCCTGGGCGGCGCCGACGGCGTCGACGGCCTCGCGGCGGCCCTGCCGGCGCGCCGAGATGTAGCCGTCGACGCTGCGGTTGCTGATGGTCGGGTCGATCTTCGCGCCGTAGCGAGGGAAGCGGCCGACGCAGGTCGACTGCGGGCCGAGCGTGATCGGCAGGATCCGCCAACCCTTGGCGAGCTGGGTGCGGACCCAGGTCGGCGTGAGCAGCCGCTGCGTGCGGCAGAAGCGGGACGCGCCGGAGATGTAGACCCCGACAGCGAGGAAGGGGGAGTGCTCCAGCCAGGCGTCCATTCGTGCCTGGGACTGGGTCTCGCACTGGTCGAAGCCGTAGCCGGTGAAGTTGCCCGGTGTCACCGGATTGGGTCGGGCGGCGCTCAGGACGACGGTGCCGGCGGCCTCGGTGCCGGACGGTACGTCGCCGGCGAGCGGGTTCGCGAGACTGGCGGCGACCGCGGCGGCCAACGCGCACAGGCCGAGTCGCAGGCTCCGGGAGCGGGGGCGCGCCGGGCCCGCCGGGCGTCGTACCGAGCTGGCGGCGAAGCGGGCAGGCATGGCGGTCACTCCAGGGGAAGTAGGGGTCGAGCCGTCGTCCGACGGCGTTCGAACCACGTCACGATAACCACACAAGTCACACCAGTAACAGGCTTCGCCCTGAACTACAGAGCTGTAATTCAGTGGCGGTCCCCGCGGGTCGTCTAGGGTCCGGGACATGCGTGGGGGAGCAGTCGGCGCCCGGTGGCCGCGACCGCCCCTTCCGATCGGTATCGGCTGGCTGCTCGGCGGCCTGAGCTGGGTGACCGCGGTGTTCTTGCCGTGGCGCACCGACGGGGTGCTCTCCCGGTCGAGCCTGATGGATGCGGCCCGTTTCGTGCGCCGCGGCATCCTCGACGGGATCGTCCCGCCGGCTGCCGCCCCGCTGCTGCTGGCGCCCGCCCTGCTCGGGCTGGTCGTGGTGGTCCTGTCCGGCGTGGGTGGCCGGACGGCGTCGGTCGCCCGTGCCGTCATCGGTGGTCTCGGCGCCGTCCTCGTGCTGCTCCTCGTGGCCAAGGTCGTCGGCGGGCTCGATCGGGTCGGCTCCGGCGGCTGGCTGGCCGTCGCCGCCACGGCGCTCGTGGCCGGATCGCTGACGGCCGAGATCATCTGGCGGCGTAACGCCACGAGGCCCCACTAACGTCACTACGATGCCCGACGAGACCGATCGTGGGGTCGGTGTGCGAGCGAGACGGGGGATCGACGATGGCCTTCTGCACGTCCTGTGGCGCCGAACGCGGCGACAGCGAGGCATTCTGCAGCTCCTGCGGCACCCGCCACGAGGACGCCGCCCCGACGGGCCCGCCCGCGCCGGCGTACCCCTCGCAGCCACCGGCGTTCCAGCCGGCACCGCCGCCCGCCATGCCGCCCGCCGTGCCACCCGCTTCCGCGCCGCCGCCCGGCCTGGCGCCCTTCGGCTTCGCCGAGCCCGGACAGGCGGACGGACCCGGGCAGCCGTCCGACCCGTCCGACCCGTCGGGACCGGCCGGCAGGAAGCCGTCGGCGGGACTCCTGCTCATCGTGGTCGGCACGGTGCTGGCCGTGCTGCTCGGTGCGTTCGTCGTCTGGCAATTCGTCTGGCCGCGTGGCGGTGCCGGCTCACCGGAGGCCGCGGTCGAGAAGTTCATCCAGGCCGGCGTCGACCAGGACCCGATCGCACTGCTCGACGTG
>NZ_STGW01000001.1:0-55141 GCF_004912195.1 Nocardioides caeni
CCCGAGGAGCGGGTCGCGCTGCTGCGGGAGTTCGGGGTCCGTGCCTTCCCCACGCATCCCTATGCGCACAAGCCCGGCGTGGCGGCGTACCTCAACGAGTGGTCGGCACAGTTCGCCGCGGACGTGCCGGAGGTGCTGCGCTCGGCCACGTTCTTCCCCGAGCCCGCGGCGGGGGAGTACGTCGCCGCGCTGGTCGAGGACGGCGTGCAGATGTTCAAGATCCACCTCCAGGTCGGCGAGTTCGTCGCCGACGACCCGGTGCTCGACCCCGTCTGGGGCGTGCTCGAGGACAGCGGGACACCCGTGACGGTGCATGCCGGCTCCGGGCCGGTCGGCAACGCCTTCACCGGCCCCGACTCCGTCGCCCGCCTCCTGCGCCGGCACCCGCGGCTGCGCCTGGTGGTCGCGCACATGGGTGCGCCCGAGTACGAGGACTTCCTCGTGCTCGCCGAGAGCCACGCCCACGTGCACCTCGACACCACGATGGTCTTCACCGACTTCTTCGACCGTGACGCCGCCTATCCAGCGGCCCTGCTCCCGCGGTTGCGGGACCTGCAGCCGAAGGTGCTGCTCGGCTCGGACTTCCCGACGATTCCCTACCCCTACCACCATCAGCTCGAGGGCCTGGCGCGGCTCGGCCTGGGGGACGACTGGCTGCGCGACGTGTGCTGGCACAACGCCGTGCGGCTGCTGGACGTGTCCTGACTTCAGGGGGTTCACAGTCGTCGGCCCCTGGTGTGGACTGAGCCTTCCGCGTCACCTCGCGGACTCGGAACACTCTCGGAGGATCTCCATGCGCACACGTCCCCTCGCCCTGGTCGGAGCCGCCATCGCGGCGATGACCGCGCTCTCCACCCTCGCCCCGGCCACCGCCAGCACCGGCGGGACCCCCGACGGCGAGCTCCACCCCAACGTTGCGATGATCGCGTTCTACGACGGCACCGGCCGCTATCGCTGCTCCGCGACCCTGGTCAGCCCGACCGTCCTGCTGACCGCCGCCCACTGCACCTCGGGGACCGTCGGCAGCACGCTCGTCACCTTCGACAGCGTCGTCGCCGAGGCGCCGCCGTCGCCGCTCCCGGTCGCCGCTGACGAGGAGGCCGGCTACACCCCCGAGGAGCTGGCCGACGCCGGCTTCCTGTCGGGCATCGCCCACACCCACCCGGGCTACAGCGACTTCACCGACCTCGACAACTGGAACGACGTGGGCGTCATCGTCCTCGACGAGCCCGTGACCGACATCGAGCCCGCCACCATCGCGGGCCTCGGCACCGTGGACGCCATCAAGTTCCCTCGCCGCACCCTCTTCACCGCGGTGGGCTATGGCACCGAGGTGCGTCAGGCCGACACAGGGTCGAGGAAGCCGACCCCGATGAGCTACCCGCTGATCCGGCGCTACGTCGACATGCCCGGGCAGAAGATCACGCCGCAGGTCATCCAGACCAACGGCAACGAGAAGGATCCCTTCGGCACCGGCGGCACCTGCTTCGGCGACTCCGGCGGACCCCTGTTCCTCGGCGACGTCATCGTCGGGGTCACGTCCTACGGCTACACGTCCAACTGTCGCTACCTCGGTGGCTATCAGCGCGTCGAGATCCCCGTCGTCGCCGACTGGCTGGCGGGCTTCGGCCTCTGAGGTCCGCTCCTCGCCGACGCACGGGCCCGACCGGAATACTGGTTGGGCCCGTGTCGTTGGTGGACGGTAGAGTGACAACCACAACTCAAGAGGGGCTGATCGGTTTCGACTTGGGACGTTTGTCCCAGGGGAAGCGGGTCGAGAAGCCAGCGTCATCTCGTAAACGATCGCTGGAAACCAATAACTGCCAACGCTAAGCGCAGTTCCTTCGCTCTCGCCGCCTGAGCGGTGATCGAAGCGTCTGACCGGGCATCCGTCTCCGTCCCGGACCCAGGCGTCATCCAGGAGACTTGCTGATCATCTGCCGTCAGGGTGGTTGATCGGGACTCAAACCTGACTGAGTCCGTCGGTGACGTGTTCGTGCGAGCACCGGGACTGAGAAAACGACATCACGAACTGCACCCGGAGAAGACCTGGCTCGACGCTCGAGGACCGGGGTTCGATTCCCCGCAGCTCCACGTTTTGGATGGCGCGAGCGCGTCGCCCTGTCGGCGTCGGCCGCACGGGCGCTCGCTTCGCTCGGCCCGCGGACCGTCGCCGACGCGGCTTCGCCGCGGTGCGCCGCGCTGCCGCGCACTACTAGAACGAGTTCTATTTCGTGGCTAGGGTGGCGGCGTGGTCGATGGCGCCTGCACCCCCGCGTTCCAGCCCCTGCGCGACCTGCTCGCCGACAACCTCGCCTCGGGCGCGGACGTCGGCGCATCGGTGGCGGTGATCCACGACGGCGAGCTCGTCGCCGACCTGTGGGGAGGCGAGGCGCGACCGGGGGAGCCGTGGCGCGAGGACACGATCGTGCAGGTGTGGTCGGTGACCAAGACGATGGCCGG
Source organism: Nocardioides caeni (assembly GCF_004912195.1). Taxonomy (GTDB): domain Bacteria; phylum Actinomycetota; class Actinomycetes; order Propionibacteriales; family Nocardioidaceae; genus Nocardioides; species Nocardioides caeni. The sequence continues at coordinate 2,464 of NZ_STGW01000001.1, forward strand.
CCTCACGGTGCTCGTCCTCGCCGACCGGGGGCTGATCGACCTCGATGCACCGGTCGCGCGCTACTGGCCGGAATTCGCCGCGGCCGGCAAGGACGGTGTGCTGGTCCGCCACCTGCTCGGCCACACCAGCGGCCTGCCCGGCTGGGGACGGCCGGTGTCGGTCGAGGACCTCCTCGACCTCGAGCTGACCGAGCAGTGGCTCGCCGAGGAGGCACCCTGGTACGAGCCGGGGTCCGCTCCGGCCTACCAGATCATCAACCACGGCCACCTGCTCGACGGGCTGGTCCGCGGTGCCGTCGGCCGACCGCTCGCCGACGTGTTCCGCGACGAGGTCGCCGGCCCCCTCGGCGCCGACTTCCTGCTCGGGGTGCCCGACGCTGAGCATCCGCGTTGTGCCGACCTGCTCCCACCGCCGGCATCGCAGGTCGACTACGCCGCCCTGCCGCCGGACCACTTCCTGCTGCGGACGATCGCCAACCCGTTCCTGACCATGCCGGTGTGCAACTCCCCGGAGTGGCGCCGGGGTGCGGTCGGCGCCGCCGGCGGTCACGGCAACGCGCGCGGCATCGCCCGCGCACAGGCGGTCGTCTCCCACGGCGGCGAGCTCGACGGGGTGCGGCTCCTCGGTCCGGACACGATCGACCGCATCCTCGAGGTCCAGGCGCAGGGACCCGACGGCGTGCTGATGCTGCCGGTGACCTTCGGCATCGGCTACGGACTCCCGACCCCGTCGGCGCCCGCGGTGCCGGACCGTCGTACGTGCTGGTGGACGGGCTACGGCGGCTCGATCGTGGTCAACGACCTCGACACCCGCACCACCGTGGCCTACGCGCCCAACCAGCTCGCCGAGCACATGCTGTCCTCGCCCCGCACCGACGCCTACGTCCGGACCGCCTTCGAGTGCCTGGAGGCGCTGTGAACGACACCGCCACCACTGCGCCCCACGTCTGCATCATCGGCGCCGGATGCTCCGGCATCACCACGGCGAAGCGGCTCAAGGAGTTCGGCATCTCCTACGACCAGTTCGAGATGAGCGACGACGTCGGCGGCAACTGGTACTTCCAGAACCCCAACGGCCGCTCCGCCGTCTACGAGTCGCTGCACATCGACACCTCGACACAACGCCTGCAGTTCGAGGAGTTCCCGGCGCCGGCGGACTACCCGGACTTCCCGCACCACACGCTGATCCACGACTACTTCCGGTCGTACGTCGACCACTTCGGCCTGCGTGACGCCATCACGTTCGGCACGGAGGTGACGAGGGCGGCCCGCAACGGCGACGGCGGCTGGGACGTGACGCTGTCGACGGGGGACACCCGCGGCTACACCGACCTGGTCGTCGCCAACGGACACCACTGGTCGCCGCGGATGCCGGACTATCCCGGCCAGTTCGACGGGGTGCTGATGCACAGCCACGCCTACGTCAACCCGTTCGAGCCCGTCGAGATCCGCGGCAAGCGCGTCATCGTGGTCGGGATGGGCAACTCGGCCATGGACATCGCCTCCGAGCTCTCCAACCGCTGGATGGCGGAAAAGCTCTACGTGTCCGCGCGCCGCGGGGTGTGGGTGCTGCCCAAGTACCGCAACGGCGTCGCGGCCGACAAGGTCATGGCGCCTCCCGACATCCCCAAGGACGTGGCGCTCGCCGCGTCGCGCCAGCTCATTCGCGAGCTGGTGGGCTCGATGAGCGGCTACGGCCTGCCCGAGCCGGACCACGAGCCGCTCTCGGCCCATCCCTCCGTGTCGGCCGACTTCCTCACCCGCGCGGGCTCCGGCGACATCCACATGCTCGCGGCCATCGATCGTCTGGACGGCTCGACCGTGCACCTGGTCGACGGCTCGTCGGTCGAGGCGGACGTGATCATCTGCGCCACCGGCTACGACATGCGGTTCCCGTTCTTCGACGACACCGAGGCCGACCTCCACCCCGACGCCGAGCACCGCTACCCGCTCTTCAAGCGGATGATCAAGCCCGGCGTCGACCATCTCTACTACCTCGGGCTCGCGCAGTCCTCGCCCACCATCGTCAACCTCGCCGAGCAGCAGTCGAAGCTGCTCGCCCGGCTCCTGACGGGTGACTACGAGCTCCCGTCGGTGGAGGAGCAGGTGCGGATCATGGGGGCCGACGAGGCCGCGCACCTCGAGCAGTACTACGCCACGCCCCGCCACACGATCCAGATCGACTTCGGTCGCTATTGCCTCGACCTGCAGGCGGAGATCGCGGCCGGCGAGGAGCGCGCCCGCGCCTGAGCCGGACCGCGGCAGGTCAGGGCGCGCGGCCCACGACGCGTACGGCGCTCCACGGGCTCGGGCCGGAGGCGTTGACGGCGCGAACCGTGCACGCCGTACGACCTGGCTGGCGCAGGCGCAGGTGGGTGGCCTGTGCGCCGATGCGGCGCAAGCGGATCCCGGACGCCCCGTCGCAGCGCACGACGTAGGCGCGGGTGCGGGCCCGGGTTGACCAGCGCATCGTCACGAACCGGCCGTGCCGGGTCAGGCGCAGGGCCGGTCGCGCGGGCGGCTCGGCGCGGAAGGTGTTGCCCGGCAGGATGGGCTGGTCGATGTCGACCTGCAGGCCCAGCGCGGCGAGCGACGAGGCCACCATGCCGGCGATCTTCTCCTCGCCCTGCTGCGTCGGGTGGACGTTGTCATGGACGTCGCCACGACCATAGGGCTCGGCCATCTCGGCCAGCACGATGCGTGAGCGCGCGGTGGTCCGGGCGGCCGCCCAGTCGTCCAGCAGGGCATTGAAGGTGGCGCCGTTGCGATGCGCCGCGAACGCCCACGGCAGCCGCGCGATGACGAAGTCGACGTCGGGGTTGGCGCTCCGCGCCCCGCGCAGCCACCGGTCGTAGCAGCGCAGCAGCTCCCGCGCCCACGTCCCGCGGCGCAGGTCGTTGATACCCCACGCGGACACGATGATGTCGGGCCGGTAGGTCCGGACGAGGTCGTCGATCCGGCGTCCGCCCGGAAGCCGGGTCGGGTGGCACAGCTCCGCGTCCGACACGGCCGCGTGGTCGTAGTCGAAGTCGGGGTCGGCGTAGCGGCGGGGATCCTGGGCAGCGGAGGTCATCGCCTGCGCGGGCCCGGTCTTGTGGCCCACGAAGTCGACCGCCTCCGACTGACCGCCGACCTCGAAGCGCTTCCAGAGGAAGTAGCGCCAAGAGTAGCCGCCCGACTCGCTGCCGACCGGCCGGCCCTGGGTGATCGAGTCGCCGGTGATGAGGATGCGGGTGGCCTCCGGCTCGTGCGGCTGGTGGTCGGCACGGGCGGGAGAGGGCGCCGTGCCCAGCACGACGAGGGACGCCACGAGGCTGGCAGCCAGCATGCCGAGCGCCATCGCCGCGCGCGGACGCCGGGAGAGTCCGGAGGGTCGCATGGGATGCTGATCGGTCAGTCGGCCGGTGGGGTGAGCGGTCGACCCATCCGCCCGACCCCGCGTCGACGAAGGACCACCATGAAGCGACGATCCCTCCTGGCCCTCGGCGCGGGCGCCGTCGCGGCGGGTCTGGCCGGGTGCGCGGACCAGGACAGCCAGGACCAACCGGACGGCGAGGAGAGCGACGTGCGTGACGAGCCGGCGGGCGAGCGGATCGACTACGGCCCGGACCCCAGCCAGTACGGCGAGCTGCACCGACCGGCCGGAGCCACTCGCGGCGTCGTGGTGGTGGTGCACGGCGGCTACTGGTCCGCCTCCTACGGGCTCGAGCTCGGCACGCCGCTCGCGGAGGACCTCGCCCGGCGCGGCTGGCTCGCGTGGAATGTGGAGTACCGCCGGATCGGGGCGGGTCCCGGCGGCGGAGGTGGCGCTCGCGCCACCGTCGACGACGTGGCCGCTGCCGTCGCGGTCCTCCGCGAGCTCCCCGACTGGACCGACGGCTGGCCCGTCGTCGGTCTCGGCCACTCGGCGGGCGGGCACCTCATCACCTGCGTCGCGGGGCTCAGCGGCAACGGAGGGCTCACTGCCGTCGTGAGCCAGGCCGGTGTCCTGGACCTGCGCGCGGCCCACCGCGAGGGCCTGGGCGGTGGTGCGGTCGAGGCGTTCCTCGGTCACCCGCCCGGCCCCGACGACATCGCGCTCGATCCGGTGCAGCGGGTGCCGCTCGCGATCCCCGTGACCTGCGTGCACGGCACGGCGGACCGGGTGGTGCCGCTCACCCAGTCCACGTCGTACGTCGACACGGCCCGCGCTGCCGGGGCGGTGGCCGAGCTCGTGGAGGTGCCCGGCGACCACTTCGACGTCATCGACCCGACCACGCCGGCATGGGCGGAGATCGTCACGGTGCTGGCCACGGCCGGACGGTGAGCGACTGGGCCATCGTGCCGATGGGCCCCTGCTCGTCGTGCAGCACGGTGCTGGTCAGTCCCACGCCCGCCGGGCCGAAGGACACCGACGTGTCGAAGCCGAGCCATCCGGCCACGGGTGTGCGGAAGAGGTGCGCGGTCAGGTCGAGGTTGGGAAACATCACCCGCTGCGGGTCGGCACGGACCGCGAGTCCGTTGCCGATGTCGAAGAGCCCGGCGGCGGCCGCGAGCCGGGTCACCTCCTCGCCCTCCACGAGACCGTGGGCGGTGCGGACCCAGGTCCGTGCCCTCCCCGGGCCGCGGTCCTCGCGGCGGATCTCGACCGAGCCGATGAAGCCGCCGGGCCACAGCTCGCTCATCTGCCACGGCTCGAGGTCGTCGGGCCGCGGCATCGCCGGCAGCTCCGATCCGGCCAGGTCGCCGGTGTCGCGCGGCTGGCCGAGCCAGGCTCGGAGCAGGACCGCGGCACGTCCCCCGTGCGTGGCCGTGGCCTGCACGAGCTCGATCGTCCGGCCCGGGCGCAGCACCTCGACGGCGACGTGGACCTCCTCGAGCGGGAGGGTGCCGAGGATGTCGTAGGAGAGCCGCTGCACCACGAGCGCGTCGTCGCGGCGGCGGTCCCGGTCGCGCTCGATCTCGTGGGCCAGGAGGCCGAGCGTGGGGGCGATGTGCTGGTCCTCGAGGTCCCACGACCCCTCGACGTGCTCGGTCGGCATGAAGGTCTGCGCCCCGGTGCGCTTCCAATAGGCCATGCCCGCATCCTCCCCGCACCGCCGTCACGGGGCATGATCGACCCCATGGAGACCCCCGTCGCCGTGGCCGTCGCCGCTACCTTCCTCTGGCTGGGGATGGTGCTCGCCATCTCGTTCGTCGAGGCGCCCCTCAAGTTCCGGGCTCCCGGTGTCACCCTGCCGATCGGGCTCGGCATCGGCCGCCTCGTGTTCCGTGCGCTCAACGCCTGCGAGGCGGCCCTCGCCGTCGCGGTCGTCGTCGGCCTGGTGGTCGGAGAGCCCACGGGAGGCGCCCCGGTCGCGCTCGGCGTCGCCGTGGTGGTCCTGCTGCTCCAGCTGGTCGCGATCCGTCCCGCGCTGGGCCGTCGCTCCGACGCCGTGCTGGCCGGCACGACCGGCGACGCGACCGGACCGAGCTCCCACGCCCACCTCTGGTACGTCGCCGCGGAGGTCGTGAAGGTGCTCGCCCTCGCCGTCGGGGGAGTCCTGCTGTTCCAGGCATGAGCGATGGAATGACTCGGGGCCGGTGGGGCACCGGGGACGCGTGCGTTGCCCGTCTCGTTCCTCCCTGCCCGTCCTGACGCTCGTCCTCGCCGTGGCACTCGCGGTCCTGCCTGGCCTCGCCGGGACCGCGAGCGCGGCGGCGCCGGCGATCACGCTGGCCGCGCCGGCCGCCGCGGCGGGCGCGAGCACCAGCCTGACGGTGACGGTCGCCGACGAGGGCGCACCCGTGCCGGGTGCGTCCGTCGACGTCGAGCGCTGGGACGGCGCCGCGTGGCAGCCGGTCACCGGCAGCCCGGTCGTCGCGGGCGCCGACGGTCGCGCGGCCGTCGACCTGGTCGTCGACCGCGCTCCGGCGCGCAACAGGGTGCGGGCGTCGTACGACGGGGTCACGGGGGAGCACCAGCTCACGATCAGGCCCGTCGCCACGCGCACGACCATCACCGCGCGGAGCGCGATCGTCGACGGGCGGCGGATGTATCTCCGGATGGACTGGCGTACGACGGCAGGGGACCCGGTCCCCGCCGGCAAGGTCGTCCTGCAGCGTCGCCTCGACGGCCGGTGGCGCACGGTCGGCACCTTCACGACCAACGAGGCCGGCTGGGCGAGGGTCCTGCTGCGTCCCCGGGTCGACAGCCGCTTCCGGGCGATCGGCCACGGCAACGCGTGGGCGCAGCGCTCGATCAGTGCCACCCACCTCATCGACAACCGCCCGCCCGGCGTGCCGGTGCGGCTCCCGGCCGGCGCTCCGAGTCCGCGGGTGCGTCTGCCCGCCCAGGCCCGCGCGTCCACGGCGGGAGCCGACGCCGTCGTCACCGCGATCCCCGCGGGCGTCTGGAACTCGATGGTCGGCCGGTCGTGGCACCGCGGCTGCCCGGTCGGTCGCTCGGGCCTGCGCCTGCTGCGTATCAACTACTGGGACTACCACGGCTACCGGCGCCGCGGTGAGCTCGTCGCCGCGGCCGGCGTCGTCCACCAGATGGCGGGCGCCCTGGCCGAGATGTATGCGGCGCGCCTGCCGATCCGGTCGATGTACCGCGTCGACCGGTTCGGCTGGTCCGGTCGCCTGCAGGGCGCGGACGACTACCGGTCCATGGCCGCCGGCAACTCCTCGGCCTTCAACTGCCGCTGGGTGGTGGGACGCGGTGGCGTGCGCAGTCCGCACAGCTATGGCCGCTCCCTCGACATCAACACCTGGGAGAACCCCTACCGTTCCAGCCACGGCTGGGTGCCCAACGCGTGGTGGCCGTCGCGCTCCAACGCCCGTGTGGCCTGGCGCTCGAGCCGGCACCAGGTGGTGCGGATCATGGCGCGGCACGGCCTGCGCTGGACCTACGGCAACGGGGACAGCCAGCACTTCGACGCGGTCCCGCGCCACGGCCGGCTGCTCGTGGTGCCCGGCTGTGAGGGCGTGGTCTGCCACTGACGCGGCAAGGGCGCGCCACGGAGGCGCCAGTAGCCTCGGCCCCATGACCTCCGTCGCTGGGTGCGTCTTCTGCGCGATCGTCGCCGGGACCGAGCCGGCCGACGTCGTCCTCGACGAGCCGGACCTGATGGCGTTCCTGGACCGACGTCCGGTCTTCAAGGGCCACGTCCTGCTCGTCCCGCGCGAGCACGTCGTCACCCTGCCGGACCTGCCGGCGTCCCTGCGCGACGGATTCCTGGCGGCCGCCCAACGGCTGGCGACGGCCGTGGTCGACGGGCTCGGCGCCCAGGGCAGCTTCATCGCGATGAACAACATCGTCAGCCAGTCGGTGCCGCACCTGCACCTCCACGTGGTCCCGCGGACCAAGGGTGATGGCCTGCGTGGCTTCTTCTGGCCCCGTCGCAAGTACGGCGAGGGGGAGTCCGCGGACTACGCCACCCGTCTGCGCGCGGCGCTGGACGCGTAGGCTTCGGCGCGTTCGACACCCCTTGGAGAGGAAAATCAGATGGGTCGTTTCGACGGGCGAGTCGCCGTCATCACCGGTGCCGCACGAGGGATCGGGTTCGGCACCGCCACCCGCTTCGCCGAGGAGGGCGCGTCGGTCGCGATCGTCGACCTCGACGAGTCGGCCGCGGCCGAGGCCGCGGCGAAGCTGCCGCTCGTCGACGGCGCCAAGGCCGTCGGCATCGGCGCCAACGTCTCCGACGGAGCGTCGGTCGACGCCGCGATCGAGCGGGTCGTCGCCGAGCTCGGTGGGATCCACATCCTCGTCAACAACGCCGGCATCACGCGGGACAACCTGCTCTTCAAGATGACCGAGGACGACTGGGACCTCGTCATGGGCGTGCACCTCAAGGGCGCCTTCCTGATGACGAAGGCCGCCCAGAAGCACTTCGTCGAGCAGAAGTACGGCAAGGTCGTCAACATCTCCTCGACGTCCGCGCTCGGCAACCGCGGCCAGGCCAACTACTCGGCCGCCAAGATGGGCGTCCAGGGCCTCACCCGCACGCTCGGCATCGAGCTCGGTCCCTTCGGCATCAACGTCAACGCGGTCGCGCCCGGCTTCATCGCCACGGAGATGACCGACGCCACGGCGGCGCGGCTCAAGATGGACGTCGACGAGTTCCGTCGCCTCAACGCGGAGGCGGTCCCGGTCCGTCGTACGGGTGTGCCGGGGGACATCGCCGCTGCCGTCACCTTCCTGGCCGCCGACGAGTCGTCCTACGTCACCGGCCAGACGCTGTACGTCGACGGCGGCGCCTCGCTCGGCGTCTGAGCACCCCACACTGCAAGGCGACGCCTGTCGCCGCCCCGGAGCCGCTCCCGCGACACGCGGGGGCGGCTCCGACGTCTGGGGGGCCGGTGGGCCAGACTTGCCCTGTGCGTCTGAACACTCTCCGCTCTGCCCTGCCCGCCTCGCTCGTCGCGCTGACCCTGGTCCTCGCCGGCTGTGGCAGCGACGAGACGGAGCCGGCCACCGACGGCGCGGACAATTCCTCGGCCCCGGAGCCGGACGAGCCCGCCACGTGGCCGCTGACCGGTCTCGAGGCGAAGTCCGGCGACTCGGTCGAGCAGGACCACCCGGTGATCGTGACCAAGATCGACAACTCGAGCTCGAGCGCCCCGCAGATCGGGATCGGCTCGGCCGACCTCGTCGTCGAGGAGCTCGTCGAGGGCGGCACCACCCGCCTGGCGGTCTTCCACTACTCGAAGCTGCCCAAGGACATCGGTCCGGTCCGTTCGATGCGCGCCTCCGACATCGGCATCGTGTCGCCCGCCGATGCGGTCATCGCGACCAGCGGCGCCGCCGGGGTGACGATCGACCGGATCAACAAGGCCGGCATCACCTTCTTCGGTGAGGGTGGGCCCGGCTTCTACCGCAACAGCGGCCGCAGCGCGCCCTACAACCTCTTCACCAACCTCCAGGAGCTCGCCAAGGCGACGGAGGACGGCAAGGACGCGCGTCCCGCCGACTACCTGCCGTGGGGCACCGCCGCCGACCTCCCGGAGGGCGTCGTCGCCAACACCCTGTCGGCGGACTTCGGCAGCCACGTCACGAACTGGACGTTCGAGGGCGGCCACTACGTCAACAAGAACTCCAACGCCGCCGAGGGCGACCGCTTCCAGCCCGACACTGTGCTGGTGCTGCGGGTCGAGGTCGTCGACGCGGGCTACACGGACCCGGCGGGCAACTTCGTCCCCGAGTCCAAGTTCACCGGTGGCGGCACGGCGCAGGTGTTCCACGCCGGACGCGTCATCGAGGCGGAGTGGTCGAAGAAGGACCTCGGCGCCCCGCTCGTGCTGTCCACCGCCGACGGGGAGCTCACGGTCCCCGCGGGCAAGGTGTGGATCGAGCTGGTCCCGGTCGACTCCGCCGGCGGCTCGGTGGCCTTCGGCAAGTAGCCGGAGACCAGCCGGAGAGCCGGCGTCGTCAGGCCTCGTCGCCCGGCGCCGCGGCGCCGGTGATGACGGTCTCCAGGTCGGTGCCCTGGTCGACCAGGGCCTGGATGCCGGCCAGCAGGAAGCCGACGGCGCTCTCGACCCGCTGCGCCGCGGCCTCCGGGTCCACGGCGGTCGCGACGGACTCGCCGGCGGCCGACATGGCTCCGAAGAAGATCCGCGCGAAGGTCTGGAGCATGTCCTCGTCGAGGTCCCACGCGCCGGCCTCGAGCGTGGCCCGGACGATCTCCACCACGTTGGCGAACGTCGAGCGCTCCTCCTGCTCGCGATAGCGCTCGTAGCCGCGCACGGCCGGACCGTCCTGGATCACGATGCGCCGGTAGGTGCCCTCACGGACGACGGCGAGGAACGAGCGCAGGCCCAGCGAGGCCTTGCGCCACGGGTCCTTCTCGCTGCGCAGCGCCTTCTGGATCCGCTTCGCCGACTCGATCTCGACCCGCTCGAAGACTGCCTCGAAGAGCGCCTGCTTGCCCGAGAAGTGGTGATAGAGCGCGCCCTTGGTCACCCGTGCGCCGCTGACGATGGCGTCGAGCGAGGTGCCGGCGTAGCCGTGGTCGGCGAAGAGTCCCTCCGCCACGTCGATGAGGGCGCGCTTCGTCGAGGCGGAGTACGACGCCCGTCGGGTCGCGCCGGGAACGCCCGGGACCTTGGGTACGAGTTTCGACACCGATGCCTTCGCCACCCTCCAAGGCTAGAGGAGGCCGACGCTGCGACGTGACACCGGTCACGGCCCGGGGTGGGCGGGATCACGGTGTCGATGCGTTGGGCATACCGATGGTCTGGGCCATACTCGAAGTACGTACCAGCGGTATGTCGGATACCCCCCGTACTTTCCCGAGTCCGGCAGCCGCCGCAACGAAAATAGGAGCTGACCATGACCTGGAAGGCCTTTCACAACCGCGGTGAGATCCTCCGCGCTGTCATCGCCACCTCGGCCGTCCGACGCGACGGTCGACTGCCCATGGACCTCACCGGCGTCTCGGAGACCTTCGACGACGAGCTGGACCTGCTGGCCGCCCTCACCTTGAAGTGGCACACCCGGCTCTCCGGCCACATCGAGCGGATGCTGGCCCACCAGCCGATGGACCTCGACGAGGCCGTCGCGATCGCGTGGAGCAACACCGCCCACGAGCTGCCGGGTGTCCGGTTGATCATCGACCACTACCGCGACCACCCCGCCGACGAGTCGATGGCGATCGCGATGGCGGCAGCGACGTTCAAGGAGCGCCACCTGCTCGCCGTCATGGCCGGACGCTCGGGCCTCGGGGTCGAGGCCGCCGAGCGTGCGGGCATCGAGGTCGAGGAGCGGGCCCGTGCCCTGCACCGCGGCATGCCCGCGATGACGCCCGAGGCGGTCTATGAGGAGCCCGAGCCCGCCGAGCACCGCTCCCTGATCGACCGCCTCCGTGCGGTCATGGCCGCCTGACCACCTCCCTCCCGGTCAGCGGCCGCCTCGACGCCCCGGCGTCCGGCGCAGACGTCCTCCCACGTCGCGCCGGCCCGGGGCGTTCGGCGTCTCATTCCTATGTGATGGTCGCGGCATGATGGGCCCATGACGCCCGACGCGCAGTCCGGACGAGCCGTCGACCTGGCGGCCGGCCGGCTGCTGCTCGCCACGCCCGGCCTGCTCGACCCGAACTTCGTGGACACGGTCGTGCTGCTCCTCGACGTCACCGACGACGGGGCGCTCGGCGTCGTGCTCAACCGGCCGACGGCGCTCCCGGTCGCCGAGGTGCTGGGGGAGTGGGGTGACGTGGTGGAGGAGCCCGAGGTCCTCTTCCAGGGTGGTCCGGTGGCCACCGACGGCGCGCTCGCCGTCGCCCTCGCCGCGCCCGGCGGGGAGGACGCCGCCGGCTTCCGCGCGGTCTGGGGCCGGCTGGGCCTGCTCGACCTCGACACCCCGCGCGAGCTCGTCATCGGCACCGTCGACCGCCTGCGGATCTTCGCGGGCTATGCCGGCTGGGGAGCCGGGCAGCTGGAGGCGGAGGTCGCCGAGGGCAGCTGGTACGTCGTGCCGGGACTCGTCGACGACGTCTTCGGGGACCGGACCCGCGACCTGCGGCGCGACGTCCTGCGTCGTCAGCCCGGCGACCTGGCCTTCCATGCGACGCGTCCAGTGGACCCCGGGCTGAACTGAGAACCGCGGCGCATTTGAGACTTTCTTGACCCATGTGAGACATTGAAGTCTCACATCAGGTCGTGCGTGGAGGTCAGCCATGTCCAGCAGGGATGCCGTGCTCGCGGCCGCGCCGCGAGTGCTCGCCACCCAGCCGACCGCGTCGATGGCGGAGATCGCAGCCGCCGCCGGTGTCGGCCGCGCGACGCTCCACCGGCACTTCGCGAGCCGGGAGGACCTGCTCCGCGAGATCGGTCAGCGCTCGCTCGACCAGTGGGCCGCGAGCATGGACGAGGCGCGGGTGCTCGAGGCCGCCGAGAGCGGCGACGCCACGGTCATCCGGGCCTGCCTCGTCGATCTCCTCACCCGCTACGTCGCCGACGCACAGGCGTTCGGCATCGCCCTCACGGACCCGACCGTGCTCAACGACCCCGAGCTGCGGGAGGGAGCGGAGCGGTGCTTCGTGGACGAGTTGCGCCTGCACGGCGCCGCCCAGGCGACGGGCGTGCTCCGGCCCGACGTACCCCCGCGGTGGCTGGGGCACGTCCTCTACGGGCTCCTCGTCGCCGTCCGTGACGCTCTCGTCGAGGGCGACATCGCGCCTCGTGACGCGGCCGGTCTCGTGGTCACGGCCTTCCTCGAGGGGAGTGGCGCCCGATGACCGCCCTCGACTCGGGGCCGGCCCGGACCGCGGACCGCCGCCGCTGGGCGGGTCTCGCCGTCCTCGCCGCGAGCCTGCTGGTCGTCGTGATGGACATGACGATCCTCAACGTCGCGCTGCCCGAGCTGACGGCCGACCTGGGCGCCGGGGCGCTCGCGCAGCTCTGGATCGTCGACGCCTACGCGCTCGTGCTCGCCGGGCTCCTCGTCCCGCTCGCCGCCCTCGCCGACCGCTGGGGTCGGCGACGGATGCTGCTGCTCGGATTCACCATCTTCGGGGCCGCGTCCCTGGCCGCACTGGTGGTCGACTCGGCGACCCAGGTCATCATCCTGCGCGCGCTCCTCGGCGTCGGCGGGGCGATGATCATGCCCGCCACGCTCTCGCTGATCCGCGCGCTCTTCCCCGACGCCCGCGAGCGTGCCTTCGCCCTGGGGCTCTGGGCGGCGATGGCCGCGGTGGGCGGCGCGGTCGGCCCCATCGTCGGTGGCGCCCTCCTGCAGGCGTTCAGCTGGCACGCGGCGTTCCTCGTCAACGTCCCGCTGATGGTCGCTGCGGTCGTCGCTGGCCGGGCCTTCCTGCCCGAGAGCAGGTCCGAGCGGCCGGGGCGCGTCGACGCGACCGGCGTGCTCCTCTCCGTCAGCGGCATGGTCGCCGCCGTCTACGGCGTCAAGCACCTGGGCAAGAGCGGGATCGACGCGGAGGGCGTGCTCGTGCTCGCCTTCGGCATCCTGCTGGTGACGGCCTTCGTCCGCCGCTGCCTGCGGCAGGACGAGCCGATGCTGGCGGTGCGACTCTTCGGCGACCCCGTCTTCCGGGCTGGCGTCCTCACGGCGCTGGTCAGCAGCACTGTGATGATCGCGCTGCTCTTCGTCGGGTCCCAGTGGCTGCAGCTCGTCGAGGGCTGGAGTCCGCTGCTGACCGGCGTCGCCCTGCTGCCCATGGCGGTCGGCGGTCTGGTCGGACCGCCGGTGGCTCCCGCCGTCGCGGGCCGGTTCGGCGCACGCAACGTCATCGTCGCGGGCCTGGGCATCCTCGCGGCGGGGCTGCTGCTCCTCGGCCTGCTTCCGCACCCGCTGCCCTATCCGGGGATCGCCGTCGCCCTGCTCCTCGTCGGCTTCGGTACGGCGGCCCTGGGCCTGGCCTCGGCACTGATCATGGGCGCCGCGCCGGTCGACCAGGCCGGCTCGGCCGCCGCCATCGAGGAGATGTCCTACGAGGTCGGCGGCGTCCTCGGCATCGCCGTGCTCGGCAGCCTCGTCGGACTCGTCTATCGCGCCGGCCTGCCGGCCGATGCGCCCGATCGCGCCGTCGAGTCCCTCTCGGGGGCACTCGGCACTGCCGTCGAGCCGGCGGCACTCGCGGCCTACGCCGACTCCTTCGCGGCGGTCGGCCTCGCCGGCGCGCTGATCACGCTCCTGGTGACGCTGGTCGTCTGGCGCCAGCTGCCGGCCGACGTGGACGTGTCCGGCGGGCACTGACGGGTGCCGGGGAGTGCGACCTGTCGGTCCGGCGGCCAGTAGACTGCTCCGGTGACCACGATCGGCTTCTCGACAGAAACGGATGTCCGCGAGGACCGCCGTACCGTCCCGACCGACGAGGGCGACCACGAGCGCTTCTCCCACTACGTGGAGAAGGACAAGCTCACCGAGGCCATGGTCATGGGCACCCCCGTGGTGGCCCTGTGCGGGAAGGTCTGGGTGCCGAGCCGGGCGCCGGAGAAGTTCCCGGTCTGCCCCGACTGCAAGGAGATCTGGGAGGGCCTCTCGGACGACAAGCCGGGCGGCAAGGGCCCGGAGGGTTCCGGTCCCGACGCATGACCTCGCTCGGTCCGGCGTGGCCGGAGCGGGCAGCCTGGGGCACGGCGCCGTCGCTGCGTGCCTGGCAGTCGGCCGCGCTCCAGGACTACCTCGCCCGCAACCCGCGTGACTTCCTCGCCGTGGCGACGCCCGGCGCCGGCAAGACGACCTTCGCCCTGACGGTCGCGGCGGAGCTGCTCGGCCGGCGCGTCGTCGACCGGCTCGTGATCGTCGCGCCCACCGAGCACCTGAAGGCCCAGTGGGCAGAGGCCGCGGCCCGCGCCGGGATCCCGATCGATCCCACCTACTCCGCCGGCAGCGGCAAGATCGCGAGCGACTTCGTCGGTGTCGCGGTCACCTACGCCGGGGTCGGCGTCAACCCGCTCGCGATGCGGATCCGCACGGAGCGCTTCAAGACGCTGGTGATCCTCGACGAGATCCACCACGCCGGCGACTCGAAGAGCTGGGGCGAGGGCGTCCGCGAGGCCTTCGAGCCGGCGGCGCGGCGCCTGGCGCTGACTGGCACGCCCTTCCGCTCCGACATCAACCCGATCCCGTTCGTCACCTACGCGCCCGGCGAGGGCGGCTTCCCGACGTCGGTCGCCGACTACGCCTACGGCTACGCCGACGCGTTGGCCGACCACGTCGTGCGCCCGGTCCTCTTCCTCGCCTACTCGGGCCAGATGAGCTGGCGCACCCGGGCCGGCGACGAGGTCGCGGCCTCGCTGGGCGAGCCGCTCACCAAGGACATGACCTCGCAGGCGCTGCGCACGGCGCTCGACCCGCAGGGGTCCTGGATGCCGTCGGTGCTCGCGGCCGCCGACAAGCGCCTGTCGGAGGTCCGTCGACACGTGCCCGACGCGGGCGGGCTCGTCATCGCTTCCGACCAGGAGTCCGCACGGGCCTACGCCAAGCTGCTCAAGCAGATCTCGGGGGAGTCGGTCACCGTCGTCCTCTCCGACGAGAAGGCGTCGTCGAAGAAGATCTCGCAGTTCAGCGCGGGCGACAGTCGCTGGATGGTCGCAGTCCGGATGGTGTCCGAGGGCGTCGACGTACCCCGGCTCACCGTGGGGGTGTGGGCGACCACCACCTCCACCCCGCTCTTCTTCGCCCAGGCGGTCGGCCGCTTCGTGCGGGCCCGCAAGCGTGGCGAGATCGCCTCGGTGTTCCTGCCGTCGGTGCCCAACCTGCTGTCCTTCGCGGCGGAGCTGGAGGCCCAGCGCGACCACGTCCTCAAGCGCAAGGTGCACGACGAGGGCGACATCTTCGCCGCCGAGGACGACCTGCTGGCCCAGGCCAACCAGGGTGACGCCGCCTCCGACGAGCTGGAGGCGCTGCCCTTCGAGGCGCTCGGGTCGGAGGCCCGCTTCGACCACGCGCTCTATGACGGCGCCCAGTTCGGCCACGAGGGCGAGGTGCACGTCGGGTCGGAGGAGGAGATGGACTTCCTCGGCATCCCGGGCCTCCTCGAGCCCGACCAGGTCCGCTCGCTGCTGCAGCAGCGGCAGTCCGACCGGGCCGACCGGCGTCGGACGCGCACGGGCGACGGGAGCGACGGCGGCGGGCCACGTCCGGGCGACAGCCTCGCCGACGTGACCACCCACGAGCACCTCGCGGTGCTGCGCCGCGAGCTCAACGGCCTGGTCGCGTCGTGGAACCACCGCACCGGGCAGGCCCACGGCATCACCCACGCGGCGCTGCGCAAGGAGTGCGGTGGTCCGGCCGCGGCCGTGGCCAACGCGGAGCAGCTGCGCAAGCGGATCGACCGGATTCGCGAGTGGTCGGTGCGCAAGACATCCTGACCCCGGTCGCTCAGGTAAGCCTTAGTTAAGTTAGGGTGCCCTGCGTGACGACAGGGACTCTGGCTGGACGCGACCTCGTGCTGGCCTACCAGCGGGAGACCGTCGTCCACGGCGTCTCCGTGGAGCTGCGAGCTGGCGCCGTGACCGCGCTCATCGGCCCCAACGGCAGCGGCAAGTCGACGGTGCTGCGCTCCTTGGCCCGCCTCCACCCGATCAGCGGAGGCGGGGTGGAGCTCGACGCCGCCGACGCCGCCCCGCTGAGCGCCAAGGAGTTCGCCCGCCGCGTCACACTGCTGTCGCAGTCGCGCCCGCACCCGTCCGGTCTCGAGGTCCACGACGTGGTCGCCTTCGGGCGTCACCCCCACCGCGGCCGGTTCTCCGGACTGGGGGAGGCCGACCTGGCCGCCATCGCCCACGCGATGGACGTCACCGGCATCACCGACATGGCCCACCGCCCCGTCGACCAGCTCTCCGGCGGCGAGCTGCAGCGCGTGTGGCTCGCGACCTGCCTGGCCCAGGACACCGGCGTCCTGCTGCTCGACGAGCCGACCAACCACCTCGATCTGCGCTACCAGGTCGAGACCCTCGACCTGGTCCGCGACCTCGCCGACGAGCACGGGACGGCGCTCGGCGTCGTGCTCCACGACCTCAACCACGCCGCCACCGTGGCCGACCAGGTCGTCCTGCTGCACCACGGCCGGGTCCGTGCGGCCGGCACCCCCATCGACGTACTGACCGAGGAGCACCTCTCCGACGTCTACGGCCTGCCCGTGCGCTCCATCGTCGACCCCGCCACCGGGGCCGTGCGGGTGGAGGCACAGGGCAGGCACCACCAGCGGCGCCGCTGAGCGCCCACCACCCGAGTGAGGAACTGATGAAGACACGTTCGATCGCTGCTGCCCTGACGGCACCACTGGCGCTCTTCCTGGTCGCCTGCGGCACCACCGACACCACCGCCGAGGAGAAGGCGCCCGAGGCCGTCGACTCCGTCGACTGCAGCGCCGACGAGACCGCCACGTCCACCGGACCGGTCAGCCTGACCGACAGCTATGGCCGCACGGTGGAGCTGGACAAGCCCGCGGAGCGGATCGCCGTCCTGGAGTGGCAGCAGATCGAGGACGCGCTCACGCTGTGCGTCACGCCGGTCGCCGCGGCCGACGTCGAGGGCTTCGGCACCTGGGACAGCGCGGAGACCCTGCCCGAGGGCGTCACCGACGTGGGCACGCGCGGCGAGCCCAACCTCGAGACCCTCTTCGGCACCAACCCCGACCTGGTCATCGTCGAGGCCTACACGGCCGAGGACGAGATCATCAAGCAGCTCGAGCAGTACGACGTCCCGGTGCTCGCGACCAAGGGTGCCGACGCGGCCGACCCGGTCGCCAACATGCTGGCGACCTTCGAGCTGATCGCCGAGGCGACCGGCCGCGAGGAGCGTGCCGAAGTCGTCGTCGACGAGTTCAACGCCTCCCTCGAGGCCGCCAAGGCCGAGATCGAGGACGCCGACGTGGCGACCACCGACTTCGTCTACTTCGACGGCTGGATCCAGGGCGGCAACGTCTCGATCCGGCCCTTCGGCCAGGGGTCGCTGATGGGCGAGCTCGGCGAGGCCCTGGGCCTCACCAACGCCTGGACCGGCGATGTCGACCCGGCCTACGGCCTGGGCGGCACCGACATCGAGGGCATGACCGAGCTCGGTGACGCGACCTTCTTCTACACCGGCACCACCGACCCGGCCGGCGACGTGAACGCCGCCCTGGCCGAGAACGCCGCGTGGCAGGAGATCCCCGCCGTCGCCGAGGACCGGGCGCACGCCTTCCCCGAGGGCATCTGGACCTTCGGCGGCCCGCGCTCTGCCCAGCAGGTCATCGACGCCTACGTCGACCTGCTGACCAAGTGATCGTCCGCGCATGACGACCGAGCAGCAGCAGCGTCCCGCGATCGCCGAGACCGCACCGCTCCAGCGGTGGGGCGCGTCCGCCGCGCTCGGGGCTACCGGGACACTGCTGCTGCTCGCCGCCGGACTGCTGGCCGTGTCGGTGTGGCACCTCACCCAGGGCACGTCCTCGGTCGGCGCCGGCGACATCCTGCGCTGGCTCGTCGGTGACCGCTCCGACGCAGGCCCGGGTGCCGACGCCGGCGACGTCCTGCGCGGCTCCCGGCTCCCGCGTCTCGCGGCCGGCATCGCGGTCGGCTTCGCCCTCGGCGTGGCCGGGGCGATCTTCCAGTCGCTGGCGCGCAACGCCCTGGCCTCGCCGGACACCCTCGCGGTGACGGGCGGCGCCTACCTGGCCGTGACCGTGGTCGCGGCCTTCGGGCTGTCCGTGCCGCTGTGGGCCTCGGGCTTCACCGCCTTCGTCGGCGGCATCCTCGCCGCCACCCTGGTCCTCGGCCTCGCCGGCGGCGCCGGGACGGCGACCACGCGGCTCGTCCTCGCCGGCTCCGCGGTCGCCCTCGCCCTGCAGGCCGCGACGTCGACCCTGCTCATCCTCTTCGAGGAGGAGACCACCAGCCTGTTCGCCTGGGGGAGCGGCTCGCTGAGCCAGCTGGGCCTCGATGCCTTCCAGCAGGCGGCGCCGGTCGTCGTACTCGCCACGCTGGCCGCGCTCGCGCTGTCGCGCCGGATGGACCTCCTCGGCCTGGGCGACGACAGCGCTGCCGTGCTGGGGGTCCCGGTGCGCTCGACCCGTGCGATCGGCACGATCCTCGCCGTGCTCCTGACCGCAGCTGCAGTCACGCTCGCCGGACCGATCGGCTTCGTCGGCCTCTTCGCGCCGGTCATCGTGCGCCTGTGTGGCCGCTTCGTGCCCGCGCTGCAGCGCCATGTCGTGCTGATCCCGGCGGCCGGCCTCACCGGCGCGATCGTGGTGATCCTGGCCGACGCGCTCCTGCGCGCCTTCCTCGGCGCGGACGAGGCCATCACCGTCCCGACCGGCATCACCACGACCATCGCGGGCGCGATCGTGATGATCGTCCTGGCCCGCCGTGGACGGGACTCGGGCCCGGCCCGCCAGCCCGCCGCCGCGCGGGTCGGGGTGGGCAGCGTCCGGCGCTTCGTGATGGTCCTGTGCGTGACCGGGGCGGCGGCCGCTGGCGTGGCGCTGCTGGGCTTCCTCGGCGGCGACACCTGGTTCCGGCTCGGCGACATCTCGCTGTGGGCGCGCGGGGAGGCGGCCCCCCTCATCAACTTCGCGCTCGACGAGCGCGGTCCCCGGGTGGGGGCCGCGATCCTCGGCGGCGCCGCGCTCGCCCTCTCCGGCGCGATGGTCCAGGCGACCTGCCGCAACCCGCTGGCCGAGCCGGGCATCCTCGGCATCACCGGCGGAGCCGGCGTCGGGGCCGTGGTCGTCGTCACCGGTGCGGGAGTCACCGGCGCGGCCGACAACACCTCGATCCTCGTCGCCGCGACCATCGGCGCGATGGTGGCCTTCGCGCTGGTCTACGGGCTGTCGTGGCGCGGCGGGCTCAACGCCGACCGCCTCCTGCTGATCGGCATCGCGACCTGGTACGGGTCGGCAGCGATCTCGACCTTCCTGCTGGTGCGCTCCAACCCGTGGGACACCCCGCGGCTCTACACCTGGCTCTCCGGCAGCACCTACGGCCGCACGTGGGACCAGGTGCTGCCGGTGGCGGTGGCCCTCCTGGTCGCCCTGCCGCTGGCCTGGCTCGTCCGTCGCGAGCTCGACCTGCTCGCGCTCGACGAGGACACGCCGCGCCTGGTGGGCGTGCGCCTCGAGCGGGTCCGGCTGCTCGTCCTGGTCGCCGCTGCGCTCCTCGCGGCGATGAGCGTCGCCGCGGTCGGCGTGGTCGGCTTCGTCGGCCTGGTCGCCCCGCACATGGCCCGAGCCCTCGTCGGTGGGCGGGCGGCCCGGTCGGTGCCGGTGGCCGTCCTCATCGGCGCGGTCCTGCTCGGTCTGGCCGACCTGCTCGGCCGCACGGTGATCGCGCCGGCCCAGGTCCCGGCCGGCCTGGTCGTGGCGCTGATCGGTGCGCCGTACTTCGTCTACCTGCTGGCCCGCTCGCGCGCCTGAGCGTCCACGAAGGGCCGGGCCCCCGGGCCGGGACGACCGTCGACCTCGCGCGGGTCGTCGAGCTGATGGCCCTGCGCGCACCGGACCTCCACGTGCAGCTGCTCGCCGCAGCCGCGGTGGACGAACTCGCGGGCAGGGCCCTCGGGGTCGGCCAGGTGCCGGTCGCCCCACGCGGTGACGGCGAGCAGGATCGGCTGCAGCTCCAGGCCGCGGGCGGTGAGGCGGTACTCGGAGCGGGTGCGCGCGCCGTCGGCGCGATAGGGGACCTTCTGCAGGATCCCGACCTCGACCAGCGACGAGAGCCGGTTGGTGAGGACCTGCCGGGGGATGCCGGCGTGCCGTCGGATGTCGTCGAAGCGCCGTACGCCGAGGAACACCTCGCGGAGCACGACCACCGTCCAGCGCTCGCCCAGGATGGCCATCGTCCGGCCGAGCGAGCAGTTGTCGACCGACCACTCGAGAGCGGTCGGGGCAGTCGTCGTGGATGCGGTCGGGGTGGGCACGGACCCATCCTAGTGCGACCTGAGTCTCGTTGACAGACTCAGAGGAGGACTGCTTCCATGGCGAGGTGACCGAGACCATCGACCCGACCGCCGCACCGCTCGACCCGATGACCCTGGACGGGTTCGGGCAGCTGCACGCCATCCTCGACGGCCGCATCCCGGCGGCACCGATCGCCGACACGCTGGGCTTCGTCGGCTTCGAGGTGCCCGAGCGCGGGACCGCGATCTTCGAGCTCGACCCCGAGCTGCGCCACTACAACCCGATCGGCAGCGTCCACGGCGGCGTCTTCGCCACCCTGCTCGACTCTGCCTGCGGCTGCGCCGTGCACTCCACCCTCGGCGTGGGGGAGGGCTACACCTCGCTCGACCTCACCGTGAAGTTCCTCAAGGCCGTCACCGTGGACTCCGGCCGCCTGCGGGCCGTCGGCACGGTGCTGCAGCGAGGGCGGCGCACCGCGCTGGCCGAGGCGAAGCTCTACGACGGCCACGGCAAGCTCGTCGCCTACGCCAGCTCGAGCTGCATGATCTTCAGCTGAGCCTGCGTCCTGTCGGCGCCGGGGGTGGAGACTGGGTGCATGCCGACCTACGTCGCCTTCCTCAGGGCCATCAACCTCGGCCCGACCCGCAAGTTCCCCAAGGCCGACATCGTCACCGCCACCGAGGCTGCCGGTGGCACCGACGTGCTCACCCACATCAACACCGGCAACGTCCGGCTCACCACGCCGCTGCGCGCGCGAGCGAAGGTCGAGGCGGCGCTCGAGACCGCCTATGCCGCGCACATCGGCTTCGAGGTCCCGGCGATCGTGTTCACGACGGCCGAGCTGCGCGCGATCGCCGACGACGCCCGAGAGCTGACGGCCGCGCGGCCCGACCGGGAGCGGCACTACGTCTATCTGCTCAAGGACGCGCCCGCCGCGGACGTCGCCGCCGACGCCGAGGCCCACAACGACGACCTCAACGCCGTGTTCCTGCGCGGCCGCGCCGCGCACGTCCTGATGGGTCCCGGCTACCAGGCCGGCAATGTCGATCCCTTCAAGGTTGAGAGGAGACTGGGGGTCGCGACCAACCGCAACTTCAACGTGGTCACGACGCTGGCCGACAAGTGGTGCTCGTGAGCGGGCCGGGCCGCTGTGACACGATGGAGCCGTGACGACCGCGAGCCCGGAGAAGGTCGACCCGGGAGTCCAGCAGGACCTCACCCCGGACTCGATCACCCTCGCCGACACCCCCTGGGTGACGGTGGTGTGGAACGACCCCGTCAACCTGATGTCCTATGTCACGTTCGTCTTCCAGAAGCACTTCGGCTACGGCAAGAAGAAGGCCGAGAAGCTGATGATGGAGGTCCACGAGGACGGCCGCTCAGTGGTCAGCAGCGGGTCGCGCGAGGAGATGGAGCGCGACGTCCAGGCCATGCACGAATACGGGCTGTGGGCCACCCTGTCCAAGGCCGAGTGACGGAGCACGGCAAACCATGACCTCTGGATTCGTCCGGCACCGCCGGAGCAAGCGTGTCATCGCGACCTTCCCGGTCTTCGAGGCCGACCTGCTGCGCTCGCTGGCCGGCCAGCTCGTCGAGCTGCTGCACAACGAGTCGGCCGTCGTACGCACCGAGATGGACCCGCTCGAGGCCCTCCTCGACTTCTCCGGTCCGACGACCGAGCCCGACGACCCGGTCCTGCAGCGGCTGTTCCCGTCGGCCTACCGCGACGACGACGAGGCTGCCGGGGAGTTCCGGCGCTACACCGAGGGCACGCTGCGCGACGGCAAGGCCCGCGCCGCCGCCGCGATCATCGACGCCCTCGAGGAGGCCGGCCTCCCGCCCGAGCCCGACGAGGACATCACGATCGACGTCGAGCTCGACGACGAGCTGGCCCTGACGTGGCTGCGCTCGCTCACCGATCTGCGGCTGGCCTTCGGCACCCGCCTCGGCGTCGAGGAGGGCGACGAGGACTTCTGGGAGTCGTTGCCCGACGAGGACCCGCGCGCGCAGGCCCACCACGTCTACGACTGGCTCGGCTTCCTCCAGGAGACCCTGGTCCGCTCGGTCAGGTGAGCCGGTCGGCCGGCTTGACGGCGAGCACCGGGCAGCGCGCGTCGAGGATGATCCGCTGCGCGACGCTGCCGAGCAGCAGCTTGCCCACCGCCGTGCGGTGACGGACCCCGACGACGATCACCCCGGCGTCCTCCTCGTCGGCCACGCCGACCACCGCCTCGGCGACGTCGTCGACCACGTCGTGCCGTACGACGACCTCGACCCCGTCGCCCTCGATCCGCTCCCGCAGCGCGGAGATCTCCGCGTCGTGGGCGAAGCGGGCGTCGACCAGGCTGGTGCCGGCGGTGGCGTTGACGACGACCAGCCGGCCGCCGTCCCTGCGGGCCAGCGCGACGCCGTGCTCGAGCGCGGCATCGCCGAACCGGTCGGCGCTGTAGGCGACCACGATGGTCCCTCCGGTGGCGTTCATCGCTCGACCAGCTCCCTCTCGTCGCTTCCACGGGTGTCGGTGGGACCGGCCGGTCCCGAGTCCCTGCCGCGCAGGCCGGCGACGGCCATCGCGAGCAGCAGGAGCGCCATGACGGCGTAGACGGCGACGGCCACCGGCTCGCTCCACAGCGTGCTGACGTCGCCCTGCGAGATCTTCAGCGCCGTGCCCAGCTGCTCCTCGAGCTTGGGGCCGAGGATGACGCCGATGATCAGCGGCAGGACGGGGATCCCGAAGCGTCGCATCGCGAAGCCCAGCAGCCCGATCGCGAGCAGCAGCGCGAGGTCGAAGGCCTGGAAGTTGACGCTGTAGGCCCCCAGCGAGGCGAAGAACAGGATGCCGGCATAGAGGTAGGGACGCGGGATCCGCAGCAGGCGGGCCCAGATGGGCGCCATCGGCAGGTTGATCAGCAGGAGCAGGCAGTTGGCGACCAGCAGGCTCGCCAGCAGCGCCCAGACCAGGTCGGGGTGCTCGTCCATCAGGGTCGGGCCGGTGTTGAAGCCGTAGCCCTGCAGCGCGACCAGCATGATCGCCGCCGTGGCGGTCGTGGGCAGGCCGAGGGCCAGCAGCGGCACCAGCGTGCCCGCTGCCGACGCGTTGTTGGCCGCCTCGGGGCCCGCGACGCCCTCGATCGCGCCATGGCCGAACTCCTCGGGGTGCTTCGAGAGCTTCTTCTCCGTCGCGTAGGACAGGAAGGTGGGGATCTCCGCGCCGCCGGCCGGCAGCGCCCCGAACGGGAACCCGTAGGCCGTGCCGCGCAGCCACGGCTTCCAGGACCGCCGCCAGTCCTCCCTGCTCATCCACGGCTGCCCGACGGGGATGATCTCGAGCGGCTTGCGGCGCAGGTGCGCCGCGACCCACAGCGCCTCGCCGATCGCGAACACCGCGACCGCGACGACGACGATGTCGATGCCGTCGGCGAGGAGCGGGTTGCCGAAGGTCAGGCGGGCCTGGCCGGTGCTGGTGCCGACGAGCCCGATCGTCAGGCCGAGGAAGAGCGCGATGAAGCCGCGCAGCTTCGAGGCGCCGAGCACGGCGGTGACCGCAAACAGTGCCAGCAGCATCAGCGCGAAGTACGACGGCGAGCCCAGGGTCACCACGAGGTCGGCGACCGTCGGCGCGACGATCCACAGCGCGACCGTCGCGATGGTGCCCGCGACGAAGGAGCCGATGGCGGCGGTCGCCAGGGCCTGGGCGGCCCGGCCGGCCTTGGCCATCTTGTTGCCCTCGATCGCGGTGATCACCGACGACGACTCACCGGGTGTGTTGAGCAGGATCGAGGTGGTCGAGCCGCCGTACATGCCGCCGTAGTAGATGCCGGCGAACATGATGATCGCGCTGTCCGCTCCGACCGTGTAGGTCACCGGCAGCAGCAGGGCCAGGGTCATGGCCGGGCCGATGCCCGGCAGGACGCCGACGGCGGTGCCGAGCAGCACGCCGATGGCGGCGAAGAGGAGGTTCCCGGGCGTGAGCGCCGTCTGGAAGCCGTCGAGCAGCAGGTCCATCAGAGCACCCCGTCCAGCACGCCGGCGGGGATCGGGATGCCGAGCCCGACGTAGAAGCCGTACCAGGTGGCGACCGACAGGGCGGTGCCGACGGCGAGGTCGCGGACCCAGGTGCGGCTGCCCAGCGCGAAGGCCGCGCCGGCGAACAGCAGGGCACCGGTGATGGCCCAGCCCAGGAGGTCGATCAGCGCGATGTTGGCGACGAGCACGCCGGCGAGCAGGGCGACCGTGCGCACGTCGGTGCCCTGGCTGAGGTCGACGTCCTCGCCGTCCTCGGCCTCCGGACGGTCGCCGCGCGCGGTCGCCACCGCGAGGAGCAGGCCGAGCACGACGAGACCGGCCGCGACGACGTAGGGGATCGCGTAGGGCTGCACGGGCTGGTCGGAGAAGCCGGCCTCGAGCGTCCAGGCGTCGTAGCCCACGTAGGTGCCGACGACCACCAGGAACGCGGCCAGGCCGTACTGCGCCCTGTCGACCAGCGTCGGCGCCACGGGTGTCGTGGTCGGTGTGGTGGTGGTGCTCATGCGAGTCCCAGCTCCTTCAGGGTGTCGGCGACGCGGGCGTCCTGCTCGACGAGGAACTCCTCGAACTCCTCGCCGGTGGCGAAGTTGTCGGTCCAGCCGTTGGCGGCCATCGCCTCCTGCCACTCCTCGGTCTCGTGCATCTCGGTCAGCAGCTCGGTGAGGTAGGCGCGCTGGTCGTCGGAGATGCCGGGCGGCGCGAGGACGCCGCGCCAGTTGGTGAAGACGAGGTCGACGCCGGACTCGGTGAGGGTGGGTGCGTCGACGGTGTCGAGCCGCTCCTCGCCGGAGACCGCGAGCACGCGCAGCTTGCCGTCGGCGATCTGGTCCTCGAACTCCCCGAGCCCGGACATGCCGACGTCGATCTTGGAGCCGAGCAGCGCGGTCGTGAGCGGGCCGCCACCGTCGTAGGAGATGTAGTTGACCTCGCGCGGGTCGATGTCGATGGCGTCGGCCAGCTGCATCGGGAAGAGGTGGTCGGGCCCGCCGTTGCCGGACCCGCCGCCGACGGTCAGGCCGTCGGGGTCCTCCCGCCACGCCTCGACGAGGTCGTCGAGCGTCTCGAAGGGCGAGTCAGCGGGGACGAGGATGCCCTCCTGCTCCTCGACCAACCGGGCGATCGGGGTCATCTCGAGCGGCTTCGCGTCGGACTTGTTGGTGTAGACCGCGCCGACGACACCCAGACCCATGACCATCATCAGGTCGTCGGCGCCCTCCTCGTTGAGGAGGCGCTGCATCGCCACGGTGCCGCTGGCGCCCTGGACGTTCGTGATCTTGAAGCGTCCGGTCAGGTCGTTGTCCTGCATCGCCCGCGCCGCCGCGCGGCCGGTGAGGTCGTAGCCGCCGCCGACGCTGTTGGGGATCATCATCCGCAGGCGCCTGTTGTCGGGGTCGTCCGATCCTCGGGTGACGCCGCACCCGCTCGTCAGCGTGACGAGCGTGAGCACGGCGACGAGCACGACGAGGACGGTCCTCCTCGGTCGACGCGGGTGCATGGGAACCTCCGGGCAGCTCGGGTCGTGACGGTCGTCACGTGCGATCCGTGCCAGCATGGCCATCGGGTGTGGCGGCCGTCACGCTTGCGGACGCAAAGGAGGTTGTGGTCGTTGTGGTCACGCCCGTCCGTCCCTTGAGCCGTCCCCTGAGGTGGCGCAGCGGCGAGCTGACGCTGGCCGCGAAGGTCCTCCTGCTGCAGCTCGCCGTCATCCTGCTGCTCCTCGTCGCCGTGGGTGCGTTGAGCATCCGGCAGTCCAACGCCGACTTCGCCGAGGAGCGCGGCGCTCAGATGACCTCGGTCGCGGAGTACGTCGCCGTCCAGGACACGGTGCGCACCGGACTCGAGGAGGTGCGGGCCGGCGCCGACCGGTGGCAGGTCGCGGCCGACCTGACCTCCTTCGCCGAGCGCGGCCTGCGGCTCTCCGGCGCGACCGACGTGCTGGTCGTCGGCCCGGACGGCACGATCATCGCCGCGACCGACGGCAGCCGGGTGGGGGAGCAGGCCGACCTCGGCGGCGACGAGGTCGGTCACGGCCGCGGCGGCACGACCGACGTCGACGCCGGCGGCGAGCGGCGCGTGGCCGCCCACGCCCCGGTCATCTCCGACGCTCCCGGCGACAACAGTGCCGTCGGCGCGATCGTCGCCGAGGTCGCCTACCCGTCGGTCGGCGACCAGCTCGCGGAGGCAGCGCCCGAGCTGGGCCTCTTCCTCGGCCTCGGCGCACTGCTGGGCCTGGTCGGCACCTGGGTCGTCTCCCGGGTCGTGCGCCGCTCGACCCGGGGCCTCGGGACGACCGAGCTCGCCAACCTGGCCGACCAGCGCGAGGCGCTGCTGCACGCGATCCGCGAGGGCGTCGTCGGCGTCGGCACCGATGGTCGGGTGACGGTCATGAACGACGCCGCCCGCGCCACGCTCGACCTCGAGGCGGGCCCCGAGCCGGTGGGCCGGCCGATCGCCTCGCTCGGCCTCGACCCGCACGTGGTCGCCCTCCTCACCGGTGAGGACGGCGCGGAGGCGCGCGACGCGCTCGCCCTCGTCGGCTCCCGGGTCGTCGTGTTCAACCGCGGCCGCGCTTCCACGGGTGGGCGCGGCATCGGCACCGTCACGACGCTGCGCGACCGCACGGAGCTGGTCTCGCTGCAGAGCCAGCTCAGCTCCAACCTGTCGATCACCGACACGCTCCGGGCCCAGACCCACGAGTTCGACAACCGGCTGCACACCATCTCCGGTCTCGTCCAGCTCGGCGAGTACGACGAGGTCGCCGCGCTGGTCGGCACTCTGACGCGCCACCGCGCCGAGGTGGGGGACCACGTCGCCCAGCGGCTCGCCGACCCCGCCGTGGCCGCGCTCGTCGTGGCCAAGCACGCGGTCGCCGAGGAGCGCGGCGTCACCCTCGAGCTCGACCCCGGGTCGCGGCTCCCGGCACTCGACGGCAGCACCGGCGCCGACCTCACCACGGTGGTGGGCAACCTCGTCGACAACGCCGTCGACGCCGCCGCCGGCGCCGATGACACGGCCGATCCACTGGTGGAGCTGTGGATCCACGCCGACGCGGACGCGGTCCACGTGCGCGTCCGCGACAACGGGCCCGGCATCCCCGACGACCTGCGCGACACGGTGTTCGTGCGCGGCTTCTCCACCAAGGGCGAGGTCCCCGGAGGGCGGGGGATCGGGCTGCCGCTGGTCCGCCTGATCTGCTCCCAGCGCGGCGGCGAGGTCGTCGTCGACGACGCGGCCGCGGGCGGCGGCGGTGGCGCGGAGTTCCGCGTCGTCCTGCCACTGGTGCCCCCGGTCGGACAGGATGGGCGATCGTGACCACCCCGTTGCGCGTGCTCGTCGTCGACGACGACTTCATGGTCGCCCGCATCCACGGCCGTTTCGTCGAGCAGACCGACGGGTTCGAGGTCGTCGGCACCGCCCGCACCGGCGCCGAGGCCCTGGCGCTGGTGGGCGAGCTGCGCCCGGACCTGCTCCTGCTCGACGTGCACCTCCCCGACCTCAGCGGGCTCGAGGTGCTCGAGCAGCTCCGGGGCGCTGGTCAGGAGGTCGCCGTCGTCATGGTCACCGCCGAGCGCGGCGCCGCCGCCGTCCGCGCGGCCCGGCACGGTGGAGCCCTGCAATACCTCGTCAAACCGTTCGAGTACGACGACCTCGCCGATCGCCTGCGCCGGGTGGCGACCACCCTGGCCAGCCTGGCCGGCGAGCCCGGCACGCCGCAGGCGCCGGAGGTCGACCAGGCCACGATCGACCAGGCCTTCGGGACGGGCCGGGCTGCCGCCGTACCAGCAATGCTGCCGAAGGGCCTCAGCGCGGAGACCGCGGACCTGGTGCTCGAGGCCGCGCGGAGCGCGGGCGAGATCTCCGCGTCCGAGGCGGCTGAGGTCGTCGGCCTGTCGAGGGTGACAGCCCGCCGCTATCTCGAGCACTTCGTCGACACGGGCGCGGCGGAGGTCCGGCTGCAGTACGGAGGGACCGGTCGTCCCGAGAGGCGGTATCGGGTGCCGCGGTGAGAGGGTTGCCGCTTAGGCTTGCCTCAGCGCCTGCACGACGACCGCCTCACCTGGGAGCACCGATGACCGCGATCGACGACCGTCTCGAGCCCGCGCCCGTCCGCGCGACGATGAGCGGCGACACCCAGGGCTTCTGGGAGAGACTCGCCCTCGGCCTGTTCATCGCCCTGCCGTTCGTGGCGTTCGTGGCCGCGATCCCCGTCGCCTGGGGCGGCTGGCTCGGCTGGAGCGATGTCGCGATCACCTTCGTGATGTATGCCCTGACCCTGCACGGGATCACGGTCGGCTTCCACCGGCTCTTCACCCACAAGTCTTTCAAGCCCAACCGGTTCGTCAAGATCACCCTGGCGATCGCGGGGTCGATGGCGGTCGAGGGGCCGGTCATCCGCTGGGTCGCCGACCACCGCAAGCACCACAAGTACTCCGACAAGGACGGCGACCCCCACTCGCCGTGGCGCTACGGCAACAGCCTGCGCGGCCTGACGAAGGGCTTCGTGTGGGCGCACGTGGGCTGGCTCTTCGACCCCGAGCAGACGCCGATCGAGAAGTACGCCCCCGACCTCGCGAAGGACCGGGACCTGGTCCGGATCTCGCGCACCTTCTGGGTGTGGGTGCTGACCTCGATCTTCCTGCCGCCGCTCCTGGGCTTCCTGCTGACCTGGTCGTGGCAGGGCGCGCTGACCGCGTTCTTCTGGGGCACGGTCGTCCGGATCGGCCTGATCCACCACGTGACCTGGTCGATCAACTCGATCTGCCACACGCTGGGCGAGCGACCGTTCGCGTCGCGCGACTTCTCCGGCAACGTGTGGTGGCTCGCGATCCCGTCCGGTGGCGAGTCGTGGCACAACCTGCACCACGCGGACCCGACGTCGGCGCGCCACGGCGTCAAGCGCTTCCAGTTCGACACCTCGGCCCGGGTGATCTGGGTGCTGGAGAAGCTGGGCTGGGTGCGCGACGTGCGGTGGCCGACGCCGGAGCGGATCGCCTCCAAGACGGTGACCCCGACGGCCTGATTCATGGCCGGCCCGGTCCACGCACTACCCTTGCCGGGTGCTGCAGATCGACCGGTCGACCCACGACGCCATCGTCGCTCACGCCAAGCGGGACCACCCCGTCGAGGCGTGCGGGATGGTCGTCGGACCGATCGGCACCGACCGGCCCGAGCGTCTCATCGAGATGGTCAACGCAGCCGGCAGCCCGACCTTCTACGAGTACGACTCGACCGACCTGTTGCAGCTCTATCGCGAGATGGACGACCGCGACGAGGAGCCGGTCGTGATCTACCACTCGCACACGGCCACCGAGGCCTACCCGAGCGTGACCGACATCAACCTGGCCGGGGAGCCCGGAGCCCACTACGTGCTCGTCAGCACGGCGGAGCACGGGAATAACGACGGCCCCGTGGAGTTCAGGTCCTACAGAATCATCGACGGCGTCGTGACCGAGGAAGAGGTCTCCGTCGTCGACGTCACCGCAGCAGAGGAGAGCAGCTGACATGGCCATCGAGGTCCGGATCCCGACCATCCTGCGCACCTACACCGGGGGCGAGAAGGCCGTCACCGCCGACGGGGCGAGCCTGAGCGCGCTGATCGACTCGCTCGAGGCCGACCACCCGGGCCTCAAGGACCGCCTGATCGACAACGGTGACCTGCGCCGTTTCGTCAACATCTACATCAACGACGAGGACGTCCGGTTCATCGGCAGCCTCGAGGCCGAGCTCTCCGACGGCGACCAGGTCGTCATCCTGCCCGCCGTGGCCGGCGGAGCCCGCTGAGGCCCGCTGATTCCAATGGTCCGCTACGACAGCCTCATCACCTCGGTCGGCAACACGCCGCTGGTGGGGCTGCCGCGACTCTCCGCGCCCTTCAACAAGCCCGGCCAGCCCGAGATCCGGGTGTGGGCGAAGCTCGAGGACCGCAACCCCACCGGCTCGATCAAGGACCGTCCGGCCCTGAAGATGATCGAGGAGGCCGAGAAGGACGGCACGCTGCGTCCCGGCTGCACCATCCTCGAGCCGACCTCCGGCAACACCGGCATCTCGATCGCGATGGCGGCCAAGCTCAAGGGCTACCGCACCGTCTTCGTGATGCCGGAGAACACCTCCGAGGAGCGCCGCCAGCTGCTGCGGATGTGGGGAGCGGAGATCGTCTCCAGCCCGGCCGCCGGCGGGTCCAACGAGGCCGTCCGCGTCGCCAAGCAGATCGCGGCCGAGCACCCCGACTGGGTGATGCTCTATCAATACGGCAACCCCGCCAACGCGCTCGCGCACGAGGAGGGCACCGGCCCGGAGATCCTCGCGGACCTGCCGTCCATCACGCACTTCGTCGCGGGCCTCGGCACCACCGGCACCCTGATGGGCGTCAGTCGCTTCTTCCGCAAGGCCAGGCCCGACGTCCGCATCGTCGCCGCCGAGCCCCGCTACGGCGAGCTGGTCTACGGCCTGCGCAACCTCGACGAGGGCTTCGTGCCCGAGCTCTATGAGGCCGAGCTGATCGACAGCCGCTTCTCCGTCGGTCCCCGCGACGCGGTGCGCCGCGTGCGCGAGATGCTCGAGCTCGAGGGCATCTTCGCGGGCATCTCCACCGGCGCGATCCTGCACGCCGCCCTCGGCCAGGCCGCCAAGGCGATGAAGGCCGGAGAGGCCGCCGACATCGCGTTCGTCGTCGCCGACGCCGGTTGGAAGTACCTCTCCACCGGTGCCTACGAAGGCACCATCGACGACGCCGAGGACCGGCTCGAAGGGCAGCTGTGGGCCTGAGCCTGCGGCTCCTGCTCGTCGCCCTGGTGGCGGCGCTCCTGCCGAGCGCCGGCGCCCCCGCCCGCGCCGCCGGCGACGAGCCGCTGCCGTCGCTCACGCAGGTCCGGGCCCCCGCCATCGATGGCGTACGACGCTTCGGGCGCACGCTCACCGCCGACCCCGGCCGCTGGCAGCCGACCCCCACGACCGTGCGCTACCGCTGGTACCGCGACGACGTGCTGATCAGCGGCGTCACCTCGCGCAGCTACCGGATCCGGCCCGACGACGTGGGACACCGGATCAGCGTCCACGTCCACGCCGAGGCGCCGTCGTACCGCCGCACGGTGGGGACGGCGCGCACCGGGCTGATCGCCCACCGCGTCGACGTGCGGCGCACCGTCCGCTACAGCGTGCGCTCGAAGGGCCGGGTCCCGGCCGTCCTCGGCACCTTCTCGCGCCTGGCCCAGCAGACCTACGACGACCCGCGGGGCTGGCGCGGCCGCGGCGTCCGGTTCGTCCGAGTGCCCTCCGGTGGCGCGTTCACGCTCTGGCTGGCCGAGGCGCGCACGGTGCCCGGCTTCTCGTCGGGCTGCAGCGCCGAGTGGTCCTGCCGGGTCGGCCGCAACGTCATCATCAACCTGACCCGATGGCGCAACGCCTCCCCGGCGTGGAACCGCGCGGGCGGCTCGCTGCGCGACTACCGCCACATGGTCGTCAACCACGAGACCGGGCACTTCCTCGGGCGCGGACACGTCGGCTGCCCGCGCCGCGGCGCGCCGGCGCCGGTGATGATGCAGCAGTCGAAGGGACTCGACGGCTGCCGGTTCAACCCCTGGCCGACGCTCGCCGAGCTGCGGCGCTGACGGGTCAGCTCCTGGTCAGTTCCAGTGCAGGTCCTGGGCGGCGTCCCAGCGGCTGCCGGGGACGGCATCGAGACCGAGGACGCTGAGGCTCGCGTTGGCCAGCTCGCCGTTGCGGATCGGCTGCCCTGTGGCGTTGACGCCCGGCCGGGTCAGCCCCGGATCGGCCCGCGTGGCGTTGAGGGCATCGAGCCCGGCGTGGCGCACGCCCGCACCCCAGAAGGCGAAGGGGATCCGGTAGTTCTGCCACCGCACCGGCAGCCGCCGTGCGGCGCCACCTCGTTCGACGTACGGCGGTCGCGACTGTCACGGCGGCAGCCTAGTGTCGTCCCGGTGCCGCGACGCGTGATCTCGGTCCCGAATGCGGTCCCGGTGGCGAGGGACGCCGTAGGCTGACCGGGTGCCGCCGCAGGACCCGAACGTCAGCGTTGACGTCGCCACCGACCCCCGTGCGGACGTGGCTGCCCCGATCGGGATCTTCGACTCCGGCTTCGGGGGTCTGACCGTGGCCCGCTCCGTCATCGACCAGCTGCCCCACGAGTCGATCACCTACGTCGGCGACACCGCCCGCCAGCCCTATGGCCCCAAGCCGATCGGGGAGGTGCGGGAGTATGCCCTCGAGTGCCTCGCCCACCTCGTCGCCCAGGGCGTGAAGGCCCTCGTCATCGCCTGCAACTCGGCCAGTGCGGCGATGCTGCGTGATGCTCGCGAGCGCTACGACGTGCCCGTGGTCGAGGTGATCTATCCCGCGACCCGGCGGGCTGTCGCGGCGACCCGCAACGGCCGCATCGGAGTCATCTGCACCCGCTCCACCGCGGAGTCCATGGCCTACGACGACGCCTTCGCCGCGGCGCCCCAGATCAGCCTGACCACGCGCGCCTGCCCCCGCTTCGTCGACTTCGTCGAGGCCGGCGTCACCGGTGGCCCCGAGCTCATCGAGGTGGCGCACGACTACCTCGACCCGCTGACCGAGCTCGGCGTCGACACCCTGATCCTCGGCTGCACCCACTACCCGCTGCTCACGGGCGTCATCTCCTATGTCATGGGGGACGACGTGACCCTGGTCAGCAGCGCCGAGGAGTGCGCCAAGGACGTCTACCGGATGCTGGCCGACACCGGGCTGATGCGGCCGGGCGGCGAGCCGGCGTACTCCTTCGCCACGACGGGTTCGCCGGCCGAGTTCGAGACCATCGGGCGGCGTTTCCTCGGACCCGAGCTGGTGGCGGCCGGACAGTTCGCAGGGGGACTGGCATGAGCAGTGACATCGGTCGTGACCTCGGTCGTGACATGGACCAGATCGCACCGGAGACGACGATGCTGCGCACCTCGGAGCAGATGCCCGAGCGCACCATCCGGGTGACGGTGGTGGGCTGCTCCGGCTCCTACCCCGGGCCCGACTCGCCGGCGAGCTGCTACCTGGTGCAGGCGCGCGACGGCCTGCGCACCTGGAGCATCGTGCTCGACATGGGCAACGGCGCGCTGGGCGCGCTCCAGCGCTACGTCGACCCGCTGCGGGTCGACGCGGTGCTCATCAGCCACCTGCACGCCGACCATTGCGTCGACATGACGAGCTACTACGTGCTGCGCAAGTACCACCCGACCGGCACCCAGCCCAAGATCCCGGTGTGGGGCCCGAAGGGGACGGCGAAGCGGCTGGCCAACGCCTATGACCTCCCGCGGAAGCCGGGGATGCGCGAGGAGTTCTCCTTCCGTGTCTACAAGTTGCCGATCACCGTCGGTCCGTTCACGATCACCCCCTACGAGGTGGACCACCCGGTGCCGGCCTACGGCCTGCGGCTGGAGGCCTTCGACAAGGTCGTCGCCTACAGCGGCGACACCGGACCGATCCCCGTCCTCGACGAGCTCGCGGCCGACGCCGACCTCTTCCTGTGCGAGGCGTCCTTCCGCTCCTGCGACGACAACCCGCCACACCTGCACCTGACCGGCGCGGAGGCCGGGGAGATCGCGACGCGGGCGAGCGTGAAGCGCCTCATCGTCACGCACGTGCCGCCGTGGCACGACGCCCAGGTGATGCTCGGCGAGGCGACCAAGGCCTACGACGGGCCGACCGAGCTCGCTGCCCAGGGCGTCGTCTACGACCTCTGACGGCCTCAGTCAATTGCGTGGCCGGCGTCCCTGACGCAGAGCGCGATCTGCACGCGGTTGGTCGTCTCGAGCTTCTCGAACAGCTTCGAGACGTGGCCCTTGACCGTCGGCACGGACAGGAACAGCTCGGCGGCGACCTCCGCGTTGGACAGCCCGCGACCGACGGCGAGGGCGACGTCGAGCTCGCGCTCGGTGAGCCGCTCCAACCGGGCCTGCGCCTCCTGCGAGCGCCCGTCGCCGGCGTCGGTGCGGACCCGGTCGATCAGGGTGCGGGTCACCGACGGGGAGAGCATCGGGTCTCCGCCGGCGACCTTGCGGATCGCGGCCACGATCTCGACGGGCGCGGTGTCCTTGAGCAGGAAGCCGTCGGCCCCGGCTGCGAGGGCGCCGACGACGTAGTCATCGGCGTCGAAGGTGGTCAGCACGATCACCCGGGGCGGCTGCGGGTCGGCGTGCAGCAGGCGAGTGGCCGCGAGGCCGTCGAGGACCGGCATCCGGATGTCCATGAGCACCACGTCCGGCGTGAGCTCCCGGACCAGCGCGACCCCGGCACGGCCGTCGGCGGCCTCGCCGACGACGGTGACGTCGGACTGACCGCCGAGCATCAGGGTGAGGGCGGAGCGGACCAGCGGGTCGTCGTCGACGATGACGACCCGGATCCGGGCCTCGGTCATGGCGCTCATGATGCCGCCTCCTCGTTCTCGGTCGCCCACGGCAGCCACGCGCGCAGCACGAAGGTGTCGGCGGCGCCGGGAGCCGATGCCTGCTCGACGTGGTGGCTCAGTGTGCCGCCGCGGAGCTCGGCGCGCTCGGCGAGGCCGACCAGACCCAGTCCGGCACCGGGGGTGCGGGTCGGGCCGAAGCCCAGGGCGTTGCGCAGCTTGACCGTGACCCCGTCGTCGGGGGAGCCGGTCACACTGACCCTCAGGGCGGCGGCAGGCGCGTGCTTGCCTGCGTTGGTGATGCCCTCCTGGACCACGCGATAGACGGTCCGGCCCACCGCGTCGGGCAGCCGGTCACCGCCGACGAGTGTGTCGTCGTACGCGATGGTGACGCCGGCAGCACGCGCATCGGCGAGCAGCGCACCCAGGTCGGCGTACGTCGGCTGCGGGCCGGTGAGGGGTCCGGCGCCGTCGGCGTCGCGCAGCACGCCGAGGACCTCGCGCAGGTCGGTGAGGGCCTCGTGGGCCTTGGCCTGGATGACGGCGACGCTGGAGCGCATCTCCTCGGCGCTGAGGTCGTCGCGGAAGGTGAGGGCGCCGGCGTGCATCGAGATCTGCGAGATCCGGTGGGCGAGCACGTCGTGCATCTCGCGGGCGATCCGGGCCCGCTCGGTGGACCGCGCCTGCGTGGCGCGCAGGTCGCGCTCCGCCTCCGCCGTCTCGGCCCGCTGACGCAGGGTCCAGAGCAGCTCGCGTCGGGAGCCGATGTACATGCCCCACGCCAGGGTCGCGGAGACGGCGGCGACCGTCAGCAGCGCGATCAACCACGTCGGATCGCTGGCCGACACGGGTTGGAGCAGGTAGTAGAGCCACGTCATGGCGAGGTTGAGGACGCCGACCACGACGATCTGCCACCAGCGGCGTCGGGTGGCCATCGAGACCGTGGCCAGGGTGATCGCGCCCGCGGCCAGGGAGCTGAGTGGCGTCGCCAGCACTGCGAGGAGGGCCACGGCGAGGGGCCAGCGTCGTCGCCATCCGACGAGCACGAGGACGAGGATCCCCACGCCGAGGTCGAGCCAGAAGAGCAGTGGTTGCTCCTCGGCCTGGGCCTCCATGACCGGCACCCAGACGACGAGCCCGAGGGCGATCGCCAGCAGGTAGCGCCACACGTGGCTCCACCAGCGCAACGGCGGCTGGAAGCTGCTCGGCTCGGGTCTCTCCACGTTGTCGAGCGTAGGGTCTCCGGACGCGTGCACGGCAGCGTCCCGTGGACCGCCCGGGCCCCTACTTTCGTCGGGTCGGGATCGCGTCGCGAGTCCGATGTGTGGACCGGCGCGGGTGAGGCAGGCTGGCGTCATGATCACAGTCGATCGACTCACCGTCTCCTACGGCTCCTTCACCGCCGTCGACGACGTCAGCTTCGTCGCCCAGCCGGGCCGGGTCACCGGCTTCCTCGGGCCCAACGGAGCGGGCAAGTCGACCACCATGCGCGTCATGGTCGGCCTCACCCCGCCCACCAGCGGCCAGGTCACCATCGGGGGCCTTCGCTACCACGACATCCCCAACCCCGGCCGCCACGTCGGCTCGCTGCTCGATGCGTCGGCGCAGCACGCCGGTCGCACCGGTCGCGAGATCCTGACGATCGGCGCGCAGACCATGGGCCTGCCGAAGTCGCGCGTCGACGAGATGCTCGCCCTGGTCGGCCTGACCGACGCGGAGGCCAAGCGCCGCCTGCGCAACTACTCGCTCGGCATGAAGCAGCGCCTCGGCATCGCCCACGCGCTGCTCGGCGACCCGTCGGTGCTCATCCTCGACGAGCCCGCCAACGGCCTCGACCCCGCCGGCATCCGCTGGATGCGCGGACTGCTCAAGGGCTACGCCGACCGCGGCGGCACGGTGCTGCTCTCCAGCCACCTGTTGCACGAGGTCGAGCAGATCGCCGACGAGATGATCCTCATCGGCCACGGCCGGATCGTCGCCCAGGGTGACAAGAAGTCGCTCCTGGCCCACGGTGACGGCGCGGCCACCACGCTGGTGACCTCGCTCGACAACGCCGCGCTGGGCGCCGCGCTCACCGGCGGCGGCCACGCGGTCGAGCCGCTCGGCGAGGGCCTCAAGGTTCAGGCCACCCCGGAGGAGGTCGGCCGAGCCGCCCTCGCTGCCGGCGTCGTCCTCACCGACCTCCGCTCCGGTGGCGCCGGACTGGAGGACCTCTTCCTCGAGCTCACCTCGGCGACGGCCCGCGAGGCCGTGCCCGGCGTCACGCCCACCCCGACCGGAGGTATCCCCGCATGAGCACCGCCACCCCCGTCCCGCCTGTCCCGCCCGTTCCGCCCGCGCCCGTCGGTCCGCCGACCCTCGATCTGGGCAAGAGCGGCCGGACGCCGTTCGGCCGCCTGGTCACGGTCGAGTGGCGCAAGATGGTCGACACCCGCAGCGGCATCTGGCTGCTCGCGATCACGGGCGGCCTGCTGGCCCTCGTGGCAGGTCTCGTCGTCCTCGTCGTGGGTCTCAACGACGGCTTTTTTTCCCGGTGTCGATCCTCGTCCCCGTCTTCGGCATCCTCGTCGTCACCAGCGAGTGGAGTCAGCGCAACGCGCTGACGACCTTCACGCTCGAGCCCCATCGTCTGCGGGTGATGGGCGCCAAGCTCGTCGCGGTCTCGGCGCTCGCGGTCGCCACGATCCTGCTGGCGTTCGTGCTGGGCGCGCTCACCAACCTGCTCTGCGCCGCGGTGACCGGCAACCCCCTGGTGTGGGAGCTCGACGGCTCCCAGCTGCTGTGGACCGTCATCGCCCAACTCGCGTTCTTCGCGATGGGCTACGCCCTGGCCTGCCTGCTGCTCAACACCCCGGGCGCGATCGCGCTGTTCTACGTCGTGGCGCTCGTGCTGCCGCTGGTCGTCTGGGGCCCGCTCTACTTCATCTTCGACTGGGCCAAGGATGTCCTGCCGTGGATCGACATCAACACGGCGCTCACGCCCCTCATGGCCGGCACCGACTTCGCCGGTGATGCTGTCGTGGTCGAGACGATCAACTACCTGCAGGCCGGCTGGACGATCGTCCTGTGGGTCGGCATCCCCGTGACGCTCGGCCTCTGGCGGATCTCGCGGGCCGAGGTCAAGTAGCCCGAGTGCCGTGACGGGCGACCTCCTGCCGCTCCCGGGACGGCAGGGGGTCGCTACGTTGTTTCCATGAGCACCCGCGAGGACGGCCGCGCCGACGACGAGCTGCGCCCCATCAGGATCACCCGCAACTGGCTCGACCACCCGGCCGGCTCGGTGCTGGTCGAGTTCGGCCGGACCCGCGTGCTGTGCGCGGCGTCGGCGTCGGAGGGCGTGCCGCGGTGGCGCAAGGGATCGGGCCTGGGCTGGGTGACCGCGGAGTATGCGATGCTCCCGGCCTCGACCAACACCCGCTCCGACCGCGAGTCCGTCAAGGGCCGCATCGGTGGACGCACCCACGAGATCAGCCGGCTCATCGGTCGCTCGCTGCGTGCCGTGATCGACAACAAGCAGCTGGGCGAGAAGACGATCCAGATCGACTGCGACGTGCTGCAGGCCGACGGCGGCACCCGCACGGCGGCGATCACGGGGGCGTACGTCGCCCTCGCCGACGCCTGCGCCAAGCTCGGTGTCCCCGGCGCCCTCACCGGCTCGGTGGCCGCCGTGAGCGTCGGCATCATCGACGGCGTGCCGCGCCTGGACCTGCCCTACGTCGAGGACGTGCGCGCGGAGACCGACATGAATGTCGTCATGACCGGCGATGGCACGTTCGTCGAGGTGCAGGGCACCGCCGAGGGCGCCGCCTTCGACCGCGCCGAGCTCGACGCGCTCCTGGACCTCGCAACCAAGGGCTGCGCCGACCTGACCGTCCTGCAGCGCGAGGCCCTGTCCTCGTGAGGTTGCTCGTCGCCTCCCGCAACGCGAAGAAGCTGGAGGAGATGCGGCGCATCCTCGCCGAGCACCTCCCCGCGGACAGCGGGCTCGAGGTGGTCGGGCTCGACGACGTCACGCCGTTCGAGGAGCCCGTCGAGGACGAGCCGACCTTCGAGGGCAACGCCCTGCTGAAGGCGCGCGCCGGTGTCGCCGCGACCGGTCTCCCGACGATCGCCGACGACTCGGGCCTGTGCGTCGACGCGCTCAACGGGATGCCCGGCGTGCTGTCGGCCCGCTGGTCCGGCCCGCCCAAGAGCGACGACCGCAACAACGAGCTGCTCCTCGCCCAGCTGCACGACGTGCCCGACGAGCGACGGGGCGCGCACTTCGCCTGCGCCGTCGCCGTCGTCCACCCCGACGGCCGCGAGCTGGTCGTCGAGGGCCGGATGGACGGCGTCGTGATCCGCGAGGTCCGGGGGAGCGGCGGCTTCGGCTACGACGTCCTGTTCGTCGCCGACGACCACCCCGGCGTCACCACCGCCGAGCTCTCGCGCGAGGACAAGGACGCGATCTCCCACCGCGGCCGGGCGCTGCGCGAGATCGCGCCGCTGGTCGCCCAGCTGCTGGGCTGATCCAGGCTGAGCTTGCGTCCTGGGTGCCGGAGGCGGGACTCGAACCCGCACACCCGAAGGCACAGGAACCTAAATCCTGCGTGTCTGCCAGTTCCACCACTCCGGCGGGGTGCTGCTGTTGGTTGGGCCTAGTCGGTCCAGCGCCAGGCGCCGAGCACCTTCTCGAACTCGTCGAGCACGCCTTCGTCGCCCTCCTTCAGGGAGACGGTGATCGAGTAGCCGGTCGGGCCGCTGATCACCAGCACCGAGCGCTGGGTGACGGTGACGCCGCCGTCGTTGGTCCGGGAGATGTCGACGGTGAGGGCGCGCTGGCCGTCGATCTCGGTGTCCGGGCCGTCGGTGATCGTCGCGGTCGAGTCGCCGAGCACCAGCGCCTGCTTCCAGGTGTCCTTGAGCTCGTCAGGGTCGGTGTTGCCGTAGGACGACTGGATCTCGACGATGATGTTGCCGCGCGCGCTGTTGAACGTGCGGCCCCAGATGAAGACCTTGTCGAGGGTCGTGACGTTCGGATTGGTGGACTTGAACTCCTCGGTCCCGTCCTGCCAGCCCTCGGGGAAGCCCACGCGGTAGCCCACGCCGTCGAAGGTCTCGCCGCCGAGGTCGGGGACCTCGACCGGACCGGACGAGGTCTCGATCTCGGTCGGGCTCTCGGTGGCGCTGGACTCGGACGGGGAGGCCGAGCTGCTGGAGCGGTCGTCGGTGCGTCCGTCGGAGTCGTCGCCGCTGGTGAGCGCGATGATCGCGACGATGCCACCGACGATGAGGACCAGGGCGGCGACGACGATGCCGACGATCAGTCCGGTCCGCTTCGGCGTCGCGCCCGGCGGGGT
Source organism: Nocardioides caeni (assembly GCF_004912195.1). GTDB lineage: Bacteria > Actinomycetota > Actinomycetes > Propionibacteriales > Nocardioidaceae > Nocardioides > Nocardioides caeni. The sequence continues at coordinate 42,510 of NZ_STGW01000001.1, forward strand.
GGGCTGCGACCAGCCGGCACCGTGCGGCGCCGCGCCGTAGCCGTTGCCGACCGGCGGGCTCGCCACGTGGGTGGAGGGGGCGACCGGCTGGTGGGCCGGCGAGACCACCGGCGGCAGCGGCGGCGGCACGGGTGACTGCACCGGCGGCGCCGGGGGGTACGACGAGGGCATGGTCGGCTGCGGCGGTGAGGCCGTGCTGGCGTCGGGATCGAGCCCGGTGACCAGGCCCTCGGGGACCCGTCCCAGGGCGAAGCCGAGCACGGCCAGGGCCCACTGACAGCCCCGGACGTCGGCGCTGCCGCGGTCACGGGCGAGGCGCTGGCCAGCGGAGTCGACGGCGTCGGCGGGGTTGGCGCCGCTGTCGAGCATCGACAGCATGCCGTCGAGCGCGCCGAGCCGGACGGCGTCGGTCAGCAGGTTGATCGTGCCGCTGGACGCCTGTCCCTCGTCGAGGTAGTCGTCGAGCGAGCCGCGGAAGGCCGCGGCGTCGCGGAACAAGCCGTGCCCGTGGTCGTGGGCGAGCTCGGCGAGCGACTCGTGCAGCTTCATCGGTGGTTCCCTGTCCCAGTCGTCGGAGGGCTCAGGCGGCGCCGTCGGCGAGCCCGAGATCGCGGCGCAGCTTGGCCACGTGGCCGGTCGCCTTGACGTTGTACTGCGCAACCTCGACCGTGCCGTCGGCTCCGATGACGAAGGTGGATCGGATCACGCCCTGCACCATCTTGCCGTAGAGCTTCTTCTCGCCGTAGGCGCCGTAGCCCTCGTGGGTCGTCAGGTCGGTGTCGGAGAGCAGCGTGATGCCGAGCCCGTCGCGCTCGCGGAACTTCGCCAGCTTCGCCGGGGCGTCCTTGGAGATGCCGACGACCGTGTAGCCGGCGGCCGCCAGGGAGTCGAGCGACTCGGTGAAGTCGCAGGCCTGCTTGGTGCAGCCGGGCGTCATCGCGGCGGGGTAGAAGTAGACGATCACCTTGCGGTCCTCGGCGAGCAGCGATGCGAGGGACACCTCGGTGCCGTCGTCGGCCGGCAACGTGAAGTCGGGTGCCGGGTCGCCGGGGGCAAGGCGGACTGCGTCGGTCATTCTCGGACCTCTCCTGAGGGGCAGGTGTTGTTGCAACAGGCATGCAATAAGGTGGTGCTGTTGGTGACCATCCAACTACACGGCGCGCCGCGCTGCCGAACCCGAGGAGATGCCCCGATGCACGTCCCTGACGGATTTCTCGACGCGCCGACCTCGGTGGCCACCGGCGTCGTCGCCGCCGTGGGTGTCGGGGTCGCGCTGCGCCGGGCTCGCGCCGAGCTCGATGACCGCACGGCGCCGATGGCCGGGCTGGTCGCGGCGTTCGTGTTCGCCGGGCAGATGATCAACTTCCCCGTCGGTGCCGGCACCAGTGGACACCTGCTCGGGGGCGCCCTCGCGGCAGTCTTGGTGGGCCCGTGGACGGGCGCGCTCTGCATCAGCGTGGTGCTGCTGGTGCAGGCGCTGTTCATGGCCGACGGCGGGCTCACCGCACTCGGCACCAACATCACCCTGATGGCCGTGGTCGGTCTCGTGGTCGGCTACGCCGTGTTCAAGCTGGCCCTGATGGTCCTTCCGCGCAGGATCGAGTCCGTGCCCGCCGCCGCCGCGGTCGGCGCCCTCGTCTCGGTCCCCGCCGCCGCCGCGTTCTTCACCCTGCTGTTCGCCATCGGCGGCACCGCCGACGTCGCGACCGGCAAGGTGCTGGCCGCCATGGTCGGCTGGCACGTCGTGATCGGCCTCGGCGAGGCGGTCGTCACCGGCCTCGTGGTCGGCGCCGTCGTCGCCTCCCGGCCGGACCTCGTCCACGGTGCCCGGGGCCTCCGCTCCGCCCGCCGCCCGCTCGTGACCCAGGAGGCCGGCGCGTGACCAGCCAGCGGAAGTTCCTCGTGACCGGACTGCTGGTGGCGCTGCTCATCGCCGGGGTCGGCAGCTTCTATGCCAGCAGTCACCCCGACGGACTGGAGTACGTCGCCGACAGGACCGGCTTCCTCGACAGCGCCGAGGAGGACCCGGTCACGACCGGCAGCCCCTTCGAGGACTACGGCACCAGCGGTGTCGACAACGACCGACTCAGCGGTGGCATCGCCGGCGTGGCGGGCGTCGCGCTGACGCTGCTGATCGGTGGGGGACTCTTCTGGGTCCTCCGACGTCGCGGCGGGTCGGATGATGCGGACATCGACGGCGCATCGGCCGACCCGTCCGCGACCACGACCGCCACCACGACCCCGAGAGCCTGATCGGGTCGCGATGGGCGCCGGGCACGGGCACCGCCTGCACTTCCACGGGCACTCGGTGGTCCACCGCGCCCCCGCGCACCTGAAGATCCTCGGCCTGCTCGGCTTCGCCCTGGTCGTCGTCGCGACGCCGCGGGAGTGGTATCCGGTCTTCGGCGGCTACCTCCTGGTGCTGCTCGGCGTGCTCGCGCTGGCGCGGGTCCCGCTGGGCTACGTGCTGCCGCGCATGGTCATCGAGGTGCCGTTCCTCCTGTTCGCGGCGCTCATCCCGTTCGTGGCGGAGGGCCCGCGCGTCGCCCTGTCGATGCCCGGCGGGTGGGAGCTGACGGTGTCCGAGTCGGGCCTGGTCGCCGCCTGGGGGCTGGCCGTCAAGGGCACCCTGGGTGTGCTGGCCTCGCTGACGCTGGCAGCGACGACCGAGCCCGCCGACGTCCTGCAGGGGCTCCAGCGGCTGCGCTTCCCCGACCTGCTGGTGCAGATCATGTCGTTCATGATCCGCTACCTCGACGTCGTCACCGCCGACCTGGGGAGGATGATCACGGCCATGCGATCCCGTGGCGTCGATCCCCGCTCCCCGCGGCACTGGCCGGCGCTCGCCCGGACGCTCGGTGCCCTCTTCGTCCGGTCCTACGAGCGGGGCGAGCGGGTCCACCTCGCGATGCTGTCGCGCGGCTACGACGGCCGCCTGCCCGAGCAGGCCCGATGACACCCGTCCTCGACGTCCGGGGTCTCGCCTTCGCCTACCCCGACGGCCATCAGGCCCTCTTCGGCGTCGACCTCCACGTGCACGCGGGGGAGCGGGTCGCGCTGCTGGGGCCCAACGGCGCCGGGAAGACCACGCTGGTGCTGCACCTCAACGGCATCCTCTCCGGCGAGACCGGGCACGGCGAGGGCAGCGTCACCGTCAGCGGACTGCCGGTCACGAAGAAGAACCTGCTCGAGATCCGCCGCCGGGTCGGCATCGTCTTCCAGGATCCCGACGACCAGCTGTTCATGGGCTCGGTCCGCGCCGACGTGGCCTTCGGACCGGCCAACCTCGGCCTGCGCGGCCCCGAGCTCGACCAGCGGGTGATGGCGGCCCTGGAGCAGGTCGGCATGGCCGACGACGCCGACCGCCCGCCCCACCACCTCTCCTTCGGCCAGCGCCGCCGGGTCGCCATCGCCACCGTGCTCGCGATGGAGCCGGAGATCCTCGTCCTCGACGAGCCCAGCTCCAACCTCGACCCGGCGTCGCGCCGTGAGCTCGCCGACATCCTGCGCTCACTCGACATCACCGTGCTGATGGTGACGCACGACCTGCCCTACGCGCTCGAGCTCTGCCCCCGGTCGGTCGTGCTCAGCCAGGGACGCGTCGTGGCCGACGCGGCGACGTACGACGTGCTCACGGATGAGGCCCTGATGCGTGCCCACCGGCTGGAACTGCCATGGGGCTTCGACCCCCGGTCCATCCCGGTTGATAGCCTGCCCGGGTGAGCAACAGCCCCTCCGACATCGAGCGCGAGATCGAGGAAGCCCGCGAGCGCCTCGCCGGCACCATCGACCAGCTGCTCTACCGGTCCCACCCGAAGACGATCGTGGGTCGCGAGGTCGCCGCCGTGAAGGCCCACTACGTCAACGCCGAGACCGGCGAGCCCCGCACCGACAACATCCTCAAGACCGTCGGTGCGGTCGTGGGCGTCATCGCCGTGATCGTGGTGCTCCGCAAGGTCACCAGCACCGACTGAGAGCGACTCTCACACCGTGTCCGACAAGACACCCATCAAGATGCTGCACGACCGCATCCTGTGCGAGACCGACAGCGAGGCGGGCGAGCGACGCTCCTCCGGCGGCATCGTCATCCCTGCGACCGCGGCGATGGGCGCTCGTCGGCTCGCCTGGTCCCGCGTCGTCGCGGTGGGTCCGCACTGCCGGGCCGTCGTCTCCGGTGACCGGGTCCTCTACGACCCCGAGGACAAGGCCGAGGTCGAGGTGTCCGGCGATGTCTACGTCGTGATGCGCGAGCGCGACATCCACGCCGTGGCCGCCGATCGGCTCGCCGACGAGGCCGCAGGCCTCTACCTCTGAGTCGGGTCTGATCTCGCGAGGGGTCTCCACTTCGGCGTAACGCAGGTCACGCTGGGGCCGTTGGAGGGGCGTGCGCTCCTCACGTCTGTCCCTCCTGCTCGCCTCCGTCCTGACCGTCTCGGCGCTCGCCGCCACGGCGCCCGCCGACGCGGAGAAGGCGGCCGCCGCGTCGACGTACGACGCGACGATCCGGATCACGACGCACGGCATCCCGCACGTGGTGGCCGACGACTGGGGCTCGCTGGGCTACGGCAGCGGCTACGCCATGGCCAGCTCGTCCATCTGCAACCTCGCCGACACCGTGCTGACGGCCCGGGGCCAGCGCTCCCGCTACCTGGGCGGCGACGGGCGCTATGCCGACGGCGTCTCGATGGACGCCTCCAACCTGCAGGTCGATGCCTTCGTGACCGACCTGCGCAACCGCAAGGTCGTCGAGACCCTGCTCGCCTCGCCCGCCGGACCCACCGCCCGCGCCAAGGCGATGGTGAAGGGCTACACGGCCGGCATCAACCGCTGGCTGCGTGACAACCGGATCACCGACCCGGCCTGCCGCAGGTCGACCTGGATCAAGCCCGACGCGACCGAGCTGGACCTCTGGTACGGCGTCTACCTCGCCAACCTCCTGGCCTCCTCCGGGGTCTTCGTCAAGGAGATCGTCGAGGCCGACCCGCCCACGCTCGCCGACCCCGGCCTGCCGGACCTCGGTCTCGACCTGCCACTGCCGACCTCGACGTCGGAGGTCGCCGCCTACGCCGCGCAGCTCGACGAGTCCGACCGCCAGAAGATCCTGACCGGCCTGGGGCAGAACACCGACTTCGGCTCCAACGCCACCGCCGTCGGCGGCGACGCCAGCTCGACCGGTCGCGGCCTGCTGCTCGGCAACCCGCACTTCCCGTGGACGGGGCGCTACAAGTTCGCCCAGCAGCACCTCACCATCCCCGGGAAGTACGACGTCGCCGGCGGCTCCCTGATCGGCTCACCCGTCGTCAACATCGGCTGGAACAAGGACGTGGCGTGGAGCCACACCGTCTCCACGGCCTACCGGTTCACGCCCTACGAGTTCCTCACCGTCGGTCCGGGTCCGCTCTACCTGACCGCCAACGGGCTCCTCAGGAAGGCCGAGCGCCGCTTCGTCGACGTCGAGGTCAAGCAGCCCGACGGCTCGGTCACGACCGTCCGGGAGGACCTGTGGCGGGTGCCGCAGGGCTACGTGATCGACAGCCCGTCGCAGTTCATGGGCTGGTCGCCGATCAGCTTCTGGGCGATCCGCGACGCCAACGCCGAGCATCTGCGCACCATCGACACCTTCCTCGCGATGGGTGAGGCGACCAGCAGCCGCGACCTCCTGGCCCGCCAGGACGCCGGCGGCGGCATGCCGTGGGTCAACACGACCGCCGCCGACCGACGGGGCGAGGTGCTCTATGCCGACCACAGCGTCGTCCCGCACGTCACCGACGCGATGGCCACCCGCTGCCTGACGCCGGTCGGCCTGCTGCTCAAGACGGTCGCCGGACTGCCGGGGCTCAACGGCCTGCTGGCCGACAGCCTGTGCAAGTGGGGGACGGACGCCGATGCCCAGCGGCCGGGGATCCTCGGGCCGAAGAACCTGCCGGCCGTCGTACGCCGGGACTGGGTGATGAACGCCAACGACTCCTACTGGACGCCCAACGACAAGGTCCGGCTCGAGGGCTATGCGTCGATCATCGGCTGCGAGCAGTGCGAGCGCACGATGCGCACCCGGATGGTCGGGCAGTACGTCGTGGACCGGCTGGCCGTGGGCAAGGAGACGCCCGCGACGCTGCGCTCGCACCAGTACGCCAACCGGGTGCGGGCCGCCGAGGTGATGCGTGAGGGAGGCCGGCTCGACGAGGTCTGCGCCGCCACCGGCGAGACCGAGGCCTGTCGCGTGCTGAAGGCGTGGGACGGCCGCTCCGACGTCGACTCGGTGGGCACCCACATCTTCGAGGCGTTCGTCCAGCAGGCCCCGACGGGCAACGCGCTGTGGACCGTGCCGTTCTCGAAGGCCGATCCGTTCAACACCCCACGCGGGCTGAAGACCACGCAGCCGGTCGTGACGGCCATGCAGGCCGCCATCGACGAGGTGCGCGACGCCGGCGTCGCCTTCGACGCGACGTGGGGCTCGCTCCAGGTCGCCGGCGACCGCGGCGCCCCGGCGTTCCCGCTCGGAGGCGGGGAGGGCGACCTGGCCGGCAATGCCAACGCGCTCGCGTCCCGCGACCCGATCGGCAACCCGGGCCGCTACAAGGCGATCAACTACGGCTCGTCGCACATCCAGTCGGTCTCCTACCTCGCCGACGGCCGGGTCGACGCGCGCACGATCCTGACCTACAGCCAGTACGAGGACCCCGGCTCGCCGTGGTCGAGGGACCAGACGAGGCTCTTCTCGCAGGAGAAGTGGGTGCGCTTCGCGTGGACGCCGGCGCAGATCCGCGCCGACCTCGTCCGCACGCTCCGCGTCACCGGGCGGTGACGGCCCGGTAGCCTGCGCAGCGACAGGCCAGCGACCAGCCGGGAGGGACGACGTGGCGAAGGGGCCGGGACGCGATCAACGGGGACCGATGGAGCGGCTGGTCCGCGTCGCCGCGATGCTGCAGCGCCATCCGATCAACGGCGTCAGCGGTGAGGAGCTGGCTGAGCTCGCGGGCTTCGCGGGGGGTGCCGACGCGCAGACCCAGCTCAAGCGCGACCTCAACCACCTGGAGCGGCAGGGCTGGCAGATCGAGAACCTGCGTGGTCCCGGTGAGCCGGCCGTCTATCGCATGCGCACCGTCGACAACCGGCTCCGCTTCCGCCTCACCCCGCAACAGCAGTCGGCGCTGCGCCGCGCGGTCCTGCTGGCCGACAGGTCGGACCTCGCCGAGCGGTTGGGCCTCCCGGAGGCCACCGTGGCCGAGTCGCTGGTCGCCCAGGTGCCCGCGCAGGCGCCGCGCGCCCTCGACCTGGTCGTGGACGCCGTGCGCGAGCACCGGGTCCTCGAATTCGCCTACAAGGGCACGGCCCGCGTCGTCCACCCCGAGTCGGTCCGCAACCGCAACGGGGCCTGGTACCTCAGCGGTGTCGAGCGCGACGACCTGCCGGACGGGCAGCAGGACGACCCGCCCCTGCTGAAGACGTTCGTCGTGACCCGGATGTCCGGTGTCGTCGCGGGCGCGCGGGGCAGCGCCGAGACGCTCGTCACCGTCCGACACTCCGGCCTCCACCCGATGACCTGGGAGATCGACGAGCCCGTCGAGGTGGTCCTCGAGACCGCGTCCGACTTCGAGCCCGACGTCCGTCGATGGCTGGGGGAGCCGGTCTCCTCGGGGCCCGTCGCCGGTGACCTGGTGCACCTCACCTACCGCGTGACCCACCGCGCCGCACTGCGCGCCCGCCTCAACGAGCTCGGCCGGCGGGTGCGGGTCGTCGGCCCGGCCGAGGTGCGGGCCGAGGTGGTGGCGGCACTCGCCGAGGCCGCCGGCCTGGCTGTGTCGGGTCAGGTGCCGGGTCAGGTGCCGGGTGAGGTGCCGGGTGAGGTGCCGGCCGTGCGGTCGAGCGAGGGGAGCGGGCAGTGACGAACGCACCGAAGTACGTCCAGCGGATCGCTCGCCTGCCGCAGGTCTTCGAGCGGTTGGGGCGCGAGCCCGACGGCATGTCCCTGGCGATCCTGGCCGAGGAGCTCGACGTGCCCGTCGACGAGCTGCGCGAGGACCTGCTCGCCTTCTACACCGCCGACATCGGCGGGCAGTGGGGCCTCCTGCGCCCGGACGTGCTCGAGTTCGTCGGCGCCGACGGTGCGGACGAGGACCCTGGCACGGCAGGCGTCGTCCGCCTGGTCGCCGACGGGCCGGCTGACCTGGGCATCGAGTACGTCGACGCGAGCGAGCTGGGCCTGGTCTATGGCGCCGCGCTCGCGCTGCTGGAGACCGAGCCGGGCAATGCGGACCTGGAGGAGGCGATCGACGTCCTTGCCGAGACGATGTTCGGCGACGCCGCCGCCGTCCCCGACGTCCGCACCTGGAACCGGATGCTGCCCGACCTGCAGCGGGCACGGGCCGAGCGCCGCGCCGTGCGCATCGTCTACTCCCGTGCCTGGGCCCCGGGGGTCTCGGAGCGGGAGATCGAGCCCTACCGGTTGGTGCAGACCCGCCGGGGGTGGGAGATCGACGCCGGTCCGCCGGACGACGCCGGACGGCTGCGCACCTTCCTGCTCTCCAACATCCGCGAGGCGGAGGTCCTCGACCGCGCCTTCGAGCTGCCGGACGACGTCGAGGAGCGGATCGCCGAGCAGCGAGCGACGACCACGGTGCGCGTGCTGCTGCCGCAGAGCGCCCGATGGGCCGCGGACTTCTACGCCGAGCAGGTCACCTTCGTCGAGGACGACGAGGAGACGGTGGTCGTCGACGTCGAGCTGCTGCCACCGCTGGATCGCCGCGCGGGGATGCTGGTCCTCGCCGCCGGCGCGCCCGCCATGGTGCTGGAGCCGGCAGCGCTGCGCGACACCGATCTCTTCCTGGCGCACGAGCTCTTCCTGCACCACTCGACGTGAGGGAGCCGGTCCACCCGGGACAGGTACTAGAACAAGTTCTAGATTCGAACTAGCCTGCCCTCATGGACCTCGAAGCGATCGAGTCGATCAAGCGCCTCAAGCACCGCTACTTCCGTAGCCTCGACCTCAAGCTCTGGGAGGACTTCGGCGACTGTCTCGCCGAGGACGTCCGGGCCCGCTACGGCACGATGGCGATGGACGAGCCCCTGCACTTCGATGCCCGCGACGCCGTCGTGGAGTGGATGAAGGGCAATCTCAGCAACGGCACGATCACCATGCACGTCGCCCAGCACCCGGAGATCGACGTCGACGGCGGCACGGCGAAGGCCTCCTGGGCCTTCGAGGACACCGTGATCGTCCCCGACTTCAAGGTCGTCATCCGCGGTGCCGGCTACTACCAGGACGAGTACCGCCGTGACCCGGACGGCCAGTGGCGGATCGCCGCGACCGGCTACGAGCGCATCTACGAGGCGATCACCTCCCTCGACGACACCCCGAGCTTCAAGCTCATCGCCAACCGCTGGGACCCCGAGCTCGCGCACTGACGCGTCAGGAACGACGAAGGGCCTCCGCCGCGGCGGAGGCCCTTCGTGGTTGGTACACCCCCTCGGACTCGAACCGAGAACCCGCTGATTAAGAGTCAGCTGCTCTGCCAATTGAGCTAGGGGTGCATCCACGCTCACCGGGGTGAACGCGAGGCGAAACGTTACCAGCGTGGTGCCGGGCGGTGAAATTGCGGCGACCGTGGTGCGCGTCTCAACGCATCTCCAGCAGCTCCATCAGGGCCTGTGCCGCGTTGTGGCCGCCCAGGCCGGACACCGCCCCGCCACGGCGGGCGCCGGACCCGCAGAGCAGCACGTCGTCGTACGGCGTCTGCACGCCCCATCGGGCGGCGGGGGAGTCGAGCAGGGCCCGGGGCGGCGCCCAGGGCCAGTCGAGGTGGCCGTGGAAGATGTGGCCGCCCGGCATCGCGAGGTCGGCCTCGACGTCCTGCGGGATCTTTGCCTCGATGCAGGGCTCGCCCGAGGGGGTGCGCAGGACGACGGACTCGATCGGCTCCTCGAGGACGGCGTCGAGCGAGGCGATCGCGCGGCGCAGGGCCTCGGCGCGGCCGGCCTCCGGGTCGTCGGCGAAGAGCGAGGCCGGGGTGTGGAGGCCGAAGTAGGTCAGCGTGTGCGTGCCGGGCGGGACGTCGCCGAGGATCGACGGATCGGTCAGGGAGTGGCAGTAGACCTCGCCGGGCAGCGGGTCGGGCAGCTCCCCGCGCCGCGCGGCCGCCCAGGCGACCTCGAGGTCGGAGGCGGCCTCGGAGAGATGCAGGGTGCCGGCGAACGCGACGGCCGGGTCGATCCCGGAGCGCAGCCGCGGGAGTCGGGAGAGCAGGAAGTTGACCTTGAGCTGGGCGCCCTCGGGCTTCGTGGTCGCGTCCTCCGGCTCGCCGAGCAGGATCTGCAGCACCCACGGCGCGACGTTGGCGAGCGCGTGACCGGCCTCGACGACCTGCTCCCGGTTGCCGTCGTGCCAGCGCACCTCGACCCCGCCGGACGGGCCGTCGCCCGGGCGGATCGCGCTGACGCCGGCGCCGGTGACGAGCTCCGCCCCGGCCTCCCGGGCGGCGCGGGCGAGGGCGTCGGCCACGGCGCCCATCCCGCCGACGGGCACCCGCCACTCGCCGGTGCCGTTGCCGATCAGGTGGTAGAGGAAGCAGCGGTTCTGGACCAGCGACGGGTCGTGGAGGGAGGCGAAGGTCCCGATGAGGGCGTCGGTGCCCACCACGCCCCGCACGAGGTCGTCGCGGAAGCGCCGCGTGATCGCCGCGCCGATCGGCCGCTCCACGACGTCGGTCCAGATCGTCGAGCCGACCTGCTCGCGGACCGCCGCCTCGGTCGGCAGGGGACCGGTCAGGGTCGGCGCCACGGCCGCGGCCAGCTCGCCGACCTCGGCATAGAAGGCGCGCCAGGCGTCGTACTCCTCGTCGGAGCCGGTCAGCTCCCGGAAGGACGCGCGTGTCGCCTCGCCCTCGTCGCGCTCGACGAGCAGTCCGACGTGGCGCTCGCCGCGCCGGACCGGGGAGTACGACGCCGTGGGCCGGCTGACGAGGCGCAGGTCGAGCCCGAGGTCGGTCGCGATCTGCTCGGGCAGCAGGGAGACGAGGTAGGAGTAGCGCGACAGCCGCGTCGGGAAGTCGGGAAACGCCTGCGCCGACACGGCCGCGCCACCGACCCGGTCGAGGCGCTCGAGGACGAGGACGGAGAGGCCGGAGCGGGCAAGGTAGGCCGCTGCGGTCAGCCCGTTGTGGCCCGCGCCGACCACCACCACGTCGTAGCGCGTCATGGGTCGACCCTAGATGAGCAAGTCCAAGGTCTCGCGCGCTGTGCGACGCTCAGCATCCGCGCCCGCGGCGTTGCCGACGCTCGATGGTGCAACCAGACCGCCGTCGCGCCGGCGCCTTGCGGGCGCGGCGCCGAGCGCCGCTCGCAGCACGACCCCTTGGACTTTCACATCTAGTGCTCCGGGAATGCCCGGCGCAGCGGTATGGTTGACATGGCAACTACATTTCCCACTCCCCGAGGAGGGCACCATGCCCGCGATCACCGTCGACGACCTCACCGTCCTGCCCCGCATCCCCGGACCGGGGCTGGGCGACCAGCCACGCCCCGTGCTCCAGGTGACCACCGCGCCGCAGGGCTACGAGGGCGAGGGCTTCCCCGTCCGCCGGGCATTCGCCGGCATCGACATGGCCCGCCTCGACCCGTTCCTGATGATGGACCAGATGGGGGAGGTGGAGTACGCGCCCGGCGAGCCCAAGGGCACGCCGTGGCACCCCCACCGCGGCTTCGAGACCGTCACCTACATGATCGACGGCGTCATGGAGCACCAGGACAACCACGGCGGCGGCGGCACGATCACCAACGGCGACACCCAGTGGATGACCGCCGGCAGCGGCCTGCTGCACATCGAGACCCCGCCGGAGTGGCTGGTGCAGGCGGGTGGCCTCTTCCACGGCATCCAGCTGTGGGTGAACCTGCCGCGCGACACCAAGCTGGCCGATCCCCGCTACCAGGACATCCGCTCCGGCGACGTCCAACTGCTCACCGGGGAGGACGCGGGCGCGCTGGTGCGGGTCATCGCCGGCTCCGTCGGTGGCCACGACGGCCCCGGCTCCACCCACACGCCGATGGCCCTGGTGCACGCGACCCTGGAGCCCGGCGCCCGCCTCGACCTCCCGTGGAACGTCGAGCACAACGCCCTCGTCTACGTCCTCAACGGCGCGGGCACGGTCGGCGCGACCGAGCCGGCGTCCCTGCGGGCCGGTCAGACCGCCGTACTCGGTGCCGGCGACTACCTGACGATCACCGCCGCCGAGCGCCAGGAGTCGCGCTCGCCCCAGCTGGACGTGATCGTCGTCGGCGGTCGTCCGATCCGCGAGCCGATCGCCTGGGCCGGACCGTTCGTCATGAACACCAAGGCCGAGGTGATGACGGCCTACGAGGACTACCAGAAGGGGCGGTTCGGTCTGCCGATGCGCGGCTGAGTGGGGAGGGCGTGGGTCGGCGTCAGCCGGCCAGGTCGAGCAGCAGCTGGGTGGTGTAGACCTCGAGGCGCGAGCCGCTGGCCTCGCCGTCGGTGTCGGTGGTGATGCGTCGTGTGCCGGTCGGGTCGACCAGGTAGTGGGCCCCGTAGGGATCTCGCCAGATCGTGATCCCGGGGAATGGTTGTCGCACTTCCCAGTTGTCGTGGGTCTTGATGCGGTGGTGGCTTCTCGTGACGG
>NZ_STGW01000001.1:55326-240966 GCF_004912195.1 Nocardioides caeni
GCGGCTTGCCGGCACCGACGTTGCCCGCCAGTGCGGCGATCTGTCGTTGGCCGAAGGTGGTGCCCGGCAGTGTCTCCTCGAGCTCATTCGCGCGGACGCGGGCGGCGTGCTCGATGCTCCTGATGGTGGCGGCGTCGCCGCGGACGGTGAGGGTGGCGGTGCCGTGCTTGTTGACGCGTGCGGGGCGGATGCCGTGCTCGAGCGCAGCAGCACGTTCCTTGGCTGCCGCAGTGGCGGGGGCTGCGGCGGCGACCTTGCTCTCGACGAGTGCTTCGAACCGGGCCCACCCGAGCCGCCCGTCCGCGGCCTCGTGGACTTCGTTGTCGACCCAGGCGGCTTCGTCGTCGCTCAGGTCTCGGGTCGCGGTCGCGACATGCCTGGCGTGCCCGACCCGCACCGTCCCCGCGGTGACCCCGGCCTGGAGGCGGGGGAGGCGGTGGTGGATGTCCACCGCGTCCGCGATCAGCCGCTTCGCACCAAACGGAGACGTCTGGATGCGGGCGCCGAAGGCTGCGGCGGCGTACTTGGTGATCAGCGGTGTCCCGGCCGCGCCGGCGGGGCGGGCGCGGTCGGCGGCGCATTTCGAGAACGGGTCCAGCGCGTCGGGGTTGTGCAGGACAGCCCACTGATACGCCGCTGCCAGCAGCTCGCGCTCGGCCTGGAGGCGGGTCTCGTGGCGCGTGGTCGCGAAGGACAGGACGTCGGTCTTGCCCATCTCCCGTAGCTCGTCGAGCACCCGATTGCTCATGGAAGGAGTCAATACGGGAGGTCCGACAGATTGCGGTCTGCGCGGGGATGGGTGTGGACAAAGTGGGGAGGGTCGGGACCGGGGTCTCGATACGCCGCTCGTCCCTCGCGGCTACTCGACCAACGAAGGTGGCGCGGCTACTCGATCAACGAGGGGCCGGCGGGGTCACAGCTCCTTGGCGAAGAATGCCTCGGCGTAGGGGTTGTCGTTGTAGCGGTCGATCCGCTCGTAGCCGGCGCGCTCGTACATTGCGATCGCCTCGAGCAGGGCGCCATTGGTGTCGAGGACGACCCGCCGGTGCCCGTGCTCGCGTGCCAGCGACTCGAGGTGGCGCAGCATCCGCGAGCCCAGTCCGGCGCCGCGCCAGGCGTCGTGCACCCACATCCGCTTGATCTCCGCCGTCCCCGCGCCGACCTCGGGCACGGGCCGGATCCCGCCGTAGGCGACCGGCGCGCCGTCGGACGTCGCAACGACGTAGGTCGCGCCGGGCTCGGGGGAGTCCGGTCCGCCCGGGTCGAAGCCGTCGGGGAAGGTGGCATCGAGCTCGGCGAAGTAGCGGGCGGTCGCCTCGCGGGCGATCGGCTCGTCGGCGGCGACCTCACGCAGGTCGATCGTCGCGGCCCGCGCCCGTCGGTCCGCCGACGCGGCGTCGGACGTCATGACCCGACTGTAGTCAGGCATCACGGCGCAGGGCGGTGCAACAACCCGCCAATGAGTCGAGCCCCCGACCCGAAGGTCAGGGGCTCGATCCGGTTGGGGTGAGTAACGGGACTTGAACCCGCGACATCCGCCACCACAAGGCGGCGCTCTACCAGCTGAGCTATACCCACCATGGCCTGACGGCCGGGGACGAGTGTAGACGTACGTCGTCCCGAAGCGGGAATCGGTATCGCTCCGATCCGTTGGTCAGCTCGAGCCTCAGCCGCCGAGGCCGGTGATCGAGCCGCCGTGGCGGGCGGCCAGCTCCTTGGCGCGGTCGGCCTCGGGGCCCGGGGCGGCGACGAAGACCGCGTCGCGGTAGTAGCGCAGCTCCTCGATGCTCTCCTGGATGTCGGCCAGCGCACGGTGGTTGCCGCGCTTGGTCGGCGCGTTGAAGTACGCCCGCGGGTACCAGCGCTTCGAGAGCTCCTTGATCGAGGAGACGTCGACGATCCGGTAGTGCAGGAAGGCGTCGAGGTCGTGCATGTCACGGGCGAGGAAGCCCCGGTCGGTCGCGACGGAGTTGCCGGCCAGCGGCGGGCGGCTCTCGGGCGTGCAGTGCTCGCGCAGATAGGCCATCACCTGCTCCTCGGCCTCCTGCAGGGTCACGCCGTTCTCCAGCTCCTCCAGCAGGCCGGAGGTGGCATGCATGTTGCGGACGAACTCGATCATCTGGTCCAGCGCCTCGGCGGGCGGCTTGATGATGACGTCGACGCCCTCGCCGAGCACGTTGAGGTCGAAGTCGGTGACCAGGGCCGCCACCTCGACCAGCGCGTCGTTGACGAGGTCGAGCCCCGTCATCTCACAGTCGATCCAGACCAGTCGTTCGTTCACGATCGGCCACCCTACGCCGTACGCCGGGGAGCCGAGCGGGGTGCTGCGGGCTCTCAGGGAGTGCTCAGAGGCGCGGGCTACGCTCGCTCACGTGTGGAAGGGACTGGCCTGGCTGGGTCTGCTCGCCCGGCTGGTGACCGGTGGCGTGTGGATCGTCGCAGGGGCCCTCAAGATCGCCGACCCGGCGGCCAGCGTCGAGGCCGTCCGGGCCTACCAGCTGTTGCCCTGGTCGGTGGCCGAGTGGGTGGGCCTCGCCCTGCCGGCGCTCGAGCTCGTGATCGGGCTCGCCCTGGTGCTCGGCCTCTTCGCCCGAGGCGCCGCCGCCATCTCCGCGTTGCTGTTCGTGGCGTTCATCGTCGGCATCGCCTCGGTGTGGGCGCGTGGCATCGAGATCAACTGCGGCTGCTTCGGCGGTGGTGGCTACGACGCCGACGCTGCTGACCAGTACCCGTGGGAGATCGCCCGCGACGTCGCCCTCCTGGCCGCATCCCTCCTGGTCGTGTGCGTACGACGCACCCGGCTCGCCCTTGATTCCGTACTGTTCGACCGTCGACCCGACGAGCCCGTCGAGGTCGCTGAAGGAGCTGAGAACTGATGTCGTCGTCCTCGTCGAAGGCCGCCGCTCGCGCACAGAAGGCCGCCGAGATGCGCGCGGTGCAGGAGAAGAGGGAGGCCCGTCGCCGGATCCTCACCATCCTCGGTGTCGTCGTGGCGATGATCGCGATCGTCGGTGGCGCGATCCTGATCGGCAAGATCCAGACCGACAAGGAGCAGGACGAGCTCGAGGCCGGGATCCCGGCGATCGGCAAGAGCGACTACGGGCTGGTGATCGGCGAGGAGGACGCCCCCCACTCGGTGATCATCTACGAGGACTTCCTCTGCCCCTATTGCGGCCAGCTCGAGGCAGCCACCCGCGACAACCTGGCCGAGCTCGCGGCCGAGGGCAAGGTGCGCGTCGAATACCGGCCCTTCGACCTGCTCAGCCAGATGATCGAGACCGACTACCCGATCCGCGCGGCCAACGCCTTCGCCGTCGTCCGGGACACCGCCGGCGACGAGGCCGCCAAGGAGTTCCACGACCTGCTCTTCGAGCGCCAGCCCACCGAGGGCGACGAGGACTCCTACCTGACCGACGACGAGCTCGTTGCGCTCGCCGTCGAGGCCGGTGCGACGGAGGCCGACGTCCGAGGCGGCATCGAGGGCCTCGACCAGGAGGGCTGGGTCGACGGCGCGACCGCCGAGGCGCGGGAGTCCGGCGTCTCGGGCACGCCGACCGTCTTCGTCGACGGCGAGGTCTTCCAGACCGGTGGCGGCGTCGACGGCCTCGCCCGCGGGATCATCGGCGCGGTCGACTGAGGATGACCGCCCAGCCCCGGGCGACGCCCGCCTTCATCGCCGGCCTGCCGAAGGCCGAGCTGCACGTCCACCACGTCGGCTCGGCGTCGCCCCGCATGGTCGCCGAGCTCGCCGCCCGGCACCCCGGCGTCGTACCGGCCGACCCCGAGCTGCTGCGCGAATTCTTCGCGTTCCGGGACTTCGCCCACTTCATCGAGGTCTACCTGGCTGTCGTCGACCTGATCCGCGAGCCCGAGGACGTCCGGTTCCTCACCTACGAGATCGCCCGCGAGCTCCACGAGGGACAGTCGGTGCGCTACGCCGAGCTCACCTGCACGCCGTACACGTCGGTGCTGCCGGACGATCCCGACCGGGGCATGGCGATCGAGGCCTACACGGAGGCGATCGAGGACGCGCGGCTGGCGGCGGAGCGCGACTTCGGGCTGGTGCTGCGCTGGATCTATGACATCCCGGGGGAGTCGGGGATCCCCGCTGCCGACGCGACGCTGCGCTTCGCGCTCGACCACCGCCCCGACGGGCTGATCGGCTTCGGGCTCGGCGGGCCGGAGATCGGCGTGCCGCGCGAGCAGTTCGTCCCGCACTTCCAGGCCGCGCGCGCCGCGGGTCTGCACTCGGTGCCGCACGCCGGCGAGACGACCGGCCCGGAGACCATCTGGACCTCGCTGCGCGACCTCGGCGCCGAGCGGATCGGCCACGGCACGTCGGCCGCGCAGGACCCCGCGCTGCTGGCCCACCTGGCCGAGACCCGGATCCCGCTCGAGGTGTGTCCGTCGTCCAACGTCGCGACCCGGGCCGTGGCAACGCTGGCCGAGCACCCGCTGGCGCAGTTCGTCGAGGCCGGCGTGGTCGTGACCATCAACTCCGACGACCCGCCGATGTTCGGCACCACGCTCAACCGCGAGTACGAGATCGCTGCCGATCTGCTCGGTCTCGACGACGCAGGGGTCACTGACCTCGCCCGCGCCGGTGTCGAGGCGTCCTTCGCGCCCGACGACGTCAAGGCGCGGGTGCTGGCGGAGATCGACGCCCACGCCGGCTGACAGCTGAGCCGAGAGCATTCGGCCCCGCGGAGCTCATACTTCCGCGGGGCTGCGTCCTTTTGTACGGCGCCCGGCGCGCCTCGCTGCGAAGGCGCGCCGGACGCGTGAGAGCGCCCCCGGCAGGAGTCGAACCCGCAACCATCCGGGTAGAAACCGGAAGCTCTATCCAGTTGAGCTACGGAGGCTCGCGCGCCAGTATTCCAGCCGCAGCTCAGTGCCCGGCGATCGCCGCGGCGACCGCGTGATGCACCTCGGGGTGGAAGACCGACGGCATGATGAAGCTGGCGTTGAGCTCGTCGTCCCGGACGACGTGGGCGATGGCGTCGGCAGCGCGCAGGCACATCTCCACGGTCACCTCGTGCGCGCGTGCGTCGAGGAGGCCGCGGAACACGCCGGGGAAGGCCAGGACGTTGTTGATCTGGTTGGGGAAGTCGGAGCGGCCCGAGGCGACGACGGCGGCGTACTTCGCGGCCTGGGCGGGGTCGACCTCGGGATCGGGGTTGGCGAGGGCGAAGACGACGGCGTCCTCGGCCATCGAGCCGATCCACTCGGGCTGGAGGATGTTGGGGGCGCTGACGCCGATGAACACGTCGGCCCCGACGAGCACCTCCTGCAGCGAACCGCGGCGACCGTTGGGGTTGGTGAGCGCGGCGAGCTCGGCGTGGGCGGGGGAGAGGGCGCCGTCGCCCTCGACGAGCGCCCCGGTCCGGTCGTTGACCACCACGTCGCGCACGCCTGCCGCGAGCAGCAGCTTCACGATCGCCGTCCCGGCTGCGCCGGCGCCGGAGACGACGACCCTTGCCGACTCGATCGCCTTCTCGACCACGCGCAACGCGTTGGTGAGGGCGGCGAGGACGACGATGGCGGTGCCGTGCTGGTCGTCGTGGAAGACGGGGATGTCGAGACGCTCGCGCAGCCGCGCCTCGATCTCGAAGCAGCGGGGCGCGGCGATGTCCTCGAGGTTGATGCCGCCGAAGCCCGGCGCGATGAGCTCGACGGCGCGCACGATCTCGTCGGTGTCCTGGGTGTCGAGGCAGATCGGCCACGCGTCGATGTCACCGAACCGCTTGAACAGAGCGGCCTTGCCCTCCATCACCGGCAGCGCCGCACCGGGCCCGATGTTGCCGAGTCCGAGGACCGCGGAGCCGTCGGTCACGACCGCGACCGCGTTGCCCTTGATGGTCAGCCGGCGCACGTCCTCCGGGTTCTGCGCGATCGCCATCGAGACCCGACCGACGCCGGGCGTGTAGGCCAGCGACATGTCGTCGCGCGTCTTGAGCGGCACCTTGGACGCGACCTCGATCTTGCCGCCCAGGTGGATCAGGAACGTCCGGTCCGAGACCTTGTGGACCTCGACACCCTCCACGGCCGCGACCGCGTCCTGCAGTTCCGCGGCGTGCTCGGCGTCGGCGGCCGAGCAGGTGACGTCGAGGGTCAGCCGCTGGTTGCTCGACTCCGCGACGTCGATCGCGGTGACCATGCCGCCCGCCGCGGCGATGGCCGTGGCGACCTCGCCGACGACGCTGTGGTCCGTCGGCGTGTGCAGGCGCATGGTGATCGAGTACGACGAGGCGGTGGCAGTTCTCCGAGGCACCCCTCGAGTCTGGCGCCGCAGCGGGGTTACTCGGAAGTCGCAAGGGCTGGAACTTTGCGAACACAACGCTGGACAGGTGTCCAGACGACTGTCATGCTGCGGCGGTGACGACGCCCCTGATGCCGGAGATCGGCTGCTACGGCCTGGCCGGCCACACCGACTCGCCCCGCGACCTCGTCGACGAGGCGCGGCTCGCGGAGTCGCTCGGCATCGGCTCGGTCTTCCTGTCGGAGCGCTTCAACGTCAAGGACGCCGGGGTGCTGGCCGGGGCCGTCGCCGCGGCGACCGACCGGATCGGCATCGGCACCGCGGCCACCAACCACAACACCCGCCACCCCCTCGTCACCGCGACCATGGCCACCACGCTGCACCGGCTCAGCGGCGGTCGCTACGCCTTCGGTCTCGGTCGCGGCTTCGACCTGCTCTTCGACGTGATGGGCCTGCCGCGGGTCACCGGCGCACAGATGGCCGACGCCATCGGCATCTACCGCCGTCTGTGGCACGGCGAGGGCTTCGGACACTCGGGCCCGGCCGGCGACTACCCGTGGCTCTCCCAGGACTCCTCCTTCGACGAGGACATCCCGGTCCTGATGATGGCCATCGGCGAGAAGTCACTGCAGCTCGCCGGCCGCGTCGCGGACGGCGTCGTGCTGCACACGTTCTTCACCGACGAGACCCTGGCCCGAGCCGTCGCGATCATCCGGGCCGCCGCCGAGTCCGCCGGTCGTGATCCCGCGTCCGTGCGAGTGTGGTCGGTCCTTGCCACGGTCGAGGACTCGATCCCGGAGGAGGCGCGTCTGCGCAAGCTGGTGGGCCGGCTGGCGACGTACCTCCAGGGCTACGGCGAGGTCCTCGTCCGCGCCAACGGCTGGTCGCTCGACGATCTGCAGCGCTTCCGCGAGCACCCGCTCGTCGTCGGCTATCCCGGCGCGTTCGACGCCATCGGCACCGTCGAGGAGCTGACGCGACTGCGCGAGGAGGTGCTGCCCGCGCACTGGCTCGCCGCCTCGGCCACCGGCACGGCCGACGCCTGCGCGGCCCGCATCCAGGACCAGCTCGACGCCGGCGCCGACTCCGTGATCCTGCACGGCGCGACGCCCAGCGAGCTCGCTCCGGTGGTCCGGTCGTGGGCCGCGCGACGCGACGCCGACGTCCTCGACCGCCTGCCCGTCAACCCGGGCCGGGCGGAGGTGGCCCGGTGAGCGCCCCGATGGTGACGAGGATCGAGGAGATCACGCCGGAGTGGCTCTCCCTCGCCCTCGGGTACGACGTCCGGTCGGTCGAGGCGACACCGGTCGGCACCGGTCAGATCGGGACCTGCCACCGGCTCTCGCTGGACGGCGATGCCACGCTGCCGGCGACCCTGCTGGCCAAGCTGCCCGCCGCCGACCCCGGAGCGCGGGCGCTCCTCGCGAACCCCTACCGCACCGAGCTGCGGTTCTATCGCGAGATCGCGCCGACCGTCGCGGTCCGCGTGCCCCACGCGTCGTACGCCGACGGGGTGGGGGAGGACGGCGAGTTCGTGCTGCTGCTCGAGGACCTCGCGCCGGCCGTCCAGGGCGACCAGATCGCGGGAGCGTCCGCGGCCGCGGTCGAGGACGCGGTGGTCAACCTCGCCGGTCTCCACGGTCCCCGCTGGTGCGACCCGACGCTGCTGGACGTCGAGGGACTCTCGCTCAACGGCCCCGACGACGCCGCGCTCATGGCGGAGCTGTTCGGTCCCGCCGTCGACCTCTTCCTCGCCAACCTGGGCGACGCGCTGTCCGCCGAGGACGCCGCGGCGGTGCGCGAGATCCCCGCCGTGATCGAGCGCTGGGCACTGGCGAGAGCCGAGCGCTTCGGCCTCGTCCACGGCGACTACCGCCTCGACAACCTGCTCTTCCCACCCGACGGCTCGCCCGGCGTGGTCGCCGTCGACTGGCAGACCCTGAGCCTGGCGCTGCCCGCGCGCGACCTGGCCTACGTGATCGCCACCAGCCTCGACCCGGCGCCGCGACGCGAGGCCGAGCGCGACCTGGTCGCGGCCTACCACCGCGCGCTGGTGGGGCATGGCGTGGCGTCGTACTCCCTGGAGGAGTGCTGGGACGACTACCGCTTCGCCCAGCTCCAGGGGCCGCTGGTCACCGTCTTCGGCCAGGCCTACGGCACCCGCACCGAGCGCGGCGACGCGATGTTCGCCACCATGACCTCCCGGTGCTGTGCGGCGATACGCGATCTCGGGACCCTCGACCTGGTCTGACGGGTCGGTTGGGCCGCGGGATCGGAAGGCTCAGTGGGGCAGCAGGTATGCCGGATGCTCGTCCTCGAGCAACCACTCGGGAGTGATGGGGACGCTGGTCACTCGCTCGAGCAGGTGCCACGAAGCCGGCCGGGTGTCGCCTTCGAAGTCGAGGCCCTCCTCCTCAGCCATCGGCTCGGTGCCGAGGTAGTCGTGGTCGAGAAACGGGTCGAAGCTGCGAACCGCCTTGCCGTTGATGGCGACGAACACGTGGTCGTCGCCGTTGACGGTGGTGCTGTACGACGCCACCGTGCCATCGCGGCTCAGGGCACGCATCGACTCCTCGGGCACGACGTCGAACCAGGTGAAGAGAACCGCCGCGCCGCCGCGCTGTGCGACGAGGACTCCCTCGCCGTCTCCCGCGAAGTCCGCCTGGCCTTCCAGGTCCAGGATTCCCTTGGCCTCGGCGGTGCTCATCTTGGGGACGACCACGACTTGGTACCCGGACGAGAAGCGGGCGTCCGTGTCGACCCAGCTGTACGGCCGGCCGGGGGTCTTCGCGAGTTCAGAGTTGAGGTAGTCGAGATCGATGGGTCCGAGCTGCCAGTGAGTCGAGCCGATGGCGATGTAGGCGGGCGCCCGGCATTCCGTGAGTGGTTCGCCGCTCTCGTCAGCGGGCATCAGCAAGTCGACAAGCTGGCCTCCGCCGCCATGGCCCGCGTCCACGGTGGTGGCAGACCGTGACGAACCAGCCTGCTTCGACGACGAGCAATGCAACGTCGGGGCGACGGACAGGCGCGAGTCGGGCGGAGCGTCCCAGCCGTCCCACGAGACGGAGGTGGTCAGCCAGATCTGCTCGCCGTCGCCGCCGACTGAGTCCACGGCGACCCGGAAGTGGATCCCCGGCGACAGCTCCGCCTCGTCGCCGGTGGTGAGGCTCTCGATCGGGGCCGGTTCTGACGCCGACGGCGTGTCGTGAGTTCCGCAACCGGCCAACAGTCCGGTCAGGAGCAGGGGGATCCACCGAGGCGCCACGGCAGTGGACCCTAGCGGGGTTCCCTGCCCGCCGGAGCGTATTGAGGGGACCCCGGGAAGTTCGACCTGCGGCTGCCTTCGTCTCGTGGACCTCACGCAGCCACCGCCCTGCGCGGCCACCGTCAGGACATGACTCACGCGGGGCTCAGCCGCTCAACGACCCCATCCACTCCTCGATGCCCTCGGCCGTCCGTGGCAGGGCGGCGGACATGTTGTGGATGCCGTCGGCGGTGACGACGACGTCGTCCTCGATCCGGATGCCGATGCCGCGCAGCTCCTCGGGCACCAGCAGGTCGTCGGCCTGGAAGTAGAGGCCCGGCTCGACCGTCAGCACCATGCCCTCGGCGAGCTCCGCCTCGCGGTAGGCCTCGGGGGCGGCCTGCCCGCAGTCGTGCACGTCCATCCCGAGCATGTGGCTGACGCCGTGGAGGGTCCAGCGGGAGTAAACCTTGGAGTCCGGGTCCAGTGCCTCCTCGACGGAGACCGGCAGCAGGCCGAGGTCCTCGAGACCGTGGGCCAGGACCACCATCGCCGCCTCGTGACCGGCCAGGAAGCGAGCGCCGGGACCGAGCACGTCCATCGCGGCGTCCTGCGCCTGCAGAACGAGCGAGTAGAGGTCGCGCTGCAGGGGCGTGAACCGCCCCGCAACCGGCAGGGTCCGGGTGACATCGGCGGTGTAGAGGTTGGCGCCCTCGACACCCATGTCGCACAGCACGAGCTGGCCGGGCGTGATCGGACCGGAGTTCTCGATCCAGTGCAGGGTCGTTGCGTGCGATCCACAGGCGACGATCGAGTCGTAGCCCAGGTCGTTGCCCATCGTGCGGGCCCGGCGGAAGAAGGTGCCCTCCAGCCAGCGCTCGCCGTGCTCAACGACCCGGTCCCACTCCCGCACGCAGTCCTCGAAGCCCAGCGTGGTCGCGTCGACGGCGGCCTGCAGCTCGCCGAGCTCCCACGCATCCTTGACCAGGCGCATCTCGGAGGCGACCCGGCCCAGCTCGGCGTCGCGCTCGGCATCGGGCGTCACCCAGCCGTCGACCGCGGCCGAGACACCCCGGTGCACGCGGGTCTTCGTCGAGCCGGTCAGATCGTCCTGCAGCTGGTCGACGTGACGCACCCTGAGCCCCAGGGCGGCTGCCAGCTCCTCCGCCGACGGACGCTTCCCGGCCCACAGGGCGCCGTAGGTCCGGTCCCGGAAGAACTCGTCGCTGTCGCGTCCCGAGCGCGGCCGGGCGTAGAGGAGACCCTCGCCGTCGGGCTCGATCACCAGGACGGCATCCGAGGTCTGGTTGCCGCTGAAGTAGGCATGCGCGGTGTCGGCCCGGAAGCGGTAGTCGGTGTCGTAGGAGCGGACCTTGTAGCCGCCGCCCGGCAGCACCAGGCGCTCGCCGGGGAACGCCTCGGCCAGTCGGGCGCGCCGGGCCGCCGCGGGAGCGGCCACGGGATGCGCCGCGACCTCGCTGACCCGGTCGTCCCAGCCGGTCCGCATGAAGGCGGCGTAGGCTGCCGGGACGGCCGGATCGTGCTGCTCGGTGTCGAGCCCTGTCTCGGACCGTGGGTCCGACCCGGGGGCGATGCTTGCGGTGGGGGTTTCCTCGCTCACCTCGCCGATCCTACGCCGCGATCAGGAGCCGGAAGAGCCTGCCGGATAGGCTGCCCCCCATGCCCTCAGCCCCCCGAGACAGCGTCGCGTTCACGGTCGTCGTGACCGTGTCCGCCGTCGTGGGGGCCCTGGTCGTGCTCGTGGTGCTGGCCCTGTCCGGTGCGCCGGGCACCGCTCTTCTGGCGACGGCTCTCGCCGCACTGCCCGTCGGACCGGTCGTGGCCCTCTATCTGTGGCTCGATCGCTACGAGCCCGAGCCCAAGCGCCTGCTGGCCGCCGGCCTGGCGTGGGGGGCCTTCGTCGCGACGGTCGTCGCGATCCTCGTGCAGGGCGTCGGCGGCCTGCTCGTGGGCTTCACCGACAACTTCTCCCTGACCGTGCTCGCCCCGGTGATCGAGGAGGCGAGCAAGGGCCTCTTCCTGCTCCTGCTGCTGTGGTGGCGCCGCCACGAGATCGACGGCGTCCTCGACGGCATCGTCTATGCCGGCATGGTCGGAGTCGGCTTCGCCTTCACCGAGAACATCCTCTACCTCATCGCGGCCTTCGACGGCACCGACGGCGCGGGCCCCGGCGGCGTCGGCGCCCTCACCTGGACCTTCGTGCTGCGCTGCGTCTTCAGCCCCTTCGCGCACCCGTTCTTCACCGCCTTCATCGGCATCGGTGTGGGTCTCGCCGTCGCGTCCCGGTCGCGGGCCGTGCGGATGGTGGCGCCGATGATCGGGTACGTCGTCGCGGTGGGTGCGCATGCGTTGTGGAACACCTCGACGGTCTTCGGCCTCGGCGGCTTCCTCGTCGTCTACGTCGTGATCATGGCGCCGGCCTTCGTCGGTCTGGTCGCCCTGGCCTGGTGGCTGCGGGAGACCGAGGCGCACCTGCTGCGCATGGCGCTCACCGACGCCGCCGAGCGGGGCCTCATCCCCGCCACCGACATCGGCTGGGTGGTCGACCTGCGGGCCCGCCGCGACGCGCGGCAGCACGCCCGCCGCCAGGGCGGGCGCGAGGCCGAGCGGGCCGTGCGGGCCTACCAGCAGGCGGCGATCGAGCTCGGCTACCTGCACCACCGGCTGCTGCGCGGCACGGCTCCGCACGACTGGCAGTTGCGTGGTCAGGACTTCGTCGGGCGCATCCAGGCGGCCCGACCACGGATCGTGTTCCCCGGACAGGTGGTACCACAGCGATGACCCACGGACACCCGGCCACCGACGGCCTCGTGGGGGACGGCCTCAACAGTCGGATGCTGACGGAGGTCGTGCGCCTGCACGGCGCCCTGCGGGCCGCCGGACTGCCGCTCGACCTCCCCGGCATCGAGGCGCTGCGGGTCGGTCGCGACCACATCATCGAGCAGCTCGAGGACTACATCATCCCGCGGCTGACCGAGGTCGAGGCGCCCCTGCTGGTCGTCGTGGGCGGCTCGACGGGCGCCGGCAAGTCGACGCTCGTCAACACCCTCGTCCAGGAGCGGGTGACCACTCCCGGCATCCTGCGGCCGACCACTCGCTCGCCCGTCCTCGTGCACCACCCCGAGGACGGACGCTGGTTCGGGCAGGACCGCCTGCTGCCCGACCTGAAGCGGGTCCACCAGTCGACCAACGACCAGTCGGCGATCCAGCTCGTCGCCAGCGCCAACGTCCCGCGCGGCCTCGCCCTCCTCGACGCACCCGACGTCGACTCGGTCGACGAGCGCAACCGCGAGCTCGCCGCCCAGCTGCTCGCGGCCGCCGACCTCTGGCTCTTCGTGACCTCCGCTGCCCGCTACTCCGACCAGGTCCCGTGGGAGCACCTCAAGGTCGCCGTCGACCGCAACACCGCGGTCGCGCTCGTCCTCGGCCGGACCCCCGCCGAGGACGTGGCGACCGTCTCCGTCCACCTGGCGCGGATGATGGCCGCCCGCGGCCTCAAGGACAGCCCTCTCTTCTCCGTCGCCCAGGGCGAGGTCAGCGAGGAGGGCCTCCTGCCGGCGTCCTACGGCGCCGACATCCGCGGCTGGCTGCAGGCCCTCGCCGCCGACAGCGCCGCGCGCCGCGACGTCGTCGGGCAGACGGTTGCGGGCGCCGTACGCACGGTGACGCGGAAGGCCTTCCCCCTGGCGGACGCGACCGCCGCCCAGGTCGAGGCCGTCGGCGAGCTGCTGGCCTCCGCCGACGCGGTCTACGACGCCGCGCAGACCGAGCTGCTGTCGGCCAGCACCGACGGCACGCTGCTGCGGGGCGACCTGCTGGCCCGGTGGCAGGAGTTCGTCGGGAGCGGCGAGCTGGTGCGCAGCCTCGACGCGAAGGTCGGCTTCGTGCGCGAGCGCCTCGTCAACGCGATCAAGGGCAAGCCGCAGCAGGCCGAGCGGGTCGCGGCGGCGATCGAGCTGGCCTTCGAGGCCCTCGCCGTCGACCGTGCCGACCAGGCCTCGGCGACCGCGTCGGCCGCCTGGGCGACGACCGGGCACGGCGCTGCCCTGCTCGAGGCGACGACCGACGACCTGCGACGAGCGGGGCGCGGGCTGCGCTCGCGTGCGGGCCAGGATGCCCGCGGGTGGCACGAGGAGCTCCAGGAGTTCGTCCGGCACGAGGCGGGTGACGCCCGCACGAGTGCCCGCTTCCTCGCCGTCGGCGTCCGGGGACTGTCGGTGACCCTCGCTGTCGTCGCCCTCGCCGGACCGACGCCGAGCGGCCAGGCCGCCGAGTCGGTGCGACTGGGCCACGGTCTCCTCGAGACCGTCCTCGGACGCGCCGCCGCCGACCGCCTCATCGACCAGGCCCGGGGCACGCTCGCGCGGCGTCTCGCCGGGCTGATGGTCGCCGAGCGGGGGCGCTACCTGGCGCCGGCCGCCCAGTGGCAGCTCAAGCCGGATGCCGCCGACCAGCTGCGACAGGCCGCCCGCCGGGTCGACGACCTGCGCTTCGCCGCCGCCAAGAAGGGAACGGGTGGACACCTGTGACGACCAGCTCGACGAGCACCACCGGATCGGCTGACGGACGGGGCGACCTCGCGACCCGCGGGACGGCGCTCGGCGACCGGGTGGCCGGGCTCGCCGACGCCAGCGCCGCTGCCCGCGGGCGGATCTCCGACGGGCTGCTCGACGACGTCGCGGCCGCGGCGGAGAAGGCGACCGGCCGGCTGAGGCTCTCGGCCCGGCACACGGTCGTCGCCATCGCCGGCGCCACCGGCTCCGGCAAGTCGTCGACCTACAACGCCCTCACCGGCCTGGAGCTCTCCTCCGTCGGCATCCGCCGCCCGACCACGTCGTGGGCGACGGCCGTCGTGTGGGGCAGCGAGGGCGCGGGCGAGCTGCTCGAGTGGCTGGGCATCCCGCCGCGTCACCAGACGATGCGTGACTCGATGCTCGACTCGCGGCAGCGCGATCCCGACGCGACCGAGCTCGACGGCGTCGTGCTGCTGGACCTGCCCGACCATGACTCGACCGAGGTCTCCCACCACCTCGAGGTCGACCGTCTCGTCGCCAGCACGGACCTGATGGTGTGGATCCTGGATCCGCAGAAGTACGCCGACGCGGCCGTCCACGACCGCTACTTCAAGAAGCTCGCGACCCACCAGGACGTGATCGTGGTGGCGCTCAACCACATCGACACCGTCCCGGTCGAGCGTCGCCAGGCGATGATCGACGACGTTCGTCGGCTGCTGGCCGCCGACGGCCTGCCCCTGGTGACGGTGCTGGGCATCTCGGCCCGCGAGGGCATCGGCATGGACACGCTGCGTGAGGAGATCCGTCGCCGGGTCCAGGACAAGGCCGCGATGAACGCGCGCGTCGCCGCCGACCTCGAGGCGGCCGCGGGCCGCCTCGAGCAGGCCGGCGGCGCCACGCCCGCCGTGGAGCTGCGTGCCGAGCGGGTGCGTGACCTCGAGGACGTCGTCGCGGACGCGGCTGGCGTCTCGGCCGTCGTCGACGGCATCGAGCGGACCGTCGGCGTGCGCGCCCGAGCGGCCGTCGCCTGGCCGCCGTTCGCCCTGCTGCGGCGCGGCGACGACGATGAGAGCTCCGAGGCTCCGCAGGTCGCACCGCTGGACCGCTCGTCGGTCGACACGTCCGTCCGCGGGCTCGTCGACGAGGCCGCCGAGGGCGTCGGTCCGCCGTGGGCGGGCGACCTGCGCTCCGCCGCGGCCGGACGCCTCCCGGCGCTGGGCGACGCGTTGTCCCGTGAGCTGGGCCGGGTCGACCTGGGGGCCCGGCTGCCGTTCTGGGTGGGCGCCGTGCGGCTGCTGCACTGGGTGCTGCTGCTCGCCGTCCTCGGTGGACTGGTCTGGTGGGGTGCCGCGCTCGTGCAGGGCACCGCCGACGACCTGCCGGCGGTGGCCGGCGCCCCGTTGCCCGCGATCGTGGCGGTGGCCGGGCTCGTGCTCGGTCTGCTGCTGGCCGTGGTCGGCCGGGTGCTCGTCGGCGGGCTCGCCCGCTCCCGCGCGGACGCGGCTGACGAGGATCTGCGCGACGTGGTCCACCGCCTCCTCGACGCCGAGATCGTCGTGCCGGTCACCCGTGAGATCGCCTCCTACACCGCCTTCCGGCGCGGCATCGCGACGGCTCGCGGCGGTCGCTGACCCGGTCCCGGGGCCGGGTCGTCCGACTCTCTCGTCACCGCACACACCGGTTCCGGTCCACAGGCCGTCGTCTCGCCGGGGCCCTCCACAGGGGCTCGACCTCGGGCGGCGCGGCGTCGGCTCCGTCGCGTCCACTGGTCGACACCGGCACACGGCGTGCCGGTGCGACGAGCGAGTCGCACGGACACGATGGAGGACAGGGCCATGGCCAACGACACGATGGTGACGATCCAGGGCTGGGTCGGCAGCGTCCCCGCCTTGCGCGAGGTCGCCGGCACGCCGGTGCTCAACTTCAGGGTGGGCGCCACCCCGCGGCACTTCAACCGCTCCAACGGCGAGTGGGTCGACGGCCACACGCAGTGGTATGCCGTCAGCGCCTGGCGGCGCCTCGCCGAGCACGGCGAGCGGTCGCTGCGCCAGGGCGACGCAGTCATCGTCCATGGCCGGCTGCAGCACCGCACCTACGTCAACAAGGCCGGCGTCGAGACGATCTCGATCGAGATCGAGGCCATCACCGTCGGCCACGACCTGACCAGGGGGACGGCGTCCTTCTCCAAGGCGGTCGCGACCACCGAGCAGCAGGGGACCGCGCCGGCGGCCTGAGGAAGGCAGCCCGAGGCAGCCCGGTCGTGCTCCCCGGGGAAGCGCTGCGTAGCCTTGCCCCATGGCGGAATACGTCCTCTCCCTGCGCAATGTCCGCAAGGCCCACGGCGACAAGGTCGTCCTCGACAACGTGACCCTGTCGTTCCTGCACGGGGCCAAGATCGGTGTCGTCGGCCCCAACGGCATGGGCAAGTCCTCGCTGCTCAAGCTGATGGCCGGGCTCGACGTCCCCAACAACGGTGACATCGTGCGCGACCCCGACGCCACGGTGGGCATGCTCCAGCAGGAGCCGCCGCTGACCGAGGGCAGGACGGTGCTGGAGAACGTCGAGGAGGCCGTCGCCGACACCAAGGCGAAGATGAAGCGCCTCGAGGACGCCTACATGGAGATGGGCGACCCCGACGCCGACCAGGATGCCCTGATGGCCGAGACGGGCGACCTGCAGACCGAGCTCGACAACATCAACGCCTGGGACCTCGACAGTCGTCTCGAGCAGGCGATGGACGCGCTGCGCTGCCCGCCGTCCGACGCCCTCGTCGACAACCTGTCGGGTGGTGAGCGCCGCCGAGTCGCCCTGTGCAAGCTGCTCCTGCAGCAACCCGACCTGCTGCTCCTCGACGAGCCCACCAACCACCTCGACGCCGAGTCGGTCCAGTGGCTCGAGGGCCACCTGAAGTCCTACCCGGGTGCCGTCCTGGCCGTCACCCACGACCGCTACTTCCTCGACAACGTCGCCGAGTGGATCGCCGAGGTCGACCGCGGCTCGATCCACGGCTACGAGGGCAACTACTCGACCTACCTCGAGACCAAGAAGGAGCGGCTCAAGGTCGAGGGCGCCAAGGACGCCAAGCGCGCCAAGATGCTGGAGAAGGAGCTGGAGTGGGTCCGCTCCAACGCCAAGGCGCGCCAGACCAAGTCCAAGTCGCGTCTGGCCCGCTATGAGGAGATGGCCGCCGAGGCCGACAAGGCGCGCAAGATCGACGCCGCCGACATCAACATCCCGCCGGGCCCGCGTCTCGGTGACATCGTGCTCGAGGCCGAGCACCTGACCAAGGGCTTCGAGGACCGGGTCCTCTGGAACGACATCACCTTCACGCTGCCGCGTGCCGGCATCGTGGGCGTCGTCGGCCCCAACGGCGTCGGCAAGACCACGCTCTTCCGGATGATCACCGGTGGCGAGGAGCCAGACTCCGGCAAGCTCACGGTCGGCCAGACGGTCAAGATCTCCTACGTCGACCAGAGCCGCGGCGGCATCGACCCCAACAAGAACGTCTGGGAGGTCGTCTCGGACGGACTGGACTTCATCAAGGTCGCCAACTTCGAGATGAACAGCCGCGCCTACGTCGCGTCCTTCGGCTTCAAGGGTCCGGACCAGCAGAAGAAGGCCGGCGTGCTCTCCGGTGGCGAGCGCAACCGTCTCAACCTGGCGCTGACCCTCAAGCAGGGCGGCAACATGCTGCTGCTCGACGAGCCGACCAACGACCTCGACGTCGAGACCCTGTCCTCCCTGGAGGACGCACTGCTCGACTTCCCGGGTTGCGCCGTGGTCACCTCCCACGACCGGTGGTTCCTCGACCGGATCGCCACCCACATCCTCGCCTGGGAGGGCACGGAGGACAACGAGGGCGAGTGGTTCTGGTTCGAGGGCAACTTCGCCTCCTACGAGGAGAACAAGATCGAGCGACTCGGCCTCGAGGCCGCCCGCCCCCATCGGGTCACCCACCGTCGCCTCACCCGCGACTGATCCTCACGAGGAGCGCGGGGTCAGGACCTGATCTCGCGCTCGGGGTGCTCGGCGATGAGGGCGTCGCAGACCGCGTCCATGACTCGGCCCAGGGCCGCCAGGTCGGCCGGGTCGGCCAGGTCGACGAGCGCGGCACGGACCGTCTCGACGTGGTCGGGAGCCGCAGCGGCGAGCACGTCGAAGCCGCGGTCGGTGAGACGGCAGACGACGCCGCGCCCGTCGTCCGTCGCGTCCGCTCGACGGACGAGGTCCGCCTCCTCCATCCGCTTGACCGTGTGGGTGACCCGGCTGCGGCTGTGCGCCAGCGACGCGGCCAACTGGGCCATCCGCAGCTGGCCGCCGGACTCCGACAGGCGCACCAGGATCTCGTAGTCGACGGCGGCGATGCCGTGCTGACGCCGCAGGTCGGCATCGATCCGGTCCTGGACCAGGGTCGTGGCGAGCAGGAACGAGCGCCAGGCCCGCTGCTGGGTCTCGTCGAGCCAGCGCGGCTCGCCCTCGTCGCTCACCGCGTCAGTCTAGGAGGTGACGCATGAGGACGCGGGGGTGGCCGCTGAGCACCGAGTCGGTGTCGGCGACGTGCTGGAAGCCCGCGGCCTCGAAGTTGGCCCGCAGCCCGGCGTAGGCCATGGTCAGGTCGACCTTCGCGCCGCGGTTGTCGAGCGGGTAGGCCTCGAGCGCGGGCGCCCCGCCGGCGCGGGCATGGTCGATGGCGCCGGCGATGAGGGCGTGGGAGACGCCGCGTCCGCGGTGGCCGGGACGGACGCGGATGCACCAGAGCGACCAGACCGGCAGGTCGTCGACGTGGGGGATCTTGCGGTTGCGGGCGAAGGTCGTGTCGGCGCGGGGCGCGACCGCAGCCCAGCCGACAGGTTCGTCGCCGTCATAGGCCATCACGCCGAGCGGGCCGTCCTCGAGCAGCTGCGCGACGAACGCGCCGCGCTCCTGCCCGCGCATCGCGTTGTTGACCTTCGACGGGATCCGGTAGCTCAGGCACCAGCACACGCTCGCGTCGGGACTCTTCGGACCGACGAGTGTCCGGACGTCCTCGAAAACGGTGGCGGGCCGCACCTCGATGCTCATGCACCGAAGGTACGGCCCGCCGCCGACAGGGCAGTGACGCTCAGCTCATGCGCTCCAGGATCATCGCCATGCCCTGGCCGCCGCCGACGCACATGGTGATCAGGCCGGTGGACTTGTCGTGCCACTGCAGCGAGTTGATCAGCGTGTTCTGCAGGCGGGCGCCGGTCATGCCGAACGGGTGCCCGACGGCGATCGCGCCGCCGTTGACGTTGAGCTTCTCGATCGGGATGCCGAGGTCCTCGGCCGACGGCAGCACCTGCGCGGCGAAGGCCTCGTTGATCTCGGCGAGGTCGATGTCGTCGATGGTCATGTTGGCGTGCTTGAGGGCGTTGCGCGTCGCCTCGACCGGGCCGAGACCCATGATCTCGGGGGACAGGCCGGACACGCCGGTCGACACGATGCGGGCCAGCGGGGTGAGCCCCAGCTCGGCGGCCTTGGTGTCGGACATGATCACGACGGCGGCGGCGCCGTCGTTGAGCGCGCAGCAGTTGCCCGCCGTGACGACGCCGTCGGGCCGGAAGACCGGCTGCAGCTGCGAGAGAGCCTCGTAGGTGACGCCGGCACGGGGGCCGTCGTCCTTGCTGACGACGGTGCCGTCGGCGAGGGTCACCGGGGTGATCTCACGCTCCCAGAAGCCGTCGTTGATGGCCTTCTCGGCGAGGTTCTGCGAGCGGGCGCCGAACGCGTCGAGGTCCTCGCGCTTGAGGCCACGGATGCTCGCGACGTTCTCGGCGGTCTGGCCCATCGCGATGTAGATGTCGGGCAGCAGGCCGTCCTCGCGCGGGTCGTGCCAGACCTGACCGCCCTTGGCGTACTCCTCGGTGCGCACCTGGGCGTCGGCGAAGAGCGGGTTCTTGGTGTTGGGGATGTGGTCGGAGGTGCCGAACTGGAAGCGGGACACCGTCTCGACGCCCGCGCTGATGAACACGTCACCCTCGCCGGCCTTGATCGCGTGGAAGGCCATCCGCGAGGTCTGGACCGAGGAGGAGCAGTAGCGGGTGATCGTCGCGCCCGGGATCTCCGTGCCCATCAGGGTGGTGACGATGCGGGCCATGTTGTTGCCGGCCTCGCCGCCGGGCAGGCCGACGCCGAGGTAGAAGTCATCGACCTCCGCGGGGTCCAGGGCCGGGACCTTGTCCAGCGCGGCCTGGGCGATGAACGCCGTGAGGTCGTCGGGACGGAAGTCCTTGAGGGAACCCTTGTTGGCTCGTCCGATCGGGGTACGAGCGGCGGAAACGATCACGGCCTCGGGCATGACACTCCTTGGTGGTGCGGGGATGGGCTCCCCGGATGACCTGGCTGATGCCGGCGGGGAGAGCCCGCCCAGCGTAGTCCTCGCACGCGAGAACACGTTGCAGTGGTGTCCCATTCCACATCGCGCCGACGAGCCCTCGCGGGCCCCGGTCTGGGACGATGCGCCCGTGCGGCATCGCTACGAGTGCCCCCTCCGGTGGGCAGACCTGGACCTCCTCGGTCACATCAACAACGTCAAGTACGTCGACTACCTGCAGGAGGCGCGGTCCGCCCTGCTCCAAGCCTGCCTCACCGCGGCCGGGGTCGACCGGCCGGCAGGCGACGCCTACGTGGTGGTGCGCCACGAGGTCACGTTCGTCGCGCCGCTGCTCCTGCGGCGGGACACGGTGTCCGTCGAGTCCTGGGTCGGTGAGATCCGTGCCGCCAGCTTCGCGCTCGAGCACGAGATCTTCGACGAGGACGCCGACGGCACGCGCACGGTCTACCTGCGAGCCCGCACCGTCCTCGCGCCGTTCCAGCTCGACGTCGGCCGACCGCGCCGCATGCTCCCGGTCGAGCGCGATGCGCTCGCCCCGTTCGCCGAGACCAGCGAGCGGCCACGGTCGGAGCCGGTCCGGGTCGACGTACCGCGGGACCGCTCGGCCCACTACCCGGTGCAGGTCCGCTTCTCCGACATCGACGTCTATCGGCACGTCAACAACGTGAAGTACGTCGAGTACTTCCAGGAGTCGCGCATCGCGCTCTTCCGGGCGCTGAAGGACGCGGTGAGCCAGTTCCCCCGCATGGGTGTCGTGGTCGCCCAGACAGACCTCGAGTACGTCGTCCCGATGGAGCTCCATGCGACACCGTTCGACTGCTGGGCCGTGGTGTCGGCGTTCGGCACCAAGTCGATGACGATCGAGTCGGAGATCACGTCCGGCGACACGGTCCATGCCCGGTCCCGGGTGGTGCTGGTCTTCTTCGACACCACCACGCAGCGGTCGGTCACCCCGCCCGAGGGCTACCGCGAGGCGGTCATGGCAGCGCTGTGAAGTCCGGCTCGCGGCCCTCGGCGAAGGCGCGCAGCGCCTCGAGGTTCGCGGGCCCGCCCATCAGCTCGGCGAACGCAGCGTTCTCGCGGTCCCGCGCGGCCCTGATCGCGTCGCGGTGCGGCTCGGCCATCGCCCGCTTCACCGCGATCAGCGACGAGATCGGGCGTGCGGCCAGCGTTGCGGCATGACGCCGCGCGGTGGGCAGCAGGTCATCGGGAGCGCAGACCTCGCGGACGAGTCCCATCCGCCGCGCCTCCTCGGCGCTGACCCACTCGGAGGAGAGCAGCATCCAGGCGGCGTCCTGACGGCCGACCAAGGTCGGGAAGAGGTACGACGACGCGGCCTCGGGCGCGACGCCGAGCGACGTGAACGGGCACTTGAGCCGTGCCGTGTCCGCCATGAAGGCCAGGTCGGCGAAACCGAGGATGGTGGCACCGATGCCGAGCCCGAGCCCGTTGACGGCCACGACGAGCGGCTTCGGGAAGTCGACCAGGGCATCGACGAGGCCGGTGAAGCCGTGGGCGCCGCGCTGGAAGTCGGGGTCGGTGGCGATCCGGTGCATCTCGAGAAGGTCCGTGCCGGCGCTGAAGGCGCGGCCGGCGCCGGTCAGCAGGACCACGGCGACACCGGGGTCGGCGCTCGCCTCCAGCAGCGCTTGCGCGGTCGCGTCATAGAGCTCCTCGTTGAACGCATTGAGCGCGTCGGGACGGTCGAGGACGAGCGTGCGGACGCGGTCGGCGTCGGTCACCTGCAGCACCATGGCCACAGGATAGAACGTGTTCTAGTGAGCCACTAGTGATCGGCCGCCGGCTCGGTGCCCTCGGGTTGCGCGCGCAAGCGCTTGAGCGCGCGATGGCGTGCGACTCGCACCGCCACGGCGCTCATGCCGAGGGCATCGGCCGTCGCGGCGACGTCGAGATCGAGGACCTCCAGGCAGGCGATGACGTCGCGCTCCTTCGGGGGGAGCGAGGCGAGCGCCTCACGCACCCACTCGTCGGCGATCAGGTGATGCTCGGGGCCGGTGGCGGCCGTCAGCGTCGACGACGCGATCGCGCCGAGCCCCCGTGATCGCGTGGCGGACCGGCGGCCGGCGTTGGCTGCGTGGTTGCGTGCGATGCCGAAGAGCCAGCCGCCGAAGTCCGACTGGTCGCCGTGGAAGTCGGTGATCCGCTCAGCGGCGACCAGCCAGCTTGCTGCGGCGAGGTCCTCCGGGAGCTCGCCCCCGGGATGCGCGCGGGCGTCGAGCCAGAGCAGCAGTCGACCGGCGTGGGCGCGATACAACTCGTGCCACGCAGTCGAGTCTCCGCTTTTTGCAGCGGCGACGGTCTGGTCGTCGTCGCGCACCGACGTGTCCCACCCCTACTCCACGACCGGCTGGTGCCGGCTGTCCCGAAAGCCCCCCGAGGGCATGTCTCTCGCATTCTCCCCCGAGTGGAGCGGATCGGGCGAGTTGTCAGGCGGTGCTCCCTCTCAGCGCCTCCAGCGGTCGCGAGAGCGGTCCCGGTCGTCGTCCCGGTCGTCGTCCCGGTCGTCGTCGCGGTCGCGCTCGCCGTAGCGGTAGTCGCGGTCCCGGTCGTCACCGCGGTCGCGGTCCCGGGCGCCATCGCGATCTCGGTCGTGGTCCCGGTTGCGGTTGCCGTTCCGGTCCCGGTTGCGATCACGATCGCGGGTCCGCTCACCACCGCGAGCCTGACGATCGCCCGCTGAGGAGCGAGGACCGGCCGCCGGGCCGGTGGGATCGGTGGCGCGGTCGGCGTCATCGGGAGAGGTCGTGCCCGGCAGCCCCGGGGACAAGGGGCTGCCGGGCGTTGCGGTGACGTCGGAATGTGGGGTGCCGACGTCACCGCTGGCCGATGGGCTGGGGGACTCCTGGGCGGGGCGAGTGGCGGGCGAGAGTGGGGTTCCCGCGCCACTGGGGTTGCCGCCGGCCCACGTGGCCGTCGCGATGGCCGCGACCGCGGCCATCACGACGATCGTGCGGAGTCCAGCCGACCGGGCCGATCGGGGGGCTGGCTGCGAGGCGAGACTCGCCTCGGCCAGCAGGGCGAGGAACACCGGCGTCGGCTCGAGCGTCGGGGCAGCGACGCGGAGCCGGTCAGGCCGGTGCGGACTCGTCATGGGGTGTGATCTCCAGCTCGGTGCTTCGCATCGTGAGCCGCGCCCACCCGAGACGGGGACGGCTCACGAGCACTTCACCCCCTACATGTCGCCGGCGCTCCCCGGCGTTACATCAGTCCCGAAGAAAGTTTCCGAGGCTCGTTCCAGCGGCGGGAGCTCAGCCGGGGCTGTTGATCATGAAGTTCGCCGCGTGGGTGACGTAGTCCCAGAAGCGCTGGTCCTGGGCGGGCGTCAGCGCCACCCTGTCGAGAGCGGCCCGGAAGTGGGAGAGCCAGCGGTCACGGGCGTCGGTGTCCACCGCGAACGGAGCATGCCGCATCCGCAGACGAGGATGACCGCGTTGCTCGGAGTACGTCGTCGGACCGCCCCAGTACTGCACGAGGAACAGCAGGAAGCGCTCCTCCGCGGGCCCGAGGTCCTCCTCGGGATACATCGGCCGCAGGACCTCGTCCTGGGCGACGCCCTCGTAGAACGCTGCGACGATGGCACGGAAGGTCGGCAGGCCGCCGATCTCCTCGTAGAAGCTCGTCTCGTCGCTCACCCCTCCATCATCCCTCGCGGTCGTCGGCAGCCGACTCGGGGGCGCCGGCGGACGCGGCGGCGCCCTCCTGCTGCGGCTGCTTCCGGTCGTCGCGGTGCCACACGACGCGCTGGGCGAACGGCATCTCGATGCCCTCGTGGTCGAAGCGGGCCTTGATCCGCTGTCGCAGGGCGCGGGCCACGGCCCACTGCTGGAGCGGTGCGGTCTTCACCATCACCCGGACCGTGATCGAGTCGGCGGCCAGCATCTCGACGCCGGTCACCTCCGGCTCCTCGACGATGACCCCGTTGAAGTCCTCGTCGTCCCACAGGTCGTGGGCGACCTCGCGCAGCACGCGCTGGACGCGCACCAGGTCCTCGCCGTAGCCGACCCCGACGTCGACGACGGCGCGCGACCAGTTCTGGCTCTTGTTGCCGACCCGCATGATCTCGCCGTTCGGCACGTACCAGACCGTGCCGTTGATGTCGCGCAGCCGGGTCATGCGGAGCGTGACGGCCTCGATGGTGCCGTTGGCCTCGCCGAGGTCGACGACGTCGCCGACGCCGTACTGGTCCTCGAGGAAGATGAAGATGCCTGCCAGGAAGTCGCGGACCAGTGACTGGGCGCCGAAGCCGAGCGCGATGCCGATGATGCCCGCGCTCGCGATGATCGGGGCGATGTTGACCCCCAGTTCGCTGAGCACCATCGTCCCGACGACGGCGGAGACGACGATCGTGATGATCGACTTCAGGACGCCGGCCATGGTGGCGGCGCGCTGCTTGCGCCGGGCGGTGATCGCCGCTTCGACGCGCTCGGGGAGCACTCCGACCTCGGCGCGCCGCGCCACCCGGTCCACGACCCGGTGGAGGACCCAGCGGAAGACGATCCCCAGCAGGATCAACCCGATGACGGCCAGCGGCTTGCCGATGAGGACGTCGGACCACTCCGCGAACCTGCGGCTGTCGGTCCAGTCCCACACGGCGTCGCACACCTGCTCCCCGGGTTGGCAGGGAGACGCCTCGTCGGCGCTGGCGGCCAGGGCGGTCACGGAGGTCGTCAGCATCCGGCCAGTCTTGCAAAGACCTCGTTGTCCTCAAGGGCGCGGGTGCCGATATCCTCCTCACGTGACCAGCACCGTCGTACGACGCCTCCTCGCCGTCAGCTCCCTCGTCGCGCTCCTCGTCGTCGGCTCGGCCGTCGCCGCGTCGGCGGACACCCCGGAGCCGCGTCCGGGCAGCTGGGAGCCCAAGCCCGACGTCGACCTGCTGCACGCCTTCCTGCTGCTGGGCGGTGTCCCGCTGCTGATCATGATCCTGATCACGCTCCTCTTCGTCGCCCCGGCGCTCGCTCGTGGCGCCGACCTCAGCCCCAACGCCCTCGAGCCGGAGAACCAGTGGCTCGGTGGTCCTCGCAAGGCGGCCGGCGAGCTGGCCGCGCCGGACTCCGAGGACTCCAAGGCCGGCGGCGCCGGCGGCAGCTGGTAGTCCCGGCATGGGAGCCCTCGCCCTCACCCCCGCCGAGCAGGCGGCGCTCGACGTCACGATCCGGACCAGCGAGCAGGCCTGCCGCGCCGAGATCTCCGTCTTCATCGGCACCGCGACCGGGCAGCCGCGTGACTTCGCGACCAGCCTGCACAACACCCTCGTGCTGCCGACCCGCAGCATCCTGGTCATGGTCGACCCGCACCGCCGGATCATCGAGATCGTGACCGGTGGCCACGTCCGTGAGCGGCTGACCGACGCCGAGGCCCAGCTGGCCGTGTCGGCGATGACCGACGGCTTCGCCGCCGGCGACCTCGCCGCCGGCCTCACCCAGGGCATCGAGCTCCTGGGTGAGCTCGCCCGGGACTGAGCGGGACCTACGCGTCGGCCGCCTGCGCGG
This sequence comes from Nocardioides caeni, assembly GCF_004912195.1. Lineage (GTDB taxonomy): Bacteria > Actinomycetota > Actinomycetes > Propionibacteriales > Nocardioidaceae > Nocardioides > Nocardioides caeni. Next base: position 81,230 of record NZ_STGW01000001.1, read on the forward strand.
CCAGCGCGCGGGCGACGTCCGCTCGACCCTCGCGCACGTAGCGGACTGCTCCGGGGTTGACCGTGCTGGCGTGCTCCTCGAGCCAGGCGTCGACGGCGGCGAGGGTCGTCGTCGTGGCGAGCACGCGCGGGAAGATCCCGTTGAGCGCCGTGGAGGCCTTGTGGGTGCCGAGGCGCTCCCACGTGCTGGCGACCTCGGCGAGATAGCGCTCGACGTACGGCGTCAGCAGCTCCTCCTGTCCGGGCTGCATGAACGCCATCACGACGCAGCGCTGGGTCTCGTTGGGCGTGCCGGGGTCGAGCATGGCCTGGGCCCAGGCGCGCTCCTTGGCCTCGGCACTCGGCTGGGCGGCGCGGGCGGCGGCGGACTTCTCCTGCCCGGAGTTCGTCGGGTCGTTCGCGAGCTCGGCGTCGATGCGCGCGTCGTCGGCGCGGCCGAGGCGGGCGAGGTGGGTGAGCACGGTCCAGCGGAGGTCCTGGTCGACCTCGAGGCCCTCGACGGACAGTGACCCGTCGAGGAGTCCCTCGAGGTCGGTGATCGCGGCCTCGCTGTGCGCGATGCTGGCGTAGGACCGGACGAAGGTGAGCTGGTGGTCGGTGCCGGGCGCGGCGGCCAGCAGCAGCGCGCGCAGACCCTCCTCCCACCGGGCAGCCAGCGCGTCGCGGGTGTCCGGAGCGCTGTAGGTCGTCACCGCCTGCTCAGCGTAGACGGGGATCCGGCTGACACCCCACGCGTCGGTCTCGGCGCCGATGTTGCTGAGGACGAGGTCGACGAAGTCGGTGGCGGGGAGCTCGGCGTCGCGGGTCATGTCCCACGCGGCGCTCCAGACCAGTGCGCGGGCGAGCGAGTCGTCCAGGTCGGACAGGCGCGAGATCGCGGTCGCGCGGGAGCGGTCGTCGAGGCGGATCTTGGCGAAGGCGAGGTCGTCGTCGTTGAGCAGCAGCAGCTCGGGCTGTGCCTTCCCGACGAGCGCGTCGAGCTCGGTCCGCGGGCCCGCGACGTCGACCTCCACGTAGTCGGTGCGGACGAGACGCCCCGTGTCGGCGCCCTCGGTGTTGTAGAAGCCGATCCCGACGCGGTGCCGTCGCAGCGTCGGGTGGTCGGCCGGCGCGGTCTGCTCGATCGCGAAGCTGCGGTAGGTGCCGTCGTCGTCGAGCTCGAAGACGGGGGAGAGGGTGTTGGTGCCCGCGGTCTGCAGCCACTCCTGGGCCCAGCCGGCGAGCTCGCGCCCGGACGACTTCTCGAGCGCGTCGAGCAGGTCGCTGAACTCGGTGTTGCCGAACGCGTGGTCGTGGAAGTACTGCTTGATGCCGGCGAGGAACGGCTCGAGGCCGACCCACGCGACGAGCTGCTTGAGCACCGACGCGCCCTTGGCGTAGGTGATCATGTCGAAGTTGACCTCGACGGCGTGCAGGTCGACGTTGTCCGCGGCGATCGGGTGGGTCGACGGGAGCGAGTCGGCGCGGTAGCCCGTCTGCTTGCGGGCGTTGGTGAAGCCCGTCCAGGCGTCGTCGTACGACGTCGCGAGGGCCTCGGCGTGATAGCAGGCCCACTCGGCGAACGACTCGTTGAGCCAGAGGTCGTCCCACCACTTCATGGTGACGAGGTCGCCGAACCACATGTGCGCCATCTCGTGCAGGATCACCGAGGCGCGGAACTCGTAGAACGAGCGCGGCTGCTTCGAGCGGGGAAGGTACTCGTCGCGCAGGGTGACGGCGCCGGCGTTCTCCATCGCTCCCATGTTGTATTCCGGCACGTAGAGCTGGTCGTACTTGCCGAAGGGGTAGGGGTAGCCGAAGGCTTCCTCGAAGAATTCGAAGCCCTGCCGGGTGAGCGTGACGATCTCCTCGCGGTCGCGCTCGAGGTAGTCCTTGAGGCTCTGGCGGGCGTAGTGACCGAGCGGGATCGTGCCGTGGGCGCCCTCGTAGGTGTCCTGGACCTCGTAGTAGTCGCCGGCCACGATCGCGGTGATGTAGGTCGACATCGGCTTCGTCGGCTCGAACGTCCACCGGGCGACGTCCTCGCCGTTGGTGTTGGCGGCACCGGTCGGCACCGGCACGGGGGTCGTGCTGTTGGAGACGACCTTCCAGTGCGCGGGCGCGGTGACGTCGAAGGTGAACGGCGCCTTGAGGTCGGGCTGCTCGAAGGTGGTGAAGACGCGCCGAGCGTCGGGGACCTCGAACTGGGTGTAGAGATAGACGTTGCCGTCGGCGGGGTCGACGAAGTGGTGCAGGCCCTCGCCGGTGTGCGAGTAGGTGCAGTCGGCACGCACGACCAGCACGTTGTCGGCCTGCAGGTCGGGCAGGGTGATCCGGCTGTCGGCGTACGACGTCGCGGGGTCGAGGGCCACGCCGTTGAGCGTGACCTCGTGGACCTCGGCGTCGACGAGGTCGGCGAAGGTGGTGGCGCCCGGCTGGCGGCAGCTGAAGGTCAGCGTGGTCGTCGAGCCGAAGGTCTGCACGCCGCTCGTCGTGGCCTCGGAGAGGTCGAGCTCGACGACATAGGACGCCACCTCGAGGAGGGCGGCGCGGGCGGCTGCTTCATCGCGGGTCAGGTTGGTGCCGGGCATGCCGACCATCCTCGCATCCGGGTGAACTTGTCTGACAACCGCCCGGACCTGACGAGGCAGCGACGAATGACACGGTTGTAATTATTGAAAGTCAACGCGACACGCCGGTGATTGGTGAGATTTCGGGGGTTTTTGTTGCGTTCTGGGGCAGTTGTGACCGATGGTGTCGGACATGCGCCAACCGGGACTCGTCGCGCGCTGGGGGACGTCGGTCCTCGCCAGCGCACTGTTCGCGACCATGCTGGTGTTCGCCGCCGGGATGGCACGGACACCGCTTCCGGTGACCCCATCGGCCACGAACACCTATCTCTGCAGTGGTTACTCGGGGTGCAGCTCGGACGGGTACTCCGATGCGGGCTACGGCGCCGTGAACGACCGGATGTACTGGCGGATGTACTCCGGCCACAACTGCACCAACTACGTCGCCTACCGGATGATCAAGGCCGGCATGTCGACCAGCCGCCCCTGGTCCGGCGGCGGCAACGCCAGTGAGTGGGGCCTGCACATGAGCTCCATCACCGACCAGGTCCCCAACGTCGGGGCCGTCGCCTGGTGGGCGCGCTACGACAACGGCAGCGGCTCCGCCGGTCACGTCGCCTACGTCGAGAAGGTCATCTCCAGCACCGAGATCATCGTGTCCCAGGACAGCTGGGGCGGCACCTTCTCGTGGCGACGCATCAGCAAGGACAGCGGACGCTGGCCGACCGGCTTCATCCACTTCGTCGACAAGACGATCGGCTTCAAGACCACGCCGACCGTCAAGGCCGAGCCCGTCGTCGGCACCGAGCTCACGGTGCCCGAGCCGAGTTGGACGGTGAAGCCCGGCGCCGTGACCTACCGCTGGTTCGTCAACGGCTCCTACACCGGTGTGAGCGGGCTGTCGTTCACCCCGCGGCCCTCCGACGTGGGCAAGCCCGTCTTCCTCCGGATCCGGGCCGCGCGCAGCGGGTACACGACCGCCGTCCACGACGTCACCCCGCCGAAGAGCGTCGCGAGGGGCGTGATGTCCCTGACCGGCGACCCGGCTGTCGCGGGGGAGCTGCTCGTCGACAACACCCTCGTCGCCGACAGCGGCACCTGGACGCCGGAGCCGGCTGCCACGGCGTGGCGGTGGTACGCCGACGGCCAGCTCATCGAGCGTCCCAGCTACAAGACCCGACGCCTGGCGCTCACCCGCGACCTCGTCGGCAAGAAGCTCGGACTCCAGGTCGTCACCCGGACCGATGGCTACGAGATCACCCGCACGCCCATCAACCCGGTCGGGACCGTCCTCGCCGGCAAGATCGAGGTCGCCACGCCCTTCGCCGTCACCGGTCGACCGCGGGTCGGCGAGACGCTGAAGGTGACCGGCGGGGTCACGACCCCCTCGGACACCAAGGTGGCCTACACCTGGCTGCGCGACGGTGTCCCGATCGCCGGGGCCACCGGGACGTCGTACACGCTCACCGGGGAGGACGCCGGCGCCCGCGTCTCCGTGCGGACCGACCTGACCCGCACCAACTACGCCCCGTGGACCGGGGAGGTGGCCGCCCGCGCCCGCGTGCAGTCCACCTCCAGCCTGCGCACGTCCGTCCGTGTCGTCGGGGCCCGCGGCCGCGCCGTCGCCGTCGCCGTCCGGGTGCTCGCGCCGGAGGTCGACCCCGTGACCGGCCGCGTCCTGGTGCGTATCGGTGGCCAGACCCGGACCGTCACCCTGGTCGACGGCCTCGCCCGTGTCAGCGTCCCGTTCTCGACCCCCGGTCGGCGCAACGTCCTGATCCGCTACCTCGGATCCGACGCGGTCACCGAGGCGCGGGCCACGGACCGGGTCGTCATCCGCTGAGCGTGCAACCGGGAATGGCTCACCTGCCGACGTGGTTGCGCCAGTCATGACCAACCGCGCCGACCTCTGGTTCGACCCGCTGTGCCCCTTCGCCTGGATCACCTCGCGCTGGATCATCGAGGTCGAGGACGTCCGTGACATCGAGGTGCACTGGCACGTGATGTCGCTGGCCCACCTCAACAAGGACCGCGACATCCCGGAGGAGTACCGCACCATGCTCGCGCCCGCCTGGGGGCCGGTGCGCGTGCTCATCGCCGCCCAGGAGCGGCACGGGGACGGCGTCCTCCGTGCGATGTACGACGCCTTCGGGCAGCGCATCCACCTCGACGGCCGCCGCCTCGACCACGAGCCGGACGGCGGTCTCGCGCTGATCGCGGAGGTCCTCGCCGAGACCGGACTCGAGGCCGATCTGATCGACGCGGCCACCGACCCGTCGTACGACGACAAGGTCGCGCGCTCCCACCACGAGGGCATGGACGCCGTCGGGGACGAGGTCGGCACGCCCACGATCCACGTCAACGGCACGGCCTTCTTCGGTCCCGTGCTCTCGAAGATCCCGCGCGGCGAGGAGGCCGGCCGGCTCTGGGACGGCACCGTCGCCGTCGCGTCGTTCCCGTACTTCTACGAGCTGAAGCGCTCCCGGACCGGGGATCTGGACTTCAGCTGACTGCGGGTCGGCGGCAGAGCGGACCGGTCAATAGGATTCCCCTCATGACGCATGTCCTCTCCGCCGTCGCCTGGCCCTACGCCAACGGCCCCCGCCACATCGGCCACGTCGCCGGGTTCGGCGTGCCCTCCGACGTGTTCAGCCGCTATCAGCGGATGGCGGGCAACGACGTGCTCATGGTGTCCGGCTCCGACGAGCACGGCACGCCCATCCTGATCGCCGCCGACGAGGCCGGGATGACGCCCCAGGAGCTCGCGGACAAGAACCACCGGCTGATCGTCGAGGACCTGGTCGGTCTCGGCATCACCTACGACCTCTACACGCGGACCACGACGCGCAACCACCACGCCGTCGTGCAGGAGCTCTTCCTCGGCGTCCACGACAACGGCTACTTCGTCGAGCAGACGACCTACGGCGCCATCTCCCCGTCGACCGGGCGCACCCTGCCCGACCGCTACATCGAGGGCACCTGCCCGATCTGCAAGTACGACGGTGCCCGTGGCGACCAGTGCGACAATTGCGGCAACCAGCTCGACCCCCACGACCTCATCGACCCGCGGTCGAAGATCAACGGCGAGACGCCGAAGTTCATCGAGACCCAGCACTTCTTCCTCGACCTGCCCGCGCTGGCCGGCGCGCTGACCGAGTGGCTCGACGAGCGCGAGGCGTCGGGGACGTGGCGCCCCAACGTCATCCGCTTCTCCAAGAACATCCTCGACGAGATCCGTCCGCGCGCGATGACGCGCGACATCGACTGGGGCATCGCCGTCCCGCTCGAGGGATGGCGCGACAACCCCACCAAGAAGCTCTACGTCTGGTTCGACGCGGTGATCGGCTACCTGTCGGCGTCGATCGAGTGGGCCCGCCGCAGCGGCAACCCCGATGCCTGGCGCGACTGGTGGAACGATCCCGAGGCGCTGTCCTACTACTTCATGGGCAAGGACAACATCACCTTCCACTCCCAGATCTGGCCCGCCGAGCTGCTGGCCTACGCGGGCCGCGGCGACAAGGGCGGCGAGCCCCGCGAGTACGGCGTGCTCAACCTGCCCACCGAGGTGGTCTCGAGCGAGTTCCTGACGATGGAGGGCAAGAAGTTCTCCTCCTCCAAGAAGGTCGTCATCTACGTCCACGACCTGCTGGCGCGCTACCAGCCCGATGCCTTCCGCTACTTCGTCGCCGCGGCCGGACCGGAAAGCCAGGACTCCGACTTCACGTGGGCGGAGTTCGTCCGTCGTACCAACGACGAGCTGGTGGCGGGCTGGGGCAACCTGGTCAACCGCACGGCCACCCTGATCGCCAAGAACTTCGGTGAGATCCCGGCGGCCGGTCCGCTGGCCCCGGAGGACGAGGCCGTGCTCGCGGCCACGGACGCCGCGTTCGGCGTGGTCGGTGACCTGATCGGCCGGCACCGGCAGAAGCAGGCGATCGGCGAGGCGATGCGCGCGGTGGCCGAGGTCAACAAGTACGTCACCGACTCCGAGCCGTGGAAGATCAAGGAGGATCCCGAGCGCCTCGGCACCGTCCTGCACGTCATGGCGCAGTGCGTCGCCGACCTCAACCTGCTGCTCAGCCCGTTCCTGCCGTTCTCCGCCAACGCGGTCGACGTGGCGCTGGGGGGCGAGGGCGCGGTCGCGCCGATGCCGCACGTGGAGGAGGCCGCCGACCTCGACGACGCCACGCGCGGCTACCCGATCATCACCGGCGACTACGCCGGCTTCCCCGAGTGGCGGCGCCACCCGATCGAGGTCGGGCGCGCGGTCGCGAAGCCCACCCCGGTGTTCGTGAAGCTGGACCCCTCGGTGATCGAGGAGGAGCTCGCGCGGCTCGACGGCTGAGCCGGCGTCCTCGGAGTCACTGCCATGGCCCTCTATCCCCACGCTCGTCGCGCCATCGAGGACGCCGCCGGTGCGCGGCCGGTCACCGATCCGTCGTACGACATCGCCGCGGCGCGGCTCGAGGCACGTGCCGAGGCCTCCCGCCAGGAGCGGCTGCCCATGGCGGAGGTTCGCGACGTCGACGCCGGGGGAGTGCCGGCCCGGCTCTACCTCCCCGAGGGGTACGACGCCGTGGTGCTGCACGCCCATGGCGGCGGCTTCGTCTTCAACGACGTCGAGGTGCATGACGGCGCCGTCCGGCGCTTCGCCACGATCGCGCGGATGGCGGTGCTGAGCGTCGACTACCGCCGGCCACCCGAGCACCGCTTCCCGGCCGCGCCCGACGACGTCACGGCCGCGGCCGACTGGCTGGCGACGCAGCCGGAGCTGGCGGACCTGCCGACCTTCGCGCACGGCGACAGTGCGGGCGCCAACCTCGCCCTGGTGAGCGCGTTGCGGCGCCCTGGCCGCTTCGACGGGGTGGCGCTGGTCTACCCCTTCCTCGACCCGAGTGCCTCCTTCGACTCCTACCGCACGGCGGCGGACGGCTTCGACCCCGCCGAGGCGGCGTGGTACTGGCAGCAGTACGTCGCCGGCCCGGCCGACCTCGAGGACCCCGACCTGGCGCCGCTGCTGTCGGACCGGCTCGGGACGCTGCCGCCGGCCTTCGTGGCGACGGCCGAGCACGACCCGCTGAGGGACGAGGGCGAGCACCTCGCCCTCCTGCTCGCCGAGGCCGGCGTGGAAGTGGTGGCGACCCGCCACCTCGGTCAGGTCCACGGCTTCTGGCGGCACACCGCGGCCTTCCCGGCCGCCGAGCCGCTGATGTGGCAGGTGGCGGGCTGGATGCGGATGCTGGTCGGGCGGCGCTGACCCCACCGACCCCAGGGCGACCTTGATGCGATAGCGTCGTTGTTGCAAATAGGTCGCAACAAGGTCGAGGGGGTGTCGTGGCCACCACGACCGCCGAGGCCCCCGTCCATGACGACCATCTCGCCGCGGCGCGTCGGGCACGCTGCTGGACGGCCGGCCTGGTCGCAGCCCTCGGCCTCTCGCTCGTGGCGGGCATCGCGCTGGGGGCCGTGCACGTGCCGTTCGCCGCTGTCCTCGAGGTGCTGGGACACCACCTCTTCCTGGTCCCTGACGAGCGGACCTGGTCGCGTCCGCGCGAATCGATCGTGTGGGACGTCCGGTTGCCGCGGGTGCTGCTCGCCTCCCTGGTCGGCGCCGGCCTGGCGGTCTGCGGCATGGCGTTGCAGGCGATGGTGCGCAACCTGCTCGCCGACCCCTACCTGCTCGGAGTCAACTCCGGCGCCTCGACCGGTGCCGCGGCGGCCATCCTCTTCGGCGTGACCCTCGGCCTCGGGGAGCACGCGCTCTCCGCGAGCGCGTTCGTGGGAGCCCTCGCGGCCTCCGTCCTGGTCTATGCGGTCGCCCGCTCCGGCGGCCGCGTCACCTCCACGCGGCTGCTGCTCGCCGGCGTCGCCGTCGGCTATGCCCTCCAGGCCGTGACCAGCTTCCTGATCTTCGCCTCCGACTCCGCGGAGGGTGCCCGCTCGGTGATGTTCTGGCTGCTCGGCTCCCTCGCGCTCGCCGGTTGGGGACAACCGCTGGCGCTCGCGGCCGTCGTGGTGCTGCTGACGGTGGCGGTGCTGACGATCTTCGGGCGTCAGCTCGACGCGCTCGGAGTCGGCGACGAGACCGCCCTCGCGCTCGGCGTCTCCCCGGAGCGCCTCCGCACGCTGCTGCTGGTCCTGGTCTCGCTCTGCATCGCCGTCGTGGTCTCCGCCGCCGGCAGCATCGGGTTCGTCGGACTGGTCGTGCCCCACCTCGCCCGGCGCGCGGTCGGGGCGGCCCACGCGCGCGCCGTACCCGTCGCGGCCCTGATCGGCGCCGTGCTGCTCGTCTGGGCCGACGTCATCGCCCGGGTGCTGCTCGCGCCGCAGGAGATCCCGATCGGGATCATCACCGCCGTCGTCGGCGCGCCCTTCCTCCTCATCCTCGTCCGCCGACTCCAGGCCACCGCCGCCTGACCGGCACCGCATGCCAGCCCAAGGAGCACCGTGAACCGCATCCGCACCCTCGCCCTGGTGGCCAGCGCCGTCGCCGTCCTGACCTCGTGCGGACTGGTGGCCGAGGGGGACGCGACTTCGGGTGGAAGCCCTGCGGCCGGCTATCCCGTCACCATCGACAACTGCGGCGCCGAGGTGACCTTCGACGCCGCGCCCGAGCAGGTCGTGCTGCTCAAGAGCTCGGCCGTGCCCTTCCTGGCCGCGCTCGACGTGCTCGACACGGTGACCGCGCGCGCGGGCGAGTACCCACGTGACTACTACGGCGACGCGACGTGGGCAGCGCTGGAGCAGATCCCGGCGCTGACCGGCAAGACCGACACGTCCGGCCACCTGCTGATCTCCAAGGAGGTCGTGATCGGCGAGGAGCCCGACCTCGTGCTCGGCGAGGTCGACAACCTCAGCCGCGACACCCTCGACGACGTCGGCATCCCGCTCATCGAGGAGCCGGCGATGTGCGCCGAGGGCCTCGAAGGCCCCGGCTTCGACGATGTCCACGCCCAGATGACGACGTACGGTGAGGTCTTCGGGCGTACCGAGGAGGCAGTCGCCGCCAACGCCGCACTCGAGGAGCGGCTCACCGAGCTCGGCTCGCGGGTCTCCCCGGGCGAGGAGCGCACCGCCGCGGTGCTCTACCCGACCGTCGGGGGCGGCGTCACCTACGCCTACGGGACCCGCAGCATGGCCCACCCGATCCTCGAGGCGGCCGGCTTCGAGAACGTCTTCGCCGACACCGACGAGCGCGTCTTCGAGGTCACCCGCGAGGATCTGATCGGCCGCGACCCCGACGTCCTCGTCCTCCTCCACAGCGGCGGGGACCCCGCCGACGTCGAGGAGGCCGTCACCTCACTCCCCGGTGTTGAGAGCATCACCGCGGTCGCGGACGGCAACCTGCTGCCGCTGCTGTTCAACTACGTCGAGCCGCCGACGCCTCTCGCGCTGGACGGGCTCGAGCAGATCCTGGAGCGCTTCGGGAGCGGCGGATGATCGTCGCGGAGGGCCTGCACTTCTCCTACGGCAGCTCTCCCGTCCTGCAGGGGGTGAGCCTGGTCGCGCGGCCCGGGCGGGTGCTCGGTCTCCTCGGGCCCAACGGGAGCGGGAAGACCACCGCCCTCCGGATGCTCCACGGCTCGCTGGCACCCTCCTCCGGGAGGGTCAGCCTCGCCGGCCGGCCGCTGGCCGCGCTGGGACCACGCGAGGTCTCGCGGCAGCTGGCGGTCGTGGTCCAGGAAAGCGACTCCGACTCGCTGCTGACCGTGCGGGAGATGGTGATGCTCGGTCGCATTCCGCGGCTGCGCTCCTTCCAGCGCACGGGCGCGGCCGACCACCACGCCGTCGACGCGTCGCTGGCCCGGGTCGGTGCCCGCCACCTGGCCGGCCGACGCTACGTGGAGCTGTCGGGCGGTGAGCGGCAGCGGGTGCTGGTCGCTCGGGCGCTGGCCCAGGAGGCGGACTACCTGCTGCTGGACGAGCCCACCAACCACCTCGACATCCGCTACCAGCACGAGGTGCTGCAGCTGGTCCGCGACGTGTCCGACAGCGCCGTCGTCGTCCTCCACGACCTCAACCTCGCGGCGCGCTACTGCGACGACCTCGTCCTGCTCTCGGAGGGCCGAGTGGTCGCGTCCGGGTCTCCGGAGGAGGTCCTCGCGCCGGAGCTCATCGAGTCCGTCTACGGGATCGGTGCCACCCGCACGTTCGTCGACGACGGCGTCCAGCTGCTCTTCCACCCGCTGCACCAGGAGAGCACCGCATGAGTGTCACCAGTGGGGACTGCGTGCCAGCGGCCGCGAGGACCTAGAATCCGGCGCGTCATGAACCAGCCCGACGCGCGTGCCGCCGAGACCTTCGCCGAAGCCGAGGATGCCCTCCTCTCGCGCTGGCCCGAGACCCGTCTGGAGCCGTCGCTCGACCGGATCCAGGCCTTCACGGAGCTCCTGGGCGATCCACAGCGGTCCTTCCGGTCGATCCACCTGACCGGCACCAACGGCAAGACGTCGACGTCGCGGATGATCGATGCGCTGCTACGGGCCCTGGACCTGCGCACGGGGCGGTTCACCAGTCCACACGTCGAGAAGATGGGCGAGCGGATCAGCGTCGACGGCGAGCCGCTCGACGACGAGGCGTTCGTCCGTGCGTTCAACGACATCGCGCCCTACACCCACCTCGTCGACGCTGCCGAGGCCCACCCGCTCAGCTTCTTCGAGACCGTCGTCGGCATGGCCTACGCCGCTTTCGCGGACGCGCCCGTCGACGTCGCCGTCGTCGAGGTCGGCATGGGCGGCTCCTGGGACGCCACCAACGTCATCGACGCCGACGTCGCCGTCGTCACGCCGATCGCCGTGGACCACGCCCGCTACCTCGGGGACACCGTCGTCGAGATCGCCCGGGAGAAGGCGGGGATCATCAAGCCCGGCGCGACCGCCATCCTCTCCCAGCAGCCTGTCGACGTCGCAACGGTGCTCCTCGAGCGGGCCGCCGAGGTCGGTGCCGCCGTCGCCCGCGAGGGGCTGGAGTTCGGCGTGGTGACGCGATCGCCCGCGGTCGGCGGCCAGTCGCTGACCCTGCAGGGCCTCCGCGGGCGGTACGACGACCTGTTCCTGCCGCTCTACGGTGCCCACCAGGCGCAGAACGCGGCGGCGGCTCTGGCGGCCGTCGAGGCCTTCGTCGGCGGCGAGGAGCCCCTCGGCGACGACCTGGTCCGCAGCGCCTTCGCCGAGGTCACCTCGCCCGGCCGGCTCGAGGTGGTGCGACGCAGCCCGACGATCGTGCTCGACGCCGCGCACAACCCCCATGGGGCGGAAGCGACTGCGGCGGCGCTCGAGGACTCGTTCCGCTTCGACCCGCTGATCGGGGTCATCGGCGTCATGGTCGACAAGGACGCCGAGGGACTGCTCGCGGCCTTCGAGCCCCACCTGGCCCATGTCGTCGTCACGCAGAACGCCACCGACCGCGCGATGCCGGCCGAGCAGCTCGCCATGACGGCGCGAGAGGTCTTCGGGGACGACCGGGTGAGCGTCGTACCCTCCCTCGCGGAGGCGATCGAGGCGGCCGCGACACTCGCCGAGGAGGGCGGCAACGACGCGCTGAGCTCCGGTGCGGTGCTGGTCACCGGTTCGGTGGTCACCGTCGGCGAGGCCCGCGTGCTGCTGGGGGGCCGCAAGTGAGCGACGAGGTGGGCCTGCCCGAGCCGGTCACCGACCCCGAGCGGATGAAGTCGCCCCGCCGGGCGATGTGCGCGGCCGTGCTCACCCTCGAGGCGATCGCGGTCGGACTGTCGACGCCGGTGATGATCACGATCTCGGACGTCGACCTGGTGCCAGCCCTCGTCGCGGGGCTGGGCCTGGCGTTGCTGTGCGTACTGGTGGCGGGGATGCTGCGCACGGAGCGCGGCTACGTCGTCGGGCACCTGGCCCAGGTCGGGGCGGTCGCGCTGGGCTTCCTCGCCCCCCTGATGTTCTTCGTCGGCGCGGTCTTCGCCCTGCTGTGGGCCACGGCCTACGGGCTCGGTCGCAAGATCGAGACCGAGCGCGCCGCGGCCTTCGCGGAGTACGACCGACGCCAGGAATCCTGACGCTGAGTTCCGCTCGGTAGAGTGGCGCCGTGCCAGTGATCATCGACAAGCTCCTCCGCATCGGCGAGGGCAAGATCCTCCGTCAGCTCGAGGGGATCGCGAAGGCCGTCAACGCCATCGAGGACGACTTCAAGGCGATGTCGGACGAGGAACTCCGCGGCATGACCGACGAGTTCCGCAAGCGTCTGACCGAGGGCGAGGACCTCGACGACATCATGCCGGAGGCCTTCGCGACCGTTCGCGAGGCCGCGAGGCGGGTGCTCGGCCAGCGGCACTTCGACGTCCAGCTCATGGGCGGCGCGGCGCTGCACCTCGGCAACATCGCGGAGATGAAGACCGGTGAGGGCAAGACGCTGGTCTCGACGCTGCCGGCCTACCTCAACGCCCTGGAGGGCAAGGGCGTCCACGTCGTCACCGTCAACGACTACCTCGCCAAGTACCAGTCCGAGATGATGGGCCGCGTCCACCACTTCCTCGGCCTGACCGTCGGCGTGATCCTGCCGAGCATGCGCCCGGCCGAGCGCCGCAAGGCCTATGCCTGTGACATCACCTACGGCACCAACAACGAGCTCGGCTTCGACTACCTGCGCGACAACATGGCCTCCTCGATCGAGGACTGCGTGCAGCGCGGCCACAACTTCGCCGTCGTCGACGAGGTCGACTCGATCCTCATCGACGAGGCCCGGACCCCGCTGATCATCAGCGGCCCGACCCAGGACGAGGTCAAGTGGTATGCCGAGTTCGCCAAGATCGCGCAGAAGCTCACCAAGGACGTCGACTACGAGGTCGACGAGAAGAAGCGCACGATCTCCGTCCTCGAGGACGGCATCACCAAGGTCGAGGACCACCTCGGGATCGAGAACCTCTACGAGTCGGCCAACACGCCGCTCATCTCGTTCCTGCACAACTCGATCAAGGCCAAGGAGCTCTTCCGCAACGACAAGGAGTACGTCGTCATGGAGGGCGAGGTGCTCATCGTCGACGAGCACACCGGCCGCATGCTCGCGGGACGTCGCTACAACGACGGCCTCCACCAGGCCATCGAGGCCAAGGAGGGCGTCAAGGTCCGCGAGGAGTACCAGACCCTGGCGACGGTGACCCTGCAGAACTACTTCCGGCTCTACGAGAAGCTCTCCGGCATGACCGGCACGGCGCTCACCGAGGCCTCGGAGTTCGACAAGATCTACAAGCTCGGCGTGGTCCCGATCCCGACCAACAAGCCGATGGTCCGCAAGGACCAGCCCGACCTCGTCTACCGGACCGAGGAGGCCAAGTACGACGCGGTCGTCGACGACATCGTCGAGCGGCACAAGACCGGCCAGCCGGTCCTCATCGGCACCGTCTCGGTCGAGAAGTCCGAGTACCTCCACCAGGCGCTCACCAAGCACGGCGTGCCGCACTCGATCCTCAACGCGAAGAAGCACGCGGAGGAGGCAAAGATCGTGGCCCTCGCCGGTCACAAGGGTGCCGTCACGGTCGCCACCAACATGGCCGGTCGAGGCACCGACATCATGCTCGGCGGCTCCTATGAGTTCCTCGCCGACGCGGAGCTGCGCAAGCAGGGCCTCGAGCCGACCGGCGAGACCGCCGAGGAGTACGACGCCGCCTGGCCCGCCGCGATCGAGAAGTTCAAGGAGCAGGTCGAGAAGGAGCACGACGAGGTCAGGGACCTCGGCGGCCTCTACGTGATCGGCACCGAGCGCCACGAGTCGCGCCGCATCGACAACCAGCTGCGCGGTCGATCCGGTCGTCAGGGCGACCCGGGTGAGAGCCGTTTCTACCTGTCGCTGCAGGACGAGCTCATGCGGCTCTTCAAGTCCGACTGGGTCGACCGCGTCCTGCTGCTGCTCAAGATCCCGGACGACGTCCCGATCGAGAACAAGCGGGTCACCAACGCCATCGCCAACGCGCAGGGCCAGGTCGAGTCGCAGAACTTCGAGTCCCGCAAGAACGTCCTCAAGTACGACGACGTCATGGATCGCCAGCGCAAGGTGATCTACGGCGAGCGCCGCGAGGTGCTCGAGGGGGTCGACCTGGAGGACCAGGTCCGCACCTTCATCGACGACGTCGTGACCGGCTTCGTCTCGGGCACGCTGGACGAGTTCTCGGAGGAGTGGGACCTGGCCCAGCTGTGGACCGACCTCAAGCAGTTCTGGCCGGTCGAGCTGGACTGGAAGGATCTCGTCGAGGAGGCCGGCTCCCAGGCAGCGCTGGAGAAGCAGGATCTCATCGAGAAGCTCAAGGCGGACGCCCACGCGGCCTACGACCGTCGCGAGGAGGAGGTCGGCGAGGAGGTCGCCCGCGAGCTCGAGCGGCGGGTGCTGCTGTCGGTGCTCGACCGCAAGTGGCGTGAGCACCTCTACGAGATGGACTACCTCCGTGAGGGCATCTACCTGCGTGCCTACTCGCAGCGCGATCCGCTGGTGGAGTACCAGCGCGAGGGCTACGACATGTTCGCCGCCATGATGGACGGCATCAAGGAGGAGACCGTCGGCTTCCTCTTCAACCTGGAGGTCCAGGTCGAGGAGGAGCAGGAGTTCCACTACCACGCCGACGGCAGCCGCCACGCCGGCCCGATGCACGAGGGTGCGCTCGCCGAGCCGCCCGTGGGCGTCAACACCGGTGGTCTGAGCCTCGACAAGATCTCCGGCGCCCTCGCCGACGCCGACACCGAGGTCCCGCAGAAGGCGCCGAAGGTGACCGCGAAGGGTCTCGACGCGCCGAAGCAGCCACAGAACCTCTCCTACTCGGCGCCGGACGAGACCGGCCACGAGGAGGTCCGCACGGGCTCGGCCAGCAACGCCGACGACGAGTTCGGCGACGTGGGCCGCAACTCGCTGTGCCCCTGTGGCTCGGGCAAGAAGTACAAGCGATGCCACGGCGCCCCGGGCGGGCCGACGGGCATGGCCCTGCGCGGCTGATCGCCCGCACGTCACGACGCCCTCTCCCGGAGCTCCGGGAGAGGGCGTCGGCCGTTCTACTGCAAGGTCATCCGCGGCTCGCCGCCGACCAGGCCGGTGCCGGTCCGCACGCAGGCTCCGCCCCTGGGCGTGCCGCCGTTCCACGCCTGGCGTACGCAGTTGCGGACGGCCAGCTGTCCCCAGTAGTTGGGGTGCAGGGACTCCTGGATGTAGTAGGGGCTGTCGCCGGCCGTCGTGACCGTCCTGATCTGGTTGACCCACTCGGTCCGGTCGACCGCGCCTGCGCTGGTCCAGTTGGCCACCCCCACCTCCTCGTAGAGCCCGACGCCGGACTCGCACAGGCGACGGCCGTTGAACGTGCTGGCGAGGTTGAGGACCTTGGCGTTGGTGATGCCCGCCTGACCGATCGCTCCGGTGACCGTGTTGTTGATCGTCGGGAGTGCGGTGTTGTTGGCCCAGTCGGCGTCGGCGTTCCAGAAGCCGCAGCCGCCGGTGCTCTGGCGGGTGTAGCCGCTCTGGCTGTAGCGGAAGCCCGCACCGCCGGGGACCGGCGAGGGATAGGTCTGGACGAGCATCGTCCATTGTGAGTCGGCATAGCCGGCGTTGCGCATCGCCGTGCGCACGTTGGTCAGGGCAGTCGCGACGCGGCTGCGCACCGCGCTGACGTTGCTCGAGGTGAAGTTGCTCGTGACGCTGCTGTCGTCGTAGCAGTAGTCCTTCCACCACGACGGCGAGAGCAGGAAGTCCTGCACGCACTGTTGGACGATCCCGGCGAAGTTGAAGTCGTTGCCGCCGATCGACACGACGACCATCCGGACGTTGTTGGTGGTCGCGAACGTCTGCAGGGCGCGGGCCTGGCCGACGCCCTGGGAGCCGCTGTGGAAGTCCAGGCCGGGCTTGAAATCGCTGCCCGTCGCGGTCGCCGCCTTCGCTCCGGAGCAGGCGAGGTTGAGGCTCCGGACGCCGCTGCCGATGTGGATCTCCGCGCTCTTCGAGCGGTGGCAGCGGTTGATCGCCTCACCGGTGCCACTGGCGTTGTCGAAGTAGGCCGTCGATCCGAGCGCGTCCGCGCGGGCGCTGCTGCTGTTGCTGGAGCCAGCCCACCGGCCGGCCTCGCCGGAGATGTAGGAGTCGCCGACGGACACGACCCAAGGGGTCCCGCTGCCGGGGCCGTCGGCATGGGCGGGGGATGAGGTGAGGGGTGCGACGAGGGTCGCGCCGAGAACGGCCAGGCCGGCCGCGAGGGTACGGATCATGGACGGACGATAGTGACCCAGGTCACAGATGAACAAGGGTCAGGTTTCGAGCTGTCGACAGGAGGGGCCCTCAGGAGAAGTCGAGAGCGGTGCAGATCCAGCGCTGTCCGCGCCGTTCGAAGCGGGCTGCGACGGCTCGCGACCGCTCGCCGTGGCGGACGTGGACGCCGCACTCGACGATCTCGTCGGTGACGAAGCAGGCGTGGACGCTGTGGACCCGCGGGCGCACGACCTGCACGCGGGCCAGTCCCGGCTGATGGCCCCCGGCCAGTGCCACGAGGTGGGCGCGTCGCTTGAGGTCGGCGTACACGTCGGGGGAGGTCCACCGCACCAGCTGGGAGACCGGGCGGTCGCCGCCGACGATCTCCACGGCTGCCTGGGCGTAGCGCTGGGTCCACTCCTCGATCGTGCGCCGCAGGCGTCGGTCGATCGGCACCACGGCGGCTCCGGGTCTGGCTCCCGGTCCGGCTGGCCGCGGGGTGCCGGCCGGTGGTGCCTGCCGGGGGAGTAGGGCGAGGGCCAGGGTGCCCTGGCTGGTGGCGACCGGCACGGGCAGGCGCAGGCCGGTCAGTTCGGGGACGGTGGCGCTCATCGTTCACTCCTCGGTGGGTCGGGCAGGTGGAGGCGGAGTCCGGGGTGGATCAGGTCGGGGTCGTCGCCCAGCGCGGCGCGGTTGAGCTCCACCAGGCGGCGCCAGTACGACGCCACGGCGGCGTTGCTCGGTGCGGGCGACTCCGGCGTGGTGGCCGCGACCGCACGGGCGGCGATCGACCACGCCGAGTCGCCGGTCTGGACCACGACGGTGTGACCGTGGGGAGTCGGTCCGGCTGGCGGTGCCCCACCGGTGGCGCGGTCGGGCAGCGGCAGCCCGGCGAGGGGGACCGAGGGCGCCTCGGCGGCTCGGTGTGCCTGGGCCGGCGGCAGGGTCAGGGCGGCGGCCGTGGTCACCCCGCAGGCCACCAGGAGCAGGCGTCGCGCGGCTCCGCCCGGACGGCTCGCCCGGTCGCGCCAGACGTCGACGACGACGTGGGTGGCGAGGAGCCACAGGGCGCCCGCCGCCGCGAGGGCGCCGCTGCCGGCGACCTGCAGGACGAGCTCGGCGAAGTCCGGCGGCGTCCGCAGTGGCACGAGCGCGCCCCGCAGGGTGGCCATCAGCAGCATGGAGCACAGTGCGGTGATCGTCGCCCAGACGAGAAGGCTGCGGAGCCGGCGTCGCCGGCGGGCAGCGGCAGCGTGGTTCATCCCGAGAAACCTTTGCGTTTGCTTCCGTTTGCATCAGGATGAATAGATTGAGCGGTGTAGTCAACCGGTTGTGCACAGGTGCTGTTCGCCGAGGGCCCTGCCTCGGCCCTCCCCAGCAGGCCGTGCGAGGGTGGAGGCCATGGGCTGGGAGGACGATCTGTTCGCACTGTTCGACGATCTCGAGGACCAGGCCAGTGCTCTCTATGCCGCTGAGCGCACGGCCGAGCACGCCGACCGCAGCCGCGCTGAGTACCAGGCGGTCACGCTTGCCAGCCGGCTGATGGCCACCATCGGCAGCACGGCCCGCCTCGGACTCCTCGGCGTCGGCCCGGTCTCCGGCATCGTCGAGCGCGTGGCCGACGGCTGGCTGTTGCTCGCCTCCGGGGACCACGACTGGGTCGTCAACCTCGAGGCAGTCGCCACGGTCGAGGAGGCCTCGGTCCGCTCCGTGCCCGAGGTCGCCTGGTCACCGCTGACCCGACTCGGCCTCGCTTCCGCGCTGCGCCGGATCGCCGAGGCGGGTGAGCCCTGCCTGCTCCACCTCCGCGACGGCACCCGTCACGACGGCGTGCTGCGCCGCGTCGGACGGGACTTCTGTGAGCTGGCCGAGGGTGAGGAGCGACGCACGGTCCTCGTGTCCTTCGCGGCGCTGGCCGCGGCGCAGTCGCGGGCCTGACGACTACGTCGCGTCAGTGTCGTAGGGCGGGAGCTCGCCGGTCTCGAGCGGGCGTCGTCCCGCTGAGTTCTTCTCCTCCGCCATGGCGTCGTCGAGCTCGTCCAGCTCCGCCATCGCCTCAGCGATGTGCTTGCGCACGATCGTGCGCGGGTCGAGGTCGCGCAGCTCCAGGTCGGCGAACTCCGGGCCGAGCTCGGTGCGCAGCTCGTCGCGAGCCTGGGTGGCGAAGCCACGGACCTTGCGCGCCAGCTGGCCGGCCTGGCGGGCGAGGTCGGGCAGCTTGTCGGGGCCGAAGACGAGCACGGCGAGGAACGCGATCACCATGAGCTCGCCGAAGCCGATGCCGAACATCGCCCGCCCCTGTCCTCGTCCGCCGGTCGGTCAGAACTTGTTCGTGGGAGTGAGGCCGAGCTGGAGCCCGGCCAGCCCCCGCCCGCGTCCGTCGAGGCGGTCGGAGATCGCCGTCAGGGCCGCGGCAGCCGGAGCCGTCGGGTCCGACTCGACGATCGGGTTCCCGACGTCGCCCCCCTCGCGCAACGCGATGGCGAGCGGGATGCGGCCGAGCACCGGGACGTCGTAGCCGAAGCGCTGGGAGAGGGTCGCGGCGACCCGGTCCCCACCGCCGGTGCCGAACACGTCGAGGTGGTGCTCCTTGCCCTCGGGCGTGCAGTGCGGGCAGGGGAGATAGCTCATGTTCTCGACCACGCCGACGACCCGCTGGTGCATCATCGAGGCCATCGTGCCGGCGCGCTCCGCGACCTCGGCCGCGGCCTCCTGCGGCGTCGTCACCACGACGACCTCGGCGCCGGGCAGGTGCTGGCCCATCGAGATGGCGATGTCACCCGTGCCCGGCGGCAGGTCCAGCAGCAGCACGTCGAGATCGCCCCAGTAGACGTCGGCGAGCATCTGGACGAGGGCTCGGTCGAGCATCGGGCCGCGCCACGCGACCACCTGGTCGCGGCGGGGCTTGAGCATGCCGATCGAGATGACCGAGACACCCGACGGCGTGGGGACCGGCATGATCAGGTCCTCGACCTGGGTGGGCCGCGAGTCGGCGACACCGAGCATGGCGGGGATCGAGTGACCGTAGATGTCGGCGTCGACCAGACCGACCTTGCGGCCGGCCTTCGCCAGCGCGATCGCGAGGTTGACCGTGACCGAGGACTTGCCCACGCCGCCCTTGCCGGACGCGATCGCGAAGACCTTGGTGAGGGACCCGGGCTGTGCGAACGGGATCTCGCGCTGCGCCTGGCCGCCGCGCAGGGTCTCGTGCAGGCCCGAGCGCTGCTCCGCGCTCATCACGCCCAGCTCGACCTCGACCTGCGTGACACCCGGCAGGGCCTTGACCGCGGCGGTGACGTCGCGGGTGATGGTGTCCTTGAGCGGACAGCCCGCGACGGTCAGCAACGCCTTGACGGTCACGACCGAGCCTCCGTCGCCCGGCGCGATCGCGACGTCGTCCACCATCCCGAGCTCGGTGATCGGTCGCTTGATCTCCGGGTCGTTGACCTTGCTCAACGCGGTCATGACCTGCTCGACGGACGGGGCCTGCTGGGTGCTCACAACAACCGAGTCTAGGGAGTGCCCGGGGACTGCCGGTCCTCGCCGTCCTCGTGAGACGCGGCACGTCCGTCGCGTTGGCTCGTCCGGTCGTCCAGCTCGGCCAGCAGGGTCCGCAGCTCGGAGCGCAGGTAGTCGCGGGTCGCGACCTCGCCCACGGCCATCCGCAGCGACGCGACCTCGCGGGCGAGGAACTCCATGTCGGCATGCGCGCGGGCGTCGGCCTGCCGGTCCTGCTCGGCCACCACCCGGTCACGCGCCTCCTGGCGATTCTGCGCGAGGAGGATGAGCGGGGCGGCGTACGACGCCTGCAGGCTGAGGATCAGGGTGAGGAAGATGAACGGGTAGTCGTCCCACCTCGCGTCCTCGGGAGCGAGCAGGTTCCAGCTGATCCACACCACCACGACGAGGGTCATGTAGATCAGGAACGTGGCGGTACCCATGAAGCGCGCGAACTGCTCGGCGAAGACGCCGAAGGCGTCCTTGTCATAGGACGGTCGGCGCACGAGCGAGCGGCGCTCTTCGCGAGGTGTGTCGAGTCGCTCCCGGGTCCGGTGGGCGTCGGTCATGACGTCCCTCCGGGCCGTCGGGTCGCGCGGTCGCGCCAGTTGGCGGGCAGCATGTGGTCGAGCAGGTCGTCGACGGTCACCGCGCCGAGCAGCCGACCGTTCTCGTCGACCACCGGTGCCGCGACCAGGTTGTAGGTCGCCAGGTGTGCGGCGACCTCGTCGATGCTCGCCTCGGGTCGTAGTGACGCCAGGGAGTCGTCGAGCGCACCGGCCACCAGCGTCGAGGGCGGCTCGCGCAGGAGCCGCTGGATGTGCGCGATGCCGAGGAACCGGCCCGTGGGCGCCTCGAGCGGAGGCCGGCAGACGTAGACGAGTGCCGCTCCGGCGGGGGTGAGGTCCGGGTTGCGGACGTGCGCGAGCGCGTCCGCGATGGTGGCGTCGGGGCCGAGGATCACGGGCTCCGGCGTCATCATGGCGCCGGCGGTGTCCTCGACGTACGACATCAGCCGGCGCACGTCCTCGGCCTCCTCCGGCTCCATCAGCTCGAGGAGGATCTCGGCGGTCTCCGGGGGCAGGTCGCGGACGAGGTCGGCGGCGTCGTCGGGGGACATCTCCTCGAGGACGTCGGCCGCACGCTCGCTGTCCAGGCCCTTGAGGATCTCCACCTGGTCGCTGTCCGGAAGCTCCTCGAGCACGTCGGCCAGTCGCTCGTCGTCCAGCGCGAGCGCCACCGCCGTGCGTCGCTCCGGAGGAAGGTCGTGGAGGATGTTGGCGGCGTCGGCCGGACGCATCTCGTTGAGGGCGGCGACCAGGTGGGTGGCGCCCTGCCGGTCGTCGGACCGGCTCAGGCCGACGACGTCGCGCCACTCGACGACATGGGTCTGCCCGCGCCGCCGGAAGCCTTTCGACGGCTCCTTCACCGCGACCCGGCTGAGCACCCAGTCGCGGTTGCGGGCCGGCTCCATCGCGACGTCGTAGACCGTGCCGGTCACGCCGGAGTCGGTGATCGTGACGGTGCGGTCGAGCATCTGGCCGATGACCAGCGTCTCGGTGCTGCGCTGCTCGAAGCGGCGCATGTTGAGCAGGCCGGTGGTGTAGACGTGGCCGCTGTCGATGTTGGTCACCCGGGTCATCGGCACGAAGATCCGGCGACGTCCGAAGACCTCGGCGACCATGCCGAGGACGCGCGGCTGGGTGCCCTCCGTGCGCATGGTGACCACCAGGTCCCGGACCTTCCCGACCTGGTCGCCCTGGGGGTCGAAGATCGGCAGCCCGACCAGTCGGGCCGCGAAGACGCGGGAGGGCGAGGTGCTCACGCGGCAACGCTAGTCCTACTCCCGGCGAGTTCGTCGGAGGTGCCCGCAGGCGGGGGAGTGCGCGGCACGCCCCGTCTCGCGCTTCGCGCCGGGCTTTTGAGGCCCGGGTCACACCTGACCTATGATCGCCCCGCCCGGTGCCGATCAGGGATGAGGCAACCGGTCCGGAGGTGAAGGCATGACGGAGAGCGGTCGACGCGTGCGCCGGCTCGAGCGCTTCAGCATGCCTGAGCTGCTCGCCGTGGCAGCCGCCGGTGTCGTCGCCGTCGGGGCACTCTCCGCCTCGATGCTCGTGGACACCGAGACGGCGCCGGCCGCGAGCACCACCACGACGGCCGCGCTCGGGAGCACGGTGACGCAGACCGGTGACGAGCCGGAGACCGAGGACGTCGAGGGCGAGGTCGGTGACGGCGCCGTCGCCTCCGCGCCGGCAGCCGACGACGCCCAGCGCTACGAGGGCGTACGCAGCCCGCTGGCCGAGGAGGTCGAGAACAAGGTCGCGGCCGAGGTCGAGCAGTCACGACCCGCGACGTCGTCGTTCCGGATCGCGACCCTCAACGTCCTGGGCAGCAACCACGCGCGCAACGGGCTCGGACGGGCATCGGCCGAGGCCGGGCTGATCAAGTCCCGTGGCATCGAGATCGTGGGGTTGCAGGAGGTCCAGCGCGACCAGCGCGGCGTCTTCATCAACAACCTCTCCCACATGCAGATGTGGCCGCAGGACGCGCTCGGTCGTGACGGCTACCGGGTCCAGATCATGTGGCGCACCGACCGGTTCGAGATGGTCGACAACGGCGGCTCGTCCCACACGTTCAACAGCATCGGCAGCGTCCCGATCCCCTTCGTCCTGCTGAAGGACAAGACCACCGGCGCCCAGTTCTGGGTCATCGCCACCCACCACTCGCCCAACGGCCTGCAGTCCCAGCGTGACGCGTCGACGCGCAACCAGGTGTCGATCATCTCCGAGCTGCGCAAAAGCGGCCACCCGGTGTTCCTGCTCGGCGACATGAACGAGAAGTCCACGTTCTTCTGCGAGATGGCCCGTGACGCCGGGATGATCGCGGCCAACGGCGGCGGCTACAACGGCGGCTGCAGCGTCCCGGGCGGACCGCTGCGGATCGACTGGATCCTCGGCACGGGCGACGGCACGTCCTTCTCCGGCTACGTGCAGGACGGGACGACCAAGAGCCAGGGCTGGAGCGATCACTACCTGATCTACGCGGACGCGAAGCTGACCGACACGGGCACCAACTCGAGCCGGTGAGGCTCGGGCCCGTGGACTACGCTCGGGCCATGCGTCGGCTCGTCTCGATCCCCGCCGCGGCACTGCTGCTGGCCGCGACGGTGGCGCTGGCCGGTTGCGGTGGTGACGACGCGGAGGAGCCACGCAGCGAGCGCAGCGCCACCAACGGGGCCAGTGGCACGGATGCCACGACTTCCGCGCCGGCCACGACTCCCGTGACACCTACGCCTCCCGACCTGCCCGGCTGCTCCGGGGTCTGGGTCGAGGGCAGGCGTCTCCCAGCCGGTTATGCCGGGTGCGTCGACGACGCGGGCGAGGTGTCGCGGGACGTGAGGATGTGCTCGATCGGCGACACCCTCGCTACTCACGACGACCGCTGGTACGCCGTCCCGGGGCGTGTGATCAATCACGCAGTCCCCGATCTGGAGCGCGATCAGGCCTACCAGTCGGCGGTTCTGGCCTGCACGGGCTGACGCGCCGGGCCATCGGGCCGAATCGGACGGGACGGTCTCCTCGGTTATGGTGGTGCGACGACGACGCCTGGCTGGATCGCCGGGTGCGGCTCCGCGATGACGTGGGCCTGGCCGTTTCCAGTGAGGGAGTTCTCCATGCTGTCACCCCTGCGCCGCCTGCTCGCATGGCTCACCGCAGTCGCGATCGCACTCGGTCTGTGCCTGATGCCGGCCACCAGCGCATCAGCCGACAACCAGTACTGGATGCCGGGACCGGGCGTCGAGTCGCCGAAGGGTGGGGCACCGGACTTCTACACGCCGCCGACCGGTGTCCGCTTCAACGATCCCTTCAACCGGGTGCACGGTCGCTCCGCGATCCGGCAGCACATCCTGCGGACCATCGACAGCGTCCCCGCCGGCGGCATCATGCAGATGTCGGCCTGGAACATCCGCGGCCGCAACTTCGTCAACGCGCTCATCCGTGCCCACAAGCGCGGCGTCGGCGTCCAGATCGTGATGGATCGCGGCAACTGGAACGCCTCGCACCCCAACCCCGAGGTCGCCGACCTCTCCCGCGTGCTCGCCGGCACCGAGCGTGGTCGCAAGTACCAGAGCTTCCTCAAGCTCTGCGCCGGGTCCTGCCGCGGCGCCCGCGGCATCCCGCACTCGAAGTTCTTCCTCTTCAGCAAGGCCGGCAACGCACGCAAGATCGTCATCTTCGGCTCCAACAACGCCACCGACGTGGCGGCCAACCAGCAGTGGAACGACGTCTACACGTGGACCAACCGCGACGAGATCTACGCGAAGTTCGTTCAGGTCTTCAACCAGATGAAGCGTGACCGCAACGTCGGGGCGCAGGGTTTCCAGCGCCTGGTGATCAACTCCGCGCAGACCGTCGAGTTCTTCCCCTACGTCGGGCCCGTGCCGCAAGTCGTCCCGGACCCCGACATGGCCCGCCTCAACCGCGTCCAGTGCCAGGGCGCGACGGGTGGAGCCGGCACCAACGGCCGCACCAAGATCCGGGTCGCCCAGACGGCCATCCACGGCGACCGCGGCGAGCGCCTCGCCAACAAGCTCGTCAAGCTGCGCCGCGCCGGCTGCGACATCCGGATCGTCTACGCCCTCATGGGCGACCGCGTGAAGGGAATCCTCACGCGCGGCGGCGTCGGCCTCTCCAAGTACGCCTACGACGGCGACGAGAACGGCGTCTACGAGATCTACCTGCACATGAAGGCCATGGCCATCAGCGGCAACTACAACGGTGTGTCCAACGAGCGGATCGTGTGGAACGGCAGCGCCAACTGGAGCGCCGTGCCGCTCGCCAGCGACGAGGTGGTCGGTCAGTTCGACTCGGGTCCGCTGACCAACAAGTACATCAGCTGGATCGACTACCTCTACACGCACCGGCCCGGTCACTGGCGGGTGGGGCGCATGACGATCGGCAGCACGGAGGACCGCACCGAGGACATTGCCCGTCAGCGTGGCGTGGACCCGTACTCCTTCATGAAGGAGCAGGGGCTGTAGGCCTCCGGGACCGCAGCGACCGGTCGCCCGCGACGTGCGGGCGACCGGCGCAGCGTCTAGGGTTCTGCGCGTGGTGAGCGAGGCTGGCCGGATCCGGCTCGATCTGGACGGCATCCATTTCGACGCGCCGTTCACCGGGTCGGCCGACGTGCACTTCGGCGATCACCGCGGCTGGTCCTTCGCCGCCGAGGCCCCGGGTCAGACCCTCGTGGCGTGGCCGAAGCGGCTGCGGCGCTTCCTCGACGGGCACGCGCGGGTGCGGATCGTCCAGGACGGCCGGACGCTCTACGACGATGCCGTCCGGTTCACCGACGCCGACCGCGAGGTCGTCCTCCGGGACAAGCACGGCATTCCGGTCACGGTCGACAAGTGGGGCCTGCTGCAGCGCACCTTCGAGGACCGGGCCGGAGACCTGCGCGGCATCATGGCCGACGAGTCGGCCCGCATCCTCGACGTGCTGCGCGAGCAGTGCGACGTGCCCGCATGGATCTCGTTCGGCACGCTGCTCGGTGCGGCCCGCGATGGCAAGGCGATCGGTCACGACTCCGACGTCGACCTCTGCTACCTCTCCCGACAGCCGACGCCCGCGGAGTCGCAGCGCGAGCTGTGGCGCATCGCCCGGGTGCTCCGGTCCAACGGCATGCGGGTGCAGATGCGCACGGGCAGCTTCCTGACGGTCATGATCGAGACCCCCGACGGCGCTGGCCTGGGGATCGACGTCTACACGACCTTCTTCTTCGACGGGCTCTTCTACGAGACCGCGACCGTGCGGGCGCCCGTGCCCGAGTCCGCCGTGCTGCCCCTCGGCACGCTGCCCTTCGAAGGCCGACAGCTTGCCGCCCCCGCGGATCCCGCTGCCATCCTGGCGGCCTCCTACGGCCCCGGCTGGCGCGTGCCCGACCCGTCGTTCCAGCACCAGCCCGGACCCGAGATCGAGAAGCGGTTCGACGGCTGGTTCGGCAAGTTCTGGCGTCAGCGCCGGGAGTGGTCGAACGCCAACCAGCAGCAGTCCGAGACGCCGGGCGAGCCGTCGGCGTTCGCCGGGTGGGTCGCCGGTCTCGTCCCGGCCGACCACCGGGTCGTCGAGATCGGCTGTGCTGCCGGCGTCGACGCCGCATCCTGGGCGGACGGCGGATTCGAGGTCGTCGCGTTCGACTTCGCCCACGCGCCCAAGCGGCGCTGGCCGGAGCGGGAGGGCCTCACCCGCGGCGGTCTCAACCTGTACGACGCCCGCGACACCTTCACTCGTGCGGCGATGCTCGCCCACCATCCCGGCCCTCAGGCCGTGGTGGCGCGAGGCCTGCTGGAGTCCGTGGCTCCCGACGGCCGGGCCCGTTTCTGGGAGCTGGTGCCGGTGGCGCTGCGGCGCGGCGGCCTGCTCTGCCTGGAGTCGGAGTCATGGTCGGGTCCGTCGATCGGCGCCCGCCGCAACGACGCCGCGCCGCGGGTCTGGCCGGCCTCGCCCCACGACGCGATCGACGCGATCCGTGCCGCCGGGGGCACCGTGACCGAGTCCGAGGGCATCGCCGAGGCCGAGGCGGTGCACGGCTCCCGCGCCGTCGTGGCCCCCGTCCCCTGGCGGCTGGTCGCCAGCTGGCCCGCCCCTGCCGCAGCTGCGGCCACCGACCGATCGGAGATCGCCGAATGACCCGGACCGTCCACCTGCACGTCGGTTCGCCCAAGTCCGGCACGACGTACCTCCAGCGTCTGCTCGACGCCAACCGGGGCGTCCTCGCCGACAGTGGTGTCCTCGTCGTGGGACGCAACCAGGGCGAGCGGGTCCGCGCCGGTCTGCAGGTCCGGGAGGACGCGCGGTGGCAGGAGATGGAGCCCCGCCCCGACCACTGGGGTGACTTCGTGCGGGAGATCCGCGCCTGGCAGGGGCACACGGCCGTGCTGTCCTACGAGCTGCTGTCGGCGGCGACGGCGGAGCAGGCCCAGCGCGTGTTCGACGACCTGGCCGGTCTCGACGTGCACGTCGTCATCACCGGCCGCGACCTGGGACGGGCAGTCCCGTCGGCCTGGCAGGAGCGGCTCAAGTTCGGGCTGACCACGCCGCTCGAAGAGTGGAGTCCGCCGCCGGCCAGCAATGCGCGATCCGAGTGGGGGTGGCGGACGATCGACCCGGCGTCGGTCGCCGAGCGCTGGACCCCGCCGGCGGGGCCGGACCACCTCCACCTGGTCACCGTGCCCCGGAGTCCCGCGGCGCCGGACGAGCTGTGGCGGCGCTTCGCCGATGCGTGCGGCTTGAGCGGGATCCCGGTCGACCTCGAGCTCCCGCGCGTCAACGAGTCGCTGGGTGCCGTGGGCGCCGAGCTGCTGCGACGCTTCAACGAGCGGCTCCGCCCGCCGCTGGTCGGCAGTGCCGAGCGCGCACGCTGGCTGCGCGACCTGATGGCGCACCAGATCATCGCCCAGCGGGACGACGTGCCGCTCGCCATGACCGACGAGCACCTCCGCAAGGCCGAGCGCCGCTCGGCGGCGACCATCGAGGCGCTGACCGCCGCCGGCTGCGTCGTCCACGGCGACCTCGAGGACCTGCGTGCCTCGCGGAGCACCGGGCGGATGCCGAGTGACGTGAGTGACGCCGAGGTGCTCGACGCCGCGCTCGACGCCCTCCTCGAGCTCCTGCTGGTCCACCGCTCGGCGGCGGGATCGCGGGGCAGAGGCCGTGGGGGAGCGGGCGGATCGCGGCTGAGCCGGTGGGTCCGCTCCGCGACGGGTCCGGTCGTGCGCCAGCGTGACGAGGCGCTGCGCCGCCGTCTCGACGAGCTCGAGCGCGAGGTCCAGGAGGCCCGCGAGCTGCAGCAGCGCGTGGCGATGCTCCAGGACGTCGTGACGGAGCTGGTGCTGCCGGCCGACGCCCGCAACCGGGACGTGACGCTGAGCGGGTTGCGCCGCTACCGCAGGAACTCGTTGTGAGCCTCGACCGCGTCCGTCGCCGGGCTCAGGACAGCGCGGCGCTGGCCGACGTGGTGAGGGTGAGCCGTCAGTACCGGCGGTTGGCCGAGCTGGAGATCGGCGTACGCGAGAACGCCCTGCTGCGCGAGCGGCTGGACGGCGTGCTCTCCGAACTGGAGCGGGCCGTCGTGCCGGTGCTGGAGCGGATCCACCCCGACCAGCACTAAGTCGGCGTGTCGCCGCGACAACGGCGGATGGGAATTACATATTTGTAGTTTCTCAACACCCCTTGCCGTGGTGTCGATGTGACTGGTGTGATCCGTGTGCACCGAGTTCATCAGCGTTACGGGGGTTCTTCCATGTCCGCAGGTCTGCGCCGCACCGCGGGCGGATTCCGCGCTCCCGGAACCCTCCTGACGGCGGTCCTGCTGCTGGCCCTGGCGCTCGCCGCCGGCGAGTGGGGACGTGACGTCCTGACCCCGACGGCAGCGGAGTCCCCGCGCGTGGCGCAGCGCACCGACGGTGCCGTGAGCGAGCCGATCCGCATCGTCCAGGCCAACATCAAGTCCGGCATGGCCAACTCCAGGACGCGCGAGGACGTCAACGCGGTCTATCGTCGCGCCCCCGACTTCGTGACCTTCAACGAGGTCACCTACCGCCCCGACTCGATGCTCCTCCGTGACGGCTACGCCCTCTTCCGCACTCCCGGGGCCTACAAGGGGGAGACCCCGGTCGCCTGGAACACCGCGCGCTGGACCCTCATCGGCTCTGGCACCCATCTGATCAGCAACCGCAAGCGGCCGGCCGGCACCTCCGGCTTCGAGCTCGGCATCCGCTACGCCAACTGGATCACCGTCCAGAGCGCCTCGGGACAGACGGTGTCGGTGGTCTCGACGCACTTCTCCCCGGAGGGCGGCTACACGGCGGGCATCACCGCGCCATCGCTACGGCGTCTCGGTCTCCTCGTCGCCGGCCTGCGCGCCGCCGGTCCGGTCCTCGTCGGCGGTGACCTCAACGCCAACTACAAGAACGCCAGCGACTACCCGCGGAGCACGATGAAGGAGGCCGGGCTCACCCCGACGTACGACGTCATGGGAGCGGCCCTCGCGACCGGCGTCTATCGCAACGCCACCATCGACTACATCCTGCTCGGCGCGGCCGAGCAGTTCCAGGTGCTCAAGCAGTGGGTGCAGGACATCAACTCCGACCACCGCCTCCTGTTCGCCGACGTCGCGATGGTCGGCGCCGGCGCGGTGGCCTTCTCGCCCGGCGTGGTGACCAACGACCCGGTCGACGCCCCCAACACCGTGGCGGTGCTGGTGCGGCGGATCCTCAACAAGGCGCCGGCGGGCGCGACCGTCCACGTCATCACGCGACGGATCGATGGCAGCGCCCTGCTGACCGCGATCGAGCAGGCCCGCGCTCGCGGCGTGAACGTCCAGGTGATGACCCGCACGAAGGCGTATCGGGCCAGCGCCGCCGAGCGTCGCCTCATCCGCGTTCTCGGCACGAGGACGTCCGGCCGGTCGTGGATCCTGCGGGTCTCCGGCGCGACGTGGGACCGGTGGCAGCTGCCGACCGCGAGCGTGCTGGCCAGCGCGAGTGGCGGCGCGACCGCACTGCGGACCGACATCAACCGTCCGCTGGTCCCCGCGTCCGCCCGGGTCGCGACCCGGGCCCGGATCCAGATCGGCAAGACGGCCTACGACGCCCTGTGGAGCCGCAAGCAGCGGGCCTCCGGCTGGAAGCCCTGAGCGGCGGAGGCCAGGGCCAGGCGGTCAGGGACGCTGGGTGAGGTTGCGACCCGAGGCGATGCCCTTCTTCACCGCGCTCGAGGCCACCTGGCCGGCGATCTGGCCGGCCATCGCTCCCGCCTGACGGAGCTGGTCGCCCACCTGCTGGGTCGCGGCCAGAGGCGCCAGGATCAGGTCGGCCCGTGCGAGCAGGCCGTCGGCCTTCTCCACGACGACGCGGAAGTCGTCGACGGTGCCGTCGAAGCCCCGGATCGAGGCATTGAAGCCCTCGAGGGCGGCGGTGAAGTCGACCAGCAGGGAGCCGAACGTGTCGAGCGTGGTGTTGAGCCGGTCGGCGGTGGCGTCCAGCTTCGTGATCGTCTGGTCGACGTCGAGGACGGTCCGCACCCGGGAGCGCTTGCGTCCGTCGCCCGTCGGGTCGTCGAGGCCGGGACGCGGGGTGGGGTGGAACTCGCTCATGGCCGCCGATCGTAGTGCTGCGTCTCACGGGTCCATGTGTCGTGCTCACCCACCGACCCGGACCTACCGACGGGTAGGCTGCGGCTGTTCCAGCACCCAGGGAAAGGCAACCGATGGCGCGCCTGTGTCAGACCGACGGACTCAACGAGGACCAGACCGAGATCCTCAAGGCCGTACGACAGTTCGTCGACGAGCAGATCATCCCGGTCGCGCAGGAGCTCGAGCACGCGGACGAGTACCCGACCGACATCATCGAGGGCCTCAAGGAGCTCGGTGTCTTCGGACTCACGATCCCCGAGGAGTTCGGTGGTCTGGGCGAGTCGCTGCTGACCTACGCGCTCGTCGTCGAGGAGATCGCCCGCGGCTGGATGAGCGTCTCGGGTGTCATCAACACCCACTTCATCGTCGCCTACCTGCTGATGCAGCACGGCACCGACGAGCAGAAGCAGAAGTACCTGCCGCGGATGGCGACCGGCGAGGTCCGGGGTGCGTTCTCGATGTCCGAGCCCGGCCTGGGCTCCGACGTCTCGGCCGTGTCGACCAAGGCGACCAAGCAGGACGACGGCTCCTACTCGATCACCGGCCAGAAGATGTGGCTGACCAACGGGTCGACCTCCACCCTGGTCGCGCTGCTGACCAAGACCGACGAGGGCGCCGAGTCGGTCTACAAGAACATGACCACCTTCCTCGTCGAGAAGGAGGCCGGCTTCGGTGAGACCGCCCAGGGCGTCACCGTGCCCGGCAAGATCGACAAGATGGGCTACAAGGGCGTCGAGACGACCGAGCTCATCCTCGAGGGCCACCAGATCGCCGCCGACCAGATCCTCGGCGGCGAGCCCGGCAAGGGCTTCTTCCAGATGATGGACGGCGTCGAGGTCGGCCGCGTCAACGTCGCCGCCCGCGCGTGCGGCCTGGCCTGGCGTGGTTTCGAGCTCGGCATCGCCTACGCCCAGCAGCGCAAGACCTTCGGGAAGGTCATCGCCGACCACCAGGCGGTCCTGTTCCGCCTCGCGGAGATGGCGACCAAGGTCGAGACCGCGCACAACATGATGGTCCGCGCCGCCCGCCTCAAGGACACCGGCAAGCGGATGGACGTCGAGGCCGGCATGGCCAAGATGGTCGCCTCCGAGTACGCCAACGAGGTCGTCGAGGACTCCTTCCGGATCCACGGCGGCTACGGCTACTCCAAGGAGTACGAGATCGAGCGCCTCATGCGCGAGGTCAAGTTCATGCTCATCGGTGAGGGCACCTCCGACATCCAGAAGATGATCATCGGCCGCGCCCTGTTGAAGGACTACAAGCTCAAGTGAGCTGACGTCCCACGGCTCACACGGAGGCCGGCGCGTTCCCCTCGGGGAGCGGGCCGGCCTCAGTCGTTTCAGGTCGTACGACGACGGCGGCGGGCCGCGAAGTCGACCGCACCGAGTACGAGGGCGCCGAGCAGGCCGGCGGCAAGGCCGAGGTTGCCGACCGCCTTGCCGGGACGGTCGTAGGCGATCTCGAGCGTGCCGGAGGTGCCCTTCGGCAGCGTCACGACCATCAGACCGGCCTTGTTGTGGTCGACGTCGACCTCCTTGCCGTCCACGGTGGCGCTGTAGCCCGGCCACGGGATCATCGCGAAGGTCAGCTTGCTCTCCTTCGAGGCGTCGACCTCGACCCGCTCGCCGTGACCGACGCTGACCGCCTCGCCCACCTCGACCCCGTCGCTGGCCCGGCTGAGCCGGCTCTCGGGCCACGGCAGGGGCTCGGTGCGGACCAGGACGGTGTGCTCGCCCGTCTCGGCATAGTCCCAGCCGGGCAACGGCGTCACGCCGACGGTCTGCTCACCCTGCGCGACGATGGTGTCAATCTTCAGCAGGTCGACCAGCGGCGGTCCGCCCCGGGCGACGGGCTTCCAGACGTTCGCGTAGCCGCAGGGGCGGCTGAAGCCCTCGTAGTGCAGGCACAGCCGATTCTCGAAGGGCTGGAAGCCCATGCCGGTGTAGTTGTTGACGGCATCGACCCCGGCCACGTGATACATGCTGCCGGGCAGGAAGTCGTCCCACGCCGCTCGCAGCTCGGCCTCTGTCCCGGAGCGCTGCACGGGGCGCAGGTCGGCGAACTGCAGCACCCGGCCGTCCAGGTCGGCGTAGTGCTCCTGCAGGGCGTCGACGTCGGTCGGGATGCGGTAGACCCGGGCTCCCTCGTTCTCCTCGAAGACCAGCGCCTGGGTCGTCAGCACCAGGCCGGTGCCGGCGATGAGGACGGCGGCCACGGCCACGGGACCGACCCCGCGCCGGTGCACCACGAGCACCGCGGCGACCAGGGCCGCGAGCAGGAGCACGCCGGCCGCGGTCGAGGCGAGCCAGGTCGGGTGCTGGGCCCACGCCTGGAAGCCGAGCGCCGCGACGATGGCTCCGCTGCCCGCCGCCCGGGCCCGCCAGTGGTCGGACCGCAGGCCCTTGCTGAGGACGACGGCGAGCGCCACACCGAGGGCGAGGAAGAAGTACTCGATCAGCCGCAGCGGCCACCGGAAGAGCCAGAGGTTCGACGGGCCGAGCGTCAGCAACAGGTAGCCCAGGCCGATCAGCCCGAGCCCGGTGAGAGCCCGCGCGCGGTGGCGGAGGACGCCGTACCTCAGCCAGGGGAGAAGCGGCAGGATGAACCAGCAGAAGTAGGTGACGGGCACCTGGTTGGGCCCGGTGATGGAGATGATGCCGGGCACGAAGGTCGGGCTGCTCATGCCGAGCAGGTCGCCGAGCTCGGGGCGCAGCTTCCCGTTGTTGCCGAACAGCGGTCCGGAGGACCGGGCGGTGAACTCCGAGACCCGCACGAGCGGGAGGTAGACGAGCGGCAGGAGGGCCGCCACGCAACCTCCGGTGAGGAGCAGGCGCACGGCGCCAGCGCGGTTGCGCTCGACGAGCCCCTCGATGATCAGGGCGGCGCCGATGATGACCACGGCGAGCGTCCCGTAGGGGTTGCCCTGCGTGACCGCGAGCGCGCCGACGGCGAAGGCCACCAACGGGTTGAGCCGCCCCTGCAGGGTCCGGCGGAACGCGAGCCACACCCACGGCGCGTAGGCGAACGCGATGAGTCCGGCCGGCCACGAGCCGGCGTCCCACCACAGCGTGAAGCCGCTGAAGGGCAGCGCGGTCGCGATCGCCGCGGCGGCCCACGGCTCGGCGTCGTACTCCCGGCAGACGAGATAGGTCCCCAGTGCCAGTGCGACGAGGACGGCGACCTTGACCACGGTGACGGCCACGAGCAGGTCCGGACAGGCGTGGACGAAGAGCCAGATCAGCGCGTTGATCGGGTTCCAGATGCCGAAGAGGGCCTCGGCGCTGTAGTTGCCGCCAGCGAAGGAGGACGGATCGAGGACCACGGGCCAGCCGCTGTCACGCAGCTGCTCGCCGAAGTGCCACCAGGTCGGCGCGAACTGCGCCGCCGAGTCGCCGCGCAGATAGATCTCCTTGCTGCCCAGGAGTGGGAGCAGGCCGTAGCAGCCCGTGACGAGGACGACGAGGCCCGGCCACTTCAGCCGAGCGAACAGGCCCGTGCTCATGCGCGGTGCTCGTCGCTGGGCCGGGGGAGGAGGAACTGCTCGTGCTCCGGCCCGAGCAGGACGGCGACCGGCGTGGCGGACGGTCCGTCGCTGCTCTCCTTCAGCAGGAAGTGCGGTCGCTTCTTGGACTCGAGGTAGATGCGGCCGAGGTACTCGCCGATGACGCCCAGCAGGATCATCTGCACGCCGCCGAAGCCCACGACGGTGCAGATCGTGGTCACGTAACCGGCGGCGTCGTTGCCGTTGATGATCGCGTCGCCCAACACCCAGAACGCGTAGAGGAAGGCGATGACCGAGATGAAGGTGCCGAACCAGATCGCCAGCCGCAGCGGCCGGGAGTTGAAGGAGACGACTCCGTCGATGCCGTAGTTGAGGAGGCTGCGCATGCTCCACTTGGTCTCGCCCCCGGCGCGGGCGACGTTCTCGTAGTCGACCACCGCGGTGTCGAAGCCGATCCAGGAGAAGAGTCCCTTGGAGAAGCGGTTGTATTCACCCACCGCCAGCAGTGCCCGGACCGCGCGCCGGGTCAGGACGCGGAAGTCGCCCTCGCCGTCCTGCAGCGTGACGTCGACGAGGCGGTTGAACATCTTGTAGTAGAGCCGCGAGAAGGCGGTGCGGACGGGCGCGTCGCCGGTGCGGGTACGGCGTGCGACGACCTGGTCGAAGCCCTGCTCCAGCAGCGGGACCATCTCGGTGAGCAGCGTCGGAGGGTGCTGGAGGTCGGCGTCGATGATCGCGACCGCGTCGCCGCGGGCCTGGCTGAGGCCGGCGAGCATCGCCGCCTCCTTGCCGAAGTTGCGACTGAGTGCGAAGTAGCGGAAGCGCGGGTCGGCCTCGTTGATGCGCCGCAGCGCGGCGAGGGTGCCGTCGGAGCTGCCGTCGTCGACGAGGAGGACCTCGAAGGACTCGTCGACCTGTGGCAGCACCGCGGTCAGCACCTCGACGAGATGGTCGACCACGGCCTCCTCGTTGTAACAGGGGACGACGACGGAGAACCGCGCCGTCGGCTCGTTCGACTCCATCGCCACCTCACGCACGGCGCCAACCCTAACGGCGCCGGTGCGTCGACGCGGGATCCCCGGCCGGGGCCGGGAGCCGCGTGCGGAATGATGCGGGTCATGAGCAAGACCAACCCGGGCAACTTCTTCGAGGACTTCACCGTCGGCCAGGTGATCCGGCACGCGACGCCGCGCACCGTCACCGAGGGCGACCGGGCCGTCTACGGCTCCCTCTATCCCACCCGCTTCGCCGTGCCCTCGTCGGCCGAGTTCGCGGCATCCGTCGGCCTCGACCCGCACCCGGTGGAGGAGCTCATCGCCTTCCACATCGCCTTCGGCAAGACCGTCCCGGACGTCTCGCTCAACGCCGTCGCCAACCTCGGCTACGCCGAGTGCCGCTTCCACCAGCCCGTGGTGCCGGGCGACACGCTCTCCACCACCTCCGAGGTGATCGGCCTCAAGCAGAACTCCAACGGCAGGTCCGGCGTCGTCTACGTCCGCTCCACCGCGACCAACCAGCGCGGTGAGGTCGCGCTCGACTGGGCGCGCTGGGTGATGGTCCACAAGCGCGACGTCGACGCACCGGCCCCCGAGCCGGTCGTCCCCGACCTCGCTCCGGCCGTCGCGGCCGAGGACCTGCTGATCCCTGCCGGGCTCGACTTCTCGTCGTACGACGAGACGGCGGCCGGCGAGCCTCATCGCTGGAGCGACTACGAGATCGGCGAGCGGATCGACCACGTCGACGGCGTCACGCTCACCGACTCCGAGCACCAGCAGGCCACGCGACTGTGGCAGAACACCGCCAAGGTGCACTTCAACGTCGAGGCTCGGCCCGACGGCAACCGCCTCGTCTATGGCGGGCACGTGATCTCGCTGGCGCGCGCGCTGTCCTACAACGGCCTGGCCAACGCACAGCTGATCGCGGCGATCAACGCCGGTGCTCACACGGCGCCCGCGTTCGGTGGCGACACGGTCTATGCGTGGTCCGAGGTGCTCGACAAGGCTGAGACGCCGGCACCTGGTGTCGGTGCGCTGCGCCTGCGCCTGGTCGCCACCAAGGGCCGCGACGAGTCGATGACGCTGAAGGACCCGGAGACCGGCAAGTACGCGGCCGGCGTGCTGCTCGACCTCGACTACTGGGCGCTCGTCCCGCGCTGACCCCGAGGCGGCCTCACGACACTTGCACGGCCCGGATCGTGTAGGTGACCTCGTCGTCGATTGCACCCGCGATCCGGTCGATCGCCACCGACGTGGGGTGGTCGGAACCGCTGGGCCACGTCACGTCGGCCGATCCGTCACCCGCCTCCGCCTCGTCGGCGGCGTCGAGGATGTCGTTGATCGTGAGGCGGGCGAAGTCGGGGGCGTCCTTGCCCTTCGTCGGGCCGCCGGCGATGACGGCCGTGCTGACGGCTCCGTCGACCACGGTGACGTCCACCGGGCCCGTCTGGGGGCAGTAGCAGAGCACCCGGAGCCGGTAGGTGTAGTCGGTCGGCGCGAACTCCGTGAAGGCGCTCGACGCACCGGTCGTCGACGTCGAGCCGGTCGGGTCCGCGCTCGGCGTCGTGGCGTCGCTGGCGCTGTCGTCGCCGGAGGAGCAGGCGGCCAGCGCGAGGAGGGTCACCGGAGCCAGCAGGGCGGCGTGGAAACAGCGCATGGGACTCATGATGCCTGTGACGCGGAAGTGGTGCTGTCGGTTCCGTGGTGCCCAGAAAATGAAACACGTTCCAGTTTTCGTGGACGGCGAGCGTGACTCATGCCACAGTGAGCCGTTCTCTCTGATAGAGCCCTCGTCGTGAGTTCGGGGCAGCTCTGTCGTCGCTCCTGGAGGAAATGACGTTGTACCAGCGTTCCGTGCGCCTCGTCGGCGCCTCACTTCTCGTACTCGCGCTGGCAGCCTGTGGCTCCCGGCTCGATCCCAACGAGGTCGCCCAGGCAGGCGGCCCCGGTCAGCAGGGCGTCGTCGGTGACGGCACCGGCGTCGTCGCGGGCGACGGCAGCGGTGGTGACACCGGCGGCACGGGCGGCACCGGTGGCACGGGTGGCACGGGCAGCACCGGTGGCACGGGTGGCACCGGAAGCACGGGTGGCACCGGCGGCACGGGCGGGACCGCCGGATCGCCGACCACGGGCAAGGGGTCGTCGACCGGCGGCGTCAAGGCGGCCTCGTGTGCCGGCTTCAAGAACCAGACCGGCATCACCGACAAGACCATCACGCTGGCGAACGTCGCGGACATCTCCGGGCCGGTGCCCGGCATCTTCGAGTCGTCGCAGCAGGCGACCCGCGCCTACATCGAGTACTTCAACTCCCAGGGCGACATCTGCGGCCGCAAGCTGGCCGTCAACCTGCTCGACAGCCGGGCGGATGCCGGCGCCGACCAGCAGGCCTACGTGAAGGCCTGTGACGAGGCGTTCGCCGCGGTCGGGTCGATGGGCGCCTTCGACGCGGGCGGTGCCGGCACGGCCAACGACTGCGGCATCCCCGACATCCGCGCGGTGGCGACCAGCCCCGAGCGTCAGGGCTGCAAGTCGTGCTTCGCCACCTATGCCATCAGCACCGGGCTGATCCCGGACTCCTTCGCGAAGTTCATGGCACAGAAGTACCCCGACGCGGTCAAGAACGCCGCGGTGCTCTACATCAACGCTGGCGCCGCGGTTCCCAACGCCAAGAGCATGGCCGCCGGCTACGAGAAGGGCGCCGGTTGGAAGGTCAACTACGTCCAGGGCATCGACGTCGCAGAGTTCAACTTCGCGCCCTATGTCCAGCAGATGAAGTCCAAGGGCATCAAGGCAGTCGGCTACCAGGGGCCCTACCAGAACACGGTGAAGCTGCAGCAGGCGATGCAGCAGCAGGGCTTCAAGCCGGACTTCTTCTGGCAGGACCCCACGATCTACGACCAGCGCTACCTGCAGCAGGCCGGCAGTGCGGCCGACGGCAGCTGGATCTACTCCGCCAACGCCCTCTTCGAGGACAGGGGCAACGCCGAGGTGCAGCTCTACCTCTCCTGGCTGCAGCAGGTGAAGCCGGGCGCCATCCCCAACTACTACGGCCTCTACTCGTGGTCGGCGACCCGCCTGTTCGTGGAGAAGGCGATCGCGCTGGGTGGAAAGCTCACCCGGGCCTCGCTCGTCGACGCACTCAACAAGACCACGGCCTGGACCGGCAACGGCGCCCACACGGCCATGAACCTCGCGACCAACTCCACTCCGCCCTGCCTCAAGGCAGTGCAGTACAAGAGCGGCAAGTGGCAGCAGCAGTCGCCAGGCAACTACATGTGCGGTCGGGTCGTGAGCTCAGGGGTCAGCTGACATGAGCTCGTTGTTCGCCTTCACCCTGCTCGGCCTCTTCACGGGCGCGGCCTACGCGATCGTCGCGTCCGGACTGGTGCTGACCTATGCGACGACGCGGGTGTTCAACATCGCGCACGGCGCCTTCGGCATGGTGCTGGCGTTCACCTTCTGGGACTTCACCCAGCGCCAGGGCATGCCGACGCTGCTGTCGCTCTTTCTCGTGCTCGGCGTCGTGGCGCCGGCGATCGGCTGGTTCATCCAGCGGTTCGTGACCAAGGGGCTGGGCGAGGGGCCCGTGTCCGTGGCCCTGGTCGTCACGGTCGGCCTGCTCGTCGGCCTCATCGGCCTGGCGCAGTACATCTGGCCGCCGGAGCCGCGGATCCTCCTGCCCTTCCACCCGGAGACGGGTTGGCAGGTCGGGGAGACCTACATCACCGCGCACCAGCTGATCACGATCATCTGCTCGATCGTGGTCGCGGTCGGTCTCTACGTCCTGCTCAACCGCACCCGGATCGGTACGGCGATGCGGGCCTCGGTCGACAACCCCGAGCTGCTCAAGCTCTTCGGTGGTCGCCCGGACACGGCGGCGTCGCTGGCGTGGGCGATCGGCATGTCACTGGCGGCGCTGGGCGGCATCCTGCTCACGCCGGTGGTGGGCCTGGACTACTACGCGCTGACGCTGCTGGTCATCAACGCCTATGCGGCGGCCATGCTGGGCCGGCTCAAGAGCCTGCCGCTGACCTTCGCCGGGGCGATGGGCCTGGGCATCCTGGAGTCGTGGGCGGTGGCCTACCTCCCGACCGAGGGCTTCTGGTCCACGATCCGTCCCGTCATCCCCGCCCTCTTCCTCTTCGCCATCGTGGTCGTGATGCCGCAGGCGCAACTGCGCATCGGCCAGGTCAAGGGGATCGTGTCGGCGCCGGTGCCCAACCTGCGCAAGTCGATGGGCTGGGGTGTCGTGCTCCTGGTGTTCGGCTACGTCCTGATCGGTGCGGTCTCCCGCGCGGACGTGCTGTTGATCGGTGTCGCCGCGACCTACGCGATGGTGATGCTGTCGCTGGTGCTGCTGACCGGCTACGGCGGCCACGTCTCGCTGGCGCAGTTCACCTTCGCGGGCGTCGGTGCGCTGGCCTACGCGAAGCTCGAGGAGCCGAACCTGACCGGCCTCGTGCTGTCCGCCGTGATCGCCGCGGGCGTCGGCGCCCTGGTGGCGCTGCCGGTGCTGAGGCTGACCGGGCTCTACCTCGCCCTGTCCACGATGGCGTTCGCCGTGCTGATGGACAAGATGATCTTCCAGGCCGACTACGCCTTCAAGTTCAACGGCGTGCTCGCCACCGAGCGGCTCTCGATCGCCGGCATCAAGATCGAGTCCGACACGTCGTACGTCTGGTTCATGGTGCTGTGCTTCGTGGTCATGGCCGTCGCGCTGCTGACCCTGCGTCGCGGCGCACTGGGCCGGCTGCTGATCGCGATGCGCGACAGCCCCTCGGCGTGCGGGACCCTGGGCCTGGACCTGCGCTGGTTCCGGGTCGGGCTGTTCTCCGCCTCGGCCGGCATGGCCGGCGCCGCCGGCGCCCTCTTCGCCGGTCTGCGCGGGACCGTGGGTGCGGCCGACTTCCTCTACTTCCAGTCGCTGCTGGTGCTGCTGCTGGCCGTGGTCTTCGGCGTCACCTCGGTGACGGGCGCGCTGCTGGGTGGCACGGCGCTCATGCTGCTGCCGGTCTGGCAGTCCTCGTCGCCGGAGCTCGCCGGTCTTCTGTTCGCACTCCTCGGCTTCGGCGCGGTCCTGCTGGGCCGCGACCCCAACGGCATCGCCAACAACGTGTTCAAGCTGGGGCGCTGGGGGTGGGGTCGCTGGGGTGGTGACGTTCTCGGTGATCTGGACGAGCGGGTCGGTGGCCGCCTGGCGGCGATCACCCGGGGCCTGTCCGGCAACCTGATGCGGCCAGGGAGCCCCTCGCCGGCGCGATCGGTCGACGACGAGATCGCGGCGGACGAGCTCGATGCCCCGCTCGCCGGAAAGGTGGTCTGAGATGGCGCTGCTCGAGGTCGACGACGTCGTCGTGAAGTTCGGCGGCGTGACCGCCGTCAACCACGCCACCTTCACGGCCGACAGCGGTGTGATCACCGGTCTGATCGGGCCCAACGGTGCCGGCAAGACGACGTGCTTCAACGTCATCTCCGGACTGCAGCGCCCGACCAGTGGCCGGGTGCGATTCACCGGCCGGTCCGTCACCCGTTGGCCCGTCCACCGGCGCGCGAAGCACGGCGTCGGCCGCACGTTCCAGCGGCTCGAGGCCTTCGGCTCGCTCACCGTGCGTGACAACGTGCGGGTGGCCGCCGACATCCAGGGCGGCCCGCTCGCCTGGTTGCGTCCGGACCTCGGCTCCGGCCGTTCGGGCCGGCTCGCGATCGAGGCGCTCCTGGACCGGGTCGGGATCGCGGAGTACGCCGACGAGCGCGCCGACTCGATCCCGACCGGCACCGCACGACTGCTGGAGCTCGCCCGGGCCCTGGCCTGTGACCCCAAGCTGCTGCTGCTCGACGAGCCCTCGTCCGGCCTCGACGAGACCGAGACCGACGCCTTCGGCGACCTGCTCAAGGACCTCGCCTCCGAGGGGTGCGCGATCCTGATGGTCGAGCACGACATGGACCTGGTCATGGCCGTCTGCGACGAGATCCACGTCCTCGACTTCGGCACGATCATCGCCTCCGGCGACCCGGCCGAGATCCGCAACGATCCCGCCGTCCAGCGCGCCTACCTCGGCTATGCGGAGGTCGAGGACGACACGAGCGTGATGGAGGCCATTTCATGAACCACCCCACTCGATCCTTCGCTCCTCCGCTTCGCTCCTCCGCGAACGATCGATCGGGGACCCCGGAATGAGTGTCCCGATCCTCGAGGTCGTCGACCTCCACGCCGCCTACGGCCGCATCGAGGTCCTGCGCGGCGTCGACCTCGCCGTCCCCAAGGGCGCTGTGATGGCGCTGCTCGGGCCCAACGGCGCGGGCAAGTCCACCCTCGTCAAGGTCATCTGCGGCCAGAAGGCCGCCACATCCGGCGACATCCACCTCGCCGGCGTGCACCTCAAGGGTGCCGGATCCGACGACCTGGCGCGGGTCGGGTTGTGCACGATCCCCGAGGGACGGTCGGTCTTCCCCAACCTCACGGTGGAGGAGAACCTCGTCCTGATGTCGTATGCCGGGGTGTCTCGCGGCGCCATCCTGGACACCGCCTACTCCTACTTCCCGCGCCTGCACGAGCGGCGCAACCAGCTCGCCGGCACCATGTCCGGCGGCGAGCAGCAGATGCTCGCGATGTCACGGGCCCTCGCCTCGGATCCCGCTCTGCTCCTGCTCGACGAGCTCTCGATGGGCCTGGCGCCCCTCATCGTCGAGGAGCTCTATGAGACCGTCGCCCGG
This sequence comes from Nocardioides caeni, assembly GCF_004912195.1. Taxonomy (GTDB): domain Bacteria; phylum Actinomycetota; class Actinomycetes; order Propionibacteriales; family Nocardioidaceae; genus Nocardioides; species Nocardioides caeni. The sequence continues at coordinate 122,868 of NZ_STGW01000001.1, forward strand.
ATCGCGGAGTCGGGCGTCTCCATCCTCTGCATCGAGCAGTTCGCCCGGACCGCCCTGAAGGTCTCCGACTACGCCGCCGTCATGTCCGGTGGCCGGATCGTCGCCACCGGGGAGCCCGGCGAGATCCTCGACACCATGGCCGACGTCATCCTCGGAGGAGCAGCATGACCACCCAGCACCTCGACCAGCAGCACTGCACCGATGCGTGCCGCGGGACCAACCCGTCCCGCTCTGTCGGCCGGCGTCGGGCGCGCCTGCTGCTGACAGGTGGCCTGCTCGCCACGCTGATGCCGATGACGTCCCCGCTCAACGGCGCGACCACGGCCACGGCGGCCAGTGCTGAGGGAGGTGAGCCCGCCTACGGCGGCTTCACCGTCTCGTCGTTGTCGACGCCGGTCCGGATCGAGATCTTCGAGCCCAGCCTGCCGATCCCTGTCGACGCCGGCATCGCGCAGCTCGAGTTCAACCTCGGCTACAGCAAGGTCCGCGCGGACTCGGGCCAGTCCGCGGGCCGCGCCAGCCTCTTCTGGCCCGGCGACCCCGTCGGCGAGGGACTCAAGACCTTCGCCGAGCAGCTGGGGCTGCCGGCGACACCCCTGACGGCCAACGGCTACCCGGTGCAGGTCAACTCGCAGTTCCCGGGCGACACGCCCACGCAGAAGGACAGCATGATCCCGGGCTCGATCCAGCAGACGACCTCGGGCGACAAGACAGCGATCGCCGAGGTCGGCTTCAGTCCCGACGGTGCCGTCCTCGGACCGGACGCCGCCGAGGGAGACGGCGCCGGCGGTGGGGCCGACAATCCGCTGTCCGCTCTCACCGACCAGCTCCAGGGTCTGCTCGGCGGTCTCGGCGGGATCGCGAAGGCGGCCGAGTCGACGCCGGTGAACCCGCTCGCCGCACTCGTCGACATCGACGGCTACGTGTCGGTCAGCAAGATGAACGCCGTCGACGGCCCCGTCGTCGGAGCCTCCCGCTCCCTGCTCGGCGAGATCCGGCTCCTCGGAGGCCTGGTCACCATCGGCGGCCTCGAGACGGTCGCCAAGGTCACCACCGACGGCGCCAAGGGGACCGCCAACGGCAAGGCCGTGTGGGGCAAGATGGCGATCGCCGGCCAGGAGTTCGCGATGGGCCCCGACGGCATCACCGCCACGGGCCAGACACTGCCGATCCCGGGTCTCAAGGACCTGCCGGCCGATGCCCTCGAGCAGCTCGGCATCACCTTCTCGGCTCCCGAGCCGGTCAAGACTGTCGAGGGCGACCAGGCCACGGCCGAGTTCGCCGGTCTGAAGATCACGATCGACACCAAGATCCTCACGCCGCTGCTCAAGGCACTCCCGACCGGCGTCCTCGCCGAGCTCATCCCGGCCGAGGCCGGCCCGGTCAAGGGCGTCGTCGCCGGCCTCAACGCACTGGCGCCCAAGATCGTGCTCACGCTCGGCTACGCGAAGGCGACCGCCGACACCGTGCCTCCGGTCGAGTTCCCACCGCCGCCCTCGACGGGCGGCTCGACGTCGCAGCAGCCGCCGCCCGCCCCGGCCGAGGGCACGGTGGGCGTGCCCACCGCCGTCGACGGTGCGCCGGCCCCGACGGGAGCGGCGCCTCCGGCGGCCGAGGCCCCGGTCGCCGACCTCGTCGACGCCGCCCCGGTCAGCGCCGGTCTGCCCGCGCTCTTCTCCATCCCCGGCATGCTGCTCATCGCCGCCTTCGCGGCCGCGGCCGTCGCCGGTGGCTGGATGCGCCGTATCGGCGTCGCCGCGCTCGGCGCCGGCGCTCCCTGCACCCACGGCCTCGACAGCGGCCTCCCCGACCTCCGCAAAGCCTGAACGAAAGGGCTGATCATGACCGCAGTTTCCGAGAACGGTCGCGCCAGCGGCAGCCGCATGGGCGCGGGCAGCTCCCACCTGCCCCGCGCGGGTGAGGGCAACCGCAGCGGCATCGCGCCGCTGCGCAACAACAACGCCGCCCTGCTCCAGGTCGTGCTCTTCTGGGCGGGCGCGATCATGCTCCCGCTCGGGATCGTCATCATCATCCTGGGCTGGTACGGCGCCGCGAACACGCCCTACGAGTTCGACCAGATGTCCTACGTCATCTCCGGCGGCATGCTCGGTCTCGGGCTGACGTTCGTCGGCGGCTTCCTCTACTTCGGTGCGTGGCTCGCGCGGATCGCCGCCGACGAGCGGGAGTCCTCGAAGCGGCTCGCCGACACCCTCCTGCTCCTCGCGGAGGTCACCGCCGCCAACGTCACCACCGACGACGGCGGACGCGACCTCGGGGCGATCCCCGTCGTCGCCGGCAACGGCACCACGATCCATCGCCGCGACTGCTCGCTCATCGCGCACCGCGACGACCTCACCCCCGTCGGCGAGAACACCGGCCACCTGTCGACGTGCCGAGTGTGCCGCCCGGGCCAGCACGCCTGAGCCGCTGATTCCTGATGCCAGGGGGGAGCGGCGCGGCCGGTGCCGTGCTCAGCGCACGGGGCACGCGCCTCAACAAGAAGGGGCGGGAGACCCGTCGCCAGGTGCTGCGTGAGGCCGTGCTCTGCCTGTCGGAGGGCACGCCGGAGTCGGTCAGCGCCAATGCCATCGCCCAGCGCGCGGGCGTGACCTGGGGGACGATCCAGCACCAGTTCGGTGATGTGGACGGCCTCTGGGCAGCCCTGCTCGACTTCGTCGCGGGGCACGCCGACCTGCGGACCATCGCGACGCCGGACCATCCCGACATCGCGGACCGCGTCGAGGCGGTCATCGACATGCTGTGGGGCTTCCTGGACCTCCCCGGCGCCGCGGCGATCTATCAGCTCCGGTTATCGCTGCCGCACCAGGCCGCGCAGCTGGAGGAGTCCTATCCGCAGACGGCGCGCGCCATCGCGCACTGGGACGTCGAGTGGACCGACCTGTGCGAGCGGTGCTTCCGCGGACTCGGCCTGCCCGCCGACCGCCTGATGCGCGTTCGGCACTTCCTCCCCGGGGCCCTGCGCGGTCTCTACAACGAGCGCAACCTCAGCACCTACACCGACTCCCATGAGGCGCGACGCGGCCTGATGGATGCGCTCAGCGCCTATCTGTCGAGCTGAGCGGCGCCGACCGGCCCGCGGTCGCCGAACCACCGCGCCAGCGGGAGCAGGGCCAGCACCAGCACGGCCGGGACGACGAAGCCGTAGCGCAGGTGGTCCTGGCCGACCACCCCGGTGAGGACGGCGCCCAGCAACCCGCCCACGTAGTTGAACTGGTTGAAGCGGGCGATGACCGCGTCAGTGCGCTCCACCGACCCGCCCGCGATCCGGGCGGCGGCGGAGAAGCTCAGGGGGGCCACCACCGAGATACCGGCGCCGACCACGGTGAACCCGACGACGGCGACCGGCCAGCTCGGGGCCAGCGTCACCACACCCAGCCCGACGCAGGCGACCAGCGCGCCGCACTGCAGGACCGGGACGGCGCCGTACCGCTGGACGAGGTGATCCCCGGCCAGCCGGACGACGAGGCTGGCCACCAGGTAGGGGAGGGTGGCGAGCGCCACGAGCCGCTCGGGGGCGTCGACGACGTCGTCGAGGAACACCGCGCCCCAGGTCTGCGACGCCGTGTCGACCATGTAGAAGACCACCATGCCCAGGCCGACCAGCACGATCGGCCGCCACGGCACGGCGAGGGCCGCGCTGGCCCCGTCGTCCCCAGCATCGCACGGAGGCGCGGAGCGCGGCAGGAACGCGGCCGCCGCCACCGCGAGCGGTACGACGGCCACGAGGCCCGTCCAGCGCAGCGGCACGTCGGCCGTGGCGAGCGTGACGGCGGCGCCGACGATGCCGCCGAAAGTCCACGCGCCGTGGAAGCTCGGCAGGATGATGCGCCCGTGGTGGCGCTCGATCGCGACCGCCTGCATGTTGCTGGCCGCGTCGACGATGCCCAGACCGACGCCATAGACGCCGATCCCGCCGAGGAACGCTGCCCCGGCGGGAGCGGCCAGCATCAGTCCGGCGCCGACCGCGACGAGGACCAGTCCGGCTCGCAGCAGTCCGGCGCTCGACCGGCGGGCCGATGCCTGCTCGGCGAGGACCGAGCCGGCGCCGGCCAGCAGGACGATCGCGAGCAGGACCCCGGAGACCTCGAGGTCGCTCAGGTCCCAGCGGTCCTTGAGGTCGGGGAGACGCGTCGTGAGGCTGATGAAGGCGAAGCCCTGGGTCGCGAAGGCCATGGCGACGGCCCGGCGGTGTCGGGCGAGCGTGACCATGGGAGGACAGTAGTGCGGCTGTCACGACGACCGCGGAACGCTTGACGAACGCGGGCCGTGCGCAGCACGGTGTGCGGTATGTCGACCGACCGGTGGGAGGCTGCCCCGGGCTTCCGCGTCGAGTGCCCGCGTTGCCCCGTGCCCGTCGCGGAGGTGGGTGACGGCAAGTGGTCGTGCCCGGAGCACGGCGTCGTGGTCCCGCTGCGACGCCCGCTGGTCACGTCGTACGACGCCTTCGGGGTCCACCTGCAGGGTGTGGGCGCCTTCCCGACCTACCTGCCGTGGCCGCTGGGGCCTGGCTGGTCGGTGAGCGACTTCGCCGCCGTGGTCGCCCCCTCGGGGGCGCGGGCCACCCTCACCTGTGTCGCCGGCACGAGTCAGCTCGACGGAGCCGTCGAGGTGCTGGTGATCAGCGAGGAGCCGGGCACCGGCCTCGGCGCCCGGGTCGCGGGACTGGTCGGCCCTGACGGCTCGGAGCGCCTCGACCCCGGCGAGGAGGTCGGGGACGGCCCGCCGCCCGTGCGCGTCCGGGTCTCCCAGCACCCCGTGGGCATGTGGCCGGTGTCGGTGAGTGGGTCCCCGGGGGAGTGGGACCGCTCGGTCCTCGCCGGCGAGGCCGGCGGTCGCTGGTTGTGGATCGTGCTGCGGCCCGCGTCCGCCTTCCTGCTGCTGCGTGACGACTGGATCCTGCGCGACGTCTCGGCGACCGGTCCGCAGCTCGTGGAGCTGCCGTTCGGAGGTCACGCACCGCGCTGGTGACGGCTGGTGATGGCTGGCGATGTGACGGGACCGACAGCGTCGACGAGTCGTTGTCAGACAATCCAGCGCCGTAGCATTCTGTGGTGACGATCGACCTCCACACCCACTCCCGGGTCAGCGACGGGACGGACACGCCGACCGACCTGGTCCGCGCCGCCGCTGCCGGCGGACTGGAGGTCGTCGCACTCACCGACCACGACACGACGGCTGGCTGGGACGAGGCGGCGGTCGCCGCCGCGGACGCCGGCATCGCACTCGTGCGCGGGATCGAGGTCAGCACCCGCTTCCGTGGCAACGCCGTGCACCTGCTCGTCTATCTGCCCGACCCCGACAACGTCGCACTGCAGGCGGAGCTCGACCGGATCGTCTCCGGTCGCGGCGACCGGGTCCCCGCCATGCTGGCCCGGCTGCAGGACCTCGGGATCCCCGCGACGGCGGAGGCGCTCGCCGATGTGTCGGGGGACAGCCTCGTGACCGGTCGCCCCCACGTCGCCGACCTCCTGGTGCGCCTCGGTGTCGTCGCCAACCGCGACGAGGCCTTCGCCAGCTATCTCTCGCCCGGCGGTCCGGCGTTCGTCGACCGCTATGCCGCCGACCTCGTCGACATGCTCGACCTCGCCCGCACCGCCGGCGGAGTGAGCGTGCTCGCCCACCCGTGGGGACGCGGCTCCGCCGGAGTCCTCGACGAGGCGGCGTTCGTGACGCTCAAGGAGGCCGGGCTGGCAGGCGTCGAGGTCGACCACCTCGACCACGACGCCCACGCGCGCCGAGCCCTGCGCCAGATCGCCGACCGTCTCGACCTCGTCGTCACCGGCTCCAGCGACCACCATGGCGCCGGCAAGATCGGCCACGACCTCGGTTGCGAGACGACGGCGCCCGCGCAGCTCGACCGGATCGTCGCCGCCGCGTCGGCCCTCGGCTCCCCGACGACCGTGGTGGGAGGCTGAGGTGCTCGAGACCGCCCTCATGGTCGAGGTGTTCGTGACGCTCTTCGTGATCATGGACCCGGTCGGCACCGTCCCGATCTTCCTGTCGCTCACGGCCGGCAGGTCGGCCGCCTCGGCCCGCAAGGCCGCCTGGCAGGCCGTCGCGGTGTCCTTCCTCGTCATCACGATCTTCGCGTTCTTCGGCCAGCAGATCCTCACCAACCTGCACATCTCCCTGCCCGCACTCCAGTGCGCCGGCGGCCTGCTGCTCCTGCTCGTCGCACTCGAGCTGCTGACCGGCAACGAGAAGGAGATGACCGCGCAGGCCGACGCCAACGTCGCGCTCGTCCCGCTCGGCACCCCGCTGCTCGCCGGCCCGGGTGCCATCGTCGCCACGATGCTCTTCGTCAAGGACATCGACAGCTGGGGCAGCGGCCTCGCCGTCGCGGTCGGCATCGTCGCCGTCCACATCGCCCTGTGGCTCGCGATGCGCTACTCGCTGCCGATCCTCCGCCTGATCCGCGAGGGTGGCGTGCTGCTCGTCACCCGCATCGCCGGGCTCCTGCTCTCGGCCATCGCGGTCCAGCTGGTCGCCGACGCCGTCCGCGCCTTCATCGCCGGCCAGGGATAGCCGCCGAAGTAGGGGGGTTTCTCACCCGAGGTGTGGAGGTTTCTCGCCCGAGGTGTGGAGGTTTCTCGCCCGAGGCGCTACTTGCGGCCGAGCGACTGCAGTCGTTGCAGCGCTGAGCGGGGCACCATGCGGCTCGCCGTGACGATCACCTTGTAGCGCTTCGACGGGATCGACATCGCGCGGCCACGGTCGAAGTCGGCGAGCGCGTCCCGCACCAGGCGGTCGGGCTCGAGCCACAGGACCTTCGGCGCCGACGAGTCCCGGTCGACGCCGAGCCGCTGGTGGAACTCGGTCTTCACGAAGCCCGGGCATAAGGCCATCACGTGCACCCCGCGCTCGGCGTACTCCTGGTGGGCCCAGGCGCTGAACGAGTTCACCCACGCCTTCGCCGCACTGTAGGTCCCGCGCGGCAGGAACGCCGCCACGCTCGACACGTTGATCACGCCGCCCCGGCGCCGCTCGGCCATCGGCCCCAGAGCGGCATGGGTCAGCCGCAGCACGGCGCGCACGAGGACGTCCTGTTGCGCCTGCTCGACCTCGATGGGGTTGTCGAGGAAGCCGTCCTTGAGCCCGAAGCCCGCGTTGTTGACCAGCAGGTCGACCGGCCGGCCGGCGTCCTTCAACCGGGCCTCGACCCGGGCGAGCGCGGCGTCGTCGGTGAGATCGGCGGCCAGGACCTCCGCCTCCACGCCGTACGACGACCGCAGGTCGGCCGCGACCTGGTCGAGTCGGGCGACGTCGCGAGCGACCAGGACCAGGTCGTCGCCGCGCGCGGCGAGCTGGCGGGCGAACTCGAGTCCGATGCCGGCGGTGGCGCCGGTGACGAGAGCGATGGGCATGGGTGCAGTCAACCAGTTCCGGTGAGTTGTGGAGGAGGGGCGCGGTCGTGCACCGGCGACGGGCGTCGTCGGGCATGATGGACCCCGATGAACAGTGTCCAGGCCCCCAGCACCGTCCTCGCCGTCGCCAACCAGAAGGGCGGCGTCGCGAAGACGACCAGCGTGGCCTCGATCGGTGCGGCACTGGCCGAGCTCGGGCAGTCCGTGTTGCTGGTCGATCTCGACCCGCAGGCCTGCCTCACGTTCTCCCTGGGCATCGACCCGGAGGACCTCGAGCTGTCGGTCCACCACGTGCTCACCAAGGGGACCGACGTCTCCGAGGTGATCATCGCGACCGAGGACGGCGTCGACCTCCTGCCGGCGACGATCGAGCTCGCCCGTGCGGAGGCCGACCTGCTGACCCGCACCGGTCGTGAGCACGTCCTGCGCGGCGTCATCGAGGACCTGCGGGCCAGCGGGACCCACTACGACTGGGTGCTGCTGGACTGCCCGCCGTCCCTCGGCGTCCTGACCGTCGCCGCGTTGACCGCCGCCACCGGTGTCCTGGTCCCGCTGCAGTGCGAGACGCTGTCGCACCGCGGCGTGGGCCAGCTGCTCGACACCGTGCACGACGTCCGCCGCTTCACCAACCGGGACCTCGCGGTCTGGGGTGTGCTGCCGACGCTCTATGACGGCCGGACCAACCACGCGCGCACGGTGCTCGACACGATCTCGGAGACCTACGACCTCGAGGTCGTCGAGCCGCCGATCCCCAAGACCATCAAGTTCGCCGAGGCTCCCGCGGCCGGTCGCTCGATCCTCGCGACGTCGCGCACCAGCAAGGGCGCCCAGGCCTACCGTGAGGTCGCGGGCGCGCTGGTCGAGCGGGCGGCGCGCTGACCCATGGGCAAGCACGCGCTCGAGCGCTCACGCCGCCGCCCCCGCGGCGGTGCGCGTCGTGCGACGACCGGTCCGGTCCGACCGCGCTACGGACGGATCGCGATCCTGGTGTCCGCAGTGATCGTCACGACGATCTCGGTCGCCGGCGGTCTCGGGATCTTCCCCTCGACGTCGCCGGGCTCCGATGCTGCGGCGAGCACCTCGGGGATGGCGTCCGCTCCGTCCGACTCGGTTGATGCCGCCTCGCCGACCCGGACGGAGCGCGCTCCCGCGGGCCGTACGACGCCGCGCACCGCGGCCACCTCGCCGATCACCGATGCCGGCGGCAGGGTGTCGGCCACCTCCGGCTCGACGCAGCTGCCGGCCCGCTCGGGATCCGGACGCCGCGTCGTCTTCAGTGAGAGCGCCCAGCGGGTCTGGCTCGTCGAGGACGACGCGGGCGACGACGACGGCGATGAGGTGGTCCGCACCTACCTCGCCTCGGGCAGCATCTACGACAACCTCGACCCGGGCACCTACGAGGTCTTCTCGCGCAGCCGGCACGCCGTCGGCATCGACGACTCCGGGACGATGGAGTACTTCGTCCGCTTCACCTACGGCAACGAGGGCGCCGCGATCGGCTTCCACTCGATCCCCGTCGCCGACGGCGAGCCGGTGCAGACCCTCGACCAGCTCGGCACGCCCCTGTCGCACGGATGCATCCGCCAGCGGCTCCAGGACGCGATCGAGCTGTGGGACTTCGCCCCGATCGGTACGACGGTCGTCGTCACCGCCTGACCCGACCCGGACCAGGCGGGCGGATCAGGCGGGTGCCTCTCAGGCGCTCTGCGTCTCGTTGCCGTCGCTGCCCGCGGTGCTCTGGCCGCCCTGAGCCTGACCACCCTGACCAGCCTGACCACCCTGGCCGCCGGAACGGCGGCGACGGCGCCGGTTGCGGCTCGCGCCGGCCGGACGCTCGGTCGAGCCCTCGGCGGTTGCCGCGCTGGTGGACGGCTGCTCCCCGCCCTCGACCGGCTGGCCGCCGCGGGTGCGGGTCCGGGTGCGGGTGCGCTCCCCGCCCTGGCGACGGTCGCGGTCGCGGTCTCGGTCGCGTCCACCGTCGCGGCCGCCCTCGCGGTCGGCGCGGGGCTTCGGCGGCGCGGGCGGCGCGATCCGGCCCTTGGTGCCGGGCACGATGCCCTGGTCGTGGAAGAGGTGCTCGGAGGTCGAGTAGGTCTCGATCGGCTCGTCGAACGGCAGGTCGAGCGCCTTGTTGATCATCTTCCAGCGGTGCACGTCGGTCGCGTCGACCAGCGTGATCGCGATGCCCGAGGCGCCGGCGCGACCGGTGCGGCCGATGCGGTGGACGTAGGTCTTGTCGTCCTCGGGACAGGTGTAGTTGATGACGTGGCTGACGCCGGAGACGTCGATGCCGCGAGCGGCGACATCGGTGGCGACGAGCACCCGGATCTTGTCCTCACGGAACTTCGTCATCGCCTTCTCGCGGGCGACCTGGGCCATGTCGCCGTGGAGCGGGCTGGCCTTGAAGCCGCGCTCGACGAGGTCGTCGGCAACGCGCTGGGCCTGTCGCTTGGTGCGGGTGAAGACGACGACCTTGTCGGCATCCTCGGCCTGCAGCACGCGGCCGATGATCTCGGGCTTGTCGAGGTCGTGGGCGAGGTAGATGAACTGTGCGGTGGCCGGGACCGTCGCGTTCTCGTAGGAGGACTCGGCGCGGATGTTCATCGGGTGGCGCATGTGGATGCGGGCCAGCGACACGATCGCCGACGGCATCGTGGCCGAGAACAGCATCGTCTGGCGCGTCTCGGGGGTCAGGCGCAGCAGCTTCTCGACGTCGGGCAGGAAGCCGAGGTCGAGCATCTCGTCGGCCTCGTCGAGCACGAGCGCGTGCACGTGGGAGAGGTCGAGCACCTTGCGGTTGGCGAGGTCGATGAGGCGACCGGGGGTGCCGATGACGATGTCGACGCCGGTCTCGAGGGTCTCGATCTGCGGCTCGTAGCCGACACCGCCATAGATCGTGAGGACCCGCAGCCCGCGGTCGCGGCTGGCGATCTCGATGTCACTGGAGACCTGGAGCGCGAGCTCGCGGGTCGGGGCGACGATCAGGGCCTGCGGCTTGCCCTGCGGGATCTCGGCGTAGTCGGGGTCGCTGGGTGCGACGCTGCGCTGGATGACCGGGATGCCGAAGGCGAGGGTCTTGCCCGTGCCGGTGCGGGCCTGGCCGATGAGGTCGGTGCCCATCAGGGCGACCGAGAGCGTCATCTCCTGGATGGCGAACGGGTGGGTGATGCCGGCGCGGTCGAGCGCGTCGCAGATCTGCGGCATGACGCCCAGGTCGCGGAAGGTCGGGCCCGGCTTCGCGGCGGCCTCGGTGGCCTCCGTGGTCTCGGGCGTCGTCTCGGACGCGGTCTCGGGCGTGGTGTTCTCGATGGAAGTCAGGATCTTTCGCTTTCGTGAGTGGAGTCAGCCGGATTGGCATGGCGCCAGAATCAGATGCGGCTGTCTCACACTCAGCCGCGCACATACGTGGGCGGGTGCCCGAGCGGATCCGTCACGCTCCCGGGTGGGCGCGGACAGGCTCTCGCTGGGTCCCACCTTACTTGTAGCCTGCGCGCATGGTTGAATCCGCCGACGCGACAGCCCCGACCGCCGACGCCGACCCCGACTACCGGGCGGCCGTGGTCGACCTGCTGGCGGTCATCGCCTACGGCGAGATCACGGCCTTCGAGCGGCTCGCCGAGGACGCGAAGCTGGCGCCGAGCCTGGCCGACAAGCTCGACCTGGCGCAGATGGCGAGCATCGAGATCGCCAAGGTCGAGCGGCTGCACGAGCGGCTGCGGGCCTTCGGCGTCGACCCCTTCGAGGCGATGGCCCCCTTCCGCGCGCCGATCGACGAGTTCCACGGGCACACGGCTCCGGCGGACTGGTACGAGGGTCTCGTCAAGGCCTACGTCGGCGACGGGCTCGCCAACGACTTCTACCGCGAGATCGCGGCCTATCTCGATGCCGACACCCGGGAGCTCGTCGTGGCGTCGATGGAGGCGGGCACGCACTCGGCGTTCGTCGTCGAGCGGGTCCGCGCCGGGATCGCCGAGGACCACCGGCTCGGCGGGCGCCTGGCCCTGTGGGGACGCCGGCTGATGGGGGAGGCGCTCACGCAGGCGCAGCGCGTGGCCGCCGACCGCGACGAGCTCAGCGCACTGCTCGCTGGCGGCGTCGACCGGCCCGGACTCGACCTCGCGGCGCTGGGGCGGATGTTCACGCGGCTGACCGAGCGTCACATGGAGCGGATGACCGAGCTGGGCCTCGAGGCCTGACGGAGCCCTGGGAGCCGTGGACGACGCCCGCCGGATCGAGCACCTCCTCTACGCCTACGCCGACGCGGTGGATGCAGGCGACCTCGCCGCCGTGGGCCACCTCTTCCGCCACGGGCGGGTCTGCGGCGAGACCCCTGACGGTCCGGTCACGCTGGCCGAGGGGGCCGCGGCGGTGGAGGCCTTCTATCGCTCCATCGTCCGCCTGTACGACGACGGCACGCCCCGGACGCGGCACGTCACCACCAACGTGACGGTCGAGACCGGCCCGGAGGCGGGGTCCGCGACGGCGCGGTCGTCCTACACCGTCTTCCAGGCGACGGAGGGTCTGGCGCTGCAGGCGATCATCGTGGGCCGCTATCGCGACACCTTCCGCCGGGTCGAGGAGGAGTGGTGCTTCGAGAGCCGGACGATGCGCGCCGACCTCACCGGCGATCTCAGTCAGCACCTGCTGTGAGTGGTGCCGCCGACGGTGGTGCGGCTGGCTCCCACCCCGGCGGCCCGAAGAGGTAGCCGGCCTTGTCCCGCCAGCTGGTGGCGTTGCGGACGTTGCGGGTGATCTGGGCGTAATCGCCGTACTGCAGCTTGAGGAGATTGTGGGTCTCGACCTTCTTGGTCAGGCCATAGGTCGGTCGGTGCAACTCGGGTTGGAAGGTGCCGAACATGCGGTCCCAGACGATGAGGATCCCGGCGTAGTTCTTGTCGAGGTACTCCGGGTCGGAGCCGTGGTGGACGCGGTGGTGCGACGGGGTGTTGAAGACCAGCTCGATCGGGCGGGGGAGCCTGCCGATCGTCTCGGTGTGCACGAAGAACTGGAAGATGAGGTTGACGCCGAACGCGACGTAGATCGTCCAGGGGGAGAAGCCGAGGAAGGGCAGCGGGAGCCAGAAGAAGAACTCGAACCACGGGTTCCACTTCTGCCGCAGCGCGGTGCCGAAGTTCATGTACTCGCTGGAGTGATGCGCCTGATGGGCGGCCCAACCGACGTTGACCCGGTGCACGAACCGGTGCGAGCCGTAGAAGCCGAGGTCGACCGCGACGACCACCAGCGGCCAGTACCACCACGCGTCCGTGGGGAGCTGGAAGGGCGCGAGGTGCACGAAGACCAGCGTGTAGACGAGGAACGAGCCGACCTTGAAGGCGAGCGTGAAGACCAGCGAGACCAGACCCATGCTCAGGCTGGTGCGGGTGTCGCGGCCGAGGTAGCCGGTGGGCGGGCGACCGGTGACGGGATCGTCGTCGTGGTCGAGCCACCTGAGCGCCGCGAGCTCGATGAGGATCGTCAGCAGGAAGAACGGGATCGCGTAGGTCACCGGGTTCTTCATCGGGTCGAGCAGGTCCTGCATGGCGGGCTCCTTGAATGGACTCATCGGTAAGTTACTCGCCCGTGCCCCTGGGCCCGGGCCGTCGCCGATGACCGGCCGGTGGGTGCTGCCGGGAACAGCCCGCGTCGCGGTCTAGGCTGACGGGACGACACGGGCGCGCAGGCGACGTACGACAGTGCGGTCGAACCTGCCGGCGGGCCATCCCCAGCACTTCCAGGAGCAGAGCACGTGGCAGCGATCGAAGCCGTCGGAGCCCGCGAGATCCTCGACTCGCGCGGCAACCCCACCGTCGAGGTCGAGGTCCTCCTCGATGACGGGTCCTTCGCCCGGGCCGCCGTGCCCAGCGGCGCCTCCACCGGAGCCTTCGAGGCCGTCGAGCTGCGTGACGGCGGCGAGCGCTACGTCGGCAAGGGCGTCCAGCAGGCCGTCGACGCCGTCATCCAGACGCTGGGCCCCGCGATCGAGGGTCTCGACGCCGACGACCAGCGCCTGATCGACCAGACCATGCTCGCCGTCGACGGCACGCCCAACAAGGCGAAGGTCGGTGCCAACGCCATCCTCGGCGTCTCGCTCGCCGTGGCGCGCGCGGCGGCCGACTCGGCCAACCTGCCGCTCTACCGCTACGTCGGCGGACCCAACGCGCACGTCCTTCCCGTGCCGATGATGAACATCCTCAACGGCGGCGCCCACGCCGACTCCAACGTGGACATCCAGGAGTTCATGGTCGCGCCGATCGGCGCCCCGACCTTCCGCGAGGCGCTGCGCGTCGGCTCGGAGGTCTATCACGCGCTCAAGTCGGTGCTGAAGGAGAAGGGGCTCTCGACCGGTCTCGGCGACGAGGGCGGCTTCGCCCCCAGCCTGGAGTCCAACCGCGCCGCGCTCGACCTGATCGCCGAGGCGGTCACCAGGGCCGGCTACGAGCTCGGCAAGGACGTCGTGCTCGCGCTCGACGTCGCCGCGACCGAGTTCTGCTCCGACGGCGTCTACACCTTCGAGGGCCAGCCCAAGTCGGCTGCCGAGATGACCGCCTATTACGCCGACCTCGTCGCGAACTACCCGATCGTCTCGATCGAGGACCCGCTCGACGAGGAGGACTGGGACGGCTGGAGGACCATCACCGACGAGCTCGGCTCGAAGACCCAGCTCGTCGGCGACGACCTGTTCGTCACCAACGTCGAGCGGCTGCAGCGCGGCATCTCCGGCGGCCAGGCCAACGCGATGCTGGTCAAGGTCAACCAGATCGGCTCGCTCTCCGAGACCCTCGACGCCGTCGACCTCGCCCACCGGGCCGGCTATCGCAACATGATGTCCCACCGCTCGGGCGAGACCGAGGACACCACGATCGCCGACCTCGCCGTGGCGACCAACTGCGGCCAGATCAAGACCGGTGCCCCGGCCCGCTCGGACCGGGTCGCGAAGTACAACCAGCTCCTGCGCATCGAGGACGAGCTCGGCGACGCCGCCCGCTACGCCGGCGCCTCCGCCTTCCCGCGCTACCAGGGCTGATCCGGAACGGTCACAGGAAGGCGCCATGGCCCCGCAGCGACGGTCGTCCCGCAAGCCCGGGCAGCCCCATCAGGGGCGGTCCGGGCCGCGGTACGCCGAGCGGCTCAAGGCCGAGCGCAAGCAGGCCGCCCGTGACCGGGAGGCCGCACTGGCCCGGGCCCGCGCGGAGCACCAGCAGAAGTCACGACTGACCAGTCGGGCCGCGATCCTGGTGCTGGTCCTCGCTGTCCTCGCCGTGTCCTATGCGTCGTCGCTGCGGGCCTACCTGCAGCAGCGCGAGAGCATCGAGTCGCTCGAGCAGACGATCGACGACCGGCAGCGCGACATCGCGGAGCTGAAGAAGGAGAAGGAGCGCTGGCAGGACCCGGCCTACGTCGCCCAGCAGGCCCGCGCCCGCTTCGGCTACGTCGCCCGGGGCGAGACGCCGTACGTCGTCCTCGACGCCGAAGGCAACCCGCTGGACGCCTCCGCCGAGCTGGGGGACCCGGACACCCTGGACGACCCCGACGCCACGGTCTGGTACGAGGACGCGTGGACGTCGATGAAGGTGGCCGGCGACCCGCCGACCGAGATCACGGTGCCGGCCGACGAGATCCGCGCACCGAAGGAGGACCTCGAGGAGTGAGCAACTTCTCCGACGCCGACGCTGCGGTCGTCACCGCCCAGCTGGGCCGACCCGCGCGCGGTGTGCACGCCGTCGGCTACCGCTGCGTGTGTGGCAAGCCGCTCGTCATCACCACCGAGCCGCGCCTGCCCAACGGCACGCCGTTCCCGACGACCTACTACCTCACGGCGCCGCGGATCAGCTCCCGCATCGGCACGCTCGAGGGCAACGGCGTCATGCGCCTGATGCAGGACCGTCTGGGCACGGACCCCCAGCTGGCGAGCGACTACCGCGCCGCCCACGATGCCTACCTCGCCGACCGCGCCGCCATCGCCGCTGAGGGTGGCTTCGACGTCCCCGAGATCGAGGGCATCTCGGCGGGCGGCATGCCCGACCGGGTCAAGTGCCTGCACGTGCTGGCCGGGCATGCGCTGGCCGCCGGTCCCGGCGTCAACCCGCTCGGCGACGAGACGCTCGCGCTGCTCGGCTTCGATCGCGCCGTCTGCGTGTGTGAGGGTCCGTGGCCCTGGCCCGAGGGTTCGCGCGAGCTGGGGCTCGAGTGACCCGGTCGGCGGTGAGCGCACCGATCGCCGCCATCGACTGCGGCACCAACACCATCAAGCTCCTGCTCGGCGACCCTGTCGGCGATCCCGCGGGCGTACGCCGCGAGAGCAGGATGATCCGCCTCGGCCAGGGTGTCGACGCCACCGGCCGTCTCGCCGACGAGGCGCTGGAGCGTGCCTGGGTCGCGCTCGACGAGTACGCCGCGCTGATCGGGCGCGCCGGGGTCGAGCGGATCCGCTTCTGCGCGACGTCCGCCACCCGCGATGCGTCCAACGCCGCGGTCTTCGCGGCCGGCGTACGGACGCGGCTGGGAGTGGACCCCGAGGTGCTGTCGGGCGAGGAGGAGGCGCGGCTGGCCTTCGACGGCGCGATCCGGGGCGTGGCCGGCCTGCCGGGTGTCGGCCCCGTCGACGGACCGGTGCTGGTGGTCGACATCGGCGGTGGCTCGACCGAGCTCATCCTCGGTGACCCCACCACCGGCCCCTCGCTCGCCCACTCGATGGACATCGGCTCGGTCCGGCTCCACGAGCGCCACGTCCGGCACGACCCCGTCACCGAACCGGAGATCGCGGCGATCGTCAACGACATCGATGCCGCGCTCGCCTCGTGTCCGGTCGACCCGGCCGCGGCCATGACGGTGGTCGCGGTTGCCGGCACCAACACCACGATGGCCGCGGGCGTCCTCGGACTGGAGGCCTATGACCGCGAGCTGATCCACGGCCGCCGGCTCGCCGTCGCCGACGTGCAGCGCCTTGTCGGGAGGCTCCTCGGCATGACCGTCGCCGAGCGGCGGGCCCTCGGCTGGATGCATCCCGGCCGGGCCGACGTGATCGACGCCGGCTCCCTCATCGTCTCGGGCGTCCTCGGCCGGCTCGCGGTGCCCGAGGTCCTCGTCGCGGAGACCGACATCCTCGACGGCATCGCCTGGTCGCTGGTCGGCTGATCGGCTGCCCCGCCGGGCTGGGATGATGGCGGGGTGAGCACCGACAGCACCGACCTCTACGCCGTCACCGTGCTGGGGCACGACCGCCCCGGCATCATCGCCGAGACCACCGCCGGCCTGGCCGGACTGGGCCTCAACATCGAGGACTCGACGATGACCCTGCTGCGCGGTCACTTCGCGATGATGCTGCTGTGCCGCGGCGCCGTCGACGCCAGCGCCATCGAGCGGTCCCTCGACGGGCTCGGCTCCGGGGGCGATCTCGACGTCGCCGTCCGTCCCGTGTCCGACGAGCCGACGCCCGGAGCGGGCGGTACGTCGTGGGTGCTCACCGTCCACGGAGGCGACCGCCCCGGCATCGTGTCGGAGGTCGTGGCCCAGGTGGCATCGGCGGGCGGCAACATCACCGACCTCACGACCCGCCTGGCGGGCGAGCTCTACCTGCTGGTCGCCGAGCTCGACCTGCCGGTCGACGCCGACGCCGACGCGGTCGCGGCTGGCATCCGCGCCGCCGCCGAGCGCCTCGGCGTCACGGCCACGCTGCGCCCCGTCGACACCGACGAGCTGTGAGCAGCGAGCGGGTCCAGGCCTGGACCGAGGCCGAGCTCGGCGTCGAGGGCCGGGTCCTCGACGTCGTCCGCGCGCCGGCCGGCGTGTTGTCCACCCGCGGCGACGACGTCGACCCCACCGCGCCGGAGACCGTGCAGCTCGCCGCCGACCTGGTGGCGACCATGCGGGTCAGCCCCGGCTGTGTCGGCCTGGCGGCCAACCAGGTCGGAGTGGGGCTGAGGATGTTCTGCGTCGACGTCACCGAGCACCCCAAGTCCCGGACCCTGCACGGCACCTTCGTCCTCTGCAACGCCGAGATCGTCGAGTCCAGCCGCAACGAGAAGGCACGCGAGGGCTGCATGAGCGTCCCCGACTTCACCGGCGACGTGAAGCGCGCCTCGCGCCTGACCGTGCGGGGTCAGATCCCCGGCACGGGGGAGGAGGTCGTGTTCGCGACCGACGCCTTCGAGGCCCGCGCCCTGCAGCACGAGATCGACCACACCGACGGGCTCCTCTTCCTGGACCGAGCCGCCGGCGCGCACGCGATCTATCCTCGCCAGACCTACTTGTAGGTCCCGTCCTTCGCGCCCCCGTATCCCAACCGGTCAGAGGAAGCCGCCTTAAAAGCGGCACAGTGTGGGTTCGAGTCCCACCGGGGGCACTTCTGCTGTCAGCAGAACCCGCCGTCGCCCGCGCCCGGCGCCGTCCTGGCCGACCTACGATGAGTCATGGCCGCGACCCCGGACCCCGCACCCTCGACGGAGCCCCTGTGGCGTGAGCTCGTCGGGGACGAGCTGCGCCGCCGCCGCCGGGAGCGAGGGGCGACGCTGACCGAGATCGCCGAGCGTGCCGGCATCTCTCCGCAGTACCTCTCCGAGATCGAGCGGGGCCGCAAGGAGCCGTCGAGCGAGATGATCGCGGCCGTCGCCGGTGCCCTCGGCATCACCCTCCTCGACCTCACGACCCGTGTCGCGCGTGACCTCGTGACGCTCCGTCCGGTCGGTGACCTGCGACGCGAGGGGCGCCAGGCCTACGCGATGGCGGCCTGAGCGGACCGCTCCCGCTCCTCGAGGACCTGGTCGATCAGGCCGTAGTCCAGGGCGCCCGACGCCGTGAAGACCCGGTCGTGGTCGGTGTCCGCGCGCAGGGTCGCCGTCGACTGGCCGGTGTGCCGCGACAGGATCGCCTCGATGTCGGCACGCACCCGCACCACCTCGTCGGCCTGCAGGATCAGGTCGGGGATCGTGCCCCGGCCCTGCGCCGCCGGCTGGTGCAGCACCACCCGGGCGTGCGGCAGCGCCGCGCGCTTGCCCGGTGCGCCCGCGGCCAGGAGCACGGCACCGACCGCGATCGCCTGGCCCACGCAGGTGGTCGCGACCTGCGGGCGGACGTACTGCATGGTGTCGTGGATGGCGAGCATCGCGCTGGGGTCGCCGCCCTCGCAATTGACGTAGAGCTGGATGTCGCGGTCCGGGTTGTCCGCCTCGAGGAACAGCAGCTGTGCCACCAGCGCATTGGCGACGCCGGCATCGATCGCCGTGCCGAGATAGACGACGCGCTCGGTCAGCAGGTGGGAGTAGACGTCCATGACCCGCTCGCCCCGCGGGTGCTGGGCGATGACGTGCGGGATCGTGTAGCTGCTCATCGCGCGCCTCCTGCCACGGCGAAGCCGCCGAGGCCGAGCGCGCGTGGGGGCAGCGGCGCGATCTCGTCGTACGACGACACGACCTCGTCGATGAAGCCGTAGTCGCGCGCCTGCTCGGCGGTGAACCACCGGTCGTGCAGGGAGTCCTCGAAGATCCGCTCGACCGGTTGCCCGGTGTCCTCGGCGACCAGCCCGATCACGGTGTCGCGCATGTCGCGCAGGTCGGCGGCCTGCAGCTCGATGTCGACGGCCGTGCCGCCGATCCCTGCCGACCCCTGGTGCATCAGGATCTTGGCGTGGGGCAGGGCTCGGCGCTTGCCCGGCGTCCCGGCCGAGAGCAGGAACTGCCCGGCGCTGCAGGCGAGGCCGATCGCGAGCGTGGAGACGTCACAGGGCACCAGGCGCATCACGTCGCGGATGGCCAGCATCGACGGGACCGAGCCGCCGGGGGAGTGGATCCACAGCGCGATGTCGGTGGTCGGACTCTCCCGGGCGAGGCCGATCAGCTGGGTGGTCAGCAGGAGGCCGTTGTCGTCGGTGAGCTCGCCGTCGAGGACGACGACGCGCTGCTGGAGGAGGTCATGGCGGACGCGGTCGCTGAAGTGCCGCACGGATGCTTCGGTCATGACGCCAGCGTGCGTCGGTCCGGCCCGCGATGACGGCCCGCCCTGCTGAGGGCAGAGGACTGCTGCTGGGAGCAGTTGACTTCAGGTCAACCTGAACTGTCACCCTTGTCCCATGACCGCACACACCCGCCACGGCCACCACCACGACCACTCCCTCGAGGCGCAGCGCGAGGAGATGACCGCCGCCTCCTGGGACGAGCGGTACGGCGGCAGCGACCGCGTGTGGAGCGGTCGCCCCAACCAGCGCCTGGTCGAGCAGGCGAGCGAGCTCGCCCCGGGGACCGTCCTCGACGTGGCCTGCGGGGAGGGTGGCGACGCGATCTGGCTGGCCCGGCAGGGCTGGAAGGTCACCGCCGTCGACGTCTCCGAGGTGGCGCTGGAGCGCGTCACCAGGCACGCGCTGGACGCCGGGGTCGACGACCACATCAAGGTCGGGTTCTATGACGCCATGGCCGACCCCCGACCGGCCCACGGCCACACCTTCGACCTCGTCACGGTGAGCTTCCTGCACCCGGCTGAGCCCGACTTCGCCGAGGTCTACCGCGGCATCGCCGAAGCCGTCGCCCCGGGCGGACGGCTGCTCGTGACCGCACACCACCCCGAGGACGTCGCGACCGGCGCCCGTCACGACCACGGCGCGGGCCGGCTGTTCGAGCCCGACCGGGTCCTCGCCGCGCTCGGTGTCGACCCCGGCGACTCCACCGACTCGGCGGACTCCCCGTGGGAGGTCGCGGTCGCGGAGACCCCCGACCGCGTCCAGGAGACCCCCGACGGTCCACTGGCGGTGCGCGACACCGTCGTGCGACTGCGGCGACGCCTGGGATGAGCTGCACGGGGTGACGTGGGTCACGTGCGGGGGGTACGGTGCCGCACGTGCTCCCTGCAACAGGTTCTAGTTCCGCGCGTCGTCTGCTCCTCCTGGTGCTCGCGCTGCTGCTCGCCGCGCTCGGACTGACCTCGGCGCCGACCGCCCGCGCCGACGAGCCCGGCCCTGCGGCGGCCGCGTCCGACGTACCGCAGCTGCGGCGGGACGGCCGCTGGCTCGTCGACGAACAGGGGCGGGTCGTGATCGTCCACGGCTTCAACCTCGTGTGGAAGCTCGACCCCTACGTCCCGCCGGACACGGCGGAGGGCTTCACCGAGGCCGACGCCGAGTGGCTGGCGGAGCACGGCTTCAACGGGGTGCGGCTCGGCACGCTGTGGGCCGGCCTCACGCCCGAGGCGCCCGGCGTCGGCGATCCGGCCTACCGCGCCGGCTGGCAGCGGGTCATGGACCTGCTGGCCGACCGCGGGATCTGGATGCAGCTCGACATGCACCAGGACCAGTGGCACGAGACCTACGGCGGGGAGGGGGTCCCCGACTGGGCGCTGCGACGCCCCGCGCTGCTCAACCTGCTCCCGCCGATCAACCTGCCCTTCCCGATGGGCTACTGGACGCCGGAGAACTCGCTGGTGTTCGACGAGTTCTGGGCCAACAAGCACCGGGGGATCGACCACTGGGCGCAGGCGTGGCAGGTCGCAGCCGGCTGGTGGAAGGACCAGCCCTACCTGATGGGCTACGACCTCATCAACGAGCCGTGGATGGGCCTGGAGTGGCTGACCTGCTTCCTCGGCGGCTGCCAGAGCTCCTATGCCAGGGAGCTGCAGCCGGCCTATGAGAAGGTGACCCGCGCGATCCGGCAGATCGACGGCGACAACCTGATCTGGTGGGAGCCGCAACAGCTCGCCGCCGGGCGCCAGGTGCCGACCTACCTCAAGGCGATGGCCGGTGAGGACCAGCTCGGCTACTCCTGGCACAACTACTGCCAGGACGTGTTCCTGGAGTCGCAGGGCCTGCCCTTCGGCAACGTCGAGAACTGCTGGAAGTTCAGCCAGGAGCGCACCGACACCGCCCTCGCCCAGGCGGCGACGATGAATGCCGCGCCGATGATGAGCGAGTGGGGCGCCACCGACAACCTGCGCGCCGTCGAGATCGACGCCGCCGTCGCGGATCGCAACCTGATGGGCTGGAGCCACTGGGCCTACAAGCAGTGGCAGGACCCGACCACCGCCGACGATGCGCAGGGCATGTTCCACGACGACACCGACTTCTCCTCCGTCAAGGAGGGCAAGCTCCGGCTGCTCGTGCGGACCTATCCGCAGGCGACCGCCGGCCAGCCGCTCGCCCTCGACTTCGACGCCCAGAGTGGTGCCTTCACCTACCGCTACCGCTCCAATGCCATCGACGCGCCCACCGAGATCTTCGTCAGCCCGCTGCACTACCCCGACGGCTACGACGTCGAGGTGACCGGCGGGACCTGGACGCCCCACGGCTCCCACCTGTGGGTGCGGCCCGCCTCCCCGGGGGACGAGGTGACCGTCCGGATCACCGCCCGCTGAAGTCGGGGGGTGCGGGTACCGCACGGGAACGATCGGGGAGCGCCACGCGTTACCTCAGCATCAGGCGCCTAGACTGGGCGCCCCGACCGACTCGCAGCCCGCGGAGGAGATCATGCAGAGCAACAACCCGGTGTTCCGGCGCTCGGAGGAGTTCAACGGCTCCCACGCCCACCAGGGCGGTGGCAACTACCAGCCCTACGGCCAGCCCGCGCAGCGTGGCTTCGGCGAGCCCGGCTTCGGCCTCCCCGGCTACGGTCAGCCCGGCGGACAGCCGCCCGCCCCCGCGCAGCCGCTCGGCCGGATGACGATCGACTCGGTCGTGCAGTCGACGGGCATCACCCTCGCCGTCGTCTTCGCCGTCGCCGCGGCGACGTGGGTCCTCACTCCCGGGCTGGACGAGGTCGAGGCCAACCAGAGCCTCGGCGCCCTCTATGCCTGCGCCCTCATCGGCAGCGGCCTGGCGTTCGTGCTGTCGCTGGTCAACTCGTTCAAGCGCAACATCTCGCCCGCCCTCGTGCTCGCCTTCGCGGCCGCCGAGGGCCTGGCGCTCGGTGCGCTGAGCAAGTCGTTCGACATGGCCTTCGGTGGCGGCATCGTGATCCAGGCGGTCCTGGGCACCTTCGCGGCCTTCGGCGGGACGCTCGCGGCCTACAAGTTCTTCAACATCCAGGTCGGCAACAAGTTCCGCACGTTCGTCATCGCCGCCATGTTCGGCATGGTCGCCCTCAGCCTGCTGGAGGTCGTCCTCGGCCTCTTCACCTCGGGCCTCGGACTGTTCGAGCTCGGCGCGGTGGGCCTGCTGTTCTCCATCGCCGGTCTGGTGCTCGGCGTCTTCATGCTGATCCTCGACTTCGACTTCGTCGAGAGGGGCATCCAGGCCGGACTGCCCGAGCGCGAGTCGTGGCGGGCCTCCTTCGGCCTGCTCGTCAGCCTGGTCTGGATCTACACCAACCTGCTCCGGATCCTCGCGATCCTCCAGAGCGACTGATGGTCTGACGACTGCGCGAAGCGCCGCCCGGGACGACCCGGGCGGCGCTTCTGCGTGTGGCAGGTCGTTCGCTCGGCGGGGTGGGGCGGGTCGGTCGCGCTGTAACACGTTGTCTGCCTGCCTGGGGTGCCCGTGTCGGATGTAGACGACCCGTACGGCCGGCGAATTCGCCGACACGGGTCGTGAACATCGGCCAACAACGTGTTACAGCCCTGCTCAACGACGCGGCCGACACGTAGTGGTTGGGGCTCGAGCGGGTCAGTCGGCGTCGGTCTCGGGTGAGTCGGCCCGCGCGGCCGTCTCCGCTGCCTCCGCGCTCTCGGACTCCTCCGGGGCCTGGCCGGGGACGAAGCGTTGGGGCAGACGGTGGCGCAGCTCGACCCACAGGCCGCGTACGCCGGCACGGCGGCCGCCGATCTCGGTGCCGCCCAGCTCGGTGCCCGGCTCGTTGACCGCCTGCACGGCCGCACGGGTGATGGGCAGGACGCCCTCGCCACGGACAGCGGCGAGCACGGACTCCTCCGCCGGCGTCTGCTCGAGGGACGCCAGCACCGAGGGGATGAGGACGCCGGCGAGCGCCCGGTAGCCCTGCTCGGAGGGGTGGAACTGGTCGGGGCCGAAGAGGAGCGCGGGCGCCGCGGCGAACTCGGGGCCGAGGACGTCGCCCAGCGACACGGTCCGGCCGCCCTCCTCGATGACCGCGATGGTCTGGGCGGCGGCCAAGCGGCGCGACCAGGCGCGGGCGATCTGCTTGAGCGGGGGAGCGATCGGCTGGACGGTGCCGAGGTCGGGGCAGGTGCCGACGACCACGGTGCTGCCGGTCGCGATCAGGCGTCGTACGCCCTCGGACAGCGCGCGCACCGACTGCGACGGCCGCACGGTGTGGGTGACGTCGTTGCCGCCGATGAGGATGACCGTCACCTCGGGCTCGACGAGCAGCGCCCGGTCGACCTGGGCGGCGAGGTCCGAGGACTTCGCGCCCACGACGCAGAACTCACGCAGATAGACGCGGCGGTCGGCGTGCTCGGCCAGCGCCGTCGCGATGAGTGAGCCGGGCGTGTCCTCGACCCGCTCGCAGCCGTAGCCCGCGGCGGAGGAGTCGCCGAGCAGCGCCACCTTGATCGCCGGACCCGGGCGGCCGCGGCCGTACCAGCCCGTCGCGTCCGGCGGCGGCTCGTCGCGCGCGGGACCGATGGTCTTGCGTGCCAGGCGCGCCTCGGCCGTCAGGACGCCGTAGAGGCCGGCCCCGAGCGCGGACAGTCCGCCCCCGCCGTAGAGCGCGGCGGCGGCGAGCTTGCGGGCGGCTCCGGCTTTGCTCACGGCGCAAGACTACGGATGCTTCGAGGCTCGCTGCGCTCGCACCTCAGCAACCGAGCCTTAGGGTGGGCGCATGGAGTACGTCGACTCGCTGCTCGACCTCATCGGCAACACCCCGCTGGTGCGGCTCAACCGTTCGCTCGACCTGCCCGAGACCGGCGGACCGCTGGTGCTCGCGAAGGTCGAGTACCTCAACCCCGGCGGCTCGGTGAAGGACCGCATCGCGTCCCGCATGATCGAGGCCGCGGAGGCATCCGGGGCGCTCCAGCCGGGCGGCACGATCGTGGAGCCGACCTCCGGCAACACCGGGGTCGGCCTGGCGATGGTCGCCCAGCAGAAGGGCTATCACTGCATCTTCGTGTGCCCCGACAAGGTCAGCGAGGACAAGCGCAACGTCCTCAAGGCCTACGGGGCCGAGGTCGTCGTGTGTCCGACCGCCGTGGCTCCCGAGCACCCCGACTCCTACTACAACGTCTCCGACCGGCTCGCCAGCCAGCCCGGCGCCTGGAAGCCCGACCAGTACTCCAACCCGCACAACCCGCGTTCCCACTACGAGGAGACCGGCCCCGAGATCTGGCGCCAGACCGAGGGACGGATCACGCACTTCGTCACCGGCATGGGCACCGGTGGCACGATCAGCGGCGTCGGTCGCTTCCTCAAGGAGCGGAACCCCTCCGTGGTCGTCGTCGGGTCAGACCCGGCCGGCTCGGTCTATTCCGGTGGCACCGGACGCCCCTACCTGGTCGAGGGTGTCGGCGAGGACTTCTGGCCCGAGACCTACGACCGCGACGTCGCCGACCGCGTCATCGAGGTCTCCGACGCCGACTCCTTCGCCTTCACCCGCCGCCTGGCCCGCGAGGAGGCACTGCTGGTCGGCGGCTCCTCCGGGATGGCCGCCTTCGCCGCCCGCCAGCTCGCCCACGAGCTCGCCGAGGCCGGCCAGCACGACGCGATCATCGTCGTCCTGCTGCCCGACTCCGGTCGCGGCTACCTCAGCAAGGTCTTCAACGACGACTGGCTTGCCCAATACGGCTTCAGCACGGGCCAGCCCGCTCCGGCCCGGACCATCGGCGAGGTCCTGCACGGCAAGTCCGCGGGCCTGCCCGCCCTCGTGCACACCCACCCCAACGAGACGATCGCCGAGGCCGTCGCCATCCTCCAGGAGTACGGCGTCTCACAGATGCCCGTCGTGCGGGCCGAGCCGCCGATCGTGGCGGCCGAGGTCGCCGGCTCCGTCTCCGAGCGCGCGCTGCTCGACGCCCTCTTCACGGGCAAGGCGCGCCTCACCGACTCCGTCGAGCAGCACATGTCACCGGCCCTGCCGACCATCGGCTCCACGGAGGACGCGACCGACGCGGTGCCGCTGCTCGAGTCGGCGGACGCGGTGCTCGTCCACGAGGACGGCAAGCCGGTCGGCGTACTCACGCGCCACGACCTGCTGCTCTTCCTCGCTCGCGGCTGACCCACTTCCTCGATGATTGAGCGGGCCCCGTGGCCCGCTTGTAGGGTGTCCTACGTCATGCGCGGGAGATCCCGACGATGCGCAGATGCGCCGCAGGCACCCTGACTGTCACCACGACACTCGAACCTCGAGGATCATTTTTCATGGACTACAAGGTTGCTGACCTGACGCTGGCCGACTTCGGCCGCAAGGAGATCGAGCTCGCCGAGCACGAGATGCCCGGCCTGATGGCGATGCGCGCCCGCTACGGCGCCGACCAGCCGCTCCAGGGCGCCCGGATCGCCGGCTCGCTCCACATGACCATCCAGACCGCCGTCCTCATCGAGACGCTCACCGCCCTCGGCGCCGACGTCCGCTGGGCGACCTGCAACATCTTCTCCACCCAGGACCACGCCGCCGCCGCGGTCGTCGTCGGCCCCAAGAGCGCCGGCGGCACCGTCGATAATCCTCAGGGCACGCCCGTCTTCGCGTGGAAGGGCGAGACCCTCGCGGAGTACTGGGACGAGGCCGAGAAGGTCTTCCAGTTCAAGGACGCCGACGGCAACGCCATCGGCCCCAACATGATCCTCGACGACGGCGGCGACATCACGCTGCTCGTCCACAAGGGCACCGAGTTCGAGAAGGCCGGCGCGGTCCCGGGCCAGGACTCCACCGACAACGAGGAGTACAAGGAGGTCCTCCGGGTCCTCGCGCGCTCGCTCGACAACGACCCGACGTACTGGACCAACATCGGCGCCGGCATCAAGGGCGTGACCGAGGAGACCACCACCGGCGTCCTGCGGCTCTACGACCGCTTCAAGGAGGGCTCGCTGCTCTTCCCGGCGATCAACGTCAACGACTCGGTCACCAAGTCGAAGTTCGACAACAAGTACGGCTGCCGCCACTCGCTCATCGACGGCATCAACCGCGGCACCGACGTGATGATCGCCGGCAAGACCGCGGTCATCTGCGGCTACGGCGACGTCGGCAAGGGCTCCGCGGAGTCGCTGCGCGGCCAGGGTGCCCGTGTCATCGTCACCGAGATCGACCCGATCTGCGCGCTGCAGGCGGCGATGGACGGCTACGAGGTCAAGCGCCTCGAGTCGGTCGTCGAGTTCGCCGACATCTTCATCACCACGACCGGCAACTTCGACATCATCCGGGTCGAGCACTTCGAGAAGATGAAGCACCAGGCGATCGTCGGCAACATCGGTCACTTCGACAACGAGATCGACATGGCCGGCCTGGCCAAGATCCCGGGCATCGTCAAGGACGAGATCAAGCCGCAGGTCCACCAGTGGATCTTCCCGGCGTCTGATGGTGGGCAGGGCAAGAAGATCATCGTCCTGAGCGAGGGCCGCCTGCTCAACCTCGGCAACGCGACCGGCCACCCGTCGTTCGTGATGTCCAACTCCTTCACCAACCAGGTGCTTGCCCAGATCGAGATCTTCACCAAGCTCGACGAGTACCCGATCGGCGTCTACGTGCTGCCCAAGCACCTCGACGAGGAGGTCGCCCGGCTGCACCTCGACGCCATCGGCGTCGAGCTGACCGAGCTCAACCAGGCGCAGGCCGACTACCTCGGCGTCCCCGTCGAGGGCCCCTACAAGTCGGAGCACTACCGCTACTGAGTTCGATGGCGTGAGCGTGTCGCCGGTCGAGGCGCACCGCACGGGCGCTCGCTGCGCTCGGCCCGCGGATGCGCCTCGACGCGGGCTTCGCCCGCGGGGCGACACGCTGCCACGCCGCGGTTGTCTCGCGTAGGTCCTGCCTTGGTCTGGCGGCAAGCCGACTCTGCAGGTCCTCCGACCATCGAAGTCCCGTCCGGTTCGACCGGGCGGGACTTCGTTTTGTTGGGGCTGTTCGACGGACCGGGCGGGGGAGCGCGACCTACGGTCTCCGGGACCCCGGCCCAGACGGGCCGGACCACCACCTGGAGACCCCCATGCCCCGTGCCCTCCTCCTGAGGACCACCCTGCTCTCGCTGCCCCTCGCGGCGACGGTCGGCGACCGCGCCCGCTTCAGTCTGCCGACAGGTCGAACAGCGGGGCGTCCGGGTCGAGGGTTACGCCGTAGGCCGCGAGGCGGGTCGTCGTCATGGCGACGACCAGCTCGACGGTGATGGCGACGAGGTTGTCCGGCGACGGCACCTTGGCGCCTTGGCGCACCCACTTGCCGACCATGGCGAAGACGCCGCTGACCAGGCCGTGGGCCAGGGGAGTGGTCGTCAGCCGATCGGCCTCGGTGACGTCCGCGCCGGCGGCGGTGAAGCCGGCCACGTAGAGGTCGGCGACCTGGGCCGCCAGCCCGTCGAGCGCGCCACGCACGAGGTCGGCAGCGGCGGCGTCGTCCTGCAGGGCGTGCAGGGCCGGGTGGAGCGTGGCCCAGGCGACGTACGCCGCGAAGGCGTCGCGGATCGTCTCGCGCAGCGAGCTGCGCAGCTGCAGCGCGGCCGAGATCTCCTGCCGCACCTCGCCGATGATGTGGTCGGCGACGGCCTTGTCGAGGGATGCCTTGTCGCTGAAGTGGCGATAGACCACCGAGCGCGCGAGCCCCGCACGCCGGCCGACCTCCGCGAGGCTCGGGGAGGTGTCACCGTCCTCGATGATCTCGATGGCGGCGTCGACGATGCGCCGGTGCTGCGCCTCGCGGTGCTGCTCCCAGCGTGCGTGCCGTCCGTCCGCCGTCACGTCGCGCAGGCTACGCCGGACGTCAGTGCGACGCCGCGGCGGGCTCGGCGCGGAAGCGGGAGGACCGACCGTCGACCCCCATCGCCCGCCAGGCCCACCGGGTGCCGCGGGTGCGGAGTCCGATGTCGTCGAAGCAGGCGCGCACGTCGGCGAACAGGTCGCGGCGAAACTTGGCCGCCTCCGGTCCGCGGTGGAAGGTCTCGCGAACGACCTTCCGCGGCATGCCCATCATCTTCCGGTCTGCGCGGGAGGGGACCAGGATGGCGTCGGCCCCGATCCGCATCACGACCGGGGTCAGCACGCCGATCATCGAACGGCTGACCGGTCCCAGCTGTGGTGCGTGCTCCCGGAGCCAGGCGTGGGCGAATCCGATGTGACGCGCCTCCTCGGCCATGTGGATCGCGCAGATCCGGTCGAGGAGGGGGTGAACCCCGCCGCCGCGCAGCTGGTTCTTCTGCACGTGGTCGATCGGCTCCTCACCGGCGAGGATGATCGCGAAGAAGAGGGCGGGGGTGAGCCCGCCGAGGTGGCCGACCACGGGGAACAGCCGCAACAGCCACCGGGGGCAGCCGCTCACCTCCGGGCAGGCCCGGTTGGTGAACTCCTGGAACATCTGGATGTGGTGGGTCTCCTCGGTGAGCTCGTGCATGAAGTAGCGGAACTCGGGGTTGCGGTTGTCCAGGCCCATGAGGAACTGGGTGCCGCCGAGGAGGAGAAGCTGCTCGAACTGCGATCCGGTCTTGGTGAGCGCGGTCAGGCGGTGTCGGCCGACCGCGATCTGCCGCTCGCGAGGCAGGGAGACGTACCAGGGGTGGCGCGAGAGCGGGTCGGAGGCGGGCAGGATCCACCGCTCGTCGTCGGGCGGGAACTGCATCTCCGGCGCATCCCAGTCGATGTCCTTGAAGGCCTCGAAGTGGTGGTCCGTGGAGGCCTCGGAGAGGTGCTGCAGAGCCTCGGCGTAGTCGAGCCTGTCGAGGGACCCGTCGATGGGCCTGTCGATCGAAGTCGTCATGTGCAGCCTCCGAGGAGTGGGATCTATCAAGGACACCATGTCCGCGATACTTACTGTACCCGTGCCGAAGGGCCGGGGTGAAGGGCCGAGGGCCCGGACCGGCCTACGATGGGCGGCGTGAGTCAGCAGGCGTCGTACCCCACCAAGGGCCGGGTGCTCGTCGTCGACGACGACGCCCCGCTGGCCGAGATGCTGGGCATCGTGCTCGGCCAGGAGGGGTTCGAGAGCCGGGTCGTCTCCCGCGGCGATGCCGCGCTGGCCGCGTTCCGCGACTACCGACCCGACCTGGTCCTGCTCGACCTCATGCTGCCGGGCAAGGACGGCATCGACGTCTGCAAGGAGATCCGCGCCGAGTCCGGCGTCCCGATCGTGATGCTGACGGCCAAGGGCGACACGGTCGACGTCGTCGTCGGGTTGGAGTCAGGCGCCGACGACTACGTCGTCAAGCCGTTCAAGCCCAAGGAGCTGGTCGCCCGCATCCGGGCCCGCGTCCGGCGCACCGACGCCACGGCGACCGAGACGCTCAGCATCCGCGACGTCGAGATCGACGTCTCGGGCCACGTCGTGACCCGCGGCGATCAGGAGATCTCCCTGACGCCGCTGGAGTTCGACCTCCTGCACTGCCTGGCCCGCAAGCCCGGCCAGGTCTTCACCCGGCAGGTCCTGCTCGAGGAGGTCTGGGGCTACCACCACGCTGCGGACACCCGGCTGGTCAACGTGCACGTGCAGCGGCTGCGCTCCAAGATCGAGCACGACCCCGAGCACCCCGAGATCGTGGTCACCGTCCGGGGAGTCGGCTACAAGGCCGGCGTCTGACGGCCCGGGACCGATCGTGGGCGGAGGGCTTCTCGACGCGACACGGACGGCTCGCGCGCGTGCGCTGCCGGCCGTCCGACGCGTGCTCACCTTCTGGCGCCGGGCCCTGACGTTCTGGCGGCGCTCCATCCAGGCACGCGTCGTCGCCAGCACCGTCGTCCTGTCCGCGGTCGTCGTCTCCGGCGTCGGATGGCTCTCCCTCCAGCAGATCCAGCAGGGTCTGCTCGACCATCGCGTCGACGTCGTGCTCGGCGAGGTGGACGCCGAGGTCGGCGAAGCCGCGGACCGGCTCGCCGCCGCGTCGGGCACCGAGGTCAACTCGGGACGCCAGCAGCGCGACCTCGTCGACCCGATCATCGAGCGCGGTGCCAGCCGCGGCTACAGCGTCGTCCTCGCCGGGCCCGAGGGCGAGGACGTGCCGCTCGCCGCCGGTGGTGGCGAATACACCAGCGGCCTCGACCTCGCCAGCATCCCGTCGACCCTGGAGGACCACTTCGACGCGCCCAACCGGCCGACCGCGTGGACCTACACCGAGATCCGATTTCGCGACTCTGCATCGACCCGTGCGACGGCCGGCGTCGTCGTCGGCTCTCAGGTGGTGCTGCCGTCCGACGGCAAGACCTACACCCTCTACTTCCTGTTCCCCCTGACGGAGGAGGACGAGACCCTCGGCCTGGTCACTCGCGCGCTCGCGACTGCCGGGGCCCTTCTCCTCGTGCTCGTCGCCGGGGTGACCTGGCTGGTCACCCGACAGGTCGTCACCCCGATCCGGATGGCGCGACGGGTCGCCGAACGCCTCGCCGCAGGACGGCTCCAGGAACGCCTCGAGGTGGCGGGGGAGGACGACATCGCCCGCCTCGCCTACTCCTTCAACCAGATGGCGACCAACCTGCAACGCCAGATCCGCCAGCTGGAGGAGCTGAGCTGGGTCCAGCGGCGCTTCGTCTCCGACGTCTCCCACGAGCTGCGGACGCCCCTCACCACCGTGCGCATGGCCTCCGAGGTCCTGCACGATGCCCGGGACCGCTTCGACCCCGCCGCGGCCCGGTCGGCCGAGCTGCTCCAGGAGGAGCTGGACAGGTTCGAGGCCCTGCTCGTCGACCTGCTGGAGATCAGCCGCTTCGACGCCGGCGCCGCCGCGCTGGCCACCGAGGACGTCGACCTGGTCGCGCTCGTCAACCGTGTCGTCGCGGCCGCCCGGCCGCTGGCCGACCAGCGCGGGGTCCGCGTCCTCGTCGAGCACGTCGACGCCGAGGCCCGCGCCGAGGTCGACGTACGACGCATCGAGCGGATCGCCCGCAATCTCGTCACCAACGCCATCGACCACGCGCTGGCCGACGACCCGACGGAGACCGTCATCGTCCGGCTCGCCTCCGACACGGACGCCGTGGCGATCACCGTGCGCGACCACGGCATCGGCCTGGCGCCGGGGGAGGCCGCGATGGTCTTCAACCGCTTCTGGCGCTCGGACCCCGCGCGCACGAGGACCAGCGGTGGCACCGGACTCGGTCTCGCCATCGCCCAGGAGGACGCCCACCTCCACGGCGGCTGGCTCCAGGCCTGGGGCCGCCCCGGGCAGGGCGCGCAGTTCCGGCTCACCGTGCCGCGGCGCGCCGGCGCCACGCTGCGCAACAGTCCGCTGCCCCTGATCCCGGAGGACGCCGTGTCGAGTGATGCGGCGCTCGGCGCCACGACGGCCGCGGTGTCCGCGACCCAGGAGCTGCCCTCATGAGCCGGCGTCGCACGAGGGCGCTCGCCCCGCTCGCCGTCCTGGTCGCCTCCCTCCTCGCCGGCTGCGTGTCCCTGCCCACCGACGGGCCCGTCGTCGAGGGCGGGGCACGCGGTGAGAAGGAGGCTCCCAGCGCCAGCGACATCGACGCGCGGCCGCCGGCCGACGGCGCCTCCCGAGCCGAGGTTGTCGCCGGCTTCCTCGATGCGATGGCGGCGTGGCCCATCCAGACCAGCGTTGCCAAGGAGTACCTCACCGACGCGGCCGCCGAGCGGTGGATCCCCGAGCAGGCCACCGTCGTCTACAGCGATGCCCTGCCGGTGCGGGAGGTCGGCGGCTCGGTCGAGGTCCAGTTGACCACGGCCGACCGACTCGACCAGGTCGGCGCGTGGGAGGGCGCAGTGGCGAAGGACGACCTGACCTACGACTTCCGGGTCACGGTCGAGGACGGCGAGTTCCGCATCGCCAACCCCGCCGACGCGCTCGTCGTGCCGGCGACGTGGTTCCAGCAGCGATTCCGGCAGGTCTCGCTCTACTACTTCGACCCCGTGGCGCAGATCCTCGTCCCCGAGCCGGTCTTCGTGCCGGCGGGGGAGCAGTCGGCCACCCACCTCGTGTCCGCACTGCTGGCGGGCCCGCCGAGCTCGGCGCGCGGGATCGTCAGGTCGTTCCTGCCGCCCGGCCTCACCGTCGGCCTGTCGGTGCCGGTGGACGGCGACGGTGTCGCCGACATCAACCTGGTCGGCGACGCGCCGCGCATCACCGCCGAGGAGGCCGAGCTGATCCTGTCCCAGCTCGCGTGGACGCTGCGCCAGGACCCCGCCGTCACGGCCCTGCGCGTCACCGCCGACGGCGAGCCGCTGCCCATCCCGGGCGGCGCGTCGCAGTACCCCGTCGAGGGCCCCGACGACTTCGACCCCAACGGTGCCGACGTCGCCTCCTCGCTCTTCGGCATCAGTCGCGGCCGGCTGGTCCGCACCCTCTCCGGAGGGCCCCAGCCGGTCGCCGGAGCCTTCTACGCCGACGGCGTCGTGATCGACGCGGTCGCTGCCCGACCTGACGGTGACGTCGTCGCGGTCGTCGACCAGGAGGGCACCCGGGTCCAGGTCGGCCCGCCGAGCGGCGACCAGGCGCCGGAGACCATTCTCAGTGGTGGCAGCTACGCACGACCCACCTGGGACGTGGCCGGCCGGCTCTGGGTCCTCGAGCGCCGCTCCGGCGGCGCCGTGGTGTGGCTCCGCGAGGACGACGTCGTCCGCGAGGTCCGCGTCCCCGGCATCACCGGTCGCCCCGCCCGACAGCTCATCGTGTCCCGCGACGGAACCCGGCTGGTCGGCGTCGTGGCGATCGGCAGCGGCGACGAGGTCGTCGGCGCGCGGGTCCAGATCGACGACCGTGGTCGCGTCGCCCGCGCCCTCGACCGCAGCCGGATCCTGCTCACCGACCGCAGCCGGATCACCGACCTCGCCTGGGCGGGGCCCATGCGGCTCGCGCTCCTCGCGCCCACCGATCCCGGACGTCTCTATGAGGTCGACATCGTCGCCGCCGACGGCGCCACCGTCGGGGTCGAGCTGCTGTCCACCATCGTGTCGGGCCACGTCCTCGGCATCACCGGCACCCCCGTCGATGGCGGCCGGACCTTCCTCGTCTACCGCGACCGCTACGTCGACCTCGTCCAGCAGGACGAGACCGACGCCGAGTCGACGCCGCTCACCCAGCTCGACTACGTCGGTTGACCCGAGGCGGGGCGGCCCGGTCCTCCACAGGGCCGGCGACGCCGGTGGACGCCGGTCGCGCCCGGTGGTGGGGTGGCGCCATGGCCGGCGGCGAGATCCTCGACGGATTCCTCGACCTCGTCCTCGGCAGTGCCTGCGTCGGCTGCGGCCAACCCGGACGTCCGCTGTGCGCCGCCTGCCGCGCCGACCTACCCGACACGGCCACGCAGTCCTGGCCCACCCCCACCCCGCCCGGCCTCGTCCCGCCGTTCGCGACCGGCGCCTACGACGACGTCCTCCGCGCCCTCGTCATCGCCCACAAGGAGCGCGGCATCCTCGCCCTCGGTGCGCCGCTCGGCAGCCTGTTGGCCTGCTCCATCACGGCTGCTGTCGATGCGGTCGGCGCTGACACTCGCACTCCGCTCCTCCTCGTCCCCGTCCCCTCCCGGCCCTCGGTGGTGCGCCAGCGCGGCCACGACGCCACCGCCGACATCGCCCGGCACGCCGCCCGCCGGCTGGACGCCACCGGGCGGCCGGCGTACGTCGCTCCGCTCCTGCGCGTCCGCCCCGGCATCGCCGACCAGGCCGGCCTCGACGCCGGCCAGCGCTCCGCCAACCTGGACCACGCCCTGGCCGTCCGGGACCGTGAGCTGCGCCGACACGCCCGGCGCGGGCCCACCCACGTCGTGCTCTGCGACGACGTCATCACCACCGGCGCCAGCCTCCGAGAGGCCCAACGGGCCCTCGAGGACGTCGGCATCCGGGTCCTCGCCGCCGCCACCGTCGCCGCCACCCGACGTCGTCGGCGACCCCACCCCACGGGCGCCGGTCCCGACTTCCCATGACCCCCTTTTGCGGGCCACCGCGACGGACTAACGTCTTGTCATGGAGTCCGCCCGGGTCCGTGGTTGCGCCGCTGTCGGGTCGACACCCGGCCTGACGCGGCTAGCCGATGCCAGTCGCAGGCGAAACGGTCCACGTAAGTCGTCCCCCGGGATGACGATCACGGTGCGGCTTAGTCGTAAGTCCTGCCTCGAACCGGTCGTCAGACACGACCGGCTCCGGGAGAAGGTCAGTAGTGGCAGCAAGCTGCGAGAGCCTCAGCAGGCGGGTGTGGGGTCGAAGACCAGGTCGGCCGGGCGGACTCCTCTGTTCTTTCGGGCCGAGCGTGTCGCCCTGTCGACGGCTGCGAACGGACCCTTCGGGCCCGCCCTTGCCGTCGACGCGGCTTCGCCGCGGGGCGCCACGCTGCCGGCCTCGCGGTTGGCTCTCGTAGGTCCTGCCCCGGTCTGGCGGCAACACGACCATGCATGGTTGCGGGCCGAGCGTGTGGCCATGCTGCCGGCCCCGCAGGTGGTCGAGGAGGCCGGCCACGGCCGTCTCGAGACCGCTGCACCCCCTCACACGTCCCGCCCCGTGGCGGGAGAACCCATCACACCGAAATCCCTTGGAGGTAACTGATGGATGTTGTGGTCACCGGTCGGCACTGCGAGATCACGGACCGTTTCCGTGAACACGCCGCCGAGAAGCTCACCAAGCTCGAGAAGCACGATCACCGCATCATGCGGGTGCACGTGGAGGTCGACTGTGAGCCCAATCCGCGCCAGCACGACCAAGCCGTCCACGTCGAGCTGACGGCCTTCTCCAAGGGACCCGTGATCCGGGCCGAGTCAGCCGCCGAGGACAAGATGGCCGCGCTCGACCTCGCGCTCGACAAGATGGCCGCGCAGATGCGCCGCGCCGCCGACCGCCGCCGCGTGCACCGTGGCCGCCGTACTCCTGTCTCGGTGGGTCGCGCACTGTCGGACGTCCCGACCGACCTCACGGCCGTCGTCGAGGACGACGAGGAGGAAACGATCGAGCGGCAGGTCGGACCGATCACGGTGACCGGCGACGGGCCGCTGGTGGTCCGCGAGAAGACGCACCCGGCCAGCCCGATGACGCTCGACCAGGCGCTCTACGAGATGGAGCTCGTCGGCCACGACTTCTACCTCTACGTGGACAAGGAGAGCGAGCGCCCGGCGGTCGTCTACCGCCGCCGCGGCTACGACTACGGCGTGATCTCGCTGGACCTGGGAGCGCAGGACTGACCCGACCCCAGTGCAGACACGAGCACGGGCCGGCCGCCGGAAGCGGCCGGCCCGTGCTCGCGTCGCGGGAAGTCGCCACGACCCGACCGTGCCGTCGTGACATGATGCGGGCGTGGCCAGTGGGAATCCCGGCATCGGCGGAGCAGGACGCTCCGCCAACGAACCGGTGCGCGTCGTCGTCGTCGACGACCAGGAATTGTTCCGGCGTGGACTGACGATGCTTCTCGGCAGCGAGGACGGCATCGACGTCGTCGGCGAGGCCGGTGACGGCGCCGAGGGCGCCGCGGTCGCCGTCGCCACCGTCCCCGACGTCGTGCTGCTCGACGTCCGGATGCCGAAGCAGTCCGGCATCGAGGCCTGCGTCGCCATCAAGGAGCAGGTCCCCATGACGAAGATCATCATGCTGACCATGTCCGACGACGAGGCCGACCTCTACGAGGCCGTCAAGAGCGGCGCCTCCGGCTACCTCCTCAAGGACTCCTCCATCGAGGAGGTCGCCCAGGGCATCCGCGTCGTCGCCGACGGACAGTCCCTGATCAGCCCGTCCATGGCCGCCAAGCTGATCGACGAGTTCAAGACCATGTCCCGCCCCGAGCGCGCCACCGGCCCGGCCCTCAAGCTGACCGACCGCGAGCTCGAGGTGCTCCGACTCGTGGCCAAGGGCCTCTCCAACCGCGACGTCGCCGGGCAGCTCGCCATCAGCGAGAACACCGTCAAGAACCACGTCCGCAACATCCTCGAGAAGCTCCAGCTGCACTCGCGGATGGAAGCGGTCATGTACGCCGTGCGCGCCAAGCTCGTCGAGTTGGACTAGTTGGTCTGGCCGAGCGTGTCGCCCTGTCGGTCGCGGCCGCACGGCCACTCGCTGCGCTCGGGCCGCGGGCCGCGCCCGACGCGACTTCGTCGCGGGGCGCCACGCTGCCGGCCTCGCGGTCGTTTCTCGTAGGTCCTGCCCTGGTCTGGCGGCAAGACGACAGCGCTCGGGGAGACGGGCCGAGCGCGTCCCCCTGTCGGTCGCGGCCGCACGGCCACTCGCTGCGCTCGGGCCGAGCGCGTCCCCCTGTCGGTCGCGGCGCCTAGCCTGACCTCGTGAGCAGCACCCAGTCCCTGTCCCGCGCCCAGGCCCGCCGGATCGCGCTGGCGGCCCAGGGCTTCCTCGACGCGCCGCACAGCACGCCGACGCTGCGGACCTTCGACCGCACGCTGGCGCGCACGGGCGTGCTGCAGGTCGACAGCGTCAACGTGCTGCAGCGGGCGCACTACATGCCGCTCTACTCCCGGATGGGTCCCTACGACGTCGACCTGCTCCGCCGCGCAGCCAGCGGGCGGCAGCGGCGGGTGGTCGAGTACTGGGCGCACGTCCAGGCCTTCATGCCCGTGGACCTGTGGCCGGCGATGAGGCACCGGATGGACCTCTACCGCTCCCAGCGCGGCAAGTGGTCGTTCGTCGCCGAGGACGACGAGCTCGAGAAGGCGTTGCTGTCCGAGATCGCCGAGCGGGGACCGAGCACGGCGCGGGAGCTCGATGACGGCCTGCCCCGCACCAAGGACCACTGGGGCTGGAACTGGTCACGCACCCGCCGGATGCTCGACTACCTCTTCACCGCCGGCGACCTCGCCATCGCGGGGCGCAACAGCCAGTTCGAGATCTGCTACGACCTGCCTGAGCGCGTCCTCCCGCGGGCGTACGTCGACGCGCCGGCCCTGTCCGTGCCCGACGCGCACCGCGAGCTGGTCCGGCGGGCGGCCCGCTCGCACGGCGTGGCCAGCGCGCAGTGTCTCGCCGACTACTACCGTCTGCGGGTCGGGGAGGCGCGGGTGGCGATCGAGGAGCTGGTGCAGTCCGGCGAGCTCGAGCCGGTCAGCGTCGAGGGCTGGCGCCGCCCGGCGTACCTCCACCGCGACGCGCGCGTGCCGCGGCGGGTCGGCGCCCGCACCCTGCTCAGCCCCTTCGACCCGGTGGTGTGGGAGCGCGATCGCGCCGAGGCGCTGTTCGACTTCTTCTACCGGATCGAGATCTACGTGCCGGCCGCGCAGCGGATCCACGGCTACTACGTGCTGCCCTTCCTGTTGGGCGACCGGATCGTCGCCCGGGTCGACCTCAAGGCCGACCGGCGGTCCGGGACGCTGCTGGTGCCCGGTGCCTTCGCCGAGCCCCACGCGCCCGCCGACACGGCGGAGCAGCTGGCCGCCGAGCTGTGGCGCTTGGCGGGGTGGCTCGGTCTCGATCAGATCGTGGTGGGCGGCAAGGGTGACCTGGCGTCGGCGCTCACCGTCGAGGTGACGCAACGACCGGGATCCGATCAACCTGCTTGAACGGATCCCGGTCGATCCGTCCGTGGACAGCTTGGGCAGAGTACCGGCGAGCCCTGCCAGCCACGCTGCTGGAGCAGGCGCCCGAGTTTCGCCGCGGTCGAGCAGCTCCGGTCGAACACCTGGCCGAACCCGAGCCGTACGGTGTCTGCCCCGCCGAGGGCCGCGTCGAGGTCCCGCTCCAGGTCCCGGTCGCGATCGCGGGTCGTGTCGTGCCCGAGTCGTCCGTCGAGCTCGACGATCTGCTCCCAGGACGTCCCGGCGCCTCGGTAGACGACATCCCGAAAGAGACGACGTCCGCCGGCACGGCCGGCCACCTGACGAAGCCCCGAGGGGAGACCGTGCGGCCGCTCGACCCGGGTGAGATAGCCGTGCTCGAGGACGGAGCACGTGCCCTCGGCGACGTCCGTGAGCACACCGACCAGCAGCGCTCGCCGGCGGACCCGAGACATCGACTCCAGGGCGCGCAGCAGGCGAGCGGCTGTCGTCCGCCGGCTACCGCACGCGTCTGCGAGGATCGCGATGGCGTCGAGCTCGCGCGAGGCCCGCTCCGCGAGCTCGACGATCGCACTGTCATAGCGCTGGCGCGGCGGGCTCAGGTGGACCTGCACCGTCTCGTCGAAGCGGCGCGACTCGCGGAACTCGACGCCCTCGCGACGATCCGGACCGTGGCCCCTTCGTACGACGACCTCGATCGGCCGTGCGTCGTCGTGGCGGTGGCGCCCGGGACCTTCGTGAGCCCTGACAGCCGACCACCCGGCGAGGGCTGCCGGCCAGCAGACCAGCACGGCCGCCCACGCCCGCTGGCGCCAGGTGAGGGGACCGGTGTGGTTGATGTAGACGCCCGGATGCACCGCGACCCACTCGCGTCGCCGCAGCTTGCGGGCGACGAAGGTGGGCGAGTGTCCACAGTCCAGCACCTGTCGGCGAGCGATGACGCCGTTCTGCCGCTCGAGGAGCTCGACGAGGGGATCCATGGGCCGGGTGTCTCCGGCGTGCTCGAACCCCACACCCCGCGCCTCTCGACCTGTGGAGGAGAGCGTCGAGCGCGTGCATGACGCGACATCGACCGGGATCCGATCAACCTGCTTGAACGGATCCCGGTCGATGTGACGCGGGGAGGATCAGCGGACGCGGAGCTTGCGGAGCAGCTTGAGCTGGGCGTTGCCGATGCCGACGAACTTGTCGAGCGCCATCGACGCCGGGGGACCGAGCGGGACCAGTCGCTGCGTGGCGACCGTCTGCGACTCGGTGTACTTCCGCATGCCCTCGGCTCCGTGGCGACGGCCCAGGCCGCTGTCGCCCATGCCGCCCATGCCCGCCTCGATCGAGCCGGCCGCGGCGGCCGCCCCGTCGTTGATGTTGACCGAGCCGGCGCGGACCTGGCCTGCCATCCGCTCGGCCTCGCCGGTGTTGCGCGACCAGATGCTCGATGAGAGGCCGTAGCTGCCCTCGTTGGCCTTGGCGACGGCCTCGTTGTCCGAGGTCACCTTGTAGAGCGAGATGACCGGACCGAAGGTCTCCTCCAGGCACACGGGCATGTCGGCGGTGACGCCCTCCAGGATCGTCGGCTCGTACATCAGGGGGCCGAGGTCCGGCCGGGCCTTGCCGCCGGCGAGGACCGTGGCGCCCGCCGCGACCGCGCTCGCGACGTGCTGCGAGACCGTCTCCAGCTGGGCGGGAGAGGCGAGCGAGCCGACCTCGACCGAGTAGTCGTAGGTCTGGCCCAGCCCGAGCGCCGTGGTCGCGGCGACGAGCGCCTCCTTGAAGGCGTCGTAGACACCCTCGTGGACGATCACGCGCTCGATGTGGATGCACATCTGACCGGTGTTGGCGAACGCTGCTGCCACGCAGCCGGCCGCTGCCTTCGCGACGTCGGCGTCCTCGCGGACGATGAGCGGGTTCTTGCCGCCGAGCTCCAGGGACGCGGCGATGAGGCGCTCGCCGGCCTTCCGGCCCACCGTGCGTCCCGTGCCGGTCGAGCCGGTGAAGCAGATGTGGTCGACGCCGACACCACCCTCGGGCGATCCGATCAACGCGTCACCGATCACGGACCCGGGGCCGACGACGATGTGCCACAGATCCTTCGGGAGCCCGGCCTCGTCCATGAGCTCGCGGGCCCACAGCAGCGTGAGCGGGGTCTGTGAGTCCGCCTTGCTGACCACGCCGTTGCCGGCGAGCAGGGCGGGGATCACGTCGCCCACCGCGAGGTAGAGCGGGTAGTTCCAGGGCGAGATCATTCCGATGACGCCCTTGGGGACCCGCACCTCGCGCACCTTCGTCAGTCCGGGCATCGCGCCGCGGACCTTGTTGTCGACGAGGTAGCGGTGGCCGTGGCGCGAGTAGTGCCGGGCGATCGTCGCGACCTGGAGGATCTCCTGCCACGCGCTGAAGCGGGCCTTGCCCATCTCCCACTGGATGAGGTCGATGACCTCGTCCTGCCGCTCCACCAGCAGGTCGTGGAAGCGGAGCATGACGTCGGCCTTGGCGCCGTGGGGGACCAGGGCCCAGGCCGCCTGCGCGCCACGGGCCGTGGTGATCGCCGCGGCCACGTCGTCGGCGCTGGAGACCGGTACGTCGGCGATCGGCTGGCCGTCGTACGGCGCGGTCGCGGTGATCGTCGTGCCCGCCCCGCCTGCCTCGCGAGCCACCCAGCGGCACCATGAGGCGAGACGCTCCTCGCTCACCCAGGACGGGCGGGCCGTGGCGGTCGTGGCGGGGCTGTCTGCAGTGGTCGTCATCGAAGTCTCCGTGCGGTGGGTGATCGGGCGGAAGGGCAGGCACCGCCGGCGGCGCGCGATCCCCCAGAAGGCGGACCGCCGACGGTGGTCAGGGGGTCACTGGCGAGGAACGTTGCCGGAGCCACGCCCCTGCGTGCCGGCGGGCGGGTCGACACAGTGGACGTCGGTCACCGGCTCGCGGTAGGAGGTGTCCTGGATGTCGCGCTGGACCGAGCGGTCGTAGACGCAGTTCTTGAGGACGCGCGGGACCAGCAGGACGCGTCCGCTGCCGTCTCGGGTCGAGCCGGCCATGACGTCCGCCTGCATCGGCACCCAGTCGAGCCAGTGCTGGAGGCCGCGGAGGTGGCCGGCGGCCATCTCCGTCAGCGGCACGCCGTCGCGCAGCAGGCGCCGAACCTGCGGCGACAGCGACCGCCACCAGCGGTCGAGGCGGGGGAGCAGGTCGAGTGAGGTGGTGACGGTCCGTCGGATGTCCGGGGTGGCCTCGGCCAGCGCGGCAGCGATCGCCTCGAGGTCGGCGGCCGCGTTGCGGATCTCCGGACCGAGGTCGCTGACGGTCCTCAGGGGGACGGCTGCAGTCTCGACGAGCTCGGTGAGCGTCGGCTCGAGGCGGCGGAGCATCGCGAAGGCGGTCTCCATCTCGATGGCCAGCGCCCGCAGGTCGACGTCCTCGTCGTTGTTGCCGAAGATCACGGCCGTCTCGTCGGAGATCGTGCGGATGTCGTCGACGTCGAGGCTGCCCATCAGGGACTGGGCGTGTGCGAGCACGTCGGGCACGTTGACCGGGACGCTGAGCTCCGAGACGGGCACCGTGGATCCAGCGGTCAGGAAGGGGCCCTCGTCGGTGCGTGGCCGGACGTCGAGGTACTGCTCGCCGACGGCGGAGAGGTTGCGCACCTCCATCGCGCTGTCGACGGGGATCTCGATGTCGGACTCGATCTCGATCTCGGCGATCGCGCCGACCCCGGGCTCGTCGCTCAACCGGACCTCGAGGACCTCGCCGATCCGCTGGCCCCGGTAGGTGACGACCGAGCCCTCGTGCAGGCCCGCCGCCTGCGGCAGCTCCACCTGGAGGCGGTAGGGGTCGCGGAAGAGGGAGCCGCCGACCACGGTGTCGGTGACGTAGAGGACGCCGCCGATCAGGATCAGCAGGATCAGCACCTGGGCGGTGTGGATGCGCCGTCGCACTGCACGGGCTCCGGCGTGTGCCTGTCCGGCGGCCGCGCGAGCGTCCGCCTGGACCTGGCTGATCTCCTCTGCACTGTGCGGTGTCGTGCTCATCGCCCGCCTCCGTCCGGGATGGCGGCGGTCTCGTCGTTGACGAAGTGCGCGAGGGCCTCGGGGTCGAGGAGGAAGGTCAGGTCGAAGTTGGCGTAGTCACCCGGAGCGGCCTCGTCACTGCCGCCGGCGAAGGCGATCAGGCCCTGCATGACGCCGTCGATGTTGGCGCGCTCGTCGAGCAGTGTCTTCAGCACCGGGCGCATGTCCTTCAGCTGTCCGATCAGATCCTCGCGGACCGCCTTCGTGAGTGGGGTCGCGACGGCGTCGAACCGGCTCAGGGACTCCATGGCCGTCACCAGGTCGGCGCGTTGGGCGTCGAAGCTCGTGACGAGGTCGGTC
This sequence comes from Nocardioides caeni, assembly GCF_004912195.1. Taxonomy (GTDB): domain Bacteria; phylum Actinomycetota; class Actinomycetes; order Propionibacteriales; family Nocardioidaceae; genus Nocardioides; species Nocardioides caeni. Next base: position 165,056 of record NZ_STGW01000001.1, read on the forward strand.
AGGTCCGTCAAGGAGCGGGTGATGTCGGGCAGGTCGCCGGCGAGCCGGGTCGTGAGGCGGTCGAGCGCGGCCGTCAGTCGGTCGACCCGCGGGAACTGCCCGTTGAGGTCGGTCACCGCGGTGTCGAGGCGGGTCAGGAGCAGGCGGACGTCGTCGGCGTTGCCCGTCAGGGCGAGGTTGAGCTGCTTGATGATGGTCGAGATGTCGCCGAAGCTGCCGCCCGTCACGACCGTCGACAGCGCGCTGAGGAGATCGGTGACGTCGGGCGCCGACCCGGTCGCGGCCGCCGGCAGGATGTCGCCCTCGGCGAGCACTTCTCCCTTGTCCCCGGGGAAGAGCTGCACGAACGCGGTGCCCATCGGCGAGGTCAGCCGGATCTCGGCCCGGGAGGTGTCGCGGAGCTCGACGGAGGTCGACAGCGCCAGCTCGACCTCGGCCACGTAGTCGCCCGGGTCCACGCTCGTGACCTGCCCGACCGTGGCGCCGTCCAGCTTCACCGGAGCGTCCACCGGCAGGTTCAGCGCGTCCTCGAACTCGATCGTCACGGAGTACGTCGGACCGTCGACGAGCGACGGCAGCGGGACGTCCTCGAGGCTGAGCCCGCAGCCGGTGGACATCGCGGCGACGCCGATCGCGCCGGCGATGGCGGCGGTCGCCCGGCGTAGGGTCCCGGAGAGGATGCCGGTCACGGAAGGCCTCCCGGGATCGCGTCGTAGAGCCCGTCGAGGATCCCGTCGAGGGCGCCCGTGCCGGAGGAGTTGAACAGCAGGCCGCACAGTGCGCTGCCGGCCTCGCCGGCCAGCGCCTGGGCGAAGACCTGGCAGGTGTGGTCGCGGAAGGCCGCGGCGAAGGGACCGACGGCGAAGGAGAACTGGACCCGCAGACGGCCCAGGTCCCAGTCGTAGGCCCGCGCGAAGTTCTCGGCCATCGTCGGCATCACGTCGAACGCCTCGGCGAGTGAGTCCTGGTGGGCACGCACGACGCCCACCACGTCGTTGAGGCCCTTGAGGTCGGCGGTGAGGACGTCGGCGTTGTCGCGCAGGAAGTCGTCGGCCAGCGCGGTCAGGTCGTCGAGGCCCTCGAGCGCCGCGACGAGCTCGTCGCGCTGGTCGCCGAGCACGGCGGTCGTCGCCGCGGCGTCGCGGGTGAAGGAGCGGATCGTCCGGTCCCGTTGCGCCAGTGCCTGGGTGAGCTCGAGGAGGTTGTCGGTGACCGCGGTGAGGTCGGCGTCCTTGGTGTTGATCATCGCCAGTGCGTCCTGGCTCTCGGCGAGGGCTCGCCGCAGATGCGGACCGTTGCCCTCGAGCGCCCGGGCAGTGCTCTGGAGCGCATCGCCGATGCCCTTGCGCCCGCTGCCCTCGGCGCCCGTGTCGAGGGCCACGACGAGGTCGTCGATCGCCTTGGCGATCTCGTCGACGGTCGCGGGGGAGCGGGTGTGGTCGGCGTCGATGTGGTCACCGTCGGCCAGGGTGGGGCCGTCGGTGTAGGCCGGGCCCAGCTCGATGAAGCGGTCGGTGACGAGGGAGCCCTGGAGGATCTCCGCTGCGGCCTCCTCGGGGATCTGGGTGCTCTCGTCGAGATGCATGACGACCCGCATCGAGGTGCCGTGGGGCTCGACCTCCACGATCTCGCCGATGGTCACGCCGAGGTAGGTCACGTCGTTGCCGACGTAGACACCGGTGGTGTCGACGAACTCCGCGGTGACCACCATGGCGTCCTCGTCGTCGCCGCCGAGCCATCCGAGCAGGCGGACGCCCGAGACCGCCATGGCGAGGACGACCAGGCCGATGGCGCCGGCCAGGATTCTGTTGCGCGTCGTCATCGGCAGTCCTCCGTGACGACGATGGTGCAGACGAGGTCGTCGGGGAAGATCGCCCACGGTGCGTTGACGCCGAGCCACGGTCCGTCGCCGGTCGCGTTGGTGAAGACACGCATCGTCGGGCCGGCCAGGCGCATGGTCTCCTCGAGGTCTGCCTTGTTGTCCTGCAGGACCTTCACGACCTTCCTCAGGTCCCGCAGGGCGGGCTGCAGCGGCGGAGCGGTCGTGCGGACGAGGCTCGTCATGCCCGTGACGAAGCGTTCGGCATCGACGAGCAGTGCGCGCAGGGTGTCGCGCCGCTCGCGGACCATCGCCATCACGGTGGCACCGTTGGCCATGACCTTGTCGAGCTGGTCGGTCTGGTCGATGACGAGGTCGGTCACCGCCCGGGTGGAGGCGAGGAGGTCGTCGATCTGCTGCTCGCGCTCGACGGCGATGGCCGACACTCCGGCGATGCCGTCCAGCGCGTCCCGCAGCTCGGTCGGCGCCACGGCGAGGTCGGTCGCCAGGACGTCGACTGCCTGCTGGACCTTCGCCAGGTCGATGGCCTCGACCTGGGGCGTGGTCTCCAGCCAGAACCGCTCGATGGTGTAGCTGTCGCGGGCCTGCTCCACCGCGATCGTGTCGCCGTCGGCGAGCGGATCTCCGGCGCCGGGGGCCAGAGCGAGGAAGCGCTGGCCGAGGATCGAGAGCAGCTTGACCTCGACGGAGCTGCCCCCGGTGAGCCCCAGCTCCTCGGGCGACTGGTCGAGGGTGAAGGCGACGTCGACCTGGTCCTTGGTGGCCTCGACAGCCGTGACCTTGCCGACCTTGAGCCCGGCGACCCGTACGTCGTCTCCGGGCTCGATGCCCGCAGCGTGGCGCAGCCGTGCGTGGTACTCCGCGTCCCCGCCGAGCGAACGCAGGCCGATGACGAGCAGGCCGACGACGAGCAGGCCGACGATGAGCCGCAGTGGCCAGCCGAGCCGCCGCCAAGTGTCACCCATGGTCCCCATCACCGACACCTCTTCGAGTGCTTGTCGCCGGCGACGCCGAGGTCGATCCCGAGCGGCACGCCCTTCACGCGGGCGATGTTCGTGCAGACGTAGACGTTGAGGTAGCTGCCGTAGCCGAGCGTGCGGAGATAGACCTTGAGCTGCTGGGGCAGGGCAGCACCGGTGTCGGCGAGCAGGTCGGCGCGGGTCGCGAGATAGCGGAACCATGCCTGGCTCTGGGCCGTGACGGCCTGCACCTCGGGCGCCGCCTCGCCGACGATGTCGGCGGTGGTGTCGGTCAGCCGCGCGATCGAGTCCAGGCTGGTGGCGATGCGGTCACGGTCGTTGGCCAGGCCCTCGGTGAGGGAGGCCAGACCGTCGACCATCGCCGTGACCTCGGCGCGGTGTTCGTTGGTGGTGTCGAGCACGAGGGTGACGTTGTCGACGACGCGGGCGAAGACGTCCTCGCGGTCGACCAGGCCCGACGTCAGGTCGGCCGTCTGCCGGAGCAGGTGGTCGAGAGTGGGGCCCTGCCCCTGCAGGACCTGCACGATGTTGGTCGCGAGTTCGTTGACGTCGCTGGGCCTCAGCAGGTCGAAGATCGGCTGGAACGCGTTGAACATCGCGGTCAGGTCCAGCGCAGTGCGGGTGCGCGCGAGCGGCACCTCGGCGCCGTCCTCGAGAGCACCTGCCTCCTGGGTGCGGTCCGGTCGCGTGATCGCGACGTAGCGCTGACCCATCAGGTTGAGGTAGTCGATCGAGGCGATGATGTCGTCGTGCAGCCCCTGGTTGCCGTCGATGTTCATCGTCACGATGGCCAGGCCCTGGTCGTCGCCGGTGCCGACCCGGGTCTCGGCGACCCGGCCGATGCGGACGCCGGCCATCCGCACGTCGTCGCCCGGGCGGAGTCCCGTGGCGTCGCGGAAGACCGCGGTGACGGCGATCGTGTCGCCGCGCTGTGCGCGCGACAGGGTGCCGGCGACCATCGAGGTCAGCACCACCGCGACCAGGGCGAAGACGGCGACACCGATCACCGCACCCTTGTTGCGGGCCAGCTCGCTCAGCTGACGGCTCATCGCGCCCCACCTCCGCAGGGTCCGCGCAGGCCGCGGTAGTCCGGGCAGTCGGCGTCGTCGTAGGCATCCACGAGCGCGGGGCTGATGACGCCCTCCATCTGGATGTTGCCTCCCTTGACGGCAGCCGCGCCGTTGCGGAGCAGCGCCGGCACCTTCTGCAGGAGCTGGGCGAAGGACGGATAGCGCTGGGCGAAGACCTCGAGGTTCGCGGCCGTGGCGTTGAGCAGCCGTGCCGTCGCGTCCCCGTGCGTCCGCAGGAACTCGGTGATGCCCTCGGGACCGTCGAGCAGCGCGGGCAGGCCCTGCAGCAGCGCGCGGGTGCCGGTCTGTTGCTCGACGAGCGTGCGGGCGAGCGGCCGCGTGTCGCGCAGCGCCTGGATCAGCTGGGGCTCGACGTCGGCGAACAGCTCGGAGGTCTCGGCCAACAGGTCCATGTCCTCCTGCAGCTGGGGCTGGACGTCTTCCCAGCGACCGAGGAAGGCACCGCCGTCCTCGATCATCTCGGCCAGCTTCAGACCCCGGCCGTCGAGCGAGTCGGCGAGCTGCGAGAGCGCGACGTCCCACTGCGCCGGGTCGACGGCCGCCAGCAGGCGCTGCGTCGCCGAGAAGGTGTCCATCAGGCGAAGCGTCTTGACCGAGGTGTCGGCCTCGACGACGTCCCCGTCGGAGAGGTGGGCCCCGGCCGCGGAGATCCCTCCGGTGCCGGTGGTGGCCGCCGCAGTGGCCGCATCGGTGCTGCCGGTCGCGCCGGTGACGACGAGGTCGACGTACTCGTTGCCGAAGAGCGTGCCGGGCAGGACCCGCGCCTTGACGCCGGCGGGGATGAGCTCGGCATGGTCGGGCTCGACCAGTACGACGGCGGTGGGGCCGTCCCAGCCGGTCTCGGCCTCGCGGGCGACCGGGTCGACCTCGATGACGCGACCCACGCGCAGGCCGTTGTACTTCACGTCGGAGTTGATGCCGAGCGTGTCGCCGACCGTCGGCAGCTGGACGGTGACGCGCAGGTTGTTGCTGAGGACGCCGATCGTCTGCAGGGCCAGGATGCCGAGCACCAGGCTGAGCAGGAGGCCGCCGGTCATCCCGAGGGCGGCCAGGCGCAGCTTCAGGGTCCGCTGCGGGATCTGGGAGTGCGGGAACAGGAACTCGCTCATCGACTCACCCGGAGATCTGGACCTGGGCGTCGGCGCCCCAGAGGATGAGGGTCAGGATGATGTCGACGATCGTCAGCGAGATGATGCTGGCCCGGATAGCGCTGCCCGTGGCGCGGCCGACGCCTTCGGGCCCACCGCTGGCGGTGAAGCCGTAGTAGCAGTGGATGAGGGTCACCACGGTCGTCAGCACGACGACCTTGATGGCTGAGTAGAAGACGTCGATCGGAGCGACGAACGTCCGGAAGTAGTGGTCGTAGGTGCCGGCCGACTGCCCGTAGAACGTCGTGACCATGAAGTCGGTGGCGATGTAGGTGCCGACCAGGCCGATGAGGAAGAGCGGCAGCACGATGATCCACGACGCGATGAGCCTGGTCGAGATCATGTAGGGGATCGGCCGGATGGCCATCGCCTCGAGTGCGTCGATCTCCTCGCTGATGCGCATCGCTCCGATGCGTGAGGTGTAGCCGCAGCCGATGCGGGCCGCGAAGCCCAGGGCGGCGACCATGGGCGCGAGCTCGCGGGTGTTGGCGTAGCCGGAGATGAAGCCGGTGAGGGGAGCCAGGCCGATGACGTCGAGGCCCTGGTAGCCCTCGAGCCCGACCTCGGTGCCGGTCAACGTCGACAACAGCAGGACCACGCCCACGACGCCACCGCCGACGAGGAAGATGCCGGAGCCGAGGGTCACGTCCGCGAGGATGCGGGCGATCTCGCCGCGGTAGCGGGTGACCGCGATCGGGATGCCGGCGACGGCCCGCCACGCCAGGACGAGCTGGAGGCCCACCCCCGCCCAGGGCTTCACAACTGCCTTGTCGACGATCGCGGCCGGCGCACTGCTCACGGCGCTCACGGGATGACTCATCCGATCGGCCCTCCGGCGAAGGTCGTGTGCACCTGGGAGATCACGAAGTTGGCGGCGAACAGGAGGATGAAGTTCGTGACCACCGAGCTCGTCACGGCCTCACCGACGCCCGTGGGGCCCATGGCCACGTTGAGCCCCTTGTAGGACGCGACCATCGCGCAGATGATCGCGAACACCGCGGCCTTGGCGAGCGATAGCCACAGGTCCGAGAGCTGCGCCAGGGTGGTGACCGAGGCGAGGTAGCTGCCGGGCGGCAGGTCCTGCAGGACGACGCTGATCGACAGCGTGGTCATGATCGTGAAGAACATGACGATGCCGTTGAGGCAGACCGAGACCACGATGATCGCGATGGTGCGGGGCACGACGAGACGCTCGAGCACCGACAGTCCCATGACCTCCATGGCGTCGATCTCCTCGCGGATCTTCCGCGACCCGAGGTCCGCGCAGATGGCCGAGCCGGCGACGCCGGCGAGCATCAACGCGGTGATGATCGGTGAGGCCTGCCGCACGACGGCCAGTGTGTTGCCGGCTCCCGTGAAGGCGACGGCGCCGACCTCCTGGGCCAGCACGCCGACCTGCAGCGCGAGGATGATGCCGAACGGGATCGACACGGCCAGGGCCGGCAGGGTGCAGACGCGGATCGCGTACCAGGTCTGCACGACGGTCTCGTTGAGCGGGAAGCGGCGGGCGCTGATCGACCTGACCAACGCGGCGAGGACGGTGCGCGCGAACTGCAGCATCGCGAGGGTCTCGCTGACGGGACGCTTCAGGGCCGGCACGAGGCTGCTCGATGCCATGGGCGCTCCTGATGTCTGCGGGACGAGGTTGAGAATGACAGTGGAACTGTCACACACGTACTGTGGTGGGTCGTGTGACTCACGTCAAGCCGTATCGCTCAACGAGATGTCACAGCGTCAGTTACGGCGGGAATCGGGACCACCGCGGCGGTTGCACAGAGCATGTGACAGTCGTACTGTGACAGTCATGAGCGCAGCAGTTGACCTCGAGGCAGCCGACGGTGCCGACGGCGGCGCCGCGCTGCGCACGGTCGACGAGCTCGCCGCCGCGGCCGGTCTGACCGTCCGGACGACGCGCTACTACGCCAGCCTCGGGCTGCTGCCGCCGCCGGCGCGCCGTGGCCGGATGGCGTGGTACGACGAGGGTCACCTCGCGCGCCTGCAGATGATCCGCGCGCTGCAGGACCACGGCTTCACGCTGCAGGCGATCGAGAAGTACCTCGCCTCCCTCCCGGAGGACGCTGGCGTGGAGGAGCTCGCGGTCCAGCGGGCCATGCTCACGTCCTGGACCGTCGAGGAGCCCAAGGAGCTGACGCGCAAGCAACTGGACGCCTATGCGGGTCGCAAGCTCACCGCCGAGGAGGTGGGGCTGATCGAGGACTTCGGGCTGCTCCGCCGCGTGACCGACGACCAGGGTCGCGAGCGCTTCCTGCCCATCCACGGCTTCGACGTCGCCACCCAGTTGCTGCAGCTCGACATCCCGACCAATGGCATGCGGTTGGCCGGGGTCGCGATCAACCGGCACATGTCGGCGCTCGCCAAGGAGCTCACCGACGTCCTGCACCACGAGGTCATCGAGCCGTGGCGACACGAGCAGAAGACCTCGCGCGACGATGCCGAGCACCTCGAGACGACGATCTCGACGCTGCGACAGCTGACCCTCGAGGCGATCGTGCGTGGCTTCCAGCGCTCGGCCAACAACCTGATCGCCAGTTCGCTCAACCGGGTCTGAACGGGTCTGGACAGGCCGTGAGGCGCGGCACCGGTAGGGTCGGGCCGTGACCCAACGCACCCTCGTCCTGCTCAAGCCCGACGCCGTCCGCCGGGGCCTGGTCGGCAACGTGCTGGCCCGCTTCGAGGCCAAGGGACTGCGCCTGGTGGCCATGGAGCACCGCCTCATCGACGCCGCGCAGGCTGACGCCCACTACGCCGAGCACGTGGAGCGCGACTTCTACCCGCCCCTGCGTGACTTCGTGACCAGCGGGCCGCTCGTGGCACTGGTGCTCGAGGGCGACGAGGCGATCGAGGTCGTCCGTGCTATCAACGGCGCCACCGACGGCCGCAAGGCCGCGCCCGGCACGATCCGCGGCGACCTCTCGCTGTCCAACCGCGAGAACCTCGTGCACGGCTCCGACTCGCCGGAGTCGGCCGCGCGCGAGATCGCGCTGTGGTTTCCCGCCCTGTGACCCGAGGCTGACGCCGTCGCCCCGCTGAGTCCGCGCTGACTCCGCGGCCCTGCCTGTCACAACCGTCACACCCATCACACGCGTCTCGGGCGTGTCTGCGCTACTGAGCGCCCTCCCTTACCTAGTCTCGCAACCGGAGGTCGCCGTCCCCGTGCGCCCGGCGGCCGCCCCGGTTCGCCGGCTTCCCCCAATGCGCACAGATGCCTGGGTGAGGAAGCGTGAGGGCGAACTCCATCATCGGCCGTGACATGGCCGTCGATCTCGGCACCGCCAACACGCTGGTCTATGTCCGCCGCCGCGGGGTGCTGCTGGACGAACCCAGCGTCGTGGCGATCAACGACGCGACCGGCGAGGTCATCGCGGTCGGCCACCAGGCCAAGCAGATGCTCGGCCGCACGCCGGACAGCATCACGGCTCTCCGCCCGCTGCGTGACGGCGTCATCGCCGACTTCGAGGCGACCGAGCAGATGCTGCGGCAGTTCATCGCCCGTGTGCACCGCCGCCGCTACTTCGCCAAGCCCCGCATGGTCATCTGCGTCCCGAGCTCGGTCACGCCGGTCGAGCAGCGGGCCGTGAAGGAGGCCGGCTACCAGGCCGGCGCCCGGCGGGTCTATGTCATCGAGGAGCCGATGGCCGCCGCGATCGGTGCCGGGCTGCCGGTGCACGAGGCGACCGGCAACATGATCGTCGACGTCGGCGGCGGCACGACCGAGGTCGCCGTCATCTCTCTCGGCGGCATCGTCACCTCCCTCTCGGTCCGCACGGCCGGCGACGACCTCGACGCCGCGATCATCGCGTGGATGAAGAAGGAGCACGGCGTCATGCTCGGCGAGCGCACGGCCGAGGACGTCAAGATGACCCTCGGGTCGGCCTTCCCCCGCCCCGCCGAGCCCGAGGGCGAGATCCGCGGCCGCGACATGGTCACCGGGCTGCCCCGCACCGTCGCCGTCACCAGCGCCGAGGTCCGCCAGGCCCTGGAGGAGCCGCTGCACGCCATCGTCGACGCCGTGCGGGTCACCCTCGACCAGACCCCACCGGAGCTCGCCGGCGACATCATGGACCGCGGCATCGTGCTCACCGGAGGCGGAGCGCTGCTGCGCGGACTCGACGAGCGCATCCGCCACGAGACCGGCATGCCCGTCCACGTCGCGGAGGACCCGCTGGTCTCCGTCGCCATGGGCGCCGGGCGGTGTGTCGAGGAGTTCGAAGCCCTCCAGCAGGTGCTGGTCACCAACCCGCGGCGGTTCTGAGCGCGCCATGGCCATCGATCCCCGCCCGCCCAACCTGTCCCGCTCCCTGGTCGTGGCGCTGGTCCTGGCGTGCGCCGCGCTGATGGTCCTCGACACCACCGGGGGCGACGACTCGCCGGTGGCCGAGGTCAGGAAGGTCGTCGGTGAGACCGTCGGCCCGCTCCAGAACGCTGCCGCCACGGTCGTGCGACCGGTGGCCGGACTGCCCGACGCCTTCCGCAGCAACGACGGTCTGCGCCAAGACGTCCGCGACCTCCAGGCGGAGAACGACGCCCTGCGCAACCAGCTCGACAAGGCCGGCTACGACGAGGGGCGCGCCGCGCAGCTCGACGGGCTCAAGACCCTGGCCGGGGACCTCGGCTACGCCCTGCGGGTGGCGCGGGTGATCGCGATCGGCAGCGCGCAGAACTTCTCCAGCACGATCACCATCGACGCCGGGTCCGACGCCGGCCTCCACCCGGACATGACCGTCGTGGCCTCCGAGGGCCTGGTCGGCCGGGTCACCTCGGTCACCAGCCGGACCGCGACGGTGCTGCTGGCCGTCGACTCCACCTCCAAGATCGGCGGCCGGATCGGCGACAACTCCGAGCTCGGCTTCGTCAGCGGCCATGGCACGTTGGGCGAGGACGACCGGCTCGAGCTCGAGCTCACGGATCGCAACGTCGTCCCCAAGGTCGGCCAGACCGTCGTCACGTGGGGGAGCGAGGGCGGTGCGCCCTACGTCGCGGGCGTGCCGATCGGCAAGGTCGCCAAAGTCTACGAGTCCCTGCGCGAGACGACCTACCGCGCCGAGATCCACCCCGCCGTGGACTTCACCGCCCTGGACTACGTCGCGGTCGTCGTGCCGTCCGGCAGTCCCGGTCCCGTCATCGAGGCGGACGGGAGCCTGCGATGACCCACCGCACCATGCGCCTGCTCTCCGTCACGATCGCCCTCGTCGTCGCACTGCTCCTCCAGGTCACCGTGCTGCCGCACTTCGCGTGGCGCATCGGGGGGCTCGGGGTCGTCCCCGACCTGGTGCTGCTCGTGGTCGTGGCCGTCGCCCTCGTCACCGACACCCGCTACGCCACGCTGACCGGCTTCTTCGCCGGCGTCCTGACCGATCTCGCGCCGCCGGCCGACCACGTCGCCGGACGCGGCGCCCTGGCCCTGATGATCGTCGGCTACGTCATCGGCCGGCTCGCCCACGACCACGTCGCGGAGGTCGGCCGCCCCGATGAGGACGTCGTACGACGCCCGCCTCTGCCGCTCGTCGTCGCCGCCGCTGCCGGAGGATCATTCATCGGCACCACCGTCTTCGCGCTGTCCGGCCTCGTGCTCGGCGACTCCGCCGCGAGTGTCGCCGACCTGTTGCCCGTCGTCCTGGCGGCACTGGTGATGGACGTCGTCGCTGCGCTCGTCGTGGTCCCCGTCGTCCTCGCGCTGCTCAGCCGGCCCGCCGGTCGCCAACGCTCCGAGCGCACGCTCGCCGGGACCACGCGGACCAGTCGTCGAACGCTGGCGCGCTCCTGATGGCCGCATCGACGGCACAGGGCGCCTCGCACCGCAGCCGCCTGCGGCTGATCGTCATCCAGACCCTGGTCTTCTCGCTGCTCGCGACCCTGGGCGCCCGCCTCTACTACCTCCAGGTGATCTCCGGGGAGGAATACCAGGGTCAGGCGGCCTCGCAGTCCGTGCGCGAGATCGTCGTCCAGCCGCAGCGCGGCCTGATCGTCGACGCCATGGGTCGCCCGTTGGTGACCAACCGCCTGACCTGGGTCGTGTCCCTCGACCGCACCCTGCTCGGCCGCATGTCGGACGAGGACCGCGTCGAGCTGCTGCGCCGCACCGGTCGCGCCATCGACATGCGCCCGCGGAGGATCGAGGCCCGCCTGCTGCTGTGTGGCGACGAGGGCGCGGTCGCCGGCACGTGCTGGAACGGGTCGCCCTATCAACCGGTGCCCGTCGCGCAGGACGTCGGCGAGGCCGCCGCCCTGCGGATCCTCGAGCAGCCCGAGGACTTCCCCGGCGTGGTCGCCGAGCGCCAGACCGTGCGGCAGTATCCCGCCCCCTACGGCATCAACGCCGCCCACGTGCTCGGCTACCTCAGCCCGATCACCTCCGAGGAGCTCGACGCCGCCGAGCTGAGCGGCGACAGCTCGGTCAACGGGGCCTCGGTCGTCGGTCGGGCCGGCGTCGAGAAGGAGTACGACCAGTGGCTGCGCGGGCAGCCCGGCTACCAGCAGGTCGCGGTCGACTCCAAGGGCCGGGTCCGCGACGATGTCTCCGACCTCGAGGCCCAGCCCGGCGACACGCTTGTGACATCGATCGACGCGCAGGTGCAGGGTGTCGTCGAGGCGCAGCTGGCGAAGATGATCCAGACCCAGCGCGCCACCCGCGACCCGGTGACGGGCCGCAACTTCGAGGCCGACTCGGGCGCCGCCGTGGTGATGGAGGCGAGCACCGGCCGGATCGTCGCGATGGCCAGCCAGCCGACGTACGACCCGTCCGTGTGGGTCGGCGGCATCACCGACCAGCAGCTGACGCGCCTCTACTCCGAGGCGGCGGGCACGCCGCTCCTGGCGCGCTCGTTCCAGGGCCAGTTCGCGCCCGGCTCGACGTGGAAGCCGTTCATGACGGTGGGGGCCCTGACCAACGGCTACTCACCGGACACGATCCTCGGCTGCCCGTCGGCCGTGCAGGTCGGCAACCGCCCCTTCCACAACCACGAGTCGGGTGCCTACGGGTCGATCGACTTCGCGCGGGCCCTCGAGGTCTCCTGCAACACGTTCTTCTACCAGGTCGGCATGCACTTCTGGCAGACGCTGGGCTCCGACCCCGACGACGTCGACGCGAAGGACCCGCTGGTCGAGGAGGCGGAGAACTTCGGTTTCGGTGAGCAGACCGGCATCGACCTCCCCGGGGAGGCGTCCGGCCGCGTCGCCGACCGCCACTGGAAGCGGGACTACTACGAGTCCATGAAGGACTACTACTGCGACCTCGCGGACGCCCCGCAGGACGAGAAGACCTCCGACTTCGTCTACAAGTTCGCCGGCGAGTTCTGCGTGGAGGGCTGGAAGTACAAGCTCCCCGACGCCGTCAACTTCTCCATCGGCCAGGGCGACACCATCGTCACCCCGCTCCAGCTGGCCCGCGGCTACGCCGCGATCGCCAACGGCGGCACGCTGTGGCAGCCACGCGTCGGCAAGGCCATCGTCTCGCCCGACGGCGAGGTGATCCGCGAGATCGAGCCGCAGAAGGAGCGCGACCTCGGCATCCCGAAGTCCGTCCTGGACTACGTCGACCAGGCCCTCCAGGGCGTCTCGACCCGGGGCACGATGGCGTGGAAGCTCGGCGGCTTCCCGATCGACCAGGTGAAGATCCGGGCCAAGACCGGATCCGCTGAGGTCTACGGCAAGCAGTCGACGGGGTGGGTCGCTTCCTACACCGAGGACTACGTCGTGGTGATGATGATCAGCCAGGGCGGCACCGGCTCCGGCTCGACGGGCGAGGGCATCCGCGCGATCTGGGAGGCGCTCTATGGCGTCGACGGCGAGCAGGTCGACCCGGCCGACGCCGCGATCCCCGGCGTCACGCCGCCCGCGTCCCTGCCGATCTTCGGCGAGGACGGCTCGATCCTGCCGCCGGCCCGGGACAAGGACTGAGGTGACTCGATGAGCAACCGCATCCAGTCGACCCGCGCGAGTGCCGCCCGACCGGCCACCCGTCGGACGACCGCGTCCCGGCGGGTGACCCTGCCCCGGTGGAGTGACCTCGACCGTGTCCTGCTCGCCGCCGTCGTGGCGCTCTCACTGATCGGCTGCGTGCTGGTCTGGTCGGCCACGCTGGAGCGCGACGACCTCACTGGCGGCGACACCCGCGCCTTCCTCCTCAAGCAGACCGTCAACGTCGCCATCGGCGTGGGACTGATGGTCCTGGTCGCCGTCACCGACCACCGGTGGGTGCGCATCCTCGCCCCGGTCGCCTACGTGGCCGCCGTCGCGGGACTGGTGCTCGTGCTGGTCATGGGCTCGACCATCAACGGCTCGCGTTCGTGGCTGATCATCGGCGGGATGTCCTTCCAGCCCTCCGAGTTGGCGAAGCTGGCGGTCGTGGTCGGCATGGCGCTCGTCGTCGCCGAGCGCAGCGAGGGCCGGTGGCGCGACCGGGTCGGCACCGTCGACGTGCTGCTGATGCTGGTGGTGGCTGGCGTCCCGGCGACGCTGATCCTCACCCAGCCCGACCTCGGGACCATGCTGGTGCTGACGGCCACCGTCTTCGGTGTGGTCGCAGCGTCGGGCGCCCATCGCGCCTGGCTGGCCGTCCTGGCCGGATCGGGTGTCGCAGTCGCGGCCTTCGCGGTGGTCAGCGGCTTCCTCGAGGACTACCAGATCGACCGTTTCCTCGCCTTCACCAACCCCGACCTCGACCCGCGCGGCGCCGGCTACAACGTCGAGCAGGCGCGCATCGCCGTCGGCAACGGAGGCCTGTTCGGCCAGGGTCTCTTCGGCGGCTCGCAGACCCAGTCCGGCTTCGTCCCCGAGCAGCACACCGACTTCGTCTTCACCGTCGCCGGCGAGGAGCTCGGGCTCGTCGGTGCCGCCCTCATCGTCACGCTGCTGGGCATCGTGCTGTGGCGGGCGCTGCGCATCGCCACCAGGACCGACGACGTCTTCGGCCGCATCGCGGCGGCCGGCATCGCCTGTTGGTTCGGCTTCCAGGCCTTCCAGAACATCGGCATGTGCCTGGGCATCATGCCGGTCACCGGCGTCCCGCTGCCCTTCGTCTCCTACGGCGGCTCGTCGATGTTCGCCGGCATGCTCGCCATCGGGCTGCTGCAGAACATCCACCTGCGCACCCTCTCGGCACCGGCGTCGCGGATGACGCCGCAGCAAAGGGTGCTCGTCCGCGGCTAGCAGACCGGTCATCGAGGAGCGGGCGCCCGCCTCCTGGTCATCGAGGAGCGAGCGCCAGCGAGCGTCACGAGATGCCGGTGCGGACCTTGCGGAGGTCACCACAGGGGTCTCGTGACGCCCCGCTCGTTCCTCGCGGGCCTCCTCGACCACCTACGGAGCGTCAGCCGTTGGCGAGGATGGCCAGCTGGCGGCCCTGGGCGATGAGCTGGCCGCTCTCGTCCCAGAGCTCCACGTCCTCGTCGTGATAGCCCGCGATGACGTGGCGCGACACGACGTGACCCAGCGCCCACACGGTCGAGGGTCGGCGGCGGTAGTGCACGGTCAGCTGGATCGTCGCCGACGCCAGGTGGCCGATCTCCGCGGTGACGGGCGGGAAGGCGTCGACCATGGCGCCGGCCAGTAGCGCGTCGACAGGGCGCTCGTCGGCGGCCCGGATCCAACACAGGGACTCGGTGACCCCCGAGGGCTGGCCGCTCAGCCAGCCCGGGACGGTGGGGGAGCGGTAGGCGTAGCGGTCGAGGATCGGGACCATGCCCAGCGGGATCAGGTCGCTCACGTCGGTGCAGTCGTCGGGTGCCGGCACGTCCGGTGCGGCGTGCGGCGTGTGCTCGACCGTGCCCGTCGCGTCCCAGTCGTGGGTGCTGACCACGGCGTGCGCGATCTCCCTGTCCCCCTGCACCAGGACGGCGTCGTACGTCGACACGCGGCGCCCGGCGCGGACCTCGCGCACCGTGACCGTGGCAGCGCCGGGCAGCGCCGGGCGGAAGTAGGTCACGGCGATGGTCAGCGCGTCCGGGTGCTTCGACTCCGCCATCACCGCGTCCTGCAGGAGCGCGAGGATGTAGCCCCCGTTGGGCGTGCCGTTGGCGGTGTTCCAGTCGGCCGTGAGCTGGACGTCGAACCGGCCGTCGCCGCGGCGCTCGGAGGCGACGGCGCTGTCGAGGAGGAAGGTCACCGCGCCATTGTCCCGCGGCATGCTTTTCCGATTGGCGGGGGTGCGGGCGGGCGCCGTAGGCTGGCCCCACAGCGTTCGAGCCGTCATCAGCGGCGAGCACCGGGAAGAACGCCTGAGCCTCGGCCCAGGTCACTAGAACCCGGCGGGTAGGCCCGTCACAGCCGTGAACGAGGGGTCCCGCCAGCAGTCAGGGTGGGGCAAGCAGGGTGGTACCGCGGTCCTGACGACCGTCCCTGTGGCAGAGCCGCAGACGACGATCCCGACCCGCAGGAGACGCCCCGCCATGACCTATCCGAAGGTCACCACCGACTCCGCCGACGGCCACGCCGTCCCGAGCTCGCCGCGCTTTCCCGAGATCGAGGAGCGGATCCTCGCCTACTGGGCCGAGGACGACACCTTCCGCGCGTCGGTCGAGCAGCGCGACGCCGGCGCCAACGGCGAGAACGAGTTCGTCTTCTACGACGGCCCGCCGTTCGCCAACGGGCTCCCGCACTACGGCCACCTGCTGACCGGCTACGTCAAGGACATCGTGCCGCGCTACCAGACGATGCGCGGCAAGCGCGTCGAGCGCCGCTTCGGCTGGGACACCCACGGCCTGCCCGCCGAGCTCGAGGCGATGCGGCTCAACGGCATCAAGACCACCGACGAGATCGTCGAGATGGGCATCGACAAGTTCAACGACGCCTGCCGCGCGTCGGTGCTCAAGTACACCGGCGAGTGGCGTGACTACGTCACCCGCCAGGCTCGCTGGGTCGACTTCGACAACGACTACAGGACCATGAACCCCGAGTTCATGGAGTCGGTGCTGTGGGCCTTCAAGGGCCTGCACGACAAGGGCCTGGTCTATGAGGGCTTCCGCGTCCTGCCCTACTGCTGGAACGACGAGACGCCGCTGTCCAACCACGAGCTGCGGATGGACGACGACGTCTACAAGATGCGCCAGGACCCGGCGGTCACCGTGGGCTTCAAGATCACCACGCCCGGCGAGCTGCAGGGCACCAGGCTGCTGATCTGGACCACCACGCCGTGGACCCTGCCGAGCAACCTCGCCGTGATGGTGGGTTCCGACATCGACTACGTGGCCGTCGATCACGACGGGACGAGCGTCCTGCTCGCGCAGGCCCGCCTGGCGTCGTACTCCCGCGAGCTGGGGGACGAGCCCACGATCACCTGGCGTGGCAAGGGCGAGGACCTCCTCGGCCTGACCTACGCGCCGCCGTTCTCCTACTTCGCCGATCACGAGAACGCCTTTCGCGTGGTGGCCGCCGACGAGGCCGTCACGACCACCGACGGCACCGGCCTGGTCCACAGCGCCGGCGCCTTCGGTGAGGTCGACAAGGAGGTCACCGACCGCGAGGGCATCGAGCCGGTCATGCCCGTGGGCAAGGATGGCCGCTTCACGCATCCGGTCGAGGACTACGCCGGGATGCTGGTCTTCGACGCCAACCTCCACATCATCGACCACCTCAAGGCCGCGACCCGCGGTGAGCAGGGCGAGGCGGCAGGCGCCGTCACCCCCGGCACCGTGCTGCTGCGCCGTGAGACCTACGACCACTCCTACCCGCACTGCTGGCGCTGCCGCGAGCCCCTGATCTACAAGGGCGTCTCGTCGTGGTTCGTCGAGGTGACTGCCTTCAAGCAGCGGATGATGGAGCTCAACCAGGACATCCGCTGGACGCCCGAGCACATCAAGGACGGCCAGTTCGGCAAGTGGCTGGAGAACGCCCGCGACTGGTCGATCACCCGCAACCGGTTCTGGGGCAGTCCCGTCCCGGTCTGGAAGTCGGACGACCCGGCCTACCCGCGCCTCGACGTCTACGGCTCGTTCGCGGAGATCGAGCGTGACTTCGGCCGTCTGCCCCGCAACGCGGCTGGTGAGCCGGACCTGCACCGGCCCTGGGTCGACGACCTGACCCGGCCCAACCCGGACGACCCGCGCACGCCCGAGCAGGGCCAGTCGACGATGCGCCGCGTCACCGACGTCCTCGACGTCTGGTTCGACTCGGGCTCGATGTCGTTCGGGCAGGTGCACTACCCGTTCGAGAACGCCGAGTGGTTCGAGCAGCACTTCCCGGCCGACTTCATCGTGGAGTACATCGGCCAGACCCGCGGCTGGTTCTACACCCTCCACATCCTCGCGACGGCGCTGTTCGACAAGCCGGCCTTCTCGTCGTGCATCAGCCACGGCATCGTTCTCGGCTCCGACGGCAACAAGATGTCGAAGTCGCTGCGCAACTACCCCGACGTCTCCGAGGTCTTCGACCGCGACGGCGCCGACGCCATGCGCTGGTTCCTGATGGCGAGCCCGATCCTTCGCGGCGGCAACCTCGTCGTCACCGAGCAGGGCATCCGCGATGCCGTGCGCCAGGTGATGATCCCGCTCTGGAACACCTGGTACTTCTTCGCGCTCTATGCCAACGCCGAGCAGTACGAGGCGAGTGTCGGCCGCGCCGAGTCGCTCGGAAGCGACGACCCGCTCGACCGCTACCTGCTCGCCAAGACGCGGCAGTACGTCGAGCAGCTGACCGCCGAGCTCGACGCCTACGCCATCGCCGACGCCTGCGAGACGACGCGGACGTTCATCGACGTGTTGACCAACTGGTACGTCCGTCGGTCGCGGGAGCGTTTCTGGGAGGGCAAGCCGGAGGCGTTCGAGACACTGGCCGCTGTCCTGGACGTCGTGTGCCGGGCCGTGTCGCCGCTGCTGCCGCTGGTCACCGAGGAGATCTGGCGCGGCCTGACGGGCGGCCGCTCGGTCCACCTGGCCGACTGGCCCGACGCGACGACGCTGCCCGCGGACGACTCCCTGGTCGCCGCGATGGACCAGGTCCGCGAGGTCTGCTCCAGTACGTCGGCCCTGCGCAAGGCCGCCCGCCTGCGCAACCGCCTGCCGCTCGCCGGGCTCACCGTCGTCGTGGACGACCCGGCAGCCCTCCAGCCCTTCGCGGCGATCATCGCCGACGAGGTCAACGTGAAGTCGGTGCGCTTCCTCGCGGCCGACTCCGAGGAGGCTCGCGGCTACGGCGTCGAGCAGAAGCTCACCGTCAACGCCCGCGCCGCCGGCCCGCGGCTCGGCAAGGACGTGCAGCTCGCGATCAAGGGATCCAAGTCCGGCGACTGGTCCGTTGCGGAGGACGGCACCGTGACCGCTGGTGGTCTGGCGTTGGTCGAGGGCGAGTACGGCCTCGAGACCCACGTCGGGGAGGCCGCCGACGGAGCGGCCACGGCGATGCTGCCCGGCGGCGGCTTCCTCGTCCTCGACACCGTGGTCACCGCCGAGCTGGCCGAGGAGGGCGTCGCCCGCGACCTGGTCCGCGCGGTCCAGCAGCTGCGCCGCGACTCGGGACTCGACGTCACCGACCGGATCGAGCTCACGATCAGCGGCTCGCCGGCGGTGCTCGCGGCCGCGCGCGCCCACGAGGCGCTGATCGCGGGCGAGACCCTCGCGACGTCGTACGACGTGACGGAGGCGGGGTCGCCCGGCGGCACTCCGGTCCAGGTCGGCGACGGCGAGACGGCGACGTTGGCCCTCGAGCGGGCCTGACCGTCGAGTCCGGCGTCGGGCGAGCGCTCCCGCCTGATTGACTAGGAGGGTGAGCCCGACGCGCGAGATCGACCTGTCCGCCGATGTCGTCACGCTGACGCGCCAGCTGGTCGACATCGAGTCGGTGAGCCGCAACGAGCAGGAGATCGCCGACGCGGTGGAGGCCGCGCTGCGGGCGTTGCCCCACCTGTCCGTCGTACGACGCGGGCACACGCTCGTCGCCCGGACGGACCTGGGTCGGGGCTCCCGCGTGGTGATCGCCGGGCATCTGGACACGGTCCCGGTCAACGACAACCTGCCGAGCCGCCTCGACGAGGAGGCGGGCGTGCTGCACGGTCTGGGCACCTGCGACATGAAGGGTGGCGACGCGGTCATCCTCAAGCTGGCTGCCACCGTCGCCGAGCCGGTCCACGACGTCACCTACGTGCTCTACGAGGGCGAGGAGATCGAGTCGCTCCACAACGGGCTGCGCCTGCTGGGGGAGTCCGACCCCGAGCTGCTGGAGGCGGACTTCGCGATCCTGATGGAGCCGTCGAACGCCGGCGTCGAGGCCGGCTGCCAGGGCACGCTGCGGGTCGAGGTGCGCACGGTCGGCGAGCGGGCGCACTCGGCACGCAGCTGGCGGGGGGTCAACGCGATCCACGGCGCCGCCGAGGTCCTCAACCGACTGGCCGCCTACGAGGCCCGCCGACCCGTCATCGACGGCCTCGAATACCACGAGGGACTCAACGCGGTCGGCATCGCCGGCGGGATCGCCGGCAACGTGATCCCCGACGAGTGCGTGGTGACGGTGAACTTCCGGTTCGCCCCCGACCGCTCCGAGGCAGAGGCGCTGGCCTTCGTGGAGGATTTCTTCGACGGCTTCGCGATCACCGTGACCGACTCCGCGCCGGGCGCGCTGCCCGGCCTCGACCGGCCGGCGGCAGCGGCGTTCGTGGCGGCCGTCGGAGGTGACGTGAACCCGAAATTCGGGTGGACGGACGTCGCACGTTTCACCGTCCTCGGCGTGCCGGCGGTCAACTACGGGCCGGGCGACCCGATCTTTGCTCACAAGCACGACGAGCACGTCGAGACGGCGCAGATCCTGCGCTGTGAGCAGCAGTTGCGCCGGTGGCTGACGTCACCGGCCCAGAGCGAGGAGCACCGATGACCAAGCGCACCGGCCCGGGGCCGCGTCCCAGTGCGGGCCGCCCGGAGGGATCGACCACCGACCAGAGGCTGCTCGACAGCCGCGGCGACGGGGGATGGGTCCACACCGACCCGTGGCGGGTGCTGAAGATCCAGGCCGAGTTCGTCGAGGGCTTCAACGACCTGGCCGAGGTCGGTCCCGCCATCTCCGTCTTCGGCTCAGCCAGGATCGGCCCCGCCCACCCGGCCTATGAGATGGGCGTCCGGCTGGGGAAGGGTCTGGTCGACGCCGGCTTCGCCGTCATCACCGGCGGCGGTCCCGGCGCCATGGAGGCGGCCAACAAGGGTGCGATGGAGGCTGGCGGCGAGTCGATCGGCCTCGGCATCGAGCTGCCCTGGGAGGCCCGCCTCAACGACTACGTCACCTTCGGTCTCAACTTCCGCTACTTCTTCGTCCGCAAGACGATGTTCGTGAAGTACTCCCAGGGCTACGTCGTCCTCCCCGGAGGCCTCGGCACGCTGGACGAGCTGTTCGAGGCGATGACGCTCTCCCAGACCCTCAAGATCACGCAGTTCCCCATCGTGCTGATGGGGGTCGAGCACTGGAGCGGCCTGCTCGACTGGATGCAGGGCTCGATGCTGGAGGACGCCCGCATCAAGCAGTCCGACATCGACATGCTGACCCTGACCGACGACGTCGACGAGGCCGTCGCGCTGATGGTCGAGGCCCGCGACCGGTCCGCCCGAGAGTCATGAGCCACCCGATGATGTGGATCTTCGCCCTCCTGGTCGTCGCGGCGATGGGCGGCGTCGCGATGCTCGCCGCCGGCTACGGCCAGCCGATGGAGCCGGCCTACGACGACCGGCCGGACGCCCTCGTGCCCGGGGACCGCCCAATCGGCGCCGACGACCTGCGCCGGGTCCGGTTCCCGCTGGCGTTGCGGGGCTACCGGATGGCGGAGGTCGACGCTCTGCTGGCCCGACTGGCCGCCGAGATGGAGCGGTCGTCCCGGGTCGGCCTCGGGCTCTCGGGCCGTGATGAACAGGACGACGCGCCGCCGACCTGACCCCGGTGGCTGCGCGGCTTGAGCCGCATGGGCGATAATGGTCACAGCGCACAGTCGCGCGCACCGGGCGCACGACAAACTCGCACAGGCAAGTGGAAGAGGGGTGCCGCATGGCGGCGATGAAGCCTCGGACCGGCGACGGTCCGCTCGAGGTGACCAAGGAGGGTCGCGGCATCGTGATGCGCGTCCCGCTCGAGGGCGGCGGCCGGCTCGTGGTCGAGCTCAACGCCGAGGAGGCTTCCGCACTGGGCGAAGCGCTCAAGAACGTGGTCGGGTGACCCCACCCACGATCGCCGCGCCGGTGCTTCCGGCCCAGGTCTCGCCACCGCAGTTCGCGGTGAGCGACCTGCTGCCGGGTGCAATCACGGGCGTCGACGTCGTCGCCGTGCCGGTGCTGCCGGCCGACGACGGTGGTGACGGGACGGTCCTGCTCGGACCAGGAGCCGCCGAGCTCTCCGACGACCTCGCCGTCGACCTGGTCGCCGTCGCGGAGCTCCATGGCCTGACCGGCAAGGTCGGCGATGTCGCGACCCTCCCCGTCCCGGACGGTACGACGACCAACCCCGGCCTGCGGCTCGTGGTGCTCGTCGGGGTCGGTGCCGCCCGGCCGATCGACCTGCGCCGGGCCGGCGCCGCGCTGGCCCGCGCGACCCGCGACCGCGAGGCCGTCGCCACCTCGATCCCCGCACTCGCGGTCGACGACCAGGACGTCGTGGACGAGAGTGAGGCGATCGAGGCGTTCGTCGCCGGCGTCATGCTCGGTGGGTTCGTGTTCCACTGGCGCTCGCAGGGCCCGCCCCACCAGCCGGTGCGCCGCGTCGTCATCGCCGCGCCCGGCCTCGTCGCCGACCGCGCGGCGTTGGAGCGCTCGGTCGCCCTCGGTGGCGCCGGTTGGCGCTCCCGGCTGCTGGCCTCGGTGCCGTCCAACCTCAAGAACCCCGCCTGGCTGGCGTCCCAGGCCGAGGAGATCGCCTCCGCCGCCGGTCTCGACGTGAAGATCTGGGACGAGTCGCAACTGGCCCGGGAGGGCTTCGGCGGCATCCTCGCGGTCGGCGCGGCCTCGGCCACGCCGCCCCGTCTGATCCAGCTCACCTACACGCCCCGGGGCATCGCGGCCCGCGCCGCGCGCAAGCTCCCCGTCGTGGTCCTCGTCGGCAAGGGCATCACCTTCGACTCGGGTGGCCTCTCCATCAAGCCAGCCGCATCGATGGGGTCGATGAAGCGCGACATGACCGGCGGGGGCGTGGTCCTCGCGACCATGGCCGCGCTGGCCGACGTCGACTGCCCGGTGCGGGTCGTCGGCCTCGTGCCCGCCGCCGAGAACGCGATCTCCGGCAGCGCCCTGCGTCCCGGCGACGTCATCCGGCACTGGGGCGGACGCACCACGGAGGTGGGCAACACCGACGCCGAGGGCCGACTGGTCCTCGCCGACGCCCTGGCCTATGCCGCCGCCGAGCACGACCCGGCCGTGATCGTCGACGTCGCCACGCTCACCGGCGCCGTCAAGGTCGCCCTCGGCCAGCAGGTCGGCGGCCTGTTCGCCACCGACGACGCCTTGGCCGCCGCGCTCGACGCCGCCGGAACGCGCGCCGGCGAGCCGCTGTGGCGCTTCCCGCTCCACGCCGCCTACGAGGACAAGCTCGCCTCGAAGGTCGCCGACGCCAGCAACGATCCCGGGGGACCGGGATCGATCACCGCTGCGCTGTTCCTCAAGCCGTTCGTCGGGGACGTGCCGTGGGCACATCTCGACATCGCTTCGGTCGGCGACGTCGAGAAGGAGTGGCACGAGTGGACGGTCGGACCGTCCGGTTTCGGTGCGCGCCTGCTGCTCACCTGGCTCGGGACGCCCGAGCCGCTGGCGGGCGTCAGCGACTGAGGCGCGGCGTCACTCGCCGGACTCGGGCACCCATTCCTTCTTGGCGACCAGGAGGCCGTCGCCGACCGGGAGCAGCGTCGGCACGAGCCCCTCGGTGACCCCGACCTGGTGGACCAGGTCGCGGATGGCGACGGTCTGCTCGTCACGCTGGGCGGGGTCGGCGACCCGGTCGTGCCACAGCGCGTTGTCGAAGGCGACCACGCCGCCGGGGCGGAGCAGGCGGAGCGCCTCGGCGAGGTAGGCGCCGTACTCCCGCTTGTCGCCGTCGACGAAGACCAGGTCGTAGTGGCCGTCGGTCAACCGGGGGAGTACGTCGAGCGCAGAGCCCGCGATCGTGCGGACCCGCTGCGAGGCGATGCCCGCCTCCTTGAAGGACTCGCGGGCCAGCCGCTGGTGCTCGGCCTCGATGTCGACGGTGGTCAGGACGCCGTCGGGACGCATGCCCCGCAGCATCCAGACCCCGGACACGCCCGTGCCGGTCCCGATCTCGACGACCGCGCGGGCTTCGAGGACGGCGGTCAGGAAGCGCAGCGTGGCGCCGGTGCCGCCGCCGATCGGCGTCACGCCGACCTCCGCGGACCTGGCGCGTGCGGCCGCCAGGACCTCGTCCTCGGCCACCCAGGTGTCGGCGAAGGTCCAGCTGGTCGCATTGATCGGTGTCGGAGCCACGGGCTCACCCTACGGCTCAGCCGCCTCGTCGCAGCGGAGCCGAGCCTCGATCCACCGAATTGTCGCGCCGACGCTCCATCGGGTGGCGCGCGGCAGCGGGAAGTCGGTGCATCGAGGCGGAGCCGGGAACACGAGCTCGTTGCCGATCGTTGGCAAGTTCACAGGGAACGTTCAGGACCCGCCCCTAGCGTGAGAGGAGCCCACGAGACCGTGGCGTGGACCCAGCGGAAGAAGGCCACCATGAAGGAGCCCGTCGATACCCGGACGGATCGTCGGGACGCGTCGGTGAGCGCCGACGCGCCCGCCCTTCCCAGCTGGGAGGAGATCGTCGATCAGCACTCCGACCGGGTCTACCGCCTCGCCCTGCGCCTGACGGGCAACCGCCACGACGCCGAGGACCTCACCCAGGAGGTCTTCGTCCGGGTCTTCCGATCGCTGCACACCTACACGCCCGGGACCTTCGAGGGCTGGCTGCACCGCATCACGACCAACCTCTTCCTCGACCAGGCCCGCCGCAAGCAGCGGATCCGCTTCGACGCACTCTCCGACGAGCGCGCGGCTCGGCTGGCGAGCCCGACCGCCGCACCCGACACCGCCTACAGCGACGGCACCTTCGACGACGATGTCGAGGCCGCGCTCGCTGCCCTGCCGCCCGACTTCCGCGCGGCCGTCGTGCTCTGCGACATCGAGGGCCTGAGCTACGAGGAGATCGCGCAGATCCTCGACGCCAAGCTCGGCACGGTCCGCTCGCGCATCCACCGCGGACGGTCGATGCTGCGCGCTGCCCTGGCCCATCGGGCGCCGACGGCCGGCCGCACGCGCTACGCCGGCCCGGCGTCGTACTCCCTGAGCGCGGGGCGCCCGTGATCGGTCACCTCGGCAACCGTGTCAGCGCTCTCCTCGACGGCCAGCTCGCTGCCCGCGAGGCAGAGGAGGCCTGGGCGCACGTCTATGCCTGCCATCCCTGCCGTGACCTCGTCGAGAGGGAGGGCTGGGTCAAAACCCGGCTCGCCGGCCTCGCCGGCCCCGACAACACTGCCTGCGGCGGCGCGCCGTCCGGCCTCAAGGGGTCCCTGCTGAGCATGCCGCCCGGCGACGGCCTCGCGGTGTCGTCCGAGTGCGGGCACCACGGTCGCCGACACACCGGTGTCGTGCTGATCGGTGGAGGCGCCGTGGGTGCGGCGATGCTCGGTGTGCTCGCGCTCGGCCTCGCGCCGGGCTCGGCGCCGGCCGAGCGGCGGCCGCCGGCCACCCAGGTCAACACCTCGGTGCCGTCGCCGTCGCGCACGAGCGTCGCCGGGACCCTCGCCACGAACGTGGTCGGCCAGTCCAGCGTCGTGCGCACGCCCCTGCGCCGGATGCTGCCCTGACCGCTCTGCTGCGCCGAGGTGGGTCCCGGGCTAGGTCCTGCCGCGCCGGTTGGGACGATCGGGGATGATGGGCCGGTGAACGACGCGCAGGAACCCGGCCCCGAGCCCGCCGACACCCCGCCACTGGCCGGGGCCCCCAGCGAGCCCGCGCCGGAGCCGGTCGCCGAGCAGCCGGAGCAGCCGGAGCAGCCGGAGCAGCCGGCTGAGGACTCGCCGGCCGACGGTACGGCGGCCGACGGCTCGCCGTGGGCGCCGCCCGCGCCGGGCACCGGCCGGGCGCAGCCCGAGCCCACGCGTCCGCTCGCCGACGAGTTGTTCGCTCCGTCGCTGCTGCCGCCGGTCGCGGCGCCGGGCGCCGTGCCCCCGTCCGCTCACGACCTCACGGTCCGACGCCCCCGCGGGACAGGTCCGGCGGGCTGGATGTGGCCGCTGGTGGCGGCCCTCGCCCTCCTCGTCGGCCTGGGTGGCGGACTGCTCGGCGCGCTCGTCTACGACAAGGTGATCGACGACGACACCCCGGACGGTGTCGGCTACACCGCGGGTGGGCTGGCCGGGGTCGACCTCGAGGAGCTGCCCCCGCTCGAGGAGCCGGGATCGGTGGCCGCGGTGGCCCAGGCAGTGCTGCCGAGCACCGTGCAGATCGTCGCCGAATACGGCGGCGAGGCGACGGGTGCCACCGGCTCGGGGTGGGTCATGGACAACGACGGCCACATCGTCACCAACAACCACGTGGTCGCCGAGGCCGCCAAGGACGATGGGCCGATCGTCGTGATCGACCACGACCGCAATCGCTATGACGCGACCGTCATCGGTCGCAGCCCCGTCTACGACCTCGCGATCCTCTATGTCGAGGACCACGACAGCTTCACCGCCGCCACGCTCGGCCGGTCGGCGAAGCTGAGGGTCGGTGAGCCGGTCGTCGCCATCGGCTCGCCGCTCGGACTCAATGACACCGTGACCTCGGGCATCGTCAGCTTCCTGCAGCGCCCGGTCTCCACGGGCTCCTCGAGTGACGCCGCGTCCTACATCAACGCGGTGCAGACCGACGCCGCCATCAACCCGGGCAACTCGGGCGGCCCGCTGCTCAACATGCAGGGCGAGGTCGTCGGCGTGAACTCCGCGATCGCCACGGCCGGAGGCGGCTCGATCGACTCCGAGGCGGGCAACATCGGCGTCGGGTTCGCGATCCCGGTCGAGCAGGTGCGGGTGACCGCCGACCAGATCCTCAAGACCGGCAAGGCGCAGTACCCCGTGATCGGCGCGCAGGTGCAGACCGGCGAAACCGTCGGCGGCGACGGCGCGGAGCTCGAGGAGATCGTCGCCGGCAGCCCGGCGCAGGACGCCGGTCTCCGCGCCGGCGACCTGATCACCCAGGTCAATGGAGTCCGGGTCGATGGCGGCATCGCGCTGATCGTCGCGATCCGCGTCTACCAGCCGGGTCAGACGATCGAGTTCACGGTCGAGCGCGGCGAGGACGAGATGACGGTCGAGATCACCCTCGACGGCGAGGAAGGCTGAGCCAGGCGGGGCCACCAGGACGGGCCACCAGGACGGGCCGGGCCGGCAGCCGATGCCTCACGTCGAGGCGTCGGAGTCCTCGAAGGGGTGCTCGGCGACGTACTGCTCCGCCTGGCGGTACTGCTCGGCGATGTAGTCCTCGAGCCGACTGCCCTCGACGCGCCACTGACCGCGGCCGCCGATCTTGATCGCCGGCAGCTCACCCCGTCGCACGAGCGCATAGACCTGCGCGCTGGAGGTGTTGAGCACCTCGGCGACGTCGGCGAGGGTGAGGAACCGCGGAGTGCCGGCCATGGGATCATCGTCGCACCTCGGGTGCACGGAAGTCGCCCGGTACCCCGCCATCCTGTGGATGCCCGGGTGACGCCGCCCGCGTGGCCCTGCATGATGAGCGGGTGTCCAGAGATCTCGGGATTTCTCCGGGCGCGTCCGTCCCGCCGGCCACGAGGGTGGTCCGACCGGGATGGCGTGACCCCAGGTTGTGGCTCGGGCTGCTGCTCGTCGCCGGCTCCATCGTCCTCGGCGCGCGGGTGCTGGCCGCGGCCGACGACACCGTCGCCGTGTGGTCGCTGGGTGACGACCGCGGCGCGGGATCGACGGTCGAGCCTGCCGACCTGATGGTCGAGCGGGTCCGTTTCGCGGACGCGGCATCGCTGGACCGCTACTTCCCGGCGGACGAGCCGGTGCCCTCGGGCCTGGTGCTGACCCGCGCCGTCGGCGCCGGCGAGCTGCTCGCCCGCTCGGCGGTCGGTCCGGCCGACGCCGGCCCCACGCTCCAGGTGCCGCTGGAGGTGGACCCCAACCGGGTGCCGCCCGCCGTCGATGCGGGCTCGGTGGTGGACGTCTGGGTCAGCGACGCGGCGGCGACGGGGGAGCCACGCGCCGACGGCGCGGCCGGCATCGCGGACACCCCGGTGACCGGGCCGGCGCTGAGCGAGGTGACCGTCGTCGCGGCGCCGTCCTACGACGACACGTTCGCGGTGACCGGCGCCCGCCAGCTGGTCGTGGTGGTCGACGACGAGCGAGCTGCCGCGTTCGAGCAGCTTCTCGCGTCCCTCGACGATCCGGTCATCCGGATCCTCCAGCGCGCCTGAGGCCGGCCGATGATCGTCACGCTCCTCGTCTCGACCGGCGCCGCATGGGAGCCGGCCGCGCTCGCCTCGCTCGCCGCACACCCCGGGGTCGTCGTCCTCAAGCGGTGCGTGGACCTCGCCGACCTCCGCGCCAGCGCCAGCACCGGGCAGGCCGATGTCGCCGTCGTCGGCGCCGACCTGACGGGTCTGGACCGCTCGGTCGTCGACCAGCTCCTCGCCCACGGGGTCCGACCGGTGGGCGTCACCACCGATCCCGAGCAGACCCGTGCTCGTGCCGGGCGGGTCGGGCTGGTCACCCTCGTCGACGCCGACCAGGTCGGCGGTCTCGGCGCGCTCGTCGCCGACCTGCCCGCGGACCCGACGCAGCCGGGTGGGGGCCCTCCGGGCGCCGGTGCAGTGCCCCGTCTGCCGTCCGCAGCCGACCCGACGGTGGCGTCGCCGGGCGAGGGCGGTGGTCGGGTGTTGGCGGTCTGGGGCGCCGCCGGAGCGCCGGGCCGTACGACGCTCGCCACCGGCCTGGCCGGGGAGCTCGCGCGCCGGGGACTGGGCACGCTGCTCGTCGACGCCGATCCGCACGGCGGCGCGGTCGCTCAGCAGCTCGGTGTCCTCGACGAGGTGTCGGGCCTGCTGGCGGCGGCGCGCCTGGTCGCCTCCGGCACGCTGGAGGAGCGGTTCGCCACCACGCAGCGCCGGCTCTCGGACCGCCTGCGGGTGTTGACGGGCCTGCCTCGGCCGGACCGGTGGGTCGAGCTGCGACCGGGGGTGTTGACGGAGCTGGTCGAGGCGGCGCGGTCACAGGGTCAGGTCGTCCTCGACACCGGATTCAGTCTCGAGGGCGATGCCGGTGCCGATGTCGGGCGTCCCGGGCGCAACGACCTGACCCGCGAGGCGGTCGAGGTCGCGGACGAGGTGCTGCTGGTCGGGGGAGCCGACCCCGTCGGCCTGGCCCGACTGGCGCGGGCCGTCACGGAGCTCCACGAGTTCCGCCCGGATCCGCCGCTGCGGGTCGTCGTCAACCGGATGCGGCCGACCCTGGGCTGGCGCGAGCCGGACGTGGTGGCGATGCTCGCCGGCTTCGGCGCCGTCCGGTCGGTGCACTTCCTGCCCGACGACCAGCCGGCCGTGGACCGTGCCCTGGTCTCCGGGCGGCTGCTCGTCGAGACGGGTGAATCCGCGCTCAGCCGTGCGATCGGTGCCCTGCTGGACGCGATGGTCGCGCCGAGCCCGCCGGCTCCGTCTAGGCGCTGAACAGCAGGTAGAGCCCGCCGGCGGTGAAGCCGACCATGACGACGAGCAGCGGCAGCTGACCGGTGATCTGGTCCCGCTCCGGGAGCAGCGTCAGCGCGCGGTCGTGCGCGGCGACGGCGGCCACCACGTGCCCGATGACGACTGCGAGCACCTTGACGGTGGCCAGCACCGAGGGGTTGTAGGAGAACCAGTAGCTCGGCTCGACGGCAGCCGTGCCGAACAGGTCCCAGCCCTTGCCGAGCGGATCGCTGATCCGGGCCAGCGTCAGCGTGCCCATGTCGAGGAAGAGCGTCAGGTAGTGCGCCACGAAGTAGCCGAGCACGATGGGCAGGATCGAGTGGGCGTAGCGGCGGGGCAGCTCGGAGCGAGGTGTCCCGCTGCTGGAGCGGGTGAGCGCACAGGCCACGGTGAACAGCACGCCGGCCGTGAGGCAGAACAGCGGCAGCGCGAGGTTGTCGAGGGTGAACTTGGTCATGCTCGCGCCCTGGTAGTACTTCACCCACCAGGTCGACTCCCGGAAGGAGTCGAAGCCCGTGCTCCCGAAGAGGATCGCGACCACGGCGACCAGCCCCGGCCGCGGCTCGACGGTCGCGAGGTTGGCCAGTGGGCTGCGCACCAGCAGGGCGCCGGGGCTGGCCGGCACGTCGTCGATGGTGGGGTCCTTGGTCAGGGACACCCCGGTGGCGGGGGCCGCGTCGGCCCGCGCCCACGGCGACAGCTTCGCGATCAGCGACGAGAACACCTCGAACGGGTCGGCGAGCTCATAGAAGCGGTTGCCGAAGATCGAGCCGCCGACGAGCATCACGCCGACGTAGAGCGCGCACCACAGCCGCACCGAGCCGAGCTCGGTGGGGTACTTGTAGACGAGCTCGAACCACACGAACGCATAGAGACCCAGCGCCGCGGGCCAGTAGCCCAGCCACGCCGGGTAGCGGACCAGGCCGGTCTCGGGGTCGCTGCCGGCGATCCGGGCCAGGAGCTCGTTGATGGTGCGCACCGGGCTGATCGCCCGCCAGACCGGCCCGAGGATCGCCGAGGCGAAGACGAGACCGACCCACCACCAGACGAAGAAGATGCCGAAGAACGGGTTGGTCAGCGACTCCTTGCCCGCGATGGCGGTGAACGCCGTGAACAGGGCGAACGCCATCCCGAGGACGCGCAGGGCGATCGCGAACGTGGGGGATGCGGTGACCCGGTCGAGGAGGGCCGGTGCCGGACGGCCGGGATGGTCGCCGCCGTCGTACCGCGGACGCCGCCAGGCGACAACCAGCACCGTGAAGGACACGACGAGTGCCGCCACGGCGCCGGACATGGCGAGCTCCAACGAGATCGGCAGGTCCTTCTGGCCACCGAGACCGTGGGCGAGGGGCGTGCCGCTCACCGGATCTCGAGCGTCACGATGATCTGGGCTGGGTCGGTCTCGTGGGACTCGACCTCGATGACCCCCGCCCGGTCGAACTCGATCGCGAAGGTCTGGGTGCCGGCCTCGTAGGCGAACTCCTGCTCGGGATCGGAGTGCACGTGGATCGATCCGGCGCGGTCGGCGGTCACGACGATGTCGATCGCCTGGCCGCGCTGCGCCTCGACGCGGTCACCGCTGGGGGAGATGGAGCCGTCCTCGTCGGTGATGTTCACCACCACCGTCTCGTCCGAGTCGGGCGTGTCCTCGCCACAGGCCGTCGTCATGGTCAGCAGTGCCGTCGCCACCAGGGCGCTGCCGGTCAGGCGCAGCCGTTGCATCGATCCTCCTCGTCGGGTTCGCGGGAGTGGACCGGATGGGTCCTCCGCGCGTTTCTCTGCCAGAATCTCACGGTGCCCCCAAGGCGACCGGATGGGGCGGGTCGTCCCACTGCAGGGGCCGTCGCAGAGGCTGGAGAGAGACGTGGTTGATCGGGTGCGGCCGCGCGACCTGATGTTCCTCGAGGACGAGTCGCCGGAGACACCGCTGCACAACGCCACCATCGAGATCTTCGATCCCGGTGAGGGCGAGGATGCGCTCGACCACGCGGCCCTGCTGAACCTCATCCGCGACCGGATCGCCTTCGTCCCGCGCTACCGCCAGCGCCTGCAGGCGGTGCCCGGCCACCTCGCCGCACCGCTGTGGGTCGACGACGAGAACTTCGACCTCGCCTTCCACGTGCGCCGCTCCGCGCTGCCGCGCCCGGGCACGGCCGCCCAGCTGCGGGAGCTGGTTGCCCGCATCGTGTCCCGGCCGCTCGACCGCAGCAGGCCGCTGTGGGAGATCTACTTCGTCGAGGGTCTCGAGGGCGGCCGCGTCGCGCTGCTCACCAAGACCCACCAGGCGCTGGTCGACGGCGTGCACACCGTCGACCTCGGCCAGTTGCTGCTCGACCTGCAGCCCGAGACGCGCGAGCTGGAGCCCGACGACTGGGCCCCCAGGCGGACCCCCAACCCTGCTCGGCTGCTGGCCGACGCCGTCCGCGGCAACCTCACCGACCCCGGAGAGCTCCTCGACACGGTGCGGACGGGGTCGCGCGCGTTCGCGCGTGAGGCCGATCGCCGCACCGGCCGGGCCCGCTCGTTCGCCCGCGCCGCGACCGGCCGACGCCCCCGCACCAAGGGCGTGATCAACGGACCGCTGTCCCAGCAGCGCCGCGTCGTGACGGTCGAGACCTGCCTGGCCGACTACCGCCGCGTCCGCGAGGCCCACGGCGGCACGATCAACGACGTCATCCTCGCGACGCTGACCGGCGCGCTCCGCGCCTGGCTGATGACGCGGGCGGAGTCGATGGGCGGGCTGCGCCAGGTCCGCGCACTCGTGCCGGTGTCGGTCATCGACGAGGAGCTGGAAGCCACGTCGCTCGGCTCCCAGATTGCCGCCCACTTCGTCGACCTCCCGATCGGCGAGCCGAGCCCGGCCGTCCGGCTGCACCAGGTCTCCTACTCGTTCCAGGCGCACAAGGACACCGGGCGCAGCGTCGCGGCCAACCGGCTCGCCGGCATCGCCGGCTTCGCGCCGACCACCTTCCACGCCATCGGCTCGCGGGTGGCGTCCGACGAGCTGCGGCGCGGCTACCAGCTCTCGGTCACCAACGTGCCCGGACCGCAGGCACCGCTCTATGCCGCCGGCGCCCGGATGCTCGCCAGCTATCCCGTGCCGCCGCTGACGGCCGGCCACCCGCTGGCGATCGGCGTGACGTCGTACGACGGCGGCGTGTTCTACGGCATCACGGCCGACCGCGACTGGATCCCCGACGCCGAGCTGTTCGGCACCTGCATCGGGGAAGCACTCGACGAGCTCCTCGAGATCTCCGCCGAGGGCCGCGACCGTGCCCCTCGGGGCCGGCGCGCGACGAAGGGTTCGGTGACCGGGAAGGTCGTTGCCAAGGCGACGCAGCGGTCGGCGCGCAAGTCGCCGCCGCGTCCGGGACCGAAGGCGTGACCCCGCTCCATCTCGGGGCGCTTCATCCCGTCGAGCAGGCGGCGACGATGGTGCTCGCCTTCGGGCCGTTCGTCGTGCTCGGCATCGTGATCGCCCTGCGCAAGCGGGCCGAGACCCGCTCCGGGAGCAGCCCGGAGCGGAACGACGGCGAGTAGTCAGTCCGCCGCGAGCCACTCCTTGCCGGTGCGCTCCTCGGCGCGCAGGGCGCTGCCGAGCAGCTTGGCCAACAACTGCTCGATCTTGCCGGCGACCAGTGGGATCTTGACGGTGATCTCGAGCTCGACGGTCTCCGTCGTGACGCCGTCCGCCTCGACGAGAGTCGCGGTGCCCCGCATCTCGCCCGGCTTGCCGGGGATGCCCACCAGCACGGTGGCGTTGGTCGGGCTCGACCACGTCTCGGTCTGCACGATCGTGGTCGTCGCACCGACGATCTTCTGGGCGAAGGCCGGCACACGGTCCGTCGGCTGGTCCATCTCGATGCGGACCGCCTTCGCATCCACGTTGCCCTCGATCTCGACCGCGAAGCGGGTGGCGCGCTGGTTGCGGCACACCTGCTCGCGGAAGGTCGGGTCGGACAGCATGGCGGCGACCTCGATCGCCGGCGCGTCGTAGGTCATGGTGTGCACCAGTCGGGTGGGCATGTCAGCGTTCTCCGTTGAGCCAGGCGACCCCGACGGTGTGCTCGACCGTCAGTCCCGCGTCGATGTTGTCCGCCATGAGCTTCTCCAGCTTGCCCGCGATGAGCGGCACCTTCACGGTGACCTCGAGCTCCTGGACATAGCGGGTGCCGCCGCCGTCGGCCACGACGGTGACGGTCCCGCTCGCCCGGGTCGGCTTGCCGGGCGCGGTGATCTCGATCGACGCCGAGGTCGGTCCCGACCACTCCTCGCGCACGAGAGCGCGGGTGGTGTCACCGGCGATCTTCTTGGCGATGGCCGGGAGACCGGCGGTGTTCTGCACCTGGTCGATCAGGATGCTGGCCCCTGCGCCCTTCGGCGTGACAGTCACGTCCATCGACACCACGTCCTGAGCGGCACCGACCTTCTCCCGGAAGGAGGGATCGGCGAGCATCGCGAACACGTCGGCCGGGGCAGCGTCGTACCTCAGCTCACGGCGGTAGTCCATGGTGACATCATGTCGCACGAACTCGCGGATGGCGGTTGCCACCCCATGTCGAAGCGCTAGTGTCGTGGCGTGTCAACGACGACGCTCCAGCCCGCGACCCCCGGTGCCGACAGGGACCGGATCTTCGAGCAGGCCGCGGCTGCGGCCGGCCCCGCCAAGGGAAGCGGGGGGCCACCGCGGGCGGACCTGCCAGCGCTCCTGCGGGCCTACTATCGCCACGTCTCGACGGACGACCTCGCGATCCGCAGCGACGTCGACGTCTACGGCGCCTTCGCTGCGCATCATCATCTCGCCCTCGAGCGACCGCCGGGGACGGGCCGGGTGCGCGTCTACACGCCAACCGTCGCCGAGCACGGCTGGTCGGCGGCCGGACACTCGGTCGTGCAGATCGTCGTCGAGGACATGCCCTTCCTCGTCGACTCCATCACGATGGTGTTGTCCCGTCTGCTGCACGACGTGCGCACGGTCGTCCACCCCACGTTCGACGTACGACGGGACGCGGCCGGCCACCTCGAGTCCGCCGCGCCCGTGGCGGCGGGATCGATCGAGGCGCCCGACGGAGCCGTCCGCGAGTCGTGGATGCACCTCGAGGTCGGTCGCCTCGGCGATGACGACGAGGCCGAGCGCGTCGCCGCCGAGTGCCATCGCGTGCTCGGTGACGTCCGTGCTGCCGTGGAGGACTGGTCGCGGATGCACGAGCAGGTCGCCGACATCGTCGCCGGCACGAGCTCGGCGCCGCCGCCGTTGGAGCCGGCCGAGGTCCGGCGCGCCGCCGAGCTGCTGACCTGGCTGGCTGACGAGCACTTCACCTTCCTCGGCTATCGCGAGTACGTCCTCGATCGCGCGCCGATCGAGGGCGGGACGGGCGAGGAGGATGTGCTGCGTGCCGTTCCGGGCACGGGGCTGGGCATCCTGCGCGAGGCGCCCGGCGAGGCCGACTCCTCGGTGGCCTTCGGACGCCTGCCGGAGGCGGTGCGTGCCAAGGCGCGGGAGAAGACGCTGCTGGTGCTGGCAAAGGCCAATTCGCGTTCGACCGTCCATCGCCCGCCTATCTCGACTACGTCAGCGTGAAGACCTTCGGTCCCGACGGTGAGGTCGTGGGGGAGCGGCGCTTCCTCGGGTTGCTCTCCAGCGCCGCCTACACGGAGTCGGTGCAGCACATCCCGCTGCTGCGCGACAAGGTCGCCGAGGTGATCGCCCGCAGTGGGCTCGACGCCCGCAGCCACGACGGGGCCGCGCTCCTCGACACCCTCGAGACCTATCCGCGCGACGAGCTGTTCCACACGCCGGTCGAGGAGCTGACCCCGATCGTCGAGGCGGCGATGCAGGCGCGCGAGCGCCGGGCGGTGCGGATGTTCATCCGCCGCGACACCTATGCCCGCTACCTGTCCGTGCTGGTCTATCTCCCGCGCGACCGCTACAACACCAGCGTCCGGCACAAGTTCGTGCGCATCCTGGTCGACCAGATCGGTCGAGGGCGGATCACCGCGGACGACATCGAGTTCAACGTCAGCATCAACGAGTCGATGACTGCGCGGGTGCACTTCGTCGTCCACCTGCCGAAGGGCGAGCTGGTCCCGGACGACATCGACACCTCGGACCTGGAGCGACGACTGGTCGAGGCGTCCCGGTCGTGGCAGGAGGACTTCCTCCAGGCCGTCATCGCCGAATACGGCGAGGAGGCGGGCTCGTTGCTCGGACGTCGCTACGTCGACGCCTTCCCCGAGGCCTACAAGGAGGACTTCGGCCCGCGCACCGCGGCGGTCGACCTCGCCCGCATCGAGGGCATCGAGGGCGAGCAGGGTCTGGACCAGTCGCTCTACTCCGAGGTCGACGCCGACGACGGCGAGGCTCGTCTGAAGGTCTTCCGCATCGGGGAGCCGCTCTCCTTGAGCGGGGTCCTCCCGATGTTGTCCTCGATGGGGGTCGAGGTCGTCGACGAGCGGCCCTACATGCTGGCCGGCGTGCCGCGGCGCACGCACATCTACGACTTCGGCCTGCGCTACGGCGGTGCCCTGCCCGACCACGCCCGCGATCTCTTCGCCGACGCGCTGCGCGCGATGTGGGACGGGCAGACCGAGATCGACGGGTTCAACCGCCTCGTCCTGCGCGCGCGGCTGACCTGGCGGCAGGCCCTGCTGCTGCGCGCCTACGCCAAGTACATGAAGCAGGGCAACAGTCCGTTTGCCATCGACTCCATCGAGCAGGCGCTGGTCGACAACGTCGACCTGGCCCGGCTGCTGGTCGGGCTGTTCGAGGCGCGCTTCGACCCGGACCTCGATCATGACCGCGAAGCTCGGCGGACCGACCTCGTCGGACGGATCAAGGCTGCGCTGGACGACGTCGTCAGCCTCGACCACGACCGCATCCTCCGGGCCTACCTCACCCACATCGAGGCGACCCTGCGCACCAACTACTTCCAGGTCGGTGGAGCATCGGGCACGGCCGCCCACGAGGTGAAGGACTACCTCTCGCTCAAGCTCGAGCCGTCCGCGATCCCCGACCTCCCCGAGCCGCGCCCGAAGTTCGAGATCTTCGTCTACTCGCCGCGGGTGGAGGGGGTGCACCTCCGGTTCGGCTCGGTCGCTCGAGGCGGCCTGCGATGGTCGGACCGCCGCGACGACTTCCGCACCGAGATCCTCGGCCTGGTCAAGGCCCAGATGGTCAAGAACACCGTGATCGTGCCGGTCGGGGCCAAGGGCGGCTTCTACGCCAAGCAGCTGCCGGACGCGAGCGATCGCGAGGCCTGGCTGGCGGAGGGCGTGGCCTGCTACAAGACCTTCATCCGTGGGCTGCTGGACGTGACCGACAACCTCGTCGCCGGTGAGACGGTGCCCCCCGAGCGAGTGGTCCGGCACGACGGCGACGACTCCTACCTGGTGGTGGCCGCCGACAAGGGCACGGCGACCTTCTCCGACATCGCCAACGGGGTCGCGGGTGACTACGGCTTCTGGCTGGGCGATGCCTTCGCCAGCGGCGGCTCGGTGGGCTACGACCACAAGGCGATGGGCATCACCGCCAAGGGTGCCTGGGTCTCGGTCCGGCGACACTTCCGCGAGATGGGCATCGACTGCCAGGCCGAGGACATCACGGTCGTCGGCATCGGCGACATGTCGGGCGACGTCTTCGGCAACGGCATGCTCTGCTCGGAGCACATCCGACTGGTGGCGGCCTTCGACCACCGCGACATCTTCATCGACCCGGAGCCGGACGCCGCGACGTCGTACGCCGAGCGACGTCGTCTCTTCGACCTGCCGCGTTCGAGCTGGCAGGACTACGACACCGCGTTGATCTCCGAGGGTGGCGGCGTCTTCCCGCGCAGCGCCAAGTCGATCCCCGTCAACGCCCACATCCGCGCCTCCCTCGGCATCGCCGGGCACGTCGAGCAGATGACACCGGCCGAGCTGATGAAGGCGATCCTGCTCGCCCCCGCAGACCTGCTGTGGAACGGCGGCATCGGCACCTACGTGAAGGCGGCGACCGAGACCAACGCCGATGCCGGGGACAAGGCGAACGACGCGATCCGCGTCAACGGCGGTCAGCTGCGGGTGCGGTGCGTCGGCGAGGGCGGAAACCTCGGCTTCACCCAGCGTGGACGGATCGAGTACGCCGACCCCGTCAACGGTGCCGGCGGCCGCATCAACACCGACTTCATCGACAACTCGGCGGGCGTGGACACCTCCGACCACGAGGTGAACCTCAAGATCCTGCTCGACCAGATCGTTCGTGACGGTGACCTGACGGGCAAGCAGCGCAACGAGCTCCTCGCGTCGATGACCGACGAGGTCGCGGACCTGGTGCTGCGGGACAACTATGACCAGAACCTCGCGCTGGCCAATGCGGCCCGCAACGCACCGTCGCTGCTTCACGTGCACGAGCAGTGGATGCGTCATCTCGAGCGCGAGGGCCTGCTGGACCGCGAGCTCGAGGCGCTGCCGGCGACCCGAGAGGTCCAGCGCCGACTCGAGTCGCAGGGAGCGCTGACGATGCCCGAGCTGGCGGTGCTGATGGCCTACACCAAGATCGTTCTGGCCGACGAGCTCCTGGCCACCGACCTGCCGGAGGATCCCTACCTCACGCTGGATCTCGTGTCGTACTTCCCGACGCCGGTCCAGGAGCGGTTCCGCCAGCAGGTCGCGGCCCATCCGCTGCGGCGCGAGATCATCGTCACCCAGGTCGTCAACGACCTGGTCAACGGCGCCGGCATGACCTACTGGCCGCGGCTCGCGGGGGAGACTGGCGCCAGCCCGGCTGAGCTGACCCGGGCCAACTTCGTCGCTCGCGAGATCTTCGGATCGCTGGCACTGCGCAAGGAGCTGGAGCAGTACGACAACCAGCTCGACGCCGCGGTCCAGACACGGATGCGGGTCGAGATGCGCACCCTGGTCGAGCGGGCGTCGCGATGGCTGGTGACCAACCGGCGGGCGCCGCTGGACAGCCACGGCACGGTCGAGATGTTCGCAGAGCCGGTGCAGTCGACGATGCTCGAGCTGCCCGAACTCCTCAGCGGCTCCGAGCTGCACGCCTACGAGGCGCGCCGGCGCACGTTCGAGGGCCAGGGGGTGCCGGAGGACCTCGCGGCGAGGGTGGCGACCTACGACGTGGCCTACTCGTTGCTCAACGTGGTCGAGATCGCCACACGCCTGGAGCTCCCGCCAGCCGACGTCGCGCGGGTGCACTTCGCCCTCGGCGAAAGGCTCGGACTGTCCGCGCTGCACCAACAGATCGTGGACCTGCCCCGGGCCGACCAGTGGCAGACGATGGCGCGCGCCGCCCTGCGTGACGACCTGCACGGCGTCCACGCCCAGCTGACCGCGCAGGTCTTCGCGGCGACGGTGGACTCCCCGCCAGCGGAGGACCAGACGGCCGATGTCTCGGGCGAGGAGGCGATGACCGCCGCCGAGCGACGGGTCGCGGACTGGGAGTCCGAGGCCGGCGGCGACGTGGGTCAGGCGATGACGGCCCTCGCCGCCGTGTGTCGCGAGGAGCCCGCCGACATCGCGAAGGTGTCGGTGGGTCTGCGCGTGGTGCGTGGCCTGCTGTCGTGACGGCCATCCTGGCGCGGGGGCTGATCAAGACCTATGGCGACCTGACAGCGGTCGATCACGTCGATCTCGAGGTCGGCGAGGGAGAGTTCGTCGGGGTGCTCGGCCCCAACGGTGCGGGCAAGACGACGCTGCTGGAGATGATCGAGGGGCTGCGTCGCCCCGACGGTGGTGAGGTGCGGGTCCTCGGCGAGGCGGTGTGGCCTCGCAATGGCGGGCTGCAGGCACGGATCGGCGTCCAGCTCCAGGCCTCGTCGTTCTTCGAGCGGCTCACGGTCCGTGAGCAGATCCACACCTTCGCCAGTCTCTACGGCGTCGGCAGGGCGCCCGCCGACGAGTGGCTCGAACGGGTCGGACTGGTCGACAAGATCTCGACCCGGGTCGAGGACCTCTCGGGAGGCCAGGCCCAGCGACTCTCGATCGCCTGCGCGCTCGTCCATGATCCCGAGCTCGTGTTCCTCGACGAGCCGACCTCAGCGCTCGACCCGCAGGCGCGGCGCAACCTGTGGGACCTGCTGTCGTCGATCAACGATGCGGGACGGACCGTGGTCCTGACGACCCACCACATGGACGAGGCCGAGGCGCTGTGCGACCGCGTCGCGGTGATGGATCGCGGCCGGGTGCTGGTGCTCGACACCCCGGCCTCGCTGGTCCGTGGGTTGGACGCGCCCGCACGCATCACCGTGGCGCCGGGAGTGCTGGACCATGCCGCAGCGCTGGAGCTCCCGGGTGTCGCCGAGGTGGAGCACGACGACCTGGACGGGATCGTTTTGGTGACACGTGACCCGTCGACCGTCCTCGCCGAACTCGCCACCTCGCGCCGTCTGGACGGTGTGCGGGTCCAGACCGGCACGCTGGAGGACGTCTTCCTCTCCCTGACCGGACGGGAGTATCGCGCATGAGCTATCACCGCTCGGCGTTCTGGGCGCTGTCCGTCGCGATCCTTCGGGGCTTCCTGCGGGACAAGGCCTCCGTCTTCTTCGCCGTGATCTTCCCGCTGATGTTCCTGGTGCTCTTCGGCGGCCTGTTCTCCAGCCAGGACCAGTCGAAGGTCGACCTGGTGCAGGTGGGGGACGTCGCGCTCGTCGATGAGCTGCCCGACGGGGCTCGGGAGGCCTTCGAGGACACCTTCGAGGTCACCAGGTCCGACGACCTGGCCGCCGCGATCGAAGAGGTTCGCAAGGGCGATGCCGACGTGGTGCTCGAGCAGCGCGGCGACGAGCTGATCGCCCACTACACGCAGACCGAACAGGTGAAGGCCGCCATCACCCAGGGCACTCTCCGGGCGCTGGTCGACGGCACCAACGTGGCGCTGAGCGGCGAGCCGCCCCGCTTCTCCCTGTCCAGCGCCGCCGTCGAGGACGACTCGCTCACCACGATCCAGTTCGTCACCCCGGGCCTCCTGGGTTGGGCGATCGCGATGAGTGCGGCATTCGGTGCAGCCGCGACCCTCCAGGGTTGGCGACAGTCCAAGCTTCTGCGCCGGCTCCAGCTCGCCCCGGTCGGCACCGGCACGGTGGTCGCGGCGCGCATCGCCGTGACCCTCACGATCGCGCTGGTCCAGCTCGCCGTCTTCGTCGGCCTCGCAGCGGCGGCGTTCGGCCTGCAGCTCACCGGCTCGTGGTGGATGTCGCTCCCCCTGGTGGTTGTCGGCACCCTGTGCTTCATGGCCGTCGGGCTCTTCGCGGGAGCCGTGGCCAAGACGGTGGAGGGTGCGGTCAACCTCGCCAACTTCCTGGTCCTGCCCATGGCCTTCCTCAGCGGCTCCTTCTTCCCGCTGGACGGCGCGCCCACCTGGCTGCAGCGGTTCTCGGACCTCCTTCCCCTCAAGCACCTCAACGAGGGGATGCTGGACGTGATGGTGCGGGGGCAGGGGCCGGGCAGCGCCGTCGTCCCGCTGCTGATCCTCGCCGCCTTCGCCGTCGTCATCACGGCGCTGGCGGCGAAGCTGTTCCGTTGGGACACCACCTGACCGATTGGTCCTCACCCCTGACGGGCAACCAATAGGCTCAGCCCAGTCGGCCGTCGAGAGAGGTGCGCCTGTGTACGACATCACCGTGATCCTGGCCCAGTTGGCCCTGATCATCGTCGTGGCCCGTCTGGCTGGTCTGGCAGCCGGTCGGGTGGGGATCCCGCCCGTCGTCGGCGAGATCATCGCCGGCGTGCTGCTCGGCCCGAGCCTGCTCGGAGCCGATCTGAGCGAGCAGCTCTTCCCGCTCGACACCCAGCCTTACCTGCAGCTGCTGGCGAGCATCGGGCTGGTCCTCTTCATGTTCGTCGTCGGGCTCGAGCTCGACGTGTCGCTGGTGAAGGGGCGGGGCCGGGTGGCTGCCTCGGTCTCGATCGCATCGATCCTGCTGCCCTTCACCATGGGCTTCTTCCTGGCGCTGGCGCTCAAGGACCTGCGGTTCGCGGGCGCCGACGTGGTGCCCTTCGCCCTCTTCATCGGCGCAGCGATGTCGATCACGGCGTTCCCCGTGCTCGCCCGGATCCTGACCGACCGCCGGATGCACCGCACCGAGACCGGCGGCCTCGCGCTGGCCTGCGCCGCGACCGACGACGTCCTGGCCTGGACCATGCTGGC
Organism: Nocardioides caeni; assembly: GCF_004912195.1. Taxonomy (GTDB): domain Bacteria; phylum Actinomycetota; class Actinomycetes; order Propionibacteriales; family Nocardioidaceae; genus Nocardioides; species Nocardioides caeni. The sequence continues at coordinate 205,909 of NZ_STGW01000001.1, forward strand.
GGTCGTGATCGGTGTCGCCGGAGGCGAGGGTCACGGCCATGGGCCGGACTGGATCATCTACCTCGCGATCCCGTTCGCGCTGGTGGCGATCTTCGTCGTGCGCCCGGTGCTGACCCGACTGACATCGATGTACCGGAAGGCCGGGGAGCTGACTCCCTCGATCCTCTCGATCGTGCTCGTCGGCATCCTGCTGTTCTCCGCAGCCACCGAGTACCTCGGGGTGCACTTCATCTTCGGCGCCTTCCTCTTCGGTGCCATCCTTCCGCATGAGGACGCAGCGCAGCTGCGCCACGAGATCCTCGTGCGGCTCGAGCAGATATCGGTCCTCCTGCTGCTGCCGGTGTTCTTCCTGGTCGCCGGGCTGGGAGTCGACATCCGTGGCCTGAGTGGGGAGAACTTCCTGCAGCTGGTCGCGATCCTCGCGGTGGCCATCGTCGGCAAGTACGTCGGCGCCTACCTGGGTGCGCGCTCGGCCGGAGTGCCGCACTGGCAGGCCAACTCACTGGGCATCCTGATGAACACCCGGGGTCTCACTGAGATCGTCATCCTCACCGTCGGCAAGGAGCTCCACCTGCTGAGCGACGAGTTGTTCACGATGATGGTGGTGATGGCCCTGGTCACGACCATCATGACCGGGCCCTTGCTGAACCTCGCCTATCCCCGGCGTCGTGTGGCCCGCGACATCGCCGAGGCGGAGCGGGCGGCACTCGGCGAGGAGGCGGTCGATCGGGTCCTCGTGCTCGCTCGGGACGGGCACGACAACCAGGTGCTCCTCGACGTGGCCGCCGCAGCCCTGGCTGGCGCGCGACCGGCGGAGATCGTCGTCGCTGAGATCACCTTGCAGGGACGTGCGCTGGAGGTCGGCAGCGGCATGTCGCTCGACCTGGCCGAGATGGCCGAGGCCATGGGCCGACAGCAGGTCCTGGTCCGCCGCGGTGAGGAGATCGGCATCCCGGTCCGCGTGATCGCCCACCCGAGCGGTGACGTCGAAGGCGACCTCCTGGAGTTGGTCGACGTCCTGCAGCCCCAGGGACTGGTCGTGTGGTCGGACGACCCGGCCGAGGAGGCCGTGCGGGCAGCGAACGAGTCCCCGGTCGTCATCGTGGCCGCTGGAGCGGCGGCGCCGGACGTCGATGCCCGGGTCGTGGCGCACTGGACGGGGGACGGCAACGGTGACGCCGCGGTGCTGCTGGGTGCCCGCCTGGCGGTGGCCCGAGGTGTGTCGCTCGAGGTCCGCGGTGATGGCCGACGGCCGGCCGGTGTGCGCTCCCAGCTGCAGGAGCGCGGCATCCCGCTGCTGGACGGGACGCCCGAGGACGGACCGCTCGCGGCGCCGCCGATCGAGGTCGCGGGACTCAGCGGCGCTGCCGTCATCCGGGTCCGCGCCGAGCTCGACGCCGCACCCGTCGACTTCGCCGCTGTGGAGCTGGGGGCGACGACCGCACGGGGCTGATTCCAGGCTGAGCTCAGCTGCTGGCGCCGGCGTGCGTGTTGAACGCCAGCGTGCGGTGGCCGATGCGTACCCGTGTGCCCTGGACCAGGACCTGCTCGGTGCCGGGCGGCATCCGCACCCAGTCAGGCGTCTTCGGCACGTGCACGAAGGTCCCGTTGGTCGAGTTGTTGTCGATCAGCACGACGTCCCAGCCACGCATCTCCAGCCGGGCGTGGACCCGTGAGACCTGGTTGGACTGGTCGATGATCGGGAGCGGCCGGAACTCACCGGAGGTGATCCGGGAGTCCGCGCCCGGGTCGCGGCCCAGCAGGTAGGCCGTGTCGAGCTGGAAGACTGACCCGTCGTCGAGCACGATGACGCCGAGCGGAGGTCGCACGCCGCTGACGAGGACCGGCGTCTGCTGCACCATGTTGATGCCGCAGATGCCGCAGAACAGCACTCGCGGGTCGTTGAAGTGCCGGTTCTTGCAGTAGACGCCTCGGACCATCTCCTGCGCCGCGTCGTCCATGACCTGCTCGGCGTGCTCGACGATCGGGAGGGGCTCGAAGTCGTCGATGTCGTCGTCCACGTCGGACATCAGCACCGACTGGAAGCTGACGTGCTCGTCGGCCACTGGGGGAGGCAGGGGGCGTCCGGACGGGACGGGCGGGGGCGCGTCGTGCACGTGCCCGTCGTCGTGGGCGTGTGCCGCGGCTTCGGGGATGTCGGCGACGACCTCCGGCGCAGGCGGCGCCGGAGGGACGGGGGTCGCTGGCACCGCCATCTCGTCCGTCGACCCGCTGCTGTCGTCGATCATGGCGTCACCGGACATGGCCTCTGCCATGGCCGGTTCGGCCGTGTCGGGCGCCATGGTCGGTGCCTTCATCAGTGGGCTGTTCGCGGGCACCGTGAAGGACCCCGCGGGCACGACACCGCCGTCGAGGCGATAGGGCGAGTCGTCGGTCGGCGCTGCGGTGAGGGGCAGCGTGACGGTCACCGAGGAGACGGGCCATGGGATCAGGCGCTCCACCCAGGCGAGCGAGTCGGCTCCCGAGATCTGCTCGCCGTCGACCGTCACCGTCACGTCACCGTCGACGAACACGGCGAGACCGGTCGAGTGCGGAGCGAGCGCGGCGAAGCCCGGTGACTGGTCGACGGCCGTGGACAGCATCAGCGCGTAGCCGCGCACCAGCTGGCGGCCCTGACCCCCGTTGGCGGCCACCATCTGGGCGTGCTCGAGATACGGCTTGACCGCCGTGGGGTCGGTGGATCCGACGAGGAGGGCGACCGGGCCGACCCGGGCGAGAGTGCCCTCGCCGGGGCCGGGCACCACGGTGGCTCGGGACCAGTCGTCTGCAGAGGTGAGGGGCATGGTCACACGATCCTTCCACCGAAGAAGCGCCAGCGGATGAAGGGCACGCGCATCGGGCCGTTGGTCCAGACCCAGATCACGAACCAGATCACGGAGAAGTCGATGAAGAAGGCCCAGAACGGGACGGAGTCCTCCTCGATGCCGGGAACGGCGCCGATGTCGACGAGCAGCCAGACCAGCGCCGCCTCGTTGACGATCGTGATCAGGCCGAACATCGTCGGCCAGTCCTTCTCCCAGCGGAACTGCTGGATGCCGTGGTAGATCAGCTCCCACACGATGCCCAGCACGAGCGTGGTCAGCAGGATCAGGTACGTGGCCTGGTAGCTGTCGCCGTCGAAACCGAGGTCCACGTCGTCGTTGCCCGGGAGCAGCGGGGTGATGAGAAAGGTGATGACGCCGCCGAAGACGACGAGCATGAAGATCCTGGTCTGGATCCGGCCGTTGAGGGTGGGCAACATCAGCAGTCTCCCGGGGCGGTCGGTCGGGTGGGGGCGTGCAGCGGGGGAGCGGCGGTCACGGCGCGCTCCCGGCCAGCCACTTCCACCACTGGGTCGTCGACCGGACGGGACCGAGCCGTTTGCAGAAGCCGCGTTTGGCGAGGTCGCCGTAGATCTCCTGGGCCGCCACCTGGAGGCCGAGGAAGGTGTCGACACCGGGGAAGTAGCCGCCGAGGGTCGTGGCACCGGAGGCATACATCGCGCCGGTGCCCGACGTGGTGCCGATCAGCTCGAAGTTGCGGTCGACGTTGAGCCGGCCGACCGGGTTGCGGCTCGCACCACCGTGCTCGAGCAGATCCTTGAGCAGCCGGTGCTCGGCGATGTCCGCCTCCAGTCCGGTGCAGTCGATGACGAAGTCGACCTCGACCGGTACGACGCCCTGCGCGGTCCGGATCTGGTTGACGATCCGCTCGCCGTTGGGCTGCATGTCGTCGACGGTGCCGACGACGCAGTTGTACCAACCCTCGCGACGGCCCTGGTTCATCTGGCGCTGCCAGCTCTTGCGCCACGGCGTGTTGGTGCCGCCCATCCGCTTGTAGAGCTCGGCGCGCTGCTCGCCCTCCAGCTGACGCACCTGGGCCTTGAGCTGACCGCCCCACACCGACTTGGGGTAGTTGAAGCCCTGGTACGCCCAGCCGTTGCCGCCACGTCGCCGCATGAACACCCGCGTCCTGCCGCCACCGGGGCGCGGGTCGGCCTCGTTGCCGTAGCCGTCGTTGGTGCCGGTGATGTAGGTGCGGAAGAGGTGCACGATGTTGGTCTGCGCGCCGAACTTCTCGCGGTCGTCCATCAGGCGTTGGAGGATGCGGGACGCGACGATGCCGCCGCCGCGCACCAGCACCGTGCTGGGGTGCTGGACCAGACGCTCATAGACGTGCTCGTGGGCCTCGTAGGCGTTGACGATGTGCCGGTAGTCGTTGTTCTCGGTCCGGTAGCGCTGCAGCTCGGGCAGGAACTTCAGGCCGGGATAGCCCACGGCCACGTGGACGTACTGTGATCGGAACGCGACGCGTTTGGTCGCCGAGGCTCCCTCGGGCGGCGTCAGGATCGTGAAGTAGCCACCGCCGTAGCGGCGTCGCACGATCCGGACGAGGCCCTTGACCAGCCTCTCGTCGTAGCCGATCCGCTTGGCCTCGCGCTCGAGCTGCTCGAAGACGTTGCCGGCCTTCGGTGTGTAGTAGTCGGCGAAGATCGGCTCGCTGAAGAGCCCCCACAGCACCTTCGGGTCGAGCTTTCGCACGCCCTCGGCGAAGCCGTAGGACGGGAAGCCCCAGATGTTGTCGGGTCGCGACGCCGAGTCCGAGCGGATCCGCTCGGGCCGGGGCACCTGGGAGACCCGGGTCAGGTACTCGTAGGTCTGCCACGCGAAGTCCAGCGTGCTCAGCACCCGCATCTGCGAGGTCGGCACGCCGGCGATCCGGAGATAGTCGAGCGTCACGAAGCTGCCGATGCCGCCGCCGATCGTCACGAACGGGATGTCGACGATCGGGATGCCGGCCGCTGCCACCATCTCGTCGGTCCAGAAGTCCGACTGGAGCAGCTGGTCGTTGAGATCACCCGTGATCTGCTGTGCCGGCAGGTACGTCGACGGGTCGGTGGTGGGCACCACCGATGCTGCGGAGGGATCGATCAAGGTGCCTCTCCTCGGTCGCTCGGGGCGTCGGAACGCTACACCCGCTACCCGATGTGCGTTTCAGTGAATCCTTGCACCATCCCGGTCCTGATTGGGAGGGTTTCACCGGACCTGTCTGGTGCCGTTCGCCAGGCCGTGGATCGGTGGATCGACGCCAGGCGGTCACGGTCGCGGTCCGGCGGTGTTTCCGGGTGTGGAGTCCGTCCGCCCGTGACATGCTGGTCCCCGGCCGGGTGTCGGCACCGACAGTCACGGAGGATCGAGTGCAGGGAATCGCTGATTACGAGTTCGTCCGCCCCCTGGGCGAGTCGAACTACGGCACGAACTACCTGTCGAAGGCCCCGTCGCGCCTGGGTGTCCCCGCTGCCGAGGTCGTGGTCAAGGTGATCGCCGGACCGACCTCCGACGACGCGTTCCGCCGTGCGACGCGCGAGCTCAAGCACTTCAGCGTCGCCGACTCCGACCGCCTCGTCGCCGTCTATGACGCCGGACGCCACGGCGGCGCGTTCTACTACGCGATGGAGTTCCTGCCGCTGGGCTCGCTCGAGAAGCCGAACGTCGAGATCGACACCAGCGCCCGGGTCGCGGCCGTGCGCGACGCGGCCCTGGCCGCGCACGCGCTGCACGAGCGGGGCATCGCACACCGTGACATCAAGCCCGCCAACATCCTGCTGGCCGAGGACGGCGGGCGGCTCGCGGACCTCGGCCTGTCCCAGCTGCTGTCCCCGGGGATGGTGACCACGGGTCTGGGGCAGATCGGCCTGGAGTTCACCGACCCGGCGATCATGCTCGGCGCGCAGGCCTCGCGCGCCAGCGACATCTGGTCGTTGGGGGCGTCCCTGCACTTCGCGATCAGCGGCAAGGGCGTCTACGGCGAGCTGCGCGGCACCGAGCCGCTGTTGCTGGTCCGTTCGATCCTCGGGTCCCAGCCCACCCTGGCCGACGACCTGCCTCCCGCCGCGCGGGAGCTGATCGAGGCGTGCCTGTCGACCGACGTCGGAGCGCGCCCGCGCACCGCGGCCGAGGTGGCAGAGCGCGCCTCGGCCCTCGGCATCTGAGGCCCCCGTGGAGCTGCACGACGCCCTGCGCGAGCTGGTGACGGCGCACGGACCCGGCATGATGCAGGACTCAGCCGGCTTCCGCGGTGTCCTCGACGACGTGCTCGAGGAGGACCAGGCGACCACGGGTGAGATCAACCTGCTCGTCGACGCGGTTCGGTTCGACGTCCTCACCAGCCTGGACGACCTGTTGTCGGGTGGAGCCACCCCGGACCGCGCCGTCGAGGAGACGGGTGCCCGTCTCGCCCGCGAACGCGGGGGAGACGACCGGGTCTCGGCGAGCTGGGCCGCCGCGGTGCTGGGCTTCGCCGTCGGGAAGGTGCCGGAGGCGGTCGTCCTTCGCTACCGGTCCCAGCGCGCGCCGGGCACGCATCGTCCGCCGCCGACCACCGCGCCGCCGGTGCAGTCGCCCCCACCGTCCTGGCCGCCGGTCCAGCAGCCACTGGTGCAGCAGCCACCGATGCAGTCGCCACCCACCTCGTGGCCGCAGGTGCCGCAGCAGGGCGTCACCACGGCCCCGCCGGGCGTCGGCATCCCGGGGGCGCCCTACTCCTCGGTCCCGTCCCGCGGCTTTCCGCCGCCGAGGAAGCGGTCGGTGGCGGTGTGGGTCGCCGCGGCCGTTGCCGTCGTCGTCGTGATCGCCGGAGCCATCGTCGCTGTCGTCCTCATCGCCGGCGGTGGTGACGACCCCAGCGCCGACGACGACGGGGACAAGGCCTCACCGAGCGCCACCGAGGCGACGGTCGACGTCGAGCCCGACGCGATCGACGAGCGGTACGACGCCCTGGCGGCCGGCATCAGCACCGGTGCGGGGGAGTGCGAGGCGGGCACGCCCACGTCGGGACAGTCCGAGGTCGTCGACTGCACCCTCGACGCTGCCACCCTTCAGCTCGTCACCTGGTCGGACGAAGCGGCCTTCACCAACGCGCGCGAGACCCGGCTCGACTACCGAGCCGGCACCATCACCCAGGTCGAGGACGCATCCGCTCTCTACACGTTCGACCCGGAGCCCGCGGGCAGCAACGACGCCGCCCTCGTCTACTGGGACAGCACCGCGGCCCTCCAGTCCGCGACGATCCGGGGCGAGGGAGGCGCCGAGTTCGACACCGTGCGCGCGCTCTTCGACGACGCGTCGCCTCGCGTGAGCGTCCCGAGCGGGCCCGGCAACGAGAAGCTGCGCGAGTTCATCGGCATCAACATGGACATCGCCGGCTGCACCCGCAGCCACACCTACTTCGACGGCGAGTCGGAGGAGGACAACTGCACGGCGGATGTCGACGGCGTCGTCGTGAGCGTGGGCCGCTTCACCACCCGTGAGGGTCTCCGCAAGCAGCGGGCCTACTACAAGGGTGAGTACGACGCCGCCTCCACCCAGGGCGGTGGGGGCCCGTGGCGCTTCGGCGAGGGCAGGACGGAGGGTGCCTATTACGGCTACCTCAACGCCGAGGGAACGACCGCGACCGTCTACTGGGACTGGAACGAGGCGCAGTGCTTCTGCTACGGCATCGCATGGAGCTTCGACGGCAAGCTCAAGCTCGTCGAGGACTGGTGGCCCAGCGAGGAGTGACCCCGGCCTGATCTCTGCGCGCTGGGCGGCTCAGCCGGATCCGGGTGCCGGCGTCGGGACGGTGTCGGGTGCCGCGTCGAGATCGAACGGCTCCTCGTCCGTCGCCGACCACTCGTCGGGCGCGTCCGGCTGATCGGGCTGGGGCGCGCGCGGGGTCGTGTCCGGCGTGGGGATCGTGTCGGCGAGGTCGGGGCGCGAGATCCCCGTGACGTCGGAGCGGATGAGCAGCGCCATGGTGGTGTCGTCGCCGCCGACGCGGGCGGGCTCGGCCAGCCAGTCCGGCAACTGCTCCTTGACCCAGGTCAGCCCGCGCTGGCGGCTGAAGTCCAGCAGTTGCTGGCCGGTCTCGCGCCACCAGCCGTCGGCGTCGACCCGCGGCCGGCTGAAGCCGTCGGAGCACAGGAAGGCGAGGGCCACCCTGTCGCCGCGGGCGTCCAGTGCGGCGACGCGGAGTGCCGCGACCGGGTCGGCCTGGCACAGGGACGTGGTGTGCAGTCCGTCGAGGTCGGGATCCTCCGGCAGGGGACGCGCGGCCTCGCCGTCGGAGGAGACCACCACGGAGTCACCGTCGCCGATCTGCAGGAAGACCATGAGGTCGCCGACGGCGGCGGTCGCCAGGATCGTGGCGCCGTAGGCGCGGAGCCGGTCGTCGGCCGCGCCGGACTCCACCTCGGTGGCCGAGTAGGGATGGGCCGCCAGGTGGTGGCCGACCTTCTCGGTCCACGTGGCGACGAGGGCGCTTCCCGTTTCGCGCAGCAGGGCGTGCACCGCCTGGACGCGTGCCTCGTCGGTGGCCACCTCGCCGGTGCCGGCACCGGGGGCGAGGTCGGCCAGGCGGGGCAGTGTCCGCCGCAGCTCCTCGACGGCGCTGATCACGGCGAGAGCCGCGCCCGTGTCGCTGCGGAAGTGCAGCTTGTGACCATGGCCGTCCGCGACGGCCATCACGGCACGCCCCGTGGACGGATCGGTCCAGGTCAGCACGGCATCCTGAAGTGGGAGCTCGTCACGGACGTGGACCGACCCGATCGTCGACGCCGACAGCGCCGTCCACGTCGCGGGCGTCCGCCCGGGCCGATCGCCCGGTGGGCGGGTGGTCATGCCAGGGAGCTCCAGATCGGGTCACCGATCGGGCTCGGGGGCGCCGCGTTGAGACCGGTGGCCGGACCGACGACCGGTCGGGACGCGACCTTGCTGGCGGCCTTCGAGGCCCAGACGATGTATTCGACGAGCTGCTCCGGGTTGTCCGCTCGGAGCAGGGGCACGTCCTCGTCGCCGATGAAGCGGCGCAGGGAGTGCATGTCGGCGTCCCGGCCGACGCCGAGGGCGAGCCGCACGGCGGTCGCTCCCCACCGGTTGTTGAGCAGCGACTGAAGTCCCTCGGAGAACGTGACTCCACTGCTCTGCGTGGGGCGGCCGTCGGAGACCAGGATGATCGCCGGCGGGAAGGCGCTGCTGCTCTCGTCGAGGTGGTCGAGCGCCCCGGCGAGTGTCTGCAGCGCGCTGCCGAGCTCGGTGAAGCCGCGCGGGACCGCCTCCAGACGGGTCCAGTGGACCTGATCGACGGGAGTCGGCTCCTCGATGATCCAGGCGGGGTCGTTGGCGAAGGCGAGCACTCGGATCAGCAGCTCGGCGTGCGGATTGGCGCGTGCCTCGTCCTTCAGGTGTGGCAGGACCTCGGTGATCGCGTTGTTGAGGGCCTGGATGCGGCCCCCGCGCATCATCGATCCGGAGACGTCCAGGACGAAGATGAAGTGCAGTGGCTTGCGGGCGAGTGCGCCGCCGAGGCGATCACTCATCTCAGCCCTCCTTGCGATGGTGCGGGGGAAGCGGTGGTTGCGGTGTCCACGCTATCGGTCCTCGGTGGCTGGGTCCGCGTTTCAACCTGCCGGAACCTGTGGAGGCTATAGATTGTCACGCAGTCCCGGCACAGCGACAACGACACCGCAGGTCATCACACGGAGGTCTGGCACACCCATGGTTCTTCCAGAGGGCGTCGAGGTCGACCTCGGACCGTTGGGACGCGCCCGGGTGACCTCCCTGCTCGGTCAGGGCGGTCAGGGCTACGTCTTCGAGGTCCGTCGTGACTCGGGCGAGCCGCTGGCGCTGAAGTGGTACAAGCCCGAGAGCGCGACCGCGCAGCAGTACGACGAGATGCAGCAGCTCGTCGAGATCGGCTCGCCGCACCAGCGCTTCCTGTGGCCGCTGAGCATGGCCCGGGTCGGCGCTGAGGCGAGCTTCGGCTACGTCATGCACCTGCGTCACCAGCGCTTCCTCGAGCTGAGCTACCTCCTCCTCAACGCCGATCGCGACGGTCGGCCCCTCGACGTCTCCTTCGCGTCGATCATCGAGCTGTGCCGGCAGCTGAGCTACAGCTTCCTTCGACTGCACGCGCGCGGCCTGTGCTACCGGGACATCTCCTTCGGCAACGTCTTCTTCGATCCGTCCAACGGGGACGTGCTGATCTGCGACAACGACAACGTCGGCATCGACAACGGGACCGGCCGAGTGCTCGGCACGCCGTACTTCATGGCGCCCGAGGTCGTGCGCGACACGACCTACCGGACCCTGCCCAACACCGACACCGACCGGCACTCGCTGGCGGTCCTGCTCTTCTACTCCCTCTTCCTCGGGCACCCGCTCGAGGGAGCACGCACGGATGCCGGGATGCGCGACGCGCACTGGCTGATGACCCACTTCGGCACCGACCCGCTCTTCTGCATGCACCCCTCCCGCGCCGAGAACCGCCCCGCGACGATCGTGCAGCAGTACTGGAACATCTACCCGAAGTTCCTGCGTGACCTGTTCACCCAGGCCTTCGTCGACGGGATGGACAACCCGGGTGCCCGCGTGACCGAGGGCCAGTGGATCAAGGCGATGGACCGGTTGCGCGACGGGATGCTCGCCTGTCCCACCTGCGGCACCACGAACTTCTGGAGCCAGGGCGACGCCAGCCTCACCTGCTGGCAGGACCAGACCGAGTTCACCCCGCCCTATCTCCTGCAGATCGGCCGCCGCACGCTGGCGGTCGGGCCGCAGACGGCCATCCGCTCCGACCACCTGACCTCGGGGGTCGATCAGCCGACGCCGCTCGCACGGGTGCGTCAGCACCCTGAGGCGCGTGAGCGCTGGGGCCTGCACAACGACTCCGACTTCTCCTGGCCCGTGACCTATCCGGGCGGTCAGCACTTCCTGCTGGAGCCGGACCGGACGATCGAGCTCGTCAACGGCGCTCGGATCCAGATCCGCAACGCCACCGTGCAGGTCCGACAGCCGACGCCGCCGGCACCGTCGTCGCCCGTGACCAGCGTCGTGGGGTGAGCGGAGTGTCCGCGCTCGTGGTCGAGGTCGACGGCCGGGTCCTGCGCCTCGAGGGCCGATCCGCGTTCCACATCGGGCGGGCGATCGAGGCCGACATCGTGTTGACCGCGGGCTCGGTGTCGCGACGCCACGCCGAGATCCGCTCCGTCGACGGCGTGTGGACCCTGATCGACGCGGGCAGCCAATTCGGGACGTTCGTCGACGAGCAGCGGATCACCGAGCACCCCATCGAGCAGCGGGTCGAGGTGCGCTGTGGTCCGCCGGCGGCCGGCGCGACGCTCACGGTCATCCCCGCCGAGCAGTACGACGACGCGTCGGCCACGCCGTCCGTCCCGGCGCCGCTCGCGCCCATGCCCGACGGACTGCTCGACGAGCCGACGTCGGTCCCGCGGCCGGTCACGCCGGGCGGGGAGGCGCCGCGGCCCGACCACACGGCGGTCGCGCCGCGCCGCGCCGGTGCGCCGGACGCTCCCGTGCCCCCGCTCTCGCCACCGCCCCTGCCAGCAGCGGCGGCGCCGGGCAGTGAGCGCTTCGCGCCCCCGGGTGCGGCTCCGGCGACCCCACCCGGCCTGCCGCCGGCGCCGTTGTCAGGCCCACCGCCGGTCCCTGCGGCCCTGCCTCCTGTGCCCCAGGCGCCGCCCGCGGCGGGAGCACGGCCGCCGGGTGGCTCCGTCGTGCCACCCCCGATCGACGGCAACGAGGCCACCCAGGTCCTGGCCGCCATCGCGTCGCCGGGTCCGGTCGGGCAGCCCGGACCCAGCGGTCCACCACCCCCGCGCACGGGCCCCGACCTGCTGGTGGTCGCCGAGGGCCGCGAGCACCGGTTCCGCCACCCCGCCCAGGTCACCGTCGGCCGCCGGAGTGACTGCACCGTGGTGATCAGCGACCCGGCGTGCTCGCGCATCCACGGCCGGATCGACGCGCACCCCGGCGGTTGGAGCTTCACCAATCTCTCCAACGAGAACTCTTTCCTCGACGGACGACGCGTCGTGCACCGCGCCTTCGACGAGCGGACCAGTCTCCGGCTCGGCCATCCGGTGGCAGGCCCCGAGCTGATCCTGGTGCCGATCCTGTCGGCGGCCGAGGAGGAGCGGCGGATCGCCCGTCGTCGCTGGGGCCGGCGCCTCGTGGTCGTCGGCGTGGTCGCTGCCGTCCTCACCCTGATCGGCGGGGCGGTGGCTGGTGCCTGGCTGATCGGTCGGGACGACGACGGCGACCGTCGTACGAGCGGGTCCAGCTCCGAGGGCACCGCGCCCGGTCCCGACGGCACACACCCGCCGTCTCCCGGGACGGACTCCATGGGCTTCCTGTCCGACGCCGAGCTGGACGCAGCGAAGGCCGCGACGGTGAAGATCACCGCGGAGACGCACTACATCGACGACCCGTCCTCGATCGGCGAATACCACGGCTCCGGGTCGATCATCAGCTCCGACGGGCTGATCCTCACCAACGCCCATGTCGCCGAGCCGGAGGCCGAGGGCCTCTACGAGCAGTACGGCGGGCCGCAGATCGCCAATCCCGAGTACCTGTTGATCTCGCTGACCGACGGGATGACCGACACCAACGCTCCGCCGGCGTTCCGCGCGCGGGTGGTCGCGGCTGACGGCCACCTCGACGCGGCGGTCGTCCAGATCTATGCCAACGCCGACGGCAGCGACCTCGACGGCGACCTGGACCTGCCGGCCGTCGAGGTCGGCGACTCCGACGACCTGAGGGCGGGCGACGACGTCACGGTCCTCGGCTTCCCGGCGGTGGCGGGCTCGGGGGCGTCGATCACCGTGACCACGGGAGTCATCTCGACGGTGCTCAACATTCCCGAGCTCGGCCCGCGCTCGGAGCTCGACACCGATGCCCGCATCGCGCCCGGCAACTCCGGTGGCATGGCCGTCAACAACGACGGAGAGCTGATCGGCATCCCGACCGCCCTCCAGTCGGATGAGGGCACCACCGTCACCAGTGGCCGAATCCGCTCGATCGATGTCGTGAAGGACCTGATCGAGGAGGCCGAGGCCGCGGTCGGCTGACGCCGCGCGTCGACGCCAGTCAGCTGGCCTTCTTGGCGGCCGTCTTCTTGGCAGTGGACTTCTTTGCCGCAGTCTTCTTGGCGGCTGTCTTCTTCGTGGCCGTCTTCTTGGCCGGTGCCTTCTTCGCAGCGGCCTTCCCAGCCGCCGCCTTGCCGGCCTTCTTCACCGGTTCTTCGGGGCCGGACTCGCCGCGGGAGACCTTGGCCGCCTCGACCGAGCGCTGGAGGGCTGCCAGCAGGTCGACCACCTCGCCGCCGGTCTTGGCGGACGTCTCGGTGCGCTGCACCTCGCCGCCCTCGATCTTGGCCGTGACGACGGCCTGGACCGCCTCGGCGTAGTCGTCCTCGAACTCGGCCGGGTCGAAGTCGCCGGAGAGCGTCTCGATGAGCATCTGGGCCATCTTGACCTCGGCGTCCTTGACCTCGCCGGCCTCGACACTGAAATCGGGCTGCCGGATCTCGTCGGGCCACATCATCGTCTGCAGCACGATCACGTCGCCGGTCTCGGTCTCGCGCACCCGCAGGACGGCGGTGGTGGTGCGCTGACGCAGCGCCACGGTGACGACGGCCATCCGCTTCGAGTCCAGCAGGGCCTGACGCAGCAAGGCATAGGGCTTGGCGCCGGTCCCCTCCGGCTCCAGGTAGTAGGACTTCTCGAACAGCAGCGGGTCGATCTGCTCAGCGGGCACGAACCGCTCGACCGCGATCTCGCGCGACGACGTCGTGGGGAGGTTCGCCATGTCCTCGTCGGTGAGGATGACCATCTCGCCGTCCTCGGTCTCGTAACCCTTGGCGATGTCGGAGTAGGGGACCTCCTCGCCGTCGAGCGAGCAGATCCGCTGGTACTTGATCCGCCCGCCGTCCTTGGCATGCACCTGACGGAACGACACGTCGTGACTCTCGGTCGCGCTGTAGAGCTTCACGGGCACACTGACCAGCCCGAAGGAGACCGCGCCCTTCCAGATCGCACGCATGGGTCGAGCGTACTCGTCGCGTCCCCCGATCGAGCCGGCCTGACAGGATGGACGGGTGCCCGACCTGCTGCCGATGCTCGCCACCCCGAGCAGCCACGTGCCGGCGGGCGAGGAGTGGCGCCACGAGGTGAAGTGGGACGGCGTCCGCGCGTTGACGCACGTCACGGGCGGCTCGGTCACGATGACCAGCCGCAACGCCAACCGCATCACCGCGGCCTGGCCCGATCTCGCCGTCGCGCCGGCCGTCGGCGACGACACGGTCGTGGACGGGGAGATCATCGCCCTCAACGAGCGCGGCGTGCCCGACTTCCGCGTGCTCGCCGATCGGATGCACGTGCGCAAGCCTGCGACCGTCGCCCGACTGGCCGAGAGGATCCCGGCGACCTACATGGTCTTCGACGTGCTCCGCCTGGCCGGCGAGGACCTCTGCGACCTCCCGCTCGAGGAGCGTCGCCGCCGGCTCGCCGACCTCGACCTCAGCCGCGCCGGCTGGCAGGTCCCCCAGGACTACGACGACGGCGCGATGCTCTTCGAGGCGACCCGGGCCCAGGGCCTCGAGGGCATCGTCAGCAAGCGGGTCGGGTCGGCCTACCGGCCCGGGCAGCGCACGCCGCACTGGGTGAAGCTCCCGCACCGCCACCGCGGCTCCTTCGTCATCGGCGGCTGGCGCCCCCAGACCGGCACGGCCGACCGACTCGCGTCCCTCCTGGTGGGTGAGCCGACCGCCGACGGCCTGCTCTATCGCGGCCGGGTCGGGAGCGGCATCGGGCCGAAGCAGTCCCGGGTCCTGACCGAGCTGCTGGCGGACCTCAGCACGGCAACCGGGCCCTTCGCCGACGAGGTCCCGCGCGTCGACGCCGCCGGCACGACGTGGGTCGAGCCGGTCGTGGTGGTGGACGTCGACACGCACGGGGTCGGCTACGACCGGCTGCGCCAACCGTCGTTCCAGGGCGTCCGGACCGACCTCACCCCGGACGACCTGGTGAACCGCTGATGCCGAGGAGTCCCCAGCGCCCGCAGACCGAGGTGCACGTCGACGTCGAGGGCCGCACGCTGCGGCTGACCAACCTGGAGAAGGTCCTCTACCCGTCGACCGGTACGACGAAGGGCGAGGTGCTGGACTACTACGCGCGGATCGCGCCGGTGTTGCTGCCGCACCTCGCCGGCCGCCCGGTCACCCGGATCCGCTGGCCGCACGGCGTCGGCGACAAGAGCTTCTTCGAGAAGAACGCCCCGGCGGGCACGCCCTCTTGGGTGCGCACGGCCGAGGTGCCCACGACCGGCAGCCGCGGCGCGAGCAGGCACGGCGACACGCTCGTGTTCCCCATCATCGACCAGCTGGCGACCCTGATGTGGGCCGTCAACCTGGCGGCCCTCGAGCTCCACGTGCACCAGTGGACGGTCGACGGCGACGGCGAGCCGGTGGGCGCCGACCGGCTCGTCATCGACCTCGACCCGGGAGAGGGGGCCGGCCTGCACGAGTGCTGCGGCGTCGCCCTGCTCGTGCGCGAGGCGCTGGCGGCGCGCGACCTGGACGCCCACCCGGTCACCAGCGGGAGCAAGGGGCTGCATCTCTATGCACGCCTCGACGCGCCGCTGCCGCCCGAGGAGACGAGCGCGCTGGCGAAGGAGATCGCCGAGGAGCTGCAGACCGGTCACGGCGACCTGGTCACGGCGACCATGACGAAGGCCCGTCGGCGGGGCAAGGTCTTTCTCGACTGGTCGCAGAACGCCGGATCGAAGACCACGGTCGCGCCCTACTCGCTGCGCGGCACACCGCGACCCCAGGTGGCCACGCCCGTGACCTGGGAGGAGGTCGCCGAAGGAGCCGATGATCCCTTGGGTCTCGACCAGTTCACGATGGCGCAGGCGCTGGAGCGCGTGGATGAGTACGGCGACCTGTTCGCCTGACTGCTCCGACTCCGACGCGCGGTCGCGACCTCCTCCTGTCGACTGTCGCGCGGAACGGACTGGATTTCGACGCGCGGTCGCGACCTCGTTCCTCGGTCGCGCGCTTGCTCAATCCGCCGGCGCCCACGCGCCGCGTTCGTTCCTCACGCGTCGCTGCGCCGGCGCATCCCGTAGACGTCGAACTCGGTGACCACGCCGGCCGGGTCGCCGCCGGAGCCCACGACACCGGCCAGCTCCTCCGGGGCGACGGCGTGGTCGGCCTCGTCGAGCGTGGCGTCGATGAGCAGCTGGAGCTCGGCCGTGGCATCGGTGACGCGGGCGGCGGCCATGTCGATGCGCCACCCCTGCCGGCCCAGCTCGTCGAGGACGCCCATGAGCGTGGTGTTCTTCTCGGCGACCACGCCCTCGAAGCCGTCGTGGGCCTCGACGAGGTAGATCGGCCGTGTCACGGCGAGCGCGGCAGCGTCATAGAGCGGCACCCACAGGCGCGCGTACTCGTACTGCCGTCGACCGCTCACGTCGTCAGTGTAGGTCGCATGACGCGTGCCGTCGTGCCGGATTCGGTCTCGCCGTGTGTCCGCGAGCGGTCAGGCCGTCCGCAGGCCCAGGTAGGGGGCCGGCGCGATGATGTTGGCCGGATCCACGACCGCGCCGACCTGGGCGCCCCGCCCCGGGGCAGGCGGACCGTCGACGACGTCGGCGACGACCACGGTCACGTTGTCGCGCGTGCCCGCGTCGAGCGCTCCCCGCACGAGCCGTTCTGCGACCGTCGCGCGCGATTCCAGTCCCATCACCATCTGCAGCGCGGCGGGGGAGAGGACGTCGGTCAGCCCGTCACTGCAGAGGAGGAGCCGGTCGCCGGGGTGCAGGTCGAGGGACGTGACGACAGGGTCGGACGGGTGCTCGCCGTCGACGGCCTGCAGCACGACGTGGCGGTACGGCGACGTCGCTGCCTCCTCGGGTGTCATGCGGCCTGCATCGACGAGCGACTGCACCATGGTCTGGTCGCGCGTGAGCGGCGCCAGACGTCCGTCGCGGAGCAGGTAGGCGCGGGAGTCGCCGACCTGCGCGATCGCCGTGTGCTCGCCGTCGGTGAGGATCGCGGTGAGCGTGGTGGCCATGCCGGCGCGGGAGGCGTCGGCGCGCACAGCGGTGGCGAGCATCCGCTGTGCTTCGGCGATGGCGGTTCGCAGGAGACGGTCGGGCGCCAGGCCGGGGTGGGCCTGGGCCCGCGCGTCCAGCACACAGGCAGTGGTGGCGGAGGCCAGCTCGCCGGCGGCGGCGCCCCCGACGCCGTCGGCCACGCCGAGCAGCCGGGGCCCGGCAATGGCGCTGTCCTCGTTGATCTCCCGGACAGGGCCAGTGTCGCTCAGCGCGGCGACGCGGAAATGCACCATGGTGACCTCGGATCCGGCCGTGAGGGGCCTGGGTCCAGTGTCGCCGATGAAGCTGTGAAAAGTCTGTGCGATCGGCTGGTTTCGCGACCGGTCGCGGCGTGCCTCAGGACCGGGTCTCGAGGCGCCGTCGCGAGCTCAGGCGCACCTCGACCAACGGCTTCTTCCCGCCCTTCGCTGCGCTCAGGACCGGAAGCCGACCTGACCGCTGGAGCTGCGACCGATCTCGACGTAGGCGAGCTTGGCGGTCGGGACCACCGTGACCTTGCCCTTCGTGTCGGTCAGGGTGAGGACCCCGGCCTCGGTGGCCAGGGCGTCCTTGACCAGCGCGGCGACGTCCTCGTTGGTCTGGTCGGTCTCGATGACGAGCTCGCGGGCGGACTGCTGCACACCGATCTTGACCTCGACGGTCATGGTCACTCTCCTCGTGTCGCTGCGAGGGCCGGTCTTGGCCCGTCGTGTCCAGACTAGGACCTCGGTCCACGCCGGGAGCTGCGGGATCAGGCGTCGGCCTGCTCCTCGACCTTGGGATAGCCGCGGATCCCGCGCCAGGCGAGGCCCGCGACGAGGGCGATGGCGTCGTCGCGCTTGAGCTGCGCCGCTGCGGTCTCCGACTCCGTCAGCCAGTAGCGGGCGCTGACCTGGGCCATGCCGACCAGGGAGAGACCGAGCAGCTGTGAGGCACCGGCCGGCAGGTCGGTGTCCTCGGCGATGACGGCGGCGATCATGTCGGCGCACTCGGTCGTGACCCTGTCGACGTGACCGCGGACGGCGGGCTCGTTGGTGAGGTCGGACTCGAAGACGAGACGGAACGCCCCCGTGTCGTGGCCGACGTAGGCATAGAAGGCGGCGATCGCGGCCTTCACGCGCTGCTTGTTGTCGTGGGTCGACTCGAGGGCCTTGCGGCAGTTGGCGATGATGGCGTCGCAGGCGGCGTCGAGGATCGCGAGGTAGAGCTCGAGCTTGCCCGGGAAGTGCTGATAGAGCACCGGCTTCGAGACGCCGGCACGCTCGGCGATGTCATCCATCGCGGCGGAGTGGTATCCCTGCGCCACGAACACCTCGAGGGCGGCGGCCAGCAGCTGGGCACGCCGCTCGCGCCGGGGCAGGCGTACGCCGCGTCGCCGCGAATCGTCCAGGTCGAACTGCTCGGTCACCACGCTGCGAAGCCTACTCGCTGGTAGCCCGCAGGATCGGACAGGTCCCCGTGGCGACCACGGCCGTCCAGCCGGTGGGACGTGGCGTCCAGGGCCTGGATCGGGCAGGGACCATGGAGAGCAGGGGAACACGGCGGCGCACCACGGCGTTGACGCCGGTAGACATCCCCACTTCGCACTGTTCGACCGAGGAGCTGAACCCCGTGAGCTTTCCCGCGCTGGTGGAGCCGGCCGCCGAGCTGACCATCGACGAGGTCCGCCGCTACAGCCGCCACCTGATCATCCCCGACGTGGCGATGGACGGCCAGAAGCGCCTGAAGAACGCCAAGGTGCTGGTCATCGGCGCCGGCGGGCTGGGCAGCCCCGCGCTGCTCTATCTGGCCGCCGCCGGCGTCGGCACCCTCGGCATCGCCGAGTTCGACGAGGTCGACGAGTCCAACCTGCAGCGCCAGGTGATCCACGGCATGTCCGACCTGGGCAAGTCGAAGGGTCTCTCGGCCAAGGAGTCGATCCACGAGATCAACCCGTTGATCGAGGTGGTCCTCCACGAGGAGCGTCTCGACAACGACAATGTCTTCGACGTCTTCAAGGGCTACGACCTGATCGTCGACGGCACCGACAACTTCGCGACCCGCTACATGGTCAACGACGCGGCGTACTTCCTCGGCATCCCCTACGTCTGGGGCTCGATCTACCGCTTCGACGGCCAGGCCTCGGTCTTCGCGCCGACGATGTCCGACGACGCGCCCTGCTACCGCTGCCTCTATCCCGAGCCGCCGCCGCCGGGCATGGTCCCCTCCTGCGCCGAGGGCGGCGTGCTGGGAGTGCTGTGCGCCTCGATCGGCTCGATCCAGGTCAACGAGGCCATCAAGCTGCTGATCGGTGCGGGTGAGCCGGCCATCGGCAAGCTGGTCATCTACGACGCCCTCGAGCTCGAGTGGCGCAAGCTGAAGGTCCGCAAGGACCCCAACTGCGCGCTGTGCGGGGAGAACCCGACCGTCACCGGCCTCATCGACTACGAGACCTTCTGCGGTGCGATCTCCGAGGAGGCCGCCGACGCCGCGGTCGACGCGACCATCTCGGTGACCCAGCTCGCGTCGATGGTCAAGGAGCGCGAGGAGGGCAGCCGCGACTTCGTGCTCATCGACGTGCGTGAGCCCGCCGAGGCCGAGATCAACCACATCCCCGGCGCGGTCCTCATCCCCAAGGGCGAGTTCCTCAACGGCAATGCGCTGAGCCAGCTCCCGTCGGTCGACTCCGGCACGCAGGTCGTCCTGCACTGCAAGAGCGGCGTGCGTTCCGCCGAGTGCCTGGCAGTCCTCAAGGGCGCCGGCTACGACGACGCCGTCCACGTCGGTGGCGGCGTGGTGGCCTGGGTCAACCAGATCGACCCGAGCCAGCCGAGCTACTGAGCAACGAGCAGGGCCCCGCGATCCACTGAGCAAGCTCGGAGGGATCGCGGGGCCCTGTCGTGTCCCCGGCGGCGTGCCGGCGTCAGGACCTGCCGGTCACGGATTGCGGACGCGGACCGTGATGGTGCCGTCCCGGTCCTCGTCGACGACGCGGGCCGTCACGCCCACTCCGGCGACCTTCACCGAGTTCCAGGGGTTGGTCTCGGTCCAGTAGCGCTCCGGGTCGGAGTCGTCGAAGGTCGCGATGCCCCGCTGGCGCGGCGAGCAGGCCGCCAGCCGCTGGACGCCGTCGTCCGTGCTGACCTCCTTGTGCAGGCAGACCCGGTCGGTGCGGGAGAGGCTGAACGTCGCGTCGAACGGCTCTCGACGGTTGGTCGGGCTCGTGCCGTCCGGGAACGTCAGCGAGTCCGGTCGTACGTCGACCGGCAGCGCGTAGCCCTCACCCTCGTGCGCGCTGGTGTTGTTGTCGGCCCATGCCTCGTCGACGAGCCACACCAACATGCCCTCCTGGTAGGGGAAGTGCTCGACCCAGTCGGGTCGGGTGACGCCCTTGCCGAAGTTGTAGGGCCCCACCTCCAGCGTCCCGTCGTAGCCGACGTACTGACGGTTCTCGATCAGGTAGTAGCGCTCGGTGGTCTTGGTGTCCGTGCCCGTCGAGACCGTGAAGCCGTCGACCGCCCACCCGTTGTCGCCGTCCTCGGCGCCGTCGGTGAAGGTCGTGCCGTCGGTCGTCACCGTGATGTTGTCGAGGAAGGCTCCGGCCTCGTTGACGCCGCCGTCGGTGTTGTAGCGGATCCGCAGCGTCGACGCCGCTCCGCCGGGGGCGTAGGACCACGAGTGGCTCGTCCAGTCGGCGTTGCCGTCCAGCTTGGCGAGGTTGGTCCACGACGAGCCGCCGTCGAGGGAGTACTCGACGTAGAGGAAGTCGTAGCCTGCCTCGATCTGGTGCCAGATGTCGGCGCCGACCTCGACCGAGGCCGCAGCGGGGACCTCACGGGTGAGGGTGTTGACCAGGCTGTCGCCGCGACCGCTCCACCAGGCGTGCTCGCCCTCGGGTGGCGTCGTGTAGTCCCGCACGGTGGTCTTGTCGGGCAGGTTGACCTTGATCGCCTGGTCGTGCCGCTTCATGGTCTTCTGCGACGGACTCAGCTCGAACGTGCCGCGCTCGCCTGCGTCGACCTCGGTGTAGTCGAGCCAACCGAGGTAGAGCTTCTCCTCGGGACCGAAGCCGCCGGGCGTCGTGCCGATCGCGCCATCGCCGTGGCCCAGCCAGGAGCCTGACGACATGACGCTCCAGAAGCCGGTGCCGTTGTCGCCGCCTGCGGTGTCGTAGAAGTCCGGCAGCTCGAGGTCGTGGCCGTACTCATGGACGAACACCCCGAGTCCGCCGTTCTCCGGCTCCACCGTGTAGTCGCCGATGAAGTACCGCGACTCACCGACCTGCGCGCCGCCGTAGAGGTTCTGCTCGCCGCCGACGACCGGCCCGGTCTGGCCGTAGAGGTCGCCGTTGACGTACCAACGATGCGACCAGATCGCGTCGTCACCGGCGCCCGCTTCCTCACCGCCGCCGGCATGCACCGCCTGGAAGTGGTCGATGTAGCCGTCGGCCTCGTTGAAGTCGCCGTCGTTGTCGTAGTCGTAGCGGTCCCAGACGTCGAACTGCGCGAGGTAGTCGTCGATCTGCGCCGGCGTCCTGCCGGCGGCGACCTGGGCGTCGTACCAGGCGTCCGCGGTGTCGGCGATGAACGCCCACGAACCGCCGTCGTCCTCGACCGCGTTGTCGCCGTAGCTCGATGCGTTGCCGGGGACCTCCACCCAGTCCTCGGTCGTGACGCTCACGTCATAGCGGCCGGACGAGGCCTCCTTGTAGAAGTTGCGGAAGGACTCGCCACGACCGTTGAACATCTCGTCGTAGTGGGCCTTGCCGAAGTCGTCCACCCAGTAGGTCGAGTTGTCGACGCGACGGTCGGGCCGAGGGATCTCGTTGTGGGACGGGCCGGGGTCGGTCCCGTGCTCGGGGTTCGACTCCGTGCCGAACTCGCCGAGCATCGTCAGCACCTTGTCGGTGCGGTTGACCGGGAACTCGACGTACCGCCCGTTCTTGAGCTTCACCGTCGCGCCGCCCTGGGCCCGCTGCGACAGCGTGCGGCTGCCGCTCTCCAGGAGCTCGAGCGCCTTGCGCGTCTCCCTGCGCTGCTCCTTGGTCTTCGGGCCGGGGCGATCGTGCTTCTTGACATGGGCGGGCCGCTGCTTGCCCGGCCCGTCGATGGGAGTGTCGGCCTGGGCGGGCTGCAGTGCCGCGCCGGCCAGTGCGGCCATGGCCGCACCAGCGATCAGGCCGGATGCCAATTTCCTCAATTTTTCCTCCGAGATGAGTGAAATGACCCCACGCCGACGCGATCCCACTTCTGTGGGTCGCGCTGGATGATCCGGTGTCCGCTGGCCACCTCACACGAAAATCGCCCGCGAACGCAAGGGCTGGACGAAAAGTCGACCAATCGTGACCATCGCGGCGCGGGGCCGGCAGGCGTAACCGCGACGCGGCGTCATCGTTGATCGGACGTCGCGGCCTCATCGAGCCGCCAGCGACCCGAAGGCGTTGTCCGCACCGAGGGAGCACCTGAGAGCCCCGGCCGATCGGCCGGGGCTCTCGGCGTCTCCCAGGTCCTCGGGGACGCCGGGATGCTTGGATGGCGTCGTGGACGAGGGCTACGTCGAAGCGGTGCTCGACCTCGTGGAGCGCATCCCTGCGGGCCGGGTGACAACCTACGGCGCGATCGCAGGGGTGGTGGGCGGCGGCCCACGTCAGGTCGGATCGGTGATGGCACGCCACGGCGGCCCGGTGCCGTGGTGGCGGGTCGTGCGAGCCGACGGCTCACTGCCACCGAGCCACGGCGACCGGGCGCGGGAGTGTCATCTCGCCGAGGACACGCCGCTCAGGACGAGCGGCGGCCTCGACATGTCACGGGCGTTCTGGGACCCGGCGACGGGGGAGTGACTCGCTCAGCCGAGCGCGGCGACGGCCGCGTCGTAGTCCGGCTCGGTCGCGATCTCGGGCACGAGCTGGCTGTGCAGCACCGAGCCGTCGGCGTCGACGACGACGACCGAGCGCGCGAACAGGCCCGCGAGCTTGCCGTCGGCCATCTTGACGCCGTAGTCCTCGCCGAAGCTGGAGCGGAAGCCCGAACCGGTCTGGACGTTGTCGATCCCCTCGGCGCCGCAGAAACGGCCGAGGGCGGGCGGCAGGTCCTGGGAGACGTTGATGACCGTGGTGTTGTCCAGGCCCGCGGCGAGCTCGTTGAACTTGCGCACGCTCGCGGCGCAGACACCGGTGTCGATGCTCGGGAAGATGTTGAGGACGGCGCGCTGTCCCTCGGGGAGGGTGATGGCGCTGAAGTCGGCGCCGACCAGCTCGAACGTCGGGGCGGTGGAGCCGACGGCGGGGAGCTCGCCGACGGTCGTGACGGGGTTGCCGCCAAGTGCAGTGGTAGCCATGACGTCGTTTCTAGCAGGTCCGGGGTGGACCCGGGTCACCGGAGCCGTCCGAGGAACCCGACGGTCCGGCGCACCTCGATCACCCGACGCTCCCAGGTGATGCCCAGGCCGGTGAGGACGGCGCCGGCGAGCGCGATCCAGACCCACTGCGGCACGGCGCCGGCGTAGGGGCCGATCTCCCGGAGGATCACGATCGTGCCGACGACGGCGCCGGTGAGCAGCGGCGCGTTCCAGCGCAGTGCCGCGCCGGCGATCGTGAGGATCAGGCAGCTCGCGCCGAGGACGAGCGCCCGGAGCGAGATCGGGTCGCTGAGCACCCACAGCAGCGAGGGGACGGTGACGAGGAGGAGACCGGGGAGGAGGGCGGTGACGGTGCTGGTCTCGTCCGACCGCTGCAGCCGCCACAGGCCGAGGGCGAGCAGCGCCAGGGCCAGGGGGAGTGTGTAGGCCTCGGGCTGACGCACCGAGAGATCGATCAGTCGCACCCAGGTGGCCAGCAGGAGCAGGGCCAGACCGACACCGCCCAGCGGCCGACGGGCGGGCGTGAGCAGCGCGCTCGCGCAGCACAGGAAGCCGGCCACGCACAGCCACAGCGAGCTGAACCCGCCCGCGTCCTGGACGTGCGGCAGTGAGGTCGCCAGCGCGAACAGCGCCGTCACGCCAGCTGCCATCTCGACCTCGGTCCGCGGCAGGGCCAGCGCCAGGATCCCCACGCCCAGCAGCACCGGGACGGCGACCCAGGCGCCGCCGGCGTCGGTGACATGCACCGTCGCGGCGATCGCGAGGCCGACGAAGGGGGCGGCAGCGAGGCCGCCGAGCGCGCGGAGTGCGTCGTCACGGAGCCGGGCGAGCGTGATCGCACCGACGGCTGCGGCGCCTGCGGTCAGTGCGGCCAGCGGGGCGCTGGGCAGCGCGGTCGCGGTGGCGATCGCGGCCAGCGCGAGCCCCAGCACGCCGGAGCCGGTCGCCGCGGCGCCGGAGCCGCGCAGAGCGACGGAGAGGCAGCCGGCGGCAGTGAGCACGAGTGCCCCGACGGGCAGGGCCAGCGCGACGTCGTACGACATCAGGGTGACGGCCGCGCCGACGCCGGTCACCAGAGCGGCGCCGGCTGCCACGGCGCTGCGGCCGATCCTGCCGCGACCGAGCAGGGCCACGACGGCGGCGATCACGAGCAGGGAGGGCACGAGCTGCAACGGCGAGGCCGGTGCGTCCGGACCCGACAGGCGCAGGCCGATGCTGCGGTCGAAGGCAGCCGGGTTCTCGGCCAGGAAGTCGGTCCACCGGACGAAGGCGACCGACATCGTGGAGAGGGAGATGCCGGCGAGGATCGCCGCGCCGGCGCAGGCGGGGGCCACGGCGACCACCCGGACGGCGGCCGGCAGCGCGGCGAGGGCGACCAGCCAGGCCGAGGTGACGACGAGGGCGAGCATGCCGATCGAGGTCAGCTCGCCGTCGATCCCGGGAAGCGTCGCGGTCACCGTGACGACCACGGCCGCGCCGGCCGCGCCCAGCAGCGCGAGGCGACGTTCGCGCAGGACGAGCCCGGGAAGGGCCATCCAGGCAGCACTGGCGATCAAGGACCAACCGGTCCCATCGCGCCACAGCTGGACCAGGGTCGGGTCGAGAAGTCCTTGCACCAGGGCCACGATCGCGCCGCCCGACCAGGTCAGGAGAGCGGCGATGGCCGCGCTTCGCAGGAGCGCGTCCTCGGTGGCCCGGTGACCGACCCAGGCGACGGCCAGCGCCAGGACGGTGGCGACGTGGGCGACGAGGAGATCGTGTCCGCTGGCGGCGACCGCACCCAGGTAGGCCGTCGCCAGTCCGGCGCCGGCGAGGACCTGGGGCGAGGTCAGGCGCGGCTGGGATCCGATCCGGAGCAGACCGAGCGCCGAGCCGGCGACCGCGACCAGGAGACCGGCGCAGGACGCCGTCCAGCCGCGGCTGCCGTCGCCGAGCCAGCCTGCGGCTCCCGCGCCGAGCACGTCGAGGCAGAGCATCCCCAGTCCGACGATGCTGAGCGACTCGCCGGCGATGCGGAGCCCGCGAGCGTGCAGGAGCATCGAGGACGACAGGGACGCCGCCGTGAAGGCGAGGAGCACGCCGGTGCGTCCCCCGACGCCGAGGGCCGACCACGACACGGCCAGGAAGATCACCCCCGCGGTCAGGAGGCAGAAGGCGCCGAGGCCGAGCAGGATCTTGGGGATCGAGGAGACCGAGACGCCCGTGCGTGACGGGTCGACAGGTCCGGTGGAGCTGGCGTACCCGGACGAAGACGCGGCGGGCGTGGCGGGCATCGAGGCGGGCGGGGTCGGCACGGATCGCTTCGGCGTGACCGGTGCTCCGGGAGGGACGAGCGCGCCCCCGAGCGGTGCGGCCGTGGCGCTCGCGGAGAGCGCGGGACCGGGGAAGGCGTCGCTGGCGGTCCGCAGGTCCTCGACCAGGTCGTCGGCACGGCGCAGCGTGCTGAACAGGTCGACCGCGAGGGGGTGGCGGACCAGGAGCCGGCAGGTCGGGCAGACCGGGACGCCCGCGGGGAGCTCGTCGCGGCAATCGGGGCATCGGGTGGGATCGGCATAGCGCATGCCTCCATTCAGTCGAAGACGGCTGGCCGGCTGCAGCGGCAGTGCACTCAACCGGGCTGAGCACCCGTACTCAGACCCTCCCCGAGGACGTCGGCTCTCCACAGGCACCCGTGGAATCTGGGGAGGAAGGCGGCCTCCTCTGTGGATGACCGGGCGCACATCTGTGGACGACACGCCGTTGGGCGGTGGAGGAACGAGAACCTGCGAAAAACGGGGAGGAAACCCCTTGCCAAGGCGCGATGGACGGGCGTAGAACTTCTCCCACGCACTCCTCCGGGAGAGCGGGATCGCCGGAAGGCAACGATCCAGCAGGCCAGGCCGAAGCCCTCGGGCGGAGGCCACCGACACCCTCCGGGGTGAAGGTCGCCGAGGTCCTCCGGGACGTCGGGCGAGGCGGCCCCGCAGGGGGACGCCGGCCGCGCGAGCCAGGTGACGAGGCTCGTGGGATCAGCGCGGACCGTCGGATCGATCGGGAGCGTCACCAGTACCGATCACCCAGAAGGGCCCTTGTGACTCATACTCACAAGGGCCCTTCGTCCATTTCGGGCGCGCTCGGATGCGCTCGTCGGAGGGACCGCCCGCCCCATTGGGTCGGACCGTGATGGTTGAGTGACGCTCGTGGAGCAGGGGAGCAGCCAGAGCCGATACGTCCTGAGCGGGACGTCATCGTCGGACCCTGCGCCCGCGCTCGACGAGCGCCAGCGCCAGGTGGTCGAGCACGAGGGCGGGCCGCTGCTGGTCCTGGCCGGTCCGGGCACCGGCAAGACGACGACCCTGGTCGAGGCCATCGTGGACCGGATCGAGCGCGGTGGCGCAGATCCCGACTCGGTCCTCGCGCTGACCTTCTCGCGGAAGGCAGCTGACCAGTTGCGGGATCGGGTGAGCGCGCGGCTGGGTCGCACCACGGGCCACCAGCTGAGCTCGACGTTCCACTCCTTCGCCTATGCGCTGGTGCGCCGCTACGCACCGGCCGAGCTCTACGAGGCGCCGCTGCGCCTGCTCTCCGCGCCCGAGCAGGACGTCGTCCTGCGCGAGCTGCTCGCGGACCACCCCGAGTCCGTGAAGTGGCCCGAGCGGTTCCGCCAGGCGATGGAGACTCGTGGCTTCGCGCGGGAGGTGCAGGCCGTGCTGGGGCGGGCGCGCGAGAAGGGCATGGACGGCGAGGAGCTGCGGCGCCTGGGAGAGGCGGAGGGCATCGACGAGTACGTCGCCGCCGGCCTCTTCCTCGAGCAGTATCTCGACGGCCTCGACAGCCTCGGCGCCACCGACTACGCCGACCTGATCCGCCGCGCCGGCATCGAGGCGGAGGTGCACCGCGCCGAGCTGCGCGACCGCTTCCGCCATGTGTTCGTCGACGAATACCAGGACACCGATCCCGGACAGGTCGCGTTGCTGCGTGCGCTCGCCGGTGACGGTCGCGACCTGGTCGCCGTCGGTGATCCGCATCAGTCGATCTACGCATTCCGTGGGGCCGAGGTCCGCGGGATCCTGGAGTTCCCGACCGAGTTCCCGAAGGCCGACGGCAGCCCCGCCGAGGTGGTCGCGCTGCAGACCACGCGACGATTCGGCCAGCGGATCCTGATGGCCTCGCAGCGGGTGGCAGGGCGTATCGGCCTGCCTGGCACCATCCCTGCCGGTGCGCGCGAGTCCTTCCTGGCGCCGACCTGCGCGCCCGGGCCACACGGCGACGGCAAGGTCGAGGTGCTGACCTACGACACCGACCGCGCCGAGGCGGACCACCTCGCCGACATCCTGCGCCGCGCGCACCTCGAGGACGGCATCGGCTGGGACGAGATGGCGGTGCTGGTCCGTTCGGGGCGCGCGAGCATCGGGCCACTGCGGCGCGCACTCGGCGCCGCCGGCGTCCCGGTGGAGGTGGCCGGCGATGAGGTTCCGCTGGTCCGCGACCCCGCCGTGCTGCCACTGCTCGAGGCGTTGCGCGCGGTGGTCAACCTCGACAACGACGACCACACCGACATCGGCCATGTCGACCCGGGGCGCGCCGAGGCCCTGCTCACGGGCCCGTTGGGCGGCCTCGACGCCGGCGACGTACGACGGCTGGCGCGCCAGCTGCGGGCCCGGGAGAAGGACGCCTGCCAGGAGACCGGCGGCACGCCGCGCAGCTCCCGTGAGCTCGTGCGGCTGGCGGTCGTCGACGTGGGCGTCCTCGACGAGGTCGCCGGACCCGAGGCCGACCGTGCGCGGGCCCTGGCTCAGCTGCTGGCCGGCACCCGGAGCGCCGCCGAGGGCGGTGCGAGCGCGGAGGAGCTGCTGTGGAGCCTGTGGTCCGGCACGTCCTGGCCGCAGCGACTGCGTCGGTCGGTCGAGGCCGGTGGCGGCTCCGCGCGCCGGGCGCACCGCGACCTCGACGCCATCTGCGCCCTGTTCGACCTCGCTGCCAGGGTGGGCGAGAAGCGCGAGCACCTCGCCGTCGGCCCCTTCCTCGCCAGTCTGGTCCAGCAGGAGATCCCGGCCGACACCCTCGCCGACCGCGGTGCGCGCGGCGCCGCGGTGCGCCTGCTGACCGCGCACCGGAGCAAGGGACTGGAGTGGCGGCTCGTGGCGGTGGCGCACGTGCAGGACGGCGGCTGGCCGGACCTGCGCCGGCGCACCACCCTGCTGCAGGCCGACCGGATCGGCACCGGGGTGGTGGTCCCGGCGGTCACCCCACGCGAGCTGCTCGCCGAGGAGCGTCGCCTGTTCTACGTCGCTTGCACGCGCGCCCGGGAGCGCCTCGTCGTGACGGCCGTGGCCTCCCCGGACGACGACGGGGAGCAGCCGTCACGTTTCCTGGAGGAGCTCGTGCCTGATCGCGACCACATCCGGGCCGTCTCGGGCCGACCCCCACGGCCGCTCTCCCTGGCCGGCCTGGTCGCGGAGCTGCGCCGTACGCTCGCCGACCCGGAAGCTCCCGAGCCGCTCCGCGCCGCCGCCGCTCGACGGCTGGCCCGGCTGGCCGGCGAGTCCGCCGGCCGCCGCCAGCTGGTGCCTGCCGCCGACCCGGCCACCTGGTGGGGCACTCGCGCGGCCAGCCGGTCGGAGGAGCCGATCCGCGAGGTCGGCAAGCCGGTCCCGATCTCCGCGACCGTGCTCGACGCGATCGCCGCCTGCCCGCTCCGGTGGTTCCTCGAGCGCGAGGCCGGCGGCGTCGTCCGGTCGCACCAATCGGCCAACCTCGGCCAGCTGGTGCACGCACTCGCCGAGCGGGTCGCGGACGGCAGCATCGACGGCGACCTCGACTCCCTCATGACCGAGGTCGACCGCGTGTGGGACCGGCTCGACTTCCGCACGCCCTGGTCGAAGGAGCGCGAGCACAAGCGGGTGCGGGCGGCGCTGGCGCGCTTCCTCACGTGGCACGAGCGCAACCCGCGCCGACTGGTCGCCACCGAGGCGCGGTTCGCGACCGAGGTGCGGATGGACGACGGCACCGCCGTGCGCATCAACGGCTACGCCGACCGCGTGGAGATCGGCGGAGACGGCCGGGTCATCGTGGTCGACCTCAAGACCGGGCGCGGCAAGCCGACGGGGCCGGCGGTGCGCGACCACGTGCAGCTCGCGCTCTACCAGTACGCCGTCGACGCAGGCGCGCTCGACGACCCGGAGGGCGGCCTGACCGACCTGGTCAGCGGTGGTGCGGAGCTGATCCAGCTCGGCCTCGAGGACGGCTCACCCCACGCGACGCGACAGGAGCAGGACCCGCACGCCGCCGACGGACCCGAGCGGGAGGCGCTGCGCGAGCGGATCACCCACGTCGCGCACCTCCTGCGCGAGGAGACCTTCCCCGCGGTCGCGGGTGAGCACTGCCGCGACTGCGGGTTCGTGCCGCTCTGCCCGGTGAAGAGCCCCGGATCGGTGGTGGAGCAGTGACCGATACGGCCAGCACCTCGATCAGCACGCCCGAGGACCTGCAGCGGGCGATGAAGGCCGAGTTCCCACCGAGCCCGGAGCAGTGGACGGCGATCACGGCGCCGCTCTCGCCGGTGGTCGTGATCGCGGGGGCCGGCTCCGGCAAGACCACGCTGATGGCCGCCCGCGTCGTCTACCTGGTGCTGACCGGGCAGGTGCGCCCGGAGGAGATCCTCGGGCTGACCTTCACGACGAAGGCCGCAGCCGAGCTGCGGCAACGGGTGCGGTCGGCACTGACCGAGGCCGGAGTCCTCGACCTCAAGACGAAGGCAGACGACGAGGAGGTCCTGGAGCCGACGGTCGCGACCTACAACGCCTACGCCGCCGGCCTGCTCTCCGACCACGGCCTGCGGATCGGGCACGAGCCCGACACCCGGGTGATCACCGACGCGGCCCGCTATCAGCTCGGCGCCCGCGCGGTCGACCGCTACGACGGCGCCGTCGAGAAGCTCTCCGACCACCCACCCACGGTCATCCAGAACCTGCTCGCACTCGACGGCTCGATGAGCGAGCACCTGGTCGGACCCGAGGAGGTGCTCGCGTTCGACGCCACCGAGCGCGCGTCGTTCGGGCGGGCGGTCGCCGCGGAGCTGGCCGACAAGGGCCGCAAGACCTACGTCGAGGCGAGTCAGAAGGCCATCGACGTGATCGACCGGCGGGCCGAGCTGATGGGCCTGGTGGCGTCGTACCGCCGGCTGAAGCAGGACCTGGGGCTGATGGACTTCAGCGATCAGATCGCGCTTGCCGCCCGGTTGGCCGTGGAGCAGCCGGAGGTCGGGCAGCTCGAGCGGCAGCGGTTCAAGGTCGTGCTGCTCGACGAATACCAGGACACCTCCGTGGCGCAGGCGACCCTGCTCGCCCGTCTGTTCGGGGAGGGACACCCGGTGATGGCGGTCGGTGACCCCAACCAGGCGATCTATGGCTGGCGGGGCGCATCGGTCTCCAACATCATCAACTTCCCCGAGGTCTTCCCGGCGGCCGAGGGCGGGCCCGTCCCTGTGCTGCCGTTGACGGTCAACCGGCGCTCCGACACCCGGATCCTCGACGTGGCCAACACGCTCGCCGTCCCGCTGATGGACAAGTACGGCGACAAGGTCGCCACCCTGCAGCACGGCTCGAAGGAACCCGGCTCGGTGCGGGTCAAGGTCTTCGAGACCCACCTCGACGAGCTGGCCTGGCTGACGGCCGAGGTCCACGCCACCCACGACGCCGGCACGCCCTGGGCGCAGATCGCTGTGCTCAGTCGCGACAACCAGCACGGCGAGGCCGTGTTCGACGCGCTCACCGGCGCCGACATCCCGGTCGAGATCGTCGGCCTGTCGGGCCTCGTCCGACTGCCGGAGATCGCGACCGTGGTCGCGACGCTCAAGCTGGTCCAGGACGTCACCGACAACGCCTCGCTGCTTAGCCTTCTCGCCGGGCCGCGGTGGGCGATCGGCCCGCGAGACCTGCGCCTGCTCGGCCAGCGTGCCTTCGAGCTCGCCGGGCGTGGAGGACGCGAGGAGGGCGCGGCCACCGTGCACGAGCAGCTGGTCTCCATCGCGGACGGGATCGACCCGGCCGAGATCCCGTGCCTGGACGACGCACTCGCCGACCCGGGCACGGCGTCGTACTCCCCGGAGGCGCTGGAGCGCTTCGCGCTGCTGCGTGACGAGCTGCGGGTGCTGCGCACGGCCGTCGGCGAGCCGTTGCTCGACCTGGTCCGCCGGATCGTCGACGTAACCGGTGTCGACGTCGAGCTCGCCTCGTCGGTGAGCAAGGCTGCCGCTGCTCGTCGCGAGAACCTCGACCTGTTCATCAAGGCGGTCGCGGACTTCCAGGCCGTCGACGGCGACGTGACGTTGCCCGCGCTGATCGCGTGGCTGACGGCCGAGGACGAGGCCGGCAACGGGCTCGAGGTCGCCACGCCGTCGGGTGCCGACTCGGTCAAGCTGCTGACCGTGCACCGCTCCAAGGGACTGGAGTGGGGGACCGTCTTCTGCGTCGGCGTCGGGGAGGGGCGGTTCCCGAGCACCCAGGGTCGTTCGCTCTGGTGCTCCTCGCCGCCTGTCCTGCCGGCGCCACTGCGCGGCGATGCAGCCGACCTGCCGCAGCTCGAGGGCCACGACAAGGCGGCCCTGGACGCCGACCGTGCCGCGACTCGTGCGCACGAGGCCGAGGAGGAGCTGCGGCTGGGCTACGTCGCGTTCACCCGCCCCGAGCACCACCTGTGGGTCACCTCGTTCCTGTGGGGCGCCCGGAAGACTCCCTACGGACCGTCGTCCTTCCAGGTCGCGATCCGTGAGCTGTGCGAGGGCTGGGGCGAGCCGGTCGAGTGGCGGGAGAAGCCAGAGAAGGGGGCCGCCAACCCGTTCGATGCGGTCGACCCGTCCCGGCCGTGGCCGGTCGAGGGCGTCGGCGCGGAGACCGCCCGTCGGTTGGAGGCGTCGGCCCGGGTGCGCGCCGTCGACCTGGCGCTCGCCGAGGCCGGGGACGCCGCGGACGCCGACCTCGGGCTCGACCTGGTCGACGCGGCCAGGGTGGCGGACTGGGACCAGGAGATCGATCGTCTCCTGGCGGAAGCCCGCGCCGAGCGGTCGTCGCGCGTCGAGGTGCCGCTGCCGACGTCGCTCTCGGCGACGGCGCTCGGCCGGCTGCGGGAGGACCCGGAGGCCTTCGCCCGTGACCTGGCCCGTCCGATGCCGCGGCCTCCGGCCCCGGCAGCCCGCTTCGGCACCCGCTTCCATGCCTGGGTCGAGACCCGTTTCGGGCAGCAGGGCCTGTTCGAGCCCGACGAGCTGGAGGGACGGGGTGATGCGGGCATCGACGATGACAGCGATCTCAAGGAGCTGATCGCCCGCTTCGAGGCAGGTCCCTTCGGTTCCCGCGTGCCGACCGCGGTCGAGACGCCCTTCGCGCTGGTGCTGGTCACCGCCGACGGTCCCCGCCAGGTGGTGCGCGGTCGGATCGACGCGGTCTATGCCGAGGACGACGGAACCTTCCTCGTCGTCGACTGGAAGACCGGTCGACGCCAGGACGCCGATCCGCTGCAGCTCGCGCTCTATCGCCTCGCCTGGGCCGAGCTGCGCGGCCTGCCGCTGGAGCGGGTGCGCGCCGCCTTCTTCCACGTTCGCAGCGGCGACCTGGTCGTGCACGACGACCTGCCGGACAGGTCGGGTCTCGAGGAGATCATCGGCGAGGCATCCGCGGGGACGGCCTCGCGGCTGCCCGACGCTCGATAGGCTGGCGACGTGACGCTCCCGCACCTGGCCCTCGTGGCCGATCCCCACGACCGTCGCGGCCTGCTGCGCACGGACGAGGCGTGGCTGGAGGAGCGCTGGGCCGAGGAGTCCAGCCGGGCTCTCGTCATCGCCGGCACCCGGGTCCGCCCCGGGGAGGACGGACTGGAGTGGGTGCCGACGCGCGAGGCACCGGACGGCGTACGACTGCTGCTGGGGGAGCGCGACGGCTCGACCTGGTGGGGCGTCATCGTCCCGAGCCTGGCCACCCAGTCGGACCCGGAGCGGTGGCTCCCCCTGCGAGGTCTCCTGCCCTTCCTGTCCGGCGACAGCGTGCGGCAGGCGCCGCTGGTCTTCCACGCGCTCGGTCTGGCCGAGTGGCACTGGGCCCACAAGCACTGCCCCCGCTGCGGCGGCCAGCTGCGGGCGAGGGCCGCGGGCCACGAGCTGGTCTGCGTCGACTGTGCCAAGCCCCAGTTCCCGCGCTCGGACCCGGCCGTGATCATGTTGATCACCGCCGGCGACCCCGGCAGCGACGACGAGCGGGCGCTGCTCGGTCGCCACCCGGCATGGCCGGAGGGGCGCTTCTCGACACTCGCGGGCTTCTGCGAGCCGGGGGAGACGCTCGAGGACGCCGTACGACGCGAGGTCGCCGAGGAGACGGGCGTGCTCGTCGGCGAGGTCACCTACTTCGGCAACCAGCCCTGGCCGCTGCCGTCGAGCCTCATGGTCGGCTTCCACGGCTGCGCAGTCGACGAGACCCTCACGCTCGACGACGCCGAGGTCGAGGAGGCGCGGTGGCTCACCCGGGCCGAGATGCGCGCAGGGGCGGAGGACCGCTCCCTCGTGCTGCCCGGAGGAGTCTCGATCAGCCGCTCGCTGATCGAGGCCTGGTACGGCGGTCCGCTGCCCGGCAGCTGGTAGCCGGGGAGCCTGCGAGTCAGGCGCCCAGGTCGGCCAGCTTCGCCTTGACCTGCGCCACGCTCGGGTTCGTCTGCGCAGTCCCGTCGCTGAAGACCAGCGTCGGGACCGTCTGGTTGCCGTTGTTGGCCGACTCCACGATCGCGGCGGCCTCGGGCTGCTGCTCGATGTCGACGATGTCGTAGGAGATGCCCTCGCGGTCGAGCTGCGACTTGAGCCGGTGGCAGTAGCCACACCACGGCGTGGTGTACATCGTGAACGAGCTCATGGGTTTGTGTCGCCTCCGCCGTCTAGGGTCTGTTTCTCGGCTGCAGTCCAGCCAACCACGTCACCAAGGTCAACCACGCACCGCCAGGAGGTGTTCCCCCCGATGTCGTCCGCGGAGCTCAGTGAGCGACTGCTCGGCGCGCTCGATCCCGAGCAGCGCGAGGTGGCGGAGGCCCTTCGGGGGCCAGTGCGGGTCCTCGCCGGAGCCGGCACCGGCAAGACGCGTGCGATCACGCACCGCATCGCCCACGGCGTCATGACCGGCGTCTACGCGCCCACCGAGGTCCTGGCGGTGACCTTCACGACCCGGGCCGCTGGAGAGCTGCGCGGCCGCCTGCGCGCCCTGGGTGCGCCGGGTGTGCAGGCGCGCACCTTCCACAGCGCGGCGCTGCGCCAGCTGCGCTACTTCTGGCCGCACGTGCACGGCACGGAGCTGCCCGAGCTGGTCGAGTCCAAGCTGCCGATGGTCGGTGCCGCCTGCCGCAGCCTCGGGCTGCCGACCGATCCGGCCGTGCTGCGCGACCTCGCCTCGGAGATCGAGTGGGCCAAGGTCAGCAACGTCTCCTCCGACACCTATGTCGCCGTTGCCGCGGAGCGCGCCCGCTCGGTCGGCAGCCTGGAGCCGGCGGCCGTGGCGCGGGCGATGTCGTCCTACGAGGACGTCAAGCGCGACCAGGGCCGGATGGACATGGAGGACGTGCTGCTGCTCACCGCCGGCCTGCTCGACGCCGACGAGCGGGTCGCGGCGCAGGTGCGCCGGCAGTACAAGTGGTTCGTCGTCGACGAGTTCCAGGACGTCTCGCCGATCCAGTCCGCGCTGCTCGACCTGTGGCTGGGCGGTCGCGACGAGCTGTGCGTGGTGGGCGACCCCGCGCAGACGATCTATTCGTTCGCAGGTGCCGATGCGTCGTACCTGCGCGC
>NZ_STGW01000001.1:241072-397496 GCF_004912195.1 Nocardioides caeni
TCGCGGGTCAGGCGGACGAGGTCGCGGAGGCGGCGGCGGTGGCCGACCGGATCGTGCGCTTGCACCGCGCCGGCACGCCCTATCGGGAGATGGCCGTGCTCTTCCGGATCAACGCCCAGTCCGAGGGCTTCGAGGACGCGCTGACCGACCGCGGCATCCCCTATGTCGTGCGGGGCGCCGCTCGCTTCTTCGATCGGCGAGAGGTCCGTGAGGCGGTGACCCGGCTGCGTGGTGCGGCACGGTCCGGCGAGGACGGCGCCGGCGCCGACGGCGGATGGGTCACCGCGGTGCGCGCCGTGCTGGCCGGCATGGGCTGGGCTGCGGAGCCGCCGAGCGCCCGTGGTCAGCAGCGAGACCGCTGGGAGTCCTTCCAGGCGATCCTCGACCAGGCGGAGGAGTTCGCCAGCCACGAGGGCGTCGAGGGGTCGCTGGCGGGCTTCGTCGCCGAGCTCGACCGGCGCGCCACCGAGCAACACGCCCCGACGGCCGACGGCGTCACCTTGGCGACCTTCCACGCAGCCAAGGGGCTGGAGTGGGACGCCGTGTTCTGCTGCGGCGCCCAGGACGGCACGTTGCCGATCACCTACGCCTCCGAGGCCGGTCCCGACGCCGTCGAGGAGGAGCGGCGGCTGCTCTATGTGGGCATGACCCGCGCGCGACGCGAGCTCACCGTGTCGTGGTCCGCCGCCCGCAACCCTGGCCAGGCGCCTCGCCGCACTCCTTCACGCTTCCTGCTCCCGCTGCTGCCGGCGAGCCAGCAGCCGCAGGCGAAGACCCGCAGCTCCAAGATCGCCCGCTGCCGTGAGTGCCTCCAGCCGCTGACCACGGCCGCCGAGAAGAAGCGCGGCCGCTGCGCCCACCATCCCGTCCGCTATGACGAGGGGCTCTTCGAGCGCCTGCGGGCCTGGCGGCTCGAGACCGCCCGGACGGCCGGCGAGGACGGGAAGTCGCTGCCGGCGTACGTCGTCTTCACCGACGCCACGCTCGAGCTGATCGCCGAGCAGAAGCCGGCCTCGCTGGCCGCGCTCAAGCGGATCAACGGCGTCGGCGACAACAAGATCGAGCGCTACGGAAGCGCCGTCTTGGAACTGATCTCAGAAAATTCCTGAAATATCCAGTAAATGATTTGCGCGCCCTCGTTGGCGCGCACTACCTTCAACGAACCAGATTCAGTCTGCGCATCACGGCCTTGGCACGGCCGGCGCCCACACGGCACCGAAGGAGGTGGCACCCATGGAGAACATCACGATGAACCCGATGACGATCCCGTCCTGCTGGCAGCTCGCGCTGTCCGCCTGCGACCAGGCCACCTTCGCCCTCGCGACCCTCGAGGTCCAGGGCATTGCCGTGCGTCCGATGACGGACGTCGCTCGCGCGACGTTCGCCTTCGACGCTGTGGCCGCCACGGACGTCAAGCGCGAGCGCGCCGCCACCGGCACGGACCACGACGGCACGATCAACGCCGCCGTCGCAGTCCCGGGCATCGCCGCCTGGAGCCCACCGAACTGACACCCCTCAGCTCGGCAGCCTCCAGGCCGCGGAACCCGACACCGGGATCCGCGGCCTTCGTGTTTCTCAGGACCTGAGAGACACCTGGGTCGCAGGTCCCTCGATGAAACCGACCACGCGATCAGGTCAACGAAGAGGAGGTGAAAGCAGATGACGACCAGTGTTCTCGAGCCGACGCTGGACGAGCTGCTGCCGTGCCGGCTGAACGACGCGGAGCTGTGGTTCGCCGAGTCCCCGTCGGACGTCGAGTCCGCGAAGGCACTGTGCCTGGACTGCCCGGTCCAGCAGCTGTGCCTCAGCGGCGCCCTCGAGCGGCGCGAGCCGTGGGGCGTCTGGGGAGGCGAGCTGTTCCTGTCCGGCGTGGTGATCCCGCGCAAGCGGCCCCGGGGCCGGCCCCGCAAGGACGCGGCCGCCTGAGCCCACACCAACCATCCATCACCGCACCAACCCTCACGAACGGATACCAACCATGTACCACATGCACACAGAAGCACTCGTGCGCGCGGAGATGTCCGCGCGCCTGGGAGAGGCGCCACTGCCGCGCGAGGCCACCCAGATGGCCCGCGCCCGCCGCTTGAGCCGCAAGGCCGAGCGGGCAGCGCAGCAGGCACGTCTCGCCCTCGCTCGCGCTCTCTGAGGCCCTCGCGGGCCGCAGCGAGACCAGAATTCGCTTCCGACCTCTTCGGGAGCAGCACCTGATCGCGGGTGAGCACGGAGGCCGGTCCGGGAGATCCCCGGGCCGGCCTTCTCGGCATTTCGGAGCAGCTCCAGGTCGTGGGGCGGTCGTAGGCTGGCGCTCATGCCCGTCACCTGCGACTTCTGCGGCACGACGAGGGACGGCGACGAGCCACCGATCACCTGGACCAGCGCCGTCGAGCGCGGTCGGCAGCGGCTCTTCTGCGACCGGTGCTCCCGCGAGCACCTGCGCTCGATGGAGGCCAAGCTCGACAGCGAGTGGTGGTGACCGGCTCGGCAGCCTCCAGGATCAGGGCAGCTCGATCCAGGCGTCCCAGGCGCACCCGCACTCGGGGTGCCGGCCCCAC
Source organism: Nocardioides caeni (assembly GCF_004912195.1). GTDB lineage: Bacteria > Actinomycetota > Actinomycetes > Propionibacteriales > Nocardioidaceae > Nocardioides > Nocardioides caeni. The sequence goes on from NZ_STGW01000001.1 coordinate 243,625, forward strand.
TCGGTGACCAGCGGTCCACTCCGGGGACCGAAGTCGGCCGTGGCCGACCACGTCGAGGGCCGGTCGCCCTCGACGAAGCGCGCAAGGTCGCGGGTGGCCCACGCCAGGGCCATGAGATCGAGTACGTCGTCGCGCGGGGGCCACTGCTCGGCGTCCTGGCGGGCCGCCTGGCACAGCAGCAGCGGTCGGCGGGGGTCGGGGAGGGCCTCATGGGCGTCGACGCAGCGCAGGCAGGCCGTCCGGCCGGGATCGACGAACGGGCCGACCCGCATCCCGGCGCCGGCGCCACTCACGACCAGGTGGGGCATCGCACCCTGCACGAGCGGGTCGACGCGCTCGCGATCGAGCACGCCGCTGGCCACCACCAGGTGGGCGGCGGCCTCCATCGGTCTGGCTGGCACGCGCCTGAGCCCCGCCCGGCGGATCAGGTCATCGATCAGCGGCTCCAGCATCCGCTCCACGGTCGGATCGATCTCGACCGCGACGCTCGCCGCGGCGCGCGCGGCGAGTCTTCGCTCCGCGTCCCGGCCGAACTGTGCGCGCACCGTCGGGCGGACTCCGGACTCGGCGTCAGCCGTCGCACGGACCTCGACGACCAGCTCGGCGGCATCCAGCCGGTCGACGACGCGGGCGAGCTCGACCGGTGTCTCGTCGATGTCGAGGGAGGCGCCGCCGGGCTGACGCAGGAGATCCAGGAGGCGTCGTACGTCGGGGGTGTCGAGGATCCGCACTTCGGTGGACGCGCCGGCCGGGTGGTGGAGGCCGACCTGCAGGAGACCGGGCTCGCGGAGCAGGACCGGCGTGCCGGGTCGGAGGGTCAGGCGCTGCGTGCTGGTGCCCATGGCCGCCAGCGTGGCAGCGCTGGGCCGTCGTCCGCTGACGTCATCCACAGGCGCTCTGGAAACGAATCGCGGGCGGTCGCCACCCGGAGGTGACGCCGCCCGCGATCGTCGGACTGGTAGCCGGTTGCTCAGGCCTTGCCCAGGATCCGGTTGAGGTTCGTGCCGCACTCGGGGCAGACGGCCTTGGCCATCCGGGTGCCCTTGTCGTTGACCTTGACCTCGCCCTCCGCCTCACGCTTGGCCTTGCACTTCACGCAGTAGAACTCGCCGCTCCAGGTCTCCGCCATGACGGCCTCCTTGCTTGTATTTCTTCTTCGGTCGTCGCGACGGGGGACATCGGGGAAGCCCGCCGGGGTCCGGAGTCTGGCTCCGAACCTCCACGACCCTACGGCACGCACGTTCAGACGCGCAGTAGCGTGCCCGGTATGTCTGAATCGGCTCTGAAAACGTCCAGCCACCTGGCGCTGACCCATCTGCGCCTGGAGCGGCCCTCCGAAGGGGTCGCGATGCTGGTGCTCGACCAGCCCGAGCTCCGCAACGCGATGAGTGACGAGATGACCGAGTCGTGGGTCCGGGCGGTCGATCACCTCGCCGCCGACCCGACCGTCCGGGCCGTCGTGGTCACCGGTGAGGGGCGCGCCTTCTGCTCCGGCGGCAACCTCTCCTGGCTGGCCTCGGAGCCGGATGCCACCGTCGACGGACTGCGCGCCCGGATGCTGCCGTTCTATCGCGCATGGCTCTCGATCCGCCGCCTCGAGGTGCCGACGATCGCCGCGATCAACGGCGCAGCGATCGGGGCGGGACTGTGCCTCGCCCTGGCCTGCGACATCCGCCACGCCGCGCGCGGGGCGAAGCTGGGGGTGCCGTTCACGCGCCTGGGGCTCCATCCGGGCATGGCGGGCACCTACCTGCTGCCCGACGTCGTGGGCTCCGCTGCGGCCCGTGATCTCTTCCTCACCGGGCGACTGGTCGAAGCAGACGAGGCTCTCGGACTCGGCCTGGTGTCCCGGGTGACGGAGCCGGACACCTTCCTCGCGGACGTCGTGGAGACGGCGGCGGGCATCGCCGGCGCGGCCCCGATCGCCACCCGCCTGACCAAGGTGGCGCTGCAGCGGCCGCATGCGAGTCTGGAGGCGGCCCTGGACTGGGAGGGCCTCGCACAGCCGACGACCCTCGCCACCGAGGACCTGCTCGAAGGCATCAGGGCGGCTCAGGAGCGTCGGGCGCCGCTGTTCGGCGGTCGCTGAGTCGTGCTGTCGACCGGAGACGCAGCGAAGCCCCCGGAGCCGCGGTGCTCCTCGCTTGCCTTCCCCTTGCGAGCGAGGTGCTGCGGCCACGGGGGCCTCGTTGGGTACGACGCTAGGCAGCCCGGTGGGGTCGGGTCAATCCAGTGATGCGGCACCCTGTGGATGAGGCTGTGGACAGATCTGTGGACGACGGCGGGGATCGGTGGACGGACGGGGAGGATCGGTGAGTCCGATGTGGGACGACGTGGTGGAATCGCCGACTCAGGAGGCGCATTCGCCCCTGCTGACCTGCGAGGACACATCCCACAGGTTCTTCCACTGCCTGTGGACAAAAGAAAATCGCGAACGGAGAAGTCGCGTGAGGCGGGTCACATGAGCGAACGGTCCACGTACGACGGCTCGCCCGTCGCGGCGTTGCGCCGGATCGCGTTCCTGCTCGAGCGCGGTCGGGCCGACAGCTACAAGGTCAAGGCCTATCGCGGGGCAGCCTCGGCGATCCTCCCGCTGCCCGCCGACGAGATCGAGCAGCGGGCCGCCTCCGGCACGCTCACCGACCTGCCCGGGGTCGGCGCGAGCACCGCGCGGGTGATCGGCCAGGCGGTGGCCGGCGTACTCCCGGACAAGCTGGCCGAGGTCGAGGCGGAGTACGGCGCCCCGCTGACCGCTGACGGAGCAGGCTCCACCCTGCGCGCAGCGCTCCGGGGCGACCTGCACTCGCACTCGGACTGGTCCGACGGCGGCTCGCCCATCGAGGAGATGGCAATGACCGCGATGGAGCTCGGCCACGACTACCTCGTCCTGACCGACCACTCGCCGCGACTCAAGGTGGCGCGCGGCCTGTCGGCGGAGCGACTCTCGCGCCAGCTGGAGGTCGTCGAGGCGGTCAACGGGCACCTTGGCGCCGCCGGCTTCCGGCTGCTGCGCGGCATCGAGGTCGACATCCTCGACGACGGCGGGCTGGACCAGACCGACGAGATGCTGGCCCGGCTCGACGTCCGCGTGGCGAGCGTGCACTCCAAGCTCGCGATGGAGTCGGACGCGCTGACGAGGCGGATGGTCGCGGCCGTGCGCAACCCGTTCACCAACGTGCTCGGCCACTGCACCGGTCGCCTGGTCACGGGCAACCGCGGGACCCGGCCGGAGTCCCGCTTCGACGCGCGGGTGGTCTTCGAGGCCTGCGCCGAGGCGGGGGTGGCGGTGGAGATCAACTCGCGACCAGAGAGGCGGGACCCGCCGACGCGCCTCCTGGAGCTCGCCCGGGACATCGGCTGCCTGTTCTCCATCGACAGCGACGCCCATGCCCCGGGCCAGCTCGACTACCCGCTCCTCGGCTGCGAGCGTGCCGAGGCCGCGGGCATCGAGACGGACCGGATCGTCAACACCTGGCCCGTGGAGCGGCTGCTGGAGTGGGCGAGGCCCTAGCCGCGTCCGGCGTACTCCTGCGAGAAACCGGCCCACCTCGTGCGAGAAACCGGCGTACTTCGGGTGAGAAACCGGCGTACTTCGGCGGGACACGCCTCCCACGTCGGGGGGCGGGGGAGTCGTAGGGTCGGGCCATGCCCAAGGCGAGGGTGGAGGTGCGACGGTCGGGTCGGCGACGACGGACCGTGTCGGCCTACCGGGACGGCGAGACGATCGTCGTGCTCATGCCCGACAACCTCTCGGTCACCGAGGAGCGGGCGTGGGTGACGCGCATGGTGGGGCGGATCGAGCGCAAGGAGCGCAAGGCGTCGGCGCCGCGGAAGTGGACCGACGACGACCTGATGGCGCGCGCGCGACGCCTGAGCGACGACTTCCTGGGCGGGCTGGCCGAGCCGGAGACGGTGCGTTGGGTCGGGAACCAGCGGGCGCGGTGGGGGTCGTGCACGCCCAAGGACCGCACCATCCGGCTCTCCGAGCGCCTGCAGCGGATGCCCGACTGGGTCATCGACTACGTGATCGTCCACGAGCTGGCGCACCTCATCGAGCCGCACCACGACGAGCGGTTCTGGGGCTGGGTGGCGCACTACCCGGCGGCGGAGAAGGCCAAGGGCTACCTGGCGGGCTGGTCGGACGCGGAGGGCATTGCCCGCCCGCCGTCGGAGCAGGTCGAGCTCGCCGAGGGCGAGCTGGAGTAGCGGCTCAGCATCAGCAGAGGATCGCCCGGGCCCGCGCGATCAGCGCATGCATGGCCGGCTCGAGGTCGGGCAGGGCGTCGACCGGCCACCAGCGGACCGCGAGCGACTCCTCGCTCACGACCGCGCGCGCCGTCGCATCGGTCCGCGCGACATAGCGCACGTCGAGGTGGTCGACCTCGCCGCGGTCCCCACAGAACGGCACGGTGTGCAGGTCGAGCTGGACCGGGTCGGGATGGAAGTGCAGGCCGTCCAGCCCACTCTCCTCACGGGCCTCACGCTGCGCCACGGCGAACAGCGTGGGGTCCTGGTCCTCCGCGTGACCGCCGAAGTGGAACCAGCGACCCGCCTTGCGGTGCAGGTTGAGCAGCACCTGCTCGCCGGAGGCGTCGATCACGAGGGCGCCGCCCGTCACGTGGTCCGGGTACGACGAGCGCCACATGCCGTCCGGAGTCGACTCCAGGTGGTCGACGTAGCGGCGGCGCAGCCCTTCCTCGACGTCGTCGGGCGCCTGCCAGGCGCGCAGCACCCGCAGGGCGTCGGCGTGGAGCGTCACTCGGCGGGGGAGTCGGTCTCGCCGGCGTCCCCGGGCTCGCCGGTGTCCCCGTTGTCCCCGAGGAGCTTGCGCAGCTCGGCGTCGAACTCGTCCTCACTCAGCTCCTCGGGCGGCGTGGCGTCGGCCCGGAACGACAGCGGGTCGTCGAGGTCGGCGGCGGTCGGCAGCAGGTCGGGGTGCATCCACACGCCGTCGCGCGCCTCGGGGCCGGTGCGCGTGCGCAGTCCACCCCACAGCGTCGACGCGTCGCGCAGCCGGCGCGGGCGCAGCTCGAGCCCGACGAGAGCCGCGAACGTCTGCTCCGCGGGGCCGCCGGCCGCCCGGCGGCGACGGACCGCCTCACGCAGCTTGGCGGCGGCGGGCATCCGCTCCTCGGTCGCCTGGCCGACGACCTCGTCGACCCAGCCCTCGACGAGCGCGAGGGCGATCTCGAGCCGGGAGAGCGCGGCCGTCTGCGCGTCGGTCTGCGGCGGGTCGAACAGGCCCCCTTCGATCAGGCCCTGGACCGACGACAGGTCGCTGGGGTCGATGTTGCGCAACTGGTCCTGCACCTTGTCCTGCATCTGCTGGACGTTGATCTCCAGCCCGCGCGCGTAGTCGGTGACAGCGCCGATGAGGTGCTCGCGCAGCCACGGCACGTGGGCGAACAGTCGCTGGTGGGCCGCCTCGCGCAAGGCGAGGTAGAGGACGACGTCGTCCTCGGTGACGTCGAGCCCGTCGGCGAACGCGCGCACGTTGCTCATCACGAGCGCGGCCTTGCCTGGCGCGCCCAGGGGGAGGCCGACGTCGGAGGCGGTCAGCACCTCCCCGGCCAGCGCCCCCAGGCCCTGGCCGATCTGCATCGCGAGCATGCCGCCGATCGCCTGGCCGATGATGCCGACGAGGGGTCCGGCAGCGGCGCGCATCTCCTCGGGCAGGCCGCTGGCGAGGCTGGTGACCGAGCGGGCGGCGACGGGCTCGACGAGCACCGCCCACACCGGCTGGGTCTCGACCAGCCACTCGGCGCGCGACCACGCCGCCGTCGTACCGACGCCGGAGGGGAACTCCGTCGCCGCGTCGAGCCAGTGGTCGGCCAGCCGGAGCGCATCGGCGACCCGGTCGGCGTCGCGCGAGGAGGGCGACGGGTCGGGCTCCTGGGCGATCTGCTTGCGCGCCATGTCGGTCGCGGCCGGCCAGTTGAGCGGGCCGTCGTGCGGCTGCATCAGCGACTGCAGCTGCTGGAAGAACGCCATCCCGCCGGCGCCACCGAGGCCGGGAAGGGCGCCGCCCGGGAACGCGCCGCCGAGGGCGCCGAAGATCTGCTCGAAGGGCGTGCCCTTGAAGGGGTTGGGCTGCTCGTCGTCCGGACCGCCGGTGTCTCCCGGGTTGCTGCTCATGCCCCTGAATTTACGCCGTCCCGCCAACCGCCGCGCCGGCCGCTCGGGTCCGGGGCGCGGGCACTCATAAGGTGGGACCATGAGCCACGCTGCGGTCCGTCTCGTCGCGATCTCCGAGCAGCCCCTCGATGTCGCCGAGGTGCTGGCCGCGCTGGACGATCCCGCATCGGGCGGTCTGGTGCTCTTCGTCGGCCGGGTCCGCGACCACGACCACGGACGCGGCGTGACCGGGCTGTCCTATTCCGCGCACCCCAGCGCCCTCGAGCGGTTGCAGGAGGTCTGCGACCGCATCGCGGGTGAGTTCGACGTCAGCGGGGTCGCCGCCGTCCATCGGATCGGTGACCTGGCGATCGGCGACCTCGCCGTCGTGGTCGCGACGACCGCCGGACATCGCGGATCGTCCTTCGAGGCCAGCCGTGCGCTGATCGACACACTCAAGGACGAGGTGCCGATCTGGAAGCACCAGCTGTTCTCCGACGGGACCGAGGAGTGGGTGGGCAGCCCGTGAACCCTGCGCACCGCGTGTCCTGACCGATCCGCCCCGTGGTCCGACCTACCCTCGAGTGATGGAGGTCCTGTTCTGGCTGCTGCCCGCTGCCGTGGTGACGATGGTCGCGATGGTCGTCGTGGGCTGGTGGGGCCGGGACGGACGCGGCGAGGTCGATCGCGAGACGGCAGCCCGCCGCCTCGGCGAGGCGCTGGAGCGTGACCGCGGCAAGCGACCCGGCTATGCCGTGCCGTCGCGGGAGCGTGAGCGCTCCTCGGGCATCGCGATCCGCGCGTCCCGGAGTCGCCCGGTGGTGCTGCCGGGAGAGCCCCTGGAGCCCGCCGACGCCGAGTCGGTGACGGTCGTCGAGCCGGTGGGCGAGGACGGCGACCGCGATCACGCGCAGGACCGCCGGGCCTCCTGACCTTTCCGCGGACCCCCTCGTCCACCGTGACGTTGGTGACGTCTGAGAGGGTAGGCGCCATGAATCAGCGCCTGATCGCCGCGTGCATCGCCGCGCCCCTGGTGCTGATCCTCGGCGGCCTGGCACTGGCGGTCCCGTTGCCCTATGCCTCCTACAGCCCCGGCCCCACCTTCGACATCCTCGGACAGGACTCCGACGAGGCCGAGGTGATCCAGGTCGACGGGCACGAGGCCTACTACGACGAGGGTCAGATCCGCTTCACCACGGTCATCGCGTCGTCGTACGACGACCGGCTGGCGCTCGGCGACGCGATCTCGCGCTGGCTCGACCGTGACAAGGCGGTCGTGCCCTATGACGTCGTCCACCCGCCGGACTCCAGCGCGGAGGCCGAGAAGGCCGAGGGCGCCGTCCAGATGACCAACTCCCAGGACGTGGCGAAGGCCATTGCCCTGATCGAGCTCGGCTACGACCTCAAGACGGCCGTGAAGGTCGCCGCGGTCGACCCCGAGGGACCTGCCGAAGGCAAGCTGCTGGTCGGTGACCTGATCAGCAAGGTCGACGGCAACGCCGCCAACTCGACCGAGGAGCTGGTCGCGGCCGTGCAGACGCACGACGACGGCTCCCTGGTCGAGCTCCTCGTCAAGCGCGGCGACAAGGAGCTGACCGTCCGCCTCCTGCCCGAGGAGGTCAAGGGCACACCGCGCGTCGGGATCTCGGTGAGCACCGGCTTCGAGTTCCCGTTCGACATCACGCTGCGGGTCGACCCGACCGTGGGTGGCCCCAGCGCGGGTCTGATGTTCTCGCTCGCCATCTATGACACGCTCACCCCGGGCTCACTCACCGACGGCGCCACCATCGCCGGCACCGGCGAGCTGCGCGCCGACGGCTCCGTCGGTCCCATCGGCGGCATCCAGCAGAAGATCGCCGGCGCCGAGCAGGCGGGAGCCGAGCTGTTCCTCGTCCCGCCGGACAACTGCGCGGACGTGGCCGGCCTCGACCCCGACCTGCGTCTGGTCCGGGTCGAGACCATGCATGACGCCCGCGTCGCGATCGAGGCGTGGGTCGCCGACCCGGACGCCGACCTGCCCGCCTGCTGACGACCGCCGACCACCCCGCACCAGGCCCAAGGAGACGAAGCGCAGATGGACCTCGAGCTCGACGTCGACCCGGCCCTGGCCGCTGCCGTGCTGGAGATCGAGGCCCACTACGCCCGCGCCGGCTGGGACCAGCCGGCGCGGCTCTATGCGCTGGTCGACACCGCCGAGCTCGTCGAGCACGAGCCGGCGCTCGCCGCGTCGCTGGGGCTGGACGCCTCGACCGAGCGGGGCTCGCTGACGCCGGTCGAGCAGGAGGAGCTCCCGGACGGCCAGGAGCTCGAGCACGTGCTGCCCGGCATCGTGTGGCCGGAGGTGGTCGCCGGCTGCGCGGCCGTGGTGGAGCGTCTCGTGCTGCCCCCGGCGGCCGACGGCCAGGTGCCGGCGGACCGCGCGGCGGCGCTGGAGTTCGCCCGCGAGCACCCCGACGCCGAGGACGTGCGGATCGTCGCCGGTGTGACGCGACATGGGGCGGCGTACTGCGCGCTGCGGCTGCGCAGCGAGGACGACGACATGGCCGTGATGGGCGGTCCCGACCTGGTCCCGGCGCTGCTGGACCTGTTGCGGGAGACCCTCAGGGGGGATCAACCAGATGTGCAGGATGAGCCGGGCGACCCGGCAGAGCCGAGGGGTGGCAACTCATGAGTGACCTTTTCGACGAGGACCCGGACCGCCCCGCGCCCGAACGTCCTGGGCGTCGCGCCCGCGCCGCCGTCATCACCGGTGTGGTGCTGCTGGTCGGCTTCTTCCTGCTGACGGCCTTCGCGTCGATCTACACCGACCGGCTCTGGTACAAGGAGGTCGGCTACACGAGCGTCTTCAGCACGATGCTGTGGACCAAGGTCGGTCTCTTCCTCGTCTTCGGCGGGTTCATGGCCGCCGCGGTGGCGACGAGCATGCACCTGGCCTACCGCTTCCGCCCGCTGTTCAGGATGTCGGGCGGCGACGCCAGCGTGGAGCGCTACCGCGACGCCGTCACCCCGATCCGTGGCTGGCTGCTCGCGGCGGTGGCCCTCGTCGTCGGGGCCTTCGCCGGCACGTCGGCGATCGGCCAGTGGCGCACCTACCTGCTGTGGCGCAACGGGACGGACTTCGACCAGAAGGATGCCTACTTCAAGAAGGACATCGGCTTCTACGTCTTCGACCTGCCGTGGTGGAACTTCGTCGTCGACTTCGCGCTCGCGGTCGCGGTCGTCTCGTTGCTCGCCACGGCGGTCGTGCACTACCTCTTCGGCGGCATCCGGCTGCAGCAGACGCACGACCGGCTCTCCGGCGCGGCCCAGGTGCAGCTGTCGGTACTGCTGGGCTGCTTCGTGCTGGCGAAGTCGGTCGACTACTGGTTCGACCGGTTCGACCTGGTCACCGACGACCACAAGCTCTTCACCGGCATGAACTACACGGGCGAGAACGCCCTGCTGCCCGCGCGCAACATCCTCGTCGGCGTCGCGCTGATCTGTGCCGTGCTGTTCTTCCTCAACATCTGGCGCCGCACCTGGCAGCTGCCCTCGGTCGGTTTGGCGCTCCTCGCGCTGTCGGCCGTGCTGCTGGGCATGATCTGGCCGGCGATCGTCCAGAACTTCCAGGTGCGCCCGTCCGAGGCGGACAAGGAGAGCTCCTACATCCAGGAGAACATCGACTCCACCCGCGAGGCCTATGGGTTGAGTGACATCGAGACGACGCCCTATCAGGGCACACCCACGGAGAACCAGACGCCCAAGGACGGTGCCAACGTCCTCGCCCAGTTGACGAACACGCCGGTCGTCGACCCCAAGCAGGTTCGCGAGATCTTCCAGCAGCGTCAGCAGTTCCGCGCCTACTACTCGGTCGCCGGCGTCCTCGACGTCGACCGCTACACCATCGACGGCAAGGAGGTCCCGCTCGTCCTCGGCGTCCGTGAGCTCGATCAGTCCGGCCTCAACGCCTCCGACCAGAACTGGTCGAACCTGCACACCGTCTACACCCACGGCGAGGGCCTCATCGCGGCGTACGCCGAGCGAGTGTCCTCCGACGTCGCCAACGGCCGGATCGTCTGGGCCGAGGGCATCAGCTCGGACGGCACCGACGGAGCCAGCGACCTGACTGACGCCGAGGAGTTCGAGACCCGCGTCTACTTCGGCGAGATGAGCCCGTCCTACTCGGTGGTGGGGAAGGCCAGCGGCGGAAATGACGTCGAGCTCGGCCTGGCCAATATCGCCGACCCAGAGGCGACGCCGGCCGAGCAGCGCACGACGTACGACGGCGCAGGCGGCGTGCCGGTCGGCAGCGCCTTCAACCAGCTGATGTATGCGATCAAGTTCGGCGAGCCCAACTTCCTGCTCTCGGGTCGGGTCAACGACAGCTCGAAGGTCATCTACAACCGCAAGCCGGCCGAGCGGGTCGAGAAGGTCGCCCCGTGGCTCACGGTCGACGGCGACCCCTACCCCGCGGTGGTCGACGGGCGGATCCAGTGGATCGTCGACGGCTACACCACGACGGACCGCTACCCGAACGCCCAGCGCGAGTCGTTCGAGACGATGGTCGAGGACTCGCTGCAGCAGGACACCGGTCTGCAGACGATCCCGACCGACGAGGTGAACTACGTCCGCTCCGCGGTGAAGGCCACCGTGGATGCCTACGACGGCACCGTCGATCTCTATGAGTGGGACGAGGAGGACCCGATCCTCCAGACGTGGATGAAGGCCTTCCCGGGCACGGTCAAGGACCGCTCGGAGATCGGCGACGAGCTGATGGAGCACCTGCGCTATCCCGAGGACATGTTCAAGGTGCAGCGCTACCAGCTCGCGCGCTACCACGTCACCGATGCCGGTGACTTCTACTCCGGACAGGACCGGTGGGAGGTGCCGGAGGACCCGACGGTCTCCCGCCAGGTGTTCCAGCCGCCGTACCGTCTCTTCTCGACGGCAGCAGACGGCACCAACGACTGGTCGCTGACGTCGGTCTTCGTCCCCTATCGCAAGGGAACCCTCGCGGGCTACCTGCAGGTCAATTCCGACGCGCTCTCGCCCGAGTTCGGCAAGCTCCAGGTCCTCGAGATGACCGACCAGAACGCCCAGGGCCCGGGGCAGGTCGCCAACCAGATGCAGAACGATGATGTGGTGCGATCGGCCCTGACCGCGTTCCGGGTGAACAACTCGACCCCGCCGCAGTTCGGGAACCTGCTCACACTGCCGGCCGGAGATGGCCTGATCTACGTCCAGCCCGTCTATGCCATTCGAAGCAGCGGCTCGTCCAACTTCCCGATCCTGCAGTTCGTGATCGTCAAGTACGGCGAGGAGGTCGGCATCGCCGGCAGCCTCCCCGAGGCGCTCGGAAACGCGCTCGGTGTCGATCTCGACACAGGACAGGGCACCGACCCGGAGCCGGGCGGCGAGCCCGACCCGGGCGGCGAGCCCCAGCCGGGCGAGGAGCTGACGCTCGACGAGCAGATCGCGGAGGCGCTGCGGGACGCCGAGGCGGCTTTCGCGGCGGCGGAGACGGCGCAGGCCGCCAACGACACCGTGACGTGGGCGGAGGAGCTGGAGAAGGCGCAGGCCGCCGTCGAGAAGGCGATCCGGCTGGCCGACCAGCGCGACGGTGCGGAGACGCCGGCCGCCGACGACGAGGCCGCCGCCGACGGGGAGGCGGCCGAGTGAGCGTGCGCAGCGACGAGCAGGTGGTCGTCGAGGCGTTCCTGGCCGCCCTGGAGGAGCTCGACGTCGACGGCGCGGTGGCGCTGTGCGGCGACGACGTCGTCTACCAGAACGTCCCCCTGCCGCCCGCGCGCGGCCGGTCCGCCGTCGCCAAGCAGCTGCGCACCATGATGAAGGTCGGCACCGGTTTCGAGGTGGAGATGCGCAACATCGCCGCCAACGGGCCGGTCGTGCTGACCGAGCGGGTGGACATCCTGCGGCGTGGCTCGTTCGCGATGGAGTTCTGGGTGTGTGGCACGTTCGAGGTGCGGGACGGGAAGATCGTGTTGTGGCGCGACTACTTCGACTGGCCGACCTTCCTCGCCGCCGGCGTCAAGGGCGCCGGGCGGGCCGCGGTCGGCGCCGTGACGCGCCGGCTGGGTCGCTGACGCACCCCAGCCACGACAGCTGCGGGGTGACGCCGTGCTGCTGACCCTCGACCTCATCGGCATCCTCGTCTTCGCCGTGTCCGGCGGTCTGCTCGCGGTCCGCAACCAGCTCGACATCGTCGGCGTCATCGTCCTAGCGATGGCCACCGGCCTCGGCGGTGGAGTGATCCGCGACGTGATCATCGGCAGCGTGCCGCCTCCGGCGATCGCCGACTGGCGCTACCTGCTCGCGCCGGTCGTCGCCGGCCTCGTCGTCTTCTTCTGGCATCCCGCGGTCGGCCGTTTCGAGCGGCTCGTCAACGTCTTCGACGCCTTCGGGCTCGGACTGTTCTGCGTCGCCGGCGCCCTCAAGGCCGAGGAGTTCGGATTGGGACCGGTGCCCTCGGCCGCGCTCGGGCTGGTCACCGGGGTCGGCGGCGGCATCATCCGCGATCTCCTGGCGGGCCGGATCCCCACAGTGCTGCGCAACGGCGAGCTCTATGCGATCCCGGCCCTCGCGGGAGCCGCCGTCGCGGCCACCGGCGTCGAGCTCGGTGTCGAGCCGGTGATCATCGCCGCACCTGCTGCCGCGGTCACGATCGTGTGGCGCCTGTTGGCCATGCAGCGCGGCTGGTCGGCCCCCGTCGCCCGGCTGAGTCCTCCGGAGTAGTCACTCCGTCCGCAGCAGCGCGGCCAGCTGAGCGGCCACGTCGTCGGCCGTGAGCGGCTTCGGCCACTGGTGGAAGGTGAGCGTGTGCAGCGTCCCGGTCCACGGGAACGGCGGCGCGTAGTCGTCGCTGACGGGGAAGCCGTCGTCGTGGCCCAGCCGCAGGCCACCCCCGCCGATCTGGAGGCCGCTCGCGCCCATGCCGTCGGGCAAGGGGCCGCGGGCCACCACGGCGCCGTCGACGAGGAGTACGCCGCACGCCTCCGCGGCGAGGTAGCGGAAACCGACACGGTGGCGCCCGGCCGTCAGCCGGACGTCGGAGCGGACGGCATGTGCGGTGCTGGTCGTGTTGAGGAGCATGGTCGGCCGGCCGTCGAGGACGACCAGGGCCCAGCCGTTGCTCCAGTCGCCGATCGCCGCGAGCACGCCGGAGCCGCCGTCGTCGGGCACCGTCACGTCCGCCTCCACCAGCGCCCCGAGCGCGAGCGACGGCACCGCCTCGTCGGCCAGCGCCGTACCGCCGGGATGCAGGACCAGCGGGACGGGTTGCGGCCACAGTGGCGGCTCCATCGCCAGGACGCGGCCCTGCAGTGAGTCCTGGATCGGCAGCACCTGGTGGCGCTCGGCCTCCGCCCACCAGGCCTCCTCGAGCTCGCGGACCACGTCGGGGTGCGCGTCGGCGAGGTCGTCGGCCTCGGCGAAGTCGTCGGCCAGGCGGAAGAGGCTCCAGCGGTCGGCGGCGAGGTCGCGGCTCCCCGGCAGCACCTCCTCGGCCAGCACGCCGCCGGAGACGTGGTCGGTGGTCGCCTTCCAGCCGTCGTGGATGATCGAGCGTGAGCCGAGCATCTCGAAGTACTGCGTCGTGCGGACGTCGGGTGCGCCGGCGTCGGCGATGGCCTCGGCCATCGAGTGCCCGTGCACGGGCTGCTGGACGACCCCGTCGACCGCTTCCGGCATCGTGACGCCGCAGGTCTCGAGGATGGTCGGGAAGAGGTCGATGATGTGCGCGAGCTGCGGCCGGACACCGCCGTCGTGCCCGGGCGCCGTCGCGGGCGGCTTCACGATCAGCGGGGTGCGCGTGCCGCCGAGCCACGTGTAGCGCTTCCACAGCCGGAAGGGCGTGTTCCCCGCCCACGCCCAGCCCCAGGGGTAGTGGTTGTAGGAGCGGAAGCCGCCGATCTCGTCGATCCCGGCGAGGTTGTCCTCCAGGCTGTCCGGTACGCCGAAGCCGAACCGGTGCTCGTTGATCGACCCGGTCGGGCCGCCCTCCGCGCTGGCACCGTTGTCGGAGGACAGCACCACCATCGTGTTGTCGAGGACGCCGAGGGCCTCCAGGCCGTCCAGCAGGCGGCCGAGGTGGTGGTCGAAATGGGTGAGGAAGCCGGCGTACACCTCCTGGAAGCGCGCGAAGAGCCGCCGCTCCTCGTCGCTCAGCGCCTCCCAGTCGGGGATCCACTCCGGCCGCTCGGACAGCACGGTGCCCTCGGGGACGATGCCGGCGGCGAGCTGGCGGGCGAAGACCTCCTCGCGCCACCTCTCCCAGCCCTGGTCGAAGCGGCCGGCGTAGGCGTCCGACCACTCGGGCGGCACCTGGTGGGGTGCGTGGGCGGTGCCCGGCGCGAAGTAGAGGAAGAACGGCTTCTCGGGGGCGGCGTTGTGCTGGTCGACCAGCATGCGCAGCGACTCGTCGACGAGGTCCTCGGTGAGGTGGTAGCCCTCCTCCGGCGAGCGTGGCGGTGCGACGGGGGAGTTGTCGCGGAAGAGCGTGGGCGTCCATTGGTTCGCGTCGCCGTGGATGAAGCCGTAGTAGCGCTCGAAGCCCTGCGCCAGCGGCCAGGTGTCGAAGGGGCCGGCGGCCGAGCGTTCGTCGCGGGGCGTGAGGTGCCACTTGCCGACGCACATCGTGCTCCAGCCCTCGTCGCGAAGGACTCGGGCCACCGTGGCGGCCGAGCGGGGGATCCGGGCGGAGTAGCCGGGGAAGCCGGTCGGCAGGTCGGTCAGCATGCCCATGCCGACGGCGTGGTGGTTGCGACCGGTCAGGAGCGCGGCGCGGCTGGGCGAGCACAGCGCCGTGACGTGAAACCGGTTGAAGCGCACCCCGTCCGCGGCAAGGCGGTCCATCGTGGGGGTGGCGATGTCGGAGCCGAAGCAGCCGAGCTGAGCGAAGCCGACGTCGTCGAGGAGCACCACCAGGACGTTGGGCGCGCCCGCGGGCCGAGGGCGGGGCGGGTGCCAGGCGACGGAGTCGGCCATGGTCCGCCCGATGACGGGCCCGGTGGGCTCGGCTGCGCTCATGCGACGACTCCTTCTGCTGCGCGGGACAGATCGTAGACCGAGGTCTACGACCTGTCAGGAGGGCCGCGCCGTCACTGCGGCGGAGCGCCGCCGCCCTGCGGACCGCCGCCCGTGCCGCCCATGCCTCCGCGGCCGCCAGCGAACTCGCCGGCCGTCACGGTGGTCGTGGAGACGCCGTCGACCTGCACGTCGTACGTCGTGCCGTTGGTCAGGCCCGCGACCGAGAGGACGAGCGCGGTGGTGTCCCTGGTGGCGGTCTGGGTCGCGAGCGTCGTGCCGCCGGCGACGAGGGCGATCTCCTGGCCGGCGCTGACCGTGGTGCCGAGCTCGACTGCGACCCAGGCCTGCGTCGAGTCGGTGCTCGGGGCGCTGGAGAGGCCGCCGGTGGCGGCGAAGGAGCCGCCGGAGATGGTGAGCACGCCGTTGACGTCGATCGATCCGTCGCCGCCCCCGCGGGCGCCGCTGTCGATGACGGTGCTGCCGCCCGTGATCGTCGCGTCCCCGTTGGAGTCCAGGCCATCCATGCCCGAGGTGACGAGGACGTCGCCCCCGCTGATCGTGAGGAGGACGCCGTCCTGGGCCTCTTCGCCGCCGTCTCCGGCTGTCGCGTTGAGGCCGTCCTCGGAGGCAGTGACGTCGACGTCGCCGCCGACGAGGGTGATCTGCGCGGCCTCGAGGCCCTCGACGGAGGAGGCGACGGTCAAGGAGCCGTCGGCCACGTTGAGGGCGCCGACCGCGTCGATCCCGTCGTCGCCCGCGTCGATGGCGACGCTGCCGTCGTCGAGCTGGAACCAGCCGAGCGCCTTCGCGTTGCCGCTCGAGGTCGCGGTGCTCTCGTTGTCGGCCTTGAGGCCGTCCCCACCGGCGTCGACGGTGATCGTGCCGTCCTCGACGACCAGGTAGTCCTTGCCACGGATGCCGTCGTCGACCGCGGTGACGCCGAGGGTCCCGCCGAGGATCACCAGGCCGTCCTTGCTGGCGATGCCGTCGTTGCTCGCTCCGGTCACGGTCAGCTGCCCGCTGCCGGCGATGGTGAGGTCGGCCATGGAGAAGAGCGTCGCGGTCGGGGCATCGTCCTCCTCGTCGTCGGCCGCGGCTGCGGCGCTGTCGGCCAGCGTGTTGGTCGACCCGTCAGCCAGGATCACGACCGCCTCGTCGGCCGCCGTGATGACCAGCGGCGACGTGGTGCTCGAGGTGAGGTCGACGCCGTCGAGGACGATCAGCACCTTGCCCTCGGCGCTGCTGTCGACGACGACCTGGCCGTCGGAGAGCTCTCCGGACAGCACGTAGGTGCCGGGGGCGGTGATGGTCACCGTGTCGCCCTCGACGGTGACGGCATCGCTGCTGGAGCCACTGGCCGTGCTGGCGCCGTCGGCCAGGGAGATGGTCGTGGCGTCCGCGGCGTCGTACTCCCCGTCGTCGGGGTCGGCGTGCGTGTCGTCGATGGAGGCGACGGTGCCGGCGCTGATGGTCGTGATGCTCGTGTCGTCGCCGGTGGCGTTGCAGGCGCTGAGGGCGGCCAGGGTGGTGGCGGCGACGAGGGCCGCGGTGATCCGGCGGCGCAGGGGCGTGCGGGGCATGGTGGGTCCGTTCTGGTGTGTGGGGTGGTCGGTGGTGCCGCTGCGGTCAGGCCGCACGCGGGACACTCAGCTGGCGGTCGAGGGTGTGGTGCCACTTCAGGCGCGGCAGGGACGGGTGGAGCGCGGCCATGCCGACGCCGTACTTCGAGATCCGGCTGGGCCGGTGACCCAGTCGCCAGAGCAGCCGGTCGACCGCTGAGGGGGTGGATCCCGTCTTGGTCTCGACGATCGCGAGGCCCGGCCGGTCCAGGTCGCGCCCGTGGGGGAGGGCGGTCCAGCCGAGGTCGACGTCGATCGTGACGCGACTGTCGGACTCGGGGAGCAGGAGGGTGCTGCGCAGATAGCCGGTGGCGAGCACCGGCCGCAGCTGGGCCGCGAGCCCGGCGCCGATGATCGAGCCGACGTATTCCTCGCCGGCGGCGGTCAGACCGCCGACGAGCTCGGCATCGGGATGCTCGATGCGCTGCTTGAGGTTGTGGTCGCGCGGCGCGCGGGTCTTGACCTCCAGCCAGGAGCCGCCGGTGTCGAGGTAGCTGCGGGTGCGGACCTTCCAGCGGCGCCGCTGGCCGCGACCGGCGGTGAGGAAGCTGTCGAGGCTCGGGGTGTCGAGGTACGTCGACCGGTAGCCGAAGCTGCGTCGCCCGTCGATCTCGAGGACTCGGGTCGTGGCCGGCGCGAGGGCGATGACCTGCCGCGCGGTGGCGACCGGCAGCACGTACTTGCGGTCGACCCGCGCCAGGAGCGCCGCTCGTTCGACGAGCTCCTCCAGGCCGATGGGCGCGAGGGTGTGCAGCTGCTCGCTGGCGATCGTGGTCATCGGAGCATCTCCTGGGCCGGCATGCCGGCCGCTCGCTGCTCTCGGCGGGTGGGCGAGCGCGGGTGGTGCCGCACGCTGACCAGGGTGGTGTCGTTGACGAGGTCGGTGCGGTCCACGCGGAAGGAGTGGATCGTCGTACCGAGGCGGACGGTGAGCTCCTCGCGCAGCTCCTCCTGGTCGGTGATCGCTCGGTCGAGCAGCAGCTGCTGCGTCTGCGTGCGTTGCCCGCCCATGACCGTGTCGCCGATCGCGACGGCAGCGAGGATCGCCGCCATCAGCCCGACGTCGACCAGCGTGGGTGACTGGTCGATGCCCGCCAGGAGTCCGAGCGCCAGAGCGGCGAAGTAGTAGGCGATCTCGCTCTGGGCCAGCTCCTCCGACCGCAGCCGGATGAGCGACAGGATGCCGAACAGCCCGAGACCCAGCCCCGCGCCGATCGTCGACGTCGCCAGGGCCGCCGCCACCGCCATCACCCCGACGTTGACCGTCAGGAACGCGACGACCAGCTCGGGTCGACGGTGGCGGGGGAGGAACAGGCCGAGGACGAGGATCGCGATGGCGACGAGGTCGACGGCATAGAGGGCGTAGGGCGACATGGGGCAGGACTCCTGGACTCGTTGGGTGAACGAGATCCAGTACGCCCGATCAGGTTGTCCCGGGCCTCGGATGATCCTGTGAGCCTCTTGTGAACGCAGGTGAGCTTGCCGATTTGGCTGCTGTCATGCGATCCCGTAATGTTCTTCTCACCGACGCGGGGTGGAGCAGCTCGGTAGCTCGCTGGGCTCATAACCCAGAGGTCGCAGGTTCAAATCCTGCCCCCGCTACAAGATCAGGCCCGGGATTCAGTGAGAATCCCGGGCCTGAAAGCATTTGAGAATTGATCCCTCCACCACAAACCCTCCTTTCGGGAGGTACGTCGCGACCCCGGCCTCCGTTCGCCCGAGTCTGGGGGAGCCGTCGCCGAGATTGGCGCATGACATCTCCACTCCCTGCCCCCGCTGAACCGTCGCTGCCCCTCGCCCGCACAGGGCTTACTGCCACCGATGCTGAACGCATCGCCACCGCCGTCGACGCGGAACTGGCCGCATCGACCCGCGAGACCTACGCCTGCGGGTGGCGGCAATGGGAACGCTGGTGCTCCGGGAGGGGCATCCAGCCGCTGCCGGCACCACCCGAAGGGGTCGCCGCGTTCCTAGCCGAGCGCGCCGAGGCAGGCGTCCACTTCAGCACGCTCGACTGCTACTGCTCCGGCATCGCCCACCGCCACCGACAGGAGGGCCTGTCCGACCCCACCGCCGACTTCCTCGTCCGACGGGTCCGGCGAGGGCTGCGCCGGATCCTCGGGGTCGCGCCGATCCGCCAGGCTCATCCGCTGACGGTCGCCGAGCTTGGCCAGATCGTCGCGTCCATTGACACCGATGACGCCAAGGACGTCCGCGACCGGGCCATCCTTCTCCTCGGGTACGCCTCCGCGATGAGGCCCGGTGAGATCTCGGCGCTCAACGTCGAGGACCTCCAGCACTTGCCGACCGGCATCCTGATCACCATTCGCCGCTCCAAGACCGACCCAGATGCCCAGGGCCAACTGGTCGGGGTCGCCCGCGGGGACAACCGGCTCACCGACCCGATCCGCGCCCTGGATGCGTGGCTCAAGGTCCGCCCGTCAGGCCCGGGTGCACTCTTCACGCGCGTTCTGTACCGAAGGCACCCCACCAGTGAGCGGATCGGCCCGCGGGCGATCAGCAGAACTGTGCAGGAACGAGCCAACGCGGCCGGCTTCGACGGCGTGCCGGTCTCAGGGCATTCGCTCCGCGCCGGACACGCCACCACCGCGGCCGTGAACGGCGCCCCGATCGACAGGATCGCCGCACAGACGCGACACCGCGACCTCGGCACACTGCTCAACCACTACATCCGGCCCGCCGAGGCGATGGCGACCACCACCAGCCGCGACCTCGGACTCTGACGGCACACCAGCCGGCGATCCGGCGTTACTTCGCAGCGGCCTTGGCGAGCGCGAAGTGGCACAGGTAGCGCAGCCGTTCGCCGTCTCGGTAATGAGAGGTGGCCAGGTAGAGGCCTTCGTCGATCGCGACGAGCTCGTCGTGGAACCGGCGGATGTAGCCAGGGTTGTTCGCGTTGTCGTGGTCGAGGAACACCACGTCCCGGTCGCTGAACAACGACTTCGCGACGCGGGCGGTGAACCGGAATCGCTTGACCTCCAGCGGCCCGACACCCAGCCGGTTGAAGCCCGTGACGGTGCCGTGGTCGTCCGGCTCGAAGAGCTTGCCGCGCCACGGGCGGAGGTCGCGGACGAGCGGCCGGCCGAGGCCGCCATTGAGGACGGCGCCATCGATGCTGCCGCTCAGTTCATCCAGGCTGGGGACGGATCCTCCTGCGTGGAGGGCGCGAAGATCCTGCCCGCGAAGGGTGGCCAGGCGGGAGCGGGGCGAGGTGCTCATGCGGGGGGCGTCAGCATCGGAACGATCCGGGCGCGCACAGTGTCGATCGGGTCGGTCGATCGCTTGACTCGGGACATGGTGATCGCTCCTTCGAGGGCGCTGATGCAGAGCATCGCGAGGTCGGCGGCGGAGTCGGGTTCGTGCCCCGCTCGCGTGAGAACTGCGGTCAAGCCGGTGTGCCAGTCCTCGACGATCGAGCTGATCACTGGACCGAGCACGGGATCGCCGTAGGCCTCCTGGGCGGCGGCGCCGACGGGACAACCGGCCGCGAACTCCGTCGTGGCGAGCTGGTGCCTGTAGTAGTCGCAGATCCCCGCGAACACCTCATCGGGACGGGTGCCCTGGCTCGCTGCTTCGCGCAGGATCGTGGTGACGAGGTTGCCCGCCCAACCCAGCGCGTCGGTGAGCAGCTCGGCCCGTCCGCCGGGGAAGTGGAAGCCAACCGAGCCACGCGGACCCCTGCTGTGGCGTAGGACCTCAGCGATCGAGGTGCCTGCGACGCCCTTCTCTCGCAGCAGCAGGGCGGCGCTGGTGATCATGCGCTGCCGTGTGTCGGTCTTCACACCCACTTGACCAGCCTCCTCAACCTCGACATATGCTCTGTGACATAGCATAGCAAGGGAGCATGTGAAATGCGTGAACTGACCTTCGTTCGCACGGGCCACCTCGAGTGGCGCGAGCGGCCCGACCCCGCGATCAGCGAACCGACTGACGCGTTGGTCCGTCCGTTCGTCGCCAGCCGCTGTGACGGTGACTGCCTGCCGTTGCACCGGTCGGTGTCGCGCCCGATGCAAGCGGGGTTGAAGCTCGGCCTCATCGACCCCGTGGTCGCCTCGATCGTCGGCCACGTGCCCTTCCAGGGACCGTTCGCGATCGGCCACGAATGCGTGGCACAGGTGACCGCGGTCGGCTCCGGAGTCACGGGGCTCGCGGTCGGCGATGTCGTCGTCGTGCCGTGGGCAGTCTCCTGCGGCACCTGTGAGGCGTGCCAGCTCGGCTTGACCGCGAAGTGCTCCACAATGAGCGCCGACAGCCCCGGCCGGGAGCTGGCCGCCTTCGGGTTCGGTCCCGCATCGGGTGCGTGGGGCGGCATGGTCGCCGACGCGTTGCGCATCCCGTTCGCCGACCACATGCTCGTCAAGGTCCCCGAGGGGGTCGACCCGCTGCGTGTCGCGGCTGCCAGCGACAATCTCGCCGACGCCTGGCGCTCCGTCGTACCGCCGCTGCGTCAGCGCCCCGGCGGCCGGGTCCTGGTGATCGGTGGGGGAGGGCAGAGCATCGGCCTGTACGCCGCCGGCCTCGCGGTCGCGCATGGCGCGTCTGTCGTCGACTACCTCGACGACAGAGATTCCAGGCTCGAGGTCGCGGAGTCCTTCGGCGCGCGCGTGCACCGCGTCGACAAGGCCCGACGTAAGTCCGTGCTTCCCGCACTGCCTGGTCGATATGACGTCGCCGTCGAGGCCTCCTCGCATCCTCAGGGTCTGCGGGACGCTCTGCGGTCCCTGCGGCCTGGGGGGATCTGCACGGGGACCGGCTACTACCTCAGCCCGGGAACCAAGCTGCCGGTGATGGACATGTATGCCACCAGCGCGACCCTTCAGGTCGGTGTCTCACACGTGCGCCCGGTCCTCCCTGAGCTGCTCGACTTCATCGCCACCACCGGGTTCGAAGCAGAGCGGGTCACCAGCCTGGTCGCGGACTGGGACGACGCCCCCGAGGCCTACCAGGCCCACACCACCAAGCTCGTCCTCCATCGCCCGCCCCTCGGCACCATCCCGCAACCAGAGAGAGACTCATGACCGTCATCACCGTGAACGCCCCCGTAGGCCGGCTCACCACCGATCAGCGTCGTACGCTCGCTCAGACCCTCACCGACGCCGTCCTCGTGCCGGAAGTCGGCCGGTTCGAGCCGGCCGCGAGGGTCGGCTTCCAGGTCCATTTCCGCGACTACGAGCCGGACCAGATCGCCCTCGGTGGCCTGCTCGTCACTGACTTCCCAGAGGCGCCGGACGTGGTGGTGATCGACCTGGCCGTGATGGACGCCGACTGGGGCCAAGAGGTCCGCGAGGTCGTGATCACCCGCCTCCTGCGCGCCATGGCCGACGCGTGCGACCTGCCCGACCCGCAGCCGGCCTGGTGGGTCACCTTCCGAGTCATCGATGAAGGCAGCTGGGGTGCCGGTGGCGGAGTCCTGTCGGTCCTCAGCCTCCTCGACAGCGGCGTGTTCACACCCGAACGTGCCGACGCCATCCGACACGCCCTCACCGTCGGCTGACCGCCCACCCGCTCCCCACGAAAGGAAGACCCGTCATGCCTCAGATCCAGCTCACCGTCCCCACCGGCGCCCTCACCGAGGAGGGCGCATCCACGATCCAGGCGCAGTTGGCCGGAACATTGTTGAAGTGGGAGGGCGCCCCGGACACGGCCTTCTTCCGCGCGCAAGCCTGGGCCTTCCTCCACGAGCTCCCCACCGGTGCCCAGATCACCGCGGAGGATGACGAGCCGCGCTTTCGTGTCGACGTGACCGTCCCCGCCGGGGCCCTGAACGACGAACGCCGTGCCGGCCTCGTCCGCGAGGTGACCGCTCAGGTCCTGGCAGCCGCGGGACTGACCGCCGACCAGGCGCTGCGGGTCTGGGTCCTGATCCACGAGCAGGCCGACGGCACGTGGGGCGCGGGCGGACAGATCTTCCGCTACGCCGACCTGGTCGCCCTTGCAACAGCAGCCCCCGCGGGAGACAAGCATGAGTGACTTCACGTTGCCGGAGCTGCCAGCCGAATCGCGCGAAATTCTGGAGCAGGTCGTCCCGCCGCCGTACCGTCCGCCGCTGCTCTACCTCGCCATGGCCGCCAACCCGGCCGTGCTCCGCTCCTACGCCGAAGGACCGCTGCTCAGCCTGCACGGCCTCATGCACACCGGCCAGCTCGAACCCATGGACCGCGAGCTCGCCATCCTTCGGGTCACCGGCCGCTGTCGCGCCGAGCACGAGTGGGGCGAGCACGTCGCGTACTTCGGCAAAACCTCGGGGCTCACCAAGAGCCAGGTCGACGCCACCGTCACCGACGCCGAGCCGGCGCCCACCTGGACCGATCGGCAGCGCGCGATCATCGCCATCGCCGACACGATTGTCGACCGCCGCCCGCTCGACGATCACGAAGCGAGGTTGATCGACTCCACGCTGACCGATGCCGAACGAATCGAGTTCCTCGCACTCTCCTCGGCCTACCTCGGCATCGCCGCACTGTGCCAGGTCCTCGAGATCCCCGCCGAACCTGGCGCGCCGACCTTGCCGCTGGCATGAGAGGCGTCTCGACCAGGAAGGACAAGCCCGTGCTCGAACGCATCCGTAGCCGAATGACCAGCTACGTCTGGGCTCTGACGGACTCTCCGGTGCAGTTCGGAGTTTTCGTTCTCGCCCTCTGGTTCACCAGCAACGGTCCGGCGGCTTACTTGACCTGCACGTCGATGGCGTTCGACCCCATGAACGCCTGCACCACCGAGGTCGCTGGGTTCATCCCCGTCACCGTCAACCTGTGCCACACGCTGTGTCACTTCGTCACCGGGCTCATCGGTCTCGTCGCCGTTCTCCGCCCCACCTGGGCGGCGGCCTATGCCTCCCTGGGCTTCGTGTACTACGTGACCTGGGGGTTCGTCGGCCTCTACGGCGGCGAGCAACTCAGGCACCACCTGGGCGTGGATGCGTTCGGCAGTTGGGTCCACGTCGTCGAGGGCCTGCTTCTCCTCGGCGTCTGGATCATCCACCGCAGGGTCGCCCCAACGGGCTCTGGAGTTATGCTCCCGCAGACTTGATCGCCCTCCGGTTACCCTCCGGAATCACTCGGCGTCAGCGAGCAACGATCGGTTACAGTCGGAAGTGTTCGAGACAACGAACACCGCTCCAATACAAGCGATTCGGCTGTTTCCCGCAACGTTCGGTAGCAACAGGCAAGCTTTTGAGATTGCCCAGAGGTCGCAGGTTCAAATCCTGCCCCCGCTACAAAGAACAGGGCCCGCCTGCGGAAACGCAGGCGGGCCCTGTCGCTATTTCCGTCTGTTCAATCCTTGCTCCCCGGTATGACGGCGAAGACGGGTGGCCCGCGGGGCTGTGGTGGCCGCGGCGTATGTGGTGTGCGGGTCGACCGAGTCCGTCGCGATCACGTCATGTGCTGACGTTCCCGATCCAGTGAGGGCGTTGATAGTCCTTGCTGGTCAATCACTACGCCCATCCCGAGCCGGCCCACCTCAAGCGCCTCCTCGGCCAGGCGGAGGTAGCAGATCTGCTCGACCGCTTGCATGACGAGGATCCCGGCGGTCTCCAGCCCCAGCTCTGGCTCATCGAGGCGCGGACGGCCGACGACGCCGCCGTCAGAGATGCTGGACGACGGCGCATCCTCGCCTACAACGAGGACGACGTGCGTGCGACGTACGCGATCTGCAACGGTCTGTGAGCAGGCCCGTTGCGGAGAGGACGCGGCGTGGCCGGCTCGGGGAGTTCAGGTGGGTCCTTGGTCTCCGGGGGGAGACTCGAGGGAGCAGCGACCCGGACAAGCAGGAGCGGACATGACGATGCAGGCGGTCTTCAACGGCGTGGTGGTCGCGGAGAGCGACGACACGGTCGTGGTGGAGGGCAATCACTACTTCCCCGAGGAGTCGCTGCGCCGCGAGCACTTCACCGCGACGAGCACGACGACCGTGTGCCCGTGGAAGGGCACGGCGTCGTACTACACGGTCGAGATCGACGGGCAGACGGCTGCGAACGCTGCCTGGTACTACCCGACGCCGAAGGACGCAGCGCAGGAGATCACCGGCCGGGTCGCCTTCTGGCGCGGTGTCGAGGTCCGCGCCGTTGGCTCGTGAACCCGGCCGCGCGACTGGCTCCACTGCGGGACCGCCTCGGCGAGGCGATCTTCTTGCGGGTCGCAGGTCCTGACGGTCCTGAGCACCGTGCCCGGATCCACGACACACCGGGACCACGCTGGTTCGAGCCCGACAGCCCGATCGGACGCGTCCATGGCGATGCCTCCATGTTCGTCGGCGGGATCAGGGCTCTCCTGCTGCAGACGCTCCACCCCGCCGCGATGCGCGCGGTGTCCGAGCACTCCGGCTACCGCGGTGACCTGTGGGGTCGGCTCGCCCGCACCTCCCGCTTCCTCGCCGTCACGACCTTCGGCACCGCCGAGGATGCCCAGGTCGCCGTCGACGTGGTGCGCGCCATCCACGACCGCGTCACCGGCACGATGCCCGACGGGACGACCTACAGCGCCGCCGACCCCCACCTGCTCCGTTGGGTCCACGTCGCCGAGATCGACAGCTTCCTGCTCGCGCACCAGACCTACAGCGCCCGTCCGCTCGACGCGGCCGGCCGTGACGAGTACGTCGCCCAGACGGCCGAGGTCACTCGCCGGCTCGGAGCCACCGACGTGCCGACCACCGAAGCGGAGCTGCGCGACGTCCTGGGGTCCTACCGCCACGAGCTGCGGGGGACTCCCGAGGCACGTGAGGCAGCCCGCTACGTCCTGCTGAAGCCGCCGCTGCCGCTGGCGGCCCGTGCGCCCTACGGAGTGCTCGCTGCTGCGGGGATCGGCCTGCTGCCGGCGTGGACCCGCCCGCACCTCCGGCTGCCGTGGTTCCCGGTGGCGGAGCGCACAGTGGTTCGTGCAGCTGGCGGCGCGGCCGTGGGCACGATCAGGTGGGCGATGTCGCGCTGACCCGGGCCGGGCGGACCTGGCCGTCCCCCCCAGTCGTCAGAGGATCGACGAGCCGATCAGGACGAAGACGAGCAGGACCACCACCAGCAGAGCGATGAAGCCGCCGACGAGCAGGGCCCGCGAGGAGAACTGTGGCTCGCGGCTGCCTCCGGGCATCCGCTTCGCGTCCTTGGTCATCGAGATCTCCTTCCGGGGTCGGTCATCGAGTCGATACCCGCTCCGGTCGACACCATCCGCTCACAGGCACGCCAGCTGGTCGCGGCAGTCCTGGAAGATCAGGCCCCGGGCGAGGGCCTCGTCCACGAGCGGAAGAAGCTCGGCCGGCAGGTCGTCGACGGCCAGGTGGTCCTCGCCGATCCAGCGCGGTACGTCGTGGGCGTCCATGACTTCTCGATACCCGCGTCTGCCGGTCCCGAGTCGGGTCAGACGGCTCATGGTTCGGCGCAGCGGGGGTACTGCGCCGCCACGAGAGGAGGTCGGATGAAACTGCCACGACCACGAGGAAAGCTGAGCGAGGCCCTCGTTGCCGATCTGACGGGTGGGCGAGCACTGGACCACGCCGGCGACCCGGACGGGCCCGACGACCTGCACCTGAGCCTCTGGATGCTCTATGAGCTGCACTATCGAGGCTTCGAGGACGTCGACGACCGCCGGGAGTGGGACCCGCGTCTCCTCGCCGTGCGCGCCGAGCTGGAGACGAGCTTCGAGGACGGGCTGCGGGAGGACGTGGGCGAGGTCCTCGCCGCGGCCGACGAGGCAGAGGATCTCGTGAGCCAGCTCGCCGCCATCGCCTCCCACGAGGGAGAGGCGTCCGTCTCGCAGTTCCTCCACCGACGGGCCACGGCGGCGCAGTATCGCGAGTTCCTCATCGAGCGCAGCCTCTATCACCTCAAGGAGAGCGACCCCCACGCGTGGGCGGTCCCGCGCCTCGACGGTGCGGCGAAGGTGGCGCTCGCCGAGCTGCAGTACGACGAATTCGGCGGCGGTCGCCCGGACCGACTCCACAGCGCCCTCTTCGCGCGTGCGCTGGAGGAGGCCGGGCTGGATGCCAGCTACGGCGCCTACGTCGACCGGGTGTCGTGGCACACGCTGGCCGTCAACAACGCCATGTCGCTCTTCGGCCTCCACCGACGGTTCCGGGGCTCAGCGATGGGCCATCTGGCCGCCTTCGAGATGACCAGCCCGCTGGCCTGCCGGCGCTATCTGCAGGGGGCGCAGCGGCTCGAGATGGGTGCGGCCGTGGAGCACTACTTCGACGAGCACATCGAGGCCGACGCCGTCCACGAGGAGATCGCCGCCCGGACCATCTGCGGCTCCCTCGCAGAGACCGAGCCCGAGCTCGTCGACGACATCCTCTTCGGCGCCGCCGCCTGCGTGCACCTCGACGAGGTCGTGGCCCGCCACGCCATCGACGCCTGGACCGCAGGAGGCTCCGTCCTCCTCGGCGGCGACACGAGTGAGGTCGCATGAGCGCCCCTGCGAGCGGGTCGAGGACGGGCTGTCAGATCACCGTCGTCCCCGACGGTCCGGCGCTCGTGCGCGGCGCGGACGTCGTGTACGACGACCAGGGCGTCGCGCACGAGGCCGAGCGGCCGGTCGTGGCAGTGTGTCTGTGCGGCCTGTCCCAGCGGCTGCCGTGGTGCGACGCGACCCACAAGGTCGCCGGGGGCCGGCCGTCCAAGACCTGACGCCAGACTTCTCGGCTCTGGAGCGGCCCTGCCTCAGGCCTCCGCCTTCGTGGCCAGCGTGAGCGCGAAGTCACCTGCCTCGTCGGTCCAGCGCGAGGCGACGGTGAGCCCCGCGTGCGCGAGCTCGCGGTCGAGCAGCTCAGGCCGGAACTTCGTCGAGATCTCCACCCGGATCTCCTCGCCCATCGCGAGATCGATCGCCAGGCCGGCGCCGGGGATCGCGACCCGTTGGGGCACCTCGGCACGCAGGCGGAGGTCCATGCGCTCGAGGGTGGCGTCCCAGAAGGGGACGTAGGCGAAGGAGTCGAGGTCGAAGTCGGCGTCGAGCTCGCGGTTGAGCACCCGCAGGCTGTTGCGGACGAAGTCGGCGGTGACGCCTCCCGGGTCGTTGTAGGCCGCGATCAGGCGGTCGGCGCTCTTGACGAGGTCGGTGCCGAGCAGCAGGGAGTCGCCGGGCTCCAGCTGGTCGGCCAGGGCGCCGAGGAAGGCGGAGCGCTCCTCGACGTAGAGGTTGCCGATGGTGCCGCCGAGGAACGCCACCATCCGCCGACCGCCGCGGGGGAGGTGGGCCAGGTGCAGGGTGAAGTCACCGACGATCGCCTCGACCGCGACGCCCGGATGGCGCCCGGCGATGGCGGCCGCCGCCTCGCGCAGGGTCGACTCGGAGACGTCGACCGGGCTGAAGCGCTCCAGCTGGCCGGTCGCGTCGAAGGCATCGAGCAGCATCCGGGTCTTCTCGCTGGTGCCGCTGCCGAGCTCGATGAGGGTCGAGGCCCCGCTGACCGCGGCGATCTCGGCGGCGTGGTCACGGAGGATCTCGTGCTCGCGTGCGAACGGGTAGTACTCGGCCAGGCGCGTGATCTGCTCGAACAGGGCCGACCCGCGGTCGTCGTACAACCACTTGGGCGGCAGCGAGCGCGGCACGGCGCCCAGGCCGCGGCGGACGTCGTCGGCCAGCGTGCTGGCCGCTCGCTCGGCATCGTGGACGACGGAGATGCGCACGCTCATCGGCCGACCTCCGACGGGGCGCCACCGTCGGCGAGACGGACCCCGGAGAGCGCCCACCGGGCGCCGGGCGGGAAGAAGTTGCGGTAGGTCAGCCGGGCGTGGCCCGGCGAGGTGAGCGCGCACCCGCCGCGCAGCACCATCTGCCCGGACATGAACTTGCCGTTGTATTCGCCGATCGCACCCTCGGGCGGGTGGAAGCCCGGATAGCCCAGGTAGGCCGACGAGGTCCACTGCCAGCAGTCGCCGAAGGCCTGGCGCACCCGGGGTGCGTCCGCCTCCGCGCCGAGGTCGGCGCTCGGGTGCCAGGACGCGGAGCGATCCAGGGAGCCGGCAGGGTCGTCGGCCGCGTGGAGCGCCACGGCGTGCTCCCACTCGGCCTCGGTCGGCAGTCGCTTGCCTGCCCACGTGGCGAAGGCGTCGGCCTCGTAGTGGCTGACGTGGCAGGCGGGGAGCGCGGGATCGACCGGCCAGGTGCCGTGGAGGGTGTGCTCGAACCACACCCCGTCGACCTCGGTCCAGTAGAACGGCGCCCGCCAGCCCTCGGACTGGACCCTGGCCCAGCCGTCGGAGAGCCACAGGTCGTGGCGCTCGTAGCCGCCGTCGGCCATGAACTCCAGCCACTCGCCGTTGGTGACCAACCGGTCGGCCAGGCGGTAGGGCTCCAGGAACGCACGGTGGCGCGGCAGCTCGTTGTCGAACGCGAAGCCGGCGCCGTCGTGACCGATCTCGACGAGCCCGCCCTCCACGTCGACCCACCCGATCGCACCGGGCGCGGTGCTGGCGGCGGGGCGCCCGCCATAGACCGGTTGCAGCGGATTGCGCGAGAGCACGTGCTTGATGTCCATCAGGAGCAGCTCCTGGTGCTGCTGCTCGTGGTGGAAGCCCAGCTCGATGGTCGGGGCGAGCTTGTCGACCGTGCCGTCGTCGAGGCGGTCCAGCAGCGCTCGCATGCGTTCGTCCACGTTGGCGCGGTAGGCGCCGACCTCGTGGGCTCCCGGCCGCGAGACCAGGCCCCGCTCCGCGCGGGCGTAACGCGGCCCGACGCCCTCGTAGTAGCTGTTGAAGAGGAACCAGTAGGTGTCCTGGAAAGGGGCGAAGCCGGCCTCGTGGGGCTGGAGCAGGAAGGTCTCGAAGAACCACGTCACGTGGGCGCGATGCCACTTGGTGGGGGAGACGTCCGGCATCGACTGGACGGTCTGGTCCTCCGGGGACAGCGGCGCGGCCAGCCGCTCGGTGTGATCCCGGACCTCGACGTAGTGGGCGGCGAGCGACTCCGCGGTCCACTCGCGGGTCGGGCTGGTCATGGTGCTGCGGTCGCTCATCACGGACCTTTCGTCGAGGTCGGACGGTCGTACGTCGGCGGGCGATCTCGATCGTAGGTACCCCCACCGACAAGGCATACGGAGCGGGCCAGGAAAAAGATCGGGGAAATCGTCTCGAGAAATCTGCAAGGTCCGGGAGGCGGGCCGCTCCTACCTGCACAAGCCCACGGAAACACCCAGTCAGGGAGCCGGGGCCAGGACCACCACACCAAGGAGAAAGCAATGAACGCCATCACCCGCACCGCCGTCCGCATGATCATCGCCACCCCCCTCGCCATCGGCGCGATCGGCGTCGGCGCCGGCGTCGCCCAGGCCGAGTCGATCACCCCCGGCCCCGGTCTGGTCATCGTGAACCCGACGCCGGACCCGGAGCCGCAGCCGAACCCGCTGCCGCAGGGCCCGGGCGAGATCAAGGACAACGGTCCCGTCGACCCCGAGCCGCACCCGAACCCGAACCCCCAGCCCGAGGGCCCCGGCGACATCAAGGACCACGACCCGGTCGACCCCGAGCCGCACCCCAACCCGCAGCCCGACGGCCCCGACGAGATCACCGACGGTGACGGCGGCGAGGAGCCCCGCCCCGACGACTTCACCGACGGTGACGGCGGCCAGCCCGAGGAGACGCCGGAGGAGACCCCCGAGGACACGCCGGCCGACGAGCAGGTCGCCAACGGCGGCGGCCTCGAGCCGACCGACGAGGCAGGCGGCTCCGGTGAGGTCGAGGCCGTCTCCTACGAGGTCCCGAACCGCATCGACGCCGGCGCCGGTGCCGAGGACGGCTCCATGGAGCTGGCCTGGCTGCTGGCCGGTGGCGGCATCGTCACCGCCGCGGGCGCCTTCGCCGCCCGGCGGCGACTGGTCCGGCGCTGATCGCCGGACACCCCCGGACCCCGGTCCGTCGCGTCAGTGGGGACGCGACGGACCGGGGTCCTCTTTGCGTGCCCGGCGCGGATCGTCGCGGCGCCGACGGGTACCGGGGTGGGATGAGCGAGGACACGATGGACGACGAGGCACTGCACGGGTATCTCCAGCACCACTGGGCGGGCGCCGGGGCCGGCACGTCCCTCTTCCGCCGTGTGGCAGGGAGCCATCGCGACCCCGAGACCGCCGCCACCCTGGCCCGTCTTGCCGATGAGGTCAGCGAGGACCGCGAGTCGCTGGCGAGCATCATGAAGGCGGTCGGCGCGCGACCCAGCCGGATCGGCACGGTCGCCGCGAGGGTCGGCGCCGAGCTGGGGCGGCTGAAGCCCAACGGACGGATCCTGACCCGCCCGCCACTCACCGACGTCATCGAGCTCGAGGCCTTGTTTCTCGCGGTCACCGGCAAGCTGGCCGGCTTCGAGCTGCTGCGCTCGGTCGCGGACACCGACCACCGTCTGGACGTGGGCCTGCTGGATCGCCTCATCGCCCGCACCGAGCGACACCGGACCGAGCTGGCGCGACTGCGGCTGATCGTCGGTCACACGAGGCTGACCGGCAGTCCCGCCGGACGGCAGACGAGCTGACTCAGTCCGCGTCGGCCTGCCCGACGTCGCCGCTCGGATAGGGGTGGGCCCGCAGCAGACGGGCGAGGTGCGCGGTCGTGCGGGCGGCGGTTCTCGTGGCGTCGTGGGTCTTCTCCGCGCCCCCGTCGAGGTCTTGGTAGTCGACGCCCTGCATCGCCTCGCCGACCCAGTACGTCGATCCGTTGGCCGCGATCGTGAAGCCGACGTCCGACAGGGCCTGGGCGCACTCGGCGACCACGTGGTGGGCACCGTCCTCGTTGCCGACGACGGCGATGGCGGCGACCTTGCCCCAGGTCAGCATCCGGCCGCGGTCGTCGGTCTCGGCCAGCTCGGCGTCGAGCCGCTCGAGCACCATCTTGCAGACCGAGCTCGGCTGGCCCATCCAGATCGGCGTCGCGATGACGAGGATCTCGGACTCGAGCATCTCGCGCCGGATCGCGGGCCAGGCGTCACCGTCGCCCTCGTCGACCGAGACCCCGAAGGCCACGTCGTGGTCGACGACTCGCACCACGGTGCCGTCGACGTCGTGCTCCCCGAGTGCGTCGAGGAACTCCCGGCCCAGCTGCTCCGAGCTGGACGGTGACGGCGAGGGCCGCAGGCTGCAGCTCAGGACGAGGGCACGCAGGCGCGTCATCGCGCCACCTCCGTGCTGTCGTGGACAGCCGGGGCAGGACAGGTCGTCGCAGAGGCCATGCCCCTGCGTTACCCGGTCGTCACCGAGACAGCCAGGCAGCTGGGAGGCTCAGGTGCCGGCACCGACCCGCACGACGGTGCGACCGATCGCCCGTCGCTCCTGGTGGGCCACCAGTGCCTCGGCGGCACCGTCGAGGTCCACCACCGATCCGACGTACGGCGTGATCCGGCCGGAGGAGAGCAGGTCGAGGAGGCCTGCGTGCACCTGGTCGCCCTCGGCGCGGGTGAAGGGGTTGAAGCCGAAGCGACGCAGGCCGGGGTCGACGACGTCGACGAACGCGCCGAGGACCCCGACGATCGAGAAGTTGCCGATCGAGGCCAGACGCAGGGGCCGGCCGGTCATGCCGTTCTGGTCGTCGTCGGTGAAGCCGACGGGGACGTAGCGGCCCTCGCGGGCCACGCACTGCCACGACTTCCCGACGAACTCCCCGCCGGCGAGGTCGCAGACGACCTGGGCCCCGACGTCGTCGGTGGCGCCGAGGACCGCCTCGACGAAGTCCTCCCGGGTGTGGTCGACGACGAGCTCGGCACCCAGCGCGCGGGCGACCTCGGCCTTCTCCGGGGAGCTGACGGTCGCGATGACCCGGGCGCCGAGGGCGACGCCGAGCTGGATGGCGGCCGTGCCCAGGCCGCTCGCACCTGCGTGGACGAGCAGGGTCTCACCGGATGTGAGCCGGGCGCGGGTGGCCAGCGCGAGCCAGGTGGTGTGGAAGGGGAGCAGGAACGCCGCGGCGGCGACGTCGTCGAGGGTCGGCGGCGCCTCGAACACCCCCGCGAGGGGAGCCGTCGTGACCTCGGCCAGCCCTCCGAACGCGTCCTTCGACACGGCCACCACGCGTCGGCCGACCCAGGCCTCCGCGCCCGACCCGGCGGCGGTCACGGTCCCGCAGACCTCCATGCCGAGGGTGAACGGCGGGTTCTGCGGGACGGAGACGAGGCCGCCGCGGCAGCGCAGGATGTCGTTGAAGTTCAACGCGCCGGTGGCGACCCGGATCTGTACCTCGCCGTCCCCGGGCTGCGGTACGTCGACCTCGCGCACGGCCAGGACCTCTGCCGGCTCGCCGTGGCCGGTCACCTGCAGTGCGCGCATCGGTCCTCCGGAGCGACAGTGGACAGAAAAGTGAGACTTAGTATCATGTTGTCCGTGATCGCTGTCCACCCTCCGGTCGGTCGCCGTGAGCGCAACCGGCAGGAGACGAGGCAGCGGATCGCCGACGCGGCGGCGCGACTCGCTGTCGACGGTGGGCATGTGGGGATCACCGTCGACGACATCGTCGCCGCCGCGGGCGTCGGCCGGGCCACCTTCTTCCGGCACTTCGAGAGCAAGGAGCTGGCGGTGGCGACCGGCCTCTCCGGGGCCGGCGCCTTCGTCATGGTCGACCTGATCCGCCAGGCCGACGACGCACTCGACGCGGTCGGTGCCATCCGCTGGGCCTACGCCCAGCTCGGGGTCGACTTCGAGGCACTGCGGTCGATGTTCGCCGAGCAGGCGCTGCTGTGCCGCTGGTCGCCGGCGATGGTCGCGTGGACGCTGCACCTCTATGTCGACTGGGAGATCGGCATCGGAGAGGCCGTCGCCTCACGCCTCCCCGGTCTCCGGCCCGGCGACCCGCGCCCGCGCATGATCGGCGCGATGACGATGGCAGCCGCCCGGCTCGCGGTCGACGAGTGGGTCGCGGGGGACTGCACCGGCGACCTGCCCGCGCTCATGCAGCGCTATCTCGGGGTCATCGAGGTGCCTGCGCACCTGCCCACCCACACCTGAGCAGGAGTACGACGACCGTGACCCTCACTGCGGAGAGCACCACCCAACGCCGCGACCGGCTGGTCGCGGCAGCGATCGACGCCGCCGGCTGCGACGACTTCGGTCCCGACACCTGGCAGGAGGGCCTGGAGCGCTACCTGGACGCGCTGGCCGCGACCGCGCAGCTGACCGAGCTCGGCGTCGGCGTCGCCGAGGACGGCATCGTGGGCGATCTCGCCACCCGTCTGCGGCTGCAGCAGTGGCGGATCGAGCACCCGACCGTCGCGGAGCAGGAGATCCGGCAGCCGGTCATCATCGTGGGCCAGCCCCGCACCGGCACGACGATCCTGCTCGACCTCCTCGCCCAGGACCCTGCCCACCGCGCCCCGCTGAGCTGGGAGGTCGAGCGACCGGTGCCGGCGCCGCGCACCTCGACCTACCGCACGGATCCGCGGATCGCGCAGTGCCAGGCACAGTTCGACCTCGTCGACTCCTTCATCCCCGGCTTCGCCGCCTTCCACGAGCTCGGCGCCGAGCTCGCCCAGGAGGACGTGCGGATCTTCACCGGCGACTTCAAGTCGATGCAGCACGCCCTGCAGTTCGAGGTGCCGGACTACAACCGCTGGGTCCTGCACGAGGCGGCCCTGGGGGAGGCCTACGGCTATCACCACCGTTTCCTGCAGCACCTGCAGTCCGAGCACCATGCGGAGCGCTGGCTCCTGAAGTCCCCGGCGCACCTGTGGTCGCTGCCGCAGCTGATGGCGCAGTATCCCGACGCGATCGTGATCCAGAACCACCGCGATCCCCTCAAGGTGATTGCCTCGATCAGCGCCCTGGGTGCGAGCCTGCGCGAGATGACCACCGACCACTTCGAGGTCACCCGCCTCGCCGCGCAGTACGGCGAGGACATCTGCGTCGGCCTCGACCGCGCACTCCAGGCCCGGCGCGACGGCGTCTTCGCCGACGGCCAGGTCATCGACATCCGCTATCAGGACATCCGCCACGACCTCGTCACCGCGGTGGGCCGCATCTATGACCGACTCGGTTGGGAGCTGACTGCGGAGACCGAGGCGCGGATGCGGGCCTTCCTCGCCGCACATCCCGGCGACCAGGACGGCAGTCTCAAGCGCTATCGGTTCGCCGAGACCGGCCTCGACGAGGCGGCGCTGCGTGAGCGGGTCCGCGACTACCAGGACCACTTCGACGTGGAGTCCGAGCGACTCGACTGACACCAGCGCGGTTCGGTTCCGTCTGCTGGAAGAATGGGACCCGATCGCAGCGTTGCGACGGGCACCCCCCTTCCACCGAACGGAACTCCAGCCTTGGGCGACACCGAAGCGATCCTCCTGGCCGCGCTCGTCGGCGGCGCGATCGCCACCGCGATCCGGCTCCCGCCACTCGTGGGCTTCCTCGCAGCCGGCTTCGCGCTGGTGCCCCTGGGTGTCGAGGTCACCCCGACGGTCGACGCCATCGCGGGCCTCGGCGTCACGGTGCTGCTCTTCGGCGTCGGGCTGAAGGTCGACCTGCGTTCACTGGCTCGGCGCGAGGTCCTGCTGAGCACCACGATCCACACGGCCGGCAGCGCGGTGCTCGGCGCGGCGCTCGTCGGGGTGCTGGCGGTCGCCGGCCTCGGTGCCGCGGCCCGGCTCGACCCGGCCGGGTGGGCCCTCATCGGCTTCGCCCTGTCGTTCTCCAGCACGGTGCTCGTCGTCAAGGTGCTCGAGGAGCGCAACGCCACCCGCTCCCTCGGCGGCCGGACGGCGATCGGCGTGCTCGTCATCCAGGACCTGGCCGCCGTCACCTTCCTCGCCGTCGCCGAGGGGCACGCGCCGAGCCCCTGGGCCGCCGCGCTGGTGCTCCTGCTGCCGACGGCAGTCGGGCTGCGGTTCGTGCTCGCCCGCCTCGGCCACGACGAGCTGCTGCCGCTCTATGGCGTCGTGCTCGCGCTCGTCCCCGGCTACTGGCTGTTCGACAGCCTCGACGTCAAGGGCGACCTCGGGGCGCTGGTCGTCGGCATGCTCCTCGCGTCCTCGCCGCGGGCAGGGGAGCTGGCGAAGAGCCTCTTCACGATCAAGGACCTGCTGCTGGTCGGCTTCTTCGTCTCGATCGGGCTCGGTGGCCTGCCCTCGCCCTCGGAGCTGCTGATCGCCGCCCTCCTGCTGCTCCTGCTGCCGGTCCAGGCCCTCGGCTTCTCGCTCCTCTTCTGGTGGTGCCGCTTCCGCCGCCGCAGCGCCGTGCTGACCGCCACCGTGCTGACGAACTTCTCGGAGTTCGGCCTGATCGTCGTCGTCGCGGCCCCCGAGGGCATGGTCGGCGCGGAGTGGACGGCGATCCTCGGCACGGCCGTGGCCGCGAGCATGGTGATCTCGGCCCTGCCCATCGACCGCGGCGAGCGCCTGGTGCGGCTCCTGCGTCGCGTGCTGCCCGACCGCGAGCTGGAGCAGGTGCACCCGGAGGACCGGCCGCTCGACGCCAGCGGCCACGACGCCGTCGTCCTCGGCATGGGACGCGTCGGTCGCGCCGCCTACGAGCGGCTGCGCGACACCTACCACCTGCGTGCCCTCGGCATCGAGGCCGACCGGGACCGCTGCGAGCGGCTGTGCGCCGACGGCTACGACGTCGTGGAGGGCGACGCGACCGATCCGGAGATGTGGACGGCCGAGTCCTTCCAGCACACCTCGCTGGTGCTGCTCGCCATGCCGTTCCACGGCAGCAACCTGCACGTGCTCGAGCGGTTGCGGGACAGTGGCTACCCCGGTGCCGTCGCGGTGGTCGCCCAGTTCGACGACGACCTCGAGCAGGCCATGACGCAGGGCGCGGACACGGGCTTCCAGCTCTATGACGGCGCGGGAGCCGAGCTGGCGGATCGCGCCGTCATCGCGGCTCAGGTCGGCGACGTCGACGAGGTCGACGAGGGCGACGAGGTCGACGAGGTCGGCCAGGTCGTGGAGCCGATGTAGCAGAGCATCCGGTAATCGACGCCGTCCTCGATGTTGCGGAAGCCGTGCCGCTCATAGAAGCGACGGGTGTCGGTGTCGACCTCGTCGACGTTGATGTGCATCTCCGGCGCGCCCGCCTGCCGGACGAGCCGTCGGGCCTCGTCGAGCAGGGCGGTGCCGATGCCGCCGTCGCGCAGCGGCGGCACGACATAGAGCTCCTCGAGCTGCGCCACCGGCCCGTCGAACCAGATCGCCGGGCGCAGGGTCAGGAACGCGAAGCCCTGGGCCGATCCCGCCGACTCGGCCACCACGGCCACCACTTCCTCGCGGGGCAGCAGGCGTCCGAAGCGCTCGGCCAGCACGGCGGCGCTGTCGGTCTCGGTCTCGAACTCGGTGTTGAAGTCGAACAGGAGGCGGCCGAGCACCTCGGCGTCGGCGACTCCGCAGCGACGTACGGCGGGGGCGGTCATGCCGCCACGCTACGTCGCGGGCCGCGGCGTGGCCCGGGCCGCGCCCTCGGCGAGGAGCAGTTGCCCGGCGGTGTAGGTGGCCATCACCAGTGCCTCCCAGCGCGGTGAGGGATCGCGCAACAGGAAGGTGCGGGTGCCCAAGGCGCTGTCGGACAGCAGGAACAGGGTGGCCCCGGCGGCGCTGAGGTGGCGCGCGTCGGCGGGGACCGAGTCGTCGAGGTGGTGCGTCGCTGCTGCCACGGAGGTGAGCAGCGCGGAGTAGGCCAGCACTGCCGGACCCAGCGGACGCCAGGTCCGAGCCGCCGCACGGGCCATCACGGGAGCGGTGAGGGACCAGGCGACCACCGTCGCGACCGATCGCGGCCGCGGGCCACCGCGACCGCGCCGGGCGAGGAGTCCGGTCAGGTAGGCGACATGTCCGACGCCGAACGACGCGGCGCCGGCCGCGAATCGCCGGGGCCCCTCCTCGAGCAGCACCACGTCGCCGCCCCACCCCCACCCCTGCGCGGCCAGGGTGCTGCGTCGCAGCGGGGATCCCGCCGCCTCCTGGTCGGTCGCGAGGCGCGCGGCGAGCACCGGCATCAGCATCGGCTTGGTGATCCGGCGCCAGCGGTGCGCGGCCGGTCGCGCCGACCCGGCCAGCACCGTGTCGACGGCGGCGAGGGCGACGTAGGCGAGACGGAGGCGGGCGGGCGTGGTCACGAGCCGAATGTAGGGCCTGCCGCCCGAGCGGCGGGCTGATCCTTCTCGTCGGGCAGGGCCGCCGTCAGAAGGGGCGCACGGGCAGCGGCTTGATGAGCGGGTCCAGGAGGACCGCCGACTGTGCGACGGTGAGCACCTGGCTCGGATCGAGCGGAATGACCTGGCGCTTGGACTCGTCGATCTCCCAGACGTCCTCGCCGATGAGGCGACCCTCGTCGTCGTAGGGCCAGATCATGTGCTCGACGTTGGCGACGAGGTAGTGCGCCTCCGGGTCGACCGGCGCACCCGCGGCGACGAGGACGGCGCCCGGCGTCTGCTGATAGATCGTCGCGGTGGAGCAGATCATGTTGTCGCCCACCGCCAGCACCTCGTCGTCGGTGTAGAAGACGCACTGTGCTGTCTCCGACCACTCGGCGTAGACGGCCTGCACCGCCTCAGCGCCCTCCAGGACGGTGTTGATGCCGAAGACGTTGAAGTGATAGATCGGGTGCTCGACGGTCATCTCCGGGGCGAAGATCTCCTTCCAACGGCCCGCCATCTCCAGGTAGCGGTGGCGGTTGTAGGCCTCGAGCAGGTAGCGGTGGCGCGGGTTGTCGGTCGTCTCGAGCAGGCGCTCGACGGCGATATTGGTCCGGGTGATGTCGAAGCGGCTCATGGGCTCTCCTCGATGAGTGGGATGAGTGGGATCTGACCCGCCAACGCTCGCAAGCGACGGCCCGCGTTCCTTGACACCGGGCGACTCGTTCTTGACGCTGAGCGACATGACGCTGATCCGCGGGACCTCCCTGCAGGGTTACTCCGCACTGACCGCCGAGCTGGGCGGCGATCCCGCGGCACTGCTCGCGGTCGTCGGGCTCGCGCCCGACGTCGTCGGCGACCACGACACCTTCGTCGACTACCGGGCCGTCGCGACGCTCCTCGAGACCACCGCCACCGCCACGAGCTGTGCCGACTTCGGCCGGCGCCTGTCCCAGCGCCAGGGCCTGGAGATCCTGGGACCGCTGGGCGTCGCGGCGCGCACCGCGGCCACCGTCGGTGCTGCCCTGCAGGCGATCGAGCAGTTCATGGCGGTCTACAGCCCCGCCATCGCCGTCACCGTGGGTCCTGCCCGGGACCCCGGTCTGGTGCAGCTCGAATGGCGGCTCGTCGTGGACCGACCCCCGCCGCACCGGCAGGCAGCCGAGCTGGCCCTGGGCGTCGCGCTGCGCGTCCTGCAGCTCCTGGCCGGGACGGGCTTCCACCCCACCACCGCGCAGCTGCGCCACCAGCCCCTCGGCCCGCCCGAGGACTACGAGCACTTCTTCGGATGTCGCGTCGACCACGGCGCGGACCGCTACGGCTTCCGCTTCCGGGCCGACGTGCTCCAGCGCCGGCTCGGTGCCGACCACGCGGTCCACGCCGTCGTCCGCGACTATCTCGACACCATCGCCGTGCACACGGGCGCCGGCGACCGCGACGCCGTGGCCCGCCTCGTGCGCCGCATGCTGCCCACCGGAGGGCTGAGCCTGGAGCTGGTCGCCGAGCAGCTGGCGCAGCACCCGCGCACCCTCCAGCGCCGCCTCGCGTCGACGGGCACCACCTTCGCCCAGATCGTCGACGACGTCCGGCGCGAGGAGGCGGCCCGCTACCTGCGCGAGAGCGACCTGCCGCTCGGCCAGCTGTCGGGCAACCTCGGCTTCAGCGAGCAGAGCGTGCTCTCCCGCGCCTGCCGACGCTGGTTCGGGATGTCCCCGCGCGAGGTACGACGATCCGGCCGCGAGGGCGACGTACGTTGAGATCATGGACGCCATCACCACCCCGCCGGCCCCAGTCAACGAGCCCAACCTCGCCTACGCGCCCGGCAATCCCGAGCGCGAGCAGCTGACGGCCGCCCTCGTCGAGCTCGCCTCGACCACGCACAGCCTCGACGCCCGGATCGGCGACGACTGGGTCACGGGCACGGGACCCGACATCCCCGTCGTGCAGCCGCACGCGCACCAGTCCGTGCTCGGCGTGCTGCGCAACAGCTCGACCGACGACACCGTCGCCGCGATCGCCGCTGCCCGGGAGGCGGCGCCGGCCTGGCGGTCCCTGTCGTACGACGACCGGGCAGCGGTCTTCCTGAGGGCGGCCGAGCTGCTGGCCGGCCCGTGGCGCCAGCGGCTCAACGCAGCGACGGTGCTCGGGCAGTCCAAGACCGCCTTCCAGGCCGAGATCGACGCCGCCTGCGAGCTCATCGACTTCTGGCGCTTCAACGTCCACTTCGGCCGGGAGATCCTCACCGAGCAGCCGATCCGCAACGCCCCGGGGGTGTGGAACCGCACCGACCACCGCCCGCTGGAGGGCTTCGTCTATGCGATCACGCCGTTCAACTTCACCGCGATCGCCGGCAACCTGCCGACGGCTCCCGCGCTGATGGGCAACACCGTGATCTGGAAGCCGTCACCGACCCAGCAGCTCGCCGCGACCCTGACCATGGAGCTGCTGATCGAGGCGGGCCTGCCGC
This sequence comes from Nocardioides caeni, assembly GCF_004912195.1. Taxonomy (GTDB): domain Bacteria; phylum Actinomycetota; class Actinomycetes; order Propionibacteriales; family Nocardioidaceae; genus Nocardioides; species Nocardioides caeni. The sequence goes on from NZ_STGW01000001.1 coordinate 283,886, forward strand.
CCGGGGTCATCAACATGCTGCCCGGTGACGGGCTCGCGGTGTCCGAGGTCGCGCTCGCAGACCCGCACCTCGCCGGCATCCACTTCACGGGCTCGACCCCGACCTTCCAGCGACTGTGGGCGACCGTCGGCGCCCACCTCCCGACCTACCGGACCTATCCGCGGCTCGTCGGGGAGACCGGCGGCAAGGACTTCGTGATCGCGCACCCGTCGGCCGATCCCGACGTGCTGCGCACCGCGCTGATCCGCGGCGCCTTCGAGTACGCGGGACAGAAGTGCTCCGCAGCCTCCCGCGCCTACGTGCCCCGCTCGCTGTGGGAGCGCATGGGCGACGACCTCGTCGCCGCCACCGAAGGCCTGTCGATCGGCGACCCGACCGACTTCTCCCACTTCACCGGCGCCGTCATCGACGCCCGGGCCCTCGCCAAGCACCGGGCCGCGATCGAGCGCGCCCACGCCACCGACGGCCTGACCGTGGTGGCCGGCGGCAGCGTCGACGACAGTGTCGGCTGGTTCGTCCGCCCCACGATCGTGCTGGCCGACGATCCCGGCGACGAGATGTTCTCCACCGAGTACTTCGGCCCGATCCTCGCGCTGCACGTCTACGACGACAGCCGGCCGGGTGCTTTCGATGAGATCGTCCGCGTGGCGGAGTCCGCGGCGCCGTACGCCCTGACCGGCGCGGTGCTCGCCACCGACCGCGCGGCCATCGCCCGGGCGAGCGAGACGCTGCGCTTCGCGGCCGGCAACTTCTATGTCAACGACAAGCCCACCGGGGCGGTCGTGGGGCAGCAGCCGTTCGGAGGCGGCCGGGCATCCGGCACCAACGACAAGGCCGGCAGCGCGCTCAACCTGCTGCGCTGGACCTCGCCGCGCTCGATCAAGGAGACGCTGGTGCCGTCGACCGACCACCGCTACCCACACATGGGCTGACCGCTCCCGGGGCGTGTCAGCCGGTCGGGTGGTCGAAGCGGCTGTGGAGCGCCATCCGGACCATGCGGGTGGGGGTCTGGCTGTCGTTGCCGCCCTGCTGCATCCAGCGCCACCCGCGGCCGAACCACAGGTAGGCGTCGACATAGCGCTCGGCCTGCGTGCGCAGCGCCGTCTGCTGCTCGCCGAGGCCGAGCTTGCCCGCCTCGGGGCCGACGACGTCCCAGGTCGGCTGGTGGCCGATCGTCTGGCACACCTGCTCGGTCGACGAGCCGCAGGTGGGGGTGTTGTCGAAGGCGTAGGCCTTGTTGCCGGTGCGGCGATAGAGCGCGCCCCACCGCGCATTCCACTGCGGCCAGGTGAACGGGGTGCCGTTGTCGGCGGTGTCGATGACGCCGCGCTTCGCACGGTGGCCGGCCCGCGCGAGAGCGGCGCTGAGCCGAGCCGCGTAGTCGACGTTGTCGGGCACCGAGTCGTAGTGGGTGGCGCCGAGCGCGAAGCCGCGCACGTGCTGGATGCCGCTGCGGCTGAGCAGCCGGACCGCGTTGTCGATCGTGAGCCAGTCGGCGGAGCCGGCGTCGAGATAGATCGCCTCGCCGCGCAGGGTGGTGGCGAGGTAGTTCGCCGACCACGCCGTCGCGGCCATCCGGCGGGCGGGCGTCGGGTCGGACAGGCCGCCGTGGTTGGCGGAGATGGCGAGGTCGGGCTCGAGAACGATGGCGGTCCGCGCATTGCCGAGTCCGGCTGCGAGCTGCTTGATCCAGCGCTTGTAGGCGATCAGGTCGTTGCGGGTCATCGCCGGACGGCGACCGTTGACGTGCTCGCCGCGCGGCCACAGGCCGAAGATCGCCAGCTGCACCAGCGCACCCGGGTCCTTTCGCCGCGTGTCCGCCACGTACTTCGTGACCGTGTCGCGGATCCGCTCGACGTTGCACGTCGAGCAGTTGGCGAACCACCGCATCCGCGGCGTCAGCGCGATCTCCGCCATCGCCGCCTTGCGCTGCGGACGCTGGGCCGCGAGGTAGTTGTTGTATTCGGGGTTCGCCGCCGTCGTGATCGTCGAGTGTGGCCACGGCCCGCTGTCGGCGAGCGGGTTCGACGGGTTGAGGTCGCCCGCGTACGCCGGAGCCAGGGTCAGCGCGGCCAGCAGGGCCGTCGCCGCCGCCAGGGCACGCACGGGGAGTCGTCGGTGACGTCGGTCCGCTCGGTGCATTCGTCCAGTATCGGCGAGCGCGCGCCGGCCCTGAGGGGATTCGCGCAGGCGGCCCGCCCCGTCGTCGTCCGCGTCGTACGCTGGGCGCGTGAGCCAGGCAGGGGGCCAGCAGGTCAGGTTCTGCCGCGCCGACGACGGCGTGCGACTGGCTTGGGCGCGCCACGGCTCGGGACCGCCGCTGCTGATCGTGTCCTGCTGGCTCAGTCATCTGCAGCACGACTGGCAGAGCCCGGTGTGGCGGCACTTCCTCGACGACCTCGGAGACGTCGCGACGGTGGTGCGCTATGACGAGCGCGGGTTCGGCCTCTCGGAGTGGGACGTCGCCGACTTCTCCCTCGAGCGGCGCCTCGCCGATCTCGAGACGCTCGTCGACGCTGCCGGGCTGGACCGCTTCGCGGTGATGGGCATGTCGGGCGGCGCGCCGGTCGCGCTGGCCTACGCCCACGCCCACCCGGAGCGGGTCACCCGGATGGTGCTCTATGGCGGCATGGCGGGCGGGGGGATCGTCCAGTCCGACGACGAGGCCGAGCAGGCCTTCCTCGCGATGATCCGCGCCGGCTGGGCGCGCCCCGACCCCGTGTTCCGCCGGGTGTTCACCCACGCCTTCATCCCGGGCGCGACGGAGCAGCAGATGGTGTGGATGGACGAGCTGCAGCGCACCTCGACCAACACCGACAACGCCGTCTGCAGCCGCATCGCCCGGCACGCCGTCGACGTCACCGCGCTGCTGCCGCAGATCTCCGCGCCCACGCTGGTGCTGCACGCCGACGACGACCGGGTCGCGCCGGGTTGGGGACCGCGGTTGGCCGCCGAGATCCCCGACGCGCGGCTGGTGCAGCTCGACTCCGCCAACCACGTGCTGCTCGCCGACGAGCCGGCGTGGGCGGTCTTCCGCGACGAGGTGGCGCGTTTTGTTGCGGAGGACGGGGCCGTCGTACCTGCGTCGCACCTGTCGGAGCGCGAACGGCAGATCGTCGCGCTGGCGGGCGAGGGCCTCGACAATACAGCGATCGCGGAGCGGCTGACATTGAGCGTGCGGACGGTCGAGCGGCACTTCCAGAACGTCTACCTCAAGCTCGGGCTGACAGGTCGTACGGCGCGCGCCGCCGCCGTCGCGCGGGTCATCGCCGGCTGACCGAGCGGGTCCACGCCTACGCGTCGGCCGCCACCGGCTGCCCGACGACAGCGCCCGGCTACGCGTCGGCGCGGACGCGACAGGGGTGTGCGGATCCCTAGCGTCGGGTCATCGGAGGAGCGGCCTCCGCAGGACCCGAGGAGAAGTCATGGGCAACAAGGCAGTCGTCAGTCTCTGCACCGGCATGGAGGACCCCGAGAAGGTGGCCGTCGCCTTCCTCGTCGCGCTGGGCGCAGCCGAGCACGGCCGCCCCACGCTGATGTTCCTGACCAAGGAGGCGGTGCGGCTCGCCGTCCCCGGCACCGCCGTGGGAACGCCGTGCGGCGGATGCCCCTCGCTGCCCGAGCTGCTGGCCCGCTACGAGGCCGCGGGCGGCACCTACCTGGTCTGCCCGCTGTGCTTCAACGCCAAGGCCCTCGACCCGGAGAACCTCATCGGCGCCGCCACGATCGGCGGGACCGTGCCGATGTGGGAGTGGATCGGGGACGAGGGCGCGACGTCGTTCAGCTACTGAGCTCCGGCACCGGGGTGAGCAGGCGGCCGGAGTCGAGCCACGACGCGAGGTTGTCGAGGGTGAGGCGGCGCATGGCGGCGCGGGTCTCCTCGGTGGCTGAGCCGACATGGGGGAGCAGGACGACCTGCTCGAGCTCGCGCAGCGAGGCCGGCACGTGCGGCTCGTCGGCGAGGACGTCGAGGCCGGCAGCCCCGAGGCGTCCCTGCTCGAGCGCCTCGACCAGAGCGGTCTGGTCGACCACCGAGCCCCGGGCGACGTTGACGAGCACACCTCCGGGACCGAGGGCGTCGAGGACCGGCCTGTCGACGAGCGCCTCGGTGGCGGGACCGCCGGGCACGACGACGACGAGGTTGTCGACACCAGCGGCGAGCTCGGTCGCACTCCGCGCATAGGCGTACGGCGTGCCGGGCACCTCGTGGCGTGAGTGGTAGGAGACCACGCACCCCATGGCGGCCAGCAGGTCGGCGATCGTGCGGCCGATCCGGCCCAGCCCCAGGATCCCGACGCGGCTGCCCGAGAGCTGCGGCGTCAGGGGGAACTCGCCGTCGGCCCAGCGCCCCGCACGGACGAACCGGTCCGCCTCGACGAGCCGGCGCCGGGTGGCGAGCAGCAGACCCAGCGCCGTCTCTGCGACGGCCGCATCGAGCACGTCGGGGGTGTTGCTGACGACGACGCCCCGCTCGCGGCAGGCGTCGAGGTCGATGTTGTCGTAGCCCACGCCGTGGTTGGCGATGACGCCGAGGCGCGGCAGCGCGGCGACGAGAGCGGCATCGACCGGGCCGGCATTGGTGCAGACGATGCCCACGACCTCCGAGAGCGCCTCGACATTCTCAGCGAGGAAGGCATCGCGGTCCGGGACGGGCAGGTCGAGCACGTCGTAGCGCCGTCCGACCTCGTCGCGCAGCAGCGGACTGAGCGGCGGGACGCACAGGATCGATCCGGTCACGAGGTCCACGCTAGCTGCGTGCGGCCGCCATCATCTGCGCGCGCTCGCCGAGCTTCACGCGGAGCCGGTCCTCGGCCTGGCCGAGGGCGATCTCGTGCGCGTCGATCCGCTCCCAGCCCTCGTGGGTGATCACCTGCACGTCGCGCTCGGCGAAGTAGGCGTCCACGTCCTCCGGCCGGCGCGCGGTGGCGGTCTCGGTCGTCGACTCGAGGAGATGGCCGACGGTCTCGGCGGCGTCGCTCTTGGTGTGGCCGATCAGGCCGACCGGACCACGCTTGATCCAGCCGGTCACGAACGTGCCGGGGATCGGGTTGCCGTCGAGGTCGAGGACGCGGCCGCCGTCGTTGGGGATGACGGCGGCGCGCTCGTCGAAGGGCAGGCCGGGCAGCGGGGTGCTGCGGTAGCCGATCGCGCGATAGACCTGCTGGACGTCCCAGTTGGTCACCTGGCCGGTGCCGACGACCGAGCCGTCCTCGTCGGGCGAGTGGGTGCGCTCGGTGCGCAGGGTGGTCACGTTGCCGTCGGCGTCGGTAAGGATCTCGGTCGGCGCCTCGGCGAAGTGCAGGTGGATCCGGTGGGGCTTGCCGACCGGGTCCGCGCCGACCCAACTGGTCAGGGTGTTGAGCACCATCTTCTGCGCCTTGTGCTGGGCGATGTGCTCCATGCCGTGCGCGTCCACGTCGAAGCCCTCGGGGTGCACGATCACCTCGACGTTGGGGGAGTGGTTGAGCTCGCGCAGCTCGAGCGGGGAGAACTTGGCGTATGCCGGGCCGCGGCGCGCGAAGACGTGCACGTCGGTGATCGTCTTGGCCAGCAGGCCGGCGTGGACGTGCGAAGGGATGTCGGTGACGAGCATCTCGTCGCCGGTCTTGGCCAGCACGCGGGCCACGTCGAGGGCGACGTTGCCGACGCCGAGCACCGCGACACTCGTGGCCTCGAGGGGCCAGGTCTGCGGGACGTCGGGGTGGGCGTCGTACCACGAGACGAAGTCGGCGGCGCCGAGCGACGCCTCCTCACCGGGGATGCCCAGGTCGCGGTCGGCCATGGCGCCGGTCGAGATGACGACGGCGTCGTAGAACTCGCGCAGGTCCTCGAGCTTCACGTCCACGCCGTACTCGACGTTGCCGAGGAAGCGGACCTCCGGCTTGGCGAGCACGCGCTGGAGCGCCTTGATGATCTCCTTGATCCGCGGGTGGTCCGGCGCGACGCCGTAGCGCACCAGGCCGAAGGGCGCGGGCAGGCGCTCGAGGATGTCGACGGAGACCGGGGTGCCCGTCGTCTCCTGGGCCTTGGTGAGGATGTCAGCGGCGTAGATGCCGGCGGGGCCACCGCCCACGATCGCAACGCGAAGAGTCATGTCCACGAGTCTGCGGATCGTCGGGCTCTCACAGAACGAGGTTGTGGTTGGGTGCTCACAAGGTAGCCTTGTGGGCGTGTTGGGTCCTCACGTGCCGGAGCTGCGAGCCCTCGAGCTGTTGGTCGTCGTCGCGCGCACGGGCAGCATCGGCGCCGCGGCGACGGAGCTGGGCATCACCCAGCAGGCCGCGTCGTCGCGGGTGCGGACGATGGAGTCCCTCGTGGGGGAGCCGCTGATCGCCCGGAGCGCGCGTGGCTCGGACCTCACTCCGACCGGGGAGCTCGTCGTGCAGTGGGCGGCCCGGGTCCTCGATGCCGCGCGTGAGCTGGACGCCGGCATCAGCGCCGTGCGGGCCGACCGACGTGGCCACCTCGACATCGCCGCCAGCCTCACCATCGCCGAGCACCTGTTGCCCGGTTGGCTCGTCGGCCTGCGGGCCCAGCAGGTCCAGCGCGGCCTGGAGCCGACCGACATCACGATGACCGCGACCAACACCGCGCGGGTCGTCGCGCTCGTCGAGGCGGGCGACGTTGCCCTGGGCTTCGTCGAGGGCCCGGACGCCCCCCGACGGCTGCGGCACCGGCTGGTCGGCACCGACGAGCTGGTCGTGGTGGTCGGTCCCGCACACCCGTGGGCCGCCCGGTCCCGCCGCCGCCTGAGCGCCGCGACGCTGGCGTCCACCCCCCTCGTCGTACGCGAGGCAGGGTCGGGGACCCGGACCGTCCTCGAGCGGGCCCTGGCGGGCCTGCCGGCTCCCGCTCCTGCCCTGGAGCTCTCCAGCACCGCGGCGGTGCGGGCGGCCGTCGCCGCCGGCGCCGGCCCCGCAGCCCTCGGCGCCCACGCGGTCCGCGACGACCTCGCGACCGGGCGCCTGGTGCGGGTCACCGTCTCCGGCCTCGACCTCACCCGTCGCCTCCACGCCGTCTGGAAGGGCGGGCCGCAGCCACCCGAGGGGCCGGCGCGCGAGCTGATCGCCTGGGCCGCGCGGCGACCCACCTGACGAATCTGCCCGTGGATCGGCAGCAGAAAGGTCAGGTACGACGACCGGTCGGGCGTCAGGCGTGCGCGGGGTGCCGCTCGAGGACGGCCGCGATGGAGTCGTCGGTGCAGGTGGCCCAGAAGGTGCCGACGACGTCCTCGACCTGGCTGAACGACTCGGCGGCATAGAGCACGTTCTGGTAGTCGGTGATGTCGTAGAGCTGGGTGCCCATCTCGGTGATGTCGAGGGGGCGGATGGTCATCCCGCGGAAGGCCTCGATCTCGCCGGGGGAGGAGAGGATGCCGGCGCCGTAGGCCTTCATGTCGCGGCCCTCCCAGAGGATCCCGAACTCGAGGGTGAACCAGAAGACCTTGCTGACGAACTCCAGGGCCTCGGTGGTGCGCACGCGGCGCGATGCCTTGCCCGCGAGCTCGTAGAGGGCGGTGAAGCGCGGGTTGGCGAGGGTGTTGCCGTGGCCGACGACCTCGTGCAGGACGTCGGGCTCGGGCGTGTAGAGCGGGACCGAGTGGTGGCGGACGTATTGCGTCGACCAGAACGCCTTGTCGGCCAGCGAGCCGTAGAAGTCCCGCAGCGGCACGAGGCCCGCGGCCGGCTGGTAGCGGTAGCCCGTGAGCGGGGCCAGCCAGTCGCTGACCTCGGCGAGCTGGGGGATGTGGTCGAGGGGGAGGGCGAGGTCCTCCTTGCCGTCGAGGAACTCCCGGCAGGCATAGGTGCGGTGCTTGGTGACCAGTGCCTCGCTGACGACCTGCCAGACCCGGTGCTCGTCATCGGTGTACGACGCGGTGGGGCATGGTGCGCCCGGCCGCCAGTTGCTGGCGAGCGTGGCCAGGGCATCGCGACGCGCACGGTAGTCGGCGTCGGCGAAGCCGGGGTGGTCGGCGCCCAGGTGCACCTTGAGGGATCCGTCCTCATCGGTGGTGACCGGCGCGAAGTACTGCGCTTCCTCGAACATCCGTCCAGTCTCGGTCTTCGTCCACCTCGTGGCGACATCTGTTAGACGATCCGTTCCCGCGGCCACTCTTTGGCGGCAGAATGTCCACCATGGACGAGACCGATCGCGCGATCCTGGACGAGCTGCGCCGCGATGCCCGCACCTCGATGAGCGAGGTGGCCAGCCGGGTCGGCATCAGCCGCGCCAGCGCCTATGCCCGGGTGAAGCGGTTGGTCGACGACCGGGTGATCCGGTCGTTCACCATCGACGTGGACCACGCGGCGCTCGGGCTCGGCCTCCCCGCCTATGTGCACGTGCGGATCAAGCAGAACTCTTGGAAGTCCTTCCGCACCAAGGTCTGGGAGCTCGAGGAGGCCGCCCACGTGGCCCTGGTCGCCGGTGACTTCGACTGCGTGATCCTGCTGCGTGCTCGCGACGCTGCCCATCTGCGGGAGTTGGTGCTGGAGCGGATCCAGTCGCTCCCCGAGGTCGTGGCGACGCAGACCGTCCTGGTCTTCGAGGAGCACGTCGGCCCTGCGTGACCGGCCCGGTCGTCGAGGAGGTTGCGCAGCGAAGTCGCCCGGTCGTCGAGGAGGTTGCGCAGCGAAGTCGACCGGTCGTCGAGGAGGTTGCGCAGCAACCGTCTCGAGACGCCCTGGCCGCGAAGTATGGCGTTGCTGATTCCGTCGCGCAGGACAACCATCGGAAACGATGGGTCACCAAAATGCTGCGGCGGAAAGATAGCCGCAAAAGTCGCCATTAGAAAGTAAAGAAATGGCGAATCGCGGGACGGTGTGTCACGGGTGCCGTTGGCTGAGACGTGGCCGCTCGGGGCTCATTGACTCTCTGACTCTCTCTTTCCAAATGTGGGGTAATCGCATGCGCAACACTCTCGACCGACTCCAGGCTCGTCGCCGTGACGACGCCGGCTTCACCCTGATCGAGCTCCTGATCGTCATCGTCATCCTCGGCGTGCTTGCCGCGGTCGTCGTCTTCTCTGTCCGTGGTATCACCGACCGGGGCGATGAGTCGGCCTGTAAGGCGAACCTCAAGACGGCCGAGACAGCCGTCGAGGCGTACTACGCCAAGGTGGGTTCCAACCCGGCGAGCCTCGCGGTATTGGTGCCGGACTACCTGAAGTCAGACCCCAGCGACTCCGTTGATCCTGGAGCTGTGGACGCCAAGGTTCGAGTTGGCTACACCGCGGCCACGGGCGTTGTCACGCCCGGTACCTCCTGCGACTGAGCCATCCACGTCGAGGGGCCGCCGCGCGGCGGCGGTCCCTCGATGTTTCTTGAGGGAGAGCCCGTGTATCACCACCTGCATAAGATCGGCGACCGGATCGACCGCCTGCTCCAGGCTCTGTGGGAGGTCCGCGGCACCGACCTGCTGCTGACCGTCGGCCTGCCGCCGATGCTGCGGGTGGACGGCTCCCTCTCGCCGGTGCCGGGGGCGTCGGTCCTCACGACCGACGACACGGACTCGCTTCTGCGGGAGGTGCTGAGCCCCGAGCAGACCGACGTCTGGGGCAACCAGCACGAGTACGACTTCTCCTTCTCCTGGCGCGAGCACGCCCGGATCCGTGGCAACGCCTTCACCCAGCGCGGGATGACGGCGGTGGCGCTGCGAATGATCCCGCGCACCGTGCCGACGCCCGACCAGCTCGGGCTGCCGCCGGCGCTGCGCGACCTGGCGATGCGCCACCAGGGCCTCATCCTGATGACCGGCCCGACCGGGTCCGGCAAGTCGACGACCCTGGCCTCGCTCATCGACCTCATCAACTCCAACCGCGGTTGCCACATCATCACCGTCGAGGACCCGATCGAATACGTCCACGACCACAAGATGTCGGCCGTCAATCAGCGCGAGGTCGGCACCGACACCGGCTCCTTCCACAATGCGCTGCGCAGCGTCCTGCGTGAGGACCCCGACGTGCTGCTGGTCGGCGAGATGCGCGACCTGGAGTCCATCCAGTTCGCCCTCACCGTCGCCGAGACCGGCCACCTCGTCTTCGCGACGCTGCACACCAATGACACGGCGCAGTCCCTCGGCCGAATGATCGACGTGTTCCCTGCCGAGCAGCAGGCCCAGATCCGGGTCCAGCTTGCCGCTGCGCTGTCGTGCGTGGTGTACCAACGGCTCGTGCCGAAGATCGGCGGCGGAATGACGGCTGCCTACGAGGTTCTCGTCGCGACGCCCGCCGTGCGGAACCTGATCAAGGAGGGCAAGACACATCAGCTGCGCAACTCCCTTGTCACCGGCGCCCGGGACGGGATGATCACTCTGGAGCAATCGCTCTCACACCTCATCCACAATGGCGTCGTCACCGAAGAAGAGGCAGCGGCGCGCAGCCTCTACCCCAAGGACATCGAGACCCGGCCGCGGATGACCGCACCGGCGATGCGCTGACACCAACAGGAGATCGAGCACAGGATGAGACTCCGTGGCAGGCACCAGAAGGTGGAGGCTCCGGTCGTCGCCGCACCGACCGGGGGCGACGACGACCGGCTCGGGCGCGTTCTCGTGGGCGCCGGCCGCATCCAGCCCTTCCACCTCGACGCCGCCCGCAATGCGGGCGGAGGCTCACTCGGTGAACGCTTGGTCGCCACCGGTGCGATTACCGAGGATGTACTCGCCCGGACGCTCGCCGAGCACTACGGCGTAGGCCTCGCCGACTTCCGCAGCGCGTCTCCGGCCCCCGAAGCGGTGGGCCTCCTGACCCGTGAGCAGGCGGTGACCTTGCAGGCGCTTCCGATCGTTGTCTCGGAGGAGACCGTCACGGTCGCGGTGCTCGACCCCGCCCCAGAGCGGCTGTCATCCGTGGTGGCGGTGCTCGAGCGGTCTGTCATCGCGGTCGTTGCCACGCAGCGCGACTTGGAGCGGGGCATCGCGACTTCCTACCGGGCGACCAAGGAAGTCGACAGTCAGGTCCGGGCGTACGAGGCCCGAGATGCCTTGCGGCGCGACGCCGCGGACCTTGACGTCATCAGTGCGAGCGACGACGCGCCGGTGGTCCGGGTTGTCCAGTCGATCATCACGCAGGCTCTGCGCGACCGGGCCTCCGACGTTCACGTCGAGCCTGGCGCTGAACGGGTGCGGGTCCGCTACCGCATCGACGGCGCCCTGACCGAGGTGCTGGACCTGCCCGGCTCCATCGGTCCTGCCATCGTCAGCCGGGTCAAGATCCTCGCGGGGATGAACATCGTGGAGCGACGCCGGCCCCAGGACGGACAGATCTCTATGGAGATCGACGGCCGCGACGTCGACATCCGGGTGTCAACCACGGCTGTGGTGAGCGGCGAAAAGATTGTGATGAGGGTGCTCGACAAGTCTCGACCACTGTTCAAGCTCGAGCAGCTCGGCATGCCGTCGGCTGTCGCCGAGCGCTACTCCCAACTCATCCACTCGCCGTTCGGGATGGTCATCTGCGCGGGACCCACCGGTGGTGGCAAGACCACGACGCTCTACGCCTCGCTGGGGGAGCTCAACAGCCCCGAGAAGAACCTGATGACGATCGAGGACCCAGTCGAATACCGGTTCGACTCGATCAACCAGATCCAGATCAACGAGCAGGCTGGCATCACTTTCGCCGGCGGACTCAAGTCCATCCTGCGCCAAGATCCTGATGTCATTCTCGTCGGGGAGATCCGCGATGTCGACACGGCCCGGATCGCGGTGCAGTCAGCGCTGACCGGCCACCTCGTGCTCTCGTCGCTGCATGCAACCGAGGCAGTCTCGGCACTCTACCGTCTGCTCGACATGGGCATCGAGGCATTCCTCATCGCTTCCTCGGTGACAGCCGTCGTCGCCCAGCGCTTGGTGCGCCGGAGCTGCACCTCGTGTCTTGAGGTCTACGCGCCGACCGCCGACGAGCTGGCCTTCCTGCAAGCCTTCGGCGGGGAGGAGCCGATCGGCGGTTATCGGCATGGCACCGGCTGCCACCTGTGCGCCCACACCGGCTACTTGGAACGGATCGGCGTCTACGAGATGCTCGTGATCACCGACGAGGTGCGCGAGCTCATCATCGACCGCGCGCCGCACGACCAGATGCGCAAGCTGGCGCGCAGTCAGGGCATGCGCACCTTGCAGGAGCAGGGCGCACGGCTGGTCACCGAAGGCATGACGACGGCCGCCGAGGTCATGCGTTCCATCTACGTCGCGGGGGTCTGAAGTGCCGAAGTTCGCCTACGTCGGGGTCGACCTCGACGGCCAGAAGGTCAAAGGGACCCACAAGGCCTCCAGCCGTGGAGACGCGGAGGTCGCGCTCTACGACCGGGAGATTCGCGACCTTCGGGTCACCGAGAAGAAGAGCATCCTGCAGTACGAGATCACATGTCCCCGCATCAAGCGCGAGCAGGTCATGCATCTGTCGAGGCAGATCGCCGCGTTCCTCCGCGCGGGCCTTCCGATCCTCGACGCCGTCCACTCGCTCGGCGCGGAGAGTGAGAACTCCTCGGTTCGCCGGATGATGAACGACATCGAGGACGGTCTGCGGACGGGCGAGCGTTTCTCAGACACCCTCGAGCGCTACCCCAAGGTGTTTCCCGAGTTCTACCGCGGCATCGTGCGCTCAGCTGAGCTCACGGGCGAGCTCGACACAGTGCTGGCCCGCCTCGCTCGGTACATCGAGCGCGACCTGGAAGCCCGGCGCAAGGTCAAGTCGGCGATGATCTACCCGATCGCCGTGGCAGCAATGTCGGTGGTCACCGTCCTGGTACTTGCTCTCTACGTTCTGCCGAAGTTCGAGTCGTTCTTCGCCGACCTCGACGCAGAGTTGCCATTGCCGACCCGGATGCTTCTCGCCACGACCGACTTCATTGGCGCCTGGTGGTGGGCGATGGCGGGTGCCGCGGCACTGCTGACGTTGGTGTTCCTGCTGTCTCAGCGTTTCGAGCGCGGTAAGTACGCCTTCCACCTGCTGCTGCTCAAAACGCCGGTGTTGGGCGAGACTATTCAGTACATGCTGGTCGAGCGTTTCTGCCGCGTGATGGCGTCGATGGTGAGTGCCGGAGTCAACCTTCAGGAAGCGATCCGGGTCGCCACTGATTCGTTGCGCAATCGGGTTTTCATGCGGCGGCTCAACGGCGTCACCGAGCAGATGCTCGAGGGCCAGGGCATCGCCGGCCCGCTCGCGCGGACCAACTTGTTCCCGGGAACGGCTACGTCGATGCTTCGCGTCGGGGAAGACACGGGTTCGATGGACGTCCAGCTTGAGGTAACGGCGGAGTATTACGAGGATGAGCTCGACTACAAGATCGCCAAGCTGACGGCGCTCTTCGAGCCGCTAGTCATCATCGTCATGGGCGGCATCGTTGGCTTCGTTGCGGTGGCCCTGGTGTCGGCGATGTACGGCATCTTCAATCAGGTCGATATCTGATGCATGTCCCGCGTCGCACGCTCGACGACCAAGGTGTCACGCTGGTAGAGACCCTGGTTGCCATTGTCATACTCGGAATCGCCGGGGTAGCCGTGTTGGCAGGATTCCAGATGAGCGTGACCGCGTCGGACTATCACCGAAAGCAGACAACGGGTGGGAGCTACGCGCGCAGTTACGCTGAGGCGATCCAGCAATACCTTGTCGAAACCCCGTCGGCCTGGGTGCCATGCGTTCCCGCGGGGACCTATGACTTGGGTGATCTCCCGGCCTCTTACGTTCCGTCCAACTGGCCGGACGGATACGTGGCGTCGCAGATTGGATCGACGCCGCAGGTCGCGTATGACGGAGATCCTGGAGCCGCCGGCTGCTCCGTCGACACGGCTGTTCTGGTGCGCCTCGAGGTTCGAAGCCAGGACAATCGAGGGGTGGAGACGCTCGACGTCGTCCTTCAGCGGCCGTGCGGAGGAGTCGAATGCACGAGTTGACCTCGGCTTCGGAGGGAAGCGGACACCGCGCTCAAAGAGATGCCGGATTTACATTGATGGAACTGGTGGTCACGGTGGCGATCATTGGAGGCGTCACGACCGTTCTGTCGGGCGTTGTCATCGCCTTCCTCAAGAACACCGCCGACACGCAGGCAAGGTTGACTGAGTCCCACGATGTCCAACTCGCTGCGGCCTATTGGCAGCGGGATGTCTCAAGCATCGGCGTCCGGAGCACAACACCCGATCCCGCTACGGGAAACTACCCTCTAGCTCAGTGGGCGTCAGACACAGCCTGCGGCAATCTGCCCTCGGGATACTCGCCTGACATCACTCTCTCTTGGGGGGAGTACACGTCGCGGACTTCAAGCGACCCACCGGCCCAGATCAAGATCACCTACGCCACCAAGCTGGTGTCGGGCTCGACCTACGAGATGGTCCGCGTGCGATGTGGCACGGCCGCATCCGTCGTCTCGGTGGCCAACAACCTTGCGGGGCGACCGCAGGTGCGGTGCGACGGCGGGAACTGCGTGCCGTCGGCGACAGCACCACGAATCATCACTATGAGACTTCAAGTCCACGACGCCGGTGAACGACACAGTGGCGACTACACAGCGACCCTCACTGGCGAACGGAGACAGTCATGACAGTGCGCCCACGCAATCGGTACGCACGTCGGCTCAAGTCTTCTCGCGACGACTCCGGGGCGATCCTGATCATCGCGCTCATCATCACGACCGTGATCGCGGTCGTCGTGAGCGCGTTGCTTACCCGCGGTGACGGTTCACTCAGGGCAACCGTCCAACTTCGGCAGGTTGCTGGCTCGACCTACGCCGCGGACGGCGCGGCGCAGGTCGCCATCAACGCGCTGCGCTCGGGCTACAACCCTAGAGGCGTGACTCCATGGTCGTACACGAACGCGTTGATTCCTAGCACCGTCGTTCGCGAAGGTTGTTTCGGATGGAGCGGAGCGAATCAGCCCGTAGATTCGATGCTGCTGTCCGACTTCTACCCGGCCCCGACCTCCAGTGGGAACGGGGCGACGAGTGCGGTGGTCACATGCGAAGCCGAGCTGGACACGGGGGACGCCGGCCCTCTGGTGCCGATCAACAATCAGAACAAGCCTGGCTACGCCATCGTGACGTTGGGCGGTAACGTCGATGCGAGCGGGAGCAATGATCCGGGCCTCTTGGTCAAGGGCGGCATCTACGCCAACGGCAACGTTCTCGGCAAGGTCAATGTTCTCGCCGGGGGTATTCGCGCAACCGGGAGCTGTAGTGGAGCTCAGGTCGTCGGATCTCCGAAGAACTGCCCCGCCGGAGCACCAGTCGTTGACCCTAACTACGCCGCAGAGATCACGAGCGTCCCGGATTGGCGCAAGGCTCCGACCGCTTGCACTAGTGGGGTGGCGATCTTCGAGCCCGGCTACTACGACAGCGCAAGTGACCTCAACACAGCCACGAACCTCTGCGGCACCTTGTGGTTCAAACCTGGAAATTACTACTTCGATTTTCACAACGATGCCTGCGCCAACGTTTGCCCGTCTGGACTGTTCGGGACGGCTGGCAACGAGTGGACCATCAACAATAAGAAAATCGTCGCCGGAACGCCCATCGGTGGAGGGTCCCTTCCAAGCAACCCGACGATTCCGGGCGCCTGCGACAGTCCGATCGACAACGTCAACGCCCAGGGGGTGCAGTTCGTCTTCGGTGGCAGCAGTCGTTTCTACGTAGACCAGAACTCGGACATCGAGTTCTGCGGCAGCTATCACAACGATCGCCCGCCGATCGTGGTCTACGGACTAAAGAACGGGAGCACTCCGACCTCATCGTCCCTTGCGGGGATGACGCCCTCGTCGGTGGTCGAAACCGGTGGATTCACGAACGCTACCGCGCTTCGCGTCGCGACCGCCGACGGAGGACAACCGGTCGACCTGACGAAGGTGGCGACCTGGACCAACAGTTCGTCAGGTGACCAAACCACGACGGTGTCGCTCAAGGGCTACACCCCAGGCGCCGCCATTCCGCCGGGATCCATCGTCACGGGGGCATCCGTCAACGTCACCCACGCGGATGGAGCGAGCCGCCCGTCCGCGTCCATCGCGGTCAAGGTAGACGGCTCCTCGACGAACACTGCGGCGTTTACGTTGCCAACCCACGCAGCGAACTCAACTGATGGTGGCGCCAGCGGAGTGCCTCTGACCGGAGATACGCTCGCTGACTTGCAGAAGCAGGTGCGTGAGTTCGGTTACAGCGGCGCAACTATCGATTACGTCGCGGGAATGCGCAATGCGGGCACCGCGCACCTTGACGCCATCCGGCTCAGCTTGACTTACTACACGCCAGTACTTCGTGGCCAGTCTGGGACATGTATCGCCTCCGGATCATGCAGGTTCATCAACATGAAGCAAGGAAACGCGAAAAACCAAATCTACTTCCAAGGTACTACCTATGTTCCACTTGGGAACATTCGGCTCCTGATCGGCAACTTCTCCAACGAGATCATGAAATTCGGGCTTATTTCCAACAGTCTCGAGTTCGCCTTCTGGAACGGAAACTCGGTGCAAGACCAACCCGTGATCGAGATTCCCGACAACTCGCCGGGCTTTGGAGTGAAGAGCACTATCGTGCAGCTCAAGGTCTATGTCTGTCCCAGTTCCCCGACCTGCAGCGCTAGCGGAACGCCCGCTCTGACTTCACGAGTGCAGCTTTGGGCGCCAACCGGAGGAGCGAATGGCGGAGAGGTAAAGAATAAACGTGCCGTCCGAGTTCTGAGCTGGAGTCACCCGCGCTGACCGAGCAGGAGCTCCTCGACCTCGCCGTCCCGACGATCGCCGGCCTCCTCGGGCTGGCCATCGGGTCCTTCCTCAATGTCGTCGCGCACCGCGTGCCGGCGGGGGAGTCGGTGGTGCATCCGCCGTCGGCGTGCCCGGCGTGCGGTCATGCGATCCGGGGGCGGCACAACGTGCCGGTGCTGGGGTGGCTGGTGCTGCGGGGGCGGTGCTTCGACTGCAGGGCACCGATCAGTCCGCGCTACCCGCTCGTCGAGCTCGGGACCGGCATCGCGTTCTCGCTCGTCGCGGTGCGGCTCGGGACGGACGAGGCGGGGCTGCGGGTACTGCCGGCCTACCTCGCCTTCACCGGCATCGGGATCGCGCTCGCGCTCATCGACCTGGACGTGAAGCGGCTGCCGGACAAGATCGTGCTGCCGTCGTACCCCGTCCTCGCGGGGCTGCTCCTCATCGGGTGGGACGGGGAGGCGCTGTGGCGGGCGCTGCTCGGAGCCGCCATCCTGGGGGCGTTCTACTTCGTCGTCTGGTTCATCGCGCCGGGCGGGATGGGGTTCGGCGACGTCAAGCTCGCCGGGATCGTCGGCGGCATGACGGCCTACCTGTCGTGGGGGACCTTCCTCGTCGGTGCCTTCGGAGCGTTCCTGCTCGGCGCGGCGGCCGGCCTGATGCTGATGGCCGGCGGGCGTGCCGGTCGCAAGACCGCGGTGCCGTTCGGGCCGTTCATGCTGCTCGCCGCCCTGAGCTCGATCCTGGGCGCCGGGTACCTCGGTGATGCCTACCTGGAGCTGATCGGCCTCTGAGGCCTCGGGCTCAGCCCGCGGTGGATGCGGCGTCGCGGACCGCCTGCGCCGCGGCCCGGAGTCGCTGGGCTGTCGCCGGACGAACCTGGTTCTTGCCGATGCTGTCGGCGAGCGCCTTGTCGAGGTCGTCCAACGCCTTCGTCATGCGGTCGCCGGACTCGCCTCCGGCGATCGCACGGTCCAACCGGTCCATCCTCTTGTCGAGCGCGCCGATCGCCTTGTCATCCAGCTCGCCGGCCCGGGCGGCGAGGTCGACCACGGCGCGGAGCGACGACATGGCATCGGCGGGACCGACCGGAGTGTCCACGGACTGTTGCCGGCGGGGGACCGGAGCGCTGGTGGTGGAGTTGGGCGGTTCCGCGGCCAGCGTCGTGCTCGGGGTGTCGGTGTCGGCGGCCCCCGCTGCTGCACGCTGATCGTCGTCTCCGCCCGCCAGGGCCGCGACGAGGACGACCGCGACCATCAGCACGAGCAGGCCGAGCACGGCGGGGACCGCCCACGCTGGCGGCCCGGCGGTCCGCGAGTGGCGGGGCGGCGGGGGCGGAGGCAGCGGCGATGGACCCGAGCCCGTGCCCGAGCCCGTGCCCCAGCCCGACGAGGTGGCGACCAGGGTCCGGGTCGGAGGCGGCATCGAGGAGGTCGAGTCGACCGGCGGGGGCGGAGGAAGGACCCCTCCGCGGTCGAGGAGTACGGCGAAGCCAGCTGCGCGACGACCCGGCTCCTTGGCGAGCAGGTCATCGACGAGTGCATCGATCCACGCCGGCACCTCCGGGCGCCGCGACACGACCCGCGGCGGCAGTTCGGAGAGGTGCTGCTGCAGCACCGCCAGCGGATGCTCGGCGCTGAACGGCGGCTCACCGGTCAGCAGCGTCATGAGCGTGCAGCCGAGGCCGTAGTGGTCACTCGCCGGTGTCGCCGACTCGCCTCGGGCCTGCTCGGGCGAGAGATAGCTGGCGCTGCCGACGAGCGTCCCCGGCGCCGTGAGCTGGGTGGCGGTGGCCTCACGGACGCTGGCGATGCCGAAGTCCACGACCTTGACGCGCCCGAGCGAGTCGAGCACCAGGTTGCCGGGCTTGACGTCGCGGTGGACGATCCCGACCCGGTGCACGGCCTCCAGCCCGGCGGCGGCCTGCGCTGCCAGGTCGACGGCACGCGCCGGCGGGAGCGGCCCCTCCCGCCGTACGAGCGCTGCCAGGGTGGGCCCGGGCAGGAGCTCCATGACGAGGAAGGCCCGGCTCCCGTCGATCCCGGCGTCGTGGACGGCGACCACGTGGGGATGGATCAGGGCCGCGGCCGAGCGGGCCTCCTGGTGGAAGCGGCGACGGACCCTTTCGTCCGCATCGCCGAGGTCGAGGAGCTTGACCGCCACCTCGCGCTCCAGCACGGTGTCGCGGCAGCGCCACACCTCGCCGTTGCCGCCGCGGCCGATCGTGCGCAGCAGCTCGAATCGGCCGGCGAGGACCTCGCCCGCCCTCATGGCATGGCGAGACCCGCCAGCAGGCTGCTGGCGGGCCTCGGGTGGGGGGCCCAGGTGGCGGGGCAGGTCGCCGCCCGGAGTGGCCCGGTCACAGGAGGCGCAGGCTCGTCATCGCCACGGCGAGGAGCAGCATGAGGACGATGGCCGGCCACAGGCCCTCGAGCTCTGCCAGGAGGTCGACGCGGGGACGTCCGCGGCCGAGTCGGCGGTCAGGACGGATCGTGGACATCGCGACCCCCTCAGCGCAGCGGACGCTCGTCGTGGATGACGCGGTCGCGACGCCACGGCGGCGCGATCAGCAACGACAGCACGATCGCCAGCACGCCGGCCGCGATCAGGATGGTGCCGAGGGCGTCGTCGTTGACGAAGTCGATGTCGACGGTGATGACGTCCATCGCGAGGATGAGTCCCAGGACGAGGAGGACGATGCCGAGTCCGATGTACATGACCCACCAGTGCCCGCTGCGCCGCAGATCAGCCGCATCGGAATGGAGGGAGTGGACTGCGGGCGGCGCATGACCGGTGTGGTCGCCTCGACGAGGTCCGCACCGGCATCTCGTGACGCTCGCTGGCGCTCGCTCCTCGATGACCTGGAGGTCAGCGGGACGAGAAGCAGACCAGGCAGGAGGCCGGGAGGTGATGGATGTTGGCCTGGTGCAGCCGCTCGGAGCGGGCGAGGACGTCGTCGAGCGCCCGCTCGGACCGGGCGATCTCGATGATCACCGCCTCGAGCTCGGGGGACAGGCGGGATCCCGCGGTGCTCGTCCGCGGTCCGCCGGTGACCTGTTCGGTGGCCAGTGCGCTCATGGTTTTCCTCCCCCAAGGTGCCCGAGTCCTGACTGCCCGGGACCCTCCGTCCCGGCTGTTCCCTCGAGGATGTCGGAGTGTCGCAGGGCGGGGCAATGGTCGGCGGCGAGGTCCGGCCGAAGGTTCGCAGACCCATGGCCCGGAGGGACTAGGCGACCGGGACGAGGGTCACCTATTGCAGCGCCGCAGTCAGGCGGGCGACGTTGTCGACGTACTTCGAGCGGCGTGGACGCTCGGTCCACGCGTCGAGGGTCAGCTCCTTCGACAGCGACCGATAGGTGTCCTCGACCTCGCGCATCCGGGTGACGACCTGCACGCTCGGCATCATCAGCGACACCTCGTAGTTGAGGCCGAACGAGCGCATGTCCATGTTGCTCGAGCCGACCACGGCGACGCTGTCGTCGATGGTGAAGTGCTTGGAGTGCAGGATGAAGGGCGCCGGATAGAGCCAGATCCGCACGCCGGCGTGCAGCAGCGCCTTGTAGTAGGACGCCTGCGCGTGACCCACCAGGAACTGGTCGGACACCTCGCTGACGAACAGCTCGACCTCGACGCCGCGCTGCGCGGCGGTGGTGACGGCATAGAGCAGTGACTCGTCGGGGACGAAGTACGGCGAGGTCAGGGAGATGCGGTCCGTGGCGGCGTAGAGCAGCGAGGTGAACATCCGCAGGTTGTTCTCCGCGACGATGCCGGGCCCGCTGGGGACGACCTGGCAGGGGACGTCGAAGATCTCGTCCGGCCGGGCGTCCGGCTCGCCGAGGACGGGCACGAGGTCGACGACCTCCCCGGTCTCGACGTACCAGTCGGAGGCGAACACCGCGTTGAGGGCACCCACGACCGGGCCCTCGAGCCGCACCATCAGCTCGACCCACTCGCGGCCCAGCCTGTGGTTGGCCGACTTGTTGTAGCCGGGCTCGGTGAGGTTCAGCGATCCGGTGAAGCCGACGCTGCCGTCGACGACGAGGATCTTGCGGTGGTTGCGCAGGTCCGGTCGGCGGAAGCGGCCCCGGAGCGGCTGGATCGGCAGCATCGGACGCCAGTCGATCGCCGTCCTGTCGAGGCGTCGGGTCATGCGACGGTAGCCGGGGATCCGCCGTGACCCGATGTGGTCGAAGAGCAACCGCACCGACACACCCCGGTCGGTCGCGCGAATCATCGCCTGGAAGACCGGGTCGGTCACCTCGTCCCAGGCGGTGATGTAGAACTCGACGTGCACGTGGGCCTGGGCACGGTCGATCTCCGCGGCCATCTCCTCGACCACGCCGCGGTAGTCGGGCCACAGCTGCACCTCGTTGCCGCCGGTCATCCGCAGCGCGCCGAGCGAGCGGTTGAGCTCGGCGATGCGTTGCACCGGGCGGGGGAGCGAGGCCAGGTCGTAGTCGAGCGGCAACTCCTCGGTGCGCTGGCGGATCGCCGTGATCGCCTGCTTCTGCCGCTGGATCCGCCGGCCCTCCAGCCGGGTCCGGCCGAACATCCAGAAGATCAGGAAGCCGATGATCGGCTCGATGAGGATCAGCAGCAGCCACGCCATGCCGGTCGACGGTCGCCGCCCGCCCGGGATCACGCCCAGAGCGACGAAACGCAGCACGATGTCGATGGACAGGATCGTCCAGCCCAGTGCCGAGGACGGGATCGGGAAGTCCATGGTCGAACCCTAGGTTGGCCGACCGGTGCCCCGTGGGACGCTGTCCGCGTGACTCCTCCAGAGCCCAGTCTCCTCGGTCGTGTCGCGGGAGCCGTCACGGGACGGGTCGTCGATGCGGTCCCGGCCGAGGTGATCCTCGACCACGTGGACCTCGACGCCCTGCTGGACCGGGTCGACGTCAACCACCTCCTCGACCGGGTCGACGTCAACCGGCTGCTCGACCGGATCGACGTCGACCGGCTGCTGGCGCGCGCCGACGTCAACGCCCTGCTGTCCGACGTCGAGCTCGAGCAGCTCGTCCGGCGTGCCGGCATCCCGGACATCGTCGCGGAGACCACCGGCAACATCGCCGGCCGCACGCTGGACGTGGCTCGTCGGCAGGTCGTCGGCGTCGACACCGTCCTCGCCGGGGTGGTCGGTCGGATCCTGCCACGTGCCGGTGGGGCGCCGACGGGTCCGCCGGCGCTGGTGGCCGCCTCGACCAGTGCGGCCAGTGCGACGGGGCGGTACGCCGGCGCGGTGAGCCGCCTGCTCGCGCTGGCGCTCGACGTCGCTGTCGTGATCGGCACCTACTCGGCCGGCACCTTGCTGGTGGGCTACCTGCTCGACTTCCTGCTCGGGGTGCGGGTCGAGGACCTGCCGGAGCTGGCCGCCACACTCCTGCTGATCACCTGGGGCGCGGCCTATTTCACCGTCAGCACGGCGATCTCGGGCCGGACGATCGGCAAGGCGGTCGTCGGGCTCAGGGTGGTCACCCGCTTGGGCAGCCCGGTCGGCCCCGGTGCCTCGCTCTTGCGCGTCCTCCTCCTCCCGCTGAGTACGTCGTTCCTGGGCCTCGGCGCCCTGCTGATCGTCGTGCGGCGGGATCGGCGCGGGCTCCACGACCTCCTGGTGGGCACCTGCGTGGTCTATGACTGGGGGGACCGGCCGGCCGAGCTGCCGGGGCCGCTGGCGGCCTACTTGCAGGCGCACGGCGCCTGAATCGAGGCTGATCTCCGGGCCGGACCGGGTGGATCAGGCGGTCAGTGGCCCAACCGGTCGACGTAGGCGACGATGCGGTTGAAGAGCGCCGTCACCCCCGTGGCGGCCGTGACGCGGGGAGCCGGCGTGTCCGCCAGCTCGTAGAGCAGCGGCCGGGCCGCCGCGACACCGGCGGTCGCAGCCACGCCGGCGGCGACTCGTGCGGCGTCCCGCACGGCGACGGGGTCGACGGTCCACAGGGCCTCGAAGATGCGCTGGCGGTCGGGGACGGCGCTCTGGCCGGGCAGTTCCCAGGCGGTCAGGCAGGCTGTGCTGTCGAGGGCGTCGCACACGACGGCCCCCTCCCGCCGCATGGGGGCGTCCTCCTGGAGGTGGGCGCGGACGGGGCCGTCGGCCTCCTCGGCTGTCTGGGGCCAGTCGTCGGCGAAGACGATCGCGGAGCGAGCCACACGCGAGAGCTCGCGCCACCGGGGCGCGGAAGGCCGGTAGAAGTCGGCCGTCTGGAAGGCGCCGAAGAGGATGGGCCGGTCGGCGACCGCGCAGCACTCGTCCTCGATCGCCCACGACAGCGCGATCAGGGTGGACTTCCGGAGGCGGTGGCTGACCAATGTGGGATGCCGGCGGCGCAGCTCGGCGTAGATCGAGGGCGAGTCCGGCACCCGGGTCGCGGCTGCCTCGGCGATCGCGGTCTCGAGCCGGATGCCGGCGTCGCGGCGACGGAGCACCTGTCCCACGAGCTCGACGTCCTCCTCGCGATAGCGGCGGTGGCCGCTGGGCAGTCGGTGGGCGGTGGGGAACCCGTGGCGCGACTCCCACATCCGCAGCACTGCGGTGCTCAGTCCGGTCCGGCGGGCGAGGTCGCCGATGGTGAGCTCGGCGCCGGCGTTCGGGGCTTGCGTCGACCCCGTGATGTGCTCCATGCTGTCCATCATAAATCTAAACAAGCCGTTTAGGTTAGATGTTGAAGTATTCGCACCCGCTCGAGGTGGAGGGACCCGTGGACCGATCGTCGGACACCGCGCACCAGTTGGTGAGCGACATCGCACGTCGTTTGCTGGTCAGGGTCGCCGAGGGCGACGCCGACGCGCTCGGCAGCCTCTACGACCTCACCTCCCGGGCGGTTCACCGACTCGCTCTGCTCCTCACCCGCGACGCCGAGGCGGCCGCATGCCTGACGATTCGCTCCTACGAGCGTGCCTGGGCCGAGGCCGCGACGTACGACGCAAGGCAAGCCTCGCCGCTCGTGTGGCTCCTGGCATTCGTCCGCGCGGAGAGCGAGGACCTCGCCCCCGCAGCGTGAGCACGGCGGCCGATCAGCCCAGGACCTCGCGCACGCCCTGCTCGGCGAAGGCGTTCCACCGGCCCACCTGGGTGAGCAGGTAGTGCCCGGCGCGTCCCATGTCGGTGAACTCGGCGTCCGCGACGGCGGCGGCGCGGTCGACGTACCTGCGTGAGGCGCGGGCCGACGTGATCTTGTCGCGGCGCCCGTGGGCGACGCGGAGGATCTTGCCCGTCAGCGGCTGGATCGGCTCGTCGGCGGGCAGCCACGGTGCCAGTGCGACCACGCCTCGAACGGCGGGGTGGTCGGCGACGGCGACACCGGTGCGGGCGCCCATCGAGTGCCCGACGATCGCGACCGGCACGCCGTGCTGGCGGGTGAGGGCGTCCAGCGCCCACCGCGCGTCGGGGACGGGCGAGGGCAGCGCGGCGGCACCGGCGTTCCAGCCCTTCACGCGATAGCGCAGCAACGCGACGCCGATCCCGTCGTCCGCCAGCCGCTGGCCGAGCTGTCGGGCGAGCGCGCGCCCCCGGCGCCAGGACAGGCTGCGGCCGTCGACCGGCTCGTGGGTGCGCTCGGCCCCACCGTGCAGGACGAGCACGAAGCCCGTCGTGGGTCGGCCGTGCGACGTCGGCAGGTGGAGGTCGGTGAAGGCCGGCTCGGTGCCGGGCGGCGGGGAGGTCACGTCAACCATGGTGCAGGTCCTTCGGAGTCGACGGCGGATGCGGATGGGTCATCGCTGGCCACGCAGGTGCTGGTAGGCCTCCAGGGTCGCCGCGCGCTGCTCCGCGTGGTCGACGATCGGCGCCGGGTAGTCGTCCGTGCCGAGCTCCGGGAGCCAACGCCGCACGTAGGTGCTGTCGGGGTCGAACCTCTCGCCCTGCGTCGTCGGGTTGAAGATCCGGAAGTACGGCGCCGCGTCGGTCCCGCACCCGGCGACCCACTGCCAGTTGTGCTGGTTGCTGGCCAGGTCGCCGTCGACGAGGTGCCTCATGAAGTGGCGGGCGCCGTGGGTCCACTCCACGTGCAGGTCCTTGACCAGGAAGGACGCCACGATCATCCGGACCCGGTTGTGCATCCAGCCCTCGCCGAGCAGCTGCCGCATGCCGGCGTCGACGATCGGATAGCCGGTCCGGCCGTCGGCCCAGGCCCCCAGACGCTCGTCGAGCTCGCGGCCGGTGACATAGGGGAGCCCCTTGAGCTCGGGCTTGTAGTAGTCGCGCGCCGAGTCCGGCCAGTGGTGCAGGACGTGGGCGTGGAACTCGCGCCAGGCCAGCTCCTTGCGGAAGGTGCGCTCGTGCGGGTGGCGAGCGTCGAGGTCGGCCAGCAGCGTGCGCGGGTGGATCGCACCCCAGCGCAGGTAGGTCGAGAGCCGTGAGGTCTCGTCGAGGTCGGGCCGGTCGCGGACGTCGTCGTAGGGCGTGCCCTTGAACTCGTCCCACCGCGCGAGGGCTGCCGTCTCGCCGGCCTCGGGCAGCATCACGCCGACGAGTTCGGGCTCCTCCGGCAGCTCGTCGACCGGGGCGCCGACCCAGTCGACGGCGGCCGGATCGGAGGCCGCGGGCGCGCGCCAGCCGTGGTCGACCCACGCCTTGGAGAAGGGCGTGTAGACCTTGTAGGGCTGTCCAGCGCCGGTCGACAGCCGCCCCGGCGCCACGGCGTACGGCGACCCGGTCCGCACCAGCGGCACGTCACCCAGTGCCCGGGCCACCCGCTCGTCGCGCGCCGCGCCATAGGGCGCGAAGTCCGCGGTGACGTGGACGGCCGCGGCCGCGACCTCGTCGGCCAGCTCGGGGAGCACCTCCTCGGGCAGTCCCCGACGGATCACCAGGCCCGGGCCGTGCCGGCGCAGGTCGGCGTCGAGCGCCCGCAGCGAGCGCAGCAGGAAGGCCTGTCGTGGCCGACCGGAGGCCGCCCACAGCGCCTCGTCCAGGACGAAGACCGGCAGCACCGGTCCCTCGTCGCCGGCGGCGAGCAGGGCCGGGTGGTCGCCCAGGCGCAGGTCGCGGCGGAACCACAGGATGCTCGACGTCACCGTCCCATCCTGCCTGCCGGACCTGAGCAGATCGGGCGAGCCGCTGGCTAGGTCGTGTCTCCCATTCCCTGGCGGCGCCCAGACCGCCCAGCACGTACGTCCGCGGCGTTGCCGCCGCTCGACGTGCGCCCAGCATGCCCGCGCGCCGGCGCCTTGCGGCCACACGCACTGGACGATCTGTGCATCCACCGAGAAATGGGAGACACGACCTAGTGTCGACGGCATGAGGGCACCCGACTTCTCCGACGACCGACTGGCCGACGACCTCGCCGCCGCGGCGACCGACCTCGGCGAGCCCCTCACCGCGTCGGGCTACGACGGCTGGCAGCGGGAGCGCGACGCCGCCAGTCCTGCCCTGCTGATCCGCCGGTTCGGGTCGTGGAACGAGGCGTGTGCCCGCGCCGGGGTCGCGACCAACAAGACCCGCTCGACCAGCCGTCGGTGGAGCGACGACGACGTCGTCGCCATCGTCCGGACCTACCTCACCTCGCCCGGCAGTGCCGGGACCTTCGCCGACTACTCGGCGTGGGCGAAGGAGCACGACGGCGCGCCGAGTGGCGCGACGTTGCGCCAGCGCTTCAGCTGGGCAGAGGTGAAGCGCCGCGCGAGCACGTGAGCGACGGGGTCGGGACATGCGGGATGATGGACCCATGACGACCGCGACCGACGCCACCGCGCGCCTTGCCGCCCTCGAGCCGACCTGCGCCCTCGACGAGGCGCTCGCCCTCTTCGACTCGCTCCCGGCGGTCCGAGCCGAGGACATCACCGGCCGCTGGCACGGTCGCGAGCTGGGCACCGGCCACCCCATGGACGGGCTGCTCGAGGCCTCGGGCTGGTACGGCAAGCAGTTCGACTCCGTCGACGAGGTGCACCCGCTCGTCTTCCGCGCGCCCAGCGGCAAGCTGGTCACCGTCGACCCGCGCCGCATCCCGTTCGGCCTGCTGCCCCGGATCCCGGAGGGCGTCGTCGCCCGCGGTCGCCAGGTGATGGGCCTGTCCCTCCCGGCGCTGACCACGCGCAAGCACCGGGCCCGCCTGCGCAACGTCGAGTACCGGGGCGTCGTGACCGCCGGCATGAGCTACGACCACCTCCCGATCATCGACCTCTTCCGACGCGTCGACGACCGCACGCTGTTGGGCTGCATGGACCTGCGCGACGCGCCGCCCTACTTCTTCGTCCTCGAGAAGGACTGACCCCGAACGTCTCAACTCCGGGCCGCCGCGGCCGACAGGTGAGCAATGAGCTTCACGCCGCGGCCCTACCGGCGCACCGTCGTGCCGCCGACCGGCACGCGTCACGCGCTCCAGCGGCTCACCGCCGGCTACACCCCCGCGCTCGCCCGGCAGGTGCGGGCCGCCGGTGGCTTCGGCCCGTGGTTGGACCGTCAGCTGGCCGACGGCTACGACGACCGCTGGTATGCGAACACGTCGACGTGGTGGCCCTCCGTCAACGCCTCCTACGCGACGATCGCCCAGCGCAACGAGGACCGCACCGAGGAGTTCTGGCGCGCTGACGCCAATTACGAGTGCTGGACGCTGCTGCGTCGCTTCGGCTCCCACCGGCAGGTGCGCGAGACGATGGCCGACTTCTGGGAGCACCACCTCCACGTCCCGGCCAACGGCGAGGTCGGACCCTTCCGGGCGTCGTACGGCAAGACCGTGCGCGGTCACGCCCTGGGTCGCTTCCGCGACCTGCTGAAGGCCACGACCACCCACCCGGCGATGTCGGTCTATCTCACCAACGCCAACTCCACCAAGAGCGCGCCCAACGAGAACCTCGGTCGCGAGCTGCTCGAGCTGCACACCGTCGGCCGGGGCAACTACACCGAGGACGACGTGAAGGCCTCGGCCCGGATCCTCACCGGCTATCGGGTCGGGCTGTGGCAGGACTGGTCGGTCTCCTACGACCCCTCGAAGCACTGGACCGGGCCGGTGCAGGTGATGGACTTCCACCACGCCAATGCCGCACCCGACGGTCGCCCCGTCGTCGCGGCCTATCTCGACCACCTCGCCCGGCATCCGGCGACCGCCCGCCGGATCGCACTCAAGCTCGCCCGCCGGTTCGTGTCCGACACCCCCTCGGACGCGCTCGTACGACGCCTCGCGACCGTCTATCTCGCCAACGACACGGCGATCCGACCGGTGCTGCGCAGCCTCGTCGCGAGCTCGGAGTTCAAGGCGTCGGCGGGCCGGAAGGTCCGGACCCCGGCGGAGGACGTCGTCGCGACCTGGCGGGCGCTGGGGACGCGATTCACCGCCCGGCCGGGCAGCAGCGACGACGAGTCGGGAGCGAACGCGATCCTCTGGCAGGTGTCGTCCATCGGGCTGCGGCCACTCGCCTGGCAGCGCCCCGACGGCCGACCCGACACCGCCGAGGCGTGGTCGTCGACGTCGCGGTTCCTGGCCTCCCTCGACGTGCACTACACGATGTCCGGCGGCTGGTGGCCCAGCCTCGGCACCGGCCATCGTCGCCCCGCGTCCTGGCTGCCCCAGCGCAGTCTCCGCTTCGACCACCTCGTCGACCACCTGGCCCGCAGCATCCACGGTCGCGGCTCGACCGCGCTGCTGCTCGAGGTCGCCTGCCAGGCGACGGGTCTCCAGCCCGCGACCGTGATCACGGCCGATCACGCGCTCGTCAAGTGGGACTTCCCGCGACTGCTCACCGTGTTCCTCGACTGCCCGACCCACCTGACGAGGTGATCGCGATGACCGATCCGACCGACGCCGTCCGGCCCACCACCGCGACCGGGTGCCACGAGTTCAGCGGGCTGTCCCGCCGGGGCCTGCTGCGTGGCGCGCTCGTCGCCGGCGCCGGGATGACGTCGGTCGCGACGCTCGGGTCCGCCTTCGTGCAGACCTCCTATGCCGCGACCCGCTCGGCGCCGGCCGTGCTGGTCGTGCTGTCGATGCGCGGCGCCGTCGACGGGATGAGTCTCGTCGTCCCGCATGGCGACCCGGTCTACTACACCGCGCGGCCGCGGATCGCCGTGCCCGCCAGCACGCTGCTCGCGAAGGACGGCTTCTTCGGCCTCCACCCCAACCTCGCGCCACTGATGCCGCTGTGGAACGCAGGCCGCATGGCGACGGTCCACGCGACCGGCCTCCCCGCACCCAACCGCTCCCACTTCTCGGCCATCGAGGAGGTCGAGGACGCCGATCCGGGTTCGTCGGCCCGCGTGGGCTGGCTCAACCGTCTCATCGGGCGCGATGCCTATGAGCATCCGCTCCGTGCCGTCCAGTTGGGGGAGTCGGTGCCGCCCGCCGCGCTTGCCGGGCCCCGGCCGTCCGTCGCCGTCGAGAGCATCGCCGACATGCGGCTGGCCGGGGCGGACCAGTGGGACAGGCAGGGCCGGCGTCCGGCGTCGATGCGGACGATGTGGGCCGACGCGCGCGGCCCTCTGGGTGTCGGAGCCCGCTCCGCGATGGGCGCCATCGACGACTTCGGGCCGGTGCGGGCGACCTCGGGAAACCCGGCCAACGGGGCGTCGTACCCGGGCGGCGACCTGGGCAAGGCGCTCGCCGCCACCGCGCGGACGATCCGCGGCGACGTCGGCGCGGAGGTGATCACCATCGACCACGGCTCGTGGGACCACCACGTCAACCTCGGGCCGCTCGACTGGGGCTCGATGCAGCAGATGACGACCGAGCTCGCCCGGGGCATCGCGGCGTTCTTCACCGACCTCGGCCCACTCGCGGGCAAGGTCACGCTGGTGACGATCTCCGAGTTCGGCCGCCGCACGAAGGAGAACGCCAACTACGGGCTCGACCACGGCTTCGGGACCGCGATGATGCTGTTCGGCGCCGGCGTCAAGGGCGGCTACCACGGCAGCTGGCCCGGACTGACCGGCGGCGCCAACGACGACCTGCTCGTCACGACCGACTTCCGCAGCGTGCTGAGCGAGGTCGTGACGAAGCGGCTCGGCGCTTCGAGCGCCCAGGTGTTCCCCGGCTTCCAGCCCGAGGCCGTCGGCGCGATGGCGTGAGTCGCCGCGGCGTCAGACCAGGCTGAGCGTGAGCAGCACGACCGCGACGAGAGGGAAAGTGAGCTGCGTGATCGCGGCCCGTGCCTTGTCGGGCGAGGAGACGAGCAGGACCAGCCCGGCCGCCAGCATCGAGCCGGCGCCGCAGAACACCAGGGTCGCGCCGACCGCCTCCTCGTCACCGACGAACGCGCCGACGCCGGCGAGCGCCATGACCGCGAGGAAGAGGTTGTAGAAGCCCTGGTTGAAGGCCATCTCCTTCGTCGCCTCCGCCTCCTCGAGGCTGACGCCGAAGGTCGCGCGGGTGCGTGGACTGGTCCACGTCCACGACTCCATCACCCAGATGTAGACGTGCAGCAGCGCGGCGAGTCCCGCGAACACGAGTGCGACGGACTCCACGACTCACTTCCTCCCCGCGAGGTACGACGCCAGGCCGGTCGGCTCGCGTCCGGTGAGCCGGGCCACGTGGTCGCTCACCACGGCCATCTCACCACGGGCGATCGCCGTGTAGGTGGAGACCCACGCGTCGTACTGCCACGGCGGGGCGGGCCACCGCAGCCGGGAGGCGTAGGCCTCCTCCACCGTCTCGGCGTGATAGCTCACGTCACGCCCGGTCGCGGCGCTGAGCCGGGCGGCGACCTCGTCGAAGGAGAGGGCCTCGGGGCCGGTGAGGTCGTAGGTCGCGCCCGCATGCGCCGCGGGATCGAGGAGCACGGCGACAGCGCTGCGGGCGATGTCGGCGCGCGTCACCGCGGCGACGCGACCGTCGCCGGCCGGGCCGCGGATGACCCCGTCGTTGCCGACCAGGTCGGGCAGGAAGTCGAGGTAGAAGGCGTCGCGCAGGAACGTGAAGGCCATCCCGCTGGCCCTCAGGTGCTCCTCCGTGGCCCAGTGGTCGCGGGCCAGGGTGAAGGTCGCGTCGGGCGCCGCACCGAGGAAGGAGGTGTAGACCACGTGCCGCACGCCGGCGGCGGCTGCCGCGTCGATGAAGGTCCGGTGCTGCTCGAGGCGGTCCTCGGCCTCGGCGCCCGACACCATGAACAGCGTCGCGACCCCGGTGAGCGAGTCCCGCGCCACGGTCGGGTCGGCGTAGGACGTCGTCATCACGGTCGCCCCCGGCAGAGCCGGCGCGCGGGACGGGTCCCGGACGAGGAGCCGCTGCTCGGTGCCGTGCTCCGAGAGCGCCCGGGCGACGAGTCGCCCGAGCGCTCCCGTGGAGCCGGTCGTGCCGACGAGGCTGCTCACAGCAGGCCCTCGTCCTCCAGCCACTCCTTGGCGATGACCTCGGCCGACAGCTGCTCGTCGACGCTGCGGGCGTTGAGCGCCACCAGGTCCTCGGGCGACATCGCGGCGCTGATCTCGTCGATGATGGCGGCCGCCTCGTCGTCGACGTCGTCGCTGGCGATGGGGACCACGTGCGAGGCGAGGAAGAGGCCCTTGGTGTCCTCCAGCGGCACCAGGTCGTTCTTCTGGATGGACGGGTCGCCGGTGTAGATGATCGCCATCTGGATGTCGCCGTCCTTGAGGGCCTTGACGGTGAGCGGGCCGCCGCCGTCATCGATCGGCGTGAAGGAGACCTCGACGCCGTAGGTGGACTTCAGGCCCTTCGGGCCGTTGGGACGGCTCTCCGCCTCGGAGTTGGCGCCGAAGACGATCGGGTCGGTGACCTTGGTGAGGTCCTCGATGGTGGCCAGGCCCCACTGGTCGGCGTAGTCGCGCGTCACGACGTAGGAGTCCTGGTCGGTCGCCTCCGACTGCTCCAGGGCGCGCAGGCCGTCGGGCAGCGCCTCGCCGAGCGCGGCGTAGACGTCGTCGGACAGCTTCGCGGTCGCGTCCTGGTCGAGGGCGATCAGGAGCGGGCCGGTGTATTCGGGGAACAGGTCGATCGCGCCCGACTCGATGTCGGGGAGGTAGGCCTCGCGCTGGCCGATCTTGAACTCCTCCTCGACCTCGAATCCCGCGGCCTCCAGCGCCTGGGAGTAGGCCTCCGCGATGATCTCGTTGGAGTAGTACTCCTGCGAGCCGATCACGATCGTGTCGGAGTCACCGCCGCTGTTGTCGAGTGGGTCGGAGTCGCCGCAGGCGGCGAGGGTCAGGGCGCCGATCGCGGCGGCGGCGAGGCCGGCCGTGACCCTGCGCAGGCGGTGGGGGGAGCGGGTGATGGTCATCGGATCATCCTTTCGCGGGTGCGGCCTCGGGGGCCGCGTCGGAGGGAGCCAGCGGCGCGGGACCGCGGCAGGCGCGCTGCACGAAGGCGAGCGCGACGTCGAGGAGCAGCGCGAGCGCGGCGACGAGGAGCGCGCCGGCGAGCATCTGCGGGTAGTCGCGGGACTTCAGGCCCGCGAAGAGGTAGCGGCCCAGGCCGGTGTCGGAGAGGTAGGCCGCGAGCGTGGCGGTCGCGACCACCTGGAGCGTCGCGGCCCGCAGGCCGCCGATGACGACGGCGGCCCCGAGTGGCAGCTCGACCCGCAGCACCAGCTGCCACTCGCTCATGCCCAGCGAGCGCGCTGCGTCGACGGCGCCCCGGTCGGCCGATTCGACGCCGGCATAGGCACCCGCCAGCAGCGAGGGGAAGGCGAGGACCACGAGCGCGAGGAGCGGAGCGGTCAGGCCGATGCCGAGCCACAGTCCCAGCAGTGTCAGCAGCCCCAGCGTCGGCACGGCCCGGACCGCGCCGGCCGTCGCGACGACGACGAGACGGCCCCTGCCGGTGTGGCCGATCAGGACGCCGAGCGGGATCGCGACGGCGGCGGCGAGGGCGACCGCGGCGAAGGTGACCGCCAGGTGCTGCCACAGACGGGTGTCGATGCCGGTGGGGCCGCCCCAGTGGCCGCCGTCGAGGATCCAGGCGAGAGCGTCGCCGAAGAGGCTCATGCGGACACCGCCGCGGTGTCGTCGGCGCGGCGTCGCGACCGGGCGCGGGGGGTGCGCCGCCGCCACGGGGTCACCAGCGCGCCGACCAGCACCAGGAGGACGTCGAGGACGACGGCGACCAGGATCGTCAGGACGATGCCGGTGACGATCTCGGCGTGGATGCCGCGCTGGAAGCCGTCGGTCAGCAGGTTGCCCAGGCTCTGGATGCCGACCAGGGCGCCGATCGTCACCAGGCTCACCGTGCTGACGGTGATCACCCGGATGCCGGAGAGCAGGACCGGGAACGACAGCGGCAGGTCGACCTTCCACCAGATGCCCGCGCGGGAGTGGCCGAGCGCCTCGGCCGCCTCCCTGACCCGCGGGTCGACCGACCGGAACGCGTCGAGCGCGGTGCCGGCCAGCAGCGCCGTGCCATAGAGCGCGAGCGCGATGATCAGGTTGAGGTCGGAGCGCAGCGGGATCGACAGCACGACGGGGATCACGATGAGCAGGGGGAGGGCGGGCACGGAGTAGAGCAGGCTGGTCGCGCCGAGCACCACCGCGCCGACGCGACGCCAACGCCACGCGAGCCGCCCGAGGGCGACGGCTGCGACGATGCTGATGAGCACCGCGGGCACGGCGATCTGAACGTGCTGGAGCAGCATGTCGAGCACGTAGGACCGGTTGGCCTCCAGCCAGGTCATGCCAGCACCCCGACGGGCCGCCCGTCCCCGTCGACGACGATCCGTCGGCCGTCGACCTCGGTGGTCGTCAGCCGGCGCTCGGCGCGGTCGGCACCGACGAAGTCGCGGACGAAGTCGTCGGCCGGCTCGGCCAGGATCTGCTGCGGGGTCCCGGTCTGTGCCACGACGCCGCCGGTGCGCAGGATGACGACCTGGTCGCCCAGCCGGAAGGCCTCGTCGATGTCGTGCGTCACCAGCACGATCGTCTTGCCGAGCTCGGCCTGGAGCTCGGCGAGCTGGTCCTGCAGGTCGCGCCGCACGATCGGGTCCACCGCACCGAAGGGCTCGTCCATCAGCAGGATGTGGGGATCGGCCGCGAGCGCCCGCGCGACCGCGACCCGCTGCTGCTGTCCGCCGCTGAGCTGGCTGGGGAAGCGGCGGCCCAGTGCCGGGTCCAGCCCCACGCGGGCCAGCAGGTCCAGTGCGTCCGCCCTCGCCGTCCGGCGGGAGGTGCCGGTCAGGACCGGCACCGTGGCGACGTTGTCCACGACCCGACGGTGCGGCAGCAGGCCACCGGCCTGGGGGACGTAGCCGATCGACCGGCGCAGGGCGACCTTGTCGAGCTCGCGCACGTCGCGCTCGTCGATGAGCACCGTCCCGGCGCTGGGGTCGACCATCCGGTTGACCATCCGCATCAGGGTGGTCTTGCCCGAGCCCGACGAGCCGACCAGCGCGAGCGTCGAGTGCGACGGCACCGTGCAGGAGAAGTCCGTGACAGCGACGGTGCCGTCGGCGTACGTCTTGCTGACGCCCCTGAACTCGATCCCCATGTCACGCCTTCCGTCAGCTGTCGCCTCCGCCGGTGCCGCAGCGGATCGGACCCACCTTAGGGGGATCGGGGGACAGTGCGCTCTCTCACCAGACACGTGTCTAGCCACAGGACTAGGCTGCCGGCGACGCGTCCGGCGTGGGTGCGCGGCAGAAGGAGTCAGCGTTGCAGGTCAAGGACAGGGTCTGGGTCGTCACCGGGGCAGGCAGCGGGATGGGACGCGAGCTGGTCCTCGCGCTGCTCGAGCGCGGGGCGCGGGTGGCGGCGGTGGACCGCGCGCCGGCAGCGCGCGCGGAGACCACGTCGTTCGCCGGCGCGCCGGGGGAGCGGCTCTCCTGCCACGTCGTCGACATCACCGACGCCGCGGCGGTGGCGGCACTCCCGGACGAGGTGGTGGCTGCCCACGGCGCGGTCGACGGACTCATCAACAACGCGGGCATCATCCAGCCCTTCGTGCCGGTGACCGAGCTCACCGACGACGACATCCGCCGCGTCCTCGACGTCAACCTCATGGGCACGCTCGCGATGTGTCGCGCCTTCCTGCCGGTCCTGCTCGAGCGCCCCGAGGCCCATCTCGCCAACGTCGCGAGCATGGGCGGCTTCTTCCCGTTCCCCGGGCAGACCGTCTATGGCGCCAGCAAGGCGGCCGTGAAGCTGCTGACCGAGGGGCTGTATGCCGAGCTCCTCGACACCGACGTGCGCGTGACCGTGATCTTCCCCGGCGCCGTCGACACCGAGATCACCGCCAACTCCGGCGTCCAGGTGCGGGAAGGAACCCCGGAGGAGAAGGCGAAGGCCGAGAGGATGATGACGTCGGCCCCCGATGCCGCCCGGATCATGATCGACGGCATCGAGCGCAACCGGCTCCACGTCCACGTCGGACGCGACGCGCAGCTGATGAGCCTGCTCATCAAGGTCGCGCCGCGACCCGCGATCCGGCTGGTGAAGAAGCTGATGGAGCGTCAAATGGGGTCGCCGGCGGCGGAGGAGGGAGTTTCACCGGCCGGCCGGTGAGACTCCCGCGTCGCCGCCTCACTCCGCGCCGTACGACGCCGCCAGCTCCACGATCGACGGGAAACGTGCGGCCATGGCCTCGGCGAGGGCCTGGGCTGCCTTGAGCGGGCGGACCATCACCATGAAGTCGGTGATCAGGCCGTCGGCGTCGAGGACGAGGAAGTCGCAGCCGGTGAGCTCCAGGCCGCCGACCTTCGCCTCGAAGACGAGCGCGTGGCCGGACTCGTCGCCCAGCTCGCGGACGTAGCGGAAGTCCTCGAACACCTCGATGACGTGGGCGAGGATCGCGCTGGTGATCGCCTTGCCGGGATAGGGCTTGTGGGCCACTGGGCTGCGGAAGACGACGTCGTCGGCGAGACAGGCCTGCATCGCCGGCACGTCACCTGCCTCGACGGCTGCACGGAACCCGCCGCTCACAGCGCTGCCGCCAGCTCGGTGCCCTGCTTGATCGCTCGCTTGGCGTCCAGCTCGGCAGCGACGTCGGCCCCGCCGATCAGGTGCAGGCGACCGGGGAAACCGGAGCCGGCGAGCTCGTCGTGGAGCTCGCGGACGGACTCCTGTCCGGCGCACAGCACGACCGAGTCGACGTCCAGCACGCGAGGGACGCCATCGACGCTGATGTGCAGGCCGGCGTCGTCGACCAGGTGGTAGGTGACGCCACTGAGCTGTTGGACGCCGAGGTCCTTGACGACGGCCCGGTGCACCCAGCCGGACGTCTTGCCCAGACCCTTGCCCTGCGTCTCGTCCTTGCGCTGCAGGAGCCAGACCTCGCGGGCCGGATCGCGCGGCGCCTTGTCGGTCACGCCGCCGCGGACGACGGCGGGGTCCGTGACGCCCCAGTGCGCCTTCCACTCCTCGAGGGTCTCCTCGCGGTGGGCCAGCAGCTCGGCGACGTCGAAGCCGATGCCGCCGGCGCCGATCACGGCGACCCGCGCACCGACCGGGACCCGGCCGGTGATCGCGTCGGGATAGGAGACCACCTTGGGGTGGTCGATCCCGGCGATCTGCGGCGTGCGTGGGGCGACGCCGGTCGCGATCACCACCTCGTCGTACCCGCTGAGCAGCTCGGGCGTCGCGCGGGTGGACAGCTTGACGTTGACGCCGAGGACCTCCATCCGGCGGCGGTAGTAGCGCAGCGTCTCGGCGAACTCCTCCTTGCCGGGGATCTGCATCGCCAGGCGGAACTGGCCGCCGATCTCGTCGCCCGCCTCGAAGAGGGTGACGTCGAGCCCGCGCTCCGCGGCGCTGACGGCGGTGGCCAGGCCGGCGGGGCCACCGCCGACGACGGCGACCCGCTTGGCCGAGCGGGTGGGGCTGAGCACCAGCGTGGTCTCGTGGCAGGCCCTGGGGTTGACCAGGCAGGAGGCCCGCTTGGCGCGGAAGGTGTGGTCGAGGCAGGCCTGGTTGCACCCGATGCAGGTGTTGATCTCGTCGCCGCGGCCCTCGCGCGCCTTGGCGACGAAGTCGGGGTCGGCGAGGAAGGGCCGGGCCATCGAGACCAGGTCGATGCCCTGCGCGAGCAGCGACTCGGCGACCTCGGGGGTGTTGATCCGGTTGCTGGCGCAGACCGGGATCGAGATCTCGCCCTTGAGGCGCAGCGTCACGTCGGCGAAGGCTGCCCGCGGCACCGAGGTGACGATGGTGGGGACCCGCGCCTCGTGCCAGCCGATGCCCGTGTTGATGACACTGGCGCCCGCCTCCTCGATGAGGTGCGCGAGCTCGACGGTCTCGTCCCACGTCTGGCCGTCGGGGAGCAGGTCGAGCAGCGACATCCGGTACATCACGAAGAAGTCAGGCAGCTCCTGCCGGATCCGGCGCACGATCTCGACGGGGAAGCGCATGCGGGCCTCGGCCGACCCGCCCCACTTGTCCGTACGGCGGTTGGTGCGCGCCGCGAGGAACTGATTGATCAGATAGCCCTCGGACCCCATGACCTCGATGCCGTCGTAGCCCGCCTTCCGGGCCAGTCGCGCGGAGTCGACGAAGTCGTCGATCGTCCGCTCGACCATCCGGCCCGACATGGCGGAGGCCTTGAACGGGGTGATGGGGGACTGGGTCGCGCTGGCCGAGACGCTGAACGGCGTGTAGCCGTAGCGGCCGGCGTGGAGGAGCTGCAGGGCGATCTTGCCGCCGTGCTCGTGGACCGCGTCGGTGACGCGCTGGTGGCGGTGCGCGTTCATCCGGGTGGTCATCTGCGAGCCGAAGGGCAGCAGCCAACCACGCACGTTGGGGGCGTAGCCGCCGGTGACGATCAGTCCGGCGCCGCCGCGGGCGCGCTCGGCGAAGTAGGCCGCGAGCTCGTCGACGTGCCAGGGGCGGTCCTCGAGTCCGGTGTGCATGGAGCCCATGACGGTGCGGGACTGGAGCTCGAGCCCGCCGACGACGGCGGGGCTGGTGAGCAGCGGGTGATGGGTCATCGGGACTCCTCGGAAGGTGCGGTGGTGTGGGCGTCGAGGTATTCGGTCAGCCAGCGGACCCAGAACTCCTCCATGAGGAGCCCGCCGCGCAGGACGAGGTAGACGTCGAGCTCGGTCGCTGACAGGGCCGCCGGGTCGGGGAAGTCCCGGGCGGCGAGGAATTCATAGAGGGAGTGGCGCTTGACGTGCTCGTCGAGCTGGCGCCGGAGGTCGTCGAGCAGTGCCGCCCGGTCGCCGTAGGACGCGCCGCGCATCTTCACGCTGACGCTGCTGCGCATCGCCTCGGGGTCGGTCGGCTCGCCGATCCAGCGCGCGAGCTCCGCGCGTCCGGTGTCGGTCACGGCGTAGGACTTCCCCCCGTCGTCGACCCGTTGGACCCAGCCGTCCTTCTCCATGCGGCCCAGGACGCGGTAGATCTGCTGGTGGGTGGCGCTCCAGAAGAAGCCGATGGACGCGTCGAAGCGCCGGGTCAGCTCCGCGCCGGACGCGGCGCGCTCGCTGAGGGAGACCAGCAGGGCGTGCTCGAGGGCCATGGGCCCACTGTGCCCCACCCCGGACTCGTTTGCAACTAGTTGCAAACGAGTTTCAGATCACCGGCCGTAGCGCCGGAAGCCCCGCATCCGGCCGATGTAGGACCGCAGCCGCCGGGCCGGGACGGGACGCGGCCAGTCGGTGGCCCGGAACCACGCGTCGGAGCCGCCGTCGACGAAGACGACGCTGCCGCAGAGGAAGTCGGCGGCATCGGAGAGCATGTGCACCACCCAGGCGGCGAGGTGCTCCGGGTCGCCGTAGCCGCCGATCGGGACGGGGAAGGCCTTGATCCGCTTGGCCTCCGCCGGGGTGGCGAGCTGCTGCTCCAGCAGTGGCGTCATGACGGCTCCGGGGGCGAGGGCGTTGAGCCGGATGCCGGCCCCCGCCCACTCGCGGGTGACCGCCTGCTGGCGCACCCAGTGGCTGACCGCGATCTTGCTGGCGGCGTAGGCGAAGGTGGGAGCCGCGCGGCCGAGGAGGCGCAGCGTGCCGACCGCCCGGTCGACGTCACCGTCCAGCAGGGCGCGGACGACGCGCCGGGGGACGAGTGGCACGGTGGTCGTCGAGTTGCTGGCGAACACGACGACCTTGGCGCGGTCCGCCGCCGCCAGAGCCGGGCGCCAGGCCGCGAGCAGGTCGGTGACGCCGAGGACGTTGACCTCGCTGATCAGTCGCGGACGCTCGCGGCCGGGAGCCGGGCCGAGGCCCGCGGCCATCACGGCGCCGTCCAGCACGCCGCCGCACCGCTCGAGGACGGAGGTGGCCGCCGCGACGCGTCCCGCAGGGGTCGACAGGTCCGCGACGACGTCGGCGTCCCTCAGGTCGACGGTGACGACGGTGTGGCCGTCGCGGCGCAGGCGATCGACGACCGCCGCTCCCATGCCGGAGGCGGAGCCGGTGACTGCGTA
Source organism: Nocardioides caeni (assembly GCF_004912195.1). Lineage (GTDB taxonomy): Bacteria > Actinomycetota > Actinomycetes > Propionibacteriales > Nocardioidaceae > Nocardioides > Nocardioides caeni. The sequence continues at coordinate 322,799 of NZ_STGW01000001.1, forward strand.
GATGCCCACGCGCCGACTCTAGAACACGTTCTAGTGAGCTGCGGGCTCGTCCGCGGCGACCAGTGCCGTGGCGGAGCGCTGCGACCGCTCCCGGGTGACATCCGCCCACGGGCTCCACAGGAACCAGCGGGGCAGGGCACGCACCAGCCGCGGCGCCCCGTCGACCGTGATCCGCCCGGCGTCCACCGCCTCCGCCCAGGTGCAGTAGCCCTGGAAGACGTCGGCCAGCGCAGGCGTCGACCCCGCGACCGCCACGTCCGCGTCGAAGCCCGGGTGCTGCAGGCAGACCGACGCCTCGGTGGGCGTCATGACCAGCCAGATGGTCGTCGGATCGGGTGCGGTGTGGCGGAACTCGACCACGGTGCGGCCCGGCGGCAGCCGGCCGTGGTCCACGCGCCGGTGCATCCACCACATGAGCGTGGTGGGGGCGACGTCGTGGGGCCGCATCTCCTCGAAGAGCCACTCGATCGCCCACCGCCCGAGGCTGTCGATCACTCGCTCCAGGTCGCGGCCGGCCGGCGTGAGGTGGTATTCGCTGCCCCGCCCGGTGGGCGAGGGCCAGGTCTCCAGCACCCCGCGCTTCTCGAGGTGTCGCAGCCGTTGCACCAGCAGGGAGCGGGAGATGCCCGGCATCGCGCGGGCGATGTCGTTGAAGCGGGTGTTGCCGAGCACCAGCTCCCTGATGATCAGCGGGGTCCACCGGTCGGCGACCACCTCGGAGGCCATCGAGACGGGGCAGTAGTTGCCGTAGTCGGGCATGACGCCATCGTCCTCTGCCGGGGCCGCCGTGGGTAGTCCTCCCATTGGACCACCGGGGTCACTTTTGTGGACTGGTTGGCGGTCCCCGGTGCGCGGACAGTGGTCGACATGACGACCATGACGACCGGGACCACCACGACCACCTCGACCACACCGACCGAAGAGGCAACCACCGCCCCCACCCCTCTCGCCCGGGCCACCGCGCTCGGCCCCCGCATCGCCGCCCACGCGTCGCGCCATGACGCCGACGGCACCTTCGTCGCCGAGGCGTACGACGAGCTCCGCGCCGCCGGCCTCCTGCGGGCGGCCGTCCCCGTCGAGCTCGGCGGGGACGGTGCGACCATCCGCGAGCTGACGGCGCTGCAGCGCGAGCTCGGCCACCACTGCGGCTCCACGGCCCTCGCCAGCGCGATGCACCAGCACGTCGTGGCGTTCACCGCCTGGCGCTACCGCCGGGGTCTCCCGGGCGCCGAGGCGACCCTGCGCCGGATCGCCGAGGAGCAGATCCTGCTGGTCTCGACCGGTGGCGGCGACTACACCCACCCGCACGGCGAGGCGGTCAAGGTCGACGGCGGCTACCGGGTCACCGGCCGCAAGCGCTTCGCCAGCCAGTCCGAGCAGGGCGCGGTGATGTCGACGATGTTCTGCTTCGACGACCCCGCGCAGGGCCGTCGGGTCCTGAACATGGCGGTTCCCTTCGTCTCCGAGGGCGTGACCGTCGCCGACAACTGGGACACCCTCGGCATGCGGGGGACCGCCAGCAACGACATCGACCTCGTCGACGTCTTCGTCCCCGAGGAGAAGGTGCTCGCCAACCGCCCGTGGGGCGTGCTCGACCCGCCGCTGCAGGTGATCTCGAGCATCGCGTTCCCGATCGTCACCGGCGCCTACCTGGGCGTGGCCGAGGCGGCCTACGAGGCGGCGGTCGCCGCGGCGGCTCGCCGCTCCGACGACCCGCTCGTGCAACGGCAGGTCGGCGTCATGCGAGCTCGCCTGCAGGTCGCGGCCTGGGCCCTCGACGGCGCGCTCGCGCTCGTCGGCGACGACCCGTCGCCGTCGTACGACACGGTGCTGGCGGTGATGGCCGCCAAGTCCGAGGTCGCTCGCGCCGGCATCGAGGTCTGCGACCTCGCGATGGAGGTCGCGGGAGGTCCGGCGTTCTTCCGGGGCTCCGTCATCGAGCGCTGCTATCGCGACGTCCGGGCCGCGAAGTTCCACCCGTTCACGCCCGAGGACACGCTGGTCGCCCTCGGCAGGGACGCCCTCGGCATCGAGGCGTGACCGGCCCCGGCCGGGCCACCACCGCGTGGGGCGGGGTGGCCCGGCCGTGCCCTCACGGCCGTCCGAGCACCCCGGCGTCGTGCGCCTTGAGCACCGACGTCCTGTCGGCGGCGGTCAGCTCGCCCGAGGCGACGGCGTCGTCGAGACGCTCAGCGAGGGCCGAGACGAACGCCGCCTCCCGCTCGGCCCGCTCCGCATCCGTGGGATGCGTGCGCTGCTCACCCTCGGCCGGCTGGTCCGCGTCGGCCGGGCGTTGCGCGGCGCGGACCGCGTCGAGCCGCCGGCCACGGCCCCGGTGGCCCGAGGACGTGGACCGCGTCCGGGGGACGACGGTGTGCGCTAGGCTGGCAGCACCACCGAGGGTCGTCGGCGACGACGGACGCCCGGTGATGATCAGCTGATCGCCGCCCACCCGCAGCAGCGCGTGGTGCGACGGTGAACCGTGCGGGTCCGCCCGCACTCGGAAGGACACCTGTGGGTCGTGGAGGCCAGCGGGGTGCGACGCAGCAGCGGCGCAACCCCCAGGCGGGGCGTCAGCGCCGCAACGAGGAAGGCATCATCCCCCAGCTCGCCCGCGCCGTGCGCGAGGTCGAGGCCGCGGTCGCCCGCCGCTCCGCGATGCCGGAGGTGCGTGCGAAGTTCCAGGTCATCGCCTTGCTGGCCCGCGAGGAGCGGGCCCGCGTCAAGACCGACCCCGGGCTCTCCGAGGGGCGTCGTGGCGAGGAGCTCAAGCGTCTCGACGGCATCGCGACCATCCTCGCCCAGACGGCTGCGCGTGACAGCACGCTCTTCACGCTCCTCGACGAGAACGCCGAGATCAGCGAGGCCGCCAAGGCCGTGCGCCGCGAGCTGCTCCGCAAGGCGGGCATCGACGAGCCCGAGCCGGAACCCGAGCCCGTCGCCGAGGACCAGGAGGCGCTCGCCCTCCTCGAGAAGCGGGTCATCCCGCTGTCGGTCCAGGCCCGACAGCTCGCGAACCCGTTCCTGGTGCCCGACTTCTCCCACGCGCGGGCCAAGGTCCGGCCCCGCCGCCTCGCCGGCTGGGAGCTCCTCGAGCCGCTCTTCCGCTCCTTCGAGAGGGCCGCTCCGGACGCGCCCGCCTGCATGCCGCTGCCGGAGGCCGATCAGCTGACCGCGCTGACGGGACGCCACGCGCCCGCCGGCCGTGAGCTGATGGCGCACCAGGCCCAGCTCATCGCCTCCGCGGCCGAGGGCCACCGCACCTACCTGCTCGCCGACGAGCCCGGGCTGGGCAAGACCGCCCAGGCGCTCCTGGCAGCGGAGGCGGCCGGCGCGTTCCCGCTGCTCGCGGTCGTGCCCAATGTCGTGAAGACCAACTGGGCCCGCGAGGTCGAGCTGTGGACCCCGCACCGCACGGCCACGGTCATGCACGGCGACGGTGCCGACGCCGACGGCTTCGCCGACGTGTTCATCGTCAACTACGAGATCCTCGACCGGCACGTCGGCTGGCTCGGGACGCACGGCTTCCGCGGCATGATCGTCGACGAGGCCCACTACATCAAGAACAAGACCTCCCAGCGCTCCCAGAACGTCCTGGAGATCTCCTCGCGGATCCGCAACCGCATCGCGAGCCCGCTCCTGATGGCCCTGACCGGCACCCCGCTGATCAACGACATCGAGGACTTCCGGGCCATCTGGCAGTTCCTCGGCTGGATCGACGAGGTCGTCCCCCAGGGCGAGCTGATGGAGGCGCTCGAGGAGACCGGTCTCACCCCGGCCGACCCCGGCTTCTACCCGGCGGCGCGCCGCGCCGTCGTCGAGGAGGGCATCGTCCGGCGCCGCAAGATCGACGTCGCCGCCGACATCCCCGCCCGACGGATCGCCGACATGCCCGTCGAGCTCGAGGGGGAGGCCGGCCGATCGATCCGCAAGGCGGAGCAGGAGCTGGCCCGCCGCATGGTCGAGCGCTACGACGCCGCGATCGCCACGCGTCGTACGGGCGCGGTGGTGGAGGGCATCGACCACCGACTCGTGCGCCAGGTCGCCGGCTGGGAGCGGGAGGACAACTCGGCCAAGACCGGCGAGAACGTCTTCATGATGATGCGCCGCATCGGTCAGGCGAAGGCCGGGCTCGCGGCCGACTACACCGCCCAGCTGGCCCGCAACGTCGGCAAGGTCGTGTTCTTCGCCAAGCACATCGACGTGATGGACGCGGCCGAGGCGACCTTCGCCGACCGCGGCATCCGCTTCAGCTCGATCCGCGGGGACCAGAGCTCGACCGCGCGACAGAAGGCGATCGACGACTTCGTCAACGACCCCGACGTCCAGGTCGCGGTCTGCTCGCTGACCGCCGCCGGCGTCGGCCTCAACCTCCAGGTCGCCTCCAACCTGGTGCTCGCCGAGCTCTCCTGGACCGACGCCGAGCAGACCCAGGCCATCGACCGCGTGCACCGCATTGGCCAGTCCGAGCCGGTCACCGCATGGCGGGTCATTGCGACGCAGACCCTCGACACCCGCATCGCCGAGCTGATCGACAAGAAGGCCGGCCTCGCCGCCCGTGCCCTCGACGGCGCCGGCGAGGAGGTCGAGGGTGGAGCCATCGACCTGCAGACCGAGGCCCTCGTGGCGCTGCTGACCTCGGCACTGGAGGAGCGCGGCGCCTGAGCCACCTCCGGGCGGGGGGTCTCGAGACGGCCGTCGTCGGCCTCCTCGACCACCGCGGCACCGTCCGATGTCACATTCGCCGGGGCTGTCCCGTCCACCTGTCATGGAGAGCAATGACAGGCAGACTGGGACCGTGCGGATCGCTGTGGCAGGAGGCACCGGCCTCGTCGGTCGGATGGTCGTCGACGAGGTCCGTCGCGCCGGCGGCGAGCCGGTGGTGATGGCCCGCTCGACGGGCGTCGACCTGACGACGGGTGAGGGCCTCGACGCGGCGTTGGCCGGTGTCGAGGTGGTGATCGACGTCAGCAACGTCGAGACCATGAGTGCGAAGAGGGCGATCGCCTTCTTCGAGTCGGCGACGACGCACCTGCTGGCCGCCGGCGAGCGAGCGGGGGTCCGTCACCACGTCGCGCTGTCGATCGTCGGCTGCGACGTCGTCGACATGGGCTACTACCTCGGCAAGCGGCGCCAGGAGGACCTCGTCGCCGCCGGTCCGGTCCCGTGGACCGTGCTGCGTGCGACGCAGTTCCACGAGTTCGCCGGCCAGATGGTCGATCGCAGCCCCCGGCCATTCGCCCTAGCGCTGCGGATGCTCACCCAGCCGGTGGCGGCGTCCGACGTCGCCACCGCGCTCGTCGCCTGCGCCCTGGGCGAGCCCGCCGGTCGCGCCGCCGACCTCGCCGGTCCGCGCCCCGAGCGGCTGGACCGGTTGGTGCGCCGGGAGCTGCGTCGCCGCGGCGCCCGCCGGCTCGCCGTACCCGTGCCGATGGCGGGGCGCGTCGGCCGCCAGGTCCGCGGAGGCGGCCTGCTGCCCGGGGACGGGGCGAGCCTCGCGGCCGAGACCTTCGACGACTGGCTGGCGCGTGCCTGAGCAGGTGCCGGAGCGCATCGACGCGCTGGCGGTGGAGTACGACGCGCTGCGGCCCCGGATGGTGCGGGTCGCCTACGCCATCCTCGGCTCGCGCGCGGAGGCGGAGGACGTCGTCGCGGACTGCTGGACGCGACTCGCCGATGCCGACACCAGGGAGCCGGTCCGCGACGTCACCGGCTGGTTGACGGTGGCGGTCGCGCGGGGCGCGACCGACGTGCTGCGCTCGGCGCGCGTGCGCCGGGAGGCCTATGTCGGCCCGTGGCTTCCCGAGCCCTACGTCGAGTCCGGGGTCGAGGTGACCGCGCTCGACCCGGCTGACCGGGTCAACCTCGACGAGAGCGTGAGCTATGCGTTGGTGGTCCTGCTGGAGACGCTCTCGCCCGCCGAGCGCACGGCCTTCGTGCTGCACGACGTGTTCGGCCTGGGCTTCGCCGAGGTGGCGACCGTCGTGGGGCGGACACCGGCCGCGGTGCGTCAGCTGGCCTCGCGGGCCCGCGCCCACCTGGCGGCCGAGGCCCCGCGGTTCGAGGTCGACCGGACCGCCCACGACGAGCTCCTCGGCCGATTCCTCGCCGCTGCGGCCGGTGGAGACCTCGGTGCCCTCGTGGAGACCCTGGATCCCGACGTGGTGCTCACCTCCGACGGCGGGGGAGTCGTCAGCGCCGCGCGCAAGCCGGTGCGGGGCGCCGACCGCGTCGCCCGGTTCGTCCTGGGCACGCTCGCCAAGGCAGAGGCCGGCGCGGAGGTGGAGATCCTGCTCGTCAACGGTGCTCCCGCGATCGGGATCCGTGAGGGTGGTGCGCTCACGTCGCTCACCGTGCTGACCGTCGTGGGTGACCGCGCCGCCCGGGTCGACATCCTGCGTGAGCCCGCCAAGCTGGCCGTCGTCAACCGCCGCCCCTGACCCTCCCGCACGAAGTGCGCCGGTTTCTCGCCCGAAGTTCGCCGGTTTCTCGCACGAGGTGGGCCGGTTTCTCACCTGAGGTACGCCGGTTTCTCGCCCGAGCTGGGACGACGCGTCGTACGACGAACGCGGACTCCCCGCCCGGCTGGCTCAGCCTCGATTCGCCGATTTCCGCTGCTGCGCGCCACCCGATGGAGCGTCGGCTGCGTTGCCGACGCTCGACAGACGGCCAGTCTGGCTTCGCGCCGGGCGCCTTGCCGGCGCACCCGTCGGGTGACGCTCGCGACGCGGCAAATCGGTGAATCGAGGCTCAGGGCGTGAGCAGCTGCTGCATCGCGTCGCCGTAGAGCTCGACGATGGCGGTGGTGCCGGCGGAGGTCAGCGACGGGTCCTCCTGCTGGTAGAGCATCGACAGCAGTCCGCCGACCTGGGCGACGAGTAGCGCGACGCGCAGCTCGCGGTGCTCGCCCTCGAGGCGGGGGGCGAGCGGGGCGATGTAGGCCTCGGCGGTGATCCGGACCATCTCGTCGCGCACCTGGGGGTGGTGGGCGGCCTGGGCCAGCGCCAGGTAGGTGCCCCGCCGGGAGATCGGCCCGGACTCGATGAAGTAGGACACCAGGCGCCGGCCGAGGCTCTCCAACGGTCCGTCGAGCACGGCGCCGATGCCGATCGAGGTGTCGATCGCGCGCAGGAACAGCGCCTCCTTGGAGCCGAAGTGCCGGATGACCATCGCCGGGTCCACGCCCGCCTCAGCGGCGATCGCGCGGACCGAGGCGGCCTCGAAGCCGCGCTCGGCGAAGAGGCTGCGGGCGGCGTCCACGATCGCGGTTCGCGTCGCTCGCCCGGCGGGCCGGAGTCGGCTCTCGTCGACGGGCGCAGGCGGCGAGGTCTTCGTCACACGCCCACCGTAGGCCATCGGCGGCAAAGGTCAACGCTGTTGACAGTCAGGTGGTCAACAGCGTTGACTCAGCCGACGTGACCACGACCCAGCCCGCGCCGCCCTCCGGCGATGCCACGACCGCATCCGGCTCCGCGCTGACGACCGTCGCGATCCTGTGCTTCGGCGGCCTGGTCGCCGCGCTGACCCAGACCATGGTCATCCCCATCCAGGGCGAGCTGGGCCGACTGCTCGACACCAGCGAGGCCAACGCCTCCTGGGTCGTCACGTCGACCCTCGTCGCCGGCGCCGTGGCGATGCCCATCGCAGGCCGGCTCGGGGACCTGTTCGGCAAGCAGCGGGTGCTCGCTATCAGTGCCCTGGTCCTCCTGCTGGGCTCGCTCGTCTGCGCCCTGAGCGACTCGCTGGTCCCGATGCTCGCCGGCCGCCTGCTGCAGGGCCTGGCGATGGGCTTCATCCCGGTCGGCATCGCGCTCATGCGGGAGGTCACCCCGCCCGCCCTGACCGCGACGGCGATGGCGGCGATGAGCGCCACGCTCGGCGTCGGCGGCGCGATCGGCCTGCCCCTGTCGGCGTGGATCGTGCAGGACTTCAGCTGGCACACCCTCTTCTGGGTGTCGACCGGACTCGCGGCCGTGATGGCGCTCGCGGTGGTGGCCCTCGTGCCCCACGTGCGCGACGCCGTCCCCGGCCGCTTCGACGTCATCGGCGCACTCGGTCTCGCGGTCGGCCTGGTCGGCCTGCTGGTGGCGGTCTCGAAGGGCAACGCCTGGGGCTGGACCAGCGGGCGCACCCTCGGACTGCTCGCCGCGGCGGTGGTCGTCCTGCTGGTGTGGGGGCGCTACGAGCTCCGCGTCACTGACCCGTTGTGCGACCTCCGCGTCACCGCATCGCGGCCCGTGCTGCTGACCAACGCCGCAGCGGTGGCCATCGGCTTCGGGATGATGGCGCAGGCGATCGTGGTCCCGCGGCTGCTCCAGTCGCCGGCCGAGACCGGCTACGGCCTCGGGCAGACCCTGCTCCAGACCGGCCTGTGGATGGCGCCGGGTGGCCTGGTCATGATGGCCTTCTCGCCGATCTCCGGGCGGATGATCCGGGCCCTCGGTGCCCGCACGACGCTCATCGTCGGCGCCAGCGTCCTGGGCAGCGGCTACCTCTTCGCGTTCTTCCTGACCACCGCGCCGTGGCAGCTCCTCGTCGCCAACTGCATCACCTCCGCCGGCGTCGGCATCGGCTACGCCGCCATGCCGACGCTCATCCTGGAGTCCGTGCCGCTGACGGAGGCCGGATCGGCCGTCGGGGTCAACGGACTGATGCGATCGATCGGCACGAGCGTCTCCTCGGCGGCGATGGCGGCCATCCTGACAGCCTCCACCATCGGCCTCGGGGGCCAGGAGCTGCCGAGCGAAACGGCCTTCCACCTGTGCTTCATCGTCGGCGCCGCCGCGGCGTTCCTCGGTGCCGTGCTGGCGGCGATGGTGCCGTCCCGGCGCCGCGCCTGACCCGCTCCGGACCCCGCTCCGGACCCCGCTCCGGACCCCGCTCCGGCCCCCGCTCCGGACGACTATCGATTTCGACGGACACGATGTCGCAGTTTCTGCGGAACCTCCGGCTGGTTACGTCGTTGGAACATGTGTCGGGCTCCCGTACCACCACTCATCGTGGTGCCGCGGTCGCCTGACGGTCGTCGCGGTGGCTGGGGGGTTCCGCGGCACGCAGGTGGCCCTCGTTCGGCAAGGACGGGGGCCACCTGGCGTCTGCAGCCCACGTCGTAGGCAAGGATGGTGCGGTGTCCGGGCCCCTGATCTCCTCCGACCCGACAGCCGACCAGCTCCGGCGTACGGCGCTGCGCCGGATGCGGACGCTCGCGGTCTCGCTGCTCCTCCTGGCCGCCGCCGTCTACCTCGCGACCCTCGGTCAGGACGGCTTCTGGGGGTTCGTCAACGCGGGCGCCGAGGCCTCGATGGTGGGCGCGATCGCCGACTGGTTCGCCGTGACGGCTCTCTTCAAGCACCCCCTCGGCCTGCCGATCCCGCACACCGCGCTGATCCCCAAGCGCAAGGACGACCTCGGAAAGGGACTCGAGGAGTTCGTCGGGGAGAACTTCCTCCAGGAGGAGATCATCCGCGAGCGCGTGCTCGCCGTCGGCATCTCCCAGCGGGTGGGCGACTGGCTCGCCGTGCCCGCCAACGCCGATCGTGTGGTGCGGGAGGTCTCCGAGCTGGCCGGTGTGGCGCTCGGCAAGGTCCGCGACGAGCACATCGAGGCGCTGGTCACCGAGGCGCTCGTGCCCCGCTTCCGTGAGGAGCCGATCTCGCCCCTGCTCGGCGGGCTGCTCGCGGAGGCGCTGCGCGACGACCTCCACCACGGCGTCGTGGACCTCGTCCTCGACGAGCTGCACGGCTGGCTGCTCGCCCATCCCGACACCGTGCAGGAGGTCATCGGCGAGCGCGCGCCCTGGTGGGCCCCCGAGCGGCTCAACGAGATCGTCATCGACCGCCTCCACCTGGAGATGGTGCGGTGGGTCGACGACATCCGCGGCGATCCCGGTCACCGTGCCCGCGCCGCCCTCGACTCGATGCTGGCCAAGCTGGCCGACGGCCTGCTCGTCAACGCCGACACCCAGGCCCGCGCCGAACGGCTCAAGGAGCGGCTGCTGGAGCACCCCGCGGTCCTCTCGACCGCCGTCTCGCTGTGGCAGGCGCTGCGCCGCGCCATGCAGGCCTCGCTCGACGACCCCGACGGCGCCGTACGACGACGCCTGCTGGTCGAGGTCGAGGCCGGCTCCCGTCGGCTGCGCTCCGACGCGGCGCTGCGGGAGCGGCTCGACCGGCTCGCGGCGGACGCCGCGGTCTTCGCCGTCGACCGCTACGGGGCCGAGCTCACCTCGGTCATCACGCAGACCATCGAGCGGTGGGACGGCAAGGAGGCCGCCAGCCGGATCGAGCTCCACGTCGGCCGCGACCTGCAGTTCATCCGGATCAACGGCACGATCGTCGGCGGCCTGGTGGGCGTGCTGATCCACGCCGTCTCGGTCGCCGTCCACTGACCCGGCTGCTGTAGTCCCTGCCCAAAAGCACCGCCCACCGGCGTGTCGCGGTGCTTTTGGGCAGGGACTACCCCGGATCTAGGCTGGGCGTGTGCCCGAGCCCATGGACGTCCCGATCCGCGACGAGTCGATCCGGCTCGGTCAGTTCCTCAAGCTCGCCAACCTGGTGGAGTCGGGAGCGGACGCCAAGCCGGTGATCGCGGACGGCGTCGTGACCGTCAACGGGACGGTCGAGCGGCGCCGTGGTCGCCAGCTCGTCCTCGGGGACGTGGTGGAGCTGGCCGGACAGGCCGCCCGGGTGTCCGACCAGGACGCCCCGGACAACCTGCCGTGGTAGGTCGTCGCTGCGTCAGCTGACGCCGAGCAGGTCGACGACGAAGACCAGCGTCTCGCCGCCCTTGATGACGCCGCCGGCGCCGCGGTCGCCGTAGCCCAGGTGGGGCGGGATGACGAGCTGGCGGCGGCCGCCGACCTTCATCCCCTGCACGCCGGTGTCCCAGCCCTGGATGACCTGGCCGATGCCGAGGCGGAACTGGAGCGGCGTGCCGCGGTTGTAGGACGCGTCGAACTCCTCGCCGGTCGACAGCGCGACACCGACGTAGTGCACCGACACGGTGTCGCCGGCCTTCGCCTCGTCACCGTCACCGACGGTCACGTCGGTGATGACGAGGTCGCTCGGGGGAGTGGGGTCTATGAAGTCGATCTCGGGCTTCTGGCTCATCCCGCCAGCCTAGACCGCTGGTTTCGGCGCCCGCGCGGCTGGCTAGGCTGCGCTCGACCCGCTGGCGGGCGGGACCCGGCCGGTGCTGTTCTCGGGAGGTTCGTCATGACCGTACGACGCTGGATCTGTGCCGTGGGCACCTCGCTTGTCGCCGGGGCGCTCGGGCTGCAGCTCGCTCCCGCGCAGGCCGCTACGCCGAGCGTGTCTCAGACCTACTTCAGTGCTGCTGGGTTCATCTATCCGTTCGGTGCCACGCCTGCCGTCTGTCCTGCTCCGAACAACGGTCTGTGGACGCCGGCTGCCCTGGCGGCCGACGGCGCCTGGCACACGGTGGCGAGGAGCGAGCAGGGAACCTACGCCAACACCGCCTTCTCACGGTCCACGACGACCAAGGCCCGCATCACCCGTAACAGCCGCGGGATGGCGCGTGTCGACCAGGCCATCACCGCGACCTCCCGGATCACCCCCACGACCGGACATGCAACCTGCGCATTCGACAACGAGACGCCGGGTTCGACCAGCGGCGATGTCACGATCCCGGTCCGATCCTGGCTCGTCCTACGTCAGCGGATCGTGTCCCAGCGCGGCACGGGCCAGGCCTTCGCATCGGCCAGCGTAAGCGGCTCGAGCGGCCTGGTCGGGGTGGTCAATGCCGGCGAGGCGGAGTCCCATCTGGTCGCACCGGGGACCTACCACTTCTCGATGGGCGGCGGCGCGCGCACCCATGAGCCGGTCCGAGGCACAGTGGCGCGCACCAAAGTGGGTTCGACCAGCGGGTCGGTCGCCTTCTATCCCATCGGCACGCTCCGCTCGCGCGCCGGCAACGGCCTGCCCTACCTCGCCCCGGGGCACCGCGACTGCAGCCAACGTCGGGTGAAGGTCGCCTTCAGCAACGCGGCGCGCACCAAGGTCCGGTCGATCACGTTCTCGGTCGACGGCCAGCGTCGCTACACGCTCCGTGGCCGTCAGCTGAACCGCTCCGCGGTGCTGCTCAACGACGTCCGGCCGCGCACGACCGGGGTCGTCCGGGCCGACATCGTGCTCAAGACCGGTGCGCGGCGCACGATGACGGCCACCTCCTGGCCCTGCGCCTGACGCGGCCGGGGGGCACGCAAGGTGTGACCTGCACCCCGCGTGCTTGCCGTTGGCGCAGGTCAGGGGCCATACTTTCCCAGAACTAGAACGTGTTCTACATGGGGGTAGTGCGGTGTACGACTTCGAAGGCGACCACGGGTCGGCGGCGGGTGGCGGCCCGGCGCCCTGGCTCCTCGCGCTCGAGGTGCCCCGCTTCGGCATCGAGTACGGCGCCTCGCGCGCCCTCGACCTGACGGCCTGCCTGCTGCGGGCCGATCGCGACCTCGGCCGGGGGCGGCCCGTGCTGGTGTTGCCGGGCTTCTCCGCGAACGACCGGTTGACGGGTCGGTTGCGGGGCCACCTGGCCCAGCGCGGCTGGGACGTCCACGGCTGGGGACTCGGCACCAACCACGGCCTGACCGAGCAGATCGTGACCGGTCTGCCGCGCCGGTTCGTCGAGATCGCCGAGCGGTCGGGACAGCCGGTCAGCGTGGTCGGTTGGAGCTTCGGCGGGCTGCTGGCTCGCTGGCTCGCCCACCAGCAACCGGACCGGGTCCGCCAGGTCGTCACCCTCGGATCGCCGTGGCGTGCCGAGGGGGAGCAGACCCGGGCGACGGCCATGTTCGAGCGTTCGCGGACCAAGCACGGCATGGTGGACGACGCCCGCGAGATCGTCGACCTGCTCCGTGGCGAGGTGCCCGTGCCGTTGACCGCCGTCTGGTCGAAGTCCGACGGCATCGTCCCGTGGCGGGGGTGCACGGTCGACCCGGTCGCGCCCGGCGACGGTCGCGCTCCGGCGGAGAACGTCGAGGTCGTGAGCAGCCACGTCGGGATGGTCGCCAACCCGCTCGTCCTGCGGATCGTCGTCGACCGGCTGGGCCAGGACACCGCTGCCTGGCGGCCCTACCGTGCACCGACGAAGGTGGCGTGATGGGCGCCCTCGACCAGCGGGACCCGGCCGCCCTCGCTCTCGCGCTGCCGGCCCTCAAGCTGGCGATGCGGACCTACTTCCGCTCCAGCGTCACCGGGATGGAGAAGATGCCCGACGGCGGGGCCCTCATCGTCGGCAACCACTCGGGCGGTCTGACGCCGATGGACGTCCCGATCATCGCGGTCGCCTTCGCCGACGAGTTCGGCGCCGAGCGCCCGCTCTTCTGCCTGGCGCACGACATGCTGTTCACCGGCGTGGCCGGCCCGGTCATGCGGCGCTTCGGCTTCGTCAACGCCACCCGTGAGGCCGCGCACGAGATCCTCTCCGGCGGCGGCGTCACGATCGTCTTTCCCGGTGGCGACTACGACACCTTCCGCCCGACCACGCAGGGCACGATCGTGGACTTCAACGGCCGGACCGGCTATCTGCGGACGGCGATCCGGGCCGGCGTACCGATCGTCCCGGTCGTCTCGATCGGCGGGCAGGAGTCCCAGCTCTTCCTGAGCCGCGGCCAGTGGATCGGACGGCGCTCGCCGCTGCGCAAGCTGATGCGCACCGATCTCTTCCCGATCGGGGCCGGCTTCCCGTTCCTGCTCGGGCCGGCGCCGCTCAACGTCCCGTTGCCGACCAAGATCACGACCCGGGTCCTCGACCCGATCGACATCGAGGCGGAGTTCGGCCCCGATCCGGACCTCACCGAGGTCGACGGGGTCGTCCGCGGCCGGATGCAGGACGCCCTGCGCGACATGGCTCGCGCCCGACGCTTCCCCGTGCTGGGATGAGTGACGTGCTCGCACGTCGGTTCGCTGGGCTGCGCACCCAGCTGTGGGTCTTCCGGATGCTCGTGAGCAGCCGGATGCTGGTGCTGATGAGTCCGGCGAAATACGTCCGCCTGGTCCGGATCCTGCGCGAGCAGGGGACCAATGCCACCACCAGCTTCGCGCTCGCCGCCGTGCGCAACCCGCGCGGCACCGCGCTGGTGGACGAGCTCGGGTCACTGACCTGGCAGGAGCTGCAGGACCGCTCCGCAGCACTGGCCGTCGGGATCACCGACGTCGCCGGCGGTCCCGTCGAGACGCTGGCCATCCTGTGCCGCAACCACCGCGGCTTCGTCGACTCGCTGCTGGCCAACTCCCGGCTCGGGGGCAGCGCGCTGCTGCTCAACACCGGCTTCTCCGGTCCCCAGCTCGCCGACGTGATGGAGCGCGAGGGTGCGCGCGTGATCATCTATGACGAGGAGTTCGCCGGCGTCGTCGCCGACGCCCGAGCCCGTGTCGCCGGCCTGGTCGAGATCCTCGGCTGGACCGACGCCGACCCGGGCCCCGGCACCCTCACGGCCGAAGGGCTGATCGCCAAGCACGCCGGGAAGGTGCCGCCGCGGCCCGTCACCAGCGGTCGGGTGGTCCTGCTGACCTCGGGCACGACCGGTACGCCGAAGGGCGCGCGCCGCAGCGGCGGTGGCGCCGACGAGCTCGCCTCCATGCTCGAGCGGATCCCGTGGCGGGGCGAGGAGACGACGGTCGTGGCCGCGCCGATGTTCCACGCGTGGGGCTTCGGTCAGCTGGTCATCTCCGCGACGATGACCTGCACCGTCGTGACCCGCCGCAGGTTCGACCCGGAGGCCACCCTCGCCCTGGTCGACGAGCACCGGGCCGCCGGGCTCAGCGTCGTGCCGGTGATGCTCGAGCGCATCATGGACCTCCCGGCGGGGACGCTCGATCGCTACTCGCTCGCCAGCCTCCGTTTCGCCTCGGCATCGGGATCACGGATGAAGCCGCAGTCGGTGGTCGCCTTCATGGACCGCTTCGGCGACGTCGTCCACAACTCCTACAACGCCACCGAGGCGGGCCAGATCAGCGTGGCCCAGCCCGCCGACCTGCGGCACGCCGCCGACACGGCCGGCCGCCCGGTCCGCGGTACGGCGATCAGGATCGTCGACGACGCGGGCGTGGACGTCCCGACAGGGACGGTCGGCCGGATCATCGTCCGCGGCGCCTCGCCCTTCGACGGCTACACGGCCGGGGCCGAGAAGGACTTCATCGACGGCTTCATGGTCAGCGGCGACGTCGGTCGGCTCGACGAGGGCGGGCGCCTCTACGTCGTGGGCCGCGACGACGACATGATCGTCTCGGGCGGGGAGAACGTCTATCCGATCGAGGTCGAGAAGGTGATCGGCGCCCACCCGGCCGTCCGGGAGGTCGTCGTGATCGGCGTGGACGACGAGGCGTTCGGCCAACGGCTCGCGGCCTACGTCGCCCTCAATGACGGTGCGACCCTCGCGGGCGACGAGCTCAAGACCCACGTCAAGGCCCAGCTCGCCGGCTACAAGGTGCCGCGCGAGGTGGTCGTGCTCGACGCCCTGCCGCGCAACGCCTCCGGCAAGATCACGGTGCGGGACCTGCCGGCGGCCGGGGGAGCGGCATGAACGTGCGGCCGGCCATCGAGCGGATGACCGGCATCGACGCGGGCTTCCTCTACATGGAGACCCCGTCGGTCCACATGCACACCCTCAAGATCGCGATCCTCGAGGCCGACGAGGCGCTCACCTACGACACCTTCGTCGCCGGGATGCTCGCGCGCCTCAAGCGACTGCCGCCGCTGCGCCGCCGGGTCGTCGAGGTGCCCTTCGGCCTCAACCACCCGGTGTGGGTGACCCAGTCGCGCATCGACGTCGCCCACCACATCCGGCGCCACCGTGTCGGGGGAGACGGCAGCATGGCCCAGCTCGAGCAGCTGATCGGGATGATCGCCAGCACCCCACTCAACCGCGACCACCCGCTCTGGGAGCTGCACTACTGCGAGGGCCTGGAGGGTGGACGCGTGGCCGTGGTCGGCAAGATGCACCACGCCCTCGCCGACGGTGCCGCCGCCAACGCGCTGCTGGGCAATGTCACCGACGTGCGCAGCGCGGCCGTCCCCGAGCCGGTCCAGGAGGAGTTCGCCACCCGCGACCGCCCGCCGAGCCGGTGGAACCTGATCCGGCACGCCTGGGCCGACGCGGCCGCGCAGATCGGGACCATCCCGGCGCTGCTGCGGCGCACCCTGCTCGGCATCCGGGGCGTCATCCGCGAGCGCCGCGCCGGGGCGAGCTCTCCCGTCCCGGTGCTGCACGCGCCGCGGGTCTCCTTCAACGGCTCGCTCACCCCGCTCCGGTCCTTCGCGACCGTCACGCTCCCCCTGGCCGAGCTCAAGCGCATCCGTGCCCAGCACGTCGCCGCCGGCCACGAGGTCACCCTCAACGACATCGTGCTGGGGATCACCTCCGGTGCCCTGCGCCGCTGGATGGAGGACCACGACGAGCGGCCGTCCTCGTCGTTGCTGGCCGGCGTCCCGGTCAGTGCCGACGAGCGTGACGCCGTGCCTCGGCTGGGCGGCAACCGGGTGTCCAACCTGTTCACCACGCTGGCGACCGACGTCGACGACCCGACCGAGAGGTTGCGCGTCATCGCGGAGACGACCAGCCACGCCAAGCGGATCAACGCCCAGCTGGGCTCCACGATCCTCGCCGACTGGTCGCAGTTCACCCCGCCGCGACCGTTCGCCGCCGCCGTGCGGGCCTACTCCCGGATCAGTGCCGCGTCGTGGCACCCGGCGGCGTTCTCCGCGATCGTGTCCAACGTGCCGGGCCCCCGGGAGCCCGCCACCGTCGGCGGAGCCCGCCTCGCCGACCTGTTCAGCGTCGGCCCGCTGGCCGACGGGATCGGGCTGAACGTGACGGTGTGGTCCTACGTCGACCGCATGAACTTCTCGCTGCTCGCCTGCCCGGACCTCCTCCCGGACGTGCAGCACCTGGCGTCGTACTTCCCGGCGGCGCTGGCCGAGCTCGACCTCGAGCCGCCGGCGCCCGTCGCTGCCGAAGCCACCGCCTGACCATCCCGACGAAGGAGCAGAAGGCCCTCGCATGACCACCAAGGTGATGAAGTCCGCCGGCGCCCACGCCTGGCGTGGCTCGATGCTCGCGGCCCGGCTCGGTGGGCGAGCTGCCGTGTTCGGCGTGCGCACGGGCATCCGGCGCACCCAGCGCTTCCCGGACCTGCCCGAGCTCCCCGAGGGACGCTTCATCGACCTGCCCGGACGCGGCGAATTGTTCGTCGCGGACACCGGCCCCCGCGAGGGCGCGCCGACTCTGCTGCTCTTCCACGGGCTGGCCACGACGGCCTACCTCACCTGGTTCAGCACCATCGCCGAGCTGAGCCGGCACCATCGGGTCGTCCTGCTGGACCAGCGCTGGCACGGGCGGGGCATCGTCTCGGAGCACTTCTCCCTCGAGGACTGCGCGGATGACGCCGCAGCCGTCCTCGACGTGCTCGGCATCGACGACGTGGTCGTGGTCGGCTATTCGATGGGCGGAGCCCTGGCGCAGGTGTTCTGGCGTCGGCACGCCGACCGGACCGCTGGCCTGGTCCTCGCCTCGACCGCTGCCTGCTGGCGGACGAATGTCGGCGACGCGATGTTCTATCCCGTTCTCGGCTTCGCCAACGACCGGTTCCGCCACCGCTATCGCGAGCGGGTCGGCGCTGCGCGGGCGGCCCTGAGCGAGATCCCGCTGACCGCGGCCGAGATGTCGACCTGGGCGTGGGCGGAGTTCCGCAGCACCAGTGCCTGGGCGCTGCCCGAGGTGCTCGGCGCTCTCGGTCGCTTCGACGCCCGCCCCTGGCTCGGCGAGATCGACGTCCCCACCGCGGTCGTCGTCACTGCCCGTGACCATGCCATCCCGACCGCGCGACAGCGCGCGATGGCCGCGGCGATCCCGGGCGCCACCGTCCACGAGGCCCCCGGCGGGCACGCCTCCGTCGTCTTCGACGTCCACCGCTGGCGGCCGGTCTTCCTAGCGGCCGTCGAGGCCGTCGTGGCCGAGCTTGCGAGGACACGAGAAACGGCCGAAGGTTGAGGAGCGTCGGCTCGGACCGAGCCTGCGAGGGCCGAGCGACGCGTCTCGAAACCCGGTGAGATGCTGCCGGGACTGTGCCCGGGCTCCTCAGGATTGGTGCACGTAGCTGTCGAGCTGGTCGCGCTCGAACTGCAGCTGGTCGATCTTGTGCTTGACCATGTCGCCGATGCTGACGATGCCGACGACCCGGCCCTCGGAGACGGCCGGGATGTGCCGGAAGCGGTGCTGGGTCATCATCTGCATGACCTCGTCGAGCTCGTCCTCCGGGGCGCACGTGCGCACCGCGCTGGTCATGATCGCCGAGACGACGTTGTTGATGACGGTGCCGTCGTGGTGCAGCGTGCGGACGACGTCGCGCTCGGAGACGATGCCGTCCAGCGACTCCCCGTCGGAGCTCACCACGACCGCCCCGATGTTGTGCTCCGCGAGCGTCGCGAGCAGCTCGCGGACTCCGGCGTCGGGGCGGATGCTGACCACGTCCTTGATCGACTTGGAGCCGAGCACGTCACTGATGCGCATGTGACGCAGGTTACTCGTCGGAGCCCTCGCCGTCATCGGTCTGTTCCTCAGCCGCCCGGAGTCGGCGGCTGCGCAGGTCGGAGACGCTGCCCGGCCCGCTGCGCGGCCAGTCCGGATCGGAGTCGTCGGCGAGGACGCTGCCGAGGAACGCCAGCGCCGCGTCGTGCAGGTGGCCGTTGCTGGCCAGCGCGTTGCCGCCCCACGGTCCGTCGCGGCCCTCGAGCGAGGTGAACCGTCCGCCGGCCTCACGGACGATGACGTCGAGCGCGGCCATGTCATAGACCTCGAGCTCGGGCTCGGCGGCCAGGTCGACGGCGCCCTCGGCAAGCAGCATGTAGGACCAGAAGTCGCCGTAGGCGCGGGTGCGCCACACCCGCCGCATCAGCGCCAGCAGGTCCTCGCCGAGGCCCCGGTCCTCCCAGCCGCTGATCGAGGAGTAGGAGAACGACGCGTCCTCGAGGCGTCGTACGTCGGACACGTGGCACTGCGTCGCCTTCATCAGCGACCTGCCGGTCCACGCCCCCTGGCCCGTGGCGGCCCACCAGCGCCGCTGCAGCGCGGGCGCGGAGACGACACCCAGGACGACCTCGCCCTCGACGACGAGGGAGATCAGCGTGGCCCACACCGGCACACCGCGCACGAAGTTCTTGGTGCCGTCGATCGGGTCGATGATCCAGCGGCGCTGCGAGTGCCCGGACGTGCCCTGCTCCTCGCCGGTGATGGCGTCGCGACTGCGCGCCTTGGCGAGGGTACGGCGGATCGACTCCTCGACGCCGCGGTCGGCGTCGGTCACGGGCGTGAGGTCCGGCTTGCTCATCACGTGCAGGTCGAGTGCGCGGAAACGGGCCTGGGTCAGCGAGTCCGCGTCGTCGGCGAGCAGGTGCGCCAGCCGCAGGTCGTCGGTGTAATCGGGGGCGGCCACAGGGGCACCCTACTGTCGGTGGTGCTGGCAGCGCTGGGCGCGGTGGTGCACTCTTCAACCATGGAGTTCTTCGGACTGCCCCTGCATCCGCTCGCCGTCCACGCAGCCGTGGTCCTGACGCCGATCGCGGCGCTCCTCGCCCTGGCCTACCTGGTGCCTGGCTGGCGTGACCGGCTGCGCTGGCCGCTGCTGGTCGCGGCGCTGGTCGCGGTGGCCTCCGTGGTTGTCGCCTACCTGTCGGGCTCCGACTTCCGCGACTCCGAACGCTTCGCCACCGCCACCGGCGAGTTCGCCGAGCGGCTCGAGACCCACGAGGACCTCGGCACCTACCTGTTGTGGTGGACGATCGCGTTCGGCGTGATGGCGGTGCTCAACACGGTCCTCCACTCCGACCGGACCTGGGTGCGGTGGCTGCTCGGCGTGCTGATGGCGATCGACGCGCTGGCCGTGCTCCTGATCGTGGCCGTGACGGGCCACTCCGGCGCCGAGGCCGTCTGGGGCTGAGCCAAGCTGAGCCTGGATCCAGGCTGGGCTCAGTAGTCCGAGATCGACCGGGCGGCGAGCAGCCGCCGGAAGGACGACACGCGCTCCGGATCGGCCTCGCCGTCGGCGACCGCGACGTCGAGCCCGCACTCCGGCTCGTCCTCGGCATGCGTGCAGCCGCGCGGGCAGTCCTCGGTCATCTCGTCGAGGTCGGGGAACGCCTCGATCAGGTGCTCCGGCTGCACGTGCGCGAGACCGAAGGAGCGGATGCCGGGGGTGTCGATGATCCAGCCGTCACCGCCCTCGAGCGGCAGCATGAGCGCGGAGGTCGAGGTGTGCCGCCCCTGACCGGTCACGGCGTTCACGTGCCCGGTCTCCCGTCGCGCGTCGGGCACCAACGCGTTGACGAGGGTGGACTTGCCCACGCCGCTGTGCCCGATCAGCACGCTGGTCTCGCCGCGCAGCCGCTCGTGGAGGGCGTCCAGGCCGACGATGGTGCGATCGGCATCGCGGCGGGTGACCTCCCACGGCACGCCCAGCGACCGGTAGGTCGACAGCAGGGTCTCCGGGTCCTCGAGGTCGGCCTTGCTGAGACAGAGCAGCGGCGCCATCCCGCCGTCGTACGCCGCCACGAGGGCGCGGTCGATCCAGCGTGGCCGCGGCTCGGGGTCGGCGAGCGCGGTGACGACGACGAGCTGGGTCACGTTGGCGACGATCACCCGCTCGACCGGGTCGTCGTCGTCCGCCGTACGACGCAGCGTGCTGGTGCGCTCCTGGACCTCGACGATCCGGGCGAGCGAGCCATCGGCGCCGGTGACGTCGCCGACGACGCGCACGCGATCGCCCACGACCACGCCCTTGCGGCCGAGGGGCCGGGCCTTCATCGCCATCACGGTGCGGCCGTCGATCAGCAGCGTGAACCGGCCACGGTCCACGGTGACGACGAGACCGTCGACCGCGTCGTCATAGGTCGGTCGATCCTTGGTGCGGGGCCGGGTGCGGCGGCGGGGACGCTCGTAGTGCTCGACGTCGTGCTCGCTGTAGCGCCCCATCCCGGTCCGACCCTCAGAGCAGGCCGGACCAGAAGGCCGCGAAGTCGGGGAAGGTCTTGCTGGTGGTGCCGACGTTCTCCACGAGCACACCGGGGACGGCGGCGCCGATGATCACGCCGGCATGGGCCATCCGGTGGTCGGCGTAGGTGTGGAAGACACCCGCCGACAGCGGTGCCGGGCGGATCGTGAGGCCGTCAGGGTGCTCCTCGACGTCGCCGCCGAGGCCACCGATCTCCTTGGCCAGTGCGGCCAGCCGGTCGGTCTCGTGGCCGCGGATGTGCGCGATGCCGCTGAGGTGCGAGGGCGTCTGGGCCAGGGCGCAGAGCGCGGCGATCGCCGGCGCGAGCTCGCCGACGTCGTGCAGGTCGGCCTGCAGGCCCTGCAGCCCACGCCAACCGTCGACGGGGCCGGTGACCCGCAGCCCGTCGTCGACCCGCTCGACCCGGCAGCCCATCCGGGCCAGCAGGTCGCGCAGCGCGTCGCCGGCCTGGGTCGTCGAGAGCGGCCAGTCGCGCACCGTCACCGAGCCGCCGGACACCGCGGCCAGGGCCAGGAAGGGCGCCGCGTTGGACAGATCAGGCTCGATCGCCTCGTCGTGGGCCGTCACGGGTCCGGGCGCGACCCGCCACCGGTCCGTATCGGAGTCGTCGACCACCACGCCGCGGTCGCGCAGCATCGCGATCGTCATCTCGATGTGGGGGAGCGAGGGGATCGGGGCGCCCTCGTGGCATATGTCGACGCCCCCGGCATAGCGGGCCCCGGCCAGCAGCAGCGCGGAGACGAACTGCGAGGACGCCGAGGCGTCGATGACGACCGTGCCGCCTGCGACCGCTCCGGTGCCGGTGATCGTGAACGGAAGTGCGTTGCCGTCGGAGACCGGCACACCGAGCCCGCGCAGGGCGGTGAGGATCTCGCCGACGGGGCGCTGCCGCATGTGCGCGTCGCCGTCGAAGGTGACCCGGCCCGCCACGAGACCCGCCACCGGGGGCACGAACCGCATCACGGTGCCGGCGAGCCCGCAGTCGACCTCGGCCACGCCGTCGGGCACGGAGCCGTCGAGGGGCACCACCGTCCAGTCATCGCCGCTGGTGTCGACAACGGCGCCCAGCGCGGTCAGCGCCTGCGCCATCAGCAACGTGTCGCGCGAGCGCAGCGCCCGTCGTACGACGGAGGGCCCGTCGGCGATCGCGGCGAGCACCAGTGCCCGGTTGGTGAGCGACTTGCTCCCGGGCAGGGCGACCGTCGTGGTGACGGCTCCGGCGACGGTGGGCGCGGGCCAGGGGTCGGGAGTGCTCATCTCCCGCCAGAGTCTAGGGCGATGCTCTCCGGGTCGCCTCAGGGGAGCGACGGCGCGGACGCCTTGACCTTCGCGCTGAGCAGCGCGGCCTCGCGCTTCGCGTCGTGGGCTGCATGGCCGGCCCGCCACGCGACGCCGGGCTTGCCGGCCGTGTCGAGGGAGGCGATCAGCAGGCCGCCGGCGAGCGAGGCGTTCTTGGCGAAGTGCACCAGCTGAGCCTTGCGCTCTGCAGGATCGGACGCCTCCCAGAAGCGGTGGTGCGCGGCCGTGGACGGCAACAGCGTCACGCCCAGCACGGCTGCCGAGAGCCGCGGGAACTTGCCCGTCGCGAGCGCGGCGCCCGCGGCGAGCTGGAGCGCACCGCTGACCCGCACCCAGGTGGTGGGGTCGGAGGGCACCTTCACGGCGTCGGGGGTCGCGTTGTCGAGGATCGGCGCCATCGCCTCGGTGACGGGGGCGGCCTCCTTGGCGCGCGCGGGCGCATCCTTGAGGTCCTGCACGCCGTTGGCGAGGAAGTAGGTCGCCAGCAGTGGTCGGGCGATCAGTCTGCTCAGTGCCATGGCCGGTCGGTACCCCGACCATCACGACCCACACGGCCCACTGACTGCGTAGATTGGCCGCCATGTGCGGGCGCTATGCCTCCAGTCGGAGTCCGGAGGATCTGGCCGAGGAGTTCGAGGTGCTCGATCCCCGGCTCGAGCGGGTGATCCCGCCGTCCTGGAACGTCGCGCCGACGGACCCGGTCTACGCCGTCCTGGATCGCGTGCCGCGCAACGACGCCGGCGAGCGGGAGGGCGATCCGGTGCGCCAGCTGCGCGAAGTGCGTTGGGGCCTGGTGCCGTCGTGGGCGAAGGATGCCGGGATCGGCAGCAGGATGATCAACGCCAGGTTGGAGACGGTCGCCGAGAAGCCAGCCTTCCGCAAGGCGTTCGCGTCCCGGCGGTGCATCGTGCCGGCGGACGGCTACTTCGAGTGGTACGAGACCGAGCAGCTGACGGCGAAGGGCAAGCCGCGCAAGCAACCCTTCTTCATCCGGCCGGCCGACGGCTCGGTGCTCGCGATGGCGGGTCTCTACGAGATCTGGCGCGACCGGTCGCTGCCGGAGGACGCCCCCGACGCCTTCCGCTGGACCTGCACCGTGATCACGACCGCCGCGACCGACGACCTCGGCCGCATCCACGACCGGATGCCGCTCCTCGTCGACCGGGCTGCGCGGGACGAGTGGCTCGACCCCCGACACGCCGTCACCGACCTCCAGTCCCTGCTGACGCCTGCCCAGCAGGGCGACCTGACGGCCTTCCCGGTCTCGACCGCGGTGGGCAACGTGGCCAACGACGGGCCGGAGCTCGTCGAGCCGTTGCCTGCCGAGGGCGGGAACAGCGACGACACCGGCGACGACAGTGACGACGACACCGACGATGACACCGATGACGGACAGGGGACCCTGTTGTGAGCAGCGCGGAATGATCGCGGCATGAGCGACGAACGTGTGATCGACACCCCGCACGGCGAGGGCCGGCTGGTCATGCACCGCGCCCGGCGCCCGGTCGCGACCCTGCTGGCCAGCCACGGCGCGGGCGGCGGCATCGAGGCGCGTGACCTGGTGGCGCTCGCCGAGGCGTTGCCGCGCCAGGGCATCAACGTCGCGCTCTTCGAGCAGCCGTGGCGTCGTGCGGGGCGAAAGATCGCCACACCGCCGCCCACCCTCGACGCCGGACTGCGGTCGGCCGCCGACGCCTTGCGGGTCCGCACCCCGCTCATCGTGGGCGGACGGTCGGCGGGTGCCCGGTCCGCGGCGCGTTGCGCCCGGTCCCTCGCGGCCACCGGATGCCTGGCCCTGTCCTTCCCGCTCCACCCGCCCGGGAAGCCGGAGCGGTCCCGCCTCGAGGAGCTGGCCGGGGCCGGGGTCCCGACCCTGGTGGTCCAGGGGGAGCGGGACCCGATGGGCCGGCCCGAGGAGTTCCCGGATCCGCTGCCCGGTCGCACCGACCTGGCGATCGTCCCGGCAGCCGATCACGGCCTCGCCGTACCGCGGAGCGCGCCGTTGTCGCAGGCCGACGCGATGGACATCGTCGTCGAGTCGACCCTTGAGTGGATCGTGCGCGAGATCGTGGGGAATGCGGGCCGGGGGTAGGGCGTTCCACCTGGCATGATCGCGACACTCGAGCGGCCCCTCGTGGCCCCGGCTTCCGGCGCCGTAGGCTGGGACGCGATGACCGAGACCTCTGACCTCCCGTCCCTGGACGACTCAGCCGAGGCTGCCCAGCTCGACCCCGCCACCGGGGCGGGCGTGGACCTCGCGACCGAGAGCCCGGAGGAGCGCGCCGCCCGCTTCGAGCGCGATGCCCTGCCCTTCCTCGACCAGCTCTACGGCGCCGCGATGCGGATGACCCGCAATCCCGCCGACGCCGAGGACCTCGTCCAGGAGACCTTCGCCAAGGCCTACTCCGCCTTCCACCAGTTCAAGCCCGGCACCAACCTCAAGGCCTGGCTCTACCGGATCCTCACCAACACCTTCATCAACAACTACCGCAAGAAGCAGCGGCAGCCGCAGATGACGCTGGCCGGCGACACCGGCGAGGTCGAGGACTGGCAGCTCGCCCGCGCCGAGGCCCACACCTCCTCGGGCCTGAAGTCGGCCGAGATGGAGGCGCTCGAGCACCTCCCCGACAGCCAGGTCAAGGACGCGCTGCAGCGTCTGCCCGAGGAGTTCCGGCTCGCGGTCTACCTCGCCGACGTCGAGGGCTTCGCCTACAAGGAGATCGCCGAGATCATGGACACGCCGATCGGGACGGTGATGTCCCGCCTTCACCGAGGTCGCCGACAGCTGCGCGACATGCTCTCCGACTATGTCCGCACCGGCGGCGACGCGCCGCTCGAGGGAGGCAAGTGATGTCCGTTTCCGACACCAGTCACGGGCACGTCCACGGCGACGAGCCGAGCAGTGCCGACTGCGCCGACTTCCTCGAGCGCATCGTGCGTCTGATCGACAACGAGCTCGAGGACGGCGACTGCGCGATCGTCCGTGCACACGTCGACTCCTGCAGCCCGTGCCTCGAGCGCTATGACCTCCAGCGGACCGTGAAGGCCGTCGTCGCGCGCTCGTGCGGCGAGACGGCTCCGGAGGAGCTGCGCGCCAAGGTCCGCATCCAGATCCAGCAGATCCAGGTCCGCATCAGCGAGGGCTGACGCCGCCTCCGCCGGGGTGCCATGATCCGGGCATGAAGACCGTGCTCCTGACCGGCTGCTCCTCCGGCATCGGAGCGGCCACGGCCGCCCGGCTGGCGGCCGACGGCTGGGACGTGTGGGCCTCGGCCCGCCGGCCCGAGGTGCTGACCGAGCTGGCCGATGCCGGCTGCCACACCCTCGCCCTCGACGTCACCGACGAGTCGTCGATGGTCGCGGCCGTCGACGAGGTGCTGGCCGGCGCCGGCCGCATCGACGCGCTGGTCAACAACGCCGGCTACTCCCAGTCCGGGGCGCTCGAGTCGGTCGACCTCGACGACCTGAGGCGTCAGTTCGAGACGAACGTCTTCGGTCTGGTCCGCCTCACCCAGCTCGTCCTGCCCACGATGCGCGACCAGCGCTCGGGACGGGTCGTCAACATCGGCTCGATGGGTGGTCGGCTCACCTTCCCCGGCGGAGGCGCCTACCACGCCAGCAAGTACGCCGTCGAGGCTCTCTCCGATGCGCTGCGCTTCGAGGTCTCCGGATTCGGCATCAAGGTCGTGCTGGTCGAGCCCGGCCTGATCACCACCAACTTCGAGGCCGCCGTCGCGGCCGGGATGCCGACCGGCGAAGGACCGTACGCCGACTTCAACGCCCGGGTGCAGGCCACCACCAGCGACGCCTACACCGGCCCGATGGCGCGCTTCGGCGGCCCGCCGGAGGCCGTGGCGAAGGTGATCGAGAAGGCCCTCACGAAGTCGCGGCCGAAGCCGCGCTACACGGTGACCGTCTCCGCCCCGGCTGCCATCGCTGCCCGCAAGCTGCTCGGCGACCGCGGCTGGGACCTGGCGATGCGCAGTCAGTTCCCGCGGCCCGAGTAGGCCCGAGGAGACCCGGAAAGCACGAACCCCCGGGCCGGATGGCCTCGGGGGTTCGTCGGAGCGTGCGCTCAGCTGTTGGGGCGCTTGCCGTGGTTCGCGCCCTTCTTGCGGCGCGCGCGGCGCTTGCGGCCGGTCTTGCCCATGGTTCCTCCTAGGATCGATCGGCCCAGTCTCTCAGGTCAGCGCCCGGTGCGAAAATCGGCCCCGGCACAGACGCTTCGCCGAATCGGCCGTGACGGGCGTCACGTGATGTTACGGTCACGCGACTGCTCCCCTTCTCGGGTCGACTCCCGCCGAGGCCCACCATGCCGGTCCGATCGTCCAGGTCCCCCCAGCCCCGCCACCGTCACGGGCGGCCGCGCCGTCGTCGTACGACACTGCTGGCCGCCGCCGCGCTGGCCCTCAGCAGCTCGCTCGGCGGCGTGCTCGCTGCGTCGCCTGCCCGCGCCGCCGGACCGTGGTTCGTCGCTCCTGGCGGCAGCAACGCCGCGAGCTGTCTCAGCGCGGCAGCCCCCTGCGCCACGATCACGGGAGCACTCGCCAAGGCGGGCTTCCAGGCCGGGGACACCATCAACGTCGCTCCGGGCACCTACGCCGATCGGCCGTTCGTGACGAAGCCGGCCCGGATCATCGGCACCGGTGGCGGCGCAACGCTGGTGGGCAGCAGCAGCACCACGGCCGGATGGGCGCTCGCCGTGCAGGTCGCCGGGACGCTCGAGCTGCAGAACCTCACCCTCACCGGCGGCAGCTACCAGACCGGCGGGGCGCTGCCGATCGTGGTGGGCAACGTGCGTGCCACCGACGTGTCGATCACCAACAGCACCTCCACCGCCGGTGGCGGCGCTCTGCTGTGGCCCTCCACCGGCGCCTCGCTGACGATGACCCGCGGGCAGATCAGTGGCAACCGGGCGACGGCGACCGGCGCGAACCTCGGCTGGGGCGGAGGCGTCTACGTCGGCGCGGGCACCACACTGACGCTCGACGATGTCGACGTCCGCAACAACGTGGCCGACGGCGCGGGCAAGGCGCTGGGGCTCGGCGGCGGCGTCTTCAGCATCGGCACGGCCGTCGTGCGCAACTCCGAGCTGCGCGACAACGACGCGACGGGCCCCGGTGTGACGAGCTACGGCGGCGGGATCTACCACAACGGCACGGCGCTGACCCTGGCCGACAACGACTTCGTGTCCAACACGGCCGCCATCGGTGGCGGCCTTGCCTCGGGCCAGCCCGTGACCGGGACGGGCCTGGACTTCGACGCCAACACTGCTCTCGCCGGCGGCGGCATCTACCCGGCCGCGGGTCTGACGCTGACCGGTGGCTCGATGACCGGCAACACGGCCACGAGCAACTACGGCGGCGCGATCTATGCCCCCGCCACGGCGACCGTCCCGACCGCGGTGACGCTGGACGACGTCGAGCTGACCGGCAACAGTGCCCCCGCCGCCGGCGGTGCGCTCTACACCACGGCGAACGTGACGACCACGATCCGCAACAGCACCCTCTCCGACAACACCTCACAGAGCGGTGCCGGTGTCTTCAACGCGGGTGCGATCACGGTCCGGGACTCCGAGATCAGCGGCAACGACGCGTCCTACCAGGGCGGTGGGCTCACCAACGGCTCGACCGTCGCGACGGACACGCCGACCGCCACCCTCGTCGACACCGTCGTGACGGGCAACTCCGCCGCCTTCGTCGGCGGCGGCCTGCAGAACCTCACCAAGGGCACGCTGTCCGTGACGGGCGGCCGGGTGGACGGCAACTCCGCGCTCGCCGGCGGCGGCCTCATCGTCGGTGACGGCGCGACGGCCACCATCTCTCGCTCCTCGGTGTCCGGCAACACCGCGACCTCCCTCGGTGGCGGCGGTGTCTTCAACTCCGGCAACCTCGCCATCGACCGGACCACCCTCGACGCCAACAAGGCCTTCACCGTCAACGGCCTGGGCGGTGCGATCTACAGCGGCAGCAACACCGCGGGCGTCACCACGACGCTGCAGGTCGACGCCAGCACGCTGTCCCACAACCAGGCCCACGGCGGGTCCGCTCTCCTTGTCCAGTCGGGCGCCTCGGTCACGGCGAACACCGCGACCATCTCCCGCAGCACGGTCACGGGCAACGCCAGTGCCTCGCAGGACGGCGCGATCAAGCAGGTCGGTCGTCCGGTGACGATCACCGACAGCACGATCACCGGCAACGCGGCCGCGGCCGGCGGAGCGGGCGCCCTCGCGGTCACCGCACCCGGTGGCGGGGGAGTGAGCGGCACCGTCTTCGCCGGCAACACGCCCAAGGCGTGCTCGGGCCCGGTCATCGCCAACGCGGGACTGCACGCCGCGCCCGGCGACGCGGGCTGCGGCGTCGCCCCTTCGACTGAGCCGAAGCTCGGCGCCCTCGCCGACAACGGCGGCCCGACGAGGACCCAGCTGCCCTCCGCGGCGAGTCCGCTGCTCGACCGGCTGACCTGCGCCGCCGGCACCGACCAGCGCGGCACGGCCCGCCCGCAGGGCGCGAAGTGCGACATCGGCGCCGTCGAGCGCGTCCAGGCCGCCCCGACCGTCGAGGCACCGACCCACGTCGACCTCACGGTCGGCAGCCCGGCGAACCCGGCGGCCACGGCGACGACGACGGGCTCCCCGCAGCCGACACTGGCCGCCACGGGCGTGCCGGCCGGCCTGACGTTCACCGACAACGGCGACGGCACCGGCACCCTCGCCGGCACGCCGGCCGCCGGCACCGGCGGGGTGCACACGGTGACGGTCACCGCGAGCAACGAGGCCGGTCAGGCGGGTGCGGAGATCGAGGTCGAGATCGCCGAGGCGCCCAGCCTCAGCGGTCCCAGCGCCTCCACCTACACCGTGGGCGAGCCGGGCGGACCGGACGTCTTCGAGCAGACCGGTGGCCACCCGGTGGCGACCTTGTCGACCGACAGCGACCTGCCCGCCGGCGTGGAGCTCACGGACAACGGGGACGGCACGGCCACCCTGGCCGGCACGCCGGCGCCGACCACCGGTGGCGAGTACGACATCACCGTGACGGGCAGCAACGGGACAGCCCCGGACGCCACCTGGCCCTTCGCGCTGACCGTCAACGAGGCGCCCTACCTCGGTGCCCCGGCGGTGGCGACGGCACGGGTCGGCACGGCCGGCAGCATCGACCTCGGAGTGGGCGGCTTCCCGGCGCCGGTCGTCACCGCGACCGGCCTGCCGAGCGGTCTCGGCATCGAGGGCGGGGCGATCACCGGCACGCCGGAGCCGGGCACCGGCGGCGTGCACGAGGTCGCTCTCTCCGCGACCAACGGGATCGGCGACGACGCGTCGGCCCACACGACGCTGACCGTCGAGGAGGCGACCGCGGTGGCCGGCCCGGCCGCTGTGCGCTTCGTGTCCGGCCGTGCCGACTCGGTCACCTACGCAGCCAGCGGGTTCCCGGTGGCGGCGCTGAGTGTCGTGGGCCCGCTCCCGGCCGGCATCACCTTCACCGACAACGGCGACGGGACGGCCACCCTGGCCGGTACGACGACCGTGGTCGGCACGCGCACGGTGACCGTCCGCGCGACCAACGGCGTCGGCATGCCTGCCGAGCTCGAGGTGCAGGTGACGGTGGTCCCGCCGGTCCAGATCCTGACGACGTCGCTGCCGGACGCCGCCGTGGCCACGGCCTATGACGTGCCCCTGGCGTTCGAGGGCGGTGACGCGCCGTACGCGTTCTCGCTGGCGGCGGGCTCGCTCCCGGCGGGCCTTCAGCTGACGGCGGACGGCCGGGTCGTCGGCACGCCGACTGGCAACCCGGGCACCGCGACGTTCACGGTCAAGGTGACCGACGGCGGCACGCCGCACTCCAGCGACACGCAGGTGCTGTCCCTGACCGTCGGCAAGGGGGCGACGTCCCTGGTGGGCAGCCCGGTGGTCTATGTCAGCGGTGTCCTGCTCAACCGGGAGCTGACGGCGATGCTGACCGGCGGCTTCCCGGCCGTGCCGGTGAGTGGCGCGACGGTCACCTTCCGGGCGACCAACACGCTGCTCAACGACCCCGTGGTCTGCACCGCGACCAGTGACGCCAACGGGCTGGTGCGCTGCCGCCCCAACGACGCCGGCGTGATCAACCTGCTGCTCGCCTCGTCGGTCAAGGTCTCCTACGCCGGCAGCACCCGGTGGCAGCCGTCGTCGACGGTCGCTCCCAAGCGACTGCTGTAGGCAGACCGGTTTCCTCGCCCGTCTCGGTGCTCAGCCGCCGAGGCGGGCGAGGAAGCGCTCGGTGTCGACGACGACCCGGGTGACCTCGCCCGACGCGACCACCTTGCCTGGCCGGCCGTCGGGGGCGATATCGCGGGCGGAGACGGCGAAGCGGCGCAGCCGCCCGTCGGCATGGACCTGACGGGCGAGGATGGCGACGTCGCCGCCGACGGCGGTCGCCGCGAGGTGCTCGAGCTCGATCCGGGTCCCGACGCTGGTCGATCCCTCGGGCAGCTCGGCATCGATCGCCGCACAGGTCGCGGCCTCGCACCAGGCCAGCAGGCGCGGCGTGCCGAGCACGGGCAGGCTGCCCGAGCCGACCGCCAGCGCCGTGTCGGCGTCGGTGACGGTGAAGGTCAACGTGGCCTCCATCGTGGTCCTCAGATGCCGAACGTCGAGCGCGGGTAGGGCGCGTCGACGTCGGTGATGACGTTGACGAGATAGGGGGCGCCGGCGGCGAAGCCACGATCCAGTGCGGCGCCGATCTGCCGGGGGTCGGCCACCGTCTCGCCCGCGCCGCCGAGGGCGCCGACGACCTGGTCGTACGCCGTGCGCTGCGCGAGGTCGGCAGCGACGTCGTAGCCGTAGAGCATCTGCATCGGCCCCTTCTCCAGGCCCCAGGCGGAGTTGTTGCCCATGACCATCACCACCGGCAGGTCGTGCCGCACGAGGGTGTCGACGTCCATCAGCGAGAAGCCGGCCGCGCCGTCGCCGAGGAGCAGCACGACCTGCGCCGACGGGCGCGCGATCCGCGCGGCGATCGCCGCACCCAGGCCGGCGCCGAGGCAGCCGTAGGGGCCGGGATCGAGCCAGCAGCCCGGGCGCTTCGGCTCGACGAACTTGCCGGCGAACGACACGAAGTCCCCGCCGTCGCCGATCACGACGGCGTCGTCGGCCAGTCGCGGCACCAGCTCGCCGTAGATCCGCGCGGGGTGGATCGGGTCCGCCTCGGCGCCGAGCAGCTCGGCATCACGGGCGCTGGCCTGGGCGACGGTGTCCTGGAGGCGGGACACCCAGGCGCTCCGGTCCGGCTGCCGGCGGCCGGAGAGGGCCACCAGCAGTCCGTCGAGGACGGTGGTGAGGTCACCGGAGACCGACGCCGCCAGGGCTGCGTGGCCCGAGACCTGGTCGGCGGAGTCGGCGACGTGGACGACCTGCGCGGGCGTCGTACCGTCCTGGCCGCCGAAGATCCCGTAGCCGAGCCGGAAGTCCAGCGGGGTGCCCACGACGACGACGAGGTCGGCGCCACCGAGCGCGGCGCCGCGCGCCTTGGTGACGAGCAGGGGATGGCCACCGGGGATCACGCCGCGGCCCATGCCGTTGGTGATGGCGGGCAGCCGCATCTCCTCGACGAGGCGGAGCGCGGCCTCCTCCGCGTGGTCGGCCCACACGTCGGTGCCGAGGACCAGCACGGGGCGCTCGGCGGCCGCGACCAGGTCGGCGATCCGGCCGACCGCATCGGAGTCCGGCGTCTCACCGGCGACGTCGCCGCCTGCCGTGCGGGGCCCGCTGCCGACATTGAAGAACTCGTCCATCGGCACGTCGACGTAGGTGGGCCCGCGGTGCGAGGAGCGCGCCAGGCGGAAGGCGGTGTCGAAGCCCGTGGCGACGTCATCGGCGGTCATCAGCGTCGCGGCGTGCTTGGTCACCGGCGCCACGATCGGCAGGTGGTCGATCTCCTGGAGCGCCCCGGTGCCCCAGCGGTTGTTGGGTGCCCGGCCGCCGACGACCACCATCGGTGACCCGGCGAAGCGCGCCTGGGCCATCGCGCTCACCCCGTTGGTGACGCCCGGCCCGGCCGTCAGCACCGCCAGCCCCGGCACCCGGGTCAGCTTGCCGGTCGCCTCGGCCGCGAACGCCGCCGTCTGCTCGTGGCGTACGTCGACCAGACGCACCGGTCGCTCGCTCTCGGCCGACTTCACCGCGCCGTCGTACATCGGGAACACGTGGGCCCCCGACAGCGTGAACATCGTGTCGACGCCGTGCGCCTGGGCGACCGCGACGGCGATCTCACCGGCGTGCCCACTGAGCGACCCGGGTGCCTCGGGACGGGTCGGGGGAGTGGTGGAGGTCACGCTGGCACCCTAGTGCGCCACTAGCCACCCCGTCCGCCCGACGGGAGGCTCAGCCTGGATCCACGCTCAGCGGTCGAGGAACTCCGGGTGGACGCGACGCAGGGAGGCGACGAGGGTCAGCAGCAGGTCGGGCCGCACCGCGGGGTGGTGCGGGGAGATCGTGAGCTGCAGATAGAGGGAGCGCAGCAGCGCCTGGGCGTTGCCGACCGTGAGGAACGGGTCGGTGCCGCGGCGGGAGCGTTGTCGCGCGCCGCTCTCGATGCGTGCCACCCATGGCTCGAGGATCGACAGCGGGACCCGGTCGCGGCGCAGGATCTCCAGCACGGCGTGGGCGATGCGGTCGGGCTCGCCATGGTGAAGCGGCGGCGTCGCGGGGTCGAGGACGCGGTCGGCGACGACGTCGAGGAGCACCGTGAGCTCGGTGGTGGTGAAGTGCGGGGAGCGGGCCAGTGCACCGATCGCGTCGGCCCCGTGGGCACCAGCGTGCGCCCAACCCTTGCCGGGGACGAACCCGCGCAGGTCGCGCTCCCGAACCCACCAGGCGGCGATCCGGTCACCCCACGCCAGGATCCGCGACGGCGGCTGGCGGCGTGCGCGGGTGTCGCGGTCGATGCACTCGGCCAGGACGAGCGCCGAGAAGCTGCGGCGGAAGACGGTGTCGGTGCCCTGCTCGCCGAGGCCGGTCTCGAGCCCGGCACACATGCCGTCGCCGAGCCCCGCGAGCAGGTCGTCGTAGACGCCGTGCTCGGTCCAGGTGGCCAGGAACGGATAGGCCAGACCGTCGCGGACGGCGGGGTCCGGGTCGCCGAGCATCCTGGTGAGCTGCGTGGTGAGGTCGGTGAGTCGATGCTCGTCCGGCGGGTTTCGCTCACCCTGCCGCAGTCGTTGCTGCAGGCGCGCCCAGTCGACCGACACCCTGTTCACCCTCCACGCGGCCAACTGCCCGAAATCCCCTGCGCCCCCATGCGGGAGGCCGCCGCACGGCGCTCCCGGGGCCATCTTGCCAAACGTCCTCAACCACCGGGACCCGGGCCTGTCACGTTGTCGTGTCGTGGACGTGTCGGGCCTCGACGCCACGGCTCCACCGCCACGCGGCGGCCGGTCGCTGGTGGCGCGTCCAGGAAGTTCTGGTGCGCTTCGCACACCCACGGCACGCACCTCGCGGCGTTGCCGACGCTTGCGAGACGACCCGGTATGGCTGCGCGCCGGCGCCTTGCGATGCGCGCACCGTGAGCATGCCAACCGTTCCACAACTTCCCGGACGCCCCACTAGGTTGGTGTGCGTGCCCACGTTGTCCGCCATCGTCCGGCGTCACACCGATCTCGACGATGCCGACCTGGCCTGGCTGCAGCTGCTGCAGGCCGACTGGCAGGTCATCGCCGACCTCTCGTTCGCCGACCTCGTCATGTGGCTGCCCGACCGGGACGGCGGCGGGTTCTGGGCAGGCGGGCAGATGCGCCCGACGACCGGGCCCACGGCGTACGTCGACGACATCGTGGGCACCTTCCTTCCGGTCGGGCGGCGCACGCTCGTGGACGCTGCCTGGGAGCTGGGCCGGATCGCGCGCGAGGGTGACCCGGAGTGGTGGGACGAGGTGCCGGTGCGGGTGGAGGCCATCCCGGTCCGGCGCGCCGGCCGCGTGATCGCGGTGATCAGCCGCAACACCAACCTGCTCGGCGTACGCACCCCGAGCCTGCTCGAGATCAACTACCTGCAGGCGGCATCCGACCTCACCGCGATGATCGCGGCGGGTGCGTTCCCCAGCCCTGCCCAGCGCAGCGACCACGCCGACTCACCGCGGGTCGGCGACGGGTTCGTCCGGGTCGACGCGGACGGCCGGGTCACCTTCGCGAGCCCGAACGGCCTCTCCGTCTTCCGCAAGCTCGGCCTGACCGGCGACCTGACCGGGCACCTCCTCGCCGACCTGACGCGCGAGCTCGTCCCGTCCAAGCGACGCCCCGACGAGGAGACGCTCAGTGCCGTCCTCGGCGGCCGGGCCCACCGCGACACCGAGCTCGGTGGCGGGCCGGGCGACGGGGTGTCCCTCATCGTCCGCGCGATCCCGCTGCGACCACGCGGGGAGCACATCGGCGCGATGATCCTGCTGCGCGACGTCACCGACCTGCGTCGTCGCGACCGGGAGCTGATCACCAAGGACGCCACGATCCGCGAGATCCATCACCGGGTGAAGAACAACCTCCAGACCGTCGCCGCGCTGCTCCGCCTCCAGGCGCGGCGGATCGACTCACCGGAGGCCGCCTCGGCGCTCGAGGAGGCCGTGCGACGCGTCGGCTCGATCGCGGTGGTGCACGAGACGCTCAGCCAGGCCGTCGAGGAGACGGTGGCCTTCGACGACATCGCCGACCGTCTGGCCCAACTCGTCACCGACGTCGGCTCCACCACCGCCCAGGTCCGGGTGCGTCGCGAGGGCAGCTTCGGCACGCTCGACTCCGAGATCGCCACGCCCCTGGCCATGGTGGTCATGGAGCTGATGCAGAACGCCGCCGAGCACGGCTTCGACGCCGGCGGGTCCGGCGAGATCGTGCTGCGGGCGGAGCGTCACGGCGCGATCCTCGACGTCGCGGTCGAGGACGACGGCCGCGGTCTGCCGGACGGCTTCGACCTGGACCAGGCCACCAGCCTCGGCCTGTCGATCGTGCGCACCCTCGTCGAGTCCGAGCTCGGCGGTCACCTGACCCTGGGGCGTGCGGCCGCGGGCGGGACCCGCGCCGGCATCAGCCTGCCAGTCGAATGAGTGACCACGAACTGTCGGCTTGCCGCCGTGCCAAGGTGCTGAGTGCCGGACTCGACGGCGGCGCGGCAGCGCGGCGGAGCGGAGCGACGACGCGCTCGCGCAGTTGAACTAGACAGGCTGGCGGACGCGGGCGCGAGCGTTGCGGCGCTTGAGTGCCCGTCGCTCGTCCTCGCTCAGGCCACCCCAGACACCGTGGTCCTGTCCCGCCTCGAGCGCCCACGCGAGGCACTGCTCGCGCACGTCGCAGCGTCGGCACACAGCCTTGGCCTCCTCGATCTGAAGGATCGCGGGGCCGGTGTTGCCGATCGGGAAGAACAGCTCCGGATCCTCGTCGAGGCATGCGGAACGGTGTCGCCAATCCATGGGTGGGAAAGCCCTCTTTCTTCGTGACGCAGGGTGCCCGGTGTCAGGGCACGCGTGAAACCGCAAAAGTGAACGGCTTCACGATCGCTTCCGCAAGGTTTCCAAGGAATCCTTCGCGAATCAAGCAA
The DNA here is from genome assembly GCF_004912195.1 of Nocardioides caeni. Taxonomy (GTDB): domain Bacteria; phylum Actinomycetota; class Actinomycetes; order Propionibacteriales; family Nocardioidaceae; genus Nocardioides; species Nocardioides caeni. Next base: position 358,673 of record NZ_STGW01000001.1, read on the forward strand.
TTCAGGTGGTCAGTTGGGTCACAACACTGCCAGAGCGAGCCTGTGCCTAGGGTGTGCCACGTGAACGACACGCCGGATCCGACCGTTGGACGGACCCCCTCGAACCCACCGCCGCTGACCGTCGCCGCGTCAGTGACGGCGGTGGAGGGCATCGTGCTGCTCATCCTCTCCGTGCTCGAGTTCGCCAGCATTTCGTCGGATCGGCGTGAGCTGGGGACCTCGGTGGCGGTGTTCTTCGCGATCTACGGCGTGGTGCTGCTGGCCGCCGCGTGGGGGCTGCACCGGGGGTCGGGGTGGGCACGCGGACCCGTGCTCCTCACCCAGCTCATCGTCCTCGGTCTGGCGTGGAACCTGAGGGACAACCTGGCGGTGGCCGGAGCGCTGGTGGTCTGTGCCGGCATCGCGCTCGCCGGCGTCATGCACCCCGACAGTGTCGCGGTCCTGGACCGCGACCCGACCCAGGACGACTAAGGCGGCCAGGCCGCCAGTCGATCGGGCGCTCAGCCCTCCTCGAGCGACTGCCGCAGCTGCTCGAGGGTCTTGGCCAGGAGTCGGGAGACGTGCATCTGGGACACGCCGATCTCCTCGGCGATCTGCGACTGGGTCATGTTCTTGAAGAAGCGCAGCAGGAGGATCTTCTTCTCCCGCGGCGGCAGCTGCTCGAGCAGTGGCTTGACCGACTCGCGGATCTCGACCTGCTCGAGCGACTCGTCGTCGATGCCGATGGCGTCGAGCATGCTCTGCCCGGCGCCGCCGTCGGAGTCGTCGTCGGTGGCGTCGAGGGACAGCGTGGAGTAGGCGTTGCTCGACTCCAGACCCTCGACGATCTCCTCCACCGAGCAGCCGATCGCCTCGGCGAGCTCGCGGGCGGTGGGGGAGCGGCCCAGTCGCTGGGTCAGCTCGGCGGTACTGGCGCTGATCTGCATGCGCAGCTCCTGGAGCCGCCGCGGCACCCGGATCGCCCAGCCCTTGTCGCGGAAGTAGCGCTTGATCTCGCCGATGATCGTCGGCGTCGCGTAGGTGGAGAACTCGACGCCACGCTCGGTGTCGAAGCGGTCGACCGACTTGATCAGGCCGATCGTGCCGACCTGCACCAGGTCCTCATAGGGCTCGCCGCGGTTGCGGAAGCGTCGCGCACAGTGCTCGACGAGGGGATGGTGCAGGAGCAGGAGCGCGTCGCGCGGCTCCTTGCTCGAGAGGTTCTGGAAGCGGTCGCTGGCCGCCAGCTCGTCCTCGATCGCTCCCCGCTGCTCGGCCCAGGCGTCCGGGTCGCGCAACTGGAGGAAGAAGACGGCGCTGAGGCGTCGGGTCTCCTCGACGGACGGCCGTCCGCCGCCCCGAGACAGGTCGGTGGTCATGACGAGAGCGACGTCCGGACGGTCAGGCGGACGGCGTAGCTCCCGGGGGAGCTGTCGATCACGGCATCCGCGGTCAGGGTCGCCAGCACCTGCCACCCGAAGTTCTCGTAGTCCGGGGCTGACGGAGCGGCAGCGGCGGCCTGGATCGAGAGGGACATGCCCGTCTCGCCGAGCTCGAACTCGCAGTCGAGGTCAGCACCCTCGTCGGCCTCGTCGAGCACCATCGCCGCTGCCTCGGACACCGCGATCCGGAGGTCCTCGATGTCGTCCATCGTGAAGTCGAGCCGGGCCGCGAGGCCGGCGCTCAGGGTGCGCAGCACCGAGACGTAGGCGCCGTCGGCGGGAAGCCTCAGCCCGACGGTGTCCGGGCCGCTGCTCGTCGTGCCGGACGTGGGAAGGCTGCTCGTCTCGGACATTCCGCTCCTGTCGAGGGCAGGGGATCTGGTCGGGACGAGCCTACGACAACGGCGGCCGCACTCCCTCGGGAGTGCGGCCGCCGTCGCGGGTGGATCCCAGGCTCAGCCGAGGAAGCCCAGCAGGTCGAGCAGGTCGTCGAGCTCCGAGCCGCCCAGCAGCGAGCCGAGGCCGAGGCCGTTCAGCAGCCCGGAGATCAGGTCGAGCAGGCCGAGGTCGTCGAGGACGGTCTCAATGACCTCGAGCAGGTCCTGCGGGTCGGGCGCGGTGCCGGTCGAGATCAGGTTGCACAGGGCCTGGGCCTCGGGCACCTGGGCGCAGAGCAGCGACAGCGGGTTGGCGGTCGTGCCGCCGGTGGGCAGCAGGGACGCGAGACCGTCGCAGATCGTCTGCGGGAGCCCGGCGTCGCACAGCGTCTGGATCGGGCTGGAGGTCGGCGAGGTGTCCGGGCCACCGTTGTTGCGGCAGTTGCTCAGGTTGCGCTTGGCGCGGACCACGCGGTTCTTGGAGACCCGGACGTCGCGACGCTCCGCGGCGACGCGGTTCTTGGCGCGGACGACCCGCGTGTGGGCGGCGCGCTTGGCCTTGCGGCCAGTCGCCTTCCGCTCGGCCCGCACGGCGTTGGCGTGGACGCGCTGGGCGCGACGCTGCTGGCTCACCTGGCGGTTGTAGTTGCGGCGGGCGACGGCCACGGCCGACGCCTGGTTGGTGCAGTCGCCGGCCTTTGCGGCAGGAGCGGCGGCGGGGGCGGCGCTGGACGCCGAGGCCGAGGTGAGGCCGAGCCCCAGGGCCAGGGCCAGGACGACGAGAATCTTGATGACGGCGCGATGCATCGCGGGGTGTCTCCCTCCGGGTTGGGTCGGCGGGGGGCACAGGTGTCCCGCCGCCAGTGGTCGGCCGGGCATCCAGGGGGTGCGCGCCCGGCGTACGACGGGACCTTCGGCCCGCCCGCGGGAAATCGAAGGAGCCGCCCACCGATCGGTGGACGGCTCCTTCGAACTCGAGACGTTGGTCCCGGGTCAGGCCTTCTTGGTGTGCGCTCGCTGCGCTCGCGCGACTCAGGCGCTCGCCGCAAGCCGTCGAACCCGCCCGAGTGCGGCCTTCGGCCGGTGGGGGCGGCCTCGACGGCTCGGGCTCACTTCTTCGTCTCCCAGAAGATCTCGGCGATCTCGTCGATCTTCGCGAGCAGCTGGTCGGCGACCGCGGCGTCCATCGTGCCCTTGGTGCCGGTGGCGCCCGCGAGCTTGGTGGCCTCGTTCACCAGCGTGTGCAGCTGGGGGTACTTCTCGAAGTGCGGGGGCTTGAAGTAGTCGGTCCACAGCACCCACAGGTGGTGCTTGACCAGCTCGGAGCGCTGCTCCTTGATGAGGACCGCGCGGGTGCGGAAGTCGGGGTCGTCGCTGTCGTTCGCCTTGGCGATGACGGCCTTGATGGACTCCGCCTCGATGCGAGCCTGGGCGGGGTCGTAGACACCGCAGGGCAGGTCGCAGTGGGCGGAGACCTCGACGGTGGGGGCGAGAAGGGCGTTGCGGAGACGCGAGAACATGAGGGTCCTCTCCTTCATATCGACGGTGTGTTCGGCGGGAACCAACCTTGGAAAAATCCTTGCCCTGCGACACTACTCGGCATGGAGGAGCCCGCAACGACCGGTCGCGAGTCGGGCCGCCGGATGGGTGTCGCGCTCGTGCGCGGCGAGTCGATGCGCCCGACCCTCGGGCCCGGTGACCGGCTCCTCGTCCTCTACGGCGTCGTGCCGCGCGCAGGACAGGTCGTGCTCGCCCGGTTCCCCGACGGCGTGCTGGTCATCAAGCGCGCCGAGGAACGTCGTACGACGGGCTGGTGGCTGCGGGGCGACAACCCCCATGCCGGCGTCGACTCCCGGCACCGCGGGGCGATCCCGGACGAGGACGTGGTCGGCGTCGTCCGGGCCAGGCTGTGGCCGCGCCCCCGGCTCCTGTGATCCTCGTCATCCGGACGGCCGCCCGGTCCGCCCGGCGCATGTGGGAGCATTGATCCTCGTGGCTGCTGATGTCCCTTCCTCCCACCCGCGTGCGGGCGAGCCGGTTTTCGACCTGCACCTCGGCGGCAAGATGGCCACCGTCGCCACCTCGGACGTGAGCACGAAGGACCAGCTCTCCCTCGCCTACACCCCTGGCGTCGCCGAGGTCTGCGAGGCCATCGCCGCCGACCCGACGATGTCGCGCCACTACACGTGGGTCCCCAACACCGTCGCGATCGTGACCGACGGCACCGCCGTGCTCGGCCTGGGCGACATCGGCCCGGACGCCGCCATGCCGGTGATGGAGGGCAAGGCCGTCCTCTTCAAGCAGTTCGGTGGCGTCGACGGCGTCCCGATCTGCCTCGCGACGACCGACGTCGAGGAGATCATCGAGACGGTCGTGCGCCTCGCGCCCAGCTTCGGCGGCATCAACCTGGAGGACATCTCGGCGCCGCGCTGCTTCGAGATCGAGGACCGTCTCAAGGCTGCCCTCGACATCCCCGTCTTCCACGACGACCAGCACGGTACGGCGGTCGTCACCCTCGCCGCGCTCGTCAACGCGCTGCGCCTGACCGGGCGCACGGCCGAGTCGACCCGGGTCGTCATCTCCGGCGCTGGCGCGGCCGGCGTCGCCATCGCGAAGATCCTCCTCGCCGCTGGGGTCAAGGACATCGCCGTGACCGACCGCAAGGGTGTCGTCTCCTCGGACCGCACCGACCTGACGCCGTCGAAGAAGGCGCTGGCGGAGCTGACGGCCGACCAGTGTGGTCGCCGCGGCACGCTCGCGGAGGCGTTCGACGGCGCCGACGTCTACATCGGCGTCTCGGGCGGCACCGTGCCCGAGGAGGTCGTGGCGACCATGGCGGAGGACGCCATCATCTTCGCGATGGCCAACCCCAACCCCGAGGTCCACCCCGACGTGGCGCACCGCCACGCGCGGATCGTCGCCACCGGCCGCTCCGACTTCCCCAACCAGATCAACAACGTGCTCGCCTTCCCCGGCATCTTCCGCGGCGCGTTCGACGTCCACGCCAGCGCGATCACGGAGTCGATGAAGGTCGCCGCCGCCGACGCCCTCGCCGCGCTCGTGGGCGACGACCTCGCGGAGGACTTCGTGATCCCCTCGCCGTTCGACCCGCGGGTCGGTCCGGCGGTGGCCGCAGCGGTCGCCGAGGCAGCTCGCCGCGACGGCGTCGCCCGCACCTGATCCCGGGCTCGAACCGGCACCGATCCCGCGCGCGACGCCGATCACGCTGGACGCGGCAGCGGCCGCACCCGGTCCCGGACTAGGGTCGGACCCGTGTTCGCTGTCTACGCCGACTCCTTCGCCAACTCCGCCTCCGACCCCCTGACCGGCCTCGTCGTCGGTGAGCGTCCCGACCCGGTCGTGCCCGAGGGGTGGACCACGGTCACCGTCAAGGCGGCCTCCCTCAACCACCACGACCTGTGGTCGCTGCGCGGCGTGGGCCTCAAGGCCGAGGCATTGCCGATGATCCTCGGCTGCGACGCGGCCGGCATCGACGCCGACGGCAACGAGGTCGTCGTCCACTCGGTCATCTCCGACCCCGACTGGCGAGGTGACGAGACACTGGACCCACGGCGCTCGCTGCTCTCCGAGCGCTTCCAGGGGACGCTGGCCGACCAGGTCGTCGTCCCGAAGGGCAACGTGATCCCCAAGCCGGCGTCGTTGTCCTTCGAGGAGGCCGCCTGCCTGCCGACCGCCTGGCTGACGGCCTATCGGATGCTGTTCGTCCAGGGTGACCTCAAGGCCGGCGAGACCGTGCTGGTCCAGGGCGCCGGCGGTGGCGTCGCCACCGCGCTGATCGCGCTGGCGCGGGCCGGGGGCCTGCGGGTGTTCGCCACCAGTCGTGACGAGGCCAAGCGGGCCAAGGCGCTCGAGCTCGGTGCCCACGAGGTCTTCGAGTCCGGCGCGCGACTCCCCGTCAAGGTCGACGCGGTGATGGAGACGGTCGGTCGGGCGACGTGGTCCCACTCGATCCGGGCGCTGCGGCCAGGAGGCAGGATCGTCATCTCGGGCACCACCTCGGGGCCCAACGTCGACGACGCCGAGCTCACCCGGATCTTCTTCCTGCAGCTGAGCGTGGTCGGGTCGACGATGGGCAGCCGTGCCGAGCTCGCCCACCTCGTCACCATGCTCGACGCCACGGGCCTGCGGCCCGTGATCGACCGGGTGCTGCCGATGACCGAGGCCCGCGCGGGCTTCGCCGCGATGGCCGAGGGCGACATCTTCGGCAAGGTCGTCTTCACCCGCTGAGGATTTAAACGATTGGCGGGAATGCCGCTGGGTCCGGGATCATTGTGGTCTCCACCGGCGTGTGCGGTTCACCGATGAGTTTTCCTCGCCGCCGGTGTCGAAACGAGGACGGTCTGTTCGTCGAACAGTTGAAGCGACGGCCCTCCCGTTCTGCACCACCGACAGTGGTCGGCCACCGCTGACCCCTGCCAGCCCTACCGAGAGGACCTCTCATGACTGCGCCCATCGAACCCGCCCCGCCGGTGGCGACCGGCGACCTCGCGGAGTTCGAGGAGGACCTTGCCTCACCTGCTGTGCCTGCTGGTCGTACGCCGCTCGTGATCAAGCTCCTCGTCGCCGCCACCTTCGTGGTGATCCTCAACGAGACCACCCTCGTCAATGCCGTGCCCCGCCTGATGGAGGACTTCCGGATCAGCGAGACCACGGCCCAGTGGTCCCTGACCGTCTTCATGCTGACGATGGCGGCGGTCATCCCGATCACGGGATGGTTCCTCCAGCGGGTCAGCACCCGCACGGCCTATGCGACGGCGATGTCGACGTTCGTCGCCGGCACTCTCGTGGCCGCGGTCGCGCCGACGTTCGGTGTCCTGCTCGTCGGCCGGGTCATCCAGGCCGGCGGCACTGCCGTGATGATGCCGCTGCTCATGACGACGCTGATGACGGTCGTCGCCACGGAGGACCGTGGTCGCGTCATGGGCCAGGTCACCCTCGCGATGTCCTGCGCGCCCGCCCTCGGTCCGGCGGTCTCCGGGATCCTGCTGCACTTCGGCTCGTGGCGGTTGATCTTCGTCGTGATGCTGCCGATCGCGGTCCTCGTCGGGCTGTTCGGCTTCCGGCAGCTGGAGAACGTCGGCGAGACCACCAAGAGCCCGGTGAGCTGGCTGAGCGTCGTGCTGGCCGCCGGTGGCTTCAGCACGTTCGTCTACGGCCTCAGCAAGGTCGGCAACGGTGCGTGGACGGAGCCGGCGCTGCTGATCGGCGGCGGTGTCGTGCTCGTCGCGGCGTTCGCGCTCTACCAGCTGCGCCTGCAGCGCTCGGACACCCCGCTGATGGACCTGCGGACCCTGAAGCACCGCAACTTCGCGGTGTCCCTCGTGCTGATGTCGGCCGGCTTCATGGCCTTCCTCGGCTCGATGCTCCTGCTGCCGCTCTACTTCCAGAACCTGCGGGGGCTCACCGAGCTGCAGACCGGCCTGCTCGTGATGCCGGGCGGCCTCGCCATGGGCCTGCTGGGCCCGCAGGTCGGCAAGGTCTACGACCGCATCGGCGCCCGCCCGCTCGTCATCCCGGGCTCGGTGGTGATGGTGGCGCTGCTGTTCGCCCTGAGCCGGATCGGCGCCGAGACGCCGTACGCCCTGCTCGTCGTGCTGCACGTCGCGCTGATGGCGAGCCTGGCGACGGTCTTCACGCCGGTCTTCACCATCGGCCTCGGTGACCTCGAGCCGCAACTCTACTCCCACGGCAGCTCGCTGCTGGGCACGCTGCAGCAGGTGGCTGGAGCCATCGGCACGGCGCTGCTGATCGTCATCATGACCAACCGCAGCGAGCACCTCGCCGAGCGCGGCAGCTCTGACGGAGAGGCGTTCATGGGGGGCCTGCAGTGGGCGTTCGCCGCCGGCGCGACGATCGGGCTCGTGGTGGTCGCGATGTCGCTGCTGCTGCCTCCGAAGGCCGACGCCCCGGCCGGCGCGCACGGCGGTCACTGACGGAGGACGCGTCGTCGGTCCCTCACGATCCGGTGAGGGACCGGCGGCCCTTCACTCAGCCAGGAAGGCGTCCATCAGCGGCCAGCTGAGCTCTGCCGCGCGCGGCCCGGCGACGAGGCCGAGGTGGCTGAGTCCGTCGGCCGCCGCATAGCGGGCGCCCGGCACGACGTCGACGCCGGCGCGCACGGCCGGTCCGTCGGCGATGTTGTCGGTCTCGCTGCCGATGAAGACCACCCGCGTGCGGATGTCCCCGAGGTGGACCGGTCGGCGTCGGCTCAGGTGGACGGTGCCGGAGGCCAGCTCGTTGCGGGCCATCAGTCGGGTGTGGATCTGGTGGTAGGCGCGGCCCGGATAGCCCGGCATGTCGCTGATGAAGCCGTCGATGGCTGCCGTGCGGGCCAGCGCCTCCTCATCGAGGATGTTGCGCGCGAGGTGGACGGCCTTGGTCAGCTCGCGCTTCGGCGCCATCGCGCGATAGCTCGCGCGGACGAGGTGGCGCGGCACGCCACCGAGGGCGGCGGTCGGCGCGGTCACCGCTCGGCTGCCGAGCACGCGGTCGGCGAGGATCAGGGGCTGCACGGCCGGGATCAGGCTGTAGTCGATCGGCGTCCCGAAGGCCGTCAGGGATGCGATCGGCAGGTCGGGGTGGGCGGCGGCCGTGAGGAGGCTGATCGTGCCGCCGAGTGACCAGCCGACCAGGTCGACGCCGTCGACGTCATCGGGGTTGCCGTGGTCGTCCAGGACCCGGTGGATCGCGGTGGGCAGGATGTCGTCCGCCCAGGTCTCGAAGCCCATCGCCCGGTCGGCGAACGTGATCCGGCCGGAGTCGAGGAGATAGGTCGCCCGGCCCGACGCCAGCAGGTGGGCGGCGGGGCTCTGCTGGGGACGCAGGTCGAAGCACCGGGGGGAGACGGCGAGCGGGGGGACGAGGAGGACCGGCCGTGGCGCGGTCGCCGAGGTGGCCCGGTCGTAACGGCTCAGGCGGCGGTGGGGCTCATCGTGCAGGACCGTCGCCGGCAGCCCGTCGTACTGCTCGACTCCGTCGCCGAGCGGCGAGATCGCCCAGGCGTTGCGGGCGGCCGTGGTCAGCGTGGAGAGGGCGGGGGCAGTGGTCGGCACCGCGCCATGGTGACGACTCACGCGGGGTGGCGTCCACCGAACGTGACCGACCTGACGGTCGACCGGGGTGGATCGTCAGTCGCTCGAGCGCCACTGCATGGCGCCGATGACCATCATCCGGAGCTGGGTCCGGGCAGCTGCGGCGATGCGCTGCTCGGCGGGGGAGCCGGGGCCGGCGGTGATGAGCCGCTCGGCGGTGCTGACCATCGAGTCGACGATCAGCGACGACAGGACGTGGAGGTCCTTCTCGGACCACTGGTCGGTGCCGGGGAGGTGGGCCAGGTCGATCGCGAGCTCACGCTCGGCGGTGCCGATGCCGGCGTTGATCGCTTCGCGGACCGGGGCCGGCCCGGCGAAGCGCTCGCGGGCGATGAACAGGTAGTGGGCATGGTGCGTGCGCACCTGGTGGACCAGGACGTCCACGGACCCGTCGATGATGGAGGCGAAGTCGGAGCCTGCCGTCTGCCGGAGCTCACGCAGCAGCGAGCGGAGCGAGTCGAGGGACTCCTCGACCAGCGCCAGACCGAGGTCGTCGATCGAGGGGAAGTGCCGGTAGAACGCGGTCGGCACGATGCCGACCTCCTTGGCCACCTGACGCAGCGAGAGCGCCACCAGCGCCGATTCCTGCGAGAGGGTCAGTGCGGCGTCGAGGATGGCGCGACGGGTGCGCTCCTTCTGCTCGACGCGTGACCCGGTCATGTACCCCATCCTACCGTCAGTGCACATGTGTGCACTGTCACGGCCTCCGGTCGTTGACCTGGCTGGGGGCGGCGCGTCAGAGTTTCGGTGTACGACCGTACACCCAAATCTTCCACCGAAGGAGGCGCGATGTCCGCGCTCATCTCCGATCCGGCGGCCGTCCCCACCCGCCCCTCGCCGGCCCGCACCGGCGGCCTGCTCGGCCCGCTGCTGCGCTCGAAGCTCGTGACCGCGCTCGCCAGCCCCCATGGTGTCGACACCTACCTCGAGCGGTTCAACCCGATGTGGGCCGCCCACGAGGTCCGCGCCCGGATCGTCTCCGTCCACCGCGAGACCGACGGCGACGCGCCGGTCGCGACACTGACGCTGCAGCCCACCTCGACCTGGCGCGGGCACCGCGCCGGCCAGCACGTCCTCGTCGGCGTCGAGATCCCCGGGATCGCGAAGCGGTTCACCCGCGCGTTCTCGATCTCGTCCGCCGCCTCGGGCCGGGGGGAGCGGTTCACGCTCACCATCCGGGCTCACGACGAGGGCCAGGTGTCGTCGTACCTCGTCCGTCAGGCGCAGGCCGGCCAGATCCTGCACCTGTCCCAGGCGCAGGGCGAGTTCACCCTCGTCGAGAGCCCGGCCACGCCGACGATCAGCCGGCTGGTGTTCATCACCGGCGGCTCGGGCATCACGCCCGCGATGTCGATGGTCCGCACCCTCCTGCGGGACGGGTACGACGGGCACGCCGGCCGCAAGGTCACGTTCCTGCACTTCGCGCGCAGCGCCGAGGACCAGATCTTCGCAACTGAGCTGGCCGAGATCGCCGCCGCCGACAACGGCGTCGACGTGCACCTGCGCCACGGCGACCAGGTGTTCAGCGAGTTCGAGCTGCGTCGCCTCGTGCCGGACTACAAGGAGACCGACACCTGGCTCTGCGGCCCGCCCGGTCTCGTGGAGCTCGTCAAGACGGCGTACGGCGACTCGACCCGCCTGCGCATGGAGTTCTTCAAGCCCGCTGTCGCCCGGGCCGCGGTTTCGACAGGCTCAACCACCGACGCTCCGGTCATCGAGGGAGACATCTCCTTCACCCGCTCCGGCAAGACCGCCGCTGCGTCCGGCGCCAGCCTGCTCGAGCAGGCCGAGGAGCTCGGACTGAAGCCGGAGTTCGGCTGCCGCATGGGCATCTGCTTCTCCTGCACGCGCACCAAGACCGCGGGCACCGTCCGCAACATCCTGACCGGCGAGGAGTCCGCGGTGCCGGACGAGGAGGTCCGCATCTGCGTGACCGCCGCCGCCGGTGACTGCCACATCGACCTGTGAGGTCTCGAGGCTCGCTGTGCTCGCACCTCAACCACCGAAGTCAAAGGAGCTGATCATGACTGAACTGCTGGACCAGCCGGCCGCTCCGGCCGCCGATGAGAAGTACCACGGCCTGACCCACGACGAGATCGACCAGCTCGGTGCCGAGCTGGACGCCCTGCGCCTGCGCATCCTCGCGGACCTCGGCGAGCCCGACGCGGAGTACCTGCGCAAGGTCGTCAAGGCCCAGCGCAGCTTCGAGATCGCCGGCCGCGCGCTGTTCTACCTGCCCGTCATCGGCTGGGTGCCGGCCGTCGCCGCCCTCTCCGTGTCGAAGATCCTCGACAACATGGAGATCGGCCACAACGTGATGCACGGCCAGTACGACTGGATGGGAGACCCGTCGTTCAACTCCCGGATGTTCGACTGGGACACGATGGCGCCGGCCGAGAACTGGAAGTACGGCCACAACTACATGCACCACACCTACACCAACGTGGTCGGCAAGGACCGCGACGTGGGCTACGGCATCCTGCGCATGGACCCGGAGCAGAAGTGGAACCCCTACTACCTGGGCAACCCGCTGTGGGCCTTCCTGCTGATGACCTTCTTCGAGTGGGGCGTCGCGCTCCACGACCTGGAGGCAGAGGAGGTCTTCGCGGGTCGCCGCCCCATGTTCGGCGGCGAGAACGCGCCGATCTGGCGCCGTATCCGCAAGAAGATGGGCAAGCAGGTCCTCAAGGACTACGTGCTCTTCCCGGCGTTGACCGGCCCGCTGTTCCTCAGCACCCTGGCCGGCAACGCGGTCGCCAACCTGGTCCGCAACGTCTGGACCTTCAACATCATCTTCTGCGGCCACTTCCCTGCCGGCGTCGCGTCCTTCTCGGTCGAGGAGACCGAGAACGAGTCGCGTGGCCAGTGGTACCTCCGCCAGATGCTCGGCTCGGCCAACATCACCGGAAGCAAGCTGATGCACGTGATGAGCGGCAACCTGTCGCACCAGATCGAGCACCACCTCTTCCCCGACATCCCGGCCCGTCGCTACCCGGAGATGGCCGTCGAGGTCCAGGAGATCTGCGAGCGCTACGGCCTGCCCTACAACAAGGGCCCGCTGCACAAGCAGCTCTTCAGCGTCTTCGCGAAGATCGTCCGGCTCTCCTTCCCGGGCGGCTCCCAGAAGGAGGCCCCGGTCCGCGGCCCACAGGCCGTGACCGAGGACTCGTTGGCAGCCTGAGCACTGACACGGGAGACTGTCCGGCATGAGTGGACGTGACGAGCTGAGCAGGGCCGAGATCGCCAAGGACGCCATGCAGGCGGGCGCCGAGGCGGCTGCGAGCACGGTCGGCGAGGTGGCGAGCATCGTCACCAAGGCCGTCGGTGACGTCGCGGCCGCCGTCGGCGGCTTCGCGACCGAGATCTTCGAGATCCGGGACTCCTCGCGACGTGCCCTCGCCGAGCACACCGGCGCCCCGGAGGTCGAGGAGCCCGGCGACACCGTCGACTGACGTCGGGCAGACCGCCGAGTGACCGGAGTCGGGGCCGGATCCGGGTCAGTCGAAGGCGAGCCGGAAGTCGAGCATGCGGAAAGAGCCCAGCTGACGTGCTTTCCGCAGGAAGGCGAGCGGGCCGTCCGCGGCGAAGTCCCACCGGCCACGGCAGGGCAGGGCGCGGGCGTTGCCCTTCATCGTCACGTCGGCGATGTCGGGGTGCTCGGCGATGCCGGGCTGCTCGACGAGTCCGGTGAACGGCACCCGCACGGCGGCCCGGGAGACATCGGTGAAGTGCGCCTCGACGATCGGCCGCCGCTCGATGGACGCGGTCCAGTCGGTGGAGGTCACCGGACCGCGATAGCTGCTCTCGCGGTCGAAGTCGCACAGCTCCTTGGGGATCGCCCACAGCTCGCGGCCGCCGGCCATCGAGTCGGCCGAGTCGACCCAGATGTCGGTGATCGTGACGGCGCCCTTGCCGGCGCGGTTGGTCGTGGTCCGGGCGACGAGGAGCTCGTGATAGGTCAGCGGACTCGGGTCCTCGTAGGACACCAGCGCGACGCCGTACGACCCGGCCGGGTGACGGTCGTCGGCCGCCTCCCGCAGGCGGAAGGCGCTCAGCCAGAGCGAGCCATGCATCCGCCAGGGCGCCGGGGGATAGGTGGGAGGCTGCTCGGTCATCGCTCGTCCTCCGTGGTCGAGTCCTCGTCGAGGAGCAGGTGCGCGGTGTGCTCGAGCTCGGCCTCCATGGCCGCCGGCAGGGAGTCGGTGAGCTCGGCGGCGATGGGGCTCTCGGCGCGCGGCGCCAGACTGGCGGCTGCGCGCTCGATCGCCGCGGCGACGTCGATGATCGTCGCGTCCTGGACGTAGGGCTGCTCGAGCTCGCGTGCGACGTACTTCGCGACGAAGCGCCGCAGCTCGCCCTCGACCCCGGCAGCGCGGCTGGTCAGCGAGGCCAGCAGGCCCTGGGCGCGAAGGTCGCAGGTCACCTGGGCCGGCGTCGGCGCCGCGACCTCGAGCACGATGGCCAGGTCGGTGCGGCCGTGCGCGGTGATGACGAGCGGCACGACGATGTCGGCCTCGAAGCGCTGGCGGTCCATCGCGAGGTCGAGGAGGAACTCCAGCGCCACGGGCAGGTCGATGTGGAAGACGAGCGGGTCGGCGCCCGAGCGCTCGCCGGTCGCCGTGCCGATGTGTCCGCGGGCCTTGACCTTCGCGACGCGGCCGGGGCCGACGCCGAGGGGGCCGACCTCGATGGGGCGTCCCGCCAGGACGTTGACGCCGGCCACCACCCGCTCGGCCGTCACGGCGGCGGCGAAGAACCGCTCGCCCCACGCGGCGTAGTCGATGAGTTCGTCGTTCACGCCTCGGAGCCTAGTGCTCCCGGAGGCGACTCAACCTCGCGCGCGCCCCTCGGGGCCGGTGGCCAGGCCGCGGACGGTGAGGGCGAGGGTCTGGTCGATGGCCCGGTCGCGGTCGGCCTCGGAGATGCCCTTGAGTGGCCCGTCGATCAGCAGCAGGGCCAGCCCGTGCACGGCCGACCACGGTCCGGCCTCGGCTCCCGGACGGTGCTCCGCGTCGAGCCAGCCCACCTCGACCAGTTCGTCGAGGATCGTGCCGAGCAGGGCATAGGGTCCGGGATCCTCCTCGGGCATTCCGTCCGGCTCGGCCTGGTTGAGGCGCCCACCGAAGCAGACCGAGAAGATGCCGGGCTCGGCGAGCGCGAAGCCGAGATAGCCGCGTCCGGTCGATTCCAGGCGGGCGAGGGCGCGGTCGACCGGATCGCCGTCCTCGGGTACGGCACCGAGGTAGCCCGCCATCGCCGCGACCATGCCGTCCATCGCGAGGTCCCGAGCGGCATGGGCCAGCTCCGCCTGGTTCTCGAAGTGCCGGTAGGCGGCCGTGGGCGTCACGCCGACCTCGCGGGCGGCGCCGCGGATCGTGATCGCCTCGGGGCCGCCGGTGGCGGCGAGGGAGGCGGCAGCGCGGACGAGGGCATTGCGCAGGTCACCGTGGTGGTAGCTGGTCCGCGTGGTCACGGCTACATGTTGACACCCGACCACATCCATGCCAAGTTAACGCCAGTAAAGTTAATGGGCGTAAACATGGAGGGACCGCATGTACCGCTGGATCGGAGAAGTCGTCACCCGACGGGCACGTCTCGTGCTCGCCCTCGGGGTCCTGGCCGTCGTCATCGCCGGTGTGGTGGGTGTCGGGGCGTTCGGCAAGCTGCAGACGGACGGCTTCGACGACCCCGACTCCGACAGCAGTCGTGCCGCCGCCCTGCTCGACGAGCGGTTTCCCGGCGGCGCGGACTACGTGTTCGTGATCGCTGCCGGTGACGGTGACGTTGACTCGCCACTCAGCTCGAATGCGGGGGCCGAGCTCACCGCACAGTTGCGGGCCGACCCGATGCTCACCGACGTGGTCTCCTACTTCGACACCCGCGCCGGACCGATGCGCTCCACCGACGGCGCCCATGCCCTGGTGACCGCCTCGATCGCCCCCGACCAGGACGCCGACCCGGCCGCCGTCCTCGAGCGGTACGACGGCACGACCGCCGCCGGCGACGCGCTCACCGTGCGGATCGGCGGGGGCGAGGTGGTCGGTGAGGAGATCGGCGGCCAGATCGGCCGCGACCTCGCCCTCGCCGAGAGCATCGCCATCCCGCTGATCCTCGTCCTGCTCGTCCTCGCCTTCGGCAACGTGGTCGGCGCGCTGATCACCCTCGCCGTGGGGCTGGCGGCGATCCTCGGCACCTTCGCCGAGCTGTCGATTCTGGGGTCCGCGACCGACGTGTCGATCTATGCGGTCAACCTCACGTCCGGTCTCGGGCTCGGCCTCGCGGTCGACTACGGACTGCTGATGGTCGCCCGGGTGCGCGAGGAGCGCGCCGCCGGCCGCGACCACGTCGGCGCGGTCCGCCGGGCCGTCGAGACCGCGGGCCGCACGATCGGCTTCAGCGCCGCGACGGTCGCGGTCGCGTTGGCCGCTCTGCTCGTCTTCCCGATGTACTTCCTGCGCTCCTTCGCCTATGCCGGCATCGGCGTCATGCTGATCACGGCCTTCAGCGCGATCGTGCTGCTCCCGGCCGGCCTCACCCTGCTGGGTGACCGCGTCGACGCCTGGCGGGTGCCGCGCATCCGCGGGATCCGGGGCGAGGAGGCGCCGACCTGGGCCCGCCTTGCCCGCTTCGTGACGCGTCGCCCGCTCCTCGCCGCCCTTCCCGTGGTCGCCGGGCTGGCCGTGATGACGGTGCCGCTCGCCGGCATCGAGTTCGGAACCCCCGACGACCGGGTGCTCCCCACCTCGGCCTCGAGCCGCCAGGCGGGCGACGTGCTCCGGGAGGACTTTGCGGGCGACGGCACCCACCCCATCCAGGTGGTCACGGGCTCGGCCGTGGCGGACGAGCCGCTGGCGTCGTACGCAGGGAGGCTGTCGGAGCTCGACGACGTCGTCCGGGTCGACACCCGCCTCGGCAGCTACGTCGATGGCGCGCTCGACTCGTCCGTCCCGGTGGCCGGCCGTCAGGGGCAGGACGCCGACCTGCTGTCGGTGGTCAGCGACCTCGACCCGCACTCCGCCGCCGCGCGGCAGCTCGTCGAGGACGTCCGCGACGAGACGGCCCCGGAGGGGAGCGCCACGCTGGTCGGCGGCGCCTCCGCGCAGCTGCACGACCAGATGTCCGGCATCGGTCAACGGCTTCCGCTGGTCGCGCTGTGGCTCGTCCTCACCACCGTGGTGATCCTGTTCCTCTTCACCGGCAGCATCGTCCAGCCGCTGCGGGCACTGGTGCTCAACGCCCTCGGGCTGGCAGCGACCCTCGGCGCGATGGTCTGGGTGTTCCAGGAGGGACACCTGGCCGGCGTCCTCGGGTTCACCCCGCTGCCGATGGACAGCTCGATGATGGTGCTGCTCTTCTGCGTCGCCTTCGGCCTGTCGATGGACTACGAGGTCTTCGTCCTCGGGCGCATCAAGGAGATGAGGGACCGGGGGCTGCGCGGGGAGGAGGCCGTGGTGCACGGGCTGGCGCACACCGGCCGCATCGTCAGCACCGCTGCTGCCCTGATCGCGATCAGCTTCTTCGCCTTCTGCGTCAGCTCGGTGAGCTTCATCCAGTTCTTCGGCCTCGGCACCGGGCTCGCGATCCTGATCGACGCCACGCTGATCCGCGGCGTGTTGCTGCCGGCCGGCATCCGGCTGCTGGGCGAGGTCGCGTGGTGGGCGCCCCGACCGCTGCGCGCGTTGCACCGACGGGTCGGGCTGGCAGAGGCCGCTAGTCCTCCGGATCGTCCAGCCGTGCCAGCCAGGTAGCGAGCCGCTCGACGGCCACCTCGAACTCGGGGTGGCCGTCGACGAACTCGCTGAGCCGGTCGGCGAGCCACGCCAGGGTGACCTCCTCCTCGCCCCGGCGACGCTCGAGCTCCTCGATGCCGCGGTCAGTGAAGTACACGAGCGCCCGCGATCAGGAGAACGCCTTCTCGATGAGGACCTTGGCCTCCTCGAGGTGGCGCTTCGCCGTGCCGACGGCGGTGGTCGACGAGGCGGCCCGCGTCACGGGCTCGATCTCGCGGCCGAGCTGAGGCACCACGTTGAGGTGGTACGACGGCCACGGGCCCTGGTTGTAGGGCTCGTCCTGGACCCAGCGGACCTTCGCGTTCGGGTACTTCGAGAGCTCGGCCTGCAGCTCCTCGACCGGCCACGGATAGAGCTGTTCGACGCGGACGATCGCCACGTCGTCGCGGTTGCTCTTGGTGCGCTCGACGACGAGGTCCCAGGTGAGCCGGCCGGACACGAGCAGCACCGTCGACACCTTCGCGGGGTCCACCGTGTCGTCGCCGACGATGGGCCGGAAGGTGCCCGAGGTGAAGTCGGCCGGCTGCGAGGCCGCCTCCTTGCGCTTGAGCATCGACTTCGGGGTGAACACGATGAGCGGCAGGTGCTCCTCACCGAGCGAGTGGCGCCGCAGCAGGTGGAAGTACGACGCCGGGGTGGACGGCTGTGCGACGACCATCGCGTCGTCGGCGCACAGGGTCAGGAACCGCTCGATGCGCGCGGACGAGTGGTCGGCGCCCTGGCCCTCGTAGCCGTGGGGGAGCAGCAGCACGACGCCGGAGTCCTGGCCCCACTTGGTCTTGCCGGCGGAGATGTATTCGTCGATGACGGACTGGGCGCCGTTGACGAAGTCGCCGAACTGGGCCTCCCACAGCACGAGGGCGTCCGGACGGGCCACCGAGTAGCCGTACTCGAAGCCGAGCGCGGCGTACTCCGAGAGCAGGCTGTCGTAGACGAAGAACTTCGCCTGGTCCTCGGTGAGGTTGGCCAGCGGCGTCCACTCGTCGGCGTTGACGCGGTCGATCAGGGTCGCGAAGCGCTGCACGAACGTGCCGCGGCGCGAGTCCTGGCCCGCGAGGCGCACCGGACGGCCGTCCATCAGCAGGGCGCCGAAGGCGAGGATCTCGCCGGTGCCCCAGTCGATCGGACCGTCGGTGATCGCGGCAGCGCGTCGCTGCAGCTGCGGCATCACCTTCGGGTGCACCGTGAAGCCGTCGGGCGGCGTCACGTAGGCGTCGGAGATCCGCTTGAGGACCTCGACCGAGATCGCGGTCTGGGTGTCGCCGACCGTCTTGTCCGGGTAGTCCGGCACGGTCGTCCACTCCGACGGCGCCGCCGTGGCCTCACGCACCTCGGTGAAGACCCGCTCCAGCTGCTGCTGGTAGTCGCGCAGGACCTGCTCGGCCTCCTCGATCGTGATGTCGCCACGGCCGATGAGCGACTCGGTGTAGAGCTTGCGCACCGAGCGCTTCTGCTCGATGAGGTCGTACATCAGCGGCTGCGTGTACGACGGGTCGTCGCCCTCGTTGTGACCGCGACGGCGGTAGCAGACGAGGTCGATGACGACGTCGCTCTTGAAGGTCTGGCGGTACTCGAAGGCCAGCCGCGCGACGCGGATGCAGGCCTCCGGGTCGTCGCCGTTGACGTGGAAGATCGGCGCCTGGACCATCCGCGCGACATCGGTGCAGTAGAGCGTCGAGCGCGACGAGCCGGGGGAGGTGGTGAACCCGACCTGGTTGTTGATGACGACGTGGATCGTGCCGCCGGTGCGGTAGCCGCGCAGCTGCGAGAGGTTCAGCGTCTCGGCGACCACGCCCTGGCCGGCGAAGGCAGCGTCACCGTGCAGGAGCATCGGCAGCACCGGGAACTCCTCGCCGCGGTTGAGCACGTCCTGCTTGGCGCGGGCGATGCCCTCGAGCACCGGGTCGACCGTCTCCAGGTGGGACGGGTTCGCGGCGACCGAGACCGCGATGGTCTCGCCCGTCCCCGCGACGAACTCGCCCTCGGCGCCGAGGTGATACTTCACGTCGCCGGAGCCCTGCACGGTGCGCGGGTCGATGTTGCCCTCGAACTCGCGGAAGATCTGGTTGTAGGACTTGCCGACGATGTTGGCGAGCACGTTGAGCCGGCCACGGTGGGCCATGCCGATCGCGACCTCGTCGAGACCCGCCTGGGCGGCGGCCTCCGCGATCTCGTCGACGACCGGGATGGTGGTCTCGCCGCCCTCGAGGCTGAACCGCTTCTGGCCGACGAACTTGGTCTGCAGGAAGGTCTCGAACGCCTCGGCCTGGTTGAGCTTCAGCAGGATCCGCAGCTGCTCCTCGCGGGGCGGCTTGGAGTGCGGCTGCTCGACGCGCTCCTGGATCCAGCGGCGCTGCTCCGGATCCATGATGTGCATGTACTCGATGCCGGTGGTGCGGCAGTAGGAGTCGCGCAGGATGCCGAGGATGTGGCGCAGCTTCATGAAGCGCCGGTCGCCGCCGCCGAAGGAGCCGGTCGGGAACTCGCGGTCGAGGTCCCACAGGGTCAGGCCGTGGGACTCGATGCGCAGGTCGGGGTGGCTGCGCTGGCGGTACTCGAGCGGGTCGGTGTCGGCCATCAGGTGACCGCGCACCCGGTAGGCGTGGATCAGCTCGAGGATCCGGGCCTGCTTGTCGATCTCGTCGTCGTGGGACGTCGCGATGTCGGCGTTCCAGCGGATCGGCTCGTAGGGGATCCGCAGCGCGCGGAAGATCTCGTCGTAGAAGCCGTCCTGGCCGAGGAGGTACTTGTGGACCTGGCCGAGGAACTCACCCGACTGCGCGCCCTGGATGACGCGGTGGTCGTAGGTCGAGGTCATCGTCATGATCCGGGAGATCGCATTGCGGGAGATGGTCTCCTCAGACGCTCCCTGGAACTCCGGCGGGTAGTCCATCGACCCGACGCCGATGATCGCGGCCTGACCCTGCATGAGCCGCGGCACGGAGTTGTTGGTGCCGAGTCCGCCGACGTTGGTCAGGCTGACGGTCGTCCCGGAGTAGTCCTCCATCGTCAGCTTGTTGTCCTTGGCCTTGCGCACGATCTCCTCGTACGCCGTCCAGAACTGCGCGAAGTCCATCGACTCGCAGGCCTTGATGGACGGGGCCACGAGCTGGCGGCTGCCGTCCTTCTTGACCTGGTCGATGGCGAGGCCGAGGTTGATGTGGGCCGGCGTGACCATGGTCGGCTTGCCATCGATCTCGTCGTAGGTGTTGTTCATCGCCGGCAGCGTCTTGATCGCCTTGATGATCGCGTAGCCGATGAGGTGGGTGAATGACACCTTGCCGCCGCGGGCGCGCTTGAGGTGGCTGTTGATGACGATCCGGTTGTCCCAGAGCAGCTTGACCGGGATGTTGCGGACCGAGGTCGCGGTCGGCACGGACAGCGAGATGTCCATGTTCTTGGCGGTGGCCGCCGGGATGCCACGCAGCACGGTGAGGGTCGGCTCGTCGTTGGCGGCGACCGGCTCGGGGCGCGGAGCGTCCTTGGGGGTGGGCTTGGCGTCGTCCTTCGGCGGCGTCGGCGTCGTCGTCGAGGCGGGGCTCACCTGCGGCGCAGGCGTGGCCTTGGGAGCGGGCGTGCTCCTTGCCGCGGCGGGGGCAGCCGGAGCGGACGCGGGGGCAGCCGGAGCGGCGGCCGCGGGAGCTGCCGGAGCGGCGGCCGACGAGGAGGTCGCTCCGTTGGACGTCGACGTGCCCTTGAAGTAGGCAGCCCAGGCCGGATCGACGCTGGACGGGTCCGCCTCGAACCGCTCCTTCATCTCCTCGACGAGCCATTCATTGGCTCCGAACCCGTCGGGGACGGGGGATCCGGTGGACTGGTCTGACGACTGCGTCACGACGTGCTTCGCCTCTTCCGATGAGCTGGACCCGCCCGCCGCCGATAGCGCGCGGTGTCGGTTGACAAGGCTAGTCCCATGCCGAAGCAAATGCCGCCCCTCGGACATCCTTTGGGGCAGGGTGTTGCGCAATCGACATGCCGGAGGGGATCGGACCGTGAACCAGCACCACCGAGCGCGACGTCAGGGCTCCGCCAGGAGAGCCGCCACAGCCCTCGTGACGGCGCTCGTCCTGGCTGTCGGACTCGCCGGCTGTTCCGGCGGTGACGGAGGCGATGACGACGCCGGGCCGGGCGGCAGCGACGCGAGTGCCCAGGACGCCCAGGTCCCCACCAGTGCGCGGATCGGGGTCGTGACCGGCCGGCTCGGCGCCGCTCGCAAGAAGGCCGTCCTCACCAAGGTGACCGAGGTCGTGGAGGGCTGGTGGGACGCTGCCTACAGCGCCGAGAGCTCGAGCGACGACGTCGACGCGGCGTTCGGCGACTTCACCCAGGACGCCCGCCGTCTCGCGCGTCGCCAGCTCGGCGTGATGGGCAACGCCGACGGCGAGGACGTGGGGGAGATCACGCAGAAGGTCGTCAAGGTCGACGTCCTCGCGCCTGACGGAGTGGTCTCCGGGGCCACGGCGCGGTTCCGACTCCTCCTCGACGAGGGCGACAGCGCTGAGCGGATCACCGGCCGGCTGGCCCTGACGCCGAGCAAGCAGGGGTGGAAGGTCTTCGCCTTCGACGTACGACGGGGAGTGGGTGGCTGACATGGACGGCACGAAGCGGATCGTGAGGACCGCGCTGCTGGGCCTGCTGCTGGGACTGCTCGTCCTCGTGGTGCCCGACAGCACGCCGGCCCGGGGCGAGTTCACCCTCGTCAAGATCGACCGTGCGTCAGGCGGCGACGTCGACCCGGACGTCGTGTGGATCCTCGCGGTCGGCACCGACGCCCGACCGGGCGACGACCCGTTGCGGACCCGGGCCGACGCGCTGCAGATGGTCGGGATCGACACCCGCACCGGCGCCGCGACGGCGATCGGCATCCCGCGCGACAGCTACGTCCCGATCCCCGGTCACGGCTCCGACCGCGTCAATGCGGCGATGTACTACGGCGGCCCGCAGCTGCTGGGGGAGACGGTCGGCAACCTGCTCGGCGTCCACCCCGACTACGTGATGGTCGCCGGCTTCGGCGGCCTGGCCCGCCTCATCAGCGGGATCGGCGGCATCACCGTCGACAATCCGCGTGCCTTCGCCGACTCCGACCTGCACCCGCAGGGCTGGCGGGCCGGACGGATCCGCATCAACGGGATGAAGGCCGTCGAGTTCGCCCGGGTCCGCAAGGCGCTGCCGCGCGGTGACTTCGACCGCTCGGCCAACCAGCAACTGGTCCTGCGGGGCATCCAGCAGAAGGTGGCGGCGAAGGCCGCGACGCCGGGCTTCCTCGAGTCCGGCGTGCTCAGCCTGCTGCGCAACCTCAAGACCAAAGACGTCGCGCCGACCGAGCTGTTCCGTCTGGCCCAGGCCGTCGCCGACGTCGATCCCCGCAAGATCACCAGCTGCGTGCTCCAGGGCAGCGGCGCCACGGTGGGAGGCGCCAGCGTGGTCCTGCCCAACACCGGCGACGCCCGCCGCTACGGCAACGACGCCCGCCACGACGCCACGATCTCGCGCTGCTGACGGCGGCTGGTCAGCCGCGGGCCTCCCGTGCGCCGAGCCCGGCGAGCTCGTCGGCCCGCTCGTTGCCCGGGTCGCCGGCGTGACCCTTGACCCAGTGCCACTCGACGTCGTGCTCCGTGGCCGCGGCGTCGAGGCGCTGCCAGAGGTCGACGTTCTTGACGGGCTGCTTGGCGGCGGTGCGCCAGCCGTTGGCCTTCCACTTCACGACCCACGACAGGATCCCGTTGCGGACATAGCTGCTGTCGGTGTGCAGGTCGACGGCCGAGCGTCGGGTGAGCGACTCGAGGGCCTGGATCGCCGCCATCAGCTCCATGCGGTTGTTGGTCGTGTCCGGCTCGCCGCCGTGGAGCTCCTTGACGTGGTCGCCGTAGCGGAGCACGGCACCCCAGCCGCCCGGGCCGGGGTTGCCCAGGCAGGCACCGTCGGTGTGGATGGTCACCCGTCCCTCGGACGTGCTCACTGCTCGACCACGTGCAGCTCCGCGGCCGCGCCGCGGGCTGCGGAGCGGGCTGCGTCGACGTCGGCGCCCAACGCCAGCGCGACGGCCATCCGCCGACGTCCGGAGACGGCGGGCTTGCCGAAGAGACGTACGGCGGTGTCCGGGCCGGCCAACGCCGCGGCCACCCCTCCGATCCGGGGCGCCTCGATGTCGCCCTCGAAGAGGACCGCGCAGGATGCCGCGGCTCCTCGGGCGCGGATGGCCGGGATCGGGAGGCCGAGCACGGCGCGCACGTGCAGGGCGAACTCGGACAGGTCCTGGGAGACCAGCGTGACCAGGCCGGTGTCGTGCGGCCGGGGGGAGAGCTCGGAGAAGATGACCTCGTCGCCGCGGATGAAGAGCTCGACGCCGAACAGGCCGCGGCCGCGCTCCCCGCACAGGTCGGCCACGACCGCGGCCGCCATCTCCTGGGCGCGGGCGAGGACCACATCGGTGAGCGGCTGCGGCTGCCAGGACTCGCGGTAGTCGCCGTCGACCTGGGTGTGCCCGATCGGCGCGCAGAACGAGATGACGTCGGGCCCGCCACCGACGGCGGCATGTTTGACGGTCAGCAGGGTGATCTCGAAGTCGAAGTCGACGAAGCCCTCGACGATCACCCGGCCTGCGCCGGCGCGGCCCCCAGCCTGGGCGTACTCCCACGACGTCCGCACGTCCGCAGCGGTCCGGACGACCGACTGTCCCTTGCCGGAGGAGGACATCACCGGCTTGACGACGCAGGGCGTCCCGACCGCGGCGACCGCCGCCTCGAAGTCCTCGAAGGTGTCGGCGAAGCGATAGGGGGAGGTGGCCAGGCCGAGTTCCTCGGCGGCGAGGCGCCGGATCCCCTCACGGTCCATCGTCAGCCAGGCCGCGCGCGCCGTCGGGATGACGGTGAGGCCCTCTGCCTCCAGCTCGACCAGGGTCGGCGTGTGGATCGCCTCGATCTCCGGGACGACCAGGTGGGGCTGCTCCTGCTCGATCACGCCGCGCACTGCCGCCGGGTCGAGCATGTCGATCACGTGACTGCGGTGGGCGACCTGCATCGCCGGCGCGTCGGCGTAGCGGTCGACCGCGATCGTCTCGACCCCGAGACGCTGGAGCTCGATCGCGACCTCCTTGCCGAGCTCGCCCGAGCCGAGCAGGAGGACGCGAGTGGCGCCGGGGGAGAGCGGAGTCCCGATGATCGTCACGGGCGAAACTGTAGGAGACCGGCCGGCGCCCCCGGTGGCCGCGTCAGCGTGCCCTCAACTGCAGCCACGGGGCGGGGTCGACGGCGGAGTCGACGCTGCCGCCGGCCGAGCGGACCTCGAAGTGGAGGTGGCAGCCGTCCGGAGCACCGGAGTCGGAGGCGGACGCGATGGGCTCGCCGGCCGTCAGCCGGTCTCCGGGGCGGACCAGCACGTCCGAGGCGTGGCCGATGAGGACGTCGTGCGTGCCGGTGCCGTCGACGACCCGGATCCGGAATGGCGCCTCGCCGTAGGCAGGCCCCGGGGAGCCGGGTTCGCTCGGATCGAGGACGACTCCCGGGAGTCCGGCGTACAAACGGGTGCCGCAGGTCATGGCCACGTCGATGCCGTGGTGGAACCCCTGGCTGTCGGGACAGCGCAGGTCGGGGGAGTACCAAGGTGCGGGGTTGCACCCGAAGCCGATCATGATCCGGTGTGCTCCTTGGAACCACGGGGAGCGGTGCCAGCGGGCGTCGTCGCTGAAGAACTGCCAGCGGGGATCCGGCCGCACCTCGCTCGGAGGAGCAGCAGGCGTCGGCTGGTCGGAGATGTCGTCCTCGGACACGGTCGGCGTGGAGCGCGGGACCGTGGAGCTGGTGGTGCGTGCGTCGGGAGAGCCCGGCGGTCGGGCATCGACGGGCCCGTCCGGTGACGACGGGGCGCACGCGGTCAGCAGCAGTACGCCGGCCGCGGCCAGCGCCGGGAGACGCCGGTCAGGCACCGGCGCGGTCCAGGAGGCCGGAGACCAGCTGCGCCTCGCCGTTGCTCTGCTTGGTGCCGGTGTAGTCGAAGGACAGCCGAGTGCCGCTGCGGTGCACCCGGACCTGCCCGTTCGCGATGCAGGGACCGCTGAGGATCTCCTCACGCAGCTGCTGACCGTCGACCTGGCTGGAGAGCAGGGTGAGACGGCCGACGCAGACCTGGTCGCCGAGGTCGTAGGTGGTGGTGCCGACCCGGTCGCCGACCCGACCGTCGGTCAACGTCAGGAGGAGCTCGATGACCTCGGTGCCGCGCTCGTCGACCTGCGTGATCGTCCCTGTCCAGGTGCCCGTCACGCCGCCAGGATCCGCGCCCGCTGTGCCTGAGGGGGTTCCGGAGGCGGCCGCGTGGGGCCGTGACGACGGTGAGGGCGAGGACGCGGCTCCGCTCGTCTCGTTGGCGCCTTCCGTCGACGGCGGCGAGATCTCGTCGCTCGCAACGCTGCTCCGCCTGTCACCGGCGCGGTTCGAGTCGTCCGCGCCGGACGTGAGCAGCAGCGCCACCCCGACACCGGCGGCAATGGCGAGGGCGATGAGCGCCACCACGGCCAGCGGAGCTCGCCACCGTCCGGGCGACGTGGCCAGCGGTGCGACGGGGTGCGCTGGCGGGGGCGGCGAACTCATCCGTGTCGCCTGCACGGTGGGCAGCAGGGGCGGTCCTGCGGGCGCCGGTGCCGGTGGCGGTGGCGGTGGCGGAGGCGGAGGCAGGTGAACGGTGGGCAGGATCGCCGTGGGCTCGGGCGGCGACGACGTGGGCGTGGGCGGTCGGGGGCACGCGCGCAACAGGCCGTCGTCGACGACGCCCGCGGCGTACCCGAGGACCGCGCAGGTCCAGTGCGCGGCGTCGAGGTCCAGTCCGCCGCGCTCCCTGATGAGTCCCTCGGAGGCCGACCGAAGGGCGGCGGGCGGGGTTGCTCCGTGCTCAGTCAGCCGCACGAGGGTCGCCAGCGCGCCGAGGCGCACGCCGTCGACCAGCAGGTTCGCATCGCCCGCAGTGAAGGAGTCGTCCTCGGCGAAGTAGTCGTCGAGCGCGCCGCGCAGGGTCGTGGCGTCGTGGAGGACGTCGACACCGTGGTCGAGGACCATCTGGCGCAGTGCGAGGTGCAGCTCCACGTTGCGATCTCCGCTCATCACGTCGAGCTCGGCGTAGGCCGGGCTTTGTCGCGGGTCAACCGAGACGGAGCGCCTCCGGCAGGATTCGAACCTGCGACACCTGGTACCGGAAACCAGTGCTCTATCCCCTGAGCTACGGAGGCATGCGCGGTCTGGGCGGTGCCAGGCTGCGACGCGTTGCCGAACACTACCGGCCGATATCGGTGCGAGTGAAACCGGTGCCCGCCGATAGGCTTGCGCGGTGACTCCTGCGCAGCTCTCGACCGCCATCGTCGGCGCCCTGACGTCCCTCGTGGACGAGGGCGCACTCACCCTCCCGGACGGCGTTCCGGCCGAGGTGACGGTCGAGCGTCCCCGCCAGAAGGGCCACGGCGACTACGCCACCAACGTCGCGCTCCAGCTGGCCAAGAAGGCCGGCACCAACCCGCGCGCGCTGGGCGAGCTGCTGGCCGCCCGGCTGACGGGCGCCGACGGGATCGCCGCGGTGGAGCTCGCGGGACCGGGCTTCCTCAACATCAGGGTCGAGGCGGGCGCGCAGGGTCAGGTCGCCGCCGACATCGTCACTGCCGGGGCGGCCTACGGCTGCAGCGAGACGCTGGCCGGCGAGAGGATCAACGTCGAGTTCATCTCCGCCAACCCGACCGGCCCGCTCCACCTGGGCCACACCCGCTGGGCGGTGCTCGGCGACGCGATCGGTCGGGTGCTCGCGGCGGCGGGGGCGGACGTGACTCGGGAGTTCTACATCAACGACCGCGGCGTCCAGATGAACCACTTCGCCGACTCGATCATCGCCTCGGCCCTGGGGGAGCCCAAGCCCGAGGACGGCTACGCCGGCGCCTACATCGACGACCTCGCGAAGGCCGTCGAGGTGGCCAGCCCCGGCATCTTCCAGCTCGAGGGCGACGAGCGGCGTGCCGCCGTACGGGCCAAGGGCTACGAGCTGCAGCTCAAGGAACAGCAGGACCAGCTCGACGGGTTCAACACCCACTTCGACGTCTGGTCCTCCGAGCTCTCCCTGCACGAGTCGGGCTCGGTCCCCGACACCCTGCAGCGGCTCAAGGACCTCGGCCACGTCTATGAGGACGGTGGCGCGCTGTGGATGCGCACGACCGACTTCGGCGACGACAAGGACCGGGTGCTCATCAAGTCCGACGGCGAGCTGACCTACTTCGCCTCCGACACCGCCTACTACCTCGACAAGAGGGCCCGCGGCTTCGACAACTGCATCTACCTGCTCGGCGCCGACCATCACGGCTACGTCGGCCGGCTCCGGGCGATGGCGGCATGCGTCGGCGACGACCCCGACAAGACGCTCGACGTGATGATCGGGCAGCTGGTGAAGATCCTGCGCGACGGCGAGGAGCTCAAGCTCTCCAAGCGGGCCGGCACGATCGTCACGCTCAACGAGCTGGCGGAGGAGATCGGCGTCGACGCGCTGCGCTACTCCCTGGCGCGTTATCCCGCGGACTCGCCGCTCGTCCTCGACGTCGCCGAGATCACCAAGCAGTCCAACGACAACCCGGTCTACTACGTGCAGTACGCCCACGCGCGCACCTGCCGGATGATCGAGAACGCCCGCGACCTCGGCATGGCCTCGACAGGCTCGACCGACGATCTCCTCGACACCTTCGACCCCGGTCTGCTCGACCACGAGCGCGACGGCGAGCTGCTGCGCGCGCTGGCGGAGTACCCCCGCGTCGTCGCAAGTGCCGCCGAGCTGAGGGAGCCGCACCGGATCGCCCGCTACCTCGAGGACACCGCCTCGACGTTCAACAAGTGGTACGACACCAAGGAGTGCCGCATGCTCCCGCAGGGCGACGAGCCGGTCACGGCCACCAACCTCGCCCGCCTGGTCCTCGTGGTCGCGACCCGGACCGTCGTGGCCAACGGCCTCGACCTGCTCGGCGTCTCGGCGCCGGAGCGCATGTGATGGCCGGCCGCGTCCCGCCGGGCGACTACGCCGGCTCCTCCCCGCACTGGCTCCGTGAGCCCGCCGACGTCAACGCGCTCGTCCCCGCGCTCTGGTCGAGCACCGCGACGAAGGACGCCGAGGGGGTGCTGCGCATCGGTGGTCTCGCGGTCCCCGACCTGGTGGCCGACGTGAACACCCCGGCGTACGTCCTGGACGAGGACGACTTCCGCGCGAGGGCGCGTGCGTTCCGCGATGCCTTCGAGGGCGTCGACGTCTACTACGCGGGCAAGTCGTTCCTGTGCACGACCGTCGCCCGCTGGATCGCCGAGGAGGGACTGTTCCTCGACGTGTGCTCCGACGGCGAGCTCACCGTGGCGCTGCGCGGGGGAGTCGAGGCCGAGCGGATCGGCTACCACGGCAACAACAAGACGCCGATGGAGCTGCGCCGCGCGATCGCCCTCGGCGTCGGACGGATCGTGGTCGACTCGTTCCACGAGATCGAGCGGGTGGCTGCGATCGCTGCCGAGACCGGAATGCCGGCCCGGGTGATGGTTCGCGTCACCGCCGGCGTCGAGGCCCACACCCACGAGTTCATCGCGACGGCCCACGAGGACCAGAAGTTCGGCTTCTCGATCTCCTCCGGCGATGCCTTCGAGGCCGCCCGACGGGTGATCGCCGCGGACGGGGTCGAGCTGCTCGGTCTGCACTCGCACATCGGCAGCCAGATCTTCGACACCGCCGGCTTCGAGGTCGCCGCCCGGAGGGTGCTGGCGCTGCACGCGCGGATCGCCGCGGAGCTCGGCGTCGTTCCGCCCGAGATGGACCTCGGTGGTGGCTTCGGCATCGCCTACACCAGCCAGGACGACCCCCAGCCGGCCGCCGAGCTGGCCGCGGGCATGCGCGAGATCGTGGTGCACGAGTGCCGTGGGCTCGGCATCGAGACGCCGCGCATCTCGATCGAGCCCGGTCGGGCGATCGTCGGGCCGACCATGTGCACCGTCTACACCGTCGGCACGGTCAAGCAGGTCCAGCTCGACGCGGGTGCCGTGCGCACCTACGTCAGCGTCGACGGCGGGATGAGCGACAACATCCGCCCGGCCCTCTACGACGCCGACTACTCCTGCACCCTCGCCTCCCGCGCCTCGTCGGCCGTCCCGGTGCTCGCCCGGGTC
Organism: Nocardioides caeni; assembly: GCF_004912195.1. Classification (GTDB taxonomy): domain Bacteria; phylum Actinomycetota; class Actinomycetes; order Propionibacteriales; family Nocardioidaceae; genus Nocardioides; species Nocardioides caeni. The sequence continues at coordinate 387,531 of NZ_STGW01000001.1, forward strand.
GTCGGCAAGCACTGCGAGTCCGGCGACATCGTGGTCAAGGACGAGTTCCTGCCCGGTGACATCGCTCCCGGCGACCTGATCGCGGTGCCCGGTACCGGCGCCTACGGCCGCTCGATGGCCTCCAACTACAACCACGCCCTCCGCCCGCCGGTGGTCGCGGTCAAGGACGGGGTCGCGCGCGTCATCGTGCGGCGCGAGACCGTGGACGACCTGCTCGCCACCGACCTGGGCTGAGGTCCGGCGCCGCTCAGGATCGCCCGAGCAGGCGGACCGGCCCGTTGCCGTACTGCCTCAGCTCGTCGCCCGGGTTGGTCAGCTGACACGACCTGAGTGACAGGCAACCGCAGCCGATGCAGTCGTCGAGGGTGTCGCGCAACTGCTCCAGGCGGGCGATCTGGTCGTCGAGTCGACTCCGCCAGCTGCGGGACAGCCGCGACCAGTCGGCCTTCGTCGGGGTGCGGCCGGTGGGCAGCGTCGCGAGCGCCTCCCGGATCTCGACCAGCGGCAGGCCGACACCCTGCGAGGCGCGGATGAACGCGATCCGCCGCAGCACGTCGCGGTGGTAGCGGCGCTGGTTGCCCGTCGTACGCACACAGCCGATGAGGCCCTCACGCTCGTAGAAGTGAAGGGCGGACACGGCGACACCGGCCCGCCGCGACACCTCGCCGGGCGTCAGGTCGTGGGCGCGGATCTCGCGGTTGACGTCGCTCATTTGACCTCAACGATACTTGAGGTTGTCGGATTCAGGCATGCGCGCGATCCGTCACCACGCCTTCGGTCCACCCGACGTCCTGCAGGTCGAGGAGCTTCCCGACCCCGACCGCGCGGTCGTCGACGTGCTCGGAGCGCCGATCATGAGCCGGCTCGCCGAGTTCGAGCGCGCCGCCCTCGCCGCGGCCGCCGACGGCTCCCGAACGCCCTACGTCGGCACCACCTTCCCACTGGCCGAGGCGGCGTCGGCCCACCGTGCGCTCGAGGAGGGCAGGTCCGTCGGCAAGGTGGTGCTGCTGGTCGGGTCGGTCAGCGGGCTCGCCCGGTGACGACGACGCTCGACGCCGCGGTGACCTCGCCGTGGCGCGGTGGCCACGGACGGACCACCGTCGGGGTCTTCTCGCTCGCGTTCCTCTTCGCCTTCGAGGCGCTGGCCGTCGCGACCGTGATGCCCGACGTGGCCGAATACCTGGACGGCCTGCGCTGGTATGCCGTCGCCTTCGCCGCCCCGCTCGCCGCATCCGTGGTCGCGCTGGCGACGGCCGGGGCCGAGATCGACCGGCGTGGCCCCGCGCCCGCCCTGCGCCGGGGCCTCCTGGTCTTCTGCGGCGGGGTCGTCCTCGCCGGGCTCGCACCCTCGATGCCCCTGTTCGTGCTCGGCCGACTGGTCCATGGCTACGGCGGCGGCGTCCTCGGTGTGTCCTGGCTGCGGCAGGCGTCGCGATGGTCGCCCTGCTGCCCGCCTCGCGCCTGCGTGTCAGCCCGCCGTGAGCCGTCGTACGACGACCCGGGCCGGGCGCACGGAGCGGCCGACCTCGGTCAGCACCAGCCCGGGCTCCAGCACCCGCGCGACCGTGCGGTCGTGGTCGGCGACGTCGGTGTCCTCGATCTCGGCGGCCTCCATCGTGAGCGCGTCGAACGCGTCCCCGTCGACGGGCATCACCAGGCGCCCGCCGCGGCCCTCGACCAGCCGCTGCAGGCCGCCGGCCATCGCGGTGAAGGCCTCCCGCTCGCGGCGCGAGCGGGCCGAGGCGGCGCAGGCGGACGCGTCGCGGTGCAGCGCCAGCAGGTCGACGAGCAGCGGGACGTCCGCGCCGGCCCGTGCGCGGGCGGCGGCCGCCCGGGAGTCGTCGACCAGGCGGTCGAGCGTGGCGCCCTGACGGGAGACGATCCGGCCGAGATCGGACACGGCGTCGACAAGGTCCTGGAGCGAGGGGTCAGCCACGTCCCCGAGGGTAGTCTCGCGCCGTGCCCGTTCACGGAATCGATCTCGGAACGACCTGTTCGGCAGTCGCGCGCGCGGACCGCGACGGCCGGCCGGAGGTCCTCATCGGGTTGACGGGGGAGCCGACCGTGCCGTCGGTCGTCCTGTTCGCCTCCGCCAACGAGCACGTCGTGGGGGAGGGCGCCCGGCGTCAGGCGCGCCTCGACCCCGACCACGTCTGCGCGCTGGTCAAGCGCCGGATGGGCGACTCGGACTGGCGCTTCATGGCCCACGGCAAGGGCTGGTCGGCGGCGGCCGTGTCGTCGCTGATCCTCAAGTCGCTGTGCGAGGACGCCGCCTTCGGCTCCGGTGAGCAGGTGACCTCCGCGGTGATCACCGTGCCGGCGTACTTCGGCGACGAGGAGCGGCGGGCCACGATCCTCGCCGGCACCTATGCCGGTCTCGACGTCGTCGACGTGCTCTCCGAGCCGATCGCCGCCGCCTTCTCCTACGGCTTCGGCCGTCTCGACGGTGGGCCCGGGAGCTTCAGCCTGACCAAGGACGGCGCTGGTGCGGGCTACGAGACGGTGCTCGTCTATGACCTCGGTGGCGGCACGTTCGACGCAACGGTGATCGAGCTGGCCGACCGCCGGATCTCCGTGCTGGCCGTCGACGGCGACCACCAGCTCGGCGGCGCGGACTGGGACGAGCGGATCTGCCTGCACCTGGCCCGCCGCTTCTGTGCCGACAACCCCGACGCCGAGGACCCGCTCGACGACTCGGCCGGGTCGCAGGCCCTCGTCATCGCGGCCGAGCGGGCGAAGCGGGAGCTGTCCGACCGGGAGTCGACCGAGGTCGTCGTCGCCCACGACGGGGCCCGGTCGACGGTCACGCTGACCCGCGCCGAGCTCGAGGACATGACCTCCGCGTTGCTGCGCCACACCATCGACCTCACCCGCTCCTGCCTGGAGGCGGCGAGCAAGCGCGGCGTCGGCCAGGTCAGCCGGGTGCTGATGGTCGGCGGGTCCTCGCGGATGCCGATGGTGGCGCGGGCGTTGCGCGCCGAGCTCGGCATCGAGCCCGAGATGCACGACCCCGACCTCGCGGTCGCGAAGGGTGCGGCGCTCTTCGGCGCCAAGAAGGAGCTCGAGCGCATGGTGAGCGCCGACCTCGTCACCCGCGGCCGGCTGCGTGACGGCCAGCCCCTCGACGAGGCCGACGCGGGCGAGCTCGACGCCGCCTGCCGTCGTACGGCGGACGCACTCGGCCTTCCCCTCGCCCAGGTGCGGCGCTCGGTCGAGATCCGGGTCGACACGGTCGTGTCCCGCGGCTTCGGTGTCCTCGCCGCCAACGTGTTCAGCGGCGATCTCGAGGCCGTCTGGCTGGTGCATCGCAACGACCGGCTCCCGATCGACGTGCAGCGCTCCTTCGGCACGATCCGTCGTGACCAGGACCAGATCGAGCTCAAGGTCGTCGAGCAGCAGAGCCAGGTCGCGTCAGCGCGGGTGCAGGACACCAAGCTGCTCATCGCGGGCGCCATCGCCGGCATCCCGCCGGGCTACGACGAGGGCAGCGAGATCCAGGTGACCTTCCGGATGGGGTTCGACGGCGTCCTGACCGTCCACGCCTTCCACGTGGAGGCCGGCCTGCCCCTGACGCTGACCGCGCAGACCGGTGCGACCCTCTCGCAGGCCGAGGTCGCCCGCGAGCGCGAGCAGCTGCAGCGCACCCGGCGGCGCGAGGGCTGAGTGCCGTGGCAACCCAGCGTCCGACCTTCGACGGCAACGACTACCGCAAGCGGGTCCTCGCCGCGATCCACCGCCGGGGCGGGCCGGAGAACTCCGACCCGTTCGAGATCTACGACCTCCCCGTCGACGGGATCGAGCAGTGGTCCGACCACGACGTGGCCGAGCAGGTCGGCGAGGTCTGGGGCTTCTGGCAGCGTCAGCGCGACCACCCGAAATACGGCACGCTCGCCTCCCAGCTGGTCGAGGGGCACGCCGATCGCAGCAGTGAGGTCCTCGACCGGCAGCGTCGGGAGAGCCTCGCGGCGTGGGTGCGCTCCCAGCGCGACGCCCGGGACGCGGACCGCTACGGCCTGCTGGACGAGGCGATCTCGCGGCTCGTGCAACGTCACGGCGGCATCCCGCGCGACAAGATCCCCGGACTGGTCGAGATCGGCGTCCTCGGTGGCCTCACCGAGGACGAGGTCCAGGTCCGGCTGCGGCGCCACCGCTTCGTCGACGTCGCCGCGGCGCCCGTGCCCGCCGCGCCACGTCCCGGCCCGGTCAGCGACCTGCGCCGCCAGCAGGTCAGGGACCTGCTGGACGAGTTCGGACGGCTCCAGGAGTGCCCGCCACCGCCGACCCTGCTGGCCCTCCTCGGGCTCGACCCGCACGCCGACGAGGCCGAGATCGCCATGCGCGCCGAGGTCTGGCGTGCGCGCGCCCGCGAGCTGCCGCCACTGCGGCTCCGGGTCGTCGTCGACGAGCTGATGGTCCATGCCGCCGACCTGCTCGAGTCCGGCCCCATCGTCCGCGACGCCTACCTCGACGCCGTCGTCGCCGACGTCAGGGACCGGCTCCGCCCGAAGATGCGGGCCGCCGTCCTCGTCGAGGACCGCCTGCTCGCGGAGGACCACGACCACCTCGTCGAGGAGGCCATCGACCTCGGGCTCGACCTCGACCGCGCCCGGGGCGCCGTCACGGCCCTCGCCGCCGAGCTCGACGTCCCCGTCGAGGCGGGCCACACCGTGCCGGCGCCGACGCGGCACACCGAGCCCGACCGGGCCTGGGAGCAGGCCCTGCGGGCGGCGCGGGCAGCCCTGCGCGGCGGCGCGCTCATCGAGGCCCGCCGCCTGGTCGCCGTCGCCCGGTCCTCGGCCGACTCCTCGGCCGGCACCCCGATCCGCGCCGTCGCCGACGAGGTCGAGGAGGCCCTGCGGGAGGCTGAGCTGCGCTGGCGAGCAGCGGCGACGGCGCTCGGCGCGCGCCGCTTCAGCGAGGCGCTCGACCACCTCGACCACCTCCACCGCACCGCCAACGACGTCCCCGGACCGGCCGGTGTCGGGGCCCTGTCCGCCGAGATGACCCGTGCCCGTGACGAGATCGCCGAGGCCGACCGCCACGTCGAGCAGGCCCGCGCGGGCGACGACCCCGTGACGGCCCTGCTTGCAGTGATCGAGCGCTGGCCGGCACATCCGAGCGCCCTTGCCGCCCTGGCCACCCACCCGTTGCACCCGCCGGCCCGCGTGCGTGCGGCCCGCGACGCCTCGGGAGCCGTCGTGGTCGAGTGGGACCCGTCGGCGACCCGTGGGGCGTCGTACAAGGTGAGCAGGGTGGCGCCGGACGGATCGCTGCGGGTGGTGGGACGCACCGGCGCGGTGCGGATCGAGGACGGCGGAGCCGCCGGCGGTCCGGTGCCCGACTACGTCGTCGTCGCCGTCCAGCCGGGGCGTACGTCGGAGGAGGCGCGCAGCTCGGCCCTCGCGCCGACGGCCCCGGCAGCGCCCCCGACGGTCCCCGTCCCGGCCGCTGCACCCGTCCCGGCCGCCGAGCCTGTCGCCCCGCTCACGCCCGCCACCGACGTCACCGCTGTCCGCCAGCCCGACGGGGGAGTACTGGTGCGCTGGAGCGGCCCCGACGGCGCCCAGTTCAAGGTGAGCCGCCTGACCGGCGATGGCCGGGCCCAGGTGGTGGGTCGCACCGGGATGCTGAGCATCGAGGACGGCGGTGCGCCCGCGGACGCCGTGCCCGTCTATGTCGTCGAGACCAACCGGGGCGGCCAGTTCGCCCCCGAGGCCCGCTCCGCTCCGGTGGGATAGTCCCTGCCCAAAAGCACCGAGATCCGACCGATTTCGGTGCTTTTGGGCAGGGACTACCGCACCGGGACGCCTGCAGGTGTCCGCCGAGGACCGTCGGGGGCGGGGTGGCCCGGTCACGCCGATAGTCTTGTCCGGTGGTCACTCCATCGCTGAAGGTCGCCGTGCTCGGCTGCGGTTCGGTCGGTTCGCAGGTCGTGCGCCTCCTCGGTGAGCAGGCCGACGACCTCGCCGCGCGGGTCGGCGCCCCTGTCGAGCTCGCCGGTGTCGCCGTACGACGCCTCGACGCCGCCCGCGAGGTCGACGTCCCTACGGAGCTCCTGACGACGGATGCCGCGGCTCTCGTCGCCCGCGACGACATCGATCTCGTCATCGAGGTGATCGGCGGCATCGAGCCGGCCCGTTCGCTCATCCTCGGGGCTCCGGAGGGCGGCGCCTCGGTCGTCACGGCCAACAAGGCGCTCCTGGCCGAGGACGGCCCCACCCTGTTCGAGGCCGCCGAGAAGGCCGGCCGCGACCTCTACTACGAGGCCGCCGTCGCCGGCGCCATCCCGATCCTCCGGCCGCTGCGCGAGTCGCTCGCCGGCGACAAGGTCACCCGGGTGCTCGGCATCGTCAACGGGACCACCAACTTCATCCTCGACAAGATGGACACCTCCGGCGCCGGCTTCGCCGACGCACTGGAGGAGGCTCAGGCCCTCGGCTACGCCGAGGCCGACCCGACCGCCGACGTCGAGGGCTTCGACGCCGCCGCCAAGGCCGCGATCCTCGCCAGCCTCGCCTTCCACTCGCGGGTCACCGCGGCCGACGTCCACCGCGAGGGCATCGCCGATGTCACCGCCGGCGACGTCCGCTCCGCCCGCGACATGGGCAGCGTGGTCAAGCTGCTCGCGATCGCCGAGCTGCGGACCGGCGCCGACGGCGAGGAGGCGGTCAGCGTCCGCGTGCACCCCGCGATGATCCCCAGGTCGCACCCGCTGGCCAGCGTCCGCGAGGCCTACAACGCCGTCTTCGTGGAGTCCGAGGCCGCCGGCCAGCTGATGTTCTACGGACCCGGTGCCGGCGGCTCGCCGACGGCCAGTGCCGTCCTCGGCGACCTGGTCACGGTGGCTCGCAACCACCGTCAGGGCACGCGCGGCATGGGCGAGTCGGCGTACGCCGACCGGGCGGTGCTGCCCATGGGCGAGACCCTGACGCGCTACCACGTCGCGATCGACGTCGCCGACCGTGCGGGCGTGCTCGCCGCGGTCGCCCAGGCCTTCGCCGAGCACGGGGTGTCAATCCAGACCGTCCGCCAGGAGGGTCGGGGCGACGACGCCCAGCTCGTCGTCGTGTCCCACGAAGCCACCGACGCCGCGCTGGCCGCGACCGTCGAGCAACTGCGCAACATGGAGATCGTGCGCGAGGTCACCTCGGTGATGCGCGTCGAGGGGACCGAAGAGTGAGTCAGAACAAGGCCAACGGCCAGTGGCGCGGGGTCATCGAGGAATACCGTGAGCTCCTCGACATCCCCCAGGACACCCCGGCCGTCACCCTGCGCGAGGGCGGCACTCCGCTGGTCCACTCGGGCTGGCTCTCCGGCCTCACCGGTGCCGAGGTGTGGTTGAAGGTCGAGGGCAACAACCCGACCGGCTCCTTCAAGGACCGCGGCATGACGACCGCGCTGTCCGTCGCCGTCCACGAGGGCGCGAAGGCCGTCGTGTGCGCCTCGACCGGCAACACCTCCGCCTCGATGGCGGCCTACGCCGCCAAGGCCGGCGTCACGCCGATCGTGCTGGTGCCCGAGGGCAAGATCTCCGCAGGCAAGATGGCCCAGGCCGTCCTGCACGGCTCACAGGTGATCCAGGTCCGCGGCAACTTCGACGACTGCCTGCGGATGGCCCGCGAGATGGCCTGGCACTATCCCGTCGCGCTGGTCAACTCGGTCAATCCGGCTCGTCTGGAGGGTCAGAAGACGGCGGCGTTCGAGATCGTCGACTTCCTCGGCGATGCGCCGGACTACCACCTGCTGCCGGTCGGCAACGCCGGCAACATCTCGGCCTACTGGCTGGGCTACACGCAGTACGCCGGCCTCGGCCGGGCCACCAAGCGGCCGGTGATGCGCGGCTTCCAGGCCGAGGGGGCGGCGCCGCTCGTGACCGGCGAGCCCTTCCCCGACCCCGAGACCGCGGCCACCGCGATCCGGATCGGCAACCCGGCGTCGTGGAAGCTGGCCGAGGCCGCCCGCGACGAGTCCGGCGGCAGGTTCGCCGCGGTCTCCGACGAGCAGATCCTCGCTGCCCAGAAGCAGCTCGCGGCCCGCGACGGCGTCTTCGTCGAGCCCGCCTCGGCCGCGGGCATCGCCGGCCTGCTGTCCGAGCTCGCTGCGGGCGTCTCCTACCGCGGCGCCACGGTCGCGATCACGGTGACCGGTCATGGCCTGAAGGACATCGCGACGGCCCTCGAGGGGCTGGAGCTGCCCGAGGTCGTCGTCGACGCCGACGTGGACGCCGCCGCCCGCGCGGCCGGCCTCTGACGGCGCACGGGACATGACGTTCGTGGAGGGCCCGGTCCGGGCCAGCGTTCCTGCCACCTCCGCCAACCTCGGCCCCGGCTTCGACACGCTGGGGCTGGCGCTGGACCTGCGTGACGAGCTCGAGGCCGAGATCCTGCCCGACGGCCTGGTCGTCGAGGTCACTGGGGAGGGGGCTGGCGCCGTACCCCTCGACGAGCGGCACCTCGTCGTGCGCTCGATGCGGGCGGCCTTCGACCGCCTCGGCCAGTCGCCGTCCGGCCTGCGCCTGTCGTGCCGCAACGTGATCCCGCATGCGCGGGGCCTGGGCTCCTCGTCCGCCGCGATCGTGGGAGGCGTCTGGCTCGCGCGCGAGCTGGTCGCCGGTGGCCGCCTCCTGCTGGACGACGCAGGCCTGCTCGACCTGGCCGCCACCATCGAGGGACATCCCGACAACGTCGCACCGGCACTGCTGGGCGGGTTCGTGATCGCCGGCCGCGATGACGCCGATGGCACCGGCGGCCCGGACGGCGGCTTCTGGGCGGTCCCGGGGTCGGTCGATCCGCGGGTCAGTGTCGTCGTCTTCGTGCCGCCCACCCCGGTGTCGACCGAGGCGGCGCGTGGCCTGCTGCCGGCTGAGGTTCCCCATGCCGATGCGGCCGCCAACGCCGGTCGTGCGGCATTGCTGGTGGCCGCCCTGTCCGGGCGCCCGGAGGAGTTGCTCCGCGGCACCGAGGACCGGCTGCACCAGGCCTATCGCGAGCCCGCGATGCCCGAGAGCCTCGCGCTGGTGTCCGCGCTGCGCGCCGACGGGGTGCCGGCCGTGGTCTCCGGTGCCGGTCCGACGGTGCTCGCCTTCTCCGACGGCGCCGGTACGACGACCACGACCGCCCTCCTCGACCGCTGCCCCGCGGGGTGGCGGGCCCTGGACCTCGCCGTGAGCGGCGACGGCGCGCGATCTCCAGGCCTCGAGGCCTGACCCTCACCCGAAGTGCGCGGTGGTACATTGGAACCGCGCCGGCATCCTCGGCGTTCTCCGGCGATCGACTGGTCGCCGTCTCCCTCCATGACGGGACCGTCGGGACTCCGCTCGGGTCCGTCATGTCGGGTCAGTCCAACTGCCGCTCCGGCCGGTCCCGGCCGTGCAGCGCGCGTGTATCCGTGGGAAGGGCTCACGTGACCGAAACTCTCGACTCCACCACTGAGGTCGGCGCTGCCGACGCGACCGCCGAGACGGCGCCGAAGAGCGCCAAGAAGCGCTCGGGTGGACTCAACTCCATGCTGCTGGCCGACCTCAAGGCGATGGCGGGCGGCATGGGCATCCCCGGCGCCGGCAGCATGAAGAAGGCAGCGCTGGTCGATGCCATCAAGGCGAGCCAGGCGGGCGGCGGTTCCGCCGCTCCTCGCGCCGAGCGCGCGACGGACCGGGCCGAGCAGCCGGCGAAGGCCGAGCAGCCCAGCAAGGCCGAGCAGCCCAGCAAGGCCGAGCAGCCGAGCAAGGCCGACGAGTCGGGGAGCGTCGACCAGCCGACGGCCTCCGACCAGGCCGACCGGGAGCAGTCGGGCCAGGAGGCTCGCGCCGAGGGTCAGGGCTCGCGCCGCAACCGGACCCGGCAGAAGCAGGGCGGTCAGCAGGGTCAGCAGGGCGGTCAGCAGGGCGGCCAGCAGGGCAAGCAGGACCAGCCGAAGAAGCAGGACCAGGCCCAGGACCAGCCGGTCAAGCAGGACCAGCCGAAGAAG
>NZ_STGW01000001.1:397551-625683 GCF_004912195.1 Nocardioides caeni
AGGGCAAGCAGGACCAGGGCAAGCAGGACGCCGACCCGTCCCAGGACGACGCCGACTTCGACGGTGATGGCGATGGCGAGGGCGGGAGCCGCCGCAACCGTCGCCGTCGCGGCCGCGACCGCGCCAACCGGGCGACCCGCGAGCCCGACACCGAGGTGCGCGAGGACGACGTCCTCGTCCCGGCCGCCGGCATCCTCGACGTCCTCGACAACTACGCGTTCGTCCGGACGAGTGGCTACCTGGCCGGCGTCGACGACGTCTACCTCTCCTTGTCGATGGTGCGCCGCTATGGCCTGCGACGCGGCGACTCGATCACCGGTCAGGTCCGGCAGCCGCGCGAGGGCGAGCGTCGCGAGAAGTTCAACCCGATGGTGCGCATCGAGACGGTCAACGGCGCCGACCCGGAGCAGGCCCGCTCGCGGGTGGAGTTCGACGAGCTGACCCCGGTGTCGCCGAGCGAGCGCCTGCGTCTCGAGACCACGCCCGACAACCTCGTGGGTCGCGTCCTCGACCTGGTCGCCCCGGTCGGGAAGGGCCAGCGCGGCCTCATCCTGTCGCCGGCGGGGGCAGGCAAGACCACGATCCTGCAGTCGGTCGCCGCGGCCGTCACCGTCAACAACCCCGAGGCGCACCTGATGGTGGTCCTGCTCGACGAGCGTCCGGAGGAGGTCACCGAGTTCGAGCGCACCGTCAAGGGAGAGGTCGTCGCCAGCACGTTCGACCGTCCGGCCTCCGACCACACGACGATGGCCGAGCTGGCCATCGAGCGCGCGAAGCGACTGGTCGAGCTCGGGCACGATGTCGTCGTGCTCCTCGACGGCATCACCAGCCTCGGGCGGGCCTACAACCTGACGGCACCCGCCAGTGGCCGCGTACTGCCCGGCGGCGTCGACGCCGCGGCGCTGTTCCCGCCGAAGAAGCTCTTCGGCGCGGCGCGGTGCATCGAGAACGGCGGTTCGCTCACGATCCTCGCCACCGCGACCGTCGAGTCGGGTTCCAAGCTCGACGAGGCGATCCTGGAGGAGTTCACCGGCACGGCCAACCTGACCGTCCGGCTGCGCCGCGAGTACGCCGACCGCGAGGTCTTCCCCGCCATCGACCCGCTCGCCTCCAGCACCCGGCGCTCCGACCTGCTGCTCGCGGCGCAGGAGCAGACGATCCTGGCGGGCCTGCGTCGTCAGCTGGCCGAACGGGAGGGAATCGACGCGCTGACCCATGTGTTGGACCAGTTGCGGCGCACGCAGACCAACTACGAATTCCTGATGTCGGTCCGCAAGTCGTAGGATTGCCCCTTGGCCCGGTTCACGTCCGCACCAGCGAGGCGACCCGGTCCCCCTGAGAGAGGACACCCATGAAGAAGGACATCCACCCCGACTACGTCGTGACCCAGGTGACCTGCACCTGTGGCGCCTCGTTCACCACCCGCAGCACCGCGAACTCCGGCTCGATCCACGCCGACGTGTGCTCGCAGTGCCACCCGTTCTACACCGGCAAGCAGAAGATCCTCGACACCGGCGGTCGCGTCGCCCGCTTCGAGGCCCGCTACGCCAAGAAGGCTGCCAAGTAGCTTTCTCCGAGCGCCGGTCCGTCCCTGTCGGGGCGGACCGGCGCTCGTCATTTGTCCGGGTTCCGAGGCTCGCTGCGCTCGCACCTCAACCACCGCCACTGTCTGACGGAGTCACTGTGTTCGAAGCCGTGGAGGGCATGCTCGCCGAGCACGCCGAGCTGGAGACGCGACTGGCGCTGCCCGAGACGCACGCTGACGCCCGGCTGGCCCGCACCCTCAATCGCCGCTATGCCGAGCTCAACGCGATCATCGCGACGTGGCGGGAGTGGCGGCAGGCCGGTGAGGACGCCGAGGCCGCCCGGGAGCTGGCAGCCGATGACCCGTCCTTCGCGGACGAGGTCGAGGGGTTGCTCGCTCAGCAGGAGGAGGCGGCCGAGCGGCTGCGCCGACTCCTGGTGCCCCGTGACCCCGCGGACGACAAGGACGCCCTGCTCGAGGTGAAGTCCGGAGAGGGCGGCGAGGAGAGCGCGCTCTTCGCGGGCGACCTGCTGCGGATGTACGGCCGTTTCGCCGAGCGACGCGGCTGGAAGACCGAGATCCTGGATGCCAACGAGTCCGACCTCGGCGGCTACAAGTCGGTGACCGTCGCGGTGAAGGCGACCGGCAGCGTCGAGGCGGGCCAGACGCCGTACGCGCTGCTCAAGTTCGAGGGCGGGGTCCACCGCGTCCAGCGGGTCCCCGTGACCGAGTCCCAGGGCCGGATCCACACGAGCGCCGCCGGCGTGCTGGTCATGCCGGAGGCCGAGCAGGTCGATGTCGAGATCAACGACAGCGACCTGCGCATCGACGTCTTCCGCTCCTCGGGCCCGGGCGGCCAGAGCGTCAACACGACCGACTCGGCCGTGCGCATCACCCACGTGCCGACGGGCATCGTCGTGAGCTGCCAGAACGAGAAGTCACAGTTGCAGAACAAGGAGCAGGCGATGCGCATCCTGCGCGCACGGCTCCTCCAGGCTGCGCAGGACGCCGCGGACGCGGAGGCGAGCGACGCCCGCCGCAGCCAGGTCCGCACGGTCGACCGCTCCGAGCGGATCCGCACCTACAACTTCCCGGAGAACCGGATCTCCGACCACCGCACGGGCTACAAGTCCTACAACCTCGACCAGGTGCTCGACGGCGATCTCCAGCCGGTGCTCGACTCCTGTGTGGAGACCGACATGGCGGCCCGGCTCGCGGCGCTCGAGGAATGAGCGACACCCGACGGCTGGTCCGCGAAGCTGCCGACCGGCTGGCTGTCGCCGGCGTCCCCAGCCCCGAGTACGACGCCGCGGAGCTGCTGGCCCACGTCCTCGGCACCACCCGTGGCCGGCTCGCGCTCGTCGCCGAGATCGCCCCCGACCAGGCGGTCCGGTATGACGACCTGCTGGCCCGGCGGGCCGCCCGCGAGCCGCTCCAGCACCTGACCGGCAGCGCCGCCTTCCGCCACGTCGAGGTCGCGGTCGGACCCGGCGTGTTCGTCCCGCGGCCGGAGACCGAGCTGCTCGCCGGCTGGGCGATCGATCGCGCGCGCGAGGTCGTGGCCGCAGGGCAGACCCCGGTCGTCGTCGACCTCTGCACGGGCTCGGGCGTCATCGCCCGCAGCATCGTCGACGAGGTGCCCGCTGCCCGGGTCCATGCCGTCGAGCTCGACCCGGCGGCCCACGCCTGGGCCGAGCGCAATCTCGCCGGCACCGGCGTCGACCTGCGTCTGGGCGACCTCGCGACGGCGTTCGACGACCTCGTCGGCACGGTCGACGTGCTGGTCAGCAACCCGCCCTACGTCCCCCTCGAGGCCTGGGAGTCGGTGGCCACCGAGGCCCGCGACCACGATCCCCACCTCGCGCTGTTCTCCGGCGACGACGGGCTCGACGCGATCCGGGTGATCGCCAGTCGTGGGCTCCGGCTGGTGCGTCCGGGCGGTGTCGTGGGGGTCGAGCACGCCGACGTCCAGGGTGAGGCGGTCCCGGGCGTGTTCGCCGAGGTCGGGGGCTGGCAGGAGATCCGCGACCACCGGGACCTGGCCGACCGTCCGCGTTTCGCGACGGCACGCCGCCCGCGGTAGCGGACCCGGACGATGCGAGGATGGACTCCGTGAGTGCCGAGCGGTTCCCGACCGAGACCGACGAAGAGCGTGAGACGGCGCTGGACGCCGCCAGCCGCGCCGTCCGACGAGGCCGCCTCGTCGTCCTGCCGACCGACACCGTCTACGGCGTCGGCGCGGACGCCTTCGACCCGGACGCGGTCGCGCGCCTGCTCGCGGCGAAGGGGCGCGGCCGGGAGATGCCGCCACCGGTGCTGGTCGGCACCCTCGGCACCCTGGAGGCGCTGGCCACCCGGATGCCCGCCTACCTCGACGTGCTCGTGCAGCGGTTCTGGCCCGGCGCACTGACCGTGATCTGCCACCAGCAGCCGTCGCTGCAGTGGGACCTGGGCGACACTCGCGGCACCGTGGCGGTCCGCATGCCCGACCACGAGCTGGCCCGCCAGCTGCTCGACCGCACCGGTCCGCTGGCGGTGAGCTCCGCCAACCTGACCGGTGAGCCCGCTGCGCTCGACGCCGACGAGGCCGAGCGCATGCTCGGCGAGACCACCGCGGTCGTCGTGGATGGCGGGCCCGCGACCGGGGGAGTGGCATCGACGATCATCGACGCGACGGGGGAGCGACCGCGCCTGCTGCGTGCCGGGGCGATCCCGGTGGAGGTGATCGACGAGGCGCTCGCCGACCTCGGCCTCACCGTGGACACCGCCGCTCCCGGCGACGACGAGCCGGAGGCGTCGGGGCCGATCGAGGTGGAGGAGCCCGAGGCTCCGCCCGGCACCGAGATCGACGATGCGTGAATATCTCGTCGTCTTCATCGTCGCCGCGGTCGTCACCTACCTCCTGACGGTCGTCGCCCGGGAGATCGCGGTCCGGACGGGCGCGGTCGCCAAGGTGCGTGACCGTGACGTCCACGCCGAGCCGATCCCCTACCTCGGGGGGCTGGCCATGCTGGGCGGTCTCTGGGCCGCCTACCTCGTGGCGCAGCAGCTGCCGTTCCTGAGCACCCGCAACCCGTTCTCCGACGACGCCCTGTCCGTGCTCATCGCGGGCTCGCTGGTCTGCGCGGTCGGGATGGTCGACGACATCCTGGACCTCGACGCCCTGACGAAGTTCGGGGGGCAGTTGCTGGCCGTCGGCGTTTTGGTCTACTCCGGCATCCAGTTCAGCTACTTCTACCAGTCGAGCGGGACCGTGTTCTCGCTCGACCAGGCCCAGGGCGCCTTGCTGACCGCCTTCGTCGTGGTGGCCACCGTCAACGCGGTCAACTTCATCGACGGTCTCGACGGCCTGGCCGCCGGGGTGATCGGCATCAGCGCCGCCGCGTTCTTCCTGTTCTGCTACTCGCTGTCCTTCCTCAACGACGTCACCCGGGCCACCACGGGTGCCCTGCTCGCGGCGGCCCTCGCCGGCGCCTGCCTGGGCTTCCTCATCCACAACTTCCACCCCGCCCGGCTGTTCATGGGCGACAGCGGCTCGATGCTGATCGGCCTCGTCCTCTCCGCCACGGCGATCACCATCACCACCCAGTTCGCGCCCGGCGACCTCACCCAGGGCGCCGACGGCGCCCGGGCCAGCCTGCTGCCCGTCCTGCTGCCGGTGGCACTGCCGATCCTGATCCTGATCGTGCCCCTGGCCGACCTGGTCCTTGCCGTCGTACGACGCACGCGGGCGGGCCGGTCGCCGTTCGCACCCGACAAGCAGCATCTCCACCACCGGCTGCTGGAGATCGGGCACTCCCAGCGTCGCGCGGTCGTCATCATGTGGTTGTGGGCTGGTCTGATCGCCTTCGGGGTGGTCCTGGCCAGCCTGTTCACGGGCTCGGTCGTGTGGATGGCGCTCGGCGCCAGCACGGTCGTCACGGTGGCCCTGACGTTCGCGTTGCCGGCCGCTCACACCCCCGATGCGGAGTCCCCGGGGACTTTGTGATAACTTTCACGAACTCCCGGAGAAGCTCTTCCGGGGCCGTCCCGACCGCGACGAGAGAAACGGCCGCCGATGATGACGACCGCTGACCGCACCCCTTCCGTGGTGGCCCGTGCGGCCGCCGCGGCCGCGGCCGCGGCCGTCCTCCTTGTCGGCATCGGCGCTCTGGTCGGCGGAGCCGACGCGGTGCGCGGAGCGGCTGTCGGGGGAGTGATCGCCGTGGGCGTCTTCGCCTTCGGGGCCTTCAGTGTCGACACCGTCTCGCGTCTGATGCCGGCCGCCTCGCTGATGTTCGCGATGCTGACCTACACGCTGCAGGTCGTGCTGATGCTGATGGCCTTCGTGGTCCTCACCCGCTCGGGTCTGCTCGACGACCAGATCGACCGCGACTGGCTCGCCGGCGCCATCATCCTGGGCGCCATGGTGTGGATGCTGGTGCAGGTGCGACTGGCCACCACGGCGCGGATCCCGGCCTTCGAGCCGGCGTCCCCGAGGGCCTCCGGAGAGGTCCTCGAGCCCACGGTGCGGACCACGGCGGAGGGCGGTGCGCGATGACCCGAGCCGACTGCTATCGTTCGCGGCGCAATGAGTCAGCCCGAGGAGAAGCCCCAGGGCGATCCGTGGCGCGCGTTCGGCTACATCGTGGCCGGGGTCGCGTTCTACGGCTTCCTCGGTTGGCTCGCGGATCGGTGGCTCGAGACCCGATTCCTGGTCGCGGTCGGCATCATCGCCGGAGCCGCGCTGGGGATCTACATGACGGCCGCACGGTTCCGGGTGGATCCGCCACAGCAGCCGGACAGCACGAAGTCAGACGAGCAGTGAACGCAGAGGAGACCTGGTGACCTACGCAGCCACCATCAGCGCATCGGGCGACGAGTTCCACGCGCCGGGCCCGGCGATCTTCGAGCTGCCCTCGGTGTTCCCGTGGAACGGCGACGGTGTCGTCACCAAGCCGGTGCTCCAGCTGGTCGTCGCCGCTGTCGTGGTCTTCACGCTGCTCTACCTCGCGAGCCGCAAGCGGGCCCTGGTGCCCGGCAAGCTGCAGTTCGCCGGCGAGAGCGCCTACGGCTTCGTGCGCAACGGCATCGGCCGCGACATCATCGGCAGCCACGACTTCCAGCGCTACGTGCCCTACCTCGTCTCGCTGTTCTTCTTCATCCTGCTCAACAACCTCTTCGCGAGCATCCCGCTCTTCCAGTTCCCGACCTTCAGCCGTGCCGGCATGGCCTACGCGCTCGCGGGTCTGTCGTGGCTGGTCTACAACTACATCGGCATCCGCAAGCACGGGCTGATCGGTTACCTCAAGCTGCAGTGCGTGCCCTCGGGCGTCAGCCCGGCGATGTACCCGCTCCTCGTGCCGCTGGAGTTCTTCTCCAACATCCTGGTGCGCCCGGTGACGCTGGCCCTGCGTCTGTTCTGCAACATGTTCGCCGGCCACATCCTGCTCGTGCTCTTCGCGACCGGTGGCTTCCACCTGATCCTCGAGTACGGCGGCATCGGCTACGTCGCGGGCCCGCTTGCCCTCGTCCTGGCGGTCGTCGTCAGCTTCCTGGAGATGCTGATCCAGTTCCTCCAGGCCTACGTGTTCGTCCTGCTGAACGCCATGTACATCCAGGGCGCGCTCGCCGACGAGCACTGATCCACCGAACCTGAGCCGTCCGCTGGCTCAGGTTCACCCAGACCCTCACCTCAACAAGTAGTAACAACCGAAAGGAAGAAGCCGTGGAAGGCTCCGCAAACATGATCGGTTACGGCCTGGCCGCCATCGGTCCGGGTATCGCCATCGGTCTCATCTTCGCCGCCTACATCAGCGGTGTTGCCCGTCAGCCCGAGGCGCAGAGCCGTCTCCAGTCGATCGCGATCCTGGGCTTCGCGCTCGCCGAGGCGCTCGCCATCATCGGTATCGCGCTCGCCTTCGTTCTCTAGAGCCGACCGCTCTCCGCGATCGCCCGCTTCTACTAGATCGACAAGGTCAGGTCCATGAAGTCACTCTTGATCCTCGCCGCGACTGAGGGGGAGGAGCACAACCCCCTCATCCCGCTGTGGGAAGAGATCGCCATCTCCCTGGTGGTGTTCGGCATCCTCTTCTTCGCCGTCAAGAAGTTCGTTGTGCCGAACTTCGAGTCGACGTTCGCCGAGCGCACGCAGGCGATCGAGGGCGGCATCGCGGCGGCCGAGTCCAAGCAGGCCGAGGCGGACGCCAAGCTCGCCGAGCTCGAGCAGCAGCTGGCGGACGCCCGCCACGAGGCTGCCCGGATCCGCGAGGAGGCCCGCGAGCAGGGTGCCGCGATCGTGGCGGAGATGCGGGAGCAGGCCCAGGCCGAGTCCACCCGCATCGTCGACCACGCGCACACGCAGATCGAGGCGGAGCGCCAGCAGGCGATCACCTCGCTGCGTGCCGAGGTCGGCGCCCTCGCGACCGGTCTCGCGGGCCGGATCGTGGGCGAGTCGCTCGAGGACGACGCGCGCCAGTCGCGCGTGGTCGAGCGGTTCCTCGCCGAGCTCGAGACGGCGGACGCCGCGGGGGAGAACGCCTGATGGTGTCCTTCCGTGGCGCCTCCGCCGATGCCGTGGCCGTCCTCACCGAGCAGCTCGGTGGGGTCGGCGAGGGGTCGGCCGCCAAGGTGGCCGACGACCTCTTCTCCGCGGCGGCGACGATCCGTTCCGAGGCGACCCTGCGTCGCTTCGTGACCGACCAGTCGGTGGCCCCGGAGGCCCGCAAGGGTCTGGTGACCGAGCTGTTCTCGGGCAAGGTCGACGCGGTGACGCTCGGCCTGCTCGGGGAGGCGGCCTCCCGTCGGTGGACCAAGGGCCGCGACCTGGCCGACGCGCTCGAGCAGCTCGGCGTCATCGCTGCCGTTCGGTCGACCGGACTGCAGGGCAACCAGCTCGTCGACGAGCTGTTCGCCGTGCGCCAGACCGTCACGGGCAGCAGCGAGCTGCGCAACGCGCTCTCCGATCCTGCCCGTTCGGGCGCCGACAAGTCGGGCCTGATCGACAGCCTGCTCGCCGGCAAGGCGCTCGCGGCCACCGTCCAACTGGTCAAGCAGGCCCTCAGCGGCAGCTACCGCACCGTGGTGGCCGCACTCGAGGACTACGAGCGGGTCGCCGCCGCGGTCCAGGGTGAGGGAGTCGCCACGGTCCACGTGGCCCGGCCGCTCGCCGCCGCCGACCAGCAGCGACTGGCCACGGCCCTGTCCCGGCACTATGGGCGCACGGTCCACCTCAACGTCGTCGTCGACGCGGACGTCCTCGGTGGCGTTCGGGTCGAGATCGGCGATGACGTCATCGACGGCACCGTCTCCAGCCGCCTGGACGACGCCCGCCGCAAGATCGCCGGCTGACCCCGGCCCACCTGACTCAAGCAACGAAGAGGAAAGAGAAGGCACCTGAGATGACGGAACTCTCCATCCGTCCGGACGAGATCCGCGACGCCCTCGCCAAGTACGTCTCCGACTACGAGCCGTCGGCCGCCAGCAAGGAGGAGGTCGGCACGGTCGCCTCCGCCGCGGACGGCATCGCCCGTGTCGCCGGCCTCCCGTCGGCCATGGCCAACGAGCTCCTCGAGTTCGAGGACGGCACGCTCGGCATCGCTCTGAACCTCGAGGAGCGCGAGATCGGCGTCGTCGTCCTCGGTGACTTCGACAAGATCGAGGAGGGCCAGTCGGTCCGCCGCACCGGTGAGATCCTCTCGGTCCCCGTGGGCGAGGGTTACCTCGGCCGCGTGGTCGACCCGCTGGGTCGCCCGATCGACGGCCTCGGCGACATCGCCACCGACGGTCGCCGCGCCCTCGAGCTGCAGGCTCCCGGGGTCATGGCCCGCAAGTCGGTCCACGAGCCGCTCGCCACCGGCATCAAGGCCATCGACTCGATGACCCCGATCGGCCGTGGCCAGCGCCAGCTGATCATCGGCGACCGCGCCACCGGCAAGACCACGGTCGCGATCGACACGATCATCAACCAGAAGCAGAACTGGGACTCGGGCGACCCGACCAAGCAGGTCCGCTGCATCTACGTCGCCATCGGCCAGAAGGGCTCGACCATCGCCTCCGTGCGTGGCGCGCTCGAGGAGGCCGGCGCGCTGGAGTACACCACCATCGTCGCCGCCCCGGCGTCGGACAGCGCGGGCTTCAAGTACCTCGCCCCCTACACCGGCTCGGCCATCGGCCAGCACTGGATGTACGACGGCAAGCACGTCCTGATCGTGTTCGACGACCTGACCAAGCAGGCCGAGGCCTACCGCGCCGTGTCGCTGCTGCTGCGTCGCCCGCCGGGCCGCGAGGCCTACCCGGGTGACGTCTTCTACC
This sequence comes from Nocardioides caeni, assembly GCF_004912195.1. Classification (GTDB taxonomy): domain Bacteria; phylum Actinomycetota; class Actinomycetes; order Propionibacteriales; family Nocardioidaceae; genus Nocardioides; species Nocardioides caeni. The sequence continues at coordinate 407,369 of NZ_STGW01000001.1, forward strand.
TGCACAGCCGCCTGCTCGAGCGTTGCGCGAAGCTCTCCGACGAGCTCGGCGCCGGCTCGATGACGGGTCTGCCGATCATCGAGACCAAGGCCAACGACGTCTCGGCGTTCATCCCGACCAACGTCATCTCGATCACCGACGGCCAGATCTTCCTGCAGTCGGACCTCTTCGCGGCCAACCAGCGCCCGGCCATCGACGTCGGTATCTCCGTCTCCCGTGTGGGTGGCGCGGCGATGACCAAGGCGATGAAGGCCGTCACCGGCTCGCTCAAGGTCGACCTGGCGCAGTACCGCGCCATGGAGGCGTTCGCCATGTTCGCCTCCGACCTCGACGCGGCGTCCAAGCAGCAGCTGGCGCGTGGCCAGCGGCTGATGGCGCTCCTCAAGCAGCCTGCCTACTCGCCGTACCCGCTCGAGGAGATGACCGTCTCCCTGTGGCTGGGCACCTCGGGTCGCCTCGACAAGATCGAGACCGGCGACGTGCTCCGCTTCGAGAGGGAGTTCCTCGACCACCTGCGCCTCTCGCACGATGGACTGCTCGCGGCCATCCGCGAGTCCCAGAAGTTCGAGGACGAGGACGGCCTGGCGGCCGCCTACGACACGTTCCTGGGCCAGTTCGAGACCTCTGACGGCGGCAGCATCAAGGCCGGGCACGAGCCCGACGCCGAGGCGCTGGCCGACGACGAGCTCGAGCAGGAGCAGATCGTCAAGCAGAAGAGGGCGTGACGACCCATGGCCGTATCGCTGCGTGAGTACCGCGCGCGGATCAAGTCGACGGAGTCGATGAAGAAGATCACGCGCGCCATGGAGCTCATCGCTGCGTCCCGGATCATCAAGGCGCAGCAGCGGGCGAAGGCGGCAGCGCCGTACGCCCGGGAGCTGACGCGCGCCGTGTCGGCGGTGGCGACGTTCTCCAACGTGGACCACCCGCTGACCCGCGAGGAGGAGAACCCGCGCAAGGCCGCCGTCCTGGTCATCACCAGCGACCGTGGTCTGGCCGGCGCCTACTCCTCGAGCGTGATCAAGGAGGCCGAGCGGCTCACCGAGCGCCTCCAGGCGGAGGGCAAGGAGCTCGACTTCTACCTCGCCGGACGCAAGGCCGAGGCGTACTTCAAGTTCCGCGGACGTGACTACGTGCAGGCGTGGACCGGCTTCTCGGACCAGCCCGACTACGAGCACGCCGCGGAGATCGGCAAGGCGCTCATCGACGCCTTCCTGAAGGAGCAGGGCGAGGACGGGGATGTCGACGAGGTCCACGTCGTCTCGACGCGCTTCCGCTCGATGCTCGTGCAGGAGCCGGTCGCGGTGCGGCTGCTGCCGCTCGAGGTCGTCGAGGGCGAGGAGGCCCCCGAGGCCGACGAGCTGCTGCCGCTCTATGAGTTCGAGCCGTCGGCGGAGGCCGTGCTCGACGGACTGCTGCCGCAGTACGTCCAGAGCCGGATCTTCTACAGCCTGCTGCAGGCCGCGGCCTCCGAGCTCGCCGCCCGCCAGAAGGCGATGAAGGCCGCGACGGACAACGCCTCGGAGCTGATCAAGAAGCTGACCCGGGTGGCCAACCAGGCCCGCCAGGCCGGCATCACCCAGGAGATCAGCGAGATCGTCGGTGGCGTCAACGCGCTCGCCGACGCCCAGGCTGCGAACGACTGAACCACCCACCACACAACGGATCCAACGGAGTAAGACATGACTGCAACGGTTGAAGAGACCACCGCCAGCGGTGCGGCCTCGGTGGGTCGGATCGCGCGCGTTATCGGCCCGGTCGTCGACATCGAGTTCCCCGTCGACGCGATGCCCGAGATCTACAACAAGCTCGAGGCCGACGTCACGCTCGACGGCGAGACCACGTCCCTCGCGCTCGAGGTGGCCCAGCACATCGGCGACGGCATCGTCCGCGCCATCTCGCTGAAGCCGACCGACGGCCTGGTCCGTGGCCAGTCGGTGACCGACACCGGCGGCCCGATCACGGTTCCCGTCGGCGACGTCACCCTCGGCCACGTCTACAACGCCACCGGTGACGTGCTCAACCTGACCGAGGGCGAGGCCTACGAGGTCGGCGAGCGCTGGGGCATCCACCGCAAGGCGCCGGCGTTCGACCAGCTCGAGTCCAAGACCGAGATGTTCGAGACCGGCATCAAGGTCATCGACCTGCTCGCGCCCTACGTGACCGGTGGAAAGATCGGTCTCTTCGGTGGTGCCGGTGTCGGCAAGACCGTCCTCATCCAGGAGATGATCGCGCGCGTCGCCAAGAACCACGGTGGTGTGTCGGTGTTCGCCGGTGTCGGCGAGCGCACCCGTGAGGGCAACGACCTCATCGTGGAGATGCAGGAGGCCGGCGTCTTCGACAAGGTCGCCCTCGTCTTCGGCCAGATGGACGAGCCGCCGGGCACGCGTCTTCGCGTCGCCCTGTCCGCGCTGACGATGGCGGAGTACTTCCGCGACGTGCAGGGCCAGGACGTGCTGCTGTTCATCGACAACATCTTCCGATTCACCCAGGCCGGTTCCGAGGTCTCCACGCTGCTCGGCCGCATGCCGTCGGCCGTGGGTTACCAGCCGAACCTGGCTGACGAGATGGGCACGCTCCAGGAGCGGATCACCTCGACGCGTGGTCGCTCGATCACCTCGATGCAGGCCATCTACGTGCCGGCCGACGACTACACCGACCCGGCTCCGGCGGCGACGTTCGCGCACCTCGACGCCACGACCGAGCTGTCCCGTGACATCGCGTCGCAGGGCATCTACCCGGCCGTGGATCCGCTGACCTCGACCTCGCGGATCCTCGACCCGCAGTACATCGGTCAGGCGCACTACGACTGCGCGATCCGCGTCAAGCAGATCCTGCAGCGCAACAAGGAGCTCCAGGACATCATCGCGATCCTCGGTGTCGACGAGCTCTCCGAAGAGGACAAGATCATCGTGTCCCGCGCCCGTCGTATCCAGCGGTTCCTGTCGCAGAACACCTACGTCGCCAAGCAGTTCACCGGCATCGAGGGTTCGACGGTCTCCATCGCCGACACCATCGAGGCGTTCAACAAGATCGCCGACGGTGACTACGACCACGTCGCCGAGCAGGCGTTCTTCATGTGCGGTGGCCTGGACGACGTCGAGCGCAACTGGGCCGAGATCCAGAAGAGCCTCTGACCATGGCCGATACCGCTACGTCGACGCTGCACGTCGAGCTCGTCGCTGCCGACCGGACCGTGTGGTCCGGTGAGGCGGCGATGATCATCGCGCGCACCCACGAGGGCGACATCGGCGTGCTGCGCGGTCACGCGCCGACGCTGTCGCTGCTCTCGCCGTCGGTGGTCGAGATCCAGGTGGCCGACACCAACCAGCTCGTGGTGGCGGCCGTGGACGGCGGGTTCCTCTCCGTGGCCAACGACCGGGTGTCGGTCCTCGCGGAGCGGGTCGAGATGGCCGAGGACATCGAGGTGTCCCAGGCCGAGGTCGACCTGGAGGAGGCCCGTCGCGTGCTCGACTCGAGCAACGAGGCCGAGCAGAGGGTCCGTCACGCCGAGGCGCGCATCCGTGCGGCCGAGAAGGTCAAGAAGGGCATCTGAAATCTAGATGGCATGGTGGGAGTGGCTCCTCGACGTCTGTGGCGCCTTCCTGCTCCTGTGTGTGCTGTACGGCGCCGGACTCATCGTCCGGCGCCGTCTGCTCTCCCGGCACGGTGGCACCTTCGAGCTGAGCCATCGGCATCGCACCGCGGCGCCGGAGCGCGGTTGGGTGCTGGGCATGGGCCGCTACTCCGGCGAGCGGCTGGAGTGGTTCCGGGTCTTCTCCCTCTCGCCCCGCCCCAAGCGCACCTGGGACCGTGATGAGCTCGAGTACGACGGTCGGCGCGAGCCCGCCGGCGCCGAGCAGGCGTCGCTCTATCCCGATCACCTCGTCATCCGCTGCCAGTCGCCGGAGGGCGTGGTCGAGCTCGCGATGAGCGTCTCCTCGCTCGTCGGCTTCCAGGCCTGGCTCGAGGCCATGCCCCCCGGCACCGACTGGAACCGCCGCTGAGCTGGATGCGCGAGCCCGGAACCGTCAGTCGGCGAACAGCCCCCGGATGTCGTCGGCGCCGATCGAGGTGCTCATCGCGCCGTCGCCGTCGATGACCTGGGCGAAGAGCTCGGCCTTGCGGGCCTTGAGCTCCATCACCTTCTCCTCGATCGTCTCGGTCGCGACGAGGCGGTAGACGTGGACGTGCTGCGTCTGGCCGATCCGGTGGGCACGGTCGACGGCCTGCGCCTCCGCAGCCGGGTTCCACCACGGGTCGAGCACGAAGACGTAGTCCGCCTCGGTGAGGGTGAGCCCGACCCCGCCCGCCTTGAGGGAGATCAGGAACACCGGCGCCGCACCGCCACGGAACTCCTCGATGACTCCAGCCCGGTCGCGGGTGGCGCCATCGAGGTAGGTCGTGCCGATGCCAGCCTCGTCGAGCCGGGTGCGCACGCGAGCGAGGAACGAGGTGAACTGGCTGAAGACGAGAGCCCGGTGTCCTTCGGCAGTGATCTCCTGCAGGTGCTCGACGAGCATGTCGAGCTTGGCCGAGCCGACCCGCTCGTGCTCGGCGTCGACGAGCGCGGGGTCGAGGGCCAGCTGTCGCAGACGGGTCAGCGCGCTGAAGATGGCGACGCGGTTGCGGTCGAAGTCCTCGACGAGCCCGAGGATGCGCTGTCGCTCCTTGGCCAGGTGGGTGTCATAGATCTTGCGATGCCTCGGGCCGAGGTCGACGGCGAGGACCTGCTCCTGCTTGGGCGGCAGGTCCGCAGCGACGAGCTCCTTGGTGCGGCGCAGCAGGAACGGCTTGATCCGGGCGCGGAAGCGGTCGAGGACGACCTTGTCGCCGGACCTCTCGACCGGGCGGACGACACGTTCGGTGAACTGACGTGGCCACGGATAGAGGCCGGGGACGGTGATCGAGAGCAGTGCCCACAGCTCCATCAGCCGGTTCTCGAAGGGGGTGCCGGTCACGGCGAGCTTGAAGCCGGCGTCGAGCGCGCGGACGGCGGCGTACGTCTTGCTCTGGTGGTTCTTGACCTGCTGCGCCTCGTCGATGATCACGCCTGACCAGGCGGTGCACTCGTAGTGCTCCTGGCCCAGGCGCAGGAGGGTGTAGGTGGTCACGACGAGGTCGTTGTCGCGGGCGATGGCGGCGACGTCATCGGTGCGTCGCTCGATGACGCCGACGCGGAGCCCGGGAGTGTGTCGGGTGGCCTCGCTCGCCCAGGCGGTGACGACGCTGGTCGGCGCGACCACGAGGAAGGGCGCGTCGAGCGGGCGCACGGCGCGGGCGTGGGCGATGAGGGCCAGGACCTGCAGGGTCTTGCCGAGCCCCATGTCGTCGGCGAGGATGCCGCCGAGTCCGTGCTGCCACAGGAATGCCAGCCACCAGAAGCCCTCGCGCTGATAGCTGCGCAGCTCGGTGGTCAGGCCGCGCGGCTCGGGGCGAGGGATGTCGGTCAGGTCGCGCAGGGCCTGGGCACGCTCGACCCACGCCGCCACCTGCTGGTCGACGATGCCGGTCTCGGCGAGCTGGGCCCACAGGCCGAGGTCGTGGTGCCCCACGCCGATCCGGTCGCCGTCGCGCTCGCGCAGCTCCGCGGCTGCCGCCACCGTCTCCCGCAACCGGTCGAACTCGGGCCGGTCGGTCGTGAGGTAGAGCCCGCTGGGCAGGACGAGGTATTCAAGGTCGAGGGTCAGCGCAGCGAGGACGTCGGGGAGCGGGATCGTCTCCCCTGCGACGCGGATGGTGACGGCGAGGTCCAGCCAGTCGGTGACGCCGTCGACCTCCTCACCCGGCTCCGGCTCGACCAGCTCGAACCGGATCTCCGGAGCGTCGTCGGTCTCGCGGAAGTCGGGCCGCTCCTCCTCGACGACGGTGACGTCCGCCAGGGTGCGCAGGTGCGGAAGGTCGTGGATCGCGAAGGACAGTGCATCGCCCTCCGTGGCCGCGGTGCGTTGTACGGCCCCCTCGGGCAGCGTGGAGAGGATCGCCTGCTCCGCCTCCATGTCGCGTACGCCGCCCAGCGGATCCCTGCTGCGCAGGCCACAGGTGCGCGCGGAGGGGCCGTCGCCGTAGTGCCACGACCAGTCGAGGGACGCCTTCGTGGCGGAGTGCCAGGTCACGGTCAGCAGGAGCGTGGGTCGAATCGGCTCGGGCAGCGCGATCCCGGAGTCACCGGGCCGGACGGTCAGGTGGCGCATCAGGGCCGGCAGGGTGGCGACGAACTCGCCGGTCTCCGCCGCGGGGATCTCGACACCAGCCCCGTCCAGGAGGTGGCGCAGTGACGTCGGCATCGGCTGCTCCAACGACGTCAGCAGCAGTTGCTGGTCGACGTCGAGGAGGCCGACGATCGTGGCGGGGGATCCGACCGGGATGACCTCGTCCCCGCGCCACTCGCGCTCGTCGCGGGCGACCGCGGCCCCCACGTGGGTGCCGCCGTTGCGGGCACGATCCAGGTCGAGCACGACCGCGGCGTCGTCCTCGGCGATCTCGACCCTGCGCGGACCTCCTGCGGCCACGAGCTCCACTCCGGCGTCGCGCGCCTCTCGCAGCGCCCGGAGGACGGTCGGCCCGAATTCGGCGAGCAGGGGCGGCATGCCGGTGGAGTGATAGCTGCGGTGGCCCGACCACAGGTTGTGCAGTGCGAGCACGGTCCTGGCCTGTGCTGCCGGGAAGGCCGACGGGGCACGGGTCACGTCGGTCCAGTCCGCCCCCGTGCGGATCCAGCGGCCGGTGCGGCCCCAGCGCAGCGGGCGCAGGTGGAGGGTCGCGCCCTGCGATGCATAGTGTCGGCGCGGCTCGACCAGGGAGATCTCGAGCGCGAGCGCCACCTGGTCCCGCGGGTCCGGAAGCTGCCGGTCCAGCTCGGAGACGACGGTCTCCAGGGTGCGCCGCCAGGCAGAACCAGCCGGCGACGCGGTGGTCGCGAACCCCTGACGCAGGGTCAGGGCCAGTGCCGCTCCGTGCTTGCACAGCGAGCGGACGGGACAACTGCAGACGGTGAACAGCCACCCCGCATAGCTGGCCGACCGGGCTTCCGCGTGGAGCTGCACGTGATAGGGCTCGTCGCGGGACCCCTGGACCTCGGCGGTCGCCGTGACCGCGTCGGGGCTGAGCTTGCCGATCTCCGGGCGTCGTACCGACCCAGCGGCGACGACGGCGCGGCCGCGCTCCAGCGCCCCGGAGTCGAAGTGCGACGCCAGGAAGTCATCGGTGAGTTGGGAGAGGATCGACATCGCGGTCCATCGTGGCACGCGCGTCCGCGGGAAGTGGGTCTCGTCCACAGCCCCGGCCGAGGAGTCTGCTGCGTTCGGGCTCGGGTCTCGTGACGCGTCGCTGGCCCGCTTGCTTCGCCGCGCGGGTCAGCCGACGCTCCTCGACCTTCGGCCGTGATCCGCGGCTTCGTTCCTCAGCCGCGGCGGCCTCCGGGCACCCAGAGGACGTCGCCCTGCTCGCGGTTGGCGTGCCGGGCGAGGATGAAGGCGAGGTCGCTGAGCCGGTTGAGGTAGGTGATCGCGAGCGGGTTCATCACGGCGGCGTGCACCTCGTGCGCGGCCCACGCCGCACGCTCGGCGCGCCGGATGACGGTCCGGGCGACGTGCAGCTGGGCGGCGGCCGGCGTGCCGCCGTTGAGGATGAAGGAGCGCAGTGCGGGCAGCGGCTCGTTGTAGTGGTCGCACCACCCCTCGAGGCGATCGACGTAGTCCTGCTCGATGCGCAGCGGCGGGAACTCGGGGTCCTCGACGACCGGTGTGCAGAGGTCGGCGCCGACGTCGAAGAGGTCGTTCTGGACATGGGTGAGCACCGCGACCACATCCTCCTCGAGCCCCCCGGTCGCGATCGCCACGCCGAGGTGGGCGTTGGCCTCGTCGACGTCCGCGTAGGCGGCCAGACGCAGGTCGGTCTTGGTCGTCACGCTCATGTCACCCAGGCGGGTCTCGCCGGCGTCGCCGGTGCGGGTGTAGATGCGCGTCAGGTTGACCATGAGCCGAGGGTAGCCAAGGTGAATGGCGAACTCGCGGGGGGTCGAATGCAACCTTTCGGGTATCTGGAGCGTCATGGTGGATGAGAGGCAGGACCACCAGCCGGCTCGGGAGGCCAGGATGCGGGAGCGCAAGGTGCAGGTCGGGAGACGTCGGGACGAGGGCAGTGCTCTCCGTGCTGTCGAGAGCACCGTCGACATTCACACGGACGGTGGCGTCCTGGTGCTCGGCGGCGACCTCGACGTCCGCAGCACCGGCGAGGTGCGCGCCGCGGTCCACCAGCACCTGCGTGACAGCGGCCCCGATGCCGAGGGCCGCATCGTCGTGGACATCAGCCGGGTGGCCTCGGTCGATGCCACCGCCCTCAAGGTGATCGCGGCGGCGAGCAGGCAGGCGCGTCGACGTGGGGTCCGTGTGGTCCTGCGCGGTACCTGCCCGGCCGTGCTGCGGATGCTGCACCTGACTCATCTCATCCGGCTCATCGACGTCGAGAGGGTGCCGGCAGCGGTCTGATGGACCACCGCCACGGCGGTATCGAGTCCCGCCGAAACGGGACTGCGTGTGGAAAATCGCACAGCGGTCATCTGTTACCAACCGGTAGTGATCGCACCTACGCTTCGCCTATGAGCACCACGCCTGACACTGCCGCCACGCCCGAGAAGGCCTCGCACCCCAAGGACCGCCCCTGGGTGATGCGGACCTACGCCGGCCACTCGACGGCCGAGGCGTCCAACGCGCTCTACCGCACCAACCTGGCCAAGGGCCAGACGGGACTCTCGGTCGCGTTCGACCTGGTCACGCAGACCGGCTACGACCCCGACAGCCCGATGGCCCGCGGTGAGGTCGGCACGGTCGGCGTACCGATCCCGCACCTCGGCGAGATGCGCAAGCTCTTCAAGGACATTCCGCTCACCGACATGAACACGTCGATGACGATCAACGCCGTCGCGATGTGGATGCTCGCGATGTACCAGGTGGTCGCCGAGGAGCAAAACCAGGAGATGGAGCCGGCCGAGGTCGCCAAGCTCCTGTCGGGCACGACGCAGAACGACATCATCAAGGAGTACCTGTCGCGCGGGACCTACGTGTTCCCGCCCGAGGCCTCCCTCCGGCTGATCGCCGACATGATCGCCTACACGGTCAACTACATCCCGAAGTGGAACCCGATCAACATCTGCAGCTATCACCTGCAGGAGGCGGGCGCCACGCCGACGCAGGAGCTGGCCTACGCCCTCTGCACGTCGATCGCCGTGCTCGACCAGGTCAAGAACTCCGGCCAGGTCAGCGACGAGGACTTCGAGAAGGTCGTCGGCCGGATCTCCTTCTTCGTCAACGCCGGCGTCCGCTTCATCGAGGAGACGTGCAAGATGCGCGCCTTCACCGAGCTGTGGGACGAGATCGCTCGCGAGCGCTATGGCGTCCAGGACCCGAAGATGCGCCGCTTCCGCTATGGCGTCCAGGTGAACAGCCTCGGCCTCACCGAGGCGCAGCCGGAGAACAACGTGCAGCGGATCGTGCTCGAGATGCTCGGCGTGACCCTGTCCAAGAGCGCCCGCGCCCGCGCGGTGCAGCTGCCCGCGTGGAACGAGGCCCTGGGTCTGCCGCGGCCGTGGGACCAGCAGTGGTCCCTGCGCCTGCAGCAGGTCCTGGCCTTCGAGTCCGACCTGCTGGAGTACGACGACATCTTCGACGGCTCACACGTGATCGAGGCCAAGGTCGCCGAGCTCAAGGAGAGTGCGCGGGCCGAGATGGATCGGGTCCAGGCGATGGGCGGCGCCATGGGTGCCGTCGACTACATGAAGTCCGAGCTGGTCTCCTCCCACGCCCGTCGCCGGGCCCGGATCGAGGCCGGCGAGGAGATCATCGTCGGTGTCAACAAGTACGAGACCACCGAGCCGTCGCCCCTCACCGCCAACCTCGACGACGCGATCATGACCGCCGACCCGAAGGCCGAGGAGGCTGCCAAGGCATCGGTCGAGGCGTGGAAGGCCCAGCGCGACGAGGCGGAGGTCGCCGAGGCGCTGGCGAAGGTCGCCGAGGACGCCAAGTCCGGCGAGAACCTGATGCAGGCCACCCTCGCTGCGGCCCGCGCGGGTGCGACCACGGGGGAGTGGGCCGGGACGCTGCGTGAGGTCTTCGGCGAGTTCCGGGCGCCGACCGGTGTGTCCGGTGCCGTCGGTGTCGCGGAGGCGGGTGCCGAGCTGAGCGCGGTCCGCGAGGCCGTCCGTACGACGGCCGACGAGCTCGGCGGCCGACTGCGCCTGCTCGTCGGCAAGCCCGGCCTCGACGGCCACTCCAACGGCGCCGAGCAGGTGGCCGTGCGCGCGCGCGACGCCGGCTTCGAGGTCATCTACCAGGGCATCCGGCTCACGCCCGAGCAGATCGTCGCCGCGGCCGTGGCCGAGGACGTGCACTGCGTCGGCCTGTCGATCCTCTCCGGCTCGCACATGGAGCTGGTGCCGGCCGTCCTTGACGGGCTCAAGGCCGCCGGCATGGACGACGTCCCCGTCATCGTGGGCGGCATCATCCCCGACTCCGACGGCCGCAAGCTCGTCGAGCTCGGCGTCGCTGCGGTCTACACGCCGAAGGACTTCGGCCTCACCGAGATCATGGGCGGCATCGTCCAGGTGATCCGCAGGGCCAACGGCCTCTAGGACGCATCAGTCCGAGTCGATCGCGCGGGCGATCGACTCGGCATCGCGGCCGACGACCGCCGTACCGGCACCGATCAGGATCGGTCGCTGGATGAGGCGCGGATGCTCGGCGAGCAGTGCCACCCACGCGTCATGCTCGGACTCGTCCTTCGCGGGCAGCTCGACGCCGAGCTTGCGCGCGTCGGCGGTGCGGGTGATGTCCCAGGGAGCCAGGCCCAGCCGGGCGAGCACGTCCTCGAGCTCGGCCACGGTCGGCGGCTCGTCCAGATAGCGTCGTACGACGTAGTCGGTGCCTGCCGTGCGCAGCTCGGACTCCGCGGTGCGGCTCTTGGAGCACGACGGGTTGTGCCAGATCTCGATCACGGGGCCACCGTAGCGATCCCGATCACCCGTGACGCACGTCACGGCTGTTAGGTCTGCCTAGCCTCATCGCTTATCCTGCTGTCGTGGGCAAGGACAAGAAGAAGTCGAAGGGCAAGCTCAAGAAGCTGCCCAAGACGAAGTGCTGCGTGTCGAAGTCGCGCTGCGGTCGCTGCCCCATCCGCATGCTCAAGGAGGGCACCCTCCCCGCCGGCTACACCGTCAAGAAGCGGGTCCTGGTCCGCGCGGACGGCAAGAAGGTCAGCAAGAAGCAGCTGCAGAAGGCGGCCTGAGGGTCCACTAGGGTTCTCCCCATGGCTGCCCCACGCTTCACCGACCAGCTCAACACCCAGATCGGCAACGAGTTCGCCGCGCACAACCAGTACCTCGCGTGCGCCGTCTACTACGACGCCCTGACGATGCCGCGGCTGGCGGGCTTCTTCTACGGCCAGGCGCTCGAGGAGCGCCAGCACGCGATGATGATGGTGCAGTACCTCCTCGACACCGACGCCGACGTGGAGATCCCGGGCGTCGAGGCCCCGACCGCGACCTTCGACGACATCACCGCTCCGATCGCCCTGGCGCTCGCCCAGGAGAAGAAGGTCACGGAGCAGATCTACGGCCTGCTGCGCATCGCGCGCGAGGAGAACGACTACGCCTCCGAGCAGTTCATGCAGTGGTTCATCAAGGAGCAGGTCGAGGAGGTCGCCACCATGAACGACCTGCTGGCCGTCGTGACCCGCAGCAAGGCCGACATCAACGCGATCGAGGACTGGGTGGCCCGCGAGGCCGGTGGCGAGTCCGCCGACGCCACCGCGCCGCCCGCTGCCGGCGCCTGACGCTCCGCCCGTCCGGTCAGGCGGCCGTCCGCGCCGCGTGGCGACGGCGATAGAGCCACCGAGCCGCCACCAGGCCGAGCGCCAGCCCGGCGACGCCGCCGATCCCCGGCCCGGTGCGGTCGTCGGCCGTGCCGCCGACGACCATCCCGAGCACGCTGACGGTGATCGCCAGCATCAGGATGGCGGCGTTGAAGAAGATCTCGCGGAAGTAGAGACGGGTGAAGCTCTCGCCCGGCCGGGCGGCAGCCGCCGCGGGGGCCGGGTCTGCGACCGGTGCTGGCGCGACAGGCGCTGCGGCCGGCGCGGGGGGGAGTGGGATGGCCTTGACGACCGCCGCGGCCGGCAGCCGACCGTAGATGTGCGGGAAGGTCTCGCTGCCGCCCGGGCTCGCCGGCTCCTCGACGACGGGTACGTCGAGCAGATCGGTGTCGATGTGCAGCAGCACCAGCGGCTCGGTGACGTCGGCATAGAACCGGTCGCGCACGCCGGTCCACTGGTCGGCACGGCTGGCGTGGATGAATCCTTCCTCCGCGAGGCTGCGCCCCCGCGTGGAGATCGTGTAGCTGCCGGACACCTCCGCCTCGGCCCAGTCCGAGGCGAGGGCGAGGTGGAAGATCGTGGCCATCAGAAGAGCCGGTCCTCGACGTTGTCGATGCCGCGCAGGGCGTCGTAGTCGACGACCGCGCAGGTGATGCCGCGGTCCTCGGCGAGGACGCGGGCCTGCGGCTTGATCTCCTGGGCGGCGAAGATGCCGCGCACCTTGCCGCGGCCGGTCAGCAGGGGATCGCGGTTGAGGAGCTCCAGATAACGCGTCAGCTGCTCGACGCCGTCGATCTCTCCGCGCCGCTTGATCTCGACGGCGACGCTGAGGCCCTCGCCGTCACGGCACATCAGGTCGACCGGACCGATTGCCGTGGGGAACTCGCGCCGGACCAGGGTGAGACCCTCGGCGAGGGTCATCGGGTGCTCGGCCAACAGCTCCTGGAGATGCTTCTCGACGCCGTCCTTCTGCAGACCGGGGTCGAGGCCGAGCTCGTGCCGGGAGTCGTGGTGGATCTCCTCGATGAGGATCCGCAGCGTGTCGGGGGTCTGGCCCTTGGGCGCCTTCGCGGTCACGGTCCACTCGACCTGGCCGTCCTCGGTGGTGGCCTCACGGACCGTGCAGGGCGGCGACATCCAGTTGAGGGGCTTGTAGGAGCCGCCGTCGGAGTGGACCAGCACGGATCCGTCGGCCTTGAGCATCAGGACCCGGGTGGCCATCGGGAGATGGGCGGTCAGTCGGCCGGCGTAGTCCACCTGGCAGCGCGCCACGACGAGTCTCACGGGCGACGAATCTACCGTCCCGCGCGCGGCGCCGGCGGACGGGCCCGGTCGTGGACGAGGGGCCGGTCGTTGACCGGCGCTCCCCTGCGCGAACCCCCGTTCCGACGTGGTGGAACTGAGTCGCTGTGACGTCGGTCTCGATCCGTCTCGCATGGTTACCGACGGGTAGCCACAGCTCCCCAGTGGTGTCAGAATCCGGCCCATGACCTCGAGTGAGCAGATCTTCAACACCCTCGTGCTGCCGTACCTCAACCACGCGGTGCGCACCTACGAGTCGGGCTACGCCTCCGTGGCCGACATCGACGCCGCGATGCGCTTCGGCTGCGGCTACCCCAAGGGCCCGCTGACCGTGGTCGACGAGCTCGGCGCCGCCACGGTGCGTGACCTGCTCGCCGCGCGGTACGCCGAGACCGGCGACCACCTGCACGAGCCGGCCGGCCTGCTCGAGAAGCTCGTCGCCGAGGGCCGCACGTTCGCCGACGAGGCCGCGGCCGCAGGCGAGGCCGCCGCGCCGACGTTCAAGCACGACATCGCCAAGGTCGGTGTCGTCGGCACCGGCACGATGGCCTCCGGCATCGTCCAGGTCTTCGCCCAGGCCGGCTATGACGTCGTCTACGTCGGCCGCAGCCAGGACAAGCTCGACGGCGTCGTCGGCTACATCACCAAGAACCTCGACCGCGCCATCGCCAAGGGCAAGGGCACCGAGAAGGACAAGGACGCGCTGCTGGGCCGCCTCACCGGAGCGACCGAGCGCGAGGCGCTGGGCGACGTCGACATCGTCGTCGAGGCCATCGCCGAGGACCTCGACATCAAGCTCGAGCTCTTCCGCGACCTCGACCGCATCTGCAAGCCCGGCGCGATCCTGGCGACGACCACCTCCTCGCTCCCGATCACGAAGCTCGGCGAGGCCACCGGACGCCCGGCCGACGTCATCGGCATGCACTTCTTCAACCCGGCACCGGTGATGAAGCTCGTCGAGATCATCACCACCCCGGCGACCTCCGCCGACGTCGACGAGACCGTCCGCGCGCTGACCGCCAACGTCAAGAAGGTCGGCGTCTCCGCCGGCGACCGCTCGGGCTTCATCGTCAACCTGCTGCTGTTCCCCTACCTCAACGACGCGATCCTCCTGCACGAGGGTGGCGAGGAGATGGCGACCATCGACGCCGCCATCAAGGAGACCGCCGGATTCCCGATGGGTCCCTTCGAGCTGCTCGACGTCGTCGGCAACGACGTGTCGCTGGCCATCCAGAAGGAGCTCTTCGGCGAGTTCGGCGAGCCCGGCTTCAAGCCGGCGGCGCTGCTCGAGGAGAAGGTCGCCGAGGGCAAGCTCGGTCGCAAGACCGGCGAGGGCTTTCACAACTACGCCAAGTAGCCTTCACGCGTGATGCTTCACCACACGGCTCTCGGCTCCGCCGGGAGCCGTGTGGTCTTTCTCCACGGCCTCTTCGGCCAGGGCAAGAACTGGACCGGCATCGCCAAGCGCCTCGCCGAGCGCCACCGCGTGCTGCTCGTCGACCTTCCTCACCACGGGCGTTCGCCGTGGCCCGAGCGCTTCGACTACCTGGAGACCGCCGAGGCCGTCACGGACCTCATCGACGAGGTGGCCGGCCAGGAGCAGGTCGCCGTGGTCGGTCACTCGCTCGGCGGCAAGACGGCGATGGTGCTGACCCTGCTCCATCCCGAGCGCGTCTCGCGCCTGTGCGTCGCCGACATCTCGCCGGTCGCGCTGCAGGGCAGTCGCGAGTTCCCCGGCTACTTCGCGGCCCTGCAGGGGCTCGACCTCGCCGCGGTCGACAAGCGTGACGACGCGGACCGGATGCTCGCCGGGGCCGTGCCCAACACGACGGTCCGCTCCTTCCTGCTGCAGAACCTGCGGCGCGACGCGGCCGCCCCGCACGGCTGGTCGTGGCAGGTCAACCTCGAGGTGCTGGCCCACGACCTCGACGTCATCAGCGACTGGCCGGCCGAGCGGTTGGCCGACCGTCCGCCGTACGACGGGCCGGTGCTGTGGCTCGCCGGCGGACGCTCCGACTACGTGCGGCCCGAGCACGAGCCCGCGATGGACCGCTGGTTCCCGCGCAACCGCAAGGTGACGATCAAGAACGCCGGGCACTGGCTGCACTCCGAGCAGCCGGACATCTTCGTGGAGGCCGTCAGCCGATTCCTCGGCGACTGACGCCCAGGGCCCGGATCGGGGAAGGTCAGGCCTCCTCGGCCTGGCGGGCGCGATAGGCGGCGACCGCGTTGCGGTTGCCGCAGGTCACCGAGCAGAAGCGCTTGGACCGGTTGCGGGACAGGTCGAGCACGACGCCGTCGCAGGACTCGTCGGCGCAGAGGGCCAGGCGCGACATGTCGTCGGCGCGGATGACGTCGATCATCGCCATCGCGGTCTCCACGACGATCCGCTCGGCCAGCGGTGCCTGCGGGTCGACGGCGTGGAGGTGCCAGTCGTAGCCGTCGTGGCGACGCAGCTGCGGCAGCGCCTGGGCGTCGCGGAGCAGGTCGTTGACAAGCGCCGCTGCTCGGTCGCGGTCGGCGGTGAGCAGGGTGCGCAGCCGGGGGAGCACGGCCCGGACGGCCGCGAGCTCGGCCTCGTCGCCGTCGCGGCGGCCGGTGTAGCCGAACTCCGACAGGAACTCGTCGAGGGCAGCGGGGGTGTCGAGGGTGACCGGCTCGAGCGTGGAGTTCACGAGCGCCGTCGCGGCCTGGAGCGCCATGGCCGTGTCATGAGCGAAAACCACTTTGACAGGTTACATCACGCCGGACTACCGTCATGGGCCATGAGCACCATGACCCGTGACAGCGCCGTGCGCACGCCGCTCAGCGCCGGGCTCGCGCTGGCGCTCACGTCGGCGACCGCCTTCGGGATGTCGGGCGCCCTCGCCCGGCCGCTGCTCGACGCCGGGTGGACGGCCGGCAGCGTCGTCCTGCTCCGGATCGCGATCGGGGCGCTCGTCGTCGCCCCCTTCGGGGTGGCCGCACTCCGTGGGCGTTGGCACCTGCTGCGTCGGGGCGCGCCGACCGTCCTCCTCTACGGAGGCCTGGCGGTCGCCGGTGCCCAGTTCTGCTACTTCTCGGCCGTGCAGACCATGGACGTCGGACCGGCCCTGCTCATCGAGTACACCGCACCTGCGGCCGTCGTGGGCTGGATGTGGCTCGTCCACGGGCAGCGGCCCGGACCGATGACCCTGGCCGGCGCCGTGGTGGCCGGTCTCGGCCTGCTCCTGGTCCTCGACCTCTTCTCCGGCGCCGACTTCGACGCGCAGGGCGCGGCGTGGGCACTGGCGGCGATGGTGGGATGCGCGACGTACTTCGTCATCTCCGCCGACGAGCGCAGCGGGCTGCCGCCGCTCGCGCTTGCCGCCGGAGGACTCGTCGTCGGCGGTGCCCTCCTCGGAGTGCTCGGCCTCGTCGGCCTGATGCCGCTGGCGACCTCGGCCGCGACCGTGACCTACGCCGGCATCGACGCGGCCGCCTGGGTGCCGATCGTGCTGCTCGGCCTGGTCACCGCCGCGCTGGCCTACGTGACGGGCATCGAGGCCAGCCGGCGGCTGGGCTCGCGGCTCGCGTCCTTCGTCGCGCTCAGCGAGGTCCTGATCGGCGTGCTGTGGGCGTGGCTGCTGCTCGACCAACTCCCCGCCGCGATCCAGCTGCTCGGTGGCGCGCTGGTCGTTGCCGGCGTGGTCGCCGTCAAGGTCGGCGAGCGAGCCGTGGTCACCGACGAGCCCGTCACCGTCTGAGGTCGGCTGCTCCTGCCTCAGCGCCCGGATCGGAGAAAATGGGGCGACCCGGTGCAACAGATCGGCCCGCTGCGACGTGTTTCGTGCGTGGATGTGGCCATGGAGCAGGAGCACGACGTCGCGGCGAATGACTTCGCCGCGTGGGCGGAGGCCCGGATCGCGTCTCTGCTGCGCTTCGGCTACCTGGTGACGGGATCCCAGCAGGCCGCGGAGGAGGCGGTCCAGGCGGCGCTGGTGAGGGCGTGTGAGAGGTGGGGCCGGATCAGCCGGACGCAGGACCCGGACCAGTACGTGCGGCGGATGGTCGTCAACGGGCACGTGTCCGCGTGGCGCAGCTCCCGACGGCGGGAGTCGCCCGTCGCGGAGGTGCGTGGCACCGTCGCGGCCGACCCGGCCGACACGGTGGCGCGGAGCGACGCCGTGTGGCGGATGTGCTCCGGGCTCCCGACCCAGCAGCGAGCCGCCGTCGTGCTGCGCTTCTACGAGGACCTGGACTATCCCGAGATCGCCGCGATCCTCGACGTCGCCGAGCCCACGGTGCGGTCCCACGTCCACCGAGCGCTCGCGGCGTTGCGTCGCGAGCTGGCGAGCCAGCACGCAGGGGAGGAGGAGGAGTGATGGAGGAGCATGAGCTCGAGGAGCTGGTGCGCGGCGGCCTCGCCGAGCGCGCCGGCTCGGCCGACGTCCATGCGCTGGGTGTCGGCGAGGTGCGCCGAGCCGTCGCCCAGCGCCGCCGACGGCGCTGGCTGGTGTCGGCGGCCGCCGCCGCGGTCGTGGCGGTCGGTGCGGCCACCGCGGTCGTGAGCACCGATGGTGCCGACGACCCGCCGCCCGTCGCGACCGAGCCCACGGACGGCGCGGCTGCCCCCGGCTGGCGCACCGAGTCGTGGGGTGGGTTGACTGTCGAGGTCCCAGCGGACTGGGGGTACGGCGGTGCGCCCCTGTCCTTCGCTGGCGACACCAGCGCCTGCCCGCCGGCCTATGTCAGCGGAGACTGGGTCTCTGGTTGGGTAGGACGACCGGTCCTCCTGTCCGACGTCTGTGCGCGCTATCCGTGGCTGGAGAACTCTCCGCAGGAGGATGACCCCACGCCGTACGTCTGGCTGGGCGGTGACGTCGAGGTCGGCACGGTCACCTGGCCCGGTGGCCTGGTCCAGGAGACGGTCGAGGCCGAGGGAGAGCGGCTGACGGTTGCGAGCACGGACCCGGACCTGCGGGCCCGGATCATCGCGTCGGCCCGTCCGGTCGAGGTCTGTCCGGCCTCGTCGGCGACCATCCCGGACGGCTCCTCCGGCATGTCCGACGAGGGGAGGGGCGACCCGATCGATGCCGTGGTCTGCGCCTACCGTCTGGAGGAGGGCGCGTTCCGGCTGACCTATGCCCGGGCGACCACGGCTGACGTCGTCGACCAGGCGTGGTCGGCGCAGGCCGAGGCGTCCGCGGTCGGTGCTCCGACGGCCTGCTCGCGCGAGGTGCGGCAGTACGTCAGCGTGCAGGCGCGCTACGACGACCCGTTCGGAGCCCAGCCGCTCGTCCAGCGAGCGGTCTTCCGCTTGGGTTGCACCGGCGAGGTGGATCTCGGCACCGACTTCTTCGACCACCCCAACCGGCTGCGGACGAAGTTGGTCCGCGACGGCGTCGTCCCGTGGGCCGTCGACCCGGGGATCGCCTCCGTCGTGAGCGCCCCGACGGACGCGCAGTTCCTGGCCGGCTGGCTCATCGGCATGCAGGGCTGACTCTCGTCGGCGAGTGGGTCAGAGCAGGTCCTGCCGTTTGACGACGACTTCTCGCACGATCAGCAGGATCGCCGCGGCCACGGGGATCGCGAGCAGGGCTCCGACGACGCCGAGCAGGCCCGCGCCGATCAGTGCCGCGATGACGATGACGGCACCGGGCAGGTCGACGGACTTGCTCATCACCCGCGGGTAGACGACGTAGTTCTCGACCTGCTGGTAGATCACGTAGAAGATCACGCACGCGATGCCGGTCTTGATGTCGGTGGCGAAGGCGATCGCCGAGACGATCACGGCGCCGAGGGTGGCACCGATCATCGGGATGACGTCGAGCACGGCCACGACGAAGGCCAGCGCGACGGCGTACTCGCCGATCTCGGTGAACGACAGGAAGATCAGCGACGTGATGCCGGCGCACAGCGCCACCACGAACGCACCGGAGACATAGCCGCCGATGTTGGCGATCACCTTGTCGCCGATCGCGGCCACCCGCGAGCGACGCGAGGCCGGGGCGAGACGGTAGACCGCGGTGGTGGTCGTGCGCAGCGAGGCGAGGAAGTAGAGCGTCAGCACGACGATCACGAACATGTTGAACAGCGCCGAGATGATCTTGATGCCGAAGCCCAGCGCGCCGCCGAACAGGGCCGAGACGAAGTCACCGTCGGTGATCTTGGCCTCGATCTTGTCGATGACGTCGTACTCGTCGTTGAGCTCCTGGATCCGCTTGTTCTCCTGGAGCTGGTCGAGCCAGATCGGCGCGTTCTTGGTGAGCGCGCTGACCTGGTCGGTGATCACCGGGACGATCGCCACGAGGAACAGCGCGACCGCACCCAGCGCGAGCAGGATCACGACGGTGACCGAGAACGAGCGCCGCAGCCCACGCCTCTCGAGGAGCTCGACGGCCGGGTTGAGCCCGGCGGCCAGGAAGAACGCGACCACGATCATCATCAGCACCGAGCCGATGCTGGTGACGGCCTGGAAGAGCCACCACGCCGTCAGTGCTCCGAGCGCGCCGACGAAGCCGTAGTAGAACGGCGAACGGCGGTCGAACGGCTTGCCCGGGGCGCCGTAGGGCGCGGGCGCGGGGGTCGGCGACGCGGGGTCGATCCCCGCATGACCGGCGACGCTGTCGAGCTGGTCGTCGGTCGGGCCTGCCCCGCCGTCGCTCAACTCTCGTCCTCGCCGAAGCCGGCGACGAGGTCGGCCAGCGAGCTGAGCTGGGCGGTGATCGCGGCCCGTCGCTTGGTGAGCCGGTCGAGCTCGGCCCGGCGGCTCGCGATCTCACGCTGCACCTCGGCGTCACCGCTGGCGGTGATGGCCTCGGCCTGGGTCCGGGCCGACACGATGATCTGCTCGGCCTCGCGCCGCGCCCGGGTCAGGATGCCCTCGGACTCCGACTGGGCTGCGCTCCGGTTGGCCGTCGCCTGCTGGTTGGCCTCGGACGCGCGGGCCTCGGCGGCGTTGGCGCGCTCCTCGGCCTCCTCGACCAGGCGGCGGGTCTCCGCGACCGCGGTGTTGTGGTGGTCGGTGGCCTCGCGAGCCAGTCGCTCCTTCTCCACGGCCAGTGCCCGCCGGGCCTCCTGCACCTCGCGGTCGACGGCCGCACGGGCCTGCTCGACGTCGCGCTGCGCCTGGCTGCGCTGCTCGGAGACCTCCTGCTGTGCCGCGAGACGCAGCTGGTCGGCCTCCCGCCGGGCCCCGGCGAGAGTGTCCTCGGCCTCGCTCTTGGCGAGTGAGCGCTCCTGCTCCGCGTCGGTCAGCAGACGGGTGCGGTTCTCCTCCAGCTCACGCAGCTGGACGGCCCGCATGTCGTCGGCCTCGCGGGCAGCCTCCGCCCGGATCGCCTTGGCGTCGCGGGTGGCCTGGTCACGGATCTCGGTGGCGTCGGCCTCGGCGATCGACCGGATCTCGCCCGCCTCCTCCTCGGCGAGGCGCAGCATCGCGCTGGCCCGACCGCCGAGTCCGGCGTAGGACGGGTTCTCCGCCTCGGCCAGCTCGGCCTTGAGGCGGGCGACCTCCTTGTCGAGGTCGATGACCCGCTGCTCGGACTCGGTGAGGCTCGCGCCGAGAGTGGCCTTCTCGCTGGCCAGCTGTCGGATCTGGGCGTCGACGGCGTCGCGGTCGTAGCCGCCCTTGCGGACGATCGGCAGGCCGCCGGCGGTGGACTGGGCGCCGTAGCCGGTCGGGCGGGCCGCCGACGTCGAGGCGGCACTCGCCGGGCGCTGGGCCGCGGGGGCAACCCGCTGCGCCGTGGGAGCGGCCGGTGTTGCAGGCCGTTCGGCCGCGCGCTGGGCGGGGATCACCTGGGTCGGTTCGTCGTCGGCCTTCGTGCTCACGGTCGTGGACTCCTCGGTCGGGGTGGGCTCGTCGTCGAAGATGGACAGACCCTGGTCGCTCATGGAATGAGGCTCCCTGGTTGGTGCGTGCATGGGGGGGACCGGTCAATGATCCCCGATCGGCTCGCCGTTTCCCAGCAGGCCCCACCGGTGGGGCCTGCGTCACAGCTCGGATGGCCGGCGGTGGTGGAGATGACGAACAGGGGCCCGCGCGAGATCGCGCGAGCCCCTGCTCGTCGTACGGCGTGCGGCGCGGCCTGTTCTGTTCAGGTCGGCCGGGTGGGATCAGATGCCCCGGAAGAGGTTGATCTTGTCGAGGTGCTGGGCGCGCATCTCGGGCTTCGTCACGCCCAGGCCCTCCTCGGGGGAGAGGCACAGGACGCCGACCTTGCCCTGGTGCTTGTTGTGGTGGACGTCGAGGGCGGCCTGGCCGGTGTCCTCGAGCTTGTAGGTGCGCGAGAGGGTGGGGTGGATCTTGCCCTGCGCGATGAGGCGGTTGGCCTCCCACGACTCGCGGTAGTTGGCGAAGTGGCTGGAGATGATCTTCTTGAGGTTCATCCACAGGTAGCGGTTGTCGTACTCGTGCATGTAGCCCGAGGTGGAGGCGCAGGTGGTGATGGTGCCGCCCTTGCGGGTGACGTAGACCGAGGCGCCGAAGGTCTCGCGGCCGGGGTGCTCGAAGACGATGTCGATGTCCTCGCCGCCGGTGAGCTCGCGGATGGCCTTGCCGAAGCGCTGCCACTCCTTGGGGTTCTGCTTCGTGCCCTCCTCGTTCCAGAACTTCGGAGCGAGCTCGGAGCGGTTGATGACGTGCTCGGCGCCCATGTTGCGCACGATCTGGGCCTTCTCCTCGTTGGAGACCACGCAGATCGGGTTGGCGCCACCGTTGAGGGCGTACTGGGTGGCGAAGCCGCCGAGGCCGCCGGAGGCGCCCCAGATCAGGACGTTGTCGCCCTGCTTCATGTTGCCGCCGTTGGCGGAGACGAGCTGGCGGTAGGCGGTGCAGTTGACCAGGCCGGGGGAGGCGGCCTCCTCCCAGGTGAGGTGCTCGGGCTTGGGCATGAGCTGGTTGGCCTTGACCATGGCGACGTCGGCGAGGCCGCCGAAGTTGGTCTCGAAGCCCCAGATGCGCTGGGAGGGGTCCATCATCGTGTCGTTGTGGCCGTCGGGGGCCTCGAGCTCGACGGAGAGGCAGTGCGCGACGACGCGGTCGCCGGGCTTCCACTTGGTGACGCCGGCGCCGACGGCGAGCACGACGCCGGACAGGTCCGAGCCCACGATGTGGTAGTCGAGGTTGTGGCGGGCGCCGAGCTCGGACTCGCGACCGTAGCGCTCGAGGAAGCCGAAGGTGGAGACGGGCTCGAAGATCGAGGTCCACACGGTGTTGTAGTTGATCGCTGAGGCCATGACCGCCACGAACGCCTCGCCCGGACCGAGCTCGGGGAGGGCCACGTCGTCGACGTGGAGAGACTTGCGCGGGTCCTTGTCGCGGGAGGCGACGCCTTCGAACATGTCGACCTCGTCCTTGTGCACCGTGACGGCGCGGTAGGACTCGGGAAGCTCGAGGTTGGCGAAGTCCTCCGGGGAGGTGTCGCCGGATTCGGCGGCCTGGATGGCGTCGAGGATGTGCTGCACGATCGTCGTCTCCTGGTTGTCTGCGATGGGGTGGGCGCTCGGCCCCGGCGGAAGATTACCCATCGGTAATGTTCGAGGGGGCACTTCGTGACCGTCGTCTCACGGACGGGGCGCACCCGGCATGCGCCACCATAGGCCCGTGACGTTGCATTCGGGTCGCTCTGGGCAGGCGGGCACGGACCCGCGGGTGGACGCGGGAGCCGCCGTGGCGGCCGTCGCGATCGACGTCAACGCCGACGTGGGGGAGTCCTTCGGACGCTGGGAGCTGGGCGACGACGCGGCCCTGATGCCGCACCTCACCAGCGCCAACGTGGCCTGCGGCTTCCACGCGGGCGACCCGCTGACCCTGCGGAGGACCTGCGAGTCCGCCGTCGAGCACGGCGTGCGGATCGGCGCCCAGGTCGGCTACCGCGACCTCGCCGGCTTCGGTCGGCGCTACATCGAGATGCCGGCTGCCGACCTCGAGGCCGACGTGCTCTATCAGCTCGGTGCCCTCGACGGCATCGCCCGGGCAGCGGGCGGGCAGGTCTCCTACGTCAAGCCCCACGGCGCGCTCTATCACGCGGTCCAGAGCCGGTCGACGGTCGCGCGAGCGGTGCTGCGGGCCGTGGCCGCCTTCAACGACGCCCACGGCGTCGAGCTGCCCGTCCTCGGACAACCGGGCGCCACCTTCCTCGACGTCGCCGACGACACCGGGATCACGGCGATCGCCGAGGGCTTCGCCGACCGGGCCTACCGTCCCGACGGGACGCTGACACCTCGGTCCGAGCCGAGCGCCGTGCTCACCGACCCGACCGACGTGGCTGCGCAGGCGGTCCTGCTCGCGCACGCCGGCGACGTCCGCTCGCTGTGCGTCCACGGCGACTCGCCCGGCGCACCTGCCCTCGCCGCCGCCGTGCGCCAGGCCCTCGCCGAGACGGGGATCGACGTCCGGCCCTTCACGTGAGGACCCTCCCGTACGGCGACCGCGGGCTCCTGGTCGAGCTGGCCGACACCGCGGACGTGGTCGCCGTGGCCGACATCGTCCGCGCCCACCCCGCTGCGCCCGAGCTGCTCGCCGACCTCGTCCCCGGTGCACGGACGGTGCTGCTCGTGGCGCGACCTGGAGTGGCGGTGGAGCGCCTGCGGGGGATGGTCCCTGCCCACAAGCACCGGATTTCGCCGAAATCCGGTGCCTTTGGGCAGGGACTATCCCGGCCGGAGGTGGAGGTCGTGGTCCCGGTGACCTACGACGGCCCGGACCTCGCGGACGTCGCCCGTCTCACCGGGCTCGGAGAGGCCGACGTGGTGGCCGCGCACACGGGCCGGCCGTGGCGCGTGGCCTTCGGCGGCTTCGCCCCCGGCTTCGCCTACCTCGTCGGCGGCGATCCTCGCCTGCAGGTGCCCCGGCTCGAGCGGCCCCGGACCGAGGTCCCCGCTGGAGCCGTGGGGCTGGCGGGGGAGTTCAGCGGCATCTACCCACGCCGGAGTCCCGGAGGCTGGCAGCTCATCGGCCGCACCGAGCTGGTGATGTGGGACCTCGAGCGGTCCTCGCCCGCCCTGCTCGCCGCAGGCACGACGGTCCGGTTCGAGGCGGTCGGGTGAGCGACCTCGTCGTGACCGCGGTCGACGGCGGCCCCTGCCTCATCGAGGACGAGGGGCGGCCGGGCCATGCCGCGATCGGCGTCGGCGCCAGCGGCGCGGCCGACCGGGCGTCGTACTCCCTGGGGAACCGGATGGTCGGCAACGCGCCCGGCGCCGCCGCGGTCGAGGTGGTGCTCGGCGGGCTCGAGGTCCAGGCGGCCGGCTACGTCACGGTCTGCGTCACCGGCGCCCCGACGCCATTGCGGGTGGACAGCCGTGCCGAGCCGTCGGGCGCCGTCCTGACGCTGCGGCCGGGCCAGCGCCTGCGCCTCGGCACGCCGCCGAGCGGGTTGCGCTCCTACGTGGCGATCCGCGGGGGAGTCGACGTCGCGAGTGTCCTCGGCTCGCGCTCCCACGACCAGCTCGCGGCGCTCGGTCCCGCGCCGCTGGTGCCGGGGACGACGCTGCCGGTGGGGCACGCGGCTGCCGGGCCGATCCTCGTCGACGCGGTCTCCCCGGCGTCGTACGACCGGGAGGCGGAGCTGCGGGTCGTGCCCGGCCCGCGTGCCGACTGGTTCGCCGATCCCGGACAGCTCGTGCGCGACACCTGGGTGGTGGGCCCCGAGAGCAACCGGGTCGGCCTCCGGCTGACCGGCACGCCGCTCGCCGCCGTCCGCGACCGCGGTCAGCTGCCCAGCGAGGGCGCCCTGCGCGGTGCGATCCAGGTCCCACCGGACGGGCTGCCGGTCGTCTTCGGGCCCGACCACCCCGTCACCGGTGGCTATCCGGTCGTCGGGGTCATCGTCGACGCCGACATCGACCGGCTCGCCCAGCTCCGCCCCGGCGATCCACTCCGCCTCCGCTGGAAATGACGAAGTGCGGGAGTTTCTCGCCCGAAGTGGGCCGGTTTCTCACCCGGGACCCGCATCTCGGGTGAGAAACCCCCGCACCTCGTGCGAGAAACCCTCGCACCTCGGCGGGGTCAGTGGGCTGGCGCGCCCTGAGCGGGCTCGACGAGCTCCACCAGCACGCCGCCGGCGTCCTTGGGGTGGATGAAGTTGATGCGACTGTCAGCGGTGCCGCGCTTGGGCTCGGGGTAGAGCAGCCGCAGGCCGCGCTCGCGCAGGATCGCGGACACCTCGTCGATGCTCTCGACGCGGTAGGCCAGCTGCTGGAGGCCCGGGCCGCTGCGGTCGATGAACTTGGCGATGGTCGACTCGGGGCTCAGCGGAGCGAGCAGCTGGATCTTCGAGTCGGTGTCGCCGACGGCGATCATCGCCTCGCGCACGCCCTGCTCCTCGTTCGTCTCCTCGTGCGCGACGACCATGCCGTAGGTGTCGCGATAGAAGGCGATCGCCTCGTCCAGGTCCGGCACGGCGATGCCGACGTGGTCGATGGCGGTGAAGAGGTGCGTGGGAAGAGTGCTCATGGAGGCCATTGTGCCGGGTCGTCCCGTGTGACGAGCGCCTCAGCGACCGCGGGCTGGACCGCTCGATCACCCCGGCTACCGGCGAGTAGAGTCGATCGGGTTCGCACCGTCGTACGACGGAGTCCGACCCACCCTGCGGAGGAAGCATGTCCGACAACCCCAGCGTCATCGTCGCCGGCGCCCGTACGCCGATCGGTCGCCACCTCGGCGCCCTCAAGACCCTGTCGGCCGCCGACCTCGCGGGCGTCGCCATCAAGGGCGCGCTGGAGAAGGCCGGCGTCTCCGGTGACCAGGTCGACTACCTGATCGTCGGCCAGGTGCTGCAGGCCGGTGCCGGCCAGAACCCCGCCCGCACCGCCGGTCTGGCCGCGGGCCTGCCGCCGCAGGTGCCCTCGATCACGATCAACAAGGTGTGTCTGTCGGGCATCAACGCCATCGCCCAGGCCGACCAGCTGATCCGCGCCGGCGAGGCCGACATCGTCGTCGCCGGTGGCACCGAGTCGATGACCCAGGCGCCCCACCTGCTCCCGAAGTCCCGCGAGGGCTTCAAGTACGGCGACACCGCGCTCGTCGACTCGCTGGCCTATGACGCGCTCTTCGACCAGGCCACCCAGCAGGGCATGGGCAACCTGACCGAGTCGACCAACGCGTGCCGTGAGACCCCGCTGACCCGTGATGAGCAGGACGCCGTCGCGGCCCGCTCCCACCAGCTCGCCGCCGCCGCCCAGAAGAACGGCGTCTTCGACGACGAGATCGTCCCGGTCTCGATCCCGCAGCGCAAGGGCGACCCGGTCGTCGTCAGCAAGGACGAGGGCGTCCGTGGCGACACCACCGCCGAGAGCCTCGCCGCGCTGCGTCCCGCGTTCTCCAAGGACGGCACCATCACCGCGGCGTCCTCCTCGCAGATCTCCGACGGCGCCGCCGCCGTGGTCGTCACCAGCAAGAAGAAGGCCGAGGAGCTCGGCCTGCCGATCCTCGCCGAGATCGTGAGCCACGGCCAGGTCGCCGGCCCGGACTCCACGCTGCAGCTGCAGCCCGCCAACGCCACCAAGAAGGCGCTCGACAAGGCGGGCCTGACCGCCGCCGACCTCGACCTGGTCGAGTTCAACGAGGCGTTCGCCGCCGTCGGCATCGAGTCGGCGCGTGCGCTCGGCATCGACGAGGACAAGGTCAACGTCAACGGTGGCGCCATCGCCATCGGTCACCCGCTGGGCGCCTCCGGTGCGCGGATCACGCTGCACCTCGCCCTCGAGCTCAAGCGCCGCGGCGGTGGCCTCGGTGCCGCCGCGCTGTGCGGTGGTGGCGGCCAGGGCGACGCGCTCGTGCTGCGCGTCCCGGCCAGCTGACCGACCGGTCCGACCGGCTCATCTGATCGGCCCATCGGCTTGACCGAAGCATCCACCGGGAGCGGCCGTCGCGGGATCACCGCGGCGGCCGTTCCTGGCATCGTGGACAAGGCCCGTGGCGGCGACCCTCGCTCGGTGGGTCGACTGGTGTCGCTCGTCGAGGACGAGTCGCCGCTGCTGCCCGAGGTGATGCGGGCGCTGGCGCCCCATGCCGGCCGGGCCCATGTCGTCGGCATCACGGGCTCGCCCGGCGTCGGCAAGTCCACCTCGACCAACGCCCTCATCGGTGAGCTGCGGCGGCGCGGCCACCGGGTCGCCGTACTGGCCGTGGATCCGTCCTCCCCGTTCTCCGGCGGCGCGCTCCTCGGCGACCGGATCCGGATGGGCGACCACGTGCTCGACCCGGGTGTGTTCATCCGCTCGATGGCCGCGCGCGGCCACCTCGGCGGACTCGCCTGGACGACCCCCCAGGCCCTTCGGGTGCTCGACGCTGCGGGCTTCGACGTCGTCCTGGTCGAGACCGTCGGCGTCGGCCAGAGCGAGGTCGAGATCGCCGGCCAGGCCGACACCACCATCGTCCTGCTCGCGCCCGGGATGGGCGACGGGATCCAGGCGGCCAAGGCCGGCATCCTCGAGATCGGCGACCTCTACGTCGTCAACAAGTCCGACCGCGACGGTGCCGACAAGGTACGACGCGACCTGCGGTCGATGCTCGGGCTGGCCGAGCGCCGCGACGAGGCCTGGCGTCCGCCTGTCCTCAAGACCACCGCATCGTCGGGCCAGGGCGTCGAGGACGTCGTGGACGCGATCGAGGAGCACCGCTCCTGGCTGGAGACCAGTGGCGAGCTCCGGCGCCGGCGCGTGCGCCGGGCGCGGGACGAGATCGAGACGATCGCGCTGACCGCACTGCGCCGGCGGTGGGGCTCGGTGGGGTCCGGGGACCGGCTCGACGAGCTGGCCGAGGCCGTGGTGTCGGGGGCGACGGACGCCCACA
Organism: Nocardioides caeni; assembly: GCF_004912195.1. Lineage (GTDB taxonomy): Bacteria > Actinomycetota > Actinomycetes > Propionibacteriales > Nocardioidaceae > Nocardioides > Nocardioides caeni. The sequence continues at coordinate 435,300 of NZ_STGW01000001.1, forward strand.
CGGCGGCCGACGAGCTGCTCGCCTGAGCGTCGACCCGCCGGTCAGCCCCAGAACCGGAAGCCGAGGATCCACCCCGGCGACCTCGTCGCGACCACCGGCCGGACCGTCGCCTGCTCGGCGTCGATGATCCCGAACGTGTCCGTCCGTCGGCCGTAGCGGAGCCCGTCGCCCAGCCCGATCACGACGGACGCCTGCTCGCGTCCCTCGGTTGCGTCGTCGGAGCGCAGCGGGATCCGGACCACGACCTCCCGCGAGCCGGCGGGGATGCTCACGCGGCGGCGCAGCGCCGGGAGGTCCGGGCCCACGGTCGCGGTGCCGGAGCGGGTGGCGAGGACGACACTGGTCCTGCGTCCGGCGCTCGCGTCGAGACGGAGCCTCACGGTGGCGTGCTGGCCCTCGACGCCGCCACGAGCCGAGACCGCCACGTGGGGCCGGGGGAAGCCGGGACGTCCGCGCTCGTCGAGCGCGGCGAAGCAGTAGCCGCGCTGCCGCGCGACCCGGACGACCTTGGCGACCGCGCGGACCGAGAGCGGCGACCGGTTGACGCCGTCGTGCTGGAGGACGATGTTGCCGCCGCGACGCAGCGACCCGAGGATCCGGTTCGCGATCTGGTCGGTGGTGCCGCTCGCCCAGTCCTGCGAGTCGATCGTCCACAGCACGGGCAGGAAGCCCGCGCGCCGGATCGCTGCCCGCACGCGCGGGTTGATGGCGCCGTACGGCGGGCGCATCAGGCGGGTCGGGTGGACCCCGACCCGGCGCAGCGCCCGGTCGGTCGAGCGCAGCGACCTGACCACCTGGCGGTTGGGCCTGGCGGTCAGCTGATCGTGGGCCCAGGAGTGGTTGGCGATGAAAAAGCCGGCGCGCTCCATCCGTCGCAACAGCGCACCGTTGCCCTCGACGCGCTGCCCCACCACGAAGAAGGTTGCGGGCACGTGCTTGTCGATCAGGAGGTCGAGGAGGTCGGAGGTCGCGGCTGCCGAGGGTCCGTCGTCGAAGGTCAGCGCGATCTGGCCCTTGCAGCGCCGCGGGCTGCGGGGCGTGGGCCGGTGCGGCTTGGCTGAGGCGAGTCGGATCGCGTCCCCCTGCGGCACCAGCGGGTGCGGGCCGGGCCGACTGGGGAGGGGGGCGAGGCCGGCGAGGAGGAGCGAGAGCAGGACCGTCACGCCCACGGCCACCCGGGCCGGATGGCGGCCCAGCCGACGCAGGAGGGAGGCGAACACGCAGCAACTATGAGGGGAATTCCGCCGTTTCGCTGTATTTCGCCCGACTTGACGCCGGTCACGTTCCGAATGCGGCGACGGACGTCCCAACTGCGAGGATGGGCGGCGTGAAGGACGTCGTCATCCTCGGCTCGACCGGCTCGATCGGGACCCAGGCGCTGGACCTGGTCCGTGCCAATCCGGATCGGTTCCGGGTCGTCGGCCTGACCGCCGGCGGCGGCAACCGCGAGCTCTTCGAGCAGCAGGTCGCCGAGTTCTCGCCCACCTTCCACGGCCTGGGGGAGGAGGCGAGTGTCGAGGCCGCCGGTCGCCCGTGCGACGTGGTGCTCAACGGCATCACCGGTGCGGTGGGTCTCCGGCCGACGCTCGCTGCTCTCGACGCCGGTACGACGCTCGCGCTCGCCAACAAGGAGTCACTCGTGATGGGTGGCCCGCTGGTTCTGGACCGAGCGGCGCCCGGGCAGATCGTCCCGGTCGACTCCGAGCACAGCGCCCTGGCCCAGTGCCTGCGGGTCTCGGGCCAGGCAGACGCGGGCCACCGCGACGTCCGCCGCCTGGTTCTCACGGCGAGTGGAGGTCCCTTCCGCGGACGCAGTCGAGCAGATCTCGCCGGCGTCACCCCCGAGCAGGCGGCCGCCCACCCCACGTGGGACATGGGTCCCGTCATCACGATCAACTCGGCGACCCTCGTCAACAAGGGTCTCGAGGTGATCGAGGCCCACCTGCTCTTCGGGATCCCCTACGACCGGATCGAGGTCGTCGTCCACCCGACGAGCGTCGTGCACTCGATGGTGGAGTTCGTCGACGGCACGACCATCGCCCAGGCGAGCCCGCCGACCATGCTCATCCCGATCGCGCTCGGCCTCGACTGGGACCTGCGGGTCCCCGACGCCGCCCCCGCGGTCGACTGGACGCGCACCGAGACGTGGGAGTTCCACCCGCTCGACGACGAGGCCTTCCCGGCCGTGGCACTGGCGCGCGAGGCGGGCGCCAGGGGTGGCACCGCTCCCGCGGTCTACAACGCCGCCAACGAGGTCGCCGTGGACGCATTCCGGGCCGGGCGCCTGCCATTCACCGGGATCGTCGACGTGGTCGCCAGCGCGGTAGCCGAGCACGACGTACCCTCGGGGGAGACGATCTCTCTCGAGACCGTCCTCGCTGCCGATGGGTGGGCGAGAGAGACTGCCGCGCGGCTCGTCGACGACCTTGGATGACACCCGCGCCTGAGATCCGCCCACCGACCCCGACCGAGATCCGCCCACCGCTGAGGACACCGCCCCACCGCCATGACCGCTCTGCTCTATCTCCTCGGCGTGCTGATCTTCGTCGTCGCCATCCTCGCGTCGATCGGACTGCACGAGCTCGGTCACATGATCCCCGCCAAGAAATTCGGGGGGAAGGTCACCCAGTACTTCATCGGCTTCGGGCCGACGGTGTGGAGCAAGCAGGTCGGCGAGACGGAGTACGGCGTCAAGGCGATCCCGCTCGGCGGCTACGTCAAGATCATCGGGATGCTGCCTCCCGCCGCCGCGGAGGTCGCGGAGCAGGTCGAGGTGGATGCCGCGGGCAACCCCGTCTACAAGGTCCGCAAGTCCAACACGGGCATGTTCACCCAGCTCATCTCCGACGCGCGAGCCGCCGAGTGGGAGCTGGTGGGCCCGGAGGACTCCGAGCGCCTGTTCTACAAGCTGCCGTGGTGGAAGAAGGTCATCGTCATGGGCGGCGGCCCGTCGGTGAACATCCTCATCGCGTTCGGCATCTTCGCCGGGGTCTTCGCGACCTATGGCAACCCCAGCGACGAGCAGGTCGGGACGACCATCGATCAGGTCTACGCCTGCGTGCTGCCGGGCGAGGAGTCGGGCCGGGTGTGCACCGACGAGGAGGTCCGCGACCAGCCCACGCCGGCCTACGCCGCGGGCCTGCAGCCCGGCGACCGCGTCGTGTCGTTCAACGGCACGACGATCGAGGACTGGTCGCAGGTGCAGGGGCTGGTGCGCAGCAACGGCACCGGCACGGCGGAGATCGTCGTGGAGCGCGATGGACGAGAGGTCGTGCTCACCACGACCACGATCGTGCGTCCTCCCGACCGGGCGGGCGAGCCGACCGACGAGCGCGTGGGCTACCTGGGTGTGCTCCCCGACTCCAGTGCCACGACCGGCGGCGTGCTCTACACGATCGAGCAGATGGGGCACATGACGGTCGACGTCGCGAAGTCGCTCGGCACGCTCCCGCAGAAGGTCTGGGGCGTGGCGAAGGCCATCGTCGGAGTCGAGGAGCGTGACCCGCTCGGTCCGGTCAGCATCGTCGGGGGAGGCCGTCTGGCCGGCGAGGTCGCCTCGCACGAGGAGATCACCCTCGAGGACAAGGCCGTCTCGCTGCTGATGCTGATCGCCGGGTTCAACTTCTTCATCGGCATGTTCAACTTCGTGCCGCTGCTCCCGCTCGACGGCGGCCACATCGCCAGTGCGCTGTGGGAGGCGACACGTCGCGGATTCGCCCGGCTCTTCCGCCGCCCCGACCCGGGTTACGTCGATGCGGCGAAGCTGCTGCCGGTGGCCTACGTCGTGGCCTCGGCCCTGCTGGTCATGGGTGTGGTGCTGATCGTCGGCGACCTCGTCGTGCCGGTGCACCTCGACTCCTGATTCCGCGGGTCCGCGGACTAACCTTGGGGACATGACGTCGATCAGCCTGGGCATGCCGTCGGCCCCTCCGCCGGTGCTCGCCCCCCGTCGCACGACGCGCCAGATCAACGTGGGCAAGGTCGGTGTGGGCAGCGACCACCCGATCTCGGTGCAGTCGATGACGACGACGCTGACCTCCGACGTCAACACGACCCTGCAGCAGATCGCCGAGCTGACCGCTGCCGGCTGCGACATCGTCCGGGTGGCCTGCCCGAGCCAGGACGACGCCGATGCCCTTGCCGAGATCGCCCAGCACAGCCAGATCCCGGTCATCGCCGACATCCACTTCCAGCCGAAGTACGTGTTCGCAGCGATCGACGCCGGCTGCGCCGCCGTCCGCGTGAACCCCGGCAACATCAAGAAGTTCGACGACCAGATCAAGGAGATCGCGAAGGCTGCGAACGACCGCGGCACGTCGATCCGGATCGGCGTCAACGCCGGCTCCCTCGACAAGCGCCTGCTGGAGAAGTACGGCAAGGCCACGCCCGAGGCGCTCGTCGAGTCCGCGGTGTGGGAGGCCAGCCTCTTCGAGGAGCACGGCTTCCGTGACTTCAAGATCTCGGTCAAGCACAACGACCCGGTCGTGATGGTGCGCGCCTACGAGTTGCTCGCCGAAGCCGGCGACTGGCCGCTCCACCTCGGGGTCACCGAGGCCGGACCGGCCTTCCAGGGCACGATCAAGTCGGCGACGGCCTTCGGCGCGCTGCTCTCCCGTGGCATCGGCGACACGATCCGGGTCTCTCTCTCGGCCCCGCCGGTCGAGGAGGTCAAGGTCGGGATCCAGATCCTGCAGTCGCTCAACCTCCGCCCCCGCAAGCTCGAGATCGTCTCCTGCCCCTCCTGCGGTCGCGCCCAGGTCGACGTCTACACCCTCGCCGAGCGGGTGACCGCGGGCCTCGACGGCCTCGAGGTCCCGCTGCGCGTGGCCGTGATGGGCTGCGTCGTCAACGGTCCCGGGGAGGCCCGCGAGGCCGACCTCGGCGTCGCCTCCGGCAACGGCAAGGGGCAGATCTTCGTCAAGGGCGAGGTCATCAAGACCGTGCCCGAGGCCGAGATCGTGGAGACCCTCATCGAGGAGGCGATGAAGATCGCCGAGAGCATGGAGCCGGTCGAGGGCGCCGAGGCGACGGTCTCGGTCTCCTGAGCTCGGGACCGTCGGACCTGTCCCGGCGATAGGCTCCGATCGTGTTGACGACCCGGCACGGCGTGCGCGCTCTCGGCAGCGCGGACCTGCCCGCCTTCCTGGAGCTGACCGACGAGGATCCCGTCGTCAACGTCTTTGCCGTGCACCGGGCGACCACCACGAACCTCGAGCCACGCTGGCTCGGCGGGGAGATGTGGGGCCGCTTCGAGGACGGCGACCTGGTCGCCGCGTGCCATGTGGCGGCCAACCTGGTGCCCGTCCAGGCCGGACCGGAGGATGCGATCGTCTTCGCCGACCGGGCCCTCGGCGCGCGCCGTACGGCCTCGACCATCGTGGGCCCGCAGCTCGCCGTGGAGGCCTTCTGGGACCGCGTCGCGCCGCGCTGGGGCCAGGCGCGGGACGTGCGCTGGGACCAGCGTCACCTGGCCATCGACGACGTTCCTCTGGTCGACCCCGACCCGGGGGTGCGGGCCAGTGTGCGCGGTGATCTCGAAACCCTCTATCCGGCGTGCGTGGCGATGTACACCGAGGAGGTCGGGATCTCGCCCGAGGTCGGCGGTGGCGCCGACCTCTACCGTGCGCGGGTCGCTCAGCTGATCGGCCGCGCCTGGTCCTTCGTGCGGTACGACGGCGACGAGCTCGTCTTCAAGGCGGAGGTGGCGTGCGCCAGCCCGGCGGCGGCCCAGATCCAGGGGGTGTGGGTGCCGCCGCACCGGCGGGGTGAGGGCATCGCCACCGCGGGGATGGCGGCCGTGGTGCACCAGGTCCGTGCCCGGATCGCCCCCACGGTGTCGCTCTACGTCAATGACTGGAACACGCCGGCCCGGCGGGTCTACGAGGAGGTCGGCTTCATCGAGACGGCCCGCTTCGCCACCGTCATGTTCTGACCCGGATCCGGGGCTGACGACGGCCCGAGGCAGCCGGTGTGCGCTGCGACGGCGGCCGGCGGATCAGTGCTCGCCGAGGCGGGGGAGCCCGTTCCACAGGAGCCGGGTGGTGATGTCGGTGACCTCCTCGAGCCCCAGGCCCGGGTTGTCCTGCCACCAGCGGGCTATCCCGTCGGTGCCGGTGATGAGGAGCTCGACGACGACCGTGGCGGCCGGCGAGCCGGGCGCGACGCCGGAACGGTCCAGGTCGGGACCGAGCATGGTCGCGACTGCCTGGGTGCGCGCGATCCGGAAGGAGCTGATCACCTGGTCCAGGTCGCCGTCACCGGTCGGGATCGGGTCGACCAGAAGGCGGCGGGCGGCGGGTCGCTGGTGGGCGAAGGACAGGTAGGCGCGGATGGTGGCGCGCATGCGCTCGCGGCCGGCGCCGGCGCCGGTGATGCCCGCGCCGACGTCGGAGAGCATCGCCGCGTTCTGCGTGCCGAGGACGTGGAGGTAGAGCTCCCGCTTGGAGCGGAAGTGGTCGTAGAAGACCGTCCGGCTGACGCCGGCGGCCGAGGCGATCTCGCCGAGCGCCGCGGCGTCGTAGCCGCGTTCGGCGAAGACTTCGACGGCAGCAGCCTCGATCCGCTCCCGGCGCGCGGGCGCGGTGAGCCGGCGGCGCACGGTGTCGGCGGTGGTCATGGTGCCTCCAGGGGCCGGACGGGACCTCGCCCCGCCACCAACACCCGTGTCGGTTGATTGCGCGGAAGGTCTTGACCAGTTGTGTCGTGGGTCACGATACTCACCCGAAGAAGTTACCGACAGTGGTGTCGGTTGAACCGAGACATGGGGTGATTCGCCATGGCACAGCGCCTGGACCGTCGTACGTTGCTCTCCTCTGCCGGAGCCGTCGGCGCTGGTGCCGCACTGGCGAGTGCCGGTGCACCGGCCTTCGCTGCCTCGCCCGGCAAGAAGGCCGTCGTGCTCGGCGGCGGCATGGCGGGCCTCACCGCCGCCCACGAGCTGATCGAGCGCGGCTTCTCCGTCACGGTCTTCGAGCCTTCTGCCTGGGGCGGCAAGGCGCGCAGCATCCCGGTCGCCGGCACCGGCGCCGGCGGGCGGGCCGATCTCCCCGGAGAGCACGGCTTCCGCTTCTTCCCGGGCTTCTACCACCACGTTCCGGACACGATGCGGCGCATCCCGTTCGGCTCCGGCACGGTCGGCGACAACCTCGTCGCGGCCGAGGGCGGCAAGTTCCTGCGGGGCGGCGACCGCGCGGACGCCTTCGTCTTCGGCATCGGCCCGGACCCGGCGCAGCTGTTGACCGTGGACGGCCTGCGGCGCTACCTGATGGACAACCTCGGTGGCCACGCGGTGCCGCCGCACGAGCTCGTCTACTTCGTCGAGCGGCTGCTGGTCTTCCTCACGAGCTGCGACGAGCGACGGCTCGGCCAGTGGGAGAAGGTCAGCTGGTGGGACTTCGTCGGCGCGGGCAAGCGTTCGGCGCCGTACCAGAACATCCTCGCAGCCGGCCTGACCCGCAACCTGGTGGCCGCCAAGGAGACGATCGCCAGCACCCGCACGATCGGCAACATGGGCGAGGCCTTCATCTACAACATCATGGGCCGCGGCAACGACGGAGCACTCGACCGCGTGCTCGACCTGCCCACCAACGAGGCCTGGATCGATCCCTGGATGACGCTCCTGAGGGGCCTCGGGGTCCAGTTCGTCTCCGGTCAGCGGCTGGTCCGCTACGAGACCGGCGGTGGCCGGATCACCGCCGCCGTCCTCGCGGATGCCCACGGCGCGACGACACGGGTCGAGGCCGACTGGTTCGTCAGCGCCATGCCGGTCGAGCGGGTCGTCCCGACCCTCACCTCACAGGTGCTGGCGCTCGACCCCGGTCTGGCCGGGCTCACGTCGCTGCAGACCGACTGGATGGTCGGCATCCAGTACTTCCTGCGCGAGCACGTCGACATCACCAAGGGGCACATCACCTTCATCGACTCCCCGTGGTCGCTGACGGCGTTGACCCAGGGGCAGTTCTGGGAGGATCGCGTGATCTCCCGCGACTACGGCGACGGCGAGGTCGTCGACATCCTGTCGGTCGACATCTCCAACTGGGACAAGCCGGGCATCCTCTACGGCAAGACCGCCAAGGAGTGCACCGCCGAGGAGATCGCCGCCGAGGTCTGGGCACAGATCACCGACCACCAGACGGCCGGCAAGGTGCTGCCCGACGACATCGTCCACTCGTGGTTCCTCGACCCGGGCGTGCAGTGGGACCCCGCGAGGCGCCGCAACAGCAACGAGACGCCGCTCCTGGTCAACACCGTCGACACCTGGCGCAAGCGCCCGACGGCGCGCACGAAGATCCCGAACCTGCTGATGAGCGGCGACTTCGTCCAGACCGACATCGACCTCGCCACGATGGAGGGTGCCAACGAGTCCGCGCGTCACGCCGTCAACGCGATCCTGGACGAGTCGCGCTCGACCGCCGCCAGGGTGAAGACCTACAAGCTCTATGACCCGCCGGAGTTCGCGCTGCTCAAGAACGTCGACAAGGTCCTCTTCAAGCTGGGTCAGAAGAACCTGCTCGACCTCGGGTGAGCGCGGGTACTGGTTCGCGGCGCGCGGAACTGCGGCCCTAGGCTGGGCGAGTGCTGATGCGGATGTCGACCCTGTTCGTTCGGACCCTGCGCGAGGACCCCTCGGACGCCGAGGTCCCGAGCCACCGGCTGCTCGTGCGGGCCGGTTACATCCGCCGTGCCGCGCCGGGCATCTACACCTGGCTCCCGCTGGGGCTGAAGGTGCTCGCCAAGGTCGAGGGCATCATCCGCGAGGAGATGGACGCGATCGGCGCGCAGGAGGTCAGCTTTCCCGCGCTGCTGCCCCGTGAGCCCTACGAGGCGACCAACCGCTGGACCGAGTACGGCGACGGCATCTTCCGGCTCAAGGACCGCAAGGATGCCGACTACCTGCTCGGTCCCACGCACGAGGAGATGTTCACGCTCCTCGTCAAGGACATGTACTCGTCCTACAAGGACCTGCCGCTGAGCCTCTACCAGGTGCAGACCAAGTACCGCGACGAGGCCCGTCCGCGTGCGGGGCTGCTGCGCGGCCGCGAGTTCATCATGAAGGACTCCTACTCCTTCGACGTCGACGACGCGGGCCTCGATGCGGCCTACCAGCGCCATCGCGACGCCTACGTCCGGATCTTCGACCGCCTCGGTTTCGACTACGTCATCGTCAAGGCGACGGCCGGCGCGATGGGGGGCTCGAAGTCCGAGGAGTTCCTCGCCAACGCCGCGGTCGGCGAGGACACCTACGTCCGCTGCACGAACTGCGACTACGCCGCCAACGTCGAAGCCGTGCAGGTGCGTCCGCCCGCCGCGACGTCGTACGACGAGGTGCCGGCCGCGCACGCCGAGGACACCCCGGACACTCCGACGATCGACAGTCTGGTCGACCACCTCAACGCGGCCTTCCCGCGGGCGGACCGACCCTGGACCGCGGGGGACACCCTCAAGAACGTCATGGTCGTGCTCAAGCACCCCGACGGCACCCGCGAGCCCCTCGCCATCGGCCTCCCCGGCGATCGCGAGGTCGACCAGAAGAGGCTGGAGGGCCAGCTCGAGCCGATCGAGGTCGAGGCGATGGACGAGGCCGAGTTCGCGAAGCACCCCGCACTGGTCAAGGGCTACATCGGCCCCGGCGCGCTGGGGGAGGGCAACGACGCCGGCGGCAGCTCGGGAATCAGGTACCTGCTCGACCCCCGCGTCGCCGAGGGCACCCGCTGGGTCACCGGCGCCGACGAGCCCGGCCGCCACGTCATCGACCTGGTCGCCGGTCGGGACTTCACCGGTGACGGCACCATCGAGGCCGCCGAGGTCCGCGACGGCGACGCCTGCCCGAACTGCTCGGACGGCACCCTCGAGTCCGCGCGCGGCATCGAGATGGGCCACGTCTTCCAGCTCGGCCGCAAGTATGCCGAGGCGCTCGATCTCAAGGTGCTCGACGAGAACGGCAAGCTCGTCACGGTCACCATGGGCTCCTACGGCGTCGGCGTCTCCCGCGCGGTGGCCGCGATCGCCGAGGACACCCTCGACGACATCGGTCTCTGCTGGCCGCGCGAGATCGCGCCCGCCGATGTGCACGTCGTCGCCGCGGGCAAGGACCAGGCCGTCTTCGATGCGGCGGAGGCCCTCGTCGCCGACCTGATGGCGGCAGGCGTCGACGTGATCTACGACGACCGGGCGGGGAAGATCAGTCCCGGGGTGAAGTTCAAGGACGCCGAGCTGATCGGCGTGCCCACCATCGTCACGGTGGGCCGCGGCGTGGCCGACCCGGCCAACCGGGTGATCGAGGTCAAGGACCGTCGTACCGGTGACCGGCAGGAGGTCGCGCTCGACGGCGCCGCCGACGTGATCCGCGCGATCGTCACCGGCTGACGGGACCGGGGCCGATGTCGCGGATCAGCTGCCCGGTTCTCGCCCGGCGGACGGCGTCGGCCGCGGAGGCCGCCGCCCTCGTCCGGCCGGGCGACTCGGTCGGGATCAGCGGCTTCACCGGCGCCGGGTTCCCCAAGGCCGTGCCGGTGGCGCTCGCCGACCGGATGCAGGCCGCACGGGCGCGTGGCGAGGACTTCCAGATCGGCCTGTGGTCGGGCGCGTCGACCGGTCCGGCCGTGGACGGCGCCCTGGCCGGTGTGCACGGCCTCTCCAAGCGGCTGCCCTACAACTCGGACCCGGATCTGCGGCGGCTGATCAACGCCGGTGAGGTCGACTACGTCGACGCGCACCTGTCCCATGCCGCGCAGCAGGCGTGGTTCGGCTTCTACGGCGACCTCGACGTCGCGATCATCGAGGTCGCCGCCGTGCTCCCCAACGGACTGCTGGTGCCGGGGACGTCGCTGGGCAACAACAAGACCTGGCTCGAGCGGGCCCACAAGGTCGTTCTCGAGGTCAACAGCTGGCTGCCGCGCGACCTCGAGGGCTTCCACGACGTCTACTACGGCGCCGCCGTCCCGCCTCACCGGATCCCGATCCAGCTGACCCACCCGATGCAGCGGATCGGTGACCCCTATCTGCGTGTCGACCCGTCGAAGGTCGTCGCTGTCGTCGAGACGCACGCGCCGGACCGCAACAGCCCGCTCGACGAGCCCGACGACAACTCGCGGGCGATGGCTGCGCTCCTCGTCGACTTCCTGCGCCACGAGGTCGCCGCCGGGCGGATGCCGCCGGGACTGCTGCCGCTGCAGTCCGGCGTCGGGAGCACGCCGAACGCTGTCATGGAGGGTCTCCTGACGGCCGAGTTCGAGGGGCTGACCTCGTTCACGGAGGTGATCCAGGACGGCCTCCTCGACCTGCTCGACGCCGGGAAGCTCACGTCGGTCTCCGCCACGTCCTTCGGGCTATCGCCCGCCGGTCAACAGCGCTTCCTCGACAACGTCGGCTCCTACAAGGGCCGGGTGCTCCTCCGCAGCCAGGACATCTCGAACCACCCTGAGCTGGTGCGGCGCCTCGGTGTCATCGCGATCAACGGGATGATCGAGGCCGACATCTACGGCAACGTGAACTCCAGCCACGTCATGGGCTCGGCCATCATGAACGGCGTCGGTGGGTCGGGGGACTTCGCCCGCAACGCCTACCTCAACTTCTTCGTCTCGGACTCGCTGGCCAAGGGCGGGGCGATCTCCTCGATCGTGCCGATGGTGAGTCACGTCGACCACACCGAGCACGACGTGCACGTCCTGATCACCGAGCAGGGCCTCGCGGACCTGCGCGGACTGTCGCCGACGGACCGCGCCGATCGGGTGATCGCGCACTGTGCTCATCCGGACTACCGTGACCGGCTGCGTGACTACGTCGACCGCGCTCGAGCCGCCCGACCGGAGGCCCGGCACACGCCGCATCTGCTGGACGAGGCGCTCGGTTGGCACGCGGCCTACCTGCGAGAGGGAAGGATGTGACCATGCACAGCGACGCGGGGTCGGGGACAGGCATCGACGCGGTCATCTTCGATTGGGGCGGCACGCTGACCGCCTGGCACGACATCGACTTCCACGCCGAGTCGCTCGCGCTCGCCCAGGCGGTACTGGCGACGCCGGACACCAGCGACGACCACCACGCCTTCGCTGCCCGGCTGCACAACGCCGGCGGCGTCATCTGGGGCCGCAGCCGCGACCACCAGGAGAGCGCGACCATCGCCGACCTCTTCACCGAGGCGGGCCTCGACCACGATCCCGACCTGCTCGAGGCCTACTACGGCTTCTGGGAACCGCACACCCTCACCGATCCGGAGGTGGCGCCGCTCTTCCGCCGGCTGCGCGAGGAGGGCATCAAGGTCGGCATCCTGTCCAACACGATCTGGCCGCGAGCGTGGCACCGTGGCTACTTCGAACGCGACGGCGTGCTGGACCTGATCGACGGCGACGTCTACACGAGTGAGATTCCCTGGACCAAGCCGTCCCCGCGAGCCTTCGGGGCCGCGATGGAGGCAGTCGGCGTCTCCGACCCCGGCCGCTGCGTCTACGTCGGCGACCGGCTCTTCGACGACGTCTGGGGGGCGCAGAACGCCGGCCTGCGGGCGATCCACGTACCCCACAGCGTGATCCCTGCCGAGCAGGTGGGTCACACGGAGGGCACGCCGGACGCCGTCGCGTCGCGCCTGTCGCAGATCCCGGAGCTGCTCGACCCGTGGCGATGAGAGCCGGCGGGGAGCCTTCCCGCGCGTGCTGACTGCAGGTTTCTGCACTGCACATTTATGAGGATGGCGCGCTACAGACGCCACCAGCGTTCTGTTGCATGATTGTGCACAGGTGCTCGGTGAGCCCCACCTCTCCCGGCACCTGATGACCGTTGTCCCCGGTCACCAATGGTTCCGCGACCCCGTCCTCGGGGGACGTCTCGGGAGTCTCCCGGAGACGAGGTCGCGGACCATTGTGGTTTTTCGCCCGTTTCGCGGCGGGTGGGCCGCCGGATCGTGCCTCAGTCGGCGAGGCCCGGCAGCTGCTCGGGCCGGCCGCCGAAGGCCAGCACCCGCACGGCGGCGTCGACGAGCGCGTCGACCGCCCATCGCCGCGTGCTCTGGACGGTGCTGGCCACCACGTGGGCGTACGACGCGGCGGCGGCCTGCTCCAGGGCGCGAGCGCGGCGCATCACCGCCTCGGCCGAGCCGAGATCGGCCGGCAGGCGGTAGCCCGGCTCGGCCGCGACCGGAGTGGCGCCGAGGTCGTGGAGGCGCGTGGTCAGCTGGTCGCGCCGGGATTGGTGGACGCGATAGGCCGCCACCAGGTCGTCGTGGAGCGCGGGGCGCGCCGTCGCCGACGTCTGGGCGCCGAGGGCCCCGTAGACGAAGATCGCGGCGTGCTCGGTCGCGAGCGCGGCCTGGAGAGCGTCGACCTGCGGCGACGGTGCGCCCGTCCTGCGGCCGCTCATGCCAGCACCGCGCGCTGCTGGGCGACCGCGGCGGCCATCGAGGCGAGGGCCTGCGCCAGCGCGCCGCTCGACGCGTTCAGTGCCGCGTCGACGAGCTGTTGCTGGAGGCTTTCCTCGGCCGCGAGGAGCTCGCGCCGCGCGACGGCCCGGTCGGTGCCGACGCTCGGCGGGTCTGCCTCGCCGGCGTGGCCGAGCTCGGCGGCATGGGCGGCGTGGAGGCGAGCCAGCCGACCGGCAGCGCGGGCCAGCCCCGGGACGGCCGCAGCGGTCGCGGTGGCCAGCGCAGCCATGGCGGCCAGGGTCGCGGCGGTCGCCGCGGCGAGCTCGCCGTCAGCGTCGGGCGCCTCCGCGGTCGGCGTGCGGGTGCCGCCGCCGCTGGACGGCGACCCGGAACCGTCGAGCGCCTCGCAGGCGGCAAGGGCCGCTGCCGCGCCGGCCAGCGCACTGCCGCCCAGGGTGCGGCGGGTGAGCGGCAGGTCGACGCGGAGGGCGGGCACCGGGTGAGGGTATCGCCAGCCGCTATCGTGGACCTGCACCGCCACAGCGGGCGACAACGGGACAACAACAGCACAACAACAGGACATCGGGAGGACGCCTTGGCCAGCTCATCCGCTCAGGCCACCATCGAGCGCATCGAGAGCGTCCTCGTCGGACCGCTCGCCGAGCTCGGTCTCGACCTCGAGGCCGTCGAGCTCACTCCGGCCGGGAAGCGCCGGGTGCTGCGGATCGCACTCGACACCGATGGTGGCCTCACGCTCGACGACGTCGCGGCGGCCACGAAGGTGATCGACCAGTTCCTGGAGGCCACGGGCGCCGACGGTGCTGCCGACGTGCTGGGGCAGCAGCCCTACACCCTCGAGGTGACCTCACGGGGCGTCGATCGCCCCCTCACGCTGCCGCGCCACTGGCGTCGCAACACCGGACGGCTCGTCAAGGTCGTCTCCACCGCCGATGCCGGCGAGCGGACCGAGACGGTCGGCCGGATCATCGCCAGCGATGAGGAGACCGTGACCCTGGACGTCGCCGGCGCGCAGACCAGGCTCCCGTTCGCCGAGGTCGGCAAGGCAATGGTCCAGGTCGAGTTCAACCGCAGGTCTCAGCTCGACGACGCCGACGAGCACGACGCAGACGACACTGATGACACTGACGACAAGGACGCGCACTGATGGACATCGACCTCAACATCCTCCGCACCCTCGAGCGGGAGAAGGAGATCAAGTTCGACGTCCTCGTCGAGGCGATCGAGCAGGCCCTGCTCACCGCCTACCACAAGACCGACGGCTCCCACGCCCAGGCGCGGGTCGAGCTGAACCGCAGGACCGGCCACGTCAGCGTGCTGGCCGCCGAGCTCGACGACGAGGGCAACAAGATCGGCGAGTACGACGACACCCCCGCCGACTTCGGCCGGATCGCCGCGACCACGGCCAAGCAGATCATGCTGCAGCGCCTGCGCGACGCCGAGGACGAGATCCGGTTCGGCGAGTTCTCCGGCCGGGAGGGCGACATCGTCTCCGGCATCATCCAGCAGGGCCGCAACCCCGACGACGTGCTGGTCGACCTCGGCAAGCTCGAGGCACAGCTGCCCTCGAGCGAGCGCGTCCCCGGGGAGTCGTACTCCCACGGAACGCGGATCAAGTGCCTGGTCGTGTCGGTGCGCAAGGGCATGCGAGGCCCGCAGATCACGCTGTCACGCTCCCACCCCAACCTCGTCAAGAAGCTCTTCGCCCTCGAGGTTCCCGAGATCGCCGATGGCACCGTCGAGATCGCCGCCATCGCTCGCGAGGGCGGCCACCGCACCAAGATCGCCGTGCGCTCCACGGTCTCCGGCGTCAACGCCAAGGGCGCGTGCATCGGACCGATGGGCCAGCGCGTGCGCAACGTGATGGCCGAGCTGGGCGGCGAGAAGATCGACATCGTGGACTGGTCCGACGACCCGTCCGAGCTGGTCGCGCACGCCCTGTCGCCAGCGCAGGTGCAGTCGGTCACGGTCGTGGACGCAGCGACCCGGTCCGCACGGGTCGTCGTCCCCGACTTCCAGCTGTCGCTGGCGATCGGCAAGGAGGGCCAGAACGCCCGCCTCGCCGCCCGGCTCACCGGATGGCGCATCGACATCCACTCGGATGAGGAGTCCGGCGACGACTCCTGACGCTGCCGGTTCGTGATCTGGACCCCGGGAGCGGTAGGGTTGAGCCTTGGTGGCTCGCCGACTGACGTCCTCTGCAGGACCTGACGATTCCGCGCTTGCGGGACCCGTCCGGACCTGTGTCGGATGCCGGCAGCGGGCCGCCCGAAGCGAGTTGTTGCGGGTGACCGCCGGCTCGGACGGAAGCACCGGTCAGACGGTGGTCCTGCCCGATCCCGACGCCACCGCGCCAGGCCGTGGGGCGCACCTGCATCCCACGCCCGGTTGCTACGACCTCGCGGTGCGGCGGAAAGCCTTCGCCCGCGCCCTGCGTCTCGCAGGGGTGGGAGGGCGCTCCAGCGCGCCGGTGGGGGACTACGTCGGCAGCCTCGCCTCGTCGAACCGGACCGCACCAACCACCAGAGACTGGAGCAGCAGCTCATGAGCACTCGATGAGTACCTCGCGATGAGCCAGTTCGTTCTGCACCACCCACCAACGGTCTAGAGATCCCCCCGGGTCTTGGGCCAGAAGGAGAACCGTGGCCAAGACCCGAGTTTCCGAACTCGCGAAGAAGTACGGCATCCCCAGCAAGGAAGCGCTGGAGAAGCTGAGCGCGATCGGCGAGTTCGCCAAGACAGCCTCCTCGTCCGTCGAGCTTCCTGCCGTCAAGAAGTTCGAGGACACCTACGGCGCCGAGCTGCTGGCGAAGATGAAGCCGGCCGATGCCGCTCCGGCAAAGCCCGCGGCCAAGCCGGCGCCCGCCAAGAAGGCCGCAGCGCCCGCTCCGGCCGCTGAGCCCGAGGGCGTCGCCGCTCCGGCTGCGGTGGAGACCGCTGCCGACACGGCCGCCGCCCCCGCCGCCGACACTGCTGCCCCCGCGGCGCCCGCCGCGCCTGCAGGGCCGCGTCCGGGTCCGCGACCGGGCCCCGCCAAGGCTCCCGAGCCGGACCCCGAGCCCGAGGCCCCGGCTGCTGCCGCTCCGGCTGCCCCGGAAGCCCCGGAGGAGCCGTCGGCCCCGGCCGCGTCGTCCCCGAAGGCTCCGGCACCGAAGGCTCCGGCCCCGCGTCCCGTCGGCAAGCCGAGTGGTACGCCGCGTCCCGGCAACAACCCCTTCGCCCCCAGCCAGGGCATGGGACGCCGTCCCGCCCCGCCGCCGCGTGAGGGTGAGGCCGGTCCCGGTGGCCCCCGTCCGCCGGCAGGCGCCGGCGGCGGACGCCCGGGCATGCCGCGCCCGAACCCGGCGATGATGCCCAAGTCCCCGGCCGCGTTCGGCCAGGGGCCGGGCGGTCGCGGACCCGGCGGTCCCGGCCGCGGTGGCCCCGGCGGTCCCGGTCGTCCGGGTGCCCCCGGTCGGGGCGGTGCCCCGGGCCGTGGCGGCGCCGGAGCCGGCGCTGGTGCCGGTGCGCCCGGCCGCGGTCCCGGTGGCTTCGGCCCCGGTGGCGGCGGTCGTCCCGGCGGTGGTCGTCCCGGACAGCGTGGTCAGACCCAGGGTGCCTTCGGTCGCCCGGGTGGTCCCGCTCGTCGCGGTCGCAAGTCGAAGCGCGCCCGTCGCCAGGAGTTCGAGGCCATGGAGGCCCCGACGATCGGCGGCATGCGGGTCCGCAAGGGCAACGGGGAGACGATCCGTCTCGCCCGCGGCTGCTCGCTGACCGACTTCGCCGACAAGATCGGCGTCGACGCGGCCTCGCTGGTGCAGATGCTCTTCCACCTCGGTGAGATGGTCACGGCCACCCAGTCCGTGGGTGACGAGACGCTGGAGCTGCTCGGTGACGAGCTCAACTACGTCGTCGAGATCGTCTCTCCGGAGGACGAGGACCGCGAGCTGCTCGAGACCTTCGATCTCGAGTTCGGCGCCGACGAGGGCAGCGAGGACGACCTGGTCGTCCGCCCGCCCGTCGTCACCGTCATGGGTCACGTCGACCACGGAAAGACCAAGCTCCTCGACGCACTCCGCGACGCCAATGTCGTGGCGGGCGAGGCAGGTGGCATCACCCAGCACATCGGTGCCTACCAGGTCCACACTGAGGTCGATGGCAACGACCGCCGGATCACCTTCATCGACACCCCGGGTCACGAGGCGTTCACCTCGATGCGTGCCCGTGGTGCCCAGGCGACCGACATCGCGGTGCTGGTCGTCGCGGCCGACGACGGCGTCATGCCGCAGACGGTCGAGGCGCTCAACCACGCCCGCGCCGCCGGCGTGCCGATCGTGGTCGCGGTCAACAAGATCGACAAGGAGTCGGCCGACCCGACGAAGGTCCGCGGCCAGCTGTCCGACTACGGCCTGGTCCCCGAGGAGTACGGCGGCGACGCGATGTTCGTCGACGTCTCCGCCAAGGCCGGTCTCAACCTCGACAAGCTGCTCGAGGCGATCGTGCTGACCGCCGACGCGTCGCTCGACCTGCGCGCCAACCCGGTCCAGGACGCACAGGGCCTGGTCATCGAGGCGCACCTCGACCGCGGTCGCGGTCCGGTGGCCACGATCCTGGTCCAGCGCGGAACCCTCCGTGTGGGCGACTCGATCGTCGCGGGCCCGGCCCACGGCCGGGTCCGCGCGATGCTCGACGAGCACGGCGACAACATCGAGGAGGCCGACCCGTCGCGTCCCGCGATGGTCCTCGGTCTGACCGCCGTCCCGGGCGCCGGTCAGAACTTCCTCGTGGTCGAGGACGACCGGATGGCGCGCCAGATCGCCGAGAAGCGCGAGGCTCGCGAGCGGGCCGCGCTGCAGGCGAAGCGCCGCGTGCGTCGTACGCTCGAGGACTTCATGGCCTCCATGGAGAAGGGTGGCGTCCAGGAGCTCAACCTCATCCTCAAGGGCGACGTGTCCGGCTCGGTCGAGGCTCTCGAGGACGCCCTCGCGCAGATCGACGTGGGCGAGGAGGTCAGCCTCCGCGTCATCGACCGCGGTGTCGGCGCGATCACCGAGACCAACGTCGACCTGGCGGCCGCGTCCGACGCGATCATCATCGGCTTCAACGTCCGCCCGCAGGGCAAGGCGGGGCAGATGGCCGAGAAGGAAGGCGTCGAGATCCGTTACTACTCGATCATCTACCAGGCGATCGAGGAGATCGAGGCGGCCCTCAAGGGCATGCTCAAGCCGGAGTACGAGGAGCAGACCCTCGGCCAGGCGGAGATCCGTGCGATCTTCCGCTCGTCGAAGATCGGCAACATCGCGGGCTGCATGGTCATCGGTGGTGTCATCCGGCGCAACGCCAAGGTCCGGGTCCTCCGCGACGGCGCGGTCATCGCCGACAACCTCGACCTCGCCTCGCTCAAGCGGGAGAAGGACGACGCGTCCGAGGTTCGGGAAGGCTTCGAGTGCGGTCTCGTGCTCAAGAACTTCCAGGACATCAAGGAAGGCGACGTGGTCGAGGCCTTCGAGATGAAGGAGATCCCGCGCTCCTGAGCGCCGGAGAATCGATCCCTGCTGTGCCGTCCGTCCCTCCTCGGGGCGGACGGCGCAGTGCTCTACTGATAGGAAAGTCCCCATGGCCAGCCCGCGCGTGCGCAAGATCGCCGACCGGATCCAGGTGATCGTTGCCGAGATGCTCGAGCGTCGGATCAAGGACCCGCGTCTCGGATTCGTCACGATCACCGACGTCCGCCTGACCGGCGACGCCCAGAACGCCACGATCTACTACACCGTGCTCGGCGAGGACGCCGATCAGCAGGCCACGGCCGCGGCGCTCGAGTCCGCCAAGGGCCTCCTGCGCTCGGAGGTCGGCAAGCAGCTCGGCATGCGCCACGTGCCCACCCTGGCGTTCTCCTGGGACGGCGTCCCGGAGTCCGCGCGCCACCTGGACGAGGTGCTCGCCAAGGCGCGGGAGGCCGATGCGGCCGTCGCCGCGGCCCGCGAGGGTGCCGTGCCCGCCGGCGAGGCCGACCCCTACAAAAAGCCGCGGGAGCTGGCCGACGGCGAGCTCGACGAGCTCGACCAGGCTGACCAGTTCGACGAGGACTGAGCGGGTGGCCGAGTCCGGATTGGTCGTCATCGACAAGCCGGCCGGGATCACGTCCCACGACGTCGTCGCCCGCGTCCGCCGCGCGCTCGGGACCCGGAAGGTCGGGCACGCCGGCACGCTGGACCCGATGGCGACCGGGGTGCTGGTGCTGGGCGTGGAGCGGGCGACCCGCCTGCTCGGTCACCTGATGCTGACGGAGAAGACCTACTCCGCGACCGTCCGCCTCGGCCAGACGACCACGACCGATGACGCCGAGGGCGAGGTCGTCGCGACCACGACCGCCGCCGACGTGGCCGAGGGAGACGTGCGGTCTGCCCTGGCGTCGTTCGAGGGTGAGATCGAGCAGGTCCCGTCGACCGTGTCGGCCATCAAGGTCAACGGCAAGCGGGCCTACGCGCTGGCCCGTGACGGTGAACAGGTGGAGTTGAAGGCACGGCCGGTGACGATCCACGAGATCGCCGTCGGAGAGCTGCAGCGGGTCGGCGACCTCCTGGACGTCGAGATCCGCGTGCGCTGCTCCAGTGGCACCTACATCCGCGCCATCGCCCGCGACCTCGGCGCCGCGCTCGGCGTTGGCGGGCACCTGACGGCCCTGCGTCGGCACTCGGTGGGGGCCTTCACCCTGGACGGCGCCAACACCGACTTCGAGCACCTGACGCTCACGCCGCTCGCGGACGCCGCCCGATCCACCTTCCCAGCGGTCGAGCTCGACGCCGAGCAGGCGCAGGCGGTCCGCTACGGCAGGCCGCTGCCCCTCACGCTCGACGACCTGACCGGGCTGTTCGACCCGGCCGGGGAGTTCCTCGCGCTCTATCGCCCGGAGGGCGGTGTCGCGCGGCCCGCCGCCGTGTTCGTCGGATGAGGAATAGCCTGGCAGCGGTGCTGGCCGGCTGGTGCCTGCTCGCCTCGGGCTGCGATGCCGGAGCCGGGACCCCGGAGAGCCCGTCCGCTGCGAGCAGCGGAGCCGACGCTGCTGGCTCCTGTGAGGACGCGGCCCCGGTGGTCCGCCGCTACGCCGACGCCGTCGCCCGGGTGAGCGTGGTGAGCTTCAACGTCGACCGGACCGGCCGCCCCGCCGGGAGCGTGGCCGACGTACGACGCCTCCTGCGGCGCGACGACGTGGACGTCGTCGGCTGGCAGGAGGCCGACACGGATGCCTTCACGCGGGCGGCCGCCTGGGGAGAGCAGCGGGGCTGGCGCACGCACTTCTTCGACGTCGGCGACGGCGCTCGGCAGGTGCCGATCACCTGGCGTGACGATCGATGGGTGCTCGTCGGGGTCGATGCCCATCCGATGGTCGACGGCGCGGGTCGCGACGTGACGGACCATCCGTTCCGGCCGAAGTGGGCGACCGCGGTCACGCTCAGGCACCGCGCGTCCGGGCGTCAGGTGACGGTCCTCAACACGCACGTGCCCAACCACGTCGAGACCGGCGCCCAGTGGGAGGACAACGTCAACGCACGTGCCGCGCGGCAGCACTACGCCAGGCTCGCCGCGCTGCTGGGCTCGCCGGGCGATGTCCGGATCGCGACCGGCGACTTCCAGTGGGACCACCACGACGACCTCGCCGCGCGGCCTGAGGGCGGCATCACCCGCACCTTCGCGGGACGGGCCCGCAACTCGTTCCAGGCTCTCGGACTGACCGGCGTCTGCCCGACGCGCAACACCCGCTGGATCGACTACGTGTGGGTCGATCGGCCCTCGCTCGTCGCACGACGGGCCGCCTTCGTCACGCACCGTTCCCTGCCCGGTTATGCGTCCGACCACCGACCGATACTGGCGACGGTCGCGCTGCGGCGTCCGAACTGACCGATTCGGGTCCGGCCCCCGCGCTGCCGGTGGTTGAATGTGCGCGGACTGGCAGGTGTGGGGAAGTGGGTTGAGTGTGCGGGGGGACAGTCGAGGCGGCCGACGATCGCGCGCGCCGCTGAGCCTGCGCCACCTGGTGCTGGTCGTCCTGGCCGCGGCGATGGCGGCGGTGTCGGTGCCGGCCGCGTCGCCGGCCTCGGGAGAGACGACGACCACCCCGCAGAGCCCCCTCGAGGCGGGCGTGCACGTCATCGGCGACTCGATCACCGATCGCGCCCACAATCACGACTGGTCTCCGCTCAGCGCGGAACGACGTCCGCGCGGCTGGACGGTCGACGCCTATCCGGGCCGCCGGGTGACAGCCCTGGGCGTCGCCCCGGTGCCGCGCACCCGCGACCGGGAGACGGCGATCCGTCACGTCTTCACGATGCCGCGGCACCGGGTGGGGACGGCGGTCATCGCACTCGGGACCAACGGCGCCGACGAGGCCATGACGGTCGCCGACGCCACCCGTCTCTATGCGCAGGGCATCCGGCTGGTCCGCGGCGCGCTGCGCTGGCGGGGGCCCAAGCGCGTGGTGCTCGTCACGCCCTGGAAGGACCCGTCCATCGAGGAGGGCGCCCTCAAGGAGTCGACCGGGCTTCCCTACGAGCCCTACCAGTGGGCCAGCAAGACGGTCGTCTATCGCAAGGCCATCCATCGGGTCGCCCGGGCCACGCGCGGGGTCTGCGTGATGCCGTGGCACACCTACGCCTCCGCGCACCCGGCCCGCTTCCGTGACGGCATCCACCCGGACCGGATCGCCCTGCGGGTGTGGCGCAGGATGCTCGAGCGTGCGATCCGCACCTGCGCCCAGCAGTGAGCAGCCGCGCGCAGCGTGGTCGCCGGTGACCCGTTCGGACGTCGGGATCAGTAGGGTGGCGCCGTGCGAGTGTGGCGCGAGTTGAGCGACGTCCCGGCTGGGCTGGGGCGCACCGTTGCCACCATCGGCAACTTCGACGGGATGCACCTCGGTCACCAGCACGTCGTACGACGGGCCCGCGAGGTCGCGGCCGACGTGGCCGCCGACACGGCGATCGACGGGGTCGTCGCCGTCACCTTCGACCCGCACCCGATCGCGGTCCTGCGTCCGGAGCACGCGCCGCCGACGCTCACGACCATCGACGAGCGCCTGCGGCTGCTGGGAGAGGCCGGCGTGGACGACGTCCTCGTGATCCCGTTCTCGCGGGACATCGCGGCGTGGGCGCCCGAGGAGTTCATCGAGCGGATCCTGCTCTCGACGCTGCACGTCAAGGCGGTCGTGGTGGGCGCGAACTTCCGCTTCGGCCGCCGTGCGGCCGGCGACTGCAACCTCCTGCGCGCCGCGGGCGCCGAGCACGACTTCGTGCTCGAGGAGGTCAGCCTCGACGGTGGCCCCCAGGTCTGGTCCTCGACCTACGTCCGCACCTGCCTGGCGGCCGGTGACGTCACCGGCGCCGCCGAGGCGCTCGGACGCTCCTACACGGTCCGCGGCGTCGTGGTCGAAGGCGACAAGCGCGGTCGTGAGCTCGGGTTCCCCACCGCCAACGTCCCGGTGCCCCCCGGTGCGGCAGCGCCGGCCGACGGTGTCTACGCCGGCTGGCTGACCCCGCTCGACGGCCCCGACGCCACGACGCGGTTCCCCGCTGCGATCAGCGTCGGCACCAACCCCACCTTCGCCGGTGAGCGTGAGCGACGGGTGGAGTCCTACGTGCTCGACCGCACCGACCTCGACCTCTATGGCCACGAGGTCGAGGTGGAGTTCATCGAGCGCCTGCGGGGCATGGTCCGCTTCGATGGCATCGATGCCCTGCTCGAGGCGATGGCCGACGACGTCGCTCGGACCCGCGCCCTCCTGATGCGCTGAGCGAGGCGACGTGAGCACCGACGAGATCGCGGCTGCCGAGCGGTGGTTCGTCGGCCACGGCCTGCCCTACTTCGTCGATCACCACCGTGCGGCGGTCGCGGAGGGCCTGCGCCGTGGACGGCTGCTGGGCGTGCTCGCATCCGCCGCGCTCCTCGGGACCGTGGCCGGCGTCGCGACCGGCCTGTGGCTCGGCGCCGCAGCCGGCATCGGCGCGGGCATGACCGGGCTGGGCGTGCTCCTCGCGGTCTACGCGGTCACCACGCTGCGGGCGTGGCTAATCGTCGGGTGGGCGGTCCGCCGTACGTTCGGATCGCTGGGTCTCCTGCTCCCGCTCGTCACCCGCGCCCTCCCGCTGCTGCTGCTCTTCATTACCTTCCTGTTCATCAACGCGGAGGTGTGGCAGGTCGCCGCCAGCCTCGACGGCGGCGTGCTGTGGGTGACGGTCCTGCTGTTCGGGGCCATCGCGGTCGGCTTCCTGCTCACCCGGCTTCCCGAGGAGCTCGACCAGGTCGACGACGACGTCGAGGCGCGACAGCTCGTCGATGCGTGCGCGGGCACCCCCCTCGAGGCAGCGGCCCGGAGGATCGCCGAGCGCGTCGATCGGGTCGGCGCTGTCGACGCCGAGGTCACCGGGCTGCAGAAGGCCAACCTGGTCCTGGTCCTCCTGGTCGCGCAGGCGCTCCAGGTCCTGCTGCTCTCGATCGCTGTGTTCGGTTTCTTCCTGATCTTCGGGGTCGTCGCGATGGCACCGGAGGTCGTCGGGACGTGGACGGGTGGCGACCTGCACGCCCTCGGCGGCGTCGTGGGCTCGTGGACCGGCGATCGGTTGAGCCTGGAGCTCGTCCGCGTGTCGACCTTCCTGGCTGCCTTCAGCGGGCTCTACTTCACGGTCTACGCCGTGACAGACGAGCTCTATCGCCGCCAGTTCTTCTCGACGGTGATCCGCGAGCTGGAGAGAGCCGTCAGCGCGCGCGTGGCCTACCGAGCCCTCCTGGGCGAAGCCCCCGGGGCCGTCGGCTGACCGTCGGCCCGCTCAGTCCTGCACCCGGCCGCGCAGCTGCTTGGTCTCTCCGCGCCGGCGCTTGGAATCGAGGCGCCGGCGTTGGGATCCTCGCGTCGGCTTCGTCGTTCGGCGCGGCGCCGGCGGCGGCGCGAGCAGCTCCCGCACACGCTCCGCGAGCCGCTCGCGCGCCGCGACCCGGTTGCGGTGCTGGGAGCGGTGCTCGTGGGCGACGACGACGAGGGGGCCCTCGTGCCGCCCGAGCAGACGCGCGCGCTGGGCGTCGGTCAGTGCCGCGGAGGCGTCGGGGTCCCAGCTGAGCTCGACCCGGGAGTCGGTGGTGTTGACCGACTGCCCGCCCGGGCCCGGGGAGCGCGAGAAGCGCTCCACCAGCTCGCTGTCGGGGATGAGCAGGCCGTCGGGCAGGCCGGGGCCGGGCGGGACAGTCAGGTCCATCTCCTAGGAGACCCGGACAGGGACGCCGGACAGGGCGGCGTTGCCCGAGACGTCCAGCCGGTCGGGGTCGGTCAGGTCGTTGATCGAGACCCCCGGCACGCTCGCCGCGACGCTCAGTCGGACCCCGTCGCGCTGGTGACCGTAGCCGTGGGGGAGTGAGACCACGCCGGGCATGACGTCCTCGGTGGCCCTCACCTCGACCTCGACCTTGCCGACCCGGGACGTCACGGTCACCGTGGCGCCGTCGACGAGCCCGCGCGCGTCGAGGTCGGACGGGTGCATCAACAGGTGGTGGCGAGCCCGGCCCTTCGTCAGTCGCTCGGTGTTGTGCATCCAGGAGTTGCAGTCGCGCTGGTGGCGCCGCCCGATGAGCAGCAGCTCGTCGCCGGCGGGCTGTGTCTGCGTGCGCAGCCGGGTGAGGTCGTCGAGCACCAGCGTCGGCAGGAGGTCGATGCGACGCTCCGCGGTCTGCAGTCGACGGGGGAGCTGGTCGGGCTGCAGGGGGCCGAGATCCACGCCCTCGGGGCGCCGGCGCAGCTCGGTGATCGTGACCCCCGAGCGCCCCGTGCGCAGCAGCATGCCGACCAGGAAGGTCGGCGAGAAGCGGAGTCGTGCGGCGTCGACGAGCCGCTTCGCCAGCGCGGGCTTGCGGCGCAGGCGCCGGACGACCCGGCGGTGGAGCTCCCTGGCGATCTCCCAGTCGTGCCACTGGTCCTTGTCGCGCTCGAACACCGCCGGAGCGAACCGGGCCGTGTTGCGGACCGCCAGCAGGTGGAAGACGAGGTCGTAGTGGTCGCGCTCGAGGTGGGACGTCGGCGGGAGGATCACGTCGGCGTGGCGGGTCGTCTCGTTGAGGTAGATGTCGATCGCCGCGCAGAAGTCGAGGTCCGACAGCGCACGGTCGAGGGCCGCGCCGTCCGGGGTCGACAGCACCGGGTTGCCGGCGAGCGTCAGCAGCGCGCGGACCTGGCCGGAGCCCGGCGTCTCGATCTCCTCCCGCAACACGGCCACGGGGAGCTCGCCGCCGAACTCCGGGGCCTCGCGCACCCGGGAGCGCCAGGCGTCGTAGTGGCCGGGGCCCAGCATCCTCCGGCCGACGGCATCGATGGCGGGGGAGGTCAGCATCGTCCCGCCGACCCGGTCGGTGTTGCCCGTGACCAGGTTGAGCACCTGAACGGCCCACTGGCACACCAGCCCGAACTCCTGGGTCGACACGCCCATCCGGCCATAGACAGCGGCGCCGTCCGCGGCCGCCAGCTCGTGGGCGATCCGTCGGATGGTGTCGGCGGGGACGCCGCTCGCCCGCTCGGCGGCCTCCGGAGTGAACTCGCTGATCGACTCCACGAGCCGGTCCAGGCCGTCGACATAGGCGGCCGGCCCGGCGAGGTCCTCGGTCAGCACGGTGTGCAGCAGGGCGAGCAGCACCCAGGCGTCCGTGCCGGGGCGGACGAAGAGGTGCTCGTCGGCGACCCTGGCCGTCTCGGTGCGCCGCGGATCCACGACCACCATCCGCCCGCCGCGGGCCTGGAGGGCGCGCAGCCGAGCGGGGAAGTCCGGCACGGTCATCAGCGACCCGTTGGACGCCATCGGGTTGGCGCCGAACACGAGGAACAGGCTGGTGCGGTCGATGTCCGGGACCGGCAGGAGCAGTTGGTGGCCGTAGAGCAGCATCGCGACGAGCTGGTGGGGGAGCTGGTCGCAGGACGTCGCGCTGAACTTGTTGCGGGTCCGGAAGGTCTGGACCAGGCCCACGCCGTGGGTCATCGCGCCGAGGCTGTGCGCATTGGGGTTGCCGAGATAGATCGCCAGCGCGTCGTCGCCGTGCTCGTTGATCACGCCGGCCAGGCCGTCGGCCACCAGGTCGAGCGCTGTGTCCCAGTCGATTTCCTCCCAGCGCTCCGGCGTGCTGTCGGTGGCGCGGATCCGTCTTACGGGACGACGGAGGCGGTCGGGATCGGCATGGACGTCGCCGATCGCAACCCCCTTCGGGCAGATGTGCCCGCGGGAGAGGGGATCGTCGGGATTGCCACGCACGCTGCTCACCCGGCCGTCCTCGATGGTCAGGATCAGGCCGCAGGTGGCCTCGCACAGGTTGCACACCGCCAGTCGGGTCTCCACGGGGGCATCGTCACACGTCACCTCCGCGGCGGCCAGCACCGATTCGGCGGGAGCCGGCGGCGTTGATAGTCTTGTGCGGTTGCCGTCAGGACGGCCGCGGACAAAGAGAGCCCCAGGATTTCAGGCTGGGGCGCCGCGCAACGAGCGAACAGGGAGAAACCCATGGCAGTCGGTACCGACGCTGAGACCAAGAAGAAGATCATCGCCGAGTACGGCACCACCGAGGGTGACACCGGTTCGCCCGAGGTGCAGATCGCGCTGCTGAGCCACCGCATCAGCCACCTCACCGAGCACCTCAAGAAGCACAAGCACGACCACCACAGCCGTCGTGGCCTGCTGCTCCTCGTCGGCCAGCGCCGCCGTCTCCTCAACTACCTGAAGAAGACGGAGATCGAGCGCTACCGCTCCATCGTCGAGCGCTTGGGTCTTCGTCGTTGATCGACGACTGAAACCCACATGGACGGGCGACCCCTTTCGGGTCGCCCGTTCTGCTTTTCCCGCCCCGGTCGTTAAGGTGGCCGGTGGCAATCAATCCATTCCCGCGGGGCAACGCGTCCCGCACCGTAGAACAAGAGAAGACATTGACTGAACCCGTCATCTCCGAGGTCGAGACCGTTCTCGACAACGGCAAGTTCGGCACCCGTACCGTCAAGTTCGAGACGGGCGTCCTCGCCCGCCAGGCCGCCGGATCGGTGAGCGCCTACCTCGACGGCGACACCATGCTGCTGTCGGCCACCACGGCCGGCAAGCACCCGAAGGACCACTTCGACTTCTTCCCGCTGACCATCGACGTCGAGGAGCGGATGTACGCCGCGGGCCGCATCCCCGGCTCGTTCTTCCGCTCCGAGGGCCGCCCGGGCGAGGACGCGATCCTCGCCTGCCGCCTCATCGACCGTCCGCTGCGCCCGACCTTCAAGAAGGGCCTGCGCAACGAGGTCCAGGTCGTCATCACCGTGATGGCGCTCAACCCCGACACCCCCTACGACGTGCTGGCGATCAACGCCGCGTCGCTGTCGACCCAGCTCTCCGGCCTGCCGTTCTCCGGCCCGGTCGGCGCCACCCGCGTCGCCCTCATCGAGGGCCAGTGGGTCGCCTTCCCGACCCACAGCCAGCTGGAGAAGGCCGTCTTCGACATGGTCGTCGCCGGCCGTGTCACCGAGTCCGGTGACGTCGCCATCATGATGGTCGAGGCCGAGGCCACCGAGGACGTCATCGAGCTGGTCCGGGGCGGCGCGCAGGCGCCGACCGAGGAGGTCGTGGCCGCCGGCCTCGACGCCTCCAAGCCGTTCATCAAGCAGCTCGTCGAGGCCCAGGTCGAGCTCGCCAACGTGGCCGCCAAGCCGGTCCAGGAGTTCCCGGTCTTCCTCGACTACGAGGACGACGCCTACGCGGCCGTCGAGGCGGCCGTGAAGTCCGACCTCGCCGCCGCCATGACGATCGGCGACAAGCAGGAGCGCGAGGCCCGCACCGACGAGCTCAAGGCCGAGGTGCTGGACAAGCTCGCCGGCCAGTTCGAGGGTCGCGAGAAGGAGCTCGGCGCCGCGTTCCGCTCGGTCAACAAGCAGCTGGTCCGCGAGCGCATCCTGCGTGACAAGGTCCGCATCGACGGTCGCGGCCTCGCCGACATCCGTCCGCTGCACGCCGAGGTCGACGTGATCCCGCGGGTCCACGGCTCGGCGCTCTTCGAGCGTGGCGAGACCCAGATCCTGGGCGTCACCACCCTCGACATGCTCAAGATGGAGCAGCAGATCGACACGCTGTCGCCGGAGAACCACCGGCGCTACATGCACAAGTACATCTTCCCGCCGTTCTCCACCGGTGAGACCGGCCGCGTCGGCTCGCCGAAGCGGCGCGAGGTCGGCCACGGTGCCCTCGCGCGTCGTGCGCTGCTGCCGGTGCTCCCCAACCGCGAGGAGTTCCCCTACGCGATCCGCCAGCTCTCCGAGGCCATGGGCTCCAACGGCTCGACCTCGATGGGCTCGGTCTGTGCCTCGACCCTGTCGCTGCTGCAGGCGGGCGTCCCGCTGAAGGCGTCGGTCGCCGGCATCGCCATGGGCCTGATCTCCGGTGAGATCGACGGCAAGCTCGAGTACGTCGCACTGACCGACATCCTCGGCGCCGAGGACGCCTTCGGCGACATGGACTTCAAGGTCGCCGGCACCAAGGAGTTCGTCACCGCGCTCCAGCTCGACACCAAGCTCGACGGCATCCCCGCCGAGGTCCTGGCCGCGGCGCTCACCCAGGCCCGCGACGCCCGTCTCGCGATCCTCGAGGTCATGAACGAGGCCATCGACGCCCCCGAGGAGATGTCGATCCACGCCCCGCGGATCATCACCGTGAAGGTGCCCGTGGACAAGATCGGCGAGGTCATCGGGCCCAAGGGCAAGGTCATCAACCAGATCCAGGACGACACCGGTGCGAGCGTGTCGATCGAGGACGACGGCACGGTCTACATCGGCGCGACCAACGGCGAGGCGGCCGAGTCCGCCCGGTCGATGATCAACGCGATCGCCAACCCGACCATGCCCGAGGTCGGCGAGCGCTACCTCGGCACCGTCGTCAAGACCACCAACTTCGGTGCGTTCATCGCGCTGCTGCCCGGCAAGGACGGCCTGCTGCACATCAGCAAGCTCCGCTCCATCGCCGGCGGCAAGCGCGTCGAGAACGTCGAGGACGTGGTCTCGGTGGGCCAGAAGCTGCAGGTCGAGATCGCCGAGATCGACGACCGCGGCAAGCTGTCCCTGATCCCCGTGGTCGAGGACGCCGCCCAGGAGTCCGAGGAGTCCGAGGACGAGTGAGCAAGGCTCCCACGTCGACGGCCGGTCAGCTTCCCGCTGACCGGCCGTCGGCCGTTTCCCGATCGGTCACGAAGGTCCTCGAGACCGTCAGCGACGACGCCGGGCAGGTGACGTCCGTCGTACGACGCACGCAACTGCCGTCCGGGCTGCGCATCGTGACCGAGCAGATGGCCGGGGCGCGGTCGTCCTCGATCGGCGTGTGGGTCGGGGTCGGGTCGCGCGACGAGACGGCCCGCACCCACGGCGCCTCGCACTTCCTCGAGCACGTGCTCTTCAAGGGCACGTCCGAGCGCTCGGCGCTGGACATCTCCATCGCCCTCGACGCGGTCGGCGGCGAGTTCAACGCCTTCACGGCGAAGGAATACACGTGCTTCCACGCCCGCGTGCTCGCTGACGACCTCCCGCTCGCGATCGACGTGCTCGGCGACATGATCACCGACTCCGTGATCGCGCCCCATGACGTCGACGCCGAGCGTGACGTCATCCTCGACGAGATCGCCATGCACGACGACGATCCGGACGATGTCGTCCAGAATCTTCTCGCCGCACTCACCTGGGGCCCGGACTCGCCGCTCGGCCGCCCGATCGCCGGCACCACCGGCTCGATCGAGGCGATGACCCCGGCGCAGATCCGGCGCTTCCACGCCAAGCACTACGTGCCGGCCAACACCGTCGTGTCGGTCGCGGGGGCACTCGACCACGCGAGCGTCGTGCGCGCCGTGCGGAAGGCGTTCTCGCGCAACGAGTGGCTCGACGTCGCGGAAGCACCGGCGACGCCCCGCGCGCTGAGGTCGAGCCGCCGCCCTCGCGTGAGCGCCGCGCAGGGTCAGGTGCTGCGGCCCTTCGAGCAGGTCAACCTCGTCGTCGGACGAGAGGGGCTCACCCGCGACGACGACCGCCGCTATGCGCTGGCCGTGCTCAACACGGCGCTGGGCGGAGGCACCTCGTCCCGCCTCTTCCAGGAGGTCCGGGAGGCGCGGGGTCTCGCCTACTCCGTCTACTCCTTCGCCAGCCAGTACGCAGACTCCGGCCTGGTCGGGGTGGCCGCCGGCTGCCTGCCCGACCGGATCGACGACGTCCTGACCGTCGTCCGCGAGCAGCTCGTCCTCATCGCCCGCGACGGGATCACCGAGGACGAGCTCGCCCGCGGCAAGGGGCAGCTCGTCGGCGGCATGATCCTCGGGCTCGAGGACTCCGGCGCGAGGATGATGCGGATCGGCAAGAACGAGCTGATCCACGGCGACCTGCCCGGCATCGACGACATCATCGCCCGGATCGACGCCGTCACCACCGCCGACGTGCACGAGGTCGCCGCGGAGGTCTTCGGTCGGCCCGAGCTGCTGGCGGTCGTCGGACCCGGGTGACGGCAACGTGCGATGGCGCTGGTCTCCGGCTAGCGTGTTGGGCTCCTTTACCAACCCAGGAGACACTCGATGACTTCCTTGCATCCGAACGACCAGACCACAGGTCCGGAGGAGCGGGTGCCTCCGAGCGCCGGCCGCCTCATCGCCGCGCCACGCGTCTTCCTCCCGTCGGCGGGGCTGCTCGTCCTCTTCGTCGCTTTGACGGCGGCCTTTCCCGAGAAGGTCGGGGAGGTCATCAGCGACCTCAACGGGACCATCATCGAGGATCTCGGCTGGTGGTACATCGCCCTCGTCACGAGCTTCGTGTTCTTCTCGCTCTGGCTCGCTGCCTCCCACATGGGCACCATCGTCCTCGGCAAGGACGACGACGAGCCGGAGTTCAGTCTCGGGTCCTGGTTCGCGATGCTCTTCGCTGCCGGCATGGGGATCGGTCTGGTGTTCTGGGGGGTCGCCGAGCCGCTCAACCACTTCGCCTCCACGCCGCCCGGTGCGCCCGCCGACACTCCGGCGCAGGCCGCGCGCACGGCGATGGACACGACTTTCCTGCACTGGGGGCTCCACGCCTGGGCGATCTATGTCGTGGTCGGACTCGCGATCGCGTACTCGGTGCACCGACAGGGCAACCCGATCTCGATCAGGTGGGCGTTGCGCCCGCTCCTCGGCGACCGAGTGCGGGGCTTCTGGGGTGACGTCATCGACGTGATCGCAGTGCTGGGCACGCTCTTCGGTGTCGCCACGTCGTTGGGTCTGGGAGTGAGCCAGATCGGCGCCGGTCTGAGCTACCTCGACGTGATCGACGAGCCGACGACGTGGTTGCTGATCGGACTCGTCATCGTCATCACCGCGATCGCCCTGACCTCGGTCGTCACCGGTGTCGACAAGGGCATCAAGTGGCTGTCCAACATCAACATGGTCGCCGCCGTCGTCCTGGTCTGCTTCGTGCTGATCGCTGGTCCCACGGTGTTCATCCTCAGCGACTTCGTGACCCAGATCGGGTCCTACATCCAGAACTTCTTCCAGATGTCGTTCAACGCCCGCCCCTTCCAGGAGGACGGCAAGGAGTGGCTCGGCGGCTGGACCACCTTCTACTGGGGGTGGTGGATGAGCTGGGCGCCCTTCGTCGGAGTGTTCATCGCTCGGATCTCACGCGGTCGGACCGTGCGGGAGTTCATCCTCGGCGTGCTGCTCGTGCCCACCCTGGTCACCTTCCTGTGGTTCTCGGTCATGGGTGGCACGGCCCTCTACGAAGAGCTCTTCGAAGGCGGCGGGCTCGTCGCCGCCGATGGTGGGGTCGACACCAACACCGCGCTCTTCCAGCTGCTCGACCTTCTTCCCGGTGCTGCCGTGCTGAGCGGCCTGGCGATCTTCCTGATCGTGATCTTCTTCGTCACGAGCTCGGACTCAGGGTCGTTCGTCGTCGACATGCTGTCGTCGGGCGGTGACCCGAATCCGCCGGTGTGGAGCCGCGCCTTCTGGGCGACCATGGAAGGCGCGGTCGCCGCTGTGCTGCTCTATGTCGGACTCGAGGCCCAGAAGACCGATCCCTCGGTCAATCCACTCGGCGCCCTGCAGACGATGGCGATCCTGCTCGCCCTCCCGTTCAGCTTCGTGATGCTCGGGCTGGCGATCTCGACGGCGAAGTCGCTGGTGCAGGAACAGCGCCGGTGGGTTCGGCGTCAACGTCAGTGGCTCGCCGAGCGGGTCGCGGAGGAGCTGCGGGCGACCGACCCGGACTGGGGACCCGAGTCGGCCACGACGCCCAGCAGCAGCGAGCAGGGCGCGCCCCGCGGCCGCACCCCGTGAAACGGTGCGATGTCCTGGGGCACACGAGTGCCCCGGGACATCGCCGGGATCAACGGCGCCCGATGATCCCGATGACCGGCGGCTGTTTCGAGTCGACGATGTAGACGCGGAAGCCGCCGTCACGCAGCTGCGCAGAGGTCTTCTCCAGGATGTCGGGGACCTGCTCGGGGCGACTGGTGTCGAAGAAGAGGTTGACCGATCCGCCCGGCAGCAGGCGCTCGTGGAGGAGGGCGATCTCCTCCTTGGCCTCGCGCACCCAGAACAGGTTGACGTCGAAGGCGAAGACCTTGGTGAGGCGCTTGACCGGGACACGGAGGGTGGCGAGATCGATCTGCCGGACCGCGAGACGCCCGGCGGCGACGTGCTCGGCGCAGCGGGCCTTCGTGCGGTCGACACCGGCCTCGGAGCGGTCAATGGCGAACATCTTGCCCTTGCCCTCGAGGCGCCGGCAGATCAGGTCGGCGGCCGCGCCGTTGCCACACCCGATCTCCAGGACGTGGTCGGCCGGCTGGACGTCCATGAAGTCCACCGCCCACCGGATCCGGGCCGGGATCTTGTTCACCATGGTGCCCAGCCTGCCAGAACGGCTTCCCGGGTGACGCACTACCTTGGTCCCGTGACGGAACGTGTCGCGGTGAACGCGGATCAGACGGGTCGAATCCGGGTCGGCGTGCTCGGCTCGCGCGGAAAGGTCGGCGCCGAGGTCGTCCAGGCGGTCGAGACGGCCGACGACCTCGACCTCACCGTGGGTGTCGACCAGGGCGACGCGATCTCGGCGCTCGTCGACACCGGCACGCAGGTGGTCGTCGACTTCACCCACCCCGACGTGGTGATGGACAACCTGCGGTTCTGCATCGACCACGGCATCCACGCCGTGGTCGGCACCACCGGCTTCGACGACGACCGTTTGGCGACACTGCGCGGCTGGCTGGCGGAGTCACCGGGCACCGGCGTCCTCATCGCGCCCAACTTCTCCATCGGCGCCATCTTGATGATGCGCTTCTCGACCATCGCGGCGCCGTTCTTCGAGTCGGTCGAGGTGGTCGAGCTGCACCACCCGACGAAGGCCGACGCGCCGAGCGGTACGGCTCGTCGTACCGCCGAGATGATCGCTGCCGCACGCCGGGAGGCCGGCAGCCCGCCCATCCCCGACGCGACCTCGACCGGACTCGACGGCGCCCGGGGCGCCGACGTCGACGGCATCCGCGTGCACGGACTGCGCATTCGCGGCCTCGTCGCCCACCAGGAGGTCGTCCTCGGCGGCCTGGGGGAGACCCTCACCATCCGCCACGACTCCCTCGACCGCGTCTCCTTCACCCCCGGAGTCCTGACCGGCATCCGACGCATCGGCGACTTCCCCGGCCTCACCATCGGGCTGGAGCATCTGCTCGACGTCTGATGGGCCGAGCGTGTCGGCTGGTCGAGACCAGCCGCACGGCCCTCGCTGCGCTCGCGCCGCGGTCAGGTCTCGACGCGGCTGCGCCGCGGGCCGACACGCTGCCGGCCGCCGTTGTCTGACCAAGGTCCAGCCTTGGCCCGGCGGCAACACGACAGTCGATGGCGGGCGCGCTGACAGCGCATGTCCGGGTCAGAGGAGGCGGAGGAGGGCGGCGAAGGCAGCCGAGCCGAAGACGACGACCAGGAACGGCGCCCGGAGCAGGAGCAGCAAGGCGGCCAGGGCCAGGGCGGCCAGGCGGGCGTCGAGAGCAAGGGCGCCACCGTCCGGGGCGGCCAGCACCTGCACCGCGACCAGCGCGGCGAGCAGGGCGACCGGGATCAAGTCAGCCACCCGGGCGACGACAGGGTGGGCGAGCACGCGCGCAGGGACGGACAGTCCGGCGAGCTTGAGCAGGTAGCAGCCGAGTCCGGCGGCCAGGACGGCCCACCACATCACGACGCGACCTCCCGCCGCGGCAGGAGTACGCCGACGAGCAGCGCCACGCCGGCTGCGACCAGGACGGGCACCCCCGCCGGCGTGAGCGGTACGGCGCCCGCGGCCACCGCCGCGGCCAGGAGCGCCACGAGCCGCGACGTGGCCGTGGTCAGCCGCGGCCAGAGCAGCGCCAGGAACGCGGCGCCCACGGCGGCGTCGAGCCCCAGGTCGCGGGGGTCGCCGAGCTGCTCACCCGCGACCGCGCCGAGGAGGGTGGTGAGGTTCCAGAGCACGAAGATCGTCACGCCGGTCGTCCAGAAGCCGGCTCGGGCCAGGTCACGGTCGGGCCGGGCCACCGCCATCGCGGTCGACTCGTCGATGAGGACGTGAGCGGCCACCGCCCGCCGCCAACCGCGGTAGCCGAGCAGCGGCGCGAGCCGGAGTCCGTAGAGCGTGTTGCGGGTGCCGAGCAGCAACGCGGCGAGCGCGCCCGCGACCGGAGTGCCGCCGGCACCGACGACACCGGCGAGCGCGAATTGGGAGGCGCCGGTGAACATCAGCAGCGACAGCACGCAGGTCTGCGCCACGTCGAGGCCCGACGAGACACCGACCGCGCCGAAGCTCAGCCCGTAGGTCCCCGTGGCGATCGCGACACCGAGGCTGTCGCGGACGACGGCGCGTCGAGACGTGTCGCTCATCGTCCCGGCCGACCTCAGGCCAGCGCGGTGTGCAGCCGGACCTGCTTCACGCCCGCGCCGGTGGCGTCCGCCAGCTCGCGGCTGGCCCCGTCGGCGGCCCAGCCGGAGTCGGTGAGGAAGGCGCGCAGGACGTCGTCGGTCGTCGCGATCCAGCAGGTCGCCCGGGTGAAGCCGTCGGCGGTCAGGGTGTCGGCGCACGCCTGGAGGAGACGCGATCCGTGCCCGGCGCGCCGGTGCCCCGGGTCGACGGTGAACTCGGACAGCTCGCCGTCGGTGGCCGGGTCGGCGTCGGCGTCGCTGCACGGACCGGTCAGCGCGAAGCCGGTCACCTCGACGCGGGCCAGAGCCACGAGGGCCCGGAAGCGGGCCTCCGGAGGCCGGGCGAGCGACGCGGCCCACGCGGCCGCCAGGTCGTCCACCCCGACGCCGGCGCCGTCGAGGAACGCGGTGGCGCTGGCGTCGTACTGCTCCTGCCAGCGGCGGACCTGCACGGCGGCGATCCCGGCAGCATCGGCCGGCCACGCGACCCGGACGGAGACATCGGCGGTGACCACGTCACCGATCCTCCCACCGGTGACGCCGATGTCGGGCACCGGCGCCGGTTGCCACGACCTCGCTAGGGTCGACCGCATGGAGATCCGCAACCTCGGCGCGAGTGGCCTTCGCATCTCGGCCATCGCCTACGGCAACTGGCTCACCCACGGCTCGCAGGTCGAGGAGGATGCGGCGCTCGGGTGCGTCCACCAGGCGCTCGAGGAGGGCATCACCACCTTCGACACCGCGGACGTCTATGCCAACACCGCGGCCGAGTCGGTGCTCGGCAAGGCGCTGGCGGGGGAGCGGCGCGAAGGCCTGGAGATCTTCACGAAGGTCTTCTGGCCCACGGGCCCGGGCAAGCACAACGACCACGGCCTCTCGCGCAAGCACATCATGGAGTCGATCGACGGCTCCCTGCGGCGCCTCGGCACCGATTACGTCGACCTCTACCAGGCGCACCGCTATGACCACGAGACGCCGCTCGAGGAGACGATGGTCGCCTTCGCCGACGTCGTCCGCGCCGGGAAGGCGCTCTACATCGGGGTCTCGGAGTGGCGTGCGGAGGAGATCCGCGCCGCGGCCGAGCTCGCCCGCGAGCTGCGGGTGCCGCTGGTGTCCAACCAGCCCCAGTACTCGATGCTCTGGCGGGTCATCGAGGAGGAGGTCGTGCCCACCTCGAAGGAGCTCGGCATCGGTCAGGTCGTCTGGTCGCCGATCGCCCAGGGCGTGCTGACGGGCAAGTACCTGCCCGGGCAGCCGCCGCCGGCCGGCTCCCGGGCCACCGACGACAAGGGCGGCGCCGACAACGTCGGACGCTGGCTGAAGGACGACGTCCTCGAGCGGGTGCAGCAGCTGCGGCCGATCGCCGAGTCGGTCGACCTGTCGCTCGCGCAGCTCGCCGTGGCCTGGGTCCTGCAGAACGACAACGTCTCCGCCGCGATCATCGGCGCCAGCCGTCCCGAGCAGGTGACCGAGAACGTGAAGGCTGCCGGCGTGCGGCTGGACGCCGAGATCCTCGCGGCGATCGACCGGGTCCTGGACGGCGTCGTCGTCTCCGACCCGGCGAGGACCCAGTCGCCGCGCCGCTCGGAGGTCCTGTCCTGACGCTCAGCTTGGATTCAGGCGGTGCCCGTCAGGTCGAAGCAGTAGCGACTGCTCGGGACGAGATCGAGCCCCTCGCTCGCCCCGAACCGGGCGCAGCTGTCCATCAGTGCGGTGAAGCGGCGCTGGAACTCCTCCTCGTCGCCGTTGCTGCCGTAGAACGCGTGGTGGTCCGACATCGCGGCCATCATGAAGAGCTCCTCGACGATGCCGGCGACGTCGGATCCGCCGGTGGTGAGGCAATGGACGACCGGGTTCTGGACGTAGCCGAACGTGCCCTGGGTGTCGATGGCGACCTGGGTGTGGCGATCCAGCCAGTCCGCGCGCCACTCGTCCGGCGACATCGTCGCGGGACGACGCAGGAAGGCGACATTGGCCAGCGCGTCGGTGCGCGCGCCGTCCGCGACCGGCGGCGGTGGGAGGGGGAGTCGCTCCTCGACGAGCCAGGCGTCGGCGCCCGCGTCCTGCCGTCGTACGACGGACAGGGCTGCGGCCGCGTCATCGCCCCAGACGGAGACCACGGCCGTGATCGGCGCGCCGGGCCCGAACCGCATCGCCGGGGCGACGTCGGTGTCGTCGACGTTGACCTGGAGCCGGCGGGCGCCCGTCGCGGCGAGGGCGGTCCGGAAGTCGGCGGAGAGCAGGGCCGAGCCGGAGGCTGGGCTGCGGAGGGCAGCGATGAGCTTCACGCGGCCGAACACTACTGGCCGGCGTGCCTCGACGACCGGGTCACCGGTCGTAGTCGCCCGGGAGCTCCTGACCGATCTTGACGCGCGCCTTCGGCATGCGCATGAACTTCATCTGCATCGCGCGGGTCAGGGCGTAGTAGGTGGTGCCCTTGAGCGAGGCGTCGGGGAAGCGACGCTTGAGCTCGCGGCGGATCTTGAAGCGCAGCCAGAACATGTCCGTGATGACGAACAGGACGGTCGCGAGCAGCACGATGCTGCTGGCCTGGACCAGCGCGGAGCTGCCGGTGTAGCCGAGGATCAGGCCGATGATCATCAGCGGGATGACCATCTCCACGATGGAGAACCGGGTGTCGACGTAGTCACGGATGAAGCGGCGCACGGGGCCCTGGTCACGCGGCAGGAAGTAGCGCTCGTCGCCGTTCTTCATCCCCTGCCGGATCTTGCGGCTCTCCTCGGCGCGGTACTCCCGGGTCTGGCGGTTGGCGGACTTGCGGTCCGCGGGACCCTTCGCCCGTGCCTTCGCCGCGGCCTCGGCCTCCCTGCGGGTCGGCGTCGGACGGCCCTTGCCGCCGGGCTTGGTGAGGTTGGGCTTCTCCTCGACGACGGGTTCCTTGGAGCGCTTGAACACGCGGTGCCTCTCGTTGCTGCGGGGTGCGGTCACCTCGGGGCGACCGCGACGACGGGTCAGTCCTTGTGCGACTTGCCGGGCAGGGCGAGCATCCGCTCGAGCGCGACCAGCGCCTCCGCCTCGGTCTGCGGGTCGACCTCGATCTGGTTGACGACCCGCCCCTCGACGAGGTTCTCGAGCGCCCACACGAGGTGCGGCAGGTCGATCCGGTTCATCGTCGAGCAGTAGCAGACGTTGCGGTCGAGGAACATGATGTTCTTGTCCGGGTGGGCGTTGGCCAGCCGCTGCACGAGGTTGAGCTCGGTGCCGATCGCCCAGGAGGAGCCGGCGGGAGCGGCCTCGATCGTCTTGATGATGAACTCGGTCGATCCCACGAGGTCGGCCTTGAGTACCACCTCGTGCTGGCACTCGGGGTGCACCAGGACGTTGAGGTCCGGGACCTTGGCGCGGAGCTCGTCGATCACGTCGGGCGAGAACCGGCCGTGGACCGAGCAGTGGCCCTTCCACAGGATCATGCGGGCGTCGGCCAGCTCCTCGGCGGTCAGACCCCCGTCGGCCTTGAACGGGTTCCACACGACGCACTGGTCGAGCGAGTGCCCCAGCTCCAGGACCGCCGTGTTGCGCCCCAGGTGCTGGTCAGGCAGGAAGAGCACCTTGGTGTCAGGCCCCTTCTGCGCGAACGCCCACTCGAGCGCGACCTCGGCATTGGACGAGGTGCAGACCACGCCACCGTTGCGGCCGCAGAACGCCTTGATCGCGGCGCTCGAGTTCATGTAGGTCACCGGGACCACCTGGTCCTGCACCCCGGCCGCGGCCAGCGCGTCCCAGGCCTTCTCCACCTGCGCCAGGCGCGCCATGTCGGCCATCGAGCAGCCGGCAGCGAGGTCCGGCAGCACGACCTTCTGCTCCGGGCCGGTGAGGATGTCGGCCGACTCGGCCATGAAGTGGACGCCGCAGAAGACGATGTATTCAGCGTCCGGACGGGCCGCCGCGTCGCGGGCGAGCTTGAAGGAGTCGCCGGTCACGTCGGCGAACTGGATGACCTCGTCGCGCTGGTAGTGGTGTCCGAGCACGAAGAGCTTGTCGCCGAGCTTCTCCTTCGCGGCCTGCGCGCGGGCCACGAGGTCAGGGTCGGAGGGCGCCGGGAGGTCGCCCGGGCACTCGACGCCCCGCTCGGAGAGCGGGTCGGTGCCGCGGCCCAGGGGCAGCAGCGGGAGATCCACGGTCGTCATGGCCCCATCCTAGTTGCGAGGTGGGTCCACCATGATGGGCGCATGCGCATCCTCGTCGCCCCGGACAAGTTCGCGGGCACGCTCACCGCCGTCGAGGCCGCCGAGGCCATCGCGGAGGGTTGGCGACGCCACGCACCGCACGACGAGCTGCTGCTCGCACCGATGTCGGACGGTGGCCCCGGCTTCATCGACGTCCTGCAGGCGTCGCTGGGCGGCGAGCTGCTCGCGGTCACGGTGTCGGCGCCCGGCGGCCACGTCGTCCCGGCGACCCTGCTGATGGTCGACGACACGGCGTACGTCGAGAGCGCGCAGGCCTGCGGCGTGCACCACACGGGGGGCGCCCACGGCGACCTCGGGACGACGGCCGGTGTCGGCACCCTACTGGACGAGGCGGTCCGCGCCGGGGCGCGCCGGGTGGTCGTCGGTCTCGGCGGCTCCGGGACGATCGACGGCGGCTCCGGGATGCTCTCCGCGCTCGGTGCCACGGCCGACGTACCTCTCGACGCGGGCGGGGCCGCCCTCGACGGCGTGGGGGAGGTGGATCTCTCCGTGCCCCGCGAGCTCGTGGCGGGTGTCGAGCTGGTCGCGGCGACCGACGTCGACAACCCGTTGACCGGACTGTTCGGGGCGGCGCGCACCTTCGGCGCCCAGAAGGGCCTCGACGAGGACCGCCAGCAGCTGATCGACCGCGTGCTGGACGAGTGGGCCGCCGTCACCGACCGGCGCCTGGCTCTGGAGCCGGGCGCGGGCGCGGCCGGCGGGCTGGGGTTCGCCCTGTTCCTGCTCGGCGGCGCGCGGACGCCGGGCATCGAGCTGGTCGCCGACGCGGTCGGACTGGCCGAGCGCGCGGCCAGCGTCGACCTGGTCATCACCGGCGAGGGTGCCTTCGACTTCAGCAGCCGTGCGGGCAAGGTCCCCGCCGGGGTGGCCGGCATCGCCTCCGCCGCGCTGCGACCGTGCATCGCGCTCGCCGGTCAGGTCCTCGTCGGCTCACGCGAGATGCGGGCGCTCGGGATGGATGCGGCGTACTCGCTGGTGGAGGCGGTCGGGGAGGAGCGCGCCTTCGCGGACCCGGCGGGTGCGCTCGGCGACCTCGCGGCCCGCGTGGCCCGCACCTGGTCGCAGTGACGAGGTCGGTGACCGGGCCGTGGCGGGGCTCCGGGACCGTCCCGATCTGCGCACACCCGTGTGCTGAATCGTCGAACATGTTCTAGATTGACCGCCGTGACCGACATCAGAGCACGCTTCGAGGCACTCCGAACCGCCGAGCAGGCCGACCCCGCCGAGCTCGACCAGCTCTGGACGGACCTCGCCGTCGTCGAGGTCGACGAGATGCTCGGGGCCTGGTCCGGCGGCGACTTCGCGACCGGCCACGTGGCCAGCACCATCCTCGACAAGGTCAACTGGGTCGGCAAGCGCTTCGACGGCGCGCTCGACGTCCAGCCGATCGTCTGCCGCGGGGAGGACGGCCAGCTCTACGCCAACGAGGCGGCCGCCGGCGGCGGCGGTGCCTCTCTGTGGCCGGTGGGCTTCCGCGGCGAGGTCACGGCCACGATGGTCTACGACAAGATGCCGGTCTTCGACCACTTCAAGAAGGTCGACGACGACACCGTCATGG
Source organism: Nocardioides caeni (assembly GCF_004912195.1). Classification (GTDB taxonomy): domain Bacteria; phylum Actinomycetota; class Actinomycetes; order Propionibacteriales; family Nocardioidaceae; genus Nocardioides; species Nocardioides caeni. The sequence goes on from NZ_STGW01000001.1 coordinate 476,350, forward strand.
GGATCATGAACGGCAAGCTCGCCAGCGCCTTCGGCATCGCGGAGCTCTACTACTTCTGGCTGGAGCGCAACCAGTGAACACCCCCAACCCGATCGTCAACACCGTCGCCCTCGTCGAGGTGCCCGGAGGGGGCTTCGTCTTCGCCGATGTCGAGCTCGAGGAGCCGCGTGCCGACGAGGTCCTGGTCCGCATCGTCGCGACCGGCCTGTGCCACACCGACCTGACGGTCCCCACGATGCTGCCGGCCGAGATGATGCCCACCGTCGTCGGCCACGAGGGCACCGGTGTCGTGGAGCGCGTCGGAGCCGAGGTCGAGGGCATCGCGGTCGGCGACCACGTCGTGCTCAGCTTCCGCTCCTGCCGCTCCTGCGGACCCTGCCAGGAGGGCCACGTCGGTTACTGCGAGCAGTCCCTGCTGCTCAACTACATGGGCATGCGCGCCGACGGCAGCACCACGATGAAGCGCCAGGTCGACGGCGCCGACCAGACGGTCTTCGGCAACTTCTTCGGCCAGTCCAGCCTGGCCCGCTACGCCCTGGCGTACGCCGACAACTGCGTCGTGGTCGACAAGTCGCTCGACCTGGCCCGGCTGGCGCCCTTCGCCTGCGGCTTCCAGACCGGCGCCGGCACGGTGCTCAACGTCCTCGACCCCAAGCCGGGGGAGAGCATCGTCGTCTTCGGCGCCGGCGCGGTCGGTCTGGCCGCCGTCGCCGTCGCCCGCGGGCTCGGCGTCGAGACCGTGATCGCCGTCGACCCGCTCGCCGAGCGCCGCACGGTCGCCGAGGCCTACGGGGCCGTGGCGCTCGACCCCACGGAAGCCGGGGCCGAGCCGGTCGAGGACCGGGTCAGGGCCGCGACCGACGGCGGCGCGACGTACGCCATCGACACCACGGCCATCCCGGCGGTGGTGCTGCAGGCGCAGAAGGCGTTGCGGCCCCGGGGCATGCTGGTGGCGCTCGGACTGGGGGCACCGGAATACACGATCGACGCCATCGACCTGCTCCAGTCCGGCAAGATCGTGCGCTCGTCCATCGAGGGTGAGGCGGACCCGCTCGTCACCATCCCGCAGCTCATCGCACTGCGCGAGGCGGGCAGGTTCGACGTCGATCACCTTGTGACGACCTACCCGTTCGAGCGGATCGCGGACGCCGTCGCCGACTCGAAGTCGGGAGCGGTCGTCAAGCCCGTCCTCGTGTGGGGGGAATAACCACTCCTGTGCGAGGATTGAGACTGTCGAACAACGGAATCGACCCTGATCGACCCTGACTGACACACCTGGAGTGAGCATGAGCGACAGCTGCTGCGGAGGCGGCCACAGCCACGAGGCCCCCGGCGCGACCACGACCGTCGCGGAGCCGGTGGACCTCGACCGCCGCGAGGACCAGATCAACCTGAGCCCGGTGGCGGCCACGAAGGTCAAGAGCCTGCTCGAGCAGGAGGGTCGCGAGGACCTGTCCCTGCGCATCTCGGTGCAGCCCGGTGGCTGCTCGGGTCTGCGCTATCAGCTCTTCTTCGACGAGCGCACGCTCGACGGCGACGTCGTCACCGACTTCGACGGCGTGTCCGTGGTCGTCGACCGGATGAGCGTCCCCTACCTCAACGGCGCGGTCATCGACTTCGTCGACACCATCGAGAAGCAGGGCTTCACGATCGACAACCCCAACGCGACGGGGTCCTGCGCCTGCGGAGACAGCTTCAACTGACGCACAGCAACGCGAAAACCCCCGCCCGGAGCGTGTCCGGCGGGGGTTTTCGCGTTGCTGTGCGTCAATCCAGGTGCAGGTGGAGCGCGTTGGCCAGCCGCTGGGCCGCCTCGGAGATCTCGATGCCACGCTTGGCCTGGTCGCGGGGGAACTCGTCGTAGTGGATGCTCGGGGCCGGACGGGTGGCCTTGACGGCGGCCAGCTCGAGACGGCGGCTGACCGCCTCGCAGTCGGCACGCAGGTCGCTGGGGGCGGCGAACTCTTCGTACGGGGTCATGTCGCCGACGCTAGGTGCTACCTACGGGTAGGCACAGGCCTACCCGTAGGTAGCGCCGCAACGTTCGTGTGAACGTTTCGTGTCAGGTCGCCGTCGCGGCCGCGGACGGTGTCGTAGGGTTGCGCCCCGTGACTGCACCCACGGGCTCCCTGCTGATCGCCGGTTCGATCGCCACCGACCACCTGATGACCTTCGGCGGGAAGTTCGCCGACTCGCTCGTCGTCGAGCAGCTCGACAAGCTCTCGGTCTCCTTCCTCGTCAACGACCTCGAGATCCGCCGTGGCGGCGTCGCCCCCAACATGTGCTTCGGTCTCGCCAAGCTCGGGCTCCGGCCCGTGCTGGTCGGCGCGGCCGGCGAGGACTTCGTCGACTACCGCTCCTGGCTCGAGCGCCACGGCGTCGACTGCGACTCGGTGCACATCTCCGACAGCAAGCACACCGCCCGTTTCGTCTGCACCACCGACTCGACCATGGCGCAGTTCGCCTCCTTCTACCCCGGCGCGATGAGCGAGGCGAGCATGATCGAGCTCGCCCCGATCGTGGAGCGAGTGGGCGCCCCCACCTACGTCCTGGTCGGCGCCGACGACCCCGACGCCATGAAGCGTCACACCGACGAGTGCCGCCAGCGGGGCTACCCGTTCATCGCCGACTGCTCCCAGCAGCTCGCCTTCGCCGAAGGTGACCTGATCCGCGACCTCATCGACGGCGCGGCCATCCTCTTCTCCAACGAGTACGAGTCGCACGTCATCGAGAAGAAGACCGGCTGGAGCGCCGCCGAGGTCCTCGAGCGCGTCGACATCCAGGTCACCACCCTCGGCAAGGACGGCGTCCGGGTCACGACCACCGACGGCACCTCCTTCGAGATCCCCGCCGCCAAGGACGTCGCGGCCGTCGAGCCGACCGGCGTCGGCGACGCCTTCCGCGGTGGCTTCCTCGCGGCCCTGTCGTGGGGAACCTCGCTGGAGCGAGCCGCCCAGGTCGGCTGCGTCCTCGCCGCCTACGTCGTGGAGACGGTCGGCACCCAGGAGTACGACTTCACCCCCGTGCAGTTCGTCGACCGCGTCCGCCTGTCCTACGGCGACGAGGCGGCCGACGAGGTCGCACAGTTCGTCAGCTGAGCCCGGAGGTCTCGAGGCTCAACCGCCGGCTCAGCTGAGCCGGCGGATCGTGTGGCGCGGGACGCCGTCGTCGGCGGTGTCCGCGCCGACGTACTCCTGACCGCGGAGGCGGCACCAGGCCGGGACGTCGTGGCGCGCGGCCGGGTCGTCAGCGACGACGGCCAGCAGTTCCCCGACAGCCACGCCGGGCAGGGCCTTCGCCAGCGCGATGATCGGCCGGGGGCAGGGAAGGCCGCGGCAGTCGAGCTCGATCACAGTCCCGCCCTCCGCCGGATGCCCAGGACGACGTCGCCGAGGGCGGCACACAGTGCCCTCACGTGGTCGTCGGTGGTGTCGCGCGAGAGGGAGATGCGCACGTTGCCGTGGGTGAGCGCGCCCATCGCGGCCAGCACATGGCTCGGCTCGAGGCTGGAGGCGGTGCAGGCCGAGCCGGAAGCGACCGCGAAGCCCCGGCGCGCCAGCTCGGCGACCACCTCGTCGCCACCGACATAGAGCGCCGAGAAGGTCGCCAGGTGGGGGAGCCGGTCGGTGGGATGCCCGACCACCTCGACGTCGGGCAGCGCCCCCGCCGTCGCCCGGATCTCGTCGATCCAGGCGAACTGCCGTCGCCCCAGTTCCTCGGCCTCCGCGAGAACGGCCTGCAGGGCCGCCGCGGCGGCCAGCGCCGCCGGGACGTCCGGGAAGCCCGGGGACTCCGGCGTGTCCTCGCCCGGGAACGGGGTGGACCAGCGGGTCCCGCGGCGCACCGCGAGGACGCCCACGCCCGCGGGACCGCCCCACTTGTGGGCGGAGGCCGTCAGGACGTCCCAGTGCCGGGGGAGCGGGCCGTGCCCGACCGCGGCCGCCGCGTCCATCAGCAGCGGTACGCCGGCCGGCCGGTCGACCGCGTCGACGGGCTGCCGCGTGCCGACCTCCTGGTTGGCGGCCTGCAGCGCGATCACGCCGACCTCGGGGGCCATGGCCGCCCGGGCCAGCGCCTCGAGGTCGACCAGCCCGTGCCGATCGACGGGGATGCTCGACGTGGACGGGTGGGGGCGCCACGCCGCGGCGTGGAGCACCGAGGAGTGCTCCACCGCCCCGTGCACGACCCCGCGGCGGCCAGACGCCTCGGCCAGGCCGAGCAAGCCTCGGTGCACGGCCTCGGTCCCGGAGGCGGTGAAGGAGACCTCGTCGGGATAGACGTCGAGGCACTCCGCGACCACAGCGCGCGCGTTCTCGAGCAGCAGTCGCGCATCTCGACCGGCGCCGTGGAGCCGCCGCGGATCGCCGTACCCCCGGTCGAGCGCAGCGAGCAGCGTGTCCCGCGCGGCGGGGTGCAGGCGGGTCGAGGAGGCGCTGTCGAAGTAGACCTCCGGCTCACTGGTCACGTCCCGACCCTATGCCCGGTCCTCCGCCGCCCGCCGGCCGAGCGGGCCCGAGCGCGACGCGGTCCGAAACGACCCACCCCGCAACCCGAGCGGGGCTGCTCTCCGCTAGTGTTCGCAGTGTTCTGACCCCTGAGAGGAAGGCTCGTTCGTGGGCTGGTGGCACCCCGAGCGCACGCGGCTTCCGCAGCGACGTCTTCGTCGCGCGATCCCGCTCGCCGGATTCGTCGTACTCGCGTCCGCCTTGACGGGCTGCTCCACCGACACCCAGTGGGAGCGGTTCGGCATGCCCGAGATCACGACGGTGCAGGGTGAGCACATCCTGCACCTGTGGCAGGGGGCCTGGATCGCCGCGCTGGTCACCGGCGTGATCACCTGGGCGCTGATCATCGGTGTCCCGATCTGGTTCCGTCGCCGCAGCGACGACGAGGTCCCGGTGCAGACGCGCTACAACCTCCCGATCGAGATCTTCTACACGATCTTCCCGGTCATCATGGTCATCGCGTTCTTCTCGCAGACCGTGCGCGTGCAGAACGTCGCGCTCGAGCACGTCGAGGACCCCGACGTCGTCGTCACGGTCGTCGGCCAGAAGTGGCAGTGGACGTTCAACTACCCCCACGACGGCGAGAACGTCTTCGTCTCCGGCACCGGTGACGACATCCCGCAGCTCGTGATCCCGGTCGACAAGACCATCGAGTTCGAGCTCTACAGCCCCGACGTCATCCACAACTTCGGCATCCCGGCCTTCGCGATGCGCATGGACGTCGTCCCCGGCAACAACAACTCCTACCAGGTCACGCCGACCGAGATCGGCGTCTACGACGGCAAGTGCTACGAGCTGTGTGGCGCCTACCACTCGCGGATGCTGTTCACCGTCGCGGTGGTCTCCGAGGCCGACTACGAGGCCTACCTCGATGACCTGGCTGCCAGCGAGGACACGTCCTCCGACGAGCCGATCAAGGGCGGCAAGTACGCCGAGGAGCTCATCACCACCGGCGAGCACGACGACGAGCACGAGGGAGGACACGAGTGACCACCGTCGCCCGCTCCGCTGACGGAGCCGAGCGCAAGCCGCTCGGCCAGCAGATCGTCCGGGTCATGACGACCACGGACCACAAGCTGATCGGCAACCTGTACTTCGGTACGGCCATCTTCTGGTTCATCGCCGGCGGCATCATGGCGCTGCTGATCCGCTCCGAGCTCGCCTACCCGGGCAGCCAGGTCGTCAACGAGGAGCTCTACAACCAGCTCTTCACCATGCACGGCACGATCATGCTGCTGCTGTTCGCGACGCCACTGTTCTTCGGGTTCGGCAATGCGATCATGCCGCTGCAGATCGGCGCGCCCGACGTCGCGTTCCCGCGACTCAACATGTTCAGCTACTGGCTCTACCTGTTCGGCGGCCTCATCGCCGGCGCGGGCTTCCTCACCCCGCAGGGCGCCGCGTCCTTCGGCTGGTTCGCCTACACGCCGCTGTCCGACTCGGTCAACAGCCCCGGCGTCGGCGGTGACCTGTGGATCATGGGTCTGTGGATGGGTGGTCTCGGCACCATCCTCGGTGGCGTCAACTTCATCACCACCATCATCTGCATGCGTGCCCCCGGCATGACCATGTTCCGGATGCCGATCTTCACCTGGACGGTGCTGATCACCGCGATCCTCGTGCTGGTGGCCTTCCCGATCCTCGCCGGCGCGCTGCTCTCGCTCGAGGCCGACCGACAACTCGGCGCCCACGTCTTCGACACCTCACACGGTGGCGCGATCCTCTGGCAACACCTGTTCTGGTTCTTCGGGCACCCAGAGGTCTACATCATCGCCTTGCCGTTCTTCGGCATCATCTCCGAGATCCTGCCGGTCTTCAGTCGCAAGCCGATCTTCGGCTACGTCGGCCTCGTCGGCGCGACCCTCGGCATCGCGATCCTGTCGGTCGCCGTCTGGGCGCACCACATGTTCGTCACAGGATCGGTCAACCTGGCGTTCTTCTCAGGCATGACCTTCCTCATCGCCGTGCCGACAGGCGTGAAGTTCTTCAACTGGATCGGCACCATGTGGGGCGGATCAGTACGCATGGACACACCCATGCTCTGGTCGATCGGCTTCCTGACGACCTTCCTCTTCGGTGGCCTCACCGGCATCATCCTGGCCAGCCCGCCGCTGGACTTCCACGTGTCCGACTCCTACTTCGTGGTGGCGCACTTCCACTACACGGTGTTCGGCACGGTCGTCTTCGCGATGTTCGCCGGCTTCTACTTCTGGTGGCCCAAGCTCACCGGTCGGATGCTCGACGAGCGGCTCGGCAAGATCCACTTCTGGCTGCTGTTCATCGGCTTCCACACCACGTTCCTCATCCAGCACTGGCTGGGCATCGAGGGCATGCCGCGCCGCTACGCCGACTACCTGCCCAGCGACAACTGGGAGGGCATGAACCAGATCTCCACGATCGGTGCCTTCCTCCTGGCCTCGTCGATGCTGCCGTTCTTCTACAACGTCTACGTCTCGCGGAAGTCCCCGCTCGTCAACACCGACGACCCGTGGGGCTGGGGTCGGTCGCTGGAGTGGGCCACGAGCTGCCCGCCGCCGCGCCACAACTTCCACTCGATCCCGCGGATCCGCTCGGAGTCGCCGGCGTTCGACCTCCACCACCCGGAGATCGCGGCCATCGAGATGTACGACAACCCCGCTGAGGCCGACGGCAGCGTCGGTGACCTCCCGGACACCAACGGCCGCGCCGAGCACCTCGCGGAGCAGATGGACAAGAAGGACGGAGACGCCTGATGAAGGTCGAAACCTGGATCTTCGGCGTGACCACCGTCTTCCTGGTGCTGGTCAGCCCGGCCTACTGGTTCATCACCGACGCCGACAACCAGTGCGGCGAGGCGAGCTGCGCCGACTGGACCGGCACCTCCGCGCTGGTCATGACCACGCTGCTCTGCGCCATGGTGACCCTCTACCTCGGGTTCCACGCCCGACGGATGGATGCGCGCCCCGAGGACCTGCAGGACGCTGAGATCGCGGACGGCGCCGGTGAGCTCGGCTTCTTCCCGCCGTACTCCTGGTGGCCGCTGTGGTGTGCCCTCACCCTGGGCGTGATGGTCTTCGCCCTCGCCGTCCTCGCGTGGTGGCTGTTCATCATCGGGATCGTGCTCGGCGCGCTCGCAGTCTCGGGCTGGATCTTCGAGTACTACCGAGGCGACTACGCACACTGATTGATGGCGCGAGCGCGTCGTCCCATCGAGCCCCGCCGCACGGACCCTTCGGGCCCGCGGGCGGGGCTCGATGCCGCTTCGCGGCAGGACGCCGCGCTGCCGCGCCGCGGTTGTCTTCCGTAGGTCCTGCCTTGGCCTGGCGGCAAGCCGACTCTGCAGGTCGAGAGTGCGCAAGCGCTGTGGCGCCGGACGGTCGAACCCAACCGTCGGCGCCTGGGGCGCCGGGTGGGCGGAACCCGAGCGACGGCGCCTGCGGCGCCGGACGGACAACCCCGGACGGCGCATCGGGGTGCCCTCGGCTGGACCGACGAGTCTGTTCGCAGCACGGTGGCCGAGGGCGGGGTCCCCGCTCTGCGCCGTCCGGGGTTGATCCGGGAGGCGCCGCAGGCGCCGACCCCCGAGGGTTGGTCCGGGAGGCGCCGCAGGCGCCGACTCCCCGGGGACGGCCCGAGAGGCGCCGCCGGCGCTCCATGTGACCACGGCGACACGGTCCGGCGAGTCGGTTCGACAGGGTGTCACGGTTACCCTAGATCGGTGTTGCGCACCCATCGCCACCTGAGTGGCTCCATCGCTGCTGTCGCCGTGCTCGGTCTGGTGGCCAGCGGCTGCGACGGCACGGGCTTCGCGCCCGGCGGAGACGACGAGGCGGGGGATGCCGTGAGCGCGGGGTCGACGCCCGCGACCATCACGATCAACGTGCGCGACGCCGCCACCGACATCTCCGTGGACACGCTCGTCCGGGTCGCTGCTGCCGACGGGACGCTGTCGAAGGTCACGGTGAGCTCCAAGGCCGGTCCCGTCAGTGGCCGACTGGTGCAGGGCGGGGCACGCTGGGTCGCGCAGGACCGGCTCGAGCCTGACGCCCGCTATCGGATCGTCGCCACCGCGGAGGGATCCGACGGCGCGGTCGTCGAGAGCACCACGACCTTCCGGACCCGGGCGCTGAGCCTCGACGAGCAGACCTACCCGTCGGTGGCCCCGCTCGACGGCGAGACCGTCGGGGTCGGGATGCCGGTCGTCGTCACCTTCGACCTCCCGGTGACGGACAAGGCGACCTTCGAGAAGAACATGACCGTGACCTCGGCGCCTTCCCAGCGTGGCTCGTGGCGCTGGGTCAGCGACACCGAGGCCCACTGGCGCCCCAAGGCCTACTGGAAGGCCGGCACCGAGGTGAGTGTCGACATCGACATCAACGGCGTCGACGCCGGCGGCGGCATCTACGGCCAGGAGGACCGCGACATCGACTTCTCCGTCGGTGACGCCCACGTCTACCGCGTCGACGCCCGGACCCACCAGATGAAGGTCTTCGAGAACGGAAAGCTGCTCCGCACGCTGCCGATCACGACGGGCAAGCCGGGCTTCACCACCCGCTCCGGGGTCAAGGTGATCATGGAGAAGTTCGAGTCCCGCCGGATGAACTCCGAGACCGTCGGCATCCCGCAGGGATCGGCCGAGGCCTACGACATCGACGACGTCCAGTGGGCGATGAGGCTGACGAGCTCGGGGGAGTTCATCCACGCTGCGCCCTGGTCGGTCGGCTCACAAGGACAGGCCAACGTCTCCCACGGGTGCACCGGCATGAGCACCGCCAATGCGGAGTGGCTCTATGGCATGACCCGCCGCGGCGACGTCGTCGAGACCGTCGGCACCGACCGGTCCATGGAGCCCGACAATGGCTACGGCGACTGGAACATCGCGTGGGCCGACTACGTCGAGGGCTCCGCGCTCGACTGACAGCGCCGATCACGGCTCGGTCGAGCACCTAGGTTCCGGAGAAGACGAAGGGCGCCGCTCCCCGTGGGGGAGCGGCGCCCTTCGGCGCTCTGCGTCAGTGACCCTCGGTCGGACCGTGCCGGTTGGGGCCGGCCTCGATCTGCGAGTCGAGCTCGTGCAGCTCGTGCTCGGCATGGTGCTGCGCGTCGTGCAGCTCCGCCGCGGTCGGCTTCTGCACGTTGTCGGCGAAGAACAGCCGGGCCAGCTTGGCGCGGATCTTGCGGATCCGGGTCTGGCGGGCGGGCAGGCCCATCGCGTCGATCTCCTCGTCGGTCTCCGGCACCGGGTCACGGTCGCGGGCCGTGATCGCGTAGGCCTGGCTCTCCGGGAGCGGCAGGTGCTTCTCGGCGTACGCGCCCTCCGGCGACCGCACCAGGACACCCGACTCGAAGCCGTGGAGCAGCTTCTCGTCCGAGTGCCGCTGGAGCGAGATGCACCAGCGACGGGCGATGATGAACGCGATCACCGGTCCGATGAAGACCGCAGCACGCATGAAGTACGTGATCTGGTTGATGCTCAGGTGCATCTTGATCGCGATGATGTCGTTGCCGCCCGCGGCCCAGGAGAGGCCGTAGAAGGTCATCAGCGCGACCATGATCGCGGTGCGCGTCGGAACGTCCCGCGGACGCTGGAGCAGGTGGTGCTCCCGCTTGTCGCCGGTGATCCACGCCTCCAGGAAGGGGAGCGCGATCAGGATCATCAGGAACAGCGGCGGCGCGACCAGGATCGGCAGCATCACGTTCCAGGACAGGGTGATGCCCCAGATGTGCGTCTCCCAGGCCGGGATGATGCGCAGGAGGCCGTCGGGCCAGCCCATGTACCAGTCAGGCTGCGAGCCGGCGGTGACCTTGGACGGGTCGTAGGGGCCGTACTTCCAGACCGCGTTGATCGAGAACAGGCCACCCATCAGGGCGATCACGCCGAACACGATGAAGAAGAAGCCACCGGCCTTGGCCATGTAGACCGGGAGCATCGGGTAGCCGACGACGTTCTCCTCGGTGCGGCCGGGCCCGGGCCACTGCGTGTGCTTGTGGTAGACGAGCAGCAGCATGTGGGCCGCGATCAGCGCCAGGATCAGCGCGGGCAGCAGCAGGATGTGCGCCATGTAGAACCGGGGGATGATCGAGTCACCCGGGAACTCGCCGCCGAAGATGAAGAACGACATGTAGGTGCCGACCACGGGGGAGGCCTTCATGAAGCCGTCCGCGGCGCGGACACCGGTGCCGGAGAGCAGGTCGTCGGGCAGCGAGTAGCCGGTGAAGCCCTCGATCGTCCCGAGCAGCAGCAGCAGGCAGCCGATGACCCAGTTGAGCTCGCGCGGCTTGCGGAACGCGCCTGTGAAGTAGACGCGCATCAGGTGGATCATCATCGACGCGACGAAGATCGCCGCCGCCCAGTGGTGCATCTGCCGCACCAGCAGGCCGCCGCGGACGTCGAAGGAGATGTCCAGCGTCGAGGCCATCGCCGACGACATGTGCACGCCGCGCAGCGGGTCGTAGGACCCGTTGTAGTAGACCTCGGTCATGCTCGGGTCGAACCAGAGCGTCAGGAACGTGCCCGTCAGCAGCAGGACGACGAAGCTCCACAGCGCGATCTCGCCGAGCATGAAGGACCAGTGGTCCGGGAAGACCTTGCGCAGGTTCTTCTTCATGGCGGTGCCGAGACCGAGCCGCTCATCAGCCCAGTTGGCGATCGCTCCGGCGGCCTTGGGGCCCTGGGGCGTGGCCGGGGTCGAACCGTTGGTGGAAGCCACCTTGCTCACATCAACGCTCATAGTAGTCACGCTCCCAGAAGCTCGGGCCGACCGGCTCGTCGAAGTCGCTCTGGGCGACCAGGTATCCCTCGGAGTCCACCGTGATCGGCAGCTGCGGCAGCGGGCGTCCCGCGGGGCCGAAGACCACCTTGCCGGAGTCCGACAGGTCGAACGTGGACTGGTGACACGGGCAGAGCAGGTGGTGGGTGGTCCGCTCGTTGAGGGAGATCGGGCAACCGACGTGGGTGCAGATCTTCGAGTAGGCGACGATGCCCTCGTGGGTCCAGTTCTCGCGGCTCTCGCCCTTGGCGTCCTTGCCGGGCTTGATGTCCCCGGGGGACATCCGCAGCAGGATCAGCGAGGCCTTCGACTTGTGGACCTGGAGGGCGATGCCCTCCACCTCCGCCGGGTCGATGTCGTAGCGCTCGGGGTTGTGCAGCGCGTCGGGCTGGCAGTTGACCAGGTCACCGATCTCGAGGTCGGAGGCCAGGATCGGCGTCCAGATGCCGTCGCGGACGATGCGCATCGGGTGCTCGGCGGTGCCGTCGCCCCAGATCGTGTGGTAGAGCTTGTCGACCGGCAGGGGACCGAGGTCGCGCAGCATGACGACGGTCGGCACGCCCAGCAGGCCCACGGCGCCGATGAGCGAGTTGCGGATCAGCGGACGTCGACCGATGCCGGACTCCTCGAGGCCGGCAGCCAGTGCCTGAAGGGTGCCCTCGCGGTCCTCGTCGCTGGACCGCGCCGGGTGGCGCAGCTCGGAGATCTCCACGTCACCCATGAGCTTGCGGGCCCAGTGGATGATGCCGATGCCGATGAACAGCAGCGCCAGACCCAGGGTGCCGCCCAGCGCCATCGTCGAGGCGCCGAAGCCGCCGACCACGTGCCAGTTGTCACCGATGTCGAGGGTGAAGTAGGCGACGGCGAACAGGATCGTGCTCACGGCGGAGAGGCCGAAGAAGGCCACGACCTGGAGCTCGGCGCGCCGCTCCTTGGCGGGGTCGACGTCGGTCGGACGCCACGTGTGCTCAGGCAGACCGGGGTCGGGGATCGGCTCGTTGGGCACGAGCTCCCCGCCGTGGTCGTCGTTGTTGTGTGCGTCGCTCACGCTGCCGCCTCGTCCTTCTTCTTGCTCGAGCGGGTGGTGTGGGCCGCGATCCAGACGGCGAAGCCGACCAGGCCGCCGAGACCGACGAGCCAGGCGATGATGCCCTCGCTGACCGGGCCGAGACCGCCGAAGGTGAAGCCGCTGTAGCTCGGCGCCTCGTTGAGGGTCGTGAGGTAGGCGATGACGGCCTTCTTGTCGTCGGGCGGGATGTTGCCGTCGGAGAAGGTGTCCATCGACTGCGGGCCGGTCAGCATGGCCTCGTAGATGTGCTTGGGGTCGACGTCGCGGATCTTCGGCGCGTAGCCACCGCGCGGCATGGCGCCGCCCGAGCCCTCGAAGTTGTGGCATGCCGTGCAGTTGGCGAGGAAGATCTGGCCGCCGCGGACGACGTACTCGTTCCACTCGTCCTCCGGCACGGTCTCCGGGTCATAGAGTTCGCCGTCCGGGATGGTCGGACCGGTGCCGAGGGAGCCAACGTAGGCCGCCAGAGCCGCGATCTCCTCCTCGGTGTAGACGACCTCCTTGCGAGGCGCCTGCGAACCGGGCTGGGCCATCGGCATGCGGCCCGTGCCGACCTGGAAGTCGACCGCGGCCTCTCCCACGTCGGTGAGCGCGGGGCCGTACTGCGAGCCGCCCTGGGTCAGGACGCCCTCGCCGTTCTGGCCGTGGCAGAACGCGCAGCCCACCAGGAAGAGCTCTCGGCCCTCCTGGACGAGGGCTGCGTTGTCGGCGTCGTCGTCAGCCTGGGCGGGAGCCAGCGCGGCGTAGAGGCCGCCGGTGAGCAGCAGCCCACACAGCAGCACCAGGACGCCAGCGATCGGACCGCGGCGGTGCCGCGAGAGGCGACCGGCGGATCGGTTCAGAAGTCGCACGTGTAGTCCTTCGATTCCGGTGCGGTCACTTGACGAGGTAGATCGTGGCGAACAGGCCGATCCACACGACGTCGACGAAGTGCCAGTAGTAGGACACGACGATCGCGCTGACCGCCTGCTCGTGGGTGAAACGACGGGCGACGTAGGTGCGTCCCAGGACGAACAGGAACGCGATCAGACCGCCGGTCACGTGGATGCCGTGGAAGCCGGTGGTCAGGTAGAACATCGTGCCGTAGGCGTCGTTGGGGATCGTCACGCCGTGGTGGATCAGCTCGGCGTACTCCAGCGCCTGGCCACCGATGAAGATCGCACCCATGACGTAGGTGACGATGAACCACTCACGCAGGCCGTACTTGCCGACCTGCAGGAGCGAGCCGGCGCGGCTCACCTGGCCCCGCTCGGCGGCGAACACGCCCAGCTGGCAGGTGAAGGACGACAGCACCAGGATCGTGGTGTTGATCGAGGCGAACGGCACGTTCAGCAGCTCGGTGTTGTCCGCCCACATCTCCGGGGAGACCGAGCGGATCGTGAAGTACGACGCGAACAGGGCCGCGAAGAACATGAGCTCGCTGGACAGCCAGATGATCGTGCCGACCGCGACCATGCTGGGTCGGTCGTGCTGGCCGTGCAGCCGTGAGGCTGGGAGGGTTGCCGAAGCTGAGATCGCCACGGGCGCCATTATGGCGGTTCCCGTCGCCGACGGCATCTCGACCCCCCGTTATGGCGAGTTGGCGCGCCCGCTTACGCTCGTGGACGCCGATCACGGGCCCACCTGAGGTTCGCCGGCACGGTTCAGGAGGTCGCAGTGGGTCCGCTCGTGGTCGCCGCGTCGGACGCGGCCCTCGACCTGCCGGCCTTCGATCTCGGTGTCGTGTTCAGCGAGTGGGGCCTCGTGCCGATGTCGGTCATCGTCACGGTGTGGGGCATCGGCCTCTATGCCCTCGGGGTGGTCGCGATGAGGCGTCGCGGCGACCGCTGGCCGGTCGGCCGGAGCATTGCCTGGGGCGTCGGCATGGCCGCCTTCTACTTCGCGACCTCGTCCGGCCTGGCCGCCTACGACACGGTGCTGCTGAGCGCCCACATGGTCCAGCACATGGTGCTGTCGATGGTCGTGCCGCTGTCGCTCGCCCTCGGCGCTCCCGTCACCCTGGCGCTGCGGACACTGCCCGGGACGCCCCGCAAGTGGCTGCTGGTGCTGCTGCACTCCCGGCTCGCCAAGGTGCTCGGATTCCCCCCACTGGCCTTCGCGCTCTACGTGCTCTCGCCGTGGGCGCTCTACTTCACCGGCTGGTACGACGCCTCGCTCGACTCCACCTACGTGCACGAGATGATGCACGTCCACCTCGTGGCGGTCGGCGCGCTCTTCTTCTGGCCGATCGTCGGCGTCGACCCGCTGCCCGGCCGGGTCGCACACCCCTTCCGGGTGCTGCTGACGGTGATGACGCTGCCGTTCCATGCCTTCCTCGGCGTCACCATCATGGGTCAGTCGACGCTCCTCGGCGGCGACCACTACCCGTCGCTGCACGACGGGCCGATGGGCTCGTGGCTGCCCGATCCCTTCGACGACCAGAACCTCGCCGGCGGCATCCTCTGGGGAGCCGGGGACCTCGTGGGTGTCGTGTTCTTCGTCGTGCTCTTCATCCAGTGGGTGAAATCGTCGATGAAGGAGGCCGAGCGCGAGGACCGGCGCCTCGACCGGCTCGAGCGCCAGCAACGACTGGCCGCCACAGGGGACCCGACGCCACCGCGGCGCGCCAGCGAGTAGCATCACGCGGGTGGCTTCCACCAACACGCTGAAGGTGCTCGTCTACAGCGACGACGTGCACACCCGCGAGCAGGTGATCCTGGCCCTCGGCCGGCGTCCCCACCCTGACCTGCCCGAGGTCGAGTACGTCGAGGTGGCGACCGAGCCGGTCGTCATCCAGCAGATGGACGGCGGCCAGATCGCGCTCGCCGTGCTCGACGGTGAGGCCGTGCCGGCGGGTGGCATGGGCATCGCCAAGCAGCTCAAGGACGAGATCGTCGACTGCCCGCCCGTCGTCGTACTCACGGGGCGGCCGCAGGACGCCTGGCTGGCGACCTGGTCGCGGGCCGAGGCGGCAGTGCCGCACCCGCTGGACCCGATCCAGCTCGCCGAAGCCGTGGTCTCGCTGCTGCGCTCGCGCGTCCCCGCGTGAGCTCCGCTGCCGACGGCCGCCCGATGAGCTGGCCGGACCTCCTCGACGCGCTCGTCCGTGGGGAGGACCTCATGCCGGAGCACGCCACGTGGGCGATGGAGCAGATCCTCGCCGGCGAGGCGACGCCGGTGCAGATCGCGGGATTCGCCGTCGCCATGCGCGCCAAGGGCGAGACCAGCGCCGAGCTCTCCGGACTCGTCGAGGCGATGTATGCGGTCGCGACCCCGATCTCGGTCGGCGGTCGCACCCTCGACGTGGTCGGCACGGGCGGTGACCGGTCCTTCTCGGTCAACGTGTCGACGATGTCGGCGATCGTCGCGGCCGGTGCCGGCGCGAAGGTCGTCAAGCACGGCAACAGGTCCGCCTCGTCACAGGCCGGGACCGCCGACGTCCTCGAGCAGCTCGGGGTCCGGCTCGACCTCCCGGTCGAGCGCGTCGCCGCCGTGGCCGACGAGGCGGGCATCACCTTCTGCTTCGCCGCGGCGTTCCACCCGGCGCTGCGTCACGCCGCCGTCCCGCGGCGGGAGCTCGGCATCGGCACGCTCTTCAACCTGCTCGGCCCGCTCGCCAACCCGGTCCGGCCCGCCGCGCAGGCCATCGGCTGTGCGTTCGAGGGCAAGGCCCCGGTCATGGCCGGGGTGTTCGCGCGCCGGGGCGTCGATGCCTGGGTCTTCCGCGGCGATGACGGCCTCGACGAGCTGACGACCACCACGACCTCCCAGGTCTGGATCGCCACCGGTGGTCAGGTGAGCGCCACGACGATCGACCCGCTGGACTTCGGCATCGCCCGGGCCAGTGCGGAGGATCTCCGGGGCGGCGACGCGGCGCACAACGCGGGCGTCGTACGACGGATGCTGGCGGGGGAGACCGGCGCCGTCCGCGATGCCGTCCTCCTCAACGCCGGCGCCGCCCTCGCCGTCTACGACGCGCCCGGTGCGCCGGTCGCCGAGGCGCTCGCGACGGGCATCGCCCGCGCCGCTGAGGCCATCGACTCCGGCGCGGCCGTCGCGACGCTTGAACGCTGGGTCGCCTTCGCCAACGGCTGATGCAGGTTCGGGTCAGTCCAGGCCGATGGAAAACGCCGCCTCCAGGTCGTGGCGGGAGTAGGCCCGGTAGGCGATGTGGGTTTCGGTGTCGACGACTCCAGGGACCTTGTTGAGCCGGTCGGCCACGACGGTGGCGATCTCGTCGTGGGTGCGTACCCGGACCAGTGCGATCAGGTCGATCTGGCCCGTCACCGAGTAGACCTCGCTCACGCCGTCGAGTGCTGCGATCGCGGCGGCCACCTCGGGGATCCGCGCGGTCTCGGCCTGGACGAACACGATGGCGGTGATCATGCGCTCACTCTAGGCCCGGGCGGGGCGACGATCGGGAGATGGCGCCCGGCGCCCTGGACCGGGCAGCTCCACTCGCCGACGACGTCGATGAGCCGCACGCCTGGTGCCTCCAGCCAGCGCAGGACGCGCTCGCTCTCCTCGGCAGTCGCCGCGGGGGTGGGCCCGATCTCGGCGACGACGGTCTCCGCCGTCTGCCGCAGCCCCTCGACATAGGCGATGGCGTCGGCGCCCGGGGGGATGACTCCGGCCGCAGCGAGGCGGCCGTGGCGGGCGATGTGGACTGCCCACGCCCCCGTCTCCTCGCGACGTGCGGCGACCACCTCGCGGCAACGAGTGAGCGCGGTGAGGCGTTGGGACCGCGCAGCAGCGCGCAGGAGGTCGGCGAGCCGGTCGCGGTGCACCGCGGCCTCCTCGAAGCGCTCCTGGTCAGACAGCGCACTCATCCGCGCCTCGATCAGGTCGACGACGTCGTCCGGCCGGCGCAGGAGGTTGTCCTGCACCTGGCGGACGACGGCCGCGTAGGTGGAGGAGTCGATGCTGCCGTCGCACGGGGACAGGCAGCGCTCCATCTCCGCCAGGACGCACGCCGATCGCGAGGGTTTCCGCCCGAGCCGGTCGCTGCACTGTCTGATCGGGAAGACCTCGTGCAGCGCCGCCAGGGAGCTCTCAGCCGCTCCTCGGGAGGAGAACGGACCGACGTAGTCCGCGTCGTCGTCGAGCACCTTGCGGACGAGGGAGAGTCGGGGCCACACCTCGCGGGTGAGCTTGAGCCAGGTCACCTTCTCGGGATGACGGGAGCGCCGGTTGAAGGGAGGCTTGTGCTCGGCGATCAGCCTGAGCTCGCGCACCTCGGCCTCCAGGGGAGTGGCGCAGGTGATGCCGGTGACCGTGGTCGCCAGCCCGACCATCTGTCCCATCCGGCTGCGCTTCTCCGAGGCGGTGAAGTAAGAGCGGACCCGGCGTCGCAGGTCGCGGGACGTGCCGATGTAGAGGACTCGGCCGGCGTCGTCCTGGAACAGGTAGACGCCGGGGGCGTGGGGGAGCCGGTCGGCGAGGTGTCGCTTGCGGCGGGTGCTGGCGGCCACCTTCACGCTGTAGGACTGCAGCTCCTCGAGCGTGTGCACGCCGAGACCGCCCAGCCGGCCGATGAGACCGTGCAGCACGTCGACGGTCGCACGGGCGTCGGCGAGCGCACGGTGGTTGGGCGTGGTGCTCGCGCGGAAGACCCTCGCGAGCGAGGACAGCTTGTGGTTGGGCGCCTCGTCGCGAGTGACCACATGGCGGGCGAGGCGCACGGTGTCCAGCACCTCGAAGTCGGGCCACGCGAGCTGCTGCTGAGTGGCGAAGTGACGGAGGAAGCCCACGTCGAACCGCGCATTGTGAGCGACCAGGACCGAGCCGGCGGCAAATTCGAGGAACGCCGGCAACGCCGAGGAGATGGGCGGAGCGTCGGCGACCATCGGGTTCGTGATGCCGGTGAGGACGGCGATGAACGCCGGGATCGCGGTCTGCGGGTTGACCAGGGTCTGGAACTCACCGAGCACCTCGCCCCCGCGCACCTTGACCGCACCGATCTCGGTGATCATGTCCCCGTCGGCGACCGAGCCGCCGGTGGTCTCGAGATCGACGACGCAGAACGTCACCTCGCGCAGGGGGCGACCGAGCTCGTCGAACGAGCGCTGCTCGTCCCAGCGGGCAGGAGGGACTGGCTCGGCACTCATGGGCACGACGTTAGGTGGGCCCGCCGACGCAACCGATGAGCCCGCGCCCGGCCGGTGGGCCGGGTTTGTGTCGGCACCTCCTGTGACCCTCGCTCCATGACGACGAGAATCGATTGCGACACCTGTGTGGTGCGCGGCCTGGCGTGTCACGACTGCGTCGTGACCGTGCTGCTGGGCCCGCCGCCCGAGCTGGTGATCGACGACGAGGAGCTGCGGGCGCTGGACGCGCTCGCTGGCGCGGGTCTGGTGCCACCGCTACGGCTGGTCCGGCCTGTCGACGGCCCCGAGGTGGAGTCGGCCTGAATCCAAGCTGGGCCCGGCGGAGGGCTTGGGGAAGGCGGGGCGTGCGGACACGTGTGGGACAGATGTGATCTGCGCCTCATGATCCGTGTCCACAACACACCGCGGCGGGTTTGGTGTGGGTCCTCGGCACCACTAGGCTGCCCGTTCAGGTGTTCGTGGAAGTGGGTCGACCGGCCCGCGCGGATGCCGCGCTGAGTCCGAAGCCACCCGTGGCAGAGGAGCCGGGGAACCAACACTTCTGGGGTGAATCCCGTGCGAGGCGCACTGCCGGCGACCTAGCAGTCGGAGGCGGGGCGAGGAGCACGGGTAGGGCAAGTCGTGCCCGAATCCGTCAGCTCACCCGGTAGGCGTACGACACTGGAGGGACCGCCAGCACGTGCTGAACGGCCGCAAGCGCATCACCGCAACACTCGCATCGCTCGCCCTCAGCGGCACGATCGTGATGAGCGTGACCAGTTCTTCCACCCCGGCCCAGGCCGAGCCCGACATCGACACCGTGCGTGACCGCGTCGAGAAGCTCCTGCACCAGGCCGAGCAGGCGTCGGAGCGCTACAACGACGCTCGCCTGGAGCTCACGGAGCTCAACCGCGAGCTGGACTCGCTGGAGGCAGACCAAGGTCGGCAGGACGAGGCACTCGCCGGCGTCCGCGACGACGTTCGCGACGCAGCCATCCGTCGCTACCAGAGCGGTGGCCTCGGAGCCACCGGCGAGCTCTTGGCATCCGACAGCCAGGGCTTCCTGGACGAGCTGTCCACGCAGACGACCGTCGACGGGTTGCACGAGTCGCTTCTCGCCGACTACGACACCGAGCTCGAGGCCTCGAGCCTGCGGCGCAACCAGACCGAGCGACGGCGTGACGACATCGAGGAGCTCGAGGAGCGCCTCGAGGACGAGAAGCAGGTCGCCGACGACAAGCTCGCCGAGGCGGAGAGCCTGCTGTCCCGTCTCGAGGAGGAGGAGCGCGCCGAGATCCTCTCGCGCGGCGGCTACCGGGCCCCCGATGCCTCCTCGATCGACGCGTCGGGGCGGGCCAAGGCCGCCATCGCCTACGCCCTCGCCCAGGTCGGCGACGCCTACGTGTTCGGCGCGGCAGGCCCCAACGCCTTCGACTGCTCCGGCCTGACGATGATGGCCTACGCCCAGGCCGGTGTCAGCCTGCCGCACTCCTCGCGGGCCCAGGCCGGCTCCGGAACTCCCGTTGCGAAGAGCCAGCTCCAGCCGGGTGACCTCGTCTTCTACTACAGCCCGATCAGCCACGTGGGGATCTACCTCGGCAACGGCATGATCGTCCACGCGGCCAATCCCGGGGCCGGCGTGAAGGTCTCGAGCGTCGACGAGATGCCGTATGCCGGTGCGGTGCGACCTGGCTGAGCACAGCTCACGACGCCGTTCCGCGTGGAGTGGCCTCGTACTCGTACTGCTCTCCCTCGCCGGCGCAGCCTGCTCGGCCGACGAGTACGTCGCGCCGCCGCCCTCGGCGTCGATGGAGATCGTCGACGCCGGCCAGGCGGCAACGTCGCTCGCAACGCTCCAACGCGCGGCCGTTGATGGCGATCTCGGCGCGGCTGAGGAGCTCGGCGCCGACACGGAGGCTGCCGCGCTGCTCGGCGACATCGTCGCCAACGCGGTCGACCTGGGACTGTCGGACGTCACCTTCACCTATGTGACGGAGACGGGGGAGACGTCGGGCGACGACGGCTGGACGGCCCTCGTCGCAGTCACGTGGCGGATCGACGGGTTCGACGAGGCGTCGGCGCGCACCGAGCTGCCCGTCCACTTCGCCGACGGCGGCAGGTCGATCGAGGCTCTGGGAGACGACTCCGCCCGCCTGCCGGTGTGGCTCTCGGACCGGGTGGGCTCGCGGAGATCGCCCGACGCGCTGGTGTTCGGCGTCGCCTCGGACAAGGAGCTGGCGATCTACGACCGCCAGATCCGACGGGCGATCACCGAGATCCGCGGCGTCATCGGCGGTGACGAACGCGTGGTCGTCGAGGTCCCGGCTGACACCGGATCCCTCGACCGGGCGCTGGACGTCGCATCGGGCACCTACGCCTCGATCGCCGCGGTGACCGCCCCCGTCGACGGGTCGCGCACCGAGCAGAGTCCTGTCCACGTGTTCGTGAACCCGGCTGTCTACGACGCCATGGACCCGGTCGCCGCTCAGGTCGTCGCCACCCACGAGGTGGTCCACGCCGTCACCGGCGCTGTCCTGGCCCAGACCGCTCCGCTGTGGCTGGTGGAAGGATTCGCCGACTACGTCGCGCTGCGCGACCTCGACCTGCCGATCAGCAGGACCGCCGGTCAGCTCATCGACGCGGTCGAGGCCGACGGTGTCCCCGACTCCCTTCCTGCCGACAGTGAGTTCGACCCCGCCTCGGGCCACCTCGGTGTGGTCTATGAGGCTGCCTGGCAGGTCGTCGTGACCCTGGCCGAGCAGGGCGGCGAGACCGCGGTCGTCGAGTTCTACCGTGCCGTCCTCGGTGGCGCCGACGTGGCCACGGAGCTGGTCGACAGGTTCGGCTGGACCGAGGCAGACCTGACTGCCGGATGGCAGTTGCGGGTGGCCGGCCTCGGCTGATGCCGACGGCTGCGAAAGACTGCCCGGATGGACACACGCCCCGCCCTCGACCGGGTGGCACTCGGGACCGTGATCATCGGCGGTGCGATCTTCTTCCTCCTCGCCGTTACCCAGGTGCCGTGGGAGCCCGTGCCCGGCGGTCGGCCCGAGGCGGTTCCGGCGACGTCGGTGTTCACCGACGACCAGATCGCCCGGGCGGAGCACTTCGCCCGCTGGGCCCGGGCATGGAGCTGGTCCTCGCTCGTGGTCTCCCTCGCGGTCGCGTGCTGGCTCGGCTTCGGGCGTCGTGGACGGGGCCTCGTCGAGCGGATCCCCGGCTGGTGGTGGCTGCGAGTCATCGCTGCGGTGGTGGCGCTCACGGCCGTCGGCCGCCTCGTGACGTTGCCCTTCGGGATCGCCTCGCGACAGCTGAGGCTCGACGAGGGGCTCGCCGCCGGCAGTTGGGCGGCCTGGGGCACCGACCTCCTGACCGCGGACGCGGTCACCGTGATCGGAACCTCGCTGGCGTTGATCGGTGCTGTCGGCTGCGCGCGTCGCTGGACCCGAGCGTGGCCGGCCATCGTGGGCGTGGGGGCCGCGGTCCTCGTCATGATCGGTTCGTTCGTCTATCCGCTGGTCGTCGAGCCGCTGTTCAACGACTTCGAGTCCCTCCCGGACGGATCCCTGCGGTCAGGCGTGCTCGCCCTCGCGGAGGCCGAGGATGTCGAGGTGGACGACGTCCTCGTCGCTGACGCGTCCCGACGTACGACGACGCTCAACGCCTATGTGTCGGGATTCGGGCACACCCGTCGCGTGGTGCTCTATGACAACCTCGTCAACGGCACACCGCAGGCGGAGACCTTGTCGGTGGTGGCGCACGAGCTTGCCCACGCCAAGCACGACGACGTGGTGACCGGGACGATGCTCGGCGCGGCGGGCGCCATGCTGGGCGTCGGCCTGCTCGGGCTGGTGCTCCAGTCCGGCCGCCGGCGGGGGATGGCCGACGTCGGATCGGTGCCGCTCGTGCTGGCCCTTGTCGCGCTGGCGACGGTCGTCACGGCGCCGGTGCAGAACGGGATCAGCCGTCAGATCGAGATCCGGGCAGACCAGACGGCCCTGGCGGTGACGAACGATCCCGACGCCTTCGTCGATCTCCAGCGCCGTCTCGCCGTGCGCTCCCATGCCGACCCCACACCTCCGGCGTGGTCACAGTGGTGGTTTGGTTCGCATCCCACGGTGTTAGAGAGAGTCGGAATGGCGACCGATCTCAGGGAGTCCAGTCGACCGAGGTGAAGAGCGCCGTGACATCCTGACCGAGGAATCCGACGACCGCGATGATGACACCCGCGATGAGGCTGGCCAGCAGTGCGTACTCAACCGCTGTTGCGCCGCGATCCGGTGCTGGGGCCGGCTCTTGGGCAGTCGTGAGGCCCAGTGTCATGACGTCATCTTTCCTGTCGATGTGCCCGACTTATGCCGACGGCCGCGCTGTCAGTCGTGACAGCGCGGCCGTTGGTGACCATTGGCAGGCGATCAGCCCTGGTCGCCGTTGATCTCGTTCTCGACGCCGTCGAAGGCGCCGAGGATGTCCTGGCCCAGGAATCCGACGACGAGGATGATGACGCCAGCGATGAGGGCGACCAGCAGGCCGTACTCGACGGCGGTCGCGCCACGCTCGTCCGACTTGGCGAGGCGGGCGTTGAGCAGGATGTTGAGGTACTGGATCATCGGGGTGCTCCTTGCACTGGTTGCTTCTCTGTGTCCCCGGGGAGTCCTCCCCGATGACGAGAACTCTGCCGCATCTGGGCGTCCCCTGTATCGGGAGTTCGTCTCGTCCCCCCTAGTCACTTCTGACTAGCGGGCGGAGGTGTCCGTCATCGTGCTGAAGGCTGCACCGTCGAGAGCAGTCCGATCCGCATCGCCGTCACCAGTGCCTGGGCCCGGTTGGCGGCTCCGAGCTTCTGGTAGATCCGCGCGATATGAGACTTGGTTGTCGACTCCGAGAGGTAGAGCTTCTGGCCGATGGCGGCCGCATTCAGGCCCTCGGCGAGTAGCACGAGGACGTCGTGCTCACGCTCTGTCAGGGCGGTCGACTCGGCCGACTGTCGCCGCATCATCGCGCCCACCAGGCCGGCACAGACGAAAGCCTTGGGGGAGACGGCTGCGTGACGGGCAGCCTTGATCACCTCGGTGGAGGGGGCGTCCTTGCCGACGAAGCCTGACGCACCGGCCTGCATCGCGGCGAAGATCTGCTCGTCGCCGGAGTGCATGGTGAGGACGATCAGACCGACCTGGTCGCTCTCCTTGCGGAGGGTGCGAACGACGTCGAGTCCGGTGCCGTCCTGCATCTGCAGATCGGTGATGACCACCTGAGGCTGCACCCGCTGGTAGGCGGCGATCCCCTCGGCCACCGATCCGGCCGTGGCGACCACGTGGAGATCGGGCTCGAGGTCGAGGACGGCGCCCAACCCGTTGCGGATCAGCTCGTGGTCGTCGATCAGAAGTACCGAGATCGGCTCACTCATCACATCTCCTCTGTCGAGGTCGGGGTCGGCGACGAGCCGACCGAGCTCCGCTGGGTCTTGACCGATACCGAGACGGTCAAGCCCCTGCTGGCGTTGTCGCGGACCACGAGCTCCGCTCCGATCAGTCTGGCACGCTCGCGCATGATCTTCAGCCCGTGCGAGTCGCTGCGCGCCGACTGCAGTCCCACGCCATCGTCGGTGATGGTGATGATGGCGTCGGGCGCGTAGACCTGGCAGCGCACGTCGATCGCGGTGGCGCGGGCGTGCTTGACCGCGTTGTTCATGGCTTCCTGGGCGATCCGGAAGAGCTCTGCCTCCACCTCGGGGCGCAGCCGGGCCGGCTGCTCGTCGAGACGGACCCGGATCGGGATGCCTGAGGATTCCGAGAGGTGACGAGCCACGTTGCTGATCGCCGCACCGAGGCTCTCGGCCTCACCGATGCTGGTGCGCAGGTTCATCACCGACTGACGCACCTCGGCTACCACCTTGCTGACGCGGTCCCGGAGCATGATGAGGGCCTTTTCCTGGGCATCGTCGGCCGGACGGGCAGCCAACGCGTCGATGATGTAACCGAGGGAGGCGATGTCCTGCGCGACGCCGTCGTGCATCTCGCGCGCCAGCCGGTTGCGTTCGTCCGCTGTGGCGGCATCGCGGAACTGGGCGAACAACAAGGCTGCGTCGACCTTGACCGCATTGTCCGCGAGGTCGTGCGCGATTGTTTCGAGAGGGAGCGGCAGGTCGGTGTCGCTGCTCGCCGGTCTGAGACCGGCGACCACCACCTGCTCGCTGACCCGGAAGGCAAAGCCCTGCCCGATCTCGACGTGGTCTTGGCGTCCTTGACCACTGAGGTGGACGTCGCCTGCGAGCGTCTCGCACGCAGCCGCGTCCGCCTGTTCCAGGTCCAGGGTCGAAGCGACGGGGGTCAGGCTGTCGCCACGAGGCACGTAGAGCACGAGGCCACGATTGGGGATCTGGTCGCTGACGACGCTGAGCAATTCTCCCCCCAGAGCGGCGACGTCCAAACCGGAGCTGAGGTCGCCCGCGAGGGCGAGCAGCTGGCGGAGGTGCTCCTGCGCGTCGCGGTAGGGGGCGAGCGGGTCGGGCAGGCGGTCGGAGGAGAACGTGACACTGGCGATCAGGCTCAGTCCGAGCCCGGCCATCACCCAGGTGAAGATGGACACGGCCTGCTCTGAGGTGATCCGTTCCCACCACATGAGGGCCAACGCCACGACAGTGATCGACTCGACGATCACGGCCCTGGCCATGGTGCGCGGGCCGGCGTTGGCTGTGGCGTAGAGCGGCGGAACGACGAGCGCAGCCAGAATGGACGGCGCGGATTCCATGCCGAGGGCGCAGATGACCCCTACTGTCGCTGCCTCGGTCGCCGGGCTGAGGGAGAGACGCAACTCCCGTCGTGTGGCCGTGACGCCTTGGAAGATCCACACGAAACTCAGCGCGAGGAGGGCGAAGAGGCCCTCCTCTTGGTGAAACCAGAGAATGGGGCCGCCGATCGCGAGCAGCGCGAAGAAGCGGGCAGCGCCCACGACGGCGTAACTCTGGCTGCTGACCATGTGGTCAGCCTAGAACCAGTTCTGGCGGCGGCGGGGCCATGCAGCGTCTCAGCTGAAGTTGTCGATGGCGTTGAGTACGGCCGGGCCCATGACGACGACGAAGAGGCAGGGAAGGATGCAGATGATCAGCGGGATCATGATCTTGACGGGGATCTCCTGTGCCTTCTCCTCAGCGTACTGGCGCCGCTTCAACCGGATCTCGGCCGACTGTACGCGCAGGACCTGGCCGATCGGGATGCCAAAGGCGTCGGCCTGCACCATCGAGCCAACGAAGGTATGGAGGTCGTCTACGTTGCTCCGTGCTCCCAGTGCGCGCAGAGCGTCGGACCTGCTCATCCCGAGCTGCATCTCGCGCAGCACGCGCGAGAACTCCTCGGCCAAGGGCCCAGTCGTGTTGCGGGCGACCTGCTGGATGGCGGCGTCGAAACCCAGGCCGGCCTCGACACTGATCGTCAATAGGTCTACCGCATCGGCGAGAGTCTTGCGGACCTCATCTGATCGCTTTGCCGTGATTTGGTAGAGGTAGATATCGGGACCGAAGAATCCGATCACGACGCCTGCCGCGGCCATCAGCGCGAGAGTCGTGATCGAGAAGTTCAGCAGTAGTCCGTAGGCGAGCAGTAGCCCCGGGAGTAGGACCGCGCCGAGCACCTTCAGGGAGACGACTCGGTCGACCGTCCATGCGTGGGGGACTCCGGCGAACTCGAGCCGGCGACGGATTCGGTCCGCCTGGTCGGCTCCGGTGATGCGTCGACCGATGCGGAGGGCACGCGCTTGCATCGGATCGAGGATGCGATCGGTGAAGGATCGGTCCGCGTCGTCGGCCAGATCCTGTGCCCCGGCCCCGGCGCCCTGCTGTTCTAGGGCACGGAGGGCTCTCTCGAGCCCGTCTGGACGCTCGTTGCCGGCAATCGCCACTCCGATTGCCGATACCGCGGCGATCAGCAGCACGAACGCAAGAATCAGTAGCATCAGGCCTCCACCTTGACCAGGCGTGACATCCAGAAGACTCCGATGAGCAGCCAGCCCACCGCCAGTCCCGAAATGATCCATCCGCGCGGGTCGGCATACAACGGCTCGAGGAAATCGCGGTTTGTCAGGAAGAGATACATGAAGAAGCCCGGAGGGAGACCGCAGAGGACGTAGGCGGACATCCGGCCTTCGGCGGCGAGAGCACTCACATGCCGCCGGAGTGATGCTCGCTCGCGCATGGTCGCGGCCACGGTCGTCAGAAGCTCAGCAAGGTTTCCACCGACCTGACGCTGGATCCGGATCGCCATGACCGTCCACGCGAAATCCTTGCTCTGAAACCGCGCAGCGACGCCCTCGAAGGCATCCTCGAGCGGAACCCCGATGCGAGACTCCACCAGGACCCGTTTGAACTCGGAGGCGATGGGCTCAGGACCCTCGCGGACGACGGTGTCGACGGCCTGGGCCAAGGACAAACCGGCACTCAGTGCACCGGAGATGAGCTGGAGCACGTCAGGGAGGCCCTTCTGGAACGCCTTCAACCTCCGCGCGCTCTGGATTCGCAAGTAGATGGGTGGCGCAACGACTCCGATCGCCATGAAGAGGATGCCCACGACAAGGTCGCCCTTGCCGACGAGGAGTCCCAAGAGGCCGAAGGCAAACACCAGACCGACGTGGAGCAGGAGCCATTCGGACGGTTTGAACTCGCTCCCAGCCGCGGACAGGCGCCGGGTCAGGCGGTCGTTCAGCCCGCGGTTGCGCTCCAGCACCCCGGCGGCGGCGGCCTTCGCTTGCTCGAGGACAGGCTCAGTGGCGGGCCTTGCCGCCGCCTTGTCCAAGGAGACAGACGCCCGCGTGCTGTAGGCCTCCACGCGATCGGCGAGGGTCATCGGTGCGGGCTTCGCGGGCACCAGCATGAGGGCAACGACGACGAGGCCGATGGCGAAGGCGACGAGACCGCCGTAGAGCACCCAGTCGGGCGCGTCCCAGGCGCTCTGGTCGGCGACCTCGGGAGATGAGTCGATCAGATCTGCGTCGCCGGAGGCGGACTGGATCGACGCTAGGGCGGCGGCGACGATGGGTTCGCCGTCTGTGGGCAGCGTCACCTCGACGTTGGCCTGCTCGGCGTCGAAACCCGACGGCAGGGGAGCGGTGACCAGGATCTGGCTCGCGAGCAGATCAGCCTCGGCCCGGAAGGCGTCAGCGAGGCCTTCCCCGGTGGAGTTGATGACGGTGCCCGGGCTCTCGCCGGCCCCAGCCATCTCGCGTAGCGCCTCCAGAGCTGTGCCACGGACCCCCAGCGACACGACGTCGACGGTCGCCTTGCTGTCGTCGATGCCATCGACGACGTCGCCGATGGTGGCTCCGCCGCCGGTGTCGGCGCCGTCCGAGAGCAGCAGCACCGTGCGTTGGCCCAGCGTCCCGGCCGCGTCGATCGCTGCCAGCACACCGTCGTGGAGGCGGGTGTCGCGTGCCGTCTCGAGGCCGTCGATGACCGCTTGCGCGGCTGCTCGATCCGTGGTCGGGTCCAGCGCCAGGTTCACCTCGTTGTCGAAGGTGACGATGCCGACCTCGACGTCGTCGGGCACGGTGGTGAGGTAGATGCCGGCGGCTTCCTTGGCCGCCTCGAAGCGGCCGCGGGACCGCATCGACTCACTCGTGTCGATGGCCAGCACGGTCGTGCGCTTCACGCTGGCGCCCTCGCTGGCCGCGGTCGCGCTGGCATCCAGCTCGTCGTCGGCCAGCTTGGCGGTGACTCCGTCCAGATCGACCTGGACGCCCGGGGGCACGCTGACGAGGACTCGCAGGCCGTCCTCGGAGGCCTCCACGTGCGCGATGGTGCCGTCCTCGGCGGAGGCGCTGGTCATGCCGATCATCAGACCGGCGAGGACAGCGACGACGAGGAGCAGGAGACGCCTCAGCGTGCTCACAGCCGGTCCATGCGGAAGATCGTCGGATCGACGGCCACGTTGGCGTAGGTCAGCTTCTCGAGGAACTTCGGCCGCAGCCCGGTCGAGCGCAACCGGCCCAAGATGCGCCCGTTCTCGTCGAAACCGGGGCTGTTGTCGAAGACGAAGACGTCTTGGAGGGTGATGACGTCACCCTCCATCCGCTCGACCTCGGTGATGTGAGTGATCCGCCGTGAGCCATCCTTGAAGCGGGTCTGGTGCACGATCAGGTCGACGGCGGATGCCACCTGTTCGCGGATCGCGCGGATCGGCAGGTCCATGCCAGCCATCAGCACCATCGTCTCCATGCGGGCCAAGGTGTCGCGCGGACCGTTGCTGTGCAGCGTGCAGATGGAGCCGTCGTGGCCGGTGTTCATCGCCTGCAGCATGTCGAGTGCCGACGCGTCACGAACCTCGCCGACGACGATGCGGTCGGGGCGCATGCGCAGGCTGTTGCGGACCAGGTCGCGGATGCTGACCTCGCCCTTGCCCTCGATGTTGGAGGGCCGCGACTCCAGGCGCACGACATGGTCCTGCTTGAGCTGGAGCTCGGCCGCGTCCTCGATGGTGACGATCCGCTCGTCGGTGGGGATGAACGACGACAGCACGTTGAGCGTCGTCGTCTTCCCGGCGCCGGTGCCGCCCGAGACGATCACGTTGAGCCGTCCCCGGACGCACGCGTCCAGGAAGTCAGCGGTCTGCGGAGTGAGCGACCCGAAGTTGATCAGGTCCTGCACGGTCAGCGGGTCGGTCGAGAACTTCCGGATCGTCAGCGCAGAGCCATCGATCGAGAGAGGCGGGATGATTGCGTTGACACGGCTGCCGTCGGGAAGGCGCGCGTCCACCATCGGCGACGACTCGTCCACCCGGCGTCCGATGCGGGAGACGATCTTGTCGATCGTTCGGCGCAGGTGGCCCTCGTCCGCGAAGTGAGCCTCAGCCTTCATCAGGCGGCCACTCTTCTCCAGCCACACGTCGTCGTGACCGTTGACCATGACCTCGGAGACCTCCGGATCGCGGAGGTAGGGGTCGATCGGTCCGTAGCCGAGGATGTCGTCGGTGATGTCCTGCGTCACCCGGGCGCGGTCCGCTGCGCTGAGAGGTCGATCCTGGGCGCCGAGCACCTCGGAGAGCACCGAACGGACGGTCTGGTCCAGCTCGTCCTGGTCCATCTCGGCGTCGTAGAGGTGCGGACCGAGCTTCTTGAGCAGCTCGGCATGCACGCTGCTCTTCAACTCTTCGATCCGGTCGACCTCTTGGTTGGCCAGGGTCCGACGGGACGTCGGGCGGCCGTCGGCACCGGCAGCCGCTGCGCGAGCTGCCAGTGGTCCGGTGGTCGCAGCGGTGCTGGATCCGGCGAGGCGTGCCTCGGACCCTGTCGCAGAAGTGCTGCTGGCTACCTCCCCGCCCGACTCATCAGGAGCAGGATCGCCGGCGTGCTTGCCCTGGGCGGCGGCTTCCCTGCGGGCGGCGGCCAGCCGTTCGGAGAGGCTCGACATCAGTTCCTCCCACGCCGGAAGAAGCCCCGCGAGCGTGCCTGCT
Organism: Nocardioides caeni; assembly: GCF_004912195.1. GTDB lineage: Bacteria > Actinomycetota > Actinomycetes > Propionibacteriales > Nocardioidaceae > Nocardioides > Nocardioides caeni. Next base: position 506,176 of record NZ_STGW01000001.1, read on the forward strand.
CGGTCGCTGCTTCCTCGGCGTTCGTCGACGGGGTGGCGACCGGCTCGCCGGTCACGGAGGAGGCCAGCTCGGTGTAGGCGAGACTGGCCGGGTGGCTCGGCTTATGGCTCACGATCGGCGTGCCGGCATTGGTGGCCGCTGCGATGTCGACGGCCGTAGCGACCTGTGACGTCACGGGCATCCCGAGGATGCTCTCGACCTTCTCCACGCTGATGCCGACGGCGTCGTCCGCCCGATTGAGCAGCAGGTGGCGGTGACCGCGGGCGATGCTCAGCATGTCCATCGTCTCGAGGGCCACCTTGACGTTCTTCAGGGTCGGCACGTCCAGGGTCGCGACGATGACGCACTCGTCCGTCTCGTCCAGGGCGGTCAGCGTCGCGTCGTCGAAGGACGGCGACGTGTCGACGACGACATAGTCGAAGCCGTCACGCAAGGACCGCAGGATGCGCGAGATCAGCAGGGGAGTGATCCGTTCCCGCACGTCCGGGTGGGCAGGCGCGGCGAGCACGGTCAGCGACGAGCTGTCGTCGCGAGTCAGCAGGCCCTCGAGCATGGTCAGGTCGACCGAGTCTTCGGCGCCGACGGCCTGCTCGATGGAGTGGGTCGGGAAGAGTTGCATGGTGATCGCCACGTCTCCGAAGGCGAGGTCGAGGTCGACGAGGCAGACCTTGCGGGCGCCGCGCTCGGCCAGTGCGAGCGCGAGGTTGACCGATGAGGTGGTCTTGCCCACCCCTCCCTTGGGGGAGAAGACGGTGACGACACGGCCGAGCTGCCGCGCACCACCGGGACCACGCAGTGCCTGGTAGAGCTGGTGGGCGCGCTCGATTGCGCGCGTGAGCGATTTGTCGTCCGAACCGTTCATGACGACGACGTCACGGATGCCGGCGTGCATGGCCTTGGTCAGGACGTCGGCGTCCGCCTGCTCGCGCACGAGCACGACACTGACCGTGGGACGCCGGATCCGCAGTGTCTCCGCCGTGTCCAGCGCCGTCTCCATCGAGACGCTGGGGCCGAGCACGGCAGCGTACTCGTCGGCGTGCTGGTCGAGCCACGCCTGCATCCGGTCGATGGACGCGACGGCGTGGGAACCGGTGGGCATCGCTGCCTGCAGCGGTGAGACGGCGGTGGAGTCAGCCTCGACGAGGACGGGCATGGCCACTACCTCACTTGAAGAGGTTCTCGAGGGTGACGCCGCCGTCGCGTTCGACCTTGCTGGCGTCGTTGAGCAGGCCGATCGACAGGTCGCCAGCCCGCTCGGCGAACCGCACCTTCTCGGCCTCGCGCTGGGTGACCGCGACAGTGATCAGTCGTTCGATGTCGGCGTCCGTGATGCCTTCCTCGTCGTCGCCGGAGTCGATGTTGGTCTTCAGGCCGTCGGCGAGGACGGTCACGCGCTCGAGAAGGATCCGGCTCTCGATGGGGTCATTGCTGTCCTTCGGACGGGTGATGATGATGGCGACCTCGGCGCCGGCCTGGATGAACTCGCCGACGCGGGCGTCGTCCTCGACCGAGATCGAGATGGCGAGCTTGCCCTTCGGGATCGGCAGGACCGACGCCGCCTTGACCTCGTCCTCACCGCCGAACTTGATGGGGACGAGCTGCTCGCCTGGGTAGATCGTGACGAGGGCGACGTCACCGTCGAGCTTGTCCGTCTCATCGGTCGCGCCGTCGAGGAGCTGGGCCTCGGCGACGTAGGTCAGCTTGACCTTGCCGCTGTCGATCGCGTCGTCCAGGCTTTCGCCCGGTTGGATCTCTTGCGAGGCCGTGAGGACCTCGACCGCGTCGTACTTGTCGGCGGCTCGGCTGTCGGCCCCTCGGGCATAGACGAACACCAGTGCCACACCCAACGCAGCGATGACTGCCGCCACCACCAGTAGCAACCTTCGACGGTCCACTTCGAAGCCCTCCCGCTCCCCATGCTGCTCGGTCCGAGCCATCCCTCCGAGGGACCCGGTCAATGTTCTCGGTACCACGTCTCCGCACCCGTCGAACCCTCCCGCTCGGCGGTGCAGGGCGACAGTAGCGCGTCGTGATGCTGGAGTGACGGAAAGTCGTGGATTCGTAGTCGATTGACGTCAGAGGGGGTCCCAAAGGACTATGTCCCGCTCCGGGCCGGCAGGTCGCCGGCGAGCTCACTCGTAGAGTGCAGCGATCTCGCGACGGAACTCGCGCATGACCACGGTCCGCTTCAGCTTGAGACTCGGCGTGACCTGGCCGGCATCCTCGGTCCAGTCTGCCGGCAGGACGGTGAACTTCCGGATGGACTCGGCCTTGGACACGGCCTTGTTGGCCTCGTCGACCGCCTCCTGGATCTCCGCGAGCAGATCGGCATCGTCCACCAGTTCCGCCGGTCGGGCCGACTTCCCGTGCAGCTCGGCCCAGGCCGGCAGCGCCTCCTCGTCCAGGGTCACCAGAGCTGCGATGAAGGGCTGGCCGTCGCCGACGACCAGGCACTGGCTCACCAGCGCGGAGGCGCGGACCCGGTCCTCGAGGACCGCGGGCGCGACGTTCTTGCCGCCGGCGGTCACGATGATCTCCTTCTTGCGGCCGGTGATCCGAACGAATCCCTCGTCGTCGACCTCGCCCACGTCGCCGGTGTGGAACCAGCCGTCGGCGTCGATGGCCTCGCGCGTCGCCTCGTCGTCGTTCCAGTAGCCGGAGAAGACCTGGCCACCCGTGAAGAGGAGCTCACCGTCATCGGCGACGCGGACGGTCGTGCCCGGCAGTGGCCGGCCCACGGTGCCGACCTTCTGCGCATCAGGGAGATTGACGGTCAGGGCGGCGGTGGTCTCGGTCAGGCCGTAGCCCTCGAGCACGGTCACCCCGATGCCGCGGTAGAAGTGGCCCAGCCGCTCACCGAGGGGCGCGCCACCCGACACCGCGTGCTCGCAACGCCCGCCGAGGGCGTCGCGGAGGCGGGCATGGACCAACTTCGAGAACACGGCGTGCTGGGCCCGGACCCTGATCGGCACCCGGCCCGCGTCGAGGGCGCGTGAGTAGGCGATGGCCGACTCGACGGCACGATCGAAGATGCGTCCCTTGCCGTCGGCGGTCGCACGCTGCGAGGCGGTGTTGAACACCTTCTCGAACACGCGCGGCACCGCCAGCACGAACGTCGGCTGGAACGTCGCCAGGTGGGGGACCAGGTTCTTGATGTCGGAGCTGTGGCCCATCCGGGTGCGCGCCTTCACGCAGCCGACCTGGATGATCCGGGCGAACACGTGGGCCAGGGGCAAGAAGAGCAGGGTCGAGGCCCCGTCGGTCTCGAAGAGTCGCTCCAGCTCCGAGACGGCGGTGCCCAGCTCGGTCTGGAAGTTGCCGTGGGTCAGGCGGCAGCCCTTTGGCCGGCCGGTCGTGCCCGAGGTGTAGATCAGCGTGGCGAGGTCGTCGTTGCCGACGGCGGAACGTCGCTCCTCCAGGCGCTCGTCACTGACGTCGGCGCCGAGTGCGGTGAGGTCGGCGACGGCCCCGTCGTCGATCGACCACACGTGCTCGAGCGAGGGCAGAGCCGACCGCGACGCCTCGACCCGGGTCCGGTGGACGTCGTCCTCGACGACGACCGCGCGGGCGCCGGAGTCCGTCAGGATCCAGCGGATCTGCTCCTCCGAGGAGCTCTCGTAGATCGGCACCGTCACGGCACCCGCGAACCAGATCGCGTAGTCGAGGAGCGTCCACTCGTAACGGGTGCGGGAGATCAGGGCGACCCTGTCGCCTGCCCCGACGCCCGACTGCATCAGGCCCTTGGCGACGCCGGCGACCTCCTGTCGGAAGTCGGCGCAGGTCACGTCGTACCAGCCACCGGCGCCGTCGGGACGGCTGAACTGCACGGTGTCCGGGGACTGGTCTGCGTTGCGAATCACATCGTCGGTCAAGGATCCCGTCGTCGGGATCGATCGGTCGAGCGGGGTGGAGTACTCGCGCACCGGGGCTCCTGTCCTGACGAGGGGGCGACGCGTGGGCCGCAGGCAGGGTACTCCGCGTGCTCCTCCCGTCAGCGCGCACGGCAGGTCCGGTAGCCTTCCGGCCATGGCCGAACAGACCTCGTCGTCGATCGTTGTGGAGGCCGCTGCGGCCGATGTGATGGCCGTCATCGCCGACTTCCCGGCCTATCCCGCGTGGGCCAAGGGCGTCACCGTGGCCGAGGTCCGCTCCAGCTTCGACGCGATGGACAAGCAGCAGTGCGGACGCGCACGCGAGGTCTTCTTCGCCCTGGACGTCTCGCCGATCAAGGACGAATACACGCTGGCCTATGACTGGGACGCCGACCGGCAGGTCACCTGGACCCTCGTGGAGGGCAAGATGCTGCGCGCCCTCGACGGCGCCTACGTCCTGCGGGAGCTCGGTCCGTCCTCCACCGAGGTGACCTATCGCCTGGCACTCGACGTCTCGATCCCGCTGATCGGCATGCTGAAGCGCAAGGGCGAGAAGATCCTCATCGACACCGCGCTCAAGGGGCTGAAGAAGCGCGTCGAGTCCGGCGCCTGAGGGTCGACGGATGCAGGAAAGGCCCGTGCGCATCATCCTTTTCACCGGCAAGGGTGGTGTGGGCAAGTCCTCCGTCGCCGCCGGTACGGCGGCCCTGGCTGCCGCCTCCGGGCAGCGGACCCTGGTGATCTCGACCGACGCCGCTCACTCGCTCGCCGACGCCTACGGCGCGACTCCGGCGGGCTCCGCCCACGCGGGCGCAGAGCCCACCGAGGTCGCACCGGCACTCTTCCTGCAGCAGGTCGACGCCCAGCTCCGCTTCGAGCAGTCCTGGGCAGACGTCCAGCGCTACCTGCTGTCCGTGCTCGACGCGGCGGGCATGGACCCCGTCGCTGCCGGTGAGATGACGGTGATCCCGGGCGCGGAGGAGGTTCTGGCGCTCCTCGAGCTGCGCCGGCAGGCGCGCTCGGGAGAGTGGGACGTGATCGTCGTGGACTGCGCGCCGACGGCCGAGACCCTGCGCCTCCTGGCGTTGCCCGAGGCTCTCGGCTGGTACATCGAGCGCCTCCTGCCGATCCAGCGCAGGCTCGTCAAGCTGCTGCGCCCGGTCCTCAACCGGGCTGCAGGCGTTCCGATGCCCAGCGACGACGTCTTCGACGCGATCGGCCGCCTGCACGCCGAGCTGGACGACGTCCACGAGCTGCTGTCGGGGCCGGGCGCCACGGTCCGCCTGGTGCTGACACCGGAGCAGGTGGTGCTCGCCGAGGCGCGCCGTGCCTTCACCAGCCTGTGCCTCTTCGGCTATCGCGTCGACGGGGTGGTCGCCAACCGGGTGTTCCCGGCAGCTGCCGACGACCCGTGGCGGGCCGGATGGGTCGACGCCCAGGCGACCGTCCTCGCCGACGTGGCCCAGTCGTTCACCGGCTTGCCGATCTACACCTCCGAGTACCAGCCCACCGAGCCCGTCGGGGTCGAGGCACTCCGCTCTCTCGCGACGGCCCTCTATGCCGGCGCCGACCCCTTCGTCCTTCCGTCAGGTGATGGCCCCTTCCGGGTCCAGCGCACGGAGGATGGCGCCGAGGTGCGTCTGTCCCTGCCGTTCGTCAACCGCGCGGACGTCGATCTCGCGCGCAACGGCGACGAGCTGGTGATGACCGTCGGTTCCTATCGGCGGTTGCTGACGCTCCCGGTGGGACTGGCCCGAATGCGGGTTGCGGGAGCCAAGGTGGTCGACGGCGACCTCCGGATCAGGTTCGTCGAGCCACTGCCCGTCACAACGGGCGCGAAGGAGCATCGATGACAGACGGGCACAGCGGACCCGACGGGCGCGACGAGGTCGGCAGCGTGGGCGAGGAGGCGATGCGGCTCTTCGGGGCGTTCGCCGACCTCGCCCGGCAGCACTCCACCGACGCAGCCGGCACTGTCGGTGGTGCCGCGACGCACTTCGCCGGCCTCGCCCAGGGGATCAACGAGCACCTCGCCACGGAAGGCGCCGAGTGCAGGTACTGCCCGGTCTGCCGGGTCGTCCACGCGGTGCGGCAGACTTCCCCCGACGTCAAGGCGCACCTCATGGTCGCGGCCTCGTCCTTGTTGCAAGCCGCTGCGGGGATGCTGGAGACGCCTGCGCCATCGCCAGCCGCTGGCGATCCTGGCCACCGCGGCCCGGAGGTGCAGCACATCGACCTGGACGACAACCCGGACGACAACCTGGACGACATCGAGTCAGAGGAGGCGCCGTGAGCACCGGTCTCACCTGCGGCATCGACATCGGCGGCACGAAGATCGCCGGGGCCCTGGTCGCAGTCGACGGGACGATCACGAGCGAGGCCCGCGTCGTGTCGCCGGCGAGCGATCCGGCCGCGATCGAGGCCGCCGTCGCGGGCCTGGTCGCCCAACTGGTGGCGGTGCACCCGGTGGACGCCGTCGGCGTCGGCGCGGCGGGCTACGTCGCGTCCGATCGGTCGACCGTGCTGTTCGCGCCCAACATCGCCTGGCGCCGCGAGCCGCTCGGTGCCGAGATCGCACGATTGACGGGCCTGCCGGTCGTCGTGGAGAACGATGGCAACGCAGCGGCCTGGGGAGAGTTCAGGTTCGGCGCGGGACGCGAGCATCACGACCAGCTGATGGTGACGGTCGGCACCGGTGTCGGCGGCGGTGTCGTCTCCGGTGGCCGGCTGGTCCGCGGCACCCACGGCGTCGCGGGCGAGATCGGGCACCTCCGCCTGGTGCCGGACGGCCGATTGTGCGGATGCGGCAACCACGGCTGCCTCGAGCAGTACGGGAGCGGAAGCGCCTTGGTGCGTGAGGCCCGGGAGCAGGCCACGACCAACCTGCGCGCCCGAGACCTGCTGGACCGCGTTGGCGGCGACGCCTCGATGATCAACGGGCCGCTGGTCACACTGGCTGCGCGGGAGGGCGACCTCTTCGCGATCGAGCTCCTGGCCGGTCTGGGTGACGCGCTGGGCCAGGGCATCGCATCACTGTGTGCCGTGCTCGATCCCGGCGTCGTGGTGATCGGGGGTGGCGTCAGCGATGCCGGCGATCTGCTGCTGCAGCCGCTGCGAGCTGCCTTCGAGCGAGAGCTGACCGGGCGAGGGTTCCGCCCGGAGGCCGAGATCCGTCTCGCCCAGATGGGAGGTCGCGCCGGCGTCGTCGGCGCTGCCGACCTCGCACGGGTCTGAGGACGACTCACCACGATGGCCGTGGGCTCCTGGATCGGGGTGGACGTCGGCGGCAGCAAGCTGCTCGCCGTCAAGCTCGGACCCGACGGCGCGGTCGAGGCCACGGCGACGGCCGTGATGCCGGGACGGACCGCGCCCGGCGCCGAGCTCGAGGACGCCGTGGTGCGGGTCGCCTCCGTCGTGGCGGACGGTGGCGCCGTCGCCGGGCTCGGCGTTGCGGTGGCCGGACTGGTCGACGCCGCCGCCGAGCGATTCCTCTTCGGCGCTCACCTGCCGTGGCGCGACGAACCGATCAGGGAACGGCTCGCGCGGCGTACGGGATGGACCGTGGCGATGGACAATGACGCGAACTGCGCGGCGAGGGCCGAGGTTGCCCGAGGCGCCGCCCGTGGCGCCGGATCGGCGCTCGTGATCACGCTCGGCACCGGGATCGGTGGGGCTGTGGTGATCGACGGCCGGGTGATCCGCGGTGCCCACGGCCTGGCCGGAGAGTTCGGCCATCAGCAGGTGGTCCCGGACGGACTCGCGTGCGAGTGCGGGCTGCGGGGGTGCTGGGAGCAGTACAGCAGCGGCCGCGCCCTGGAGCGGGTCACCCGCGTCGCGCTCGGCCGGCACCTCGACGGACCGGAGGTCACCCGCCTGGCCCGCGAGGGTGACGTCGTCGCGCAACAGGCGTTCGCGACCATCGGAACCTGGCTCGGCGTGGGTGTCGCGGGCCTGGTCTCCTCCTTCGATCCCGAGATCGTCGTGGTCGGGGGCGGGGTCAGCGCCGTCGGAGACCTGCTGTTCGCTCCCGCGCGGGCAGCGCTCGCCGCGTCGTTGCAGGGCACGGCCTACCGGCCCGTGCCGCCCCTGCTCGCCGCCGAGCTCGGGCCGGAGGCGGGGGCCATCGGTGCTGCCCTGCTCGTCAGTCAAGGGTCGGTCTAGTGTCGCGTGCCAGAAGTCATTGAACGGTCGGCGCACCCGTGGCACGCACCTCGCCGTGTTGGCCGAGCTCGAAAGACGCCCGGTCTGTCGTCGCCCGGCCGCCTCGCGATGCACGCACCACGAGCACGCCAACCGTCCAAGCACTTCTGACCCACGCCACTAGCAACGCCACCAGGACAGGACTAGAGCTGCGCTCCGTCGTCCCAGGGGTCCCGAGGCGAGGCCGGCATCGTGGCGACGAGATAGCCGAAGCCTGCGACGAACGCACCGACGAGGAACCAGCCGATCAACGTCGGGAGGTGGACGCCGGTCACGACGACCGCCAGCAGAACCGCCGGCGACCCGAAGACGCCCAGCCACGACAGCAAGCGGTCGACGCTCGGTCGAGGCAGGGGCGGGGGGACGGGCGGGACGAACTGGTCCCAAGGATCGTCCTCGTCGGCCTCGAGCATCTCGTTGTCGCGGTTGTCCGCGTTGTCCGCGACAGCGTCGTCGGTCACGTCCGCTTGGTCGAGGGCTTCGTCGGTGACCGACTGGGATGCCGCAGGGTCGTCGTCCGGGCCGAGGACCCGGTCGCCGTAGTTGTCGACGATCGCCTGCCAGGCGGCGTCGTCGTCCCGCTGCTCCCGCTGCACGTCCCCAGCCTAGTGCGGTGGGGGAGAGGCGGCTGTCTGACCGACGTCGGCGATCAGCTGTTGGAGCAGAACAGACGGTCTCCGACTGGCACGGGTCGGAACCACAGCAGCTTGCCCTCCCAGTAGCCGGGCGGAGTCAGATGCTCCTGGCCGGCAGCGGGACCGAACGTCACGAGCCTGCCATCGACCCTCCCGGTGACGACGAGCTCGGGGTCGTCGATCGCGAGCAGACGCAGTTGCAGAAGAGGCACGGCGATGTCGTTTCGCGCAGCCCCATCGATCGCCGCGTTGGAAGAGGAAACGATGTGCACGAGGTCGTCCTGCCAGCCGGTCAGGTGATGCGTCGGCAGGAAGAGGTGGTTGGCCACGTCGCTCTCGGTCTTCAGGCTGGAGAACATGGTGAACACGCCAGTCGTGCGGGATCCCAGGTAGGGGCTTGCGACCCACACGAGAAGGACGGCTGCCACCGGTAGCGTCGCGAGGGGGATCCGTCCGAAGGCAATGGCGGTCGCGGTACGGCGCCAGGTCATCAGTGCTGCTAGAAGGACGCCGAGGAAGTAGAGCTCTACGGCGACGTACGTCACTCCGGTGCCGACACGGCCCACAACATGCCCGGACAGCCCCAAGACGACGAAGGCCACCGTCGCCGCGACGAATGGATGGTTCTGGGCATCCCGGGCCACGGCCGACCTCGAGGTCACCCTCCGGATGCGGTCGAGCACTGCACCCGCATCGTCGGGGGAGAGGAAGAGGAAGAAGAGCGCGAACAACGCGGCGGTGAAGTCGACGACGCCGAAGGCCGGGCTGGCGCTCAGCACGAAGTGGAAGGCGAGAGCGATCCGGACCCCGTGACGGCGGGTGCGCGGGATCAGGAGCAGGATGGGAATCGATGTCTCGACCACCATCACCGTCACGAACCACAACCAGTCGGTCGGAACCTGCGCCGCGAGCCCGTACGACGCCCGGTCGGCGATGGCTGTCGCGCAGCTCAGGACGGGGTCGGTGAAGGTCTCGTTGTACTTGGCCAGCGCCGCGGCCGAGTACGCGATGAGGGTGATCAGGCGCAGCGCGGGAAAGACCCGTGCGACCGCCTCGTTGACCGGGCGAGTGCGGGAGAGCGCGACACCGATCAGGAGGGCGACGTTTCCGAAGCCGAGCAGTGTCCAGTGGTCCGGGCTGATCGGCATCTCGTCGTACCAGTCCACGAGCTGGAGTCCGGCCATCGCGACGACCAGCGCTGCCAGGTCGGGGCGCAGGATCACGCCCAGCGCGGCCATCACGGTGCCGACGTTCCAAGGTGTGTCGAGCGCGTGGCCGTTGGCGATCGTCAGGTGGACGATGTGGGCGATTGCCCACATCCGCAGGAACGCGTGGACGAAACACGTCGGTGGGGAAGTCATCCGGTCACGCGGGCGATGAAGGCAGCCGAGCCTTCGAAGATCGTCGGAGCGGCATTGTCGAGGGTCGCGACGTGGAAGCTCTCGGGGAGCCCGACGCGGGTGACGTCGGTCGACGAGATGCGCTCGAGGATCAGCGGCTCGGAGGCGTCGTCGACCACGTGGTCGTCGGCCGAGCGGAAGTAGACCAGCGGCGCCGCGATCCGGGGGAGGTCCGCGATGAGCGCGGGCCAGGACTGCATCAGCGAGTGGATCGCCTTGAGCGGCGTCCGGGGGTAGCCGTGCTCGTCGACGCCGGGCTTCTTGATGTCGTTGCCGATGGCGGGGAACGACGGGACGAGGTACTTCAGGACCGGGAGCAGCTTGACGTCCAGGCGCCGGGTGGCCACCGCAGGATTGACGACCATCACGCCGGCGACCTGGTCGCCACGGTCGGCGGCGAGGCGGAGGACGAGCGCACCCCCCATCGACAGCCCGCCCACCACCACGGCGTCGTGCTCGGCGCGCAGGGCGTCGAAGGCGCGCTCGATCTCGGCCGTCCAGTCCGACCACCGGTGTCGGTTGAGGTCCTGCCAGCTCGTGGCGTGCCCCGGCAGCCGCGGTACGACGACGCCGTAGCCGAGCGCGCCGAGGTGCTCGCCCCACGGCCGCATCGAGGCGGGGGACCCGGTGAAGCCGTGGCTCAGGAGCACCCCGATGCACCGGCCGCCGGTGAGCTCGGGACGGGCCGCGATCGTGAGCGGCTCGGTGACCGCGGAGGTCGGCTCGGAGGTCGGCTCGGAGGTCGGCTCGGGGCTCGGCGAGGACATGGGGGGAGTGTGCCGCACGCCTGCCGTTCGCCGCGGTGCGGTCGGATGCCCGGCGCCCGGGCCCGAGGCACTACGCTGCGAGCAGGGCACCGATCGGGCGGCGCCCCGTGGCGGAGGTCGGATCGGAAGGTGCGGACGGGTGTTCTACTGGTTCCTCAAGTTCATCGCGCTGGGGCCCTTGCTGAAGTTGATCTTCCGCCCCCGCGCTGACGGGGTCGAGAACGTGCCCGCGCAGGGTCCGGCGATCCTCGCCAGCAACCACCTGTCCTATGCCGACTGGCTCTTCATGCCGTTGGTGGTGCCGCGGATGGTGAAGTTCGTCGCCAAGGCGGAGTACTTCACGACTCCGGGAGTGAAGGGCTGGCTGCAGAAGACGTTCTTCAGCGGCACCGGCAACATCCCGATCGACCGGGAGAGCGGCAACGCCGCGGCCGGAGCGCTGGTCTCGGCCAAGCGCGTGCTCGACGCCGGTGAGCTGTTCGGGATCTATCCCGAGGGCACCCGCTCGCACGACGGCAAGCTCTATCGCGGCAAGACCGGCATCGCCCGCCTCGCCCTGGAGACCGGCGTCCCGGTGATCCCGGTCGCCGTCGTCGGCACCGACATCGTGGCGCCGCCGGGCAAGAAGTTCGGTCGGATCACCCGGCCGACGGTCAGGTTCGGGAAGCCGATGGACTTCTCGCGCTACGCGGGCATGGAGAACGACCGCTTCATCCTGCGCTCGATCACCGACGAGATCATGTACGAGATCATGCGACTCTCCGGCCAGGAGTACGTCGACATGTACGCCACCCGGGCGAAGGCGGAGTCCCGCAAGTCCGATCGCGGCGACGACGAGCCCACCCAGCTCGCATCCTGACGGCCCCGGGACGGGCATGACGACCGACGGTGCGGTCGCCCTCCGGGCCGCGGTCGCGGTCGAGGACCGTCTCTTCCGCGCGCTCGCCGTGGTGCGGACGGTCGTCCTCGCCTACACGCTGGCGATCAACGCCTATCGCAACAACTTCGACCATCCCGTGGCCGGTTGGTGCTGCGTCGGGGTGATGGTGGCCGGGACGGTCGGCGCCGTCGTCGTCTATGCGGCGCCGGAGCGTCGGGGCCCGGCGGTCCTGCTCGTCGACCTCGCTCTGGCGGTGGCGCTGCTGCTCGCCACGCCCGTCGTCAAGGGTGAGTGGTTCAACGCGACGATCCCGGGCTACTGGATCACCGGGGCGCTGCTCGCGTGGGCCGTCCGCTACGGCTGGCGCGGCGGGACCGTCGCTGCCGTCGTGCTCGGCGCGGTCGACCTGCTCATCCGCGCGGACGTCGCCCAGAAGGACTGGGGCAATGTCTTCCTGCTGCTGCTCGGCGGTTCGATGCTCGGCTTCGCCAGCGAGCAGCTGAAGGAGATGGCGGCTGAGCGAGACGCTGCACAGCGTGACGCTGCCGCGGCCGCGGAGCGGGCCCGGCTCGCCCGCGTGGTCCACGACGGCGTGCTGCAGGTGCTCGCCCTGGTCCAGCGCCGCGGCGCTGAGATCGGCGGACAGGCCGCCGAGCTCGGACGCCTGGCCGGGGAGCAGGAGGAGACGCTCAGGTCGCTGATCCGGTCCCAGTCGTCGGTCAGCACCGCGAGCGATGGCGACGTCGCCGATCTCGCCTCGGCGCTCGGACGACTCGCGGACGGGACGCGCGTCGAGGTCGCGCTCCCGGCGGGTGCGGTCGACCTGCCCGTCCACCACGTCGACGAGATCACGGCAGCGGTGTCCGCCTCCGTCGACAACGTACGACGCCACGTCGGCGCCGACGCCCGCGTGTGGGTCCTGCTCGAGGACCTCGGCGGGGCGGTCGAGGTGTCGGTGCGCGACGAGGGCCCGGGGATCGCGCCGGGCCGGCTCGCGGAGGCGGAGGCGGGCGGCCGGCTCGGTGTCGCGCAGTCGATCCGCGGCCGGATCGAGGATCTCGGCGGCGAGGCGCGGCTCGACACGGGCGAGCACGGCACGGAGTGGACGTTCGTCGTACCCCGGACAGGACACTCGTGACCATCCACTCCACCCACCCCTTCGCCGACGCCGATCCCGATCCGGCGCGACGGTTCCGCGGCCGGATCGGCGGAGCGGTGACACTCTGGACGGCCGGCGATCCCGCAGACCGGACCGATCGGGCAGGTCTGACGGTGACCTCGCTGATGGTCGCGCTGGGTCCGCAGCCCGCGATCCTGGCGCTGCTGGATCCCGACGCCGACCTCACCGAGATGCTGCGCGCCACGGGCCGCGCGGTCGTCCAGCTGCTGTCCTGGCCGGACCGGCAGCTCGCCGAGGCGTTCGCCGGCACGGCACCCGCGCCGGGCGGCCCGTTCCGGCAGGCCGACTTCATCGACACCGACCACGGTCCGCGACTCGCGACTGCCGGGACGTGGGCGACGGTGCGCCTCGTCGGCGAGCGCGAGGTGGGCTGGTCGACGGAGGTCACGGTCGCGCTCGACGACATCGAGATCGACGAGACCTCGGAGGACGAGGCGCTGTTGCACCGCCGCGGTCGCTGGGCTGTCGCTCATCTAGGGTCACGGTCATGACCGACCGGATCCGGGTGATGGTGGTCGACGACCATCCGATGTGGCGCGATGCCGTCGAGCGCGACCTGATGGGGGCGGACTTCGACGTGGTGGCGACGGCCAGCACGGGAGCCGAGGCGATCGCGCGTTTCCGCGCGACCGTGCCGCAGGTCGTGGTGCTCGACCTGCAGATTCCCGAGCCCGGCGGCGTCGAGGTGACGGCCACCGTGCTGGCCGAGCACCCGGAGTCGCGAGTGCTGATCCTGTCGGCGTCGGGGGAGCAGGACGACGTGCTGGCGGCGGTGAAGGCTGGCGCGACCGGCTATCTCGTGAAGTCGGCGTCGCGCGAGGAGCTGCTGTCCGCCGTACGACGGGTGGCGGGCGGCGACACGGTCTTCACGCCGGGCCTCGCGGCGCTGGTCCTGGGGGAGTTCCGGCGGATGAACGAGCCGGCGACCCCGCCGGGTGAGCGGCTGACCGAGCGGGAGACCGAGATCCTGCGGATGGTCGCGAAGGGCCTGTCCTACCGCCAGATCGCCGAGCGGCTGGTCCTCTCGCACCGCACGGTGCAGAACCACGTGCAGAACACGTTGCGGAAGCTGCAGATGCACAACCGGGTCCAGCTGACCCGCTACGTGATCGAGCAGGGCCTCGACGAGGACTGAAGGTCCTGGCTCAGCCCACGTCGCCGCGCGCCGGGTGCGGCCGCCCGCCCGAGGGCGAGGCGTCGACGAGGTCGTGCTGCACGCCCCAGTCGCGACGCAGCCGCGCCTCCTGCTCCTCGCCGTAGGCCTCGCCCTTGGCCGCGCGCCGCGCCCGGCTGGTCGGGAAGCGGTCGCGGAACCGGTTGACGAGGACGAGCAGTGGGCCGAGGACGGCGATGACGCGCGTCAGCCGGGTCCGCGGGATCCGCAGCTCGTCGGCGATCTCGTCGCCGAGGAACAACCGCTCCAACGCCTGCACGACCCGAGGCGCCTGGCCCCGCAGCAGGCCGGGCAGGACGCCCTCGATCTCGGGCACCAGGAACTCACGGTTGATGCTGGCGACCAGCTCGCGGCAGTAGTCGTCGACCTCGGGCCGGGTGAGGAGATAGATGTGCTCGAGGGCCTCCTGCTCCTCGGCGTCGCGCGGCAGCAGGGTGGCGTCGATGCCGAGCAGGTGGCCGAGGTAGCGCCAACGGGCGTAGGCGGCGCGCTCCTCGTGCGGCAGGTACGGCGCCCCGATCTGTCGCATCGCCCGCAGAGGGATGAGGGTGAACTCCACCAGCGTGTAGGCGAGGTAGGCCTGGCAGATCGGCACGCCCCAGGCCGCCGAGTCCCACCGGTCGTCGGTCTGGAGGCTCGCCCGCACGAGGGCGTGGATGATCCGGACGCGGACCGTGAGCTCGAAGCCCTCGCCGTGACGATCGAGCCCACCGGGGCGGCTCACCGCCGCGAGCCAGGAGCCGACCTCGATGGTGCGGGCGCCGGCGTTCTCGATGTAGCGCCCGGTCAGCTCAAGGGGCCGTGACGCCGCGGAGTTCGCGTAGCCGCTGACGAGGGAGGCGGCGCCCAGGACGATGCCGGACTGCAGGTTGTAGCGGGTCGTGTGCTCGGTGTCGCGCTCGATCGCGGCGATGTCGAGCCAGTCCGGGACGTCGTCGAGCTGGCGGAAGAGGGCCCGCAGTGACTCCGGAGCGTCCGTGACCGCCTCGATGCCCTCGCGGCATGCCTGCCGCAGCTGGCGCATCGCCCTGCCGTGGCCGAGGGCCGGGAAGTCGGCCACGAACGCGTCGGCGAGCGGGTCGCCGAGCCACATGGCGTCGAGGTAGGTCTGGGTGAAGGCCCCGTGGTGCCGCCGCGCGTCCTCGACCCGACGCAGGCCGGTGGGGATCCGGGGGACGGGCGGCGTGTCGCTGGAGGGCAGCTGCTCGATGGCCATGGTGCGAGGATAAAGTGAGAATGTCTCACTTTCTATTCACTTCCGGGGAGGTCGGCCGATGGTCCAGCGCCAACGTGCCCGGCCCCGCCAGGACCGCGCGGTGCAGACCCGGCGGCTGCTGCTCGACACCGCAGTGGCGATCCTGGACGAGGGGGGCATCGCCCGCCTCTCGACCTCCTCCGTCGTCCGCGAGGCCCACGTCAGCAGCGGCACCTTCTATCGCTACTTCAACGATCGCGACGAGCTGCTCGCGGTCCTCCGTGACGAGGCCGTCCACGCCATCCGCGACGACCTCATGGTCAGCGTCGTCGAGGCACTCGAGGCCGACCTCGACGAGGCGCTGCGGCGCGTCGTCACGACCCTGGTCGACGGCTTCGAGCGGCACCGCGGCGTCATCTTGTCGATGGTGGACCAGATGCCCGCGGGCAACAACGCCAACGTCCTGCCCGAGATCGAGGCCGACCTGCACAACCTCGCGTCCCTGCTGCCACGGCGCCACCTTCCCCATCTCGATCCGGCCCGGCTGGAGGGCGTGATCTTCATGCTGATGGGCGTCCTCGTCTCCACCTGCCTGCGGATCGCGCTCGCCCGGCCCGCCGGCGTCGACCGCGACCAGCTCATCGAGCTGGCGGTCGCGATGGTCGCTGCGGGTTTGAGAGACTGACGATCGTGGCCGAACCCGCCGACACCGAGCTGGCCGAGCTGCTCGACATCGCCGACGACCTCTATGCCCTCGCCCTGCCCGACTTCACCCCGTCCCGCGATGCGCGGGTCAAGGAGCTGAAGGGCACCGCCCTGGCTCCCCGGGTCAAGGCGCTGCGCAAGCCGAGCACCGCAGCCTGGGTCGTCGACCTGCTCGTACGACGCGAGGCGGGTCAGGTGGAGCAGGTGCTCAGTGTCGGGGCAGCCCTGCGCGAGGCCCAGGCCGCCATGTCGGCCGGTGAGCTGCGCACCCTGACGCGTCAGCGCCGACAGCTGACCGCAGCGGTGACGACCCAGGCGCGTCGTCTGGCCGCCGAGGAGGGTCTGCGCGTCACGGAGTCCGTCGCCGAGCAGGTTGAGGCCACCCTCACCGCGGCCATGGTCGACGCCGAGTGTGGCCGCGCGGTCCGCAGTGGACTGCTGGTCGCGCCACTGCGCACGACCGGGGTCGAGCCGCTGCCGGCCAGGGAGCTGGCCGCCGCCCTCGCCGTACCGGAGGCTCTCGGCTTCACGGCCACCGCGCGCGAGGCGCCCACGCCGGCCCGGCCGGACCTCCACGTCGTCCCCGACCCCGATCGGGCCGAGCGGCTCGTCGCGGCCGCCGAGGAGCGTCTGGCCCTCGCGAGCGACGAGCTCGACGAGGCGCAGGCCGCGCACGATGAGACCACCGAGGAGCTGGAGCGTCTCCGGGCGAGGTCCTTGCAGCTGGAGGCCGAGATCGACGAGCTGCGCCGTCGGCTCGCGGACCTGGAGGACCAGTCCGACGCCGTCGACGAGGAGATCGCGGAGGCGGAGGAGGCCACCTCCGCCACCGGCGCCGACCTGAGGACGGCGACGGCCGCCCGCGACTCCGCCCGCCGGGACCTGGAGCGGCTGCAGTCCTGACTCCCTTGTGCGCCCCCGCCGGGAGCGTAGGTTGATGCCATGCGTGTCGGAGTGCTGACCGGTGGCGGCGACTGTCCAGGACTCAATGCGGTGATTCGTGCCGTCGTCCGCAAGGGCGTCAAGGAGCACGGCTTCGACTTCGTCGGCTTCCGTGACGGCTGGCGCGGCCCCCTCGAGGGCATCACCATGCCGCTCGGCATCGAGCAGTGCCGCGGGATCCTGCCGCGGGGAGGGACGATCCTCGGCTCGTCGCGCACCAACCCGTTCGCCGTCGACGACGGGGTGCAGCGGATCACCGATCACCTGGCGGATGCCGGGGTGGGCGCGCTGGTCGCGATCGGCGGGGAGGACACCCTCGGCGTCGCGACCCGCCTGGCGGAGCTCGGCGTCAACGTCGTCGGTGTCCCCAAGACGATCGACAACGACCTGTCCGGCACCGACTTCACCTTCGGCTTCGACACCGCGGTCAACATCGCGACCGAGGCGATCGACCGGCTGCACACGACCGCGGAGTCCCACCACCGGGCCCTGGTCGTCGAGGTGATGGGACGTCATGCCGGCTGGATCGCGCTGCACGCCGGGATCGCCGGGGGAGCGAGCTCGGTGCTGATCCCGGAGATCCCCTTCGACATCGCCGCGGTCTGCGCGGACGTCGAGGCGCGCTTCCGCAGCGAGTACGCCCCGATCATCGTCGTCTCCGAGGGCGCCGTCCCCGCCGACGGCAGCGGCATGACCCTGCAGAGCGGCGAGAAGGACGCCTTCGGTCACGTCCGCCTCGGCGGGATCGGCGACCGGCTGGCGCACGAGATCGAGCAGCGCACCGGCAAGGAGGCTCGGGCCGTCGTCCTGGGCCACATCCAGCGTGGCGGCACCCCGTCGGCGTTCGACCGCTGGCTCGCGACCCGCTTCGGGCTGCAGGCGATCAGCGCGGTCGCCGACGGCGACTTCGGAGTAATGGTGGCGCTGCGCGGCACCGACATCGTGAGGGTCCCGCTGGCCGAGGGCACCGGCGAGCTCAAGGTCGTCAGCCCCGAGGAGTACGCCGAGGCGCAGGTCTTCTTCGGATGAAGCAGCGACCTTCGGGGTAACGCCGTTCCGTCCCGGTCCGGCGTGTTGCTTCCCAACCCGACGGGCGGGGAGCAAGGTGGATTCATCCCACCCCGACCCGGGAGGCAGCGATGACCAGCAACACCAGTGAACCGACGAGCGCGACCAGTCCCGAGCAACCCGAGCTGAAGCGGGTCCTCGGCCCCGGGCTGCTCCTGCTGTTCATCGTCGGCGACATCCTCGGTGCCGGCGTCTATGCGGTGACCGGGCGACTGGCCGGTCAGGTCGGCGGCATCGCCTGGCTGCCCTTCCTCGTCGCCTTCGCCGTGGCCACGCTGACGGCCTACTCCTACCTCGAGCTGGTCACGAAGTATCCGCAGGCGGCCGGTGCCGCGCTCTATGCCCACAAGGCGTTCGGGGTCCACTTCGTCACGTTCCTCGTCGCGTTCACGGTGATCTGCTCCGGCATCACCAGCGCATCGACCTCCGCCAACCTGCTGGCCAACAACCTCCTGCTGGGACTCAACGAGATCTCCGACTCGGTGCCCACGACCCCGGGCTGGGCGATGTTCGTCGCCCTGGTCTTCATGGTGCTGCTCGCGGCCATCAACCTGCGCGGCGTGGGGGAGAGCGTGAAGTTCAACGTGATCCTGACGCTCGTCGAGATGACGGCCCTCGCGATCGTCATCGCCATCGGCTTCACGGTGATGGCCAAGGGCGACGGCGACTTCGACCGGATCACGGTCTTCGAGAGCCCCAGCGACAAGGGCCTGTTCATGGCCGTCACCGTCGCGACCGCCATCGCCTTCTTCTCGATGGTCGGCTTCGAGGACTCCGTCAACATGGTCGAGGAGACCAAGGACCCGCAGCGGATCTTCCCGCGGATGATGCTGACCGGTCTCGGCATCTCGGTGGTGATCTACATCCTGGTCGCGATCTCGGTCGTCATCGTGATCCCCGCCGGCCAGATCGCGACGCCGACGAATGCCGACGCGGGCATCCTCATCGATGTCGTCAAGCTCGGTGCTCCCGACCTGCCGATCGACTCGATCTTCCCGTTCCTGACGGTCTTCGCGGTCGCCAACACCGCACTCATCAACATGCTGATGGCCAGCCGGTTGCTCTACGGCATGTCGCGCCAGGGAGTGCTGCCCCCGGTCCTGGGTCGGGTGCTGCGCGGGCGGCGCACGCCGTATGCCGCGATCGCGTTCACCACGCTGCTGTCGCTGGCGCTGATCGTCGCGGTGGTCGAGCTGCGCGATGCCAAGCTCGGCGACGCGGGCGAGGGCACGGAGGTGACGGTGATCAGTGCCCTGTCGGGGACGACCGCGCTGCTGCT
Organism: Nocardioides caeni; assembly: GCF_004912195.1. GTDB lineage: Bacteria > Actinomycetota > Actinomycetes > Propionibacteriales > Nocardioidaceae > Nocardioides > Nocardioides caeni. The sequence goes on from NZ_STGW01000001.1 coordinate 525,473, forward strand.
GCTCGCGGTGTTCTCCGTCGTCAACGTCGCCTGCCTGATCCTGCGACGCGATCCGACCCCGTCGGGCGGATTCCGCGCGCCGACCGTGGTCCCGATCCTCGGCGCCGTCTCCTGCCTCTACCTCCTGGGGCCCTGGGCCCGCCTCGAGCCCGATCAGGTGCAGTACCCGATCGCGGGCGCGATGTTGCTGCTCGGCATCGTGCTGTGGGCGATCACGCGGCTCTTCTACAAGCCCGAGGGTGGCCAGTTCTCCGACATCGAGCACATGGACATCGATCCCACGGACGATCCTCGATAGCACCGCGGGACGCCGGGCGCCGTACCCTTGGAGGGTGAGCGCCATCCCGTCCCTCGAGCAGTTGCACGCCATCGGAGCGAAGCAGCAGCCGACGTACGACGACCCCGCCGCCGTGGCGGCCGTCGTCGACCGTCTGCGCACGCTGCCCCCGCTGGTCTTTGCGGGCGAGTGCGACGAGCTGAAGGCCAAGATCGCGGCGGCCAGCCGCGGCGAGGCCTTCATCCTCCAGGGTGGCGACTGTGCCGAGACCTTCGTCGACGCGACCGCCGACAACACCCGCAACAAGCTGCGCGTCCTGCTGCAGATGGCGGTCGTGCTCACCTATGCCGCGTCGGTGCCGGTGGTCAAGGTCGGCCGGCTCGCCGGGCAGTACGCCAAGCCGCGCTCCTCCGACACCGAGACCCGCGAGGGCCTCACCCTGCCGGCCTACCGCGGTGACGCGGTCAACGCCTTCGAGTTCACGCCCGAGGCCCGCCGGCCCGACCCGCAGCGGCTGCTCGACGTCTACCACGCCTCGGCCTCCACGCTGAACCTCGTGCGCGCCTTCACCACCGGTGGCTACGCCGACCTGCGCCAGGTGCACACCTGGAACTCCGAGTTCGTCCGCAACAGCCCCGTGGGCCAGCACTACGAGAAGATGGCCGCAGAGATCGACCGCGCGCTGACCTTCATGCAGGCGATCGGCGCCGACCCCGACGAGTTCCACCGGGTCGACTTCTACTCCTCGCACGAGGCTCTGCTGATGGAGTACGAGCACGCGATGACGCGGATCGACTCGCGCACCGAGAAGCCCTACAACGTCTCGGGCCACATGGTCTGGATCGGCGAGCGCACCCGTCAGCTCGACGGCGCGCACGTCGAGTACTTCAGCCACATCTCCAACCCGATCGGCTGCAAGCTCGGCCCCAACGCGACCGCCGACGACGCCCTCGCGCTCGCCGCCAAGCTCAACCCGACCAACGAGCCCGGCCGGCTGACCTTCATCACCCGCTTCGGCGCGGCGAAGATCCGCGACGGCCTGCCCGCCCTGGTCGAGAAGGTCACCGCCGAGGGCGCCGACGTCGCCTGGGTGTGCGACGCGATGCACGGCAACACCTTCGAGGCGTCCAACGGCTACAAGACCCGCCGGTTCGAGGACGTCCTCGACGAGGTGCAGGGCTTCTTCGACGTCCACCGTGCGTTGGGCACGGTCCCCGCCGGCATCCTGGTGGAGAACACCGGCGACGACGTCACCGAGATCATCGGCGGCGGCGAGGAGCTCGACGAGCAGGGCCTGGCCCACCGCTACGAATCGGTCGTCGACCCGCGACTCAACCGGGTGCAGTCGCTCGAGATGGCCTTCCAGGTCGCCTCGATGTTGCAGGGCAAGTGATCGATCTCCGCTCCGACACCGTCACCGCGCCCACCGAGGCGATGCGGGCCGCGATGGCGCGGGCCGAGGTGGGAGACGACGTCTATGGTGAGGACCCGACGGTCCGCGAGCTCGAGGAGCGGGTCGCGAGCCTGTTCGGGCACGAGGCGGCGCTCTTCACGCCGACCGGGTCGCTGGCCAACGTGCTGGCCGTCGCCGCGCTGGTCGGTGCCGGGCAGGAGGTGCTCTGCGAGTCGCGGGCGCACATCGCCCGCGCCGAGCTCGGCGTCCACGGAGCCGTCACCGGCCTGACGATGCGCACGTGGAGCCATCCGGGCGGACAGGTCGACCACGCGGCGATCGCCGACCTGCACGCGCCCGACATGGGCCCGTTCTTCGTCCGCACCGCCGCGATCTCGGTCGAGAACACCCACAACTTCGCCGGCGGAGCGGTTCTCCCGCTCGCCGACCTCCAGCAGTTGCGGTCCTTCGCCGACGAGCATGCGACCGCGATCCACCTCGACGGCGCCCGGATCTGGAACGCCCACGTCGCGACCGGCGTCCCGCTGGCGGCGTACGGCGCCGTGGCCGACATGCTCGCGGTGTGCCTGTCCAAGGGGCTCGGCGCCCCGGTCGGCTCGCTGGTCATCGGCTCGCGCGAGCGGATCGCCGAGGCACGCGTGCGGCGCAAGCGTCTCGGAGCGGGCCTGCGTCAGGTCGGGATCCTGGCGGCGGCCGGGCTGCACGCCCTCGACCACCACGTCGAGCGGCTCGCCGACGACCACGCGCACGCGCGACTGCTCGCCGAGGCCGCGGGCGTCGACCCGGCCACCGTCGACACGAACGTCGTCGTCATCGACCGTGCGGACGCTGCGGACTACGTCGCCCGGGCCGGTCAGCAGGGCGTGCGGGTGAGCGCCGTCGGTCCGCGGACGGTCCGCCTCGTGACCCACCTCGACGTGAGCAGGGCCGACGCCGAGCGCGCGGCTGTCGTCCTCGCGCGGCTCTGACCCGGATCAGACCCTGGGCTCAGTCGACGGGAGCGCCGAGGAGGCGTACCTCGGAGATCGCGGTGTTGTCGCGTCGCGCGGGCCCACCGCCGGGCTTGCTGACCCGCGCCAGGTGGAGGCGGACGGTGCCGGTCCGGATCGGGTCGATGGCGATCGTCTGCAGCTCGCGCTGGTCGCGCAGGTCCTGGGTCACCCGGGTGCCGTCGTCGAACTCCCAGACGACCTCCTGGATCCGGCGGTTGCCGCGATACCAGTTGGTGCCCTGGTCGGTCTTGGCGTAGCCGTTGATGAGGCCGACCTCGGTGATCACCGTGTCCTGCCCGAGCTCGAGGACGACCGTCTCGCCGGCGCCGCTGCCGGGCATCCGCCACGCGGTCGCCGGGTCGCCGTCCCACATGTTCGCCGCGACGAACGTGACGGGCTGGCCGGCCAGGTCGGCGCTCGGCGCCCCGACCGCCGGGACGCTGGCCCGCACGTTGCTGGTGACGTCGAGCACGTCGTCGGGGTCAGGCGCTGCCGCCGGTCCGGCGTCGTCGGCTCCATCGGGGTCGTCGGTGTCGTCGTTGTCGTCGTCCTGTGCGTCACCGCGGCCCGGTGCGTCGACGGAGGAGGGGTCGTCGGCGGTGTCGTCACCACCGCCGAGGAGCAGGACGGCACCCAGGCCGGCGATGAGGGCCACCGCGACCAGCGCCGCGACCCAGGCCAGCCAGGTCCGGCCGCCGCGGTCACCCCCGCCCGAGGCGCCACCGGGCACCGGCTGCTGGTGCAGCGGGGGCGGGGGTCGGTCGACCGGACGGATGACGGTCGGCTCCGCGTCGGCGAAGAGCGGGTAGCGCGCGGCGGGTGGCGCCGCCGAGGCGGGCGGCGGCGTGGCCGGCGGCCGTGCGGCCGGCGGAGGCGTGACGGGCGGCGCTGGACTGGGGTAGGGCGGCGCTACGATCGTCGGCGCCACCGGGCGCGACTCAGCGGCGGGCTCCGCCTCGGGGTGTCGGCCTGGAACGGGTCTGCCGCAGTTGGTGCAGAACCGGCCGACCCCGAGCTCGTGCCCGCAACTGGTGCAGTACGCCGGGGTGGTCATCGGAGGGCAGGCTACCGGGTGAATCGAGGCTGAGGGACCCAGACCGGTCAGACCGCGATGTGGGGGACCTCGCCCTCGATCTTGCGCCGCGGGCCCGCCTCGACGACGAGCATGGCCGTCAGCACCATCAGACCGCCGATCGCCATCCGGCTCGTGACCGCCTCGCCGCCGAGCAGGACGGCGAAGAACGCCGCGAAGACCGGCTCCATGCTCATGATGATCGCGCTGCGCGTCGGCGGCAGGTGGGCCTGCGCCCAGGTCTGGGCCAGCAACGCGGCGGCGCCGGCCACGAGGGCCATGTAGACGATCGACATCCAGTCGCCGGTGCGCTCGGGCAGCACGACGCCCGGCTCCCCGGACACCAACGCGGCAACGAGACAGATGGCCGCGATCACCAGGACCTGGAGGATCGACATCCCGAGCGCGTCGGCCGGGCGGGACCAGGCGCCGAGACCGACGATGTGCAGGGCATAGAGCAGCGCGGCGACGAGGGTGATCGCCTCGCCGTAGCCGATGGAGAGGCCGTCGAGCGTCAGCACCGCGAGTCCGCTGGTCGCGAGTGCCACGGCCGCCCAGGTGAACCCGGTGATCCGGGTGCGCAGGATGACGGCGGCGAAGAGCGGTGTCGCCACGACGTAGAGGCCGGTGATGAAGCCCGACACGCTCGCGGGAGTGTGGGCGAGGCCGGCTGTCTGCAAGATCTGGGCGCCGCCGTAGAGGCCGCCGAGGGCGATCGCGTGCCGTCGGGAGGCTCGGGAGAGCCGGGCGATCGCGCGCGGGGCCACCAGCACCATCGCCGTGCCGGCGATCAGGAAGCGGACGGCGAGGAAGTCGACGGTGGGCACCCGGTCGAGCAGGTCCTTGATGAGGAAGAACGTCGATCCCCAGCAGGCCGTCATCGCCAGCAGCGCTGCGGCCGCGAGCAGGGTGGTCCGCCGGTCGGAGGTCACGCGTGGACCACGCGTCAAACGACGTAGAGGATGACGGTGCTGCCCTTGCGGACCCGGGTGCCCGACTCGGGGTCGGTGCTCCACGCGACCGTGCCGCTGAGGTAGATCGTGGCGTGCTCGGTGTCGACGACCAGGCCGAGCGCCTCCAGCTTCTCGATGGCGTCCTCGGTGCTGTCGTAGCGGATGCCGGGGATCGTGACGAGCTCGGGACCCTTCGAGACCACGAACTCGACCGTGTCGCCCTTGAAGACGGTGCCAGAGGCCGGCTTCTGGCTGATGATCGCGCCCTCGGGCACGTCGTCGCTGAACTGGGAGTCGGTGATCCGGACGATCAGCCCGCGCTTCTCGAGCCTGGCCTTGATGTCGTCGGCGTCGCGTCCGCTCCAGTCCTGCACCTTGATCGGGCGCAGGCCCTTGCTGACCCACACCGCGATCGCCTTGCCCGGCTTCTGCGCGGCGGCTCCGTCGCTGCCGAACGCCGGCGTCATCTTGACGATCGTGCCCTTCGCGGCGTCATTGAACACCTGGCGCTGCGTGCCGAGGACCATCTTCACCCCGGCCAGCTCGGCCTCGGCCTGCGCGACGGTGAGCCCGACGAGGTCGGGCACGTCGTAGCGCTCCGGCCCCAGCGACACCGTCAGTCCGACGGTGTCGCCCGGCAGCACCCGGTCGCCGGGCTGCGGGTCGGTGGCGACGACCTCGCCCTTCTCGACGGTCTCCGAGTGGACCTCCTCGGTGACCTCGGCCTCGAGGTCGGCCTGCTCGAGCTTGTCGACCGCCGCTGCCTGCGACAGCCCCAGGACGCTCGGCGTCGTGGTGTAGCGGCCCCAGCCGAACCAGTATCCGGTCGTGCCGAGGGCGGCGACGAGGAGGGCGATGACGACGCCGAGCACGATCCGGCGCCGTCCCCGACGCGACCGGCCCGGGTCGGCGGGACCGGCCGGCGACGGTGGCGCTGCTGCGGGACTCCGCGGCGCCCTGAGCGGAGCCGGGCCGCCGAGCACAGCTGTGGACTCGTTGTCGCTGGTGCGCGGGACCGCGGCCGCCAGGGACCGCACCGGCTCGGGCGTGGTGTCGTGGTTGATGTCGTGGTCGCTGTCCGACTCGGCCACGCGGGCGCTCGGCAACAGGTCGGCCACGAGCTCGGGGTCCTCCCGAACGCCGTCGTGGAGCGCGTGCACGACGCGCCGCACATGGTGCAGCAGGACCGTCGCATCCGCCGGTCGCAGGCTGGGGTCGCGGGTCGTGGCGCGGGCGACCAGCGCATCGACGTACGCCGGCGTCGAGGGGGCGAGTGTCGACGGCGCCGGCACGTCGTGGTGGACGTGGCGGTAGGCGACCGCGATCGGCGACTCGCCGGTGTGCGGCTTCGCGCCGGTCAGCAGCTCGAACAGGATCACGCCGACCGCGTAGACGTCGGCTCGCGCATCGGCGCGCTGCTCGACGACGAGCTCCGGAGCGAGGTAGGACACGGTGCCGATCAGGACGCCGGTGGTCGCTGTGTGCTGGGTGTCCGACGTGATGGCGCGGGCCAGACCGAAGTCGGCGACCTTGATCCGTCCGTCGTCGGCGATGAGGACGTTCTCGGGCTTGATGTCGCGGTGGATCAGACCGGCCCGGTGGGCCGTCGCCAGCGCGGACAGCACCGGGTCGAGGAGCGCCAACGCCCGCTCGGGGGACATCGGCGCTTCCTTGGCGATCGTGTCGCGCAGCGTGTGCCCGGTGACGAGCTCCATCACGAGGTAGGTCGTGCCGTCACTGTCGTCCTGACCCTGGTCATAGACGGCGACGACGTTGGGGTGGGACAGCCGCGCGGCCGCCTTCGCCTCACGGACGAAGCGGCGCGCGAAGGAGTCGCCGTGCTCGGGGTTGCTGCCGTCGCCGAGCCCCGGGTGCATGATCTTGACCGCGACGGTCCGGTCGAGCCGGGTGTCGACGGCCTCGTAGACGCTGGCCATCCCGCCGCGAGCGATGCGCGCGCCGATGCGATAGCGACCATCCAGCAGGCGTCCCGCCTGGTGGTCCTCGCGCTGATGGTCCGGCACAGCGACCCTCCTGTGCACCTGGGCATATGTCTCCGGCCGGGGAAGTGACCGGAGCGGCCATTCTACGGCGCCACCCCCCGCAGAGCGGCCACCGCGACGGTGTGGCGCGCCCCGCACCTGCGCTCGCGCCGGCTGGTGGGGGAGGATGGACCCATGAGCGAACCGCGCCTGGCCGACCACGACCTGTCCGTCCTCGTCGCCGACTGGCTGGACTGGGACCAGGCCGCCGACGTGCTGGGCGTGACGCCTGCTGCGGTCCGCACGATGGTGCGCGAGCACGTCCTGGCCGCCGCGAAGCCCGGGCCGAACCAGCCGCAGGGGGTGCCCGCCCTCTTCCTTGACGAGTCGGAGCCGGTCAAGGGTCTGCCGGGACTGCTCACCGTCCTGCACGACAACGGCTTCGACGATCGCGAGTGCATCGCGTGGATCTTCCTCGATGCCGACCTGCCGGGCCGGCCGATCGACGCGCTGCGGGAGAACCGTGGCTCGGAGGTCAAGCGGCGCGCCCAGGCCCTCGCTCTCTAGTCACGGTCATGGCGTCACGGCTCGGACCCGGGGCCCGCAGGGCGGTCTCCGCGCTCCTCGTCGCGCTGCTCACGGTCGGCGTGTGGTGGCTGCAGTCGCGCGACGACGAACCGCCCTCGCGGGCCGGGGACTCCTCGTCCGTCGAGCCCCGCGAGCCCGGTGAGGCCCTCGATCCCGACGGCATCCCCTACGTCGACCTGGCCGATCTCCCGCCCCAGGCCGCGGACGTGATGGCGCAGATCGACGACGGCGGGCCGTTCGCGCATCCGGACAAGGACGGCTCGACCTTCGGCAACCGTGAGGGCCTGCTGCCCGACCGGTCCCGCGGCTACTACGCCGAATACACGGTCCCCACCCCCGGCGAGCACGACCGTGGCGCGCGCCGCATCGTGGCCGGCGACGGCGGCGAGCGCTACTGGACCGAGGACCACTACGAGTCGTTCGAGCGGATCCGGGGGTGAGTCGACGATGAGTGGACTGGCTGCCGTGCTGGCCGGCCGGGAGACGCCCGGCGTGCACCGGTGGGCGTCGGGCCTCGATGTCGTGGACGTCCGTCACGCCGTCGAGCACGCCGACTGGTCCTTCGCCCACGTCGACGGCATCGGCCTCGAGGCCAGGCGCGACGTCCTCGCGGCGATCGGCGGGGCGCTGCATCTCCCCGACCACTTCGGTCGCAACCTCGACGCCCTCCACGACTGCCTCCGCGACCGGTCGGGACCCACGGTGCTGCTGTGGGACGCCTGGTCGGGCTTCGCCCGTGCCGACACCCGATCCTTCGAGCTCACGGTCGCGGTCCTGGGGGAGCGACCCGCGGGCGAGGTCGCGCTTGAGGTCCTGCTGCGGGGCGAGGGCCCGGCGGTCGCCGTACCGCTGCTGGAATAGGTCGTCAGTGGGCGCGCTGCGTGGCGGCCGCGGCCAGCTGCTCGAGCACGGCGCACGCCCGCTCGTCCCAGCCGAACTGGTCGCGACCGCGGCGCAGTGCCTCGACGGCCTGGGCGGCCAGCTGCTCGATCAGCACCTCGACGCGCTGGTGCGCGCCGCTGCGGTCGATGATGCCGCGCAGCTCGTCGACGTCGGCGGGGGACAGGTCGGAGCCGAGCGCGCTGTCGAGGCGGCCGGCCTCGGCGGCGCGCGCCGACTCCAGAGCCAGCCCGACCAGCACCGTGCGCTTGCCCTCGACGAGGTCGTCGCCGGCCGGCTTCCCGGTGGTGTCGGGATCGCCGAAGACGCCGAGCAGGTCGTCGCGCAGCTGGAACGCCTCGCCGAGCGGGAGCCCGAAGGCCGTCAGGGCCTCGATCTGTGCGGCGTCGGCGCCGGCGAGGGCTGCGCCGACGTGCAGGGGCCGCTCGATCGAGTACTTGGCGGACTTGAACCGCAGCACGGTCATCGCCTGGTCGACCGTCGCCGCGCCGCGGGCCTGCACCGAGACGTCGAGGAACTGACCGGCGATGACCTCGGAGCGACACAGGTCGAACACGTCGAGGGCCGGGCCCACCAGGTCGTAGGGGAGTCCGCAGCGGCGCAGCAGCTCGTCGGCCCAGGAGAGCAGGAGGTCGCCGAGGAGGATGGCCGCCGCGGCGCCGTACTGCACCGGGTCGCCGGTCCACCCGTCGGCGCGGTGCTCGGACTCGAAGCCGCGGTGCGTCGCAGGACGGCCGCGACGCGTGTCGGAGGCATCCATCAGGTCGTCGTGGACGAGCGCGCTCGCATGCAGGACCTCGAGCGCCGCCGACGCCCGCCCGATGGCCGCGGCCGCGGGGCCGCTCGGCTCGCCGGCCACCGCGGCGTAGCCCCACCGGCAGAAGGCGGCGCGGAAGCGCTTGCCGCCCGACACGGTCGCCCGCGCCTCGACCAGCAGCCGGTCCGCGTCGGCGCCCAGGGGACGCAACCGGTCGACCTGCTCGGCGAGGAAGGCATCGAGCGTCGCCTGGACCTCGTCGCGGAAGGCGGTCGGATCCCACGGCTGCGCGCTCACCCTCGTCAGCCTAGGACCCGCACGGATCGGCGAGATGATGGGGCCCAGGGCGCCACTCAGACCTACACTGCCGCCCATGACTACCGGTGCAGGCCGTTCCCTCGGCGAGATCCTCCGTGAGGGCGGACGATCGTTCTCCTTCGAGTTCTTCCCGCCGAAGGACGAGGCCGGCGAGGCCCAGCTGTGGGACGCCATCCGCGCACTGGAGCCCTATCAGCCGACCTTCGTCTCCGTGACGTACGGCGCCGGGGGCAGCACGCGCGACAAGACGGTCGCGATCACGGGGCGGATCGCCCGGGAGACCTCGCTCGTGCCGATGGCCCACCTCACCTGCGTGGGCCACACCCGGGAGGAGATCGAGGGGATCCTCGACTCCTACGTGGCCGAGGGCGTGAGCCACGTGATGGCGCTGCGGGGCGACCCGCAGGAGGGCCCGCGCGCCGAGTGGACGCCCACCGACGGCGGTCTCGACTACGCGATCGACCTGGTCGAGCTGGCGAGCCGGCGCGGCGACTTCCGGGTCGGCGTCGCGGCCTTCCCCGAGGGCCACCCGTCGGCCGCGTCGCTGGACGCCGACGCCGACGTGCTGGTCGCCAAGGCCCGTGCCGGCGCGGAGTTCGCCGTGACGCAGATGTTCTTCCGCGCCCAGGACTACTTCGACCTGGTCGGCCGGGTGCGCGACCGCGGCGTCGACATGCCGATCCTGCCGGGCATCATGCCGATCCTGAATCTCGCCGCGATCCGCCGACAGGGTGAGCTGATCGGCACCAACGTGCCGCAGGACGTCGTCGACCGGATCGCGGCCTTCGACGGCGACCCCGCCGCCGTGCGGGCCGAGGGCATCAAGGTCGCGGCCGAGCTGTGCGACGAGCTGCTGGCCGGTGGCGCGCCGGGCCTGCACTTCTACACCCTCAACCGCTCCAAGGCGACCCTGGAGATCTTCGAGGCACTGCAGATCACCGTCTGACCCGCGGCCGGGGACCGGTCGGTCAGGCCGGGCCGATGAGCTGGGCGACCAGCGCCGCGGACTGGGTGACCATCGGGACTCCCGCGCCGGGCGCGCCATGGGCTCCGGCGACGTAGACACCGGCGATGGGCGTCGCGGGTCCCAGGCGGTGTCGCACGGTGGACCTGCCCTGCCAGAGGACGCCCATCGGGGATCCGTTCCAGCGCTCCACCTGCTCGCGGGGGCTGAGGTCGACCTGGGACACGATCCGGTCGCGGACGTCGATCTTGTGCCGCGCCAGCGCGGTCAGCAGGTCCTCGGCGATCTTGCCACGGCCGTGCAGGGTCCAGGCGGTGTGGCCGTCGGGCGCGGTGCCGTTGGGCCGGACGATGATCATCGGCTCCGCGTGGATCACCACGTCCTGGGTGATCTCGGGGATCTCCCCGGCGAGACCGAGGTGGGAGACCACGGGCGGGATGGCCGGCATGGTGCGCTCGACGTGGCGGGCCAGGGCGGGCAGTCGCCGCGGGTCGATCGCCACCACGACCTGGTCGGCGTCGGCGTCGCCCTCGTCGGTGCGGACGCCGGCCACGCGGCCGTCGCGGACGACGAGGTCCTCGACGCGGACGCCCGTGCGCACGGTGACCTTGCGGGTCGCCATGCGGGCGGCGAGGAGGTCGCGGACCCGGCGGAACCCGCCGGGCACCCGCCACCCGCCGAAGCACTGCTCGAGGTAGACGTCGACGCCGGCCCACGACGGCACGTTGCGCAGGTCGTGTCCCGCGTTGACGTGGGGGAATCCGGCCACGAGGGCGAGTCGCTCGTCGCGGAAGTCGTGTCGCAGCCGCTTGTGCAGAGTCTCGCGGATGGCGAACAGCTCGGCCAGCTCCCGCGGGACGCCGTCGGGGCGGTCCGGGTGCCACGGCGCCTCGACGTAGTGCTTGCGCAGGCGCTCCCACACCTCGGCGTAGCGGTCGACGTGGCTGACCCACTTCTCGCCCAGACCGGCACCGAGCTCGTCGAACGCGGTGATCTGCGCGGCACGGGAGCCACCGGGGAGCTGGACCGACGTGCCGTCGGCGAAGCGGTGCTCGCGCAGGACCGGCATCGGCTCGAGGTCGGCGCCGAGCTCGGTCTCGAGCGGTCGGCCGGTCTTGCGGAAGAGGTCGCGGAGCGCGGCCGGCAGCAGCGTGCTGGTCGGTCCGCCGTCCCAGGTGAAGCCGTCCTGCTCGACGGGGGCGATGGCGCCACCGAGCCGGTCGGAGGCCTCCAGGAGCGCGACGTCGTGACCCTGCTTCGCGAGCCGGGCGGCGCTCGCCAGTCCGCCGAGGCCCGCGCCGATGACGATGATCCGTGCCATGGCGTCCCTCACTCCACCTCGACCGGCGTCGCGCCGGTCAGTGCCAGGAGCTCGTCGTGGGTCGTGGAGAAGACGGCGGCCGGGTGACCCGCCGCCGCCCACAGCACGTCGTGGCGCTGCAGCCACGGGTCGACGTACGTCGTGAGGGGGGTGGGGTGCCCGATCGGGGACACGCCGCCGATCGCCTGCCCGGTGTGCTCGCGGACGAAGTCGGGTGTGGCGCGGCGCAGCGGCCCGGTCCCGATGCGCTCGGCCAGCAGTCCCGTGTCGACCCGGTGGGCGCCGGAGGTCAGGACCAGGACCGGGGATCCGTCGGCGTCGAAGAGCAGACTGTTGGCGATCGCACCGACCTCGCAGCCCAGCGCTGCGGCGGCCAGTGCGGCCGTGTGGACCGAGTCGGGCAGAATGACGATCTCGCCTGTTCCGCCGCGGCGCTGGTGCTCCTCGCGGAAACGGGCGATCGAGGGGTGCTCGGTCGACATGGGGGAGACCCTATCGACCGGGTCTCCCGGACCCACCGGTGATCAGGAGGAACGACGTGACGAAGCGCCCGCCCGCAGTGGACCTCGCCTGCTGGTTGTTGTGGCTGCTCGTGGCCGCGGGCCTGGTGGTCTGCATCCTCGTCGTCACGCGTCGCGACGACCTCGGCGCCGTCTGGTCCCCGATGCAGGTGGGCGACAGCACCGTGCAGCCGGTGGAGTTCGTCCCCGTCATCATCGTGCTGTACGCCGTCACGGCGCTCCTCGCCGCCACGACGATCGCGCTCTATCGCACGGGTCACAACTGGGCCCGCCACACGCTCGCGTCGATCGTGCTCGGTGTCTTCGTGGTCGCGGTGGCGACCGTGCGGACCGCACCGCCCATGCTGGTGGAGTGGTCGGCCATCGCCGGGGCCGTCGTCTCCGCGGTCACACTCGTCTTCCTCTGGCACCCGCAGTCGCGTGCCTTCATGCGACCCACGCTGGTCGACCACGGCGACGCCGACCGGTCCTGACACTCCCCGGGAGTGGGCCCGGCCGGTCCTTGACGTTGTGTCGGGAGGCGGGTGTACCTTCGCAGTGTTCGAACAGGTGTTCGATCACTGACCTGAGGAGACCCGCACGATGGCCCTGGATGCATCCCCGTTCCCGCTCGGCCCGCACACGTTGCCGGCGACCACCCACAGCTACCTCCTCCGCTCCGCGGAGTCCCTGAGCGAGGCGGTCGCGACGCCCGACGTCGCCACCCGCTATGCCTGCGCCCACGTGGCCGCGCTGCGCGCCGCGGCTGCCCTGCTCTCCGCGCGCGCCCGGCCCGTCTCGGGGCGTCGGCGCCAGCAGAAGAACGCCTGGGTGCTCCTCGCAGAGGTGGCGCCCGAGCTGGGGGAGTGGGCGACCTTCTTCGCTGCCGGTGCCTCCAAGCGCGCTGCGGCGGAGGCGGGCTCGTCGCGCGCAGTGACCGAGCGCGAGGCCAACGACCTGGTGCGCGATGCCGACCGCTTTCTCGCCGTCATCGAGCAGTCGCTCGGTCTCACCCCCCATGCGACCGTGGCCACCATGGTGGTGCCGCGCGCCGCAGGATGAGGACCGGCCGTGCCCGAGTAGGGTGCGGGGCATGGCCTCTCGCGAGCAGCGTGGATCCGTGCGGACCGCGGTCATCTGGGATGCGTTGGAGGCGGCCCTCGGCGGCAGCCCGCGCGACGTCGTCGACCTCGGCGGCGGCACCGGCGGATTCGCCGTGCGACTGGCCTCCTCGGGCCACCGGGTGCGCGTGGTCGACCCGAGTCCGGACGCGCTCGCCGCGCTCAGCAGGCGCGTCCAGGAGGTCGGCATCGACGTCTCGGGGCTCCAGGGTGACGTCGCCGATCTCGTCGAGGTGGCCGGCGCCGACAGCGCCGACGTGGTCCTGTGTCACGGCGTCCTCGAGGTCGTCGACCCCGTGCTCGCCCTCGACCGGTTGGGCGCCGTCCTGCGGCCGGGCGGTCGGCTCAGCCTCGTGGTCGGCCAGCGCCATGCCGCCGTGGTCGCCCGCGCGATGGCCGGCCACTTCGGCCAGGCACTCGGCCTGCTCGACGACACCGCAGCGATCGATGCCCGCACCGGCCGTCGCTTCACCGTCGACGAGCTCACGGCACTGCTCGCCGCAGCCGGCTTCACCATCGACGCCGTCCACGCAGTGCGGGTCTTCACCGACCTGGTCCCCGCGGCGCTCGTCGACCTCGAGCCCGGCTCGGCCGCCGCGCTCGTGGAGCTCGAACGGGCCGTCGCGGAGCGCGCTGAGTACCTCCCGCTCGCAACCCAGCTGCACGTGCTCGCCACCCGCAGCTGATCCCGCGCGGGCCACGGGCCGACGCGTCACACGACGCGACCGCGCCGGCGGCGGGGGACTGCCGTGACCCTCCCGACCCTGCTGCACGTCGACATGGACGCGTTCTATGCCTCGGTCATGATCCGCGACCGTCCCGAGCTCCATGACGCCCCCGTGGTGGTCGGTGGAGGACACCGCGGCGTGGTGCTCTCGGCCAACTATCCCGCGCGCCGATTCGGCATCCGGTCGGGGATGCCGGGGACGCAGGCGCAGCGGTTGTGTCCCCATGCCATCACGATGGCTCCGGACTTCGGTCTGCTCACCCCCGTCTCACGATCGATCATGGACACCTTCCGCAGCGTGACGCCGGTGGTCGAGGTGACCTCGCTCGACGAGGCCTTCCTCGACGTCCGCGGCGCCCGCCGCCTCCTGGGATCTCCGACGGTGATCGCCGAGCGGCTGCGCTCCAGGGTCCGCGCCGAGCACGGCATCACCTGCTCGGTCGGCATCGCCGCCTCGGTATCCGTCGCGAAGCTGGCCTCCCGCCAGGCCAAGCCCGACGGTGTCCGGGTCATCGCCCCCGATCGCTTCGTCGCGGAGGTCCATCCCCTCGACATCGGCGACCTCCACGGTGTCGGTGAGGCGACCCGCCGGCGCCTCCACCGGATCGGGCTGGTCACCGTCGGCGACGTCGCCGCCATCCCGGTCGAGCAGCTGCGTCGCATGGTCGGCAACCACCTCGGCAGCCATCTCCACGCCCTCGTCTGGGGAGCCGACCGGACCCAGCTGCGACCCGGCGGGGCCGGCGTCTTCGGCTTCGGCGAGGGCGAGCCCGAGAGCAGCATGGGCTCCCAGCACACGCTCGCCGTCGACGTCGGTGACCGTCACGTCCTGCACCGTGAGCTGCTGTCCCTCGCCACCCGCGTCGCCGGCCGGGCTCGCGCGGCGCACCGCCGCGGCCGGACCGTCGCCCTGACCGTGCGGTTCAGCGACTTCGTCACCGTCAACCGCTCGCGCACCCTCACCGAGCCGACCGACGTCAGCCTGGAGGTCCATGCGACGGCCGTCGACCTGCTGGACCAGCTGCTCGACGGCCTCGGCCCCCGCGCGCGTCGGGTGCGCCTCGTCGGCGTGCGTCTCGAGGGGCTGCAGCGCACCCACGACGGCGACACCCGTCAACTCGCCTTCGGCGAGCGCGACCCGGGTTGGCCGGATGCCGACCGCGCCGTCGACCGTGCCGTCGGCAGGTTCGGCTCCACTGCCGTCCGTCCGGCCAGCCTGATCGGTCACGGACGACGCGCTTGACCCGATCGAGTCACCGAGTGACCGCGATCGCACAATTTCATGATCCGCCCTACCCGCGCTGGCTCGGCCTGCCTACTATTGAGCCAGCAAGGATCGATCGTGTCGTGAGTCGGAGGAGCCGGTGCCACTCTCAGAAGAGGAGCTGCGACTGCTCGAGCAGATGGAGCGCGCCCTCAGCGAGGAGGACCCGAAGTTCGCCTCGACCCTCCGCGGCACCACCCTGCGTCAGGCAGCCCGCCGCCGCGCCATCGCAGCCGGCGTCGTCTTCGCGGCCGGGATCGCGGTCATGATGGGCGGCGCCGTCAGCGGCATCTGGCCACTCGGCGTCCTCGGCTTCCTCATCATGCTCGGCTCCGCGACTTTGCTCCTCGGAGCCCTCCGCGGCCAGCGTGGTGTCGGCGACCCGCACGTCACCGCCCACCCCTCCGGCTTCGGCGTCGTTGACGGAGGCCGTTCGAGGGGCTCACGCGGCTCCGGGTCCTCCGGCTTCATGGCCACCCTCCAGGCCCGCTGGCGTCGCCGCAGGGAGCGCGGCGGCTTCTAGTTTGTCTTGGCCGAGCGTGTCGCCCAGTCGGGTGCGGCCGCACGGCCACTCGCTGCGCTCGGGCCGCGGGCCGCGCCCGACGCGGCTTCGCCGCGGGGCGCCACGCTGCCGGCCTCGCGGTTGGCTGGCGTAGGTCGAGCCTTGGTCTGGCGGCAAGACTGGCGTAGCTTGCTGAGTGGGCCGAGCGTGTCGCCCAGTCGGGTGCGGCCGCACGGCCACTCGCTGCGCTCGGGCCGCCTTGGTCATCGAGGAGCGAGCCCCAGCGAGCGTCACGAGATGCCTGGGCGAACCTTGCCGAGGTGACCACGGGGGTCTCGTGACACCCCGCTCGTTCCTCGCGGGGCTCCTCGACCACCACGAGGAGGGTCGGCGCCTGCGGTGCCGGACGGGCAACCCCCGGCGGCGCATCGGGGTGCCCTCGGCGGGAAGCAGGGTCAGCCGCCCAGCCGGGTGGCCGAGGGCGGGGTCCCCGCTCTGCGCCGCCGGGGGTTGATCCGGGAGGCGCCGCAGGCGCTCACCGCTCCCATCCCGGAGAGTCGGGGGTTGGCCCGGGAGGCGCCGCAGGCGCCAACCCGCCCAACAGCAGTCACCGTCCGGCACGACAGGCACAGAGGTTTCGAGGCCACTCGCTCGTTCCTCGCTCGCGGCACCTCAACCAGCGAAGGTCAGTGGCGCCAGATGGAGCGGGGCATCCAACGGGCGCGGCGGCGGGCCCGGGCCGTGACGCCCGCCTCCAGGGCGGTGATCACGAGGTGGGCGTCGTCCGCGAGTGACGGGGGAGCCAGCGTGGCGACGCCGCCGGCGGCGGGCGATCCGTCGCGGGCGTAGCGCGTCCGTTCGACCCGGTCCACGATGCGCTCGAGGGCGTCGGCAGCGGCAGGGGCGGCAGACGGTCCGGTCCGTGGGCGTTCGATGTCGGGGTCGGGGGGTGCCGTCGGGTCGCCCAGCTGACCCGCGAGCACCACACCGACCTCGCGCGGCGATCGTCCTTCAGGCCAGCTCGCGCCGAGGTCGCGGACGGTTGCGCGCAGCTCCGTCCAGATCTCCTCCGGGCCGCCGTGGAGGCCGGCGCGCCGGTGCCGGCCGCGCAGCAGAGGGGGGCCGATCAGCAGGAGCAGCACCAGCAGCGCCGCGATGAGACAGGCCACCACGACCAGGGGGTGGATGCCACCGTCCTCCTGGGCGGCGGCGTCGTCGGCCGTCGTGTCGGGCTCGGCGCGGTCCTGCTCAGGTCGCCGCTCGGGGGCGGTGGGGTCGCTTCCTCCGGAGGAGGCCGACGCGGAGGTGGTCGGGGCCGAGGGCTCGGGGAAGCCGCCACTGTCGATGTCGGAGCGGGAGTACGGCGGCACGTCGGGTGCCCGGTCGGCGGGGGTGGGCTCGAAGCGCACCCAGCCGGCGTCGGCGAAGTAGAGCTCGGGCCAGGCGTGCAGGTCGTGGCTGGTGTACTCCCAGGTGCCGTCGGTGTAGTTGGTCGGCTTGAGGAAGCCGACGGCGACGCGAGCCGGGATGCCGAGGCTCCGCGCCATCACGGCCATCGCGGAGGCGAACTGCTCGCAGTACCCGACCCGGCCCTCGGCGGAGAGGAAGTGGTCGAGAGTGTCGTTGCCGGTGCCGTTGGGCGCGGCGCGCAGGTCGTAGGTGAAGCCGCCGTCCTCGCGGAACCAACGCTGCAGCAAGGTCGCTCTCTCGTAGTCGTTGCCCCCCGCTTCGGTGACAGCGCGGGCGAGGTCGCGCACCGCGTTGGAGACGCCCGGCGCGTCGAGCAGCTCGTCGGGGACCGCCCCGGATGCCGCGTCGCCGAACCACCGGCCGTCGGCCCCGTAGTCGGGATCGAGCGAGGTGACGGAGTACTGCATCCTCTTGGTGTCGAGGTCGTCGTCGGCGGAGAGGAAGTCGAGGGTCGTCGGGTCGTAGCGCCAGTCCCCGGCGGCATAGACGGCCTTGGCCGGGAACGTCGTCGGCAGCCAGGTCGAGTCGAGGTCCTCGGAGATGGTCAGGTCGTAGCGGTACTCCCGGACGGGGACCGTCGAGGAGAGGCCGGGCGGCCGGGGGAGCTCGCCGTCGGCGAGGTTGTCGCCGTCGACGTCCCGGTCACCGCTGCTCCACTCGTCGCCGGTGAAGCGGTTGAGGACAGCGAGCCGGAGGTACGACGGCGACGGGTCGTCGGTCGTGAAGCGGATGAGCGGCACCTCCTCGCCCCGCTCGAGGTCGCGACGCATGTCGACCAGGGGCTTGCGGATGCGGATGTCCCCGTTGCCGCCGCTGCCGCCGAACTCGAAGACGTCGACGGCGAGGACGGGGATGAAGGTCGGCAGCACGAGCGCGAGCGCGGTCGCGGTGACGCCGATGGTCCAGGTGCTGGCGCGAGCGGCGTCGCGGACCGGTCGGGCCAGACCGTTGCGGGAGGCCGGGTCGCCGACCATCCGCCCCCAGACGAGGGTGTGGCCGCGAGCGTCGATGTGGAGCAGGGCGAGGAAGCCGGCGGCCGCGGCGACGAAGCTGCGCCAGTCCGGGCCGGCGTCGATGAGACCGCTGGGCACGGAGTAGATCGCCAGCAGAGCGAGGCCGGCGGCGGGGACGTGCCGGTAGGTGCAGGCGACGGTGTCGACGATCAGCAGGAAGAGGGCGCCAGCGACGACGATGAGGGGCCACACGGGCGGTGCCTCGGCGCTGACGGGGGCCTGGTAGAGGCGGGCGGCGTCGATCGCCGTGGTCAGCGCGTTGCTGATCTCGGCGCTCGCGCCGCCGAGCGGGATCGGCGTTCCGGCGATCTGCTGGGAGACGAGAGCCGTGACGACGACCGTCTGCACGAGGGCGACGAGGGGGCGGGCCAGGCTCGTGGAGCGGAGGACGGCTCCGAGTGCTGCGACGACGAGCGCGAGCAGGGCCAGGCGTCCGAGATAGCTGGACGGCTCCTCGACGAAGCCTCGCCACGCGGTCAGGGTCAGCCAGGTGGTCGCCGCGGCGAGGATGCTGAGGGCGATCGTGGTGCCGTGTCCGGCGGCGAGGTCGGTGCGTCGGGCGCGTGCGGTGCCGGCCATCAGGAGGCTCCGGTCCGGGAGGGGGAGCGGCCCAGGTCCTGCCAGGCGAGGTCGAGCCGGTCCCGGGGGCCCACGGCCGTCGCCCGCCAGCCGAGGGTCGCGAGGGGTGCGGCGGCGGCGTCGCCCAGGCGGCCGGCCGAGGCGGACCACTGTGCGACGTCGAGCACGACGCCCAGGGCCGCGCCGGCGTCGTGCCGGATCCGTCGCAGGGCGGCCTGATCGGTGTCGAGGGTCCGTCCGAACGCGCCGACGACGACGCCACCCCGGGCGTGGTCGCCGCACCAGCCGACGTCCAGGCTGCCCCGCTCGGTCATGCGCAGCACGGCCATGCGGCGGAGGGCGGCGTCGGCGCCGTCGCACTCGATGCCGTCGGCGGTGGCGAACTGCACGGAGTAGCCGTGCTGTTCGAGGTGGACGATGGCGGAGGCGGCGGTGACCACGGCGGCCTCGAAGCTGGAGGCGGGACCGCGGCCCTGGTGGACCTTGCTGCGGTGGTCGAGCAGCACGATGGCATGCGCCTCCCACGGCTGCTCCTCGCGGCGGACCATCAGCTCACCGAGGCGTGCCGAGCTGCGCCAGTGGACGCGGCGGAGGTCGTCGCCGCGGCGATATTCGCGCACCGTGACGTCCTCGGCCGAGCCGGTCGCGAAGGACTGGGGACGGTGGTCGCCGGCGCCGTGCCAACCGCCGGACAGGGGGACCCCGGGCAGGGGGAGCACCCGCGGCGTGACGACGACGGTGGCCGGGTCGCCGAGCGAGGAGCGGCGCTCGACCATGCCGAAGGGGTCGACCGTGCGGACCACCAGCGGCCCGAGGTCGTACTGCCCGCGCAGCTCGGACCGCACGGGATAGGTGAGCGTGCGCTCCCAGCCGCGCTCGAGGTCGGCGAGCACGAAGCGTGGCCGGCTGCCGAGGGCGTAGGGGACGTTGTCCTCGACGAGGAGTGCGGCGCGGCGACGGGTGCCGGTGGCGGCGAGCTCGACGTGGGCGGTCTCTCCGGCCCGCAGCAGGGCGGGGCGGACACTGCGCTGGACCTGCGCGTCGGGCCGCCGGACGGCGACGACGATCGCGGCGACGATCGGCAGCACCAGCACCAGCACGCCGACCCGGACGAGGGCGGGCTGACCGAACACGATGGCGCAACCGATCGCGGTGGCTCCTGCTGCGACGAACGCGCGTCCGCGAAGGGTCAGCGACGACCAGAGGGCACGCATGGCCGAGGCCCGGTCAGGCGCCCGGCACGGGCACGTGCGCGGCGATGCCCTCGAGGATCGCGGCGACGCTGCGACCGCCGACGGCGGCCTCGGCGCTGGGGAGGAGGCGGTGGGCGAGGACCGGCTGGATCAGGGCTCGCAGGTCGTCGGGGATGACGTAGTCACGTCGGTGCACCGCGGCACGGGCCTTGGCGGCCCGGACGAGGTGCAGGGTCGCCCGGGGTGAGGCGCCCAGCACCAGCTCGGGGGAGTGGCGGGTGGCGGCGGTCAGGGCGACGGCGTACTGCTGCACGGCGTCGGAGACGTGCACCTGGGCGACGATGCCGCACAGCTTGCGGACCTCGGCGCTGTCGGTGACGGGCTCGAGGTCGTCGAGCGGGTTGACGGTGCCGTGGCTCGTCAGCATCGCGAGCTCGGCCTGGGGCACCGGGTAGCCGACCGACACACGGGCGAGGAACCGGTCGCGCTGGGCCTCGGGGAGGGGATAGGTGCCCTCCATCTCGACGGGGTTCTGTGTCGCGATGACCATGAATGGCGACTCGAGCGGATAGGTCACGTTGTCGACGGTGACCTGGCGCTCGGCCATGCACTCGAGCAGAGCCGACTGGGTCTTGGGCGAGGCGCGGTTGATCTCGTCGCCGATCACGACGTTGGCGAACACGCCGCCGGGGCGGAACTCGAACTCCCGCGTGGACTGGTTGAACACCGAGACGCCCGTGATGTCGGAGGGCAGCAGGTCGGGTGTGAACTGGACGCGGCGCACCGTCGAGTCGATGCTGCGGGCGAGGGCCTTGCTGAGCATGGTCTTGCCGACCCCGGGCACGTCCTCGATCAGCAGGTGACCCTCGGCGAGCAGCACGATCACCGAGCTCAGGACGACGTCACTCTTGCCCTGGATGACCTTCTCGACGTTGGCGCGGATCTGGGCGGCGACCCGGGCCACCGTCTCGACGTCCGGGGCTGACGGCCCGGCCGATCCTGATGGCGCTGGTGGCGCCGGCGCCACGGGTGGTGCGGGTGGTGCGGGCGGTGCCGGCGGGGTGGTGGGCTCCACGTGCTCTCCCTCGTGCTCGTGCAGTGCTCGTTGCAGCGCGGGGCGCTCGGTCCCCGGTGGAGCAACCCTACGGCGCCCCTGGCTGGTCGGCTCGCCGGATGGGCCTGCGCGTCGCATTTCCCTCCACCGGCGCTCCACTCCGCTCCACCGGCGGCTCCTGGCCCGCTGACCTGCGCCTTTGTGGCCGGGCGTGGGGGCGATCCGGCGGAAATTCAGGGCCGAGGTGGTTGACGGTGGGGGAAAGTGGAGTACTGTGGGGGAAAGTGGAGGACGACGGAGGTGCCAGATGCTCTTCATGGGCACCTACACCCCCAAGCTCGACGAGAAGGGCCGTCTCTTCCTCCCGGCGAAGTTCAGGGATCGACTGGCGGAGGGGCTCGTGGTCACACAGGGACAGGACAAGTGCCTGGTCGTGTGGCCGACCGACGTCTTCGCCGAGGAGGCCGAGCGGGCGTCCGCGCGGCCGATGACCAACCGGGCGGCCCGCAACTACGCGCGGGTGCTGTTCGCGGGTGGTGACGAGAGCACGCCGGACAAGCAGGGACGGGTCGGGATTCCCGCCCACCTGCGCGACTACGCCGGACTCGAGCGCGACGTCGTCGTGATCGGTGTGCGGGACCGCCTGGAGATCTGGAACCCCACCTCGTGGCGGGAGTTCCAGGCGGCGGCGCTCCTGGAATTCGCCGACCTCGACGAGGACGAGGACTGATCGCCCCGCACGAGCAGTAGCCAGCAGTAGCCAGCAGGACCAGCTTCACAACACAACAGCGGATCCGCAGGACGAGGTCTCAGCCCGCTCCCGCTTCCCGACGCCGGACGTCGGCACCACCTGGGGCACCTTCCCCGGCACCAGGCGCACTGCCCGACATCCGGCCAGCCCGGCCAACTGGAGCACCTTCCCCGGCGCCAGTCGGCACCCGAACACGGGCCGGGAGCGGGCCGGGACCTGGACCTGCGGATCCGCTGCACCAATTCAGCAGTCAGCAGCGGTCAGTCAGCACCGCAGTTCCACCAGGTCAACGCAGTACCAACGGGTCGAGGGTCGAAGTCATGAGCGCTACGCGGGCACACCTGCCGGAGGTCGCTGAGTCATTCAGCGAGCCCGGGCCCCGGCGTGTGCGCGAGCAGGCCCGCGAGGCCCTCGCCGTGATGGCCTTCTCGGCAGCGGTCTCCGTCACCTGCTCCCTGCTCCTCCTGCTCTCCCACCTCGCGGGCCGCTGACGTGGCCGCCCGACACGTCCCCGTCCTCCTCGACCGGGTCGTGGCCCTGCTGGAGCCCGCGCTCGACCATCCCGACGCGGTCCTCGTGGACGCCACGCTCGGCCTCGGCGGCCACAGCGAGGCCGTCCTGACCCGTTGCCCGCTCGCGCGGGTGGTCGGGGTCGACCGCGACCCGCAGGCCCTGGCCATGAGCCGGGAGCGGCTCGCCCCGTTCGGCGACCGGTTCACCGGCGTGCACGCCGTCTATGACGAGATCCCGGACGTCCTCGCCGACCTGGGGCTCCCGGAGGTCGCCGCCGTCCTGTTCGACCTCGGCGTCTCCTCGATGCAGCTCGACCTCCCCGAGAGGGGCTTCGCCTACGCCGTCGACGCCCCTCTCGACATGCGCATGGACGGCAGCACCGGCCCCACGGCCGCCGACGTCCTCAACACCTACAGCGCCGCCGAGCTGGCACGCATCCTCAAGCAGTACGGCGAGGAGCGGATGGCGCGTCGCATCGCCGACGCCGTGGTCCGCGAGCGGGCGAAGGAGCCGTTCACCAGCTCCGGCCGTCTGGTCGAGCTCCTCTATGACGTCATCCCCGCGCCGGCGCGCCGCACCGGCGGGCACCCGGCGAAGCGGACCTTCCAGGCGCTGCGGATGGAGGTCAACGACGAGCTGCGCGTGCTGGAGCGCGCCATGCCGGCCGCCGTCGAGGCGATCGGTGTCGGGGGCCGGGTCGTGGTCGAGTCCTACCACTCGCTGGAGGACCGACTGGTCAAGCGGGTCTTCGCGGACGCCACCCGTTCCACCGTCCCCGACGACCTGCCCTTCGTGCAGGAGGGTGCCGAGCCGTCGTACCGGCTGGTGACGCGGGGCTCCGAGCTCGCCGACGAGGGCGAGATCGAGGAGAACCCAAGGGCCGCCTCCGTCCGTCTCCGCGCCATCGAGCGCATCCGTCCATCCGATCGGTCTCGGTCAGGCACGTCAGGCAAGGGAGCCGCATAGCCATGTCCTCTGGATCGTCCCCTCTCCGCAACCGGCTCCCGTATGCCGCACCCCGGTTCGCCCAGGCCGCGCTGGAGCGAGCGCGGCTCACCGTCGTGCCCCGCACACGCCGTTCGCGGGCGCCGCGCGTGCCGTTCGTGACCTTCGTCAGCGTCATCCTGCTCGCGGGCGTCGTCGGCCTGCTCCTCTTCAACACCTCCATGCAGCAGGCGTCCTTCCGCGAGACCGCGCTGGAGACGCAGGCCACCGACCTCAGCGCCCAGCAGGAGGCGCTGGAGATGGACCTCCAGGCGTTGCGCGAGCCGCAGCGGGTCGCGCGCTCGGCCCAGCAGATGGGCATGGTGATCCCGTCGACCCCCGCGGGAGTCCTCGACCTCCGCACCGGGAAGGTGACCGGCGACCCGGTCCCGGCGTCCGCCGAGGACAGCATCCCCCTGCAGATGCCGGCGCCGAGCAAGCCGGAGGAGCTGCGGACCTCCGATTCCACCCGGGCCCGGACCGGCGGCGCGCCCACCGCGGTTCGGTGATCGCCGGGCCGTAGGTTGGAGATCGGTCCACCCGACCCCATCCCCGACCCCGAGAGCAGCAGGACGACAGCGTTGAGCCGACCGACGATCCGCCGCCAGCACGGGCGCCTCCAGCGCGTCCCGCGCGGCAACCCGCAGCGCCGGATGGGCATCGGCTTCCTGCTCATCGCGATCGTGCTGTCGGTGTTCGCGGCCCGCCTGGTGCAGCTGCAGGGCGTCGACCCGCGGTCCTACGCCCAGATGGCGGCGGCCGAGGGCTCGCGCATCGTGGCGCTGCCCGCGACGCGGGGTGAGATCCTCGACCGCAACGGCGAGCTGCTCGCCGAGACGGTCGACGGACGCATGATCATCGCCAACCCGGTGGTGACCGCGCCGGTCGCCGCCGAGCTGGCGACCTATCTGGCCCGCCGGCTCGGTGTCGACTACATCGAGACCCTCGAGCGGCTGCGCGCCGAGGGCAGCCAGTTCGAGTACATCGCCCGCCGGGTGCCGGCCAGCAAGGCCGAGAAGGTGGTCGCCGACATCGCGGAGCGGTTCAAGGACGACAAGGACCGTCCCTTCACCGGCCTCAGCACCGAGCGGGACCCGCTGCGGATCTACCCCAACGACGATGTCGCCGCCAACGTCCTGGGCTTCCTCGGCGAGAACGGCAAGGAGGGCGACGAGGCAGCGGTCGTCGGTCTCGCCGGTCTCGAGGACTCCTTCGACGCGTGGCTCTCCGGCCGTGACGGCGAGGCGCGCTACGAGGTCGGCGCCGGCAACCAGATCCCGCTGGGCGACAACACCGTGACCCCCGCGGTCGACGGCAAGAACCTGACGCTGACGCTCGATCGCGATCTGCAGTTCTATGCGCAGCGGGTGCTCCAGCAGACGGTCGTCAACGCGGCCGGCGAGTCCGGGATCGCGATCATCATGGACTCCCGCACCGGTGACCTGCTCGCCCTGGCCGACTATCCGTCCTACGACGCCAGCAACCCCCGCGACTATCCGGAGGAGCTCTACAAGTCCTCGGCGCTCTCCGACGTCTACGAGCCGGGCTCGGTCGAGAAGGTGCTCACGATCAGCTCGCTGGTCGATGCCGGCCTCGGCGCCAAGGAGCAGCACTTCCGCGTCCCTGGCCAGCTCAACCGGCAGGACCGCCCGATCGGTGACTACTGGGAGCACGGCACCCTGCGACTGACCCTCGCGGGCATCCTCGCCAAGTCCTCCAACGTCGGCACCGTGCTCGCGGCCGACCAGTTCGACCGGGGCCAGCTGCGGTCGTACCTCACGGACTTCGGCCTCGGCAGCCGCACCGGACTCGGGCTCGGCGGGGAGAGCAAGGGCATCCTGCCCGACGGCCCGGACTGGACCTCGCAGGTCGGCGACCGCATCGCCTTCGGGCAGTCGCTGTCGGTCAACGCCGTCCAGATGGTCACCGCGATCAACACCGTCGCCAACGGTGGCGTCCGGGTCGACCCCAGCATCATCCAGGGCTCCGCGTCGACCGACGAGGGTGCGACCGTGGGCTCGGGCTCGGCGACGACCCGCCGGGTGATCAGCGAGGAAGCCGCCCAGGAGACCATGCTGATGATGGAGCGTGTGGTCGACCCCGAGGCCGGTGTCGCGGGGCGGGCGCAGGTCCCCGGCTACCGCGTCGCCGGCAAGACCGGCACGGCCCAGCGCGTCGTGGACGGCGTCTACGACGGCAGCACGTCGGTGTCCTTCGCCGGCTTCGCGCCGGCCGACGACCCACGCTTCACCATCTACGTCGTCGTGCACCGTCCCCGCGCCGGCAGCGGCGGTGGCAGCACGGCCGGTCCGGCATTCGCCAAGCTGATGAGCTACACGTTGCGCCGCTACGGCGTCCCGCCGACCGGCACGCGACCCAACCAGACGCCGGTCGAGTGGTGAGGCGGGCGTGGTGACCGACGATCCCACTCGCCCCGCCCAGCCCACGCCGTCCCCGCTCGCGACGGTCGCCCGGGCCGCCGGCGCGGAGTTGTCGCAGGCCGGGGAGGTGCGGGTCACCGGCGTGACCCTCGACTCCCGCCGGGTGCGCCGCGGAGATCTCTACGCCGCGCTTCCCGGCGCCCGGGTCCACGGGGCCTCCTTCGCCGCCCAGGCCGCCGATGCGGGCGCCGCGGCGATCCTGACCGACCCGACCGGCGCGGAGTCCGCCGGCAGGACCGGCCTGCCCCTCGTCGTGGTCGACGACGCGCGCGCCGTCCTCGGCAGCGTCGCCGCCGCCGTCTACGGCGACCCGGCCGACGGGCTGCGGACCATCGGCGTCACCGGCACCCAGGGCAAGACCACCGTCACCCGGCTGATCGACGCGGGCCTGCTGGGAGCGGGCGTGCGCAGCGCGGTCGTCGGCACGGTCGGCACCCGCATCGTCGGCGCCGAGGTGAAGACCGCGCTCACCACGCCCGAGGCGCCCGACCTGCACGGCCTCTTCGCCCGCATGCGCGAGCTCGACGTCACGGCGTGCGCCATGGAGGTCTCGAGCCACGCGCTCGTCATGGGGCGCGTCGACGGCGTCCGGTTCGACGTCGCCGTCTTCACCAACCTCGGCCGCGACCACCTTGACTTCCACGCCGATGTCGAGGACTACTACGCCGCCAAGGCGAGCCTGTTCACCCCCGAGCGCGCCCGGCTGGGCCTCGTCTGCGTCGACGACGACCACGGCCGACGCCTGGTGCGCGAAGCGACGATCCCGGTCCGGTCGTACGCCGTCGACGGACCCGCCGACTGGACCGTCACCGACATCGAGGAGACGGCCGACGGGTCGCGCTTCGTCGTGCACGGCCCCACGGGGCAGCGGGTGCCGGCAGCCAGCCCGATCCCCGGCCGGTTCAACATCGCCAACACGCTGGCGGCCGTCGCGGCCGCGGCCGAGGCCGGCTTCCCCGAGCAGCTCGTGGCCGACGCCATCGCGGGCAGCGGCGGCGTCCCCGGTCGGCTGGAGCGGATCCCGACCGACCGCGACCTGACCGTCGTCGTGGACTACGCCCACAAGCCCGACGCCGTCGAGGCCGTGCTGCGCACGCTGCGCCCGGTGACCCGTGGACGGCTGGTCATCGTGCTGGGCGCCGGTGGTGACCGCGACCGTGGCAAGCGTCCGGTCATGGGGGAGATCGCGGCCCGGCTGGCTGACCTGGTCGTCGTGACCGACGACAACCCCCGCTCCGAGGACCCTGCCGCGATCCGGGCCGCGGTGCTGGCCGGCACCCGCGAGGGCCAGGCCGAGGTCGTCGAGGTCGGTGACCGTCGCGCCGCCATCACGCAGGCCATCACCGGCGCCGGGCCCGGCGACGTGGTCGTCGTGGCCGGCAAGGGGCACGAGACCGGCCAGGAGGTCGCCGGGATGGTCCATCCGTTCGACGACCGCGAGGTCGTGCGCGAGGTGCTGGCCCGATGATCCCGCTCCGTCTGTCGGAGATCGCAGCCGTCGTCGGCGGGGAGCTGGCGGGGGAGGACCTGACCGTCACTGCGCCCGCCTACGTCGACAGTCGATCGCCCCTGCCCGGCGGACTCTTCGTCGCGGTCGTCGGGGAGCGGGTCGACGGTCACGACTTCGCCGAGGGGTCGCACGCGGTGCTCGGGAGCCGCCCCACGACGAGCCCGACCGTCGTCGTCGACGACCCGGTCCGGGCGCTCGGGCTGCTGGCCCGACACGTCGTCGACCGCCTCGACGTCACGGTCCTCGCGATGACCGGCTCCCAGGGCAAGACGGGCACCAAGGACTACCTGGCGGCCGTGCTGCGCACTCTCGCGGGCGAGACGGCCGTCGTGGCGACCGCCGGCAACAACAACAACGAGCTCGGTGTGCCCCTGACCGTGCTGCGCGCCACGGACACCACCCGCTTCCTCGTCGTGGAGATGGGCGCCCGCGGCATCGGGCACATCGCCGAGCTCTGCGCGATCGCCCCGCCCCGGATCGCGGCCGTGCTCAACGTCGGCTCGGCCCACGTCGGCGAGTTCGGCGGCAAGGAGGCCATCGCGCAGGCCAAGGGCGAGCTCGTCGAGGCCCTGCCTGCGGACGGTGTCGCGATCCTCAACGCGGAGGATCCCCTCGTCGCCGCGATGGCACAGCGCACCCGGGCACGCGTGGTGCCCTTCGGTCAGTCGGCGGACCTCGGGTGGAACGACCTGCGCCAGGACCGGCTCGGACGCCCCTCCTTCACCTTCGCCCACGACGGCGAGGAGCACCCGGTGTCGTTGCAGGAGTCCGGGATCCACCAGGTCGGCAACGCGCTCGCCGCGGCCGGCATGGCGATCGCCGCGGGCTTCGACGCCGGCGAGGTCGCCGCCGCCCTGTCGACGGCCCGGTCGGCCTCGCGGTGGCGGATGGAGATCACCGAGCGCCGCGACGGGCTGGTCCTCGTCAACGACGCCTACAACGCCAACCCGGAGTCGATGACGGCCGCGCTCGAGGCGCTCAGCGACATCGGCGCCGCGGCACGGGCTGCCGGCGAGCGACGCCGCACCATCGCCGTACTCGGGGAGATGAAGGAGCTCGGCGACGAGCACGACGAGGGCCACCGGCTCGTCGGTCGCACCGTCGCGGGTCTGGGCATCGACGTCGTCGTGGTGGTCGGCGATCCTGCTCGCGGCATCGCCGAGGGAGCCTCGACTGGTGCCGGTGAGGTGATCGTCACGGCGGGGCGGGAGGATGCGGCGGCCTGGCTGGGGCAGAATGCAGGGCCGGAGGACGTCGTCCTCGTCAAGGCGTCGCGCGGCGCCGCCTTGGAGCTCGTGGCGGAAGCGATCCTGGAGGAGTCGACGGCGTGAGAGCGATCCTGCTCGGTGGAGGCATCTCCCTCCTGATCTCGCTGCTCGGCACCCGGGTCGTGATCAACCTGTTCACCCAATGGGGCTACGGCCAGGAGATCCGCGACGACGGCCCGACGAGCCATCACACCAAGCGCGGGACGCCCACGATGGGTGGCGTCGTCATCATCCTCGCGGCGGTCATCGGCTACTTCCTCGCCAAGCTGATCACCCTCACGACGCCCAGCGCGTCCGCCTGGCTGCTGCTCTTCCTGTTCGTCGGGATGGGGCTGGTCGGCTTCCTCGACGACTTCATCAAGATCTCCAAGCAACGCAGCCTCGGGCTGCGCAGCAAGGCCAAGATGGCGGGGCAGACCGTCATCGCGCTGGTGTTCGGCTGGCTCGCGCTCTCGCCCATGCTCGAGGACGAGAACGGCCGGACCCCGGCGAGCGAGAAGGTCTCGTTCCTGCGCGAGCTCGACTGGTTCGTGCTCCCGACGATCCTCGCGATCCTGCTGATCTGGCTGTTCGTCGCCGGCTTCAGCAACGCGGTCAACCTGACCGACGGGCTCGACGGACTCGCGGCCGGCGCGTCGGTGATGGTCTTCGGCGCCTACACGCTGGTCAACATCTGGCAGAACAACCAGTTCTGTCAGGACGAGCCCAGTGCCACCTGCTACAACGTGCGGGATCCGCTCGACCTCGCCATCATCGCCGCCGCCATCACCGGCGCCTGCTTCGGCTTCCTGTGGTGGAACGCCTCGCCCGCCAAGATCTTCATGGGCGACACCGGATCGCTCGCGCTCGGCAGCGCACTGGCCGGCTTCGCGATCCTGACCCGCACCGAGCTGCTCCTGGTGATCCTCGGCGGCCTGTTCGTCCTCGAGACGGTGTCGGTGATGATGCAGGTCGGCTTCTTCAAGCTCACCAAGGGCAGGCGGATCTTCCGGATGGCGCCGATCCACCACCACTTCGAGATGCTGGGCTGGGAGCAGGTCACCGTCGTGATCCGCTTCTGGATCATCACCGGCCTCTTCGTCGCCACCGGTCTCGGCATCTTCTACGCCGAGTGGGTGTCCCGACTATGAGCACCCCGGGGTGACCATGGCCGACCCCACCACGCTCGGACGGCACGACTCCTGGGAGGGCGTGCGGGCCGTCGTCGCCGGCTTCGGCGCCAGCGGAGCGGCCGCCGTCGACAACCTGCTGTTCCTCGGCGCCGATGTCCGGGCCCTCGCCGAGAGTGCTCGCCCCGACCTGCTCGAGCGGGCCGAGCTCCTCGAGACGCTGGGCGCGCGGATCGACCTGCACGAGGGAGCCACGGCGACGCTGCCCGACGAGGCCGACGTCCTCGTCGTCTCGCCCGGCTTCCGCCCTGACGCGCCGATCATCGTGGCGGCCCGCGAGCGCGGCATCCCGGTCTGGGGCGAGGTGGAGCTCGCCTGGCGGCTGCGCGATCCCGAGCATCGCGCGCCCTGGCTGTGCGTCACCGGCACCAACGGCAAGACCACCACGGTCCAGATGCTCGAGTCGATCCTGCGCGCCGCGGGCCTGCGCTGCGTCGCCGCCGGCAACGTCGGCCTGCCGCTCACCGAGGCCGTGATGGACCCCGATCCCTACGACGTGATCGCCGTCGAGCTCTCCAGCTTCCAGCTGCACTACGTCGACACCATGGCCGCCGAGAGCGCCGCCGTGCTCAACCTGGCCGAGGACCACCTCGACTGGTACGACCTGCCCGACGAGGTCGGCGGCGCCGGGTCGGTCATGGACCGCTACGCCCGCGACAAGGGACGGATCTATCACGGCGTCGAGCGAGCCTGCGTCTACAACGCGGCCGATCCCGCGACCGAGGACCTGGTGCGGGAGGCCGAGGTCGTGGAGGGCGCCCGCGCCATCGGCTTCACCCTCGGCGTTCCGGGCGTCGGCATGGTCGGCGTCGTCGACGACATCCTCGTCGACCGCGCGTTCATCGAGCAGCGCGACAGCAGCGCCGCCGAGCTGTGCACCTTCGACGACCTCGCCACGACCGCCCCCCACTTCGTGGCCAACGCCCTCGCCGCCGCGGCCCTCGCCCGCGCCCACGGCGTGAGCCAGGCCGCCGTGCGCGACGGGTTGCGGGCGTTCCGCCCCGACGGGCACCGCATCGCGGTGGTGGCCGAGCACGACGGGATCACCTGGGTCGACGACTCCAAGGCCACCAACCCCCACGCGGCCGGGTCGTCCCTGAAGGCGTTCGAATCCGTGGTGTGGGTCGCCGGCGGCCTCGCCAAGGGGGCCCGGTTCGACGAGCTCGTCCAGTCCTCGCGTGACCGGCTCCGGGCCGTCGTACTGCTCGGGCGGGACCGGCACGTCATCGCGGAGGCGCTTTCGCGACACGCCCCCGATGTGCCGGTGATCGACGTGGACAGCCCCGAAACTGGACCGGTAGTCGGTGATGCCGGAGCGCGGATGAGACGCGTCGTGGCGGCAGCCGCCGGGGTGGCCCGCGAGGGCGACACCGTGCTGCTGGCGCCGGGATGTGCCTCGATGGACCAGTTCGCCGACTACGCCGCCCGCGGCGACGCCTTCGCCGCGGCGGTGCAGGAGTTCACCGGCACGCAGTGAGGCCGCCAGGGGCCCGGACGAGTCCGAGGGAGGGGGAGTCGCCATCACCACCGCGAACCCCGAGTCCCCGCGGCTCGCGCTGAGGGCCCGGCTGGGTGCGTTGCGACCGGCGCGTCGTCCGGCGGCCCGCACCGGCTGGACGGCTGCGGTCAAGGACGCCCTCGACCGCCCGCTGACGACCTACTACCTCCTGCTCGGCGCGACGGCCCTGCTGCTGACCATCGGCCTGATCATGGTGCTGAGTGCGTCGAGCGTCTATGCCTACCGCGAGACCGGCGACTCCTACACCGTCGTACGACGCCAGCTGATGTGGGTGGCGCTGGGCATCCCGTGCGCGTTCATCGCCTCGCGGGTGCCGATCCCGTGGGTGCGCCGCCTGACCTATCCCGCGTTCGCAGTGTCCCTCGCGCTCCTGGGCGCCACGGCCTTCATGGGCGTCGAGATCAACGGCAACAAGAACTGGCTGGTGCTGGGCCCGATCCAGGTCCAGCCCTCCGAGATCGCGAAGCTCTCGTTGGTCATCTGGGCCAGCCACATCTATGCGGTCAAGGAGCGCAGGCTGGGCCGGCTCAACGAGATGCTGGTGCCCGTGGTGCCGGGCATGGCCCTGGCCACGGGTCTCGTGGTCGTCGGCCGCGACCTGGGCACCGCTCTGGTCTTCTTCGCCCTCGCCGTGGCGATGCTGTGGATCGTCGGCGCACCGGGCCGGCTCTTCGCCCTGGCGCTCGCCGGGGTCAGCGTCCTGGCGCTCGCACTGGCCGCGACCTCGCCGACCCGGTTGGCGCGCATCGCGACCTTCGCCGATCCGTTCAAGGACTACCACGGCACGGGCTGGCAGCCCGCCCACGGCCTCTACGCCATGGCTAGCGGCGGTGTGTTCGGCGAGGGCATCGGAGCGAGCCAGCAGAAGTGGGGCCAGCTCCCGGAGGCCCACACCGACTTCATCTTCGCCGTGCTCGGGGAGGAGCTGGGCCTGGTGGGCACGCTCCTGGTCGTCGGGCTCTTCTTCGTCCTCGCCTACGCCGGCATCCGGGTCGCGCGCGAGACCACGCAGCCATTCGTCCGCTACTGCTCCTTCGGCATCGTCACGTGGCTGCTCGTGCAGATGATGATCAACGTCGGCATGGTGCTCGCGCTGCTGCCCGTCATCGGCATCCCGCTGCCCCTGGTGTCCTACGGCGGATCGAGCCTGCTGCCGACCCTGGCCGCGCTGGGCCTCCTCATCGGCTTCGCGCGCCGCGAGCCGGCCGCGGAGCGCGCGCTGAAGCAGCGTCGGCGGGCCCGCTCCGCCGGTGTCTCGGCCCGCGGGTAGGTTCTCCTCCGTGGTGCGCGTACTTCTGGCCGGTGGGGGAACGGCGGGTCACACCTCGCCGTTGCTCGCGACCGCGGATGCCCTGCGCAGGCTGGATCCTGCCATCGAGATCACCTGCCTGGGCACGCCCCGGGGACTGGAGAACAAGGTCGTGCCGGAGGCCGGCTATCCGCTCCGCCTCGTCCCGCCGGTGCCCCTGCCGCGCAAGCCCGGCAAGGACCTGGCCCTGGTGCCGAAGCGGCTGCGCGGCGCGGTCAAGGCGGCCCTCGAGGTCGTCGACGAGATCGCCCCCGACGTGATCGTCGGCTACGGGGGCTACGTGTCCATGCCTGCCTATGTCGCGGCGCGACGCCGCAAGCTGCCGCTCGTCGTCCACGAGCAGAACGCCCTGCCCGGGATCGCCAACCGCGTCGGCGCCCGCGCGGCGAGCCGGGTCGCAGTGAGCTTCCCCGACACGCCCCTGCGGGGTGCGGAGTACGTCGGCCTGCCCATCCGCCGCATGATCTCGACGCTCGACCGCACGGCCCTGCGCGCCGAGGCGCGGTCGTTCTTCGGGCTCGACCCGGATCGCCCGACCCTGGTGGTCACCGGCGGCTCGCAGGGCGCGCGCCGGCTCAACCAGGCCGTGAGTGCTGCCGCGGCGGCGTTGGCTGCCTCCGAGATCCAGGTCCTGCACGCGATCGGGCCCAACGGCACCAGCGACCCCGCCTGGCGCGAGCCGGCCCCGACCGGCGTCCCCTATGTCGTGGTGCCCTACGTCGACCGGATGGACTACGCCCTCGCCGCAGCCGACCTCATGGTCTGCCGGGCCGGTGCCTCCAGCGTCGTCGAGGCGTCGTCGAGCGGGGTGCCCGCGATCTTCGTGCCCCTGCCGATCGGCAACGGCGAGCAGGCTCTCAACGCCCGCCCGGTCGTGGACGCGGGGGGAGCACTCCTCGTCGAGGACGCCGCCTTCACCGCGGACACGGTCGCCGACACCGTCACGGCGCTGTTGGGCGATCCCGCGCGGCTGGCCGCCATGGGCGCCGCGGCGGCCGACCTGGTGCCGCGCGACGCCGACGACCGCCTCGCCCGCATCATCGTCGAGGTCGCGACCGGGACCCGCCGGTGAAGATCCCGGTCCCCGACGAGATCCTGCCCGCGTCCGCGCTCGGGCCCGTCCACCTGGTCGGCATCGGCGGCGCGGGACTGTCCGCGATCGCCCGGCTGATGCACCAGATGGGCGTGAGCGTGAGTGGCAGTGACGCCAACGACTCCGCGGTGGTCGCGGCGCTGCGCGCCGAGGGGATCGCGGTGCACGTCGGTCACGATCCGTCGTACCTCCTCGACGTGGACACCGTCATCGCCACCACGGCCGCCCGCGAGGACAACCCCGAGATCGTGGAGGCCGTCCGCCGCGGCCTTCGGCTGTGGCCGCGCTCGGCCGGCCTGCAGTCGGTGCTCCTGGGTCGTCCAGTGGTCGCGATCGCCGGCACCCACGGCAAGACCACCACGACGGCGATGACGACGGTGGCGCTGCGCGAGGCCGGGCTCGACCCAACCTTCGCGATCGGCGCCGAGGTCGAGAGCCTCGGCACCAACGCGCGGCTCGGGACCGGACCTGCGGTGGTCGAGGCCGACGAGTCCGACGGCGCCTTTCTCGTCTACACCCCGGACGTCGCCGTCATCACCAACGTCGACGCCGACCACCTCGACCACTGGGGCACCGAGGAGGCCTACGAGGCGGCCTTCGCCGAATTCGCCGGGCGGGCCCGGGTGACGATCTCCGAGCGCGCCGACCTGGCGTCGGTGACGGCCGGCTTCTTCGAGGGCGCGACGGTCCGCGGGCGCGACCTGGTCGTCGAAGGCGGCCGCACGAGGTTCCGGGTCGAGGCGCGAGGCGAGGACCTCGGTCCGGTCGAGCTCGCGGTCCCCGGCCGGCACTACGCGCAGGACGCGCTCTGTGCGCTCGCTGCCGGGCTCGAGCTGGGCGGCGATCCGGCCGCGCTGATCCGCGGCCTGGCGCAGCACCGCGGTGCGAAGCGGCGCATGGAGTCGATCGGCGAATCCGGCGGCGTGCGGGTCTACGACACCTATGCGCACCACCCCAGCGAGATCCGCGGCGACCTCGAGGCCGCCCGCTCGCTGGTCGGCCCGGGGGGCCGTCTCATCGTCTGCTTCCAGCCCCACCTGGTGTCGCGGACCCGGATCTTCGGTGCCGAGATGGGCGTCGCGCTCGGGGCGGCCGACGAGGTCCTCGTCCTCGACATCTACGTCGCCCGGGAGGACCCGGACCCGACCGTGACCGGCGCGCTCGTGGCCGACGCCGTGCCGGAGGGCCGCGGCAGGTTCGTGCCGGACCGGGTGCAGGCGCGTGAGCTGATGGTGTCGCTGGCGCGTCCGGGCGACGTGCTCGTCACGCTCGGCGCGGGGGACGTCACGACCCTGGCGCCCGAGCTGCTGGCCGCGCTCAACGAGGGAGCAGGCGATGGCGAGGCGTGAGGCGCGTGCGCCCCGCTCGCCGCAGGACCGCGCCCGCAAGGCGTTCGCCCGACGGCAGCGCGCACGCCGTTGGCTGACCTGGCGCTACGTCCTGGCGGGCGTGCTCTCGTTGGCCCTGATCGGTTTCGGCGCCTACGGCCTCTACTTCTCCTCGTGGCTGCGGGCCGAGGGGGTGGAGGTGGTCGGGGAGGACCTGCTCACCACCGAGCAGGTGCTGGCCGCGGCCGAGGTCGACACCGGTGGCGCGTTGATCCGGGTGGACCTCGACGCGATCGCCCAGCGGGTGCGCTCGCTCGCCGCGATCAAGGAGGTCGACGTCTCGCGGATGTGGCCCCACGACGTCCGCATCGAGATCGTCGAGCGGGTCCCGGTGGCCGTGCTCGACCTCGGCTCGCGCCAGGTCGCCCTCGACGCCGACGGGGTGTCGTTCCCGGCACCCCCGGCCGCTCGTCGCGGACTCCCACGCATCACCGTGGGCGGTGGCGCCGACCGCGACGCCCTCAAGGAGGGCGCGTCGGTGGTCGCGGCCCTGGATGCGGCGGTCGCGAATCTGGTCGACCACCTCGAGGTCCAGACCGTCGACGAGATCCTGCTCCACCTCGAGGACGGCCGGCTGGTGCGCTGGGGAAGCGCGGAGAGCTCGGAGGACAAGGCGGCCGTGCTGCTCGAGCTCCTCGACCGCAAGGCCGACATGTACGACGTCTCCGTCCCCGGCTCGCCGACGACCCGCTGAGTCCGACTTCCGGCGCCCAGTGCGCGCAGAAATCGCGTAATCGGCCGACAGTGCGGCGTGTCTGCGCAGGGCGCGGTCCGGTCCTGCCTACTGTCGTGGACACGACGAGGTTGACATAACTATAACCCTCAGGATGAGGGTCAGAGTTGTCGACACGCCGGCTGACCACCCAACCGAACGTGGGGGAGCGGTCCGGCCGCCGACGTCGGTGAACGGACACATTCGATACGCGCATCCACACCTATAGGAGGGGTGAGTCGCTGTGGCAGCTGCACAGAACTACCTGGCCATCATCAAGGTCGTCGGCATCGGGGGCGGCGGCGTCAACGCCGTCAACCGGATGATCGAGGTCGGCCTCAAGGGCGTCGAGTTCATCGCCATCAACACCGACGCCCAGGCGCTGCTGATGAGCGACGCCGACGTCAAGCTCGACATCGGCCGCGACCTCACCCGCGGCCTCGGCGCCGGCGCCAACCCGGACGTCGGCGGCAAGGCCGCCGAGGACCACTCCGACGAGATCGAGGAGGTGCTCAAGGGTGCCGACATGGTCTTCGTGACCGCCGGCGAGGGCGGCGGCACCGGCACCGGTGGCGCGCCCGTCGTGGCCCGGATCGCCCGATCGCTCGGCGCGCTGACCATCGGTGTGGTGACCCGTCCGTTCACCTTCGAGGGCGCCCGCCGCAAGAAGTCCGCCGACGAGGGCATCGAGCGTCTCCGCGAGGAGGTCGACACCCTCATCGTCATCCCCAACGACCGGCTGCTGCAGATCTCCGACCGCAACGTGTCGATGCTCGACGCGTTCAAGCAGGCCGACCAGGTCCTGCTCCAGGGCGTCTCCGGCATCACCGACCTGATCACGACGCCCGGTCTGATCAACGTCGACTTCGCCGACGTCAAGGCGGTCATGAGCAACGCCGGCTCCGCACTGATGGGCATCGGCTCCGCACGCGGTGAGGACCGGGCCCTGCAGGCCGCGGAGATGGCCATCAGCAGCCCGCTGCTCGAGGCGTCGATCGACGGCGCGCACGGCGTGCTGCTCTCGATCGCCGGCGGCTCCGACCTCGGCATCTTCGAGATCAACGAGGCCGCCGCCATGGTCGCCGACGCGGTGCACGAGGACGCCAACATCATCTTCGGCACGATCATCGACGACGCCCTGGGCGACGAGGTCCGGGTGACCGTCATCGCCGCCGGCTTCGACGGTGGCCTGCCGAAGCGTCAGGAGAGCGCCGTACGACGCCCGCAGAGCGCCGCCCGTCCGGCCGCCGCCGCGACCTCCACGGCGCCCACGCCGGCCCGCGAGCCGGCCCCGGCCCGTGAGCCCGCCCCCGCCGAGCCGCAGCCGGTGGGTGCGCGCACCGCGCCGGCGCCGATCCAGTTCGACGACGGCGACGAACTCGACGTCCCCGACTTTCTGAAGTAGGGGATGTACTCCTTCCGCACCTCACTCGGCCCCGTCGAGCTGGCCTTCACCGACCGGCTCGGCGGGGTCAGTGCTGCCCCCTGGGACAGCCTGGACCTCGCTCTCGACGGCGACGGCCCGGCTGACGCGCGGTCGGAGAACCTGAGGCTCCTGCTCGACGACTTCGCGCCGGGCGACGAGCTCGCGGACCTCCACCAGGTCCACGGTGCCGTCGTCGAGGTCGTCGAGGAGGCCCTCGGTGCGGACCGCCCCGACGCCGACGCCGTCGTGACCAGCACCTCGGGCCTGACCCTCATGGTCCGCGCGGCCGACTGTGTGCCGGTGCTGCTCGCCGACCCCTGGTCGCGGGTGATCGGTGCCGCCCATGCCGGGCGCCTGGGCATGGTGCGCGGCGTCGTCCCCGCCACCGTCGCCCGGATGCGTGACCTCGGTGCCCGCGAGATCACCGCCTGGGTCGGGCCGCACATCTGCGGCGGCTGCTACGAGGTCCCCGCCGAGCTGCGCGAGGAGGTCGCCGTCGAGATCCCCGCCAGCCGGGCGACGACGACGTGGGACACCCCGGCGCTCGACATCGGAGCCGGGGTACGCGCGCAACTCGCTGCCGAGGGTGTCGAGGTCATCGACGCCGGCCGGTGCACCCGCGAGTCGCCCGACCTCTACTCCTACCGACGCGACGGCGCCGACGCCGGCCGCCAGGCCGGTGTCATCCGGCTCGCGCACGCCCTGGACGGTGGCCGATGAGCACCGACCGCCGCCAGGAGCTCGCCGCCGGGCTGGGTGCCGTACGATCCCGGATCGCCGCCGCCTGCGAAGCCGCCGGCCGGCCCGCGGACGACGTCCGGCTGGTCGTCGTCACCAAGTACTTCCCGGCCTCCGACGTCCGGATCCTCGCCGACCTCGGTGTCACCGACGTGGGCGAGAACCGCCACCAGGAGGCGGAGGCCAAGGCCGCGGAGTGTGCCGACCTCGACCTCCGGTGGCACTTCGTCGGCGGACTGCAGTCCAACAAGGCGGCCGCCGTCGCCCGCTACGCCGACGTCGTCGAGTCGGTCGACCGCCCAGGACTCCTCCCTCGGCTCGCCCGCGGTGCGGCCGACCGCGGCGCGACCCTCGACGTCCTCCTCCAGGTCAGCCTCGACCCGCCCGGCAGCGACCACCGCGCCGGCGCCGACCCTGCCGACCTGCTCGACCTCGCCGACGCGACGACGGAGCACCCCGAGCTGCGCCTGGCCGGTCTGATGGCCGTCGCGCCCCTCGGCGAGGACCCCGCATCGGCGTTCGCGCGCCTCGGCGCCGTCAGGTCCGAATTCCTCGCGCGACACCACCCGGCTCAGGTCCTGTCGGCCGGGATGAGCAGCGACCTGGAGCAGGCGATCGCCGCCGGCGCGACACACGTGCGCGTCGGCACCGCGGTCCTCGGAACGAGGCCTCGGGTCAAGTAATGTCCACAACACCACCAAAGGTCCTCGACGAGGGCCCACACCACGGAGGCAGACAGTCATGAGCGGTGCGATGCGCAGGATCGGCGAGTACCTCGGCCTGCTGGAGGACACCGGGTATGACGACTACGACGACGAGGTGGTCGAGCGCTCACCCGCCCGCGAGCCGCGCGAGCCGCGCGAGCGCCGCCCCGTGCGCGCCGTACCGTCCGGCACCGTCGCCGACCTCGAGGAGCGCCGCCGGCCGATGGCTGCCGCCCCCGAGCCCTCCCAGCCCACGGTCGCCGAGCTCTCCCGGATCACCACCCTCCACCCGACCACCTACAACGAGGCCCGGTCCGTCGGTGAGAGCTACCGCGAAGGCATCCCGGTGATCATGAACCTCACCGAGATGGACGACGCCGACGCCAAGCGTCTCGTCGACTTCGCCGCCGGCCTGATCTTCGCGACCCGCGGGAGCATCGAGCGCGTCACCAACAAGGTCTTCCTGCTCTCCCCGCCGAACGTCACCGTCGCGGCCGAGGACAAGCAGCGCATCGCTGACGGTGGCTTCTTCAACCAGAGTTGAGGAGCCTCGAGCTCAGGCTGCCCGGGTCTGGCTCGGGCTGCCCGATAGATTGATCCCGTGACGACTGCTGGCTGGATCATCGAGGGCGTGCTCTTCGCCTTCATCGCCTTCCTGTGGGTGCGATTCATCACCGACTGGGTGCAGGTGTTCGCGCGCACCTGGGAGCCGCGGGGCGTCGTCCTGGTCGGACTGGAGTTCGCCTACACGGTGACGGACCCGCCGATCCTCGGCCTGCGCAAGGTCATCAAGCCGGTCCGGATCGGCAACTTCGCGCTGGACCTCAGCTTCATCCTCGTGATGATCCTCGCCTACGTCCTGTTGAGCGTGAATCGGGCGACGCTGCTCGGCTGAGGGTTCCCACCAGACCCCCGCTCGACCGTCCTGTCACGTCTGTCCCAACAATCACGGGTGTTCCTGATGCGGGCATTGCCCATCCAGGCGCTAAGGTTCGGTACGGAAGATTCGACACCGTGTCCGTCGACACCGTGTTCCCGAACTTTGCGAAGATAGGTGAGGTCATGCCGCTGACGCCTGAGGACGTGAGCAACAAGCGCTTTACGCCGGTCCGGCTGCGCGAGGGCTACGACATGGGCGAGGTCGACCAGTTCCTGGATGAGGTGGAGGCCGAGCTGGCACGCCTCACCCAGGAGAACGACGACCTGCGCGCCAAGCTGGCCGCCGCCCAGTCGGGTACGTCGTCCTTCGAGGCCCCGACGCTCGCGCCGGTTCCCGAGGTCGTCGTCCCGGAGCCGACGCCCCAGCCGGCCCCGGTCGAGGTCGCCACCGTGGTGCCGGCCGCGCCCGCCGCTCCCGTCGAGGCAGGCGTCGAGACGATCCGCGTCGAGACCGTCCCCGAGGCGTCCAACGCCGCTGCCCGTCTGCTCGAGATCGCCACCCGCAACGCCGACGAGCTCGTCGAGGACGCGAAGAACGAGGCCGACAAGATCGTCGGCGAGGCGCGCACCAAGTCCGAGCGCCTCGAGTCCGAGGCGAAGGTCAAGGCCGACCGGCTCGAGTCGGATGCCCGCACCCGCGCCGAGATGCTCGACAGCGAGACCGCCGAGCGTCGCACCCAGCTCTTCGGCGACCTGGAGCGCGAGCGCGACAAGCTGTCGGCCGAGGTCGAGACGCTGCGCTCCTTCGAGCGGGAGTACCGCTCGCGGCTCAAGAGCTACTTCACCCAGCAGCTCGAGTCCCTGCAGACGCCCGGCGACACGCTGGCCCCCGCCGAGGAGGCTCCGGCGCCCAAGCGGCTGCGGTCCATCCTCGGTGAGGAAGAGGCCTGATCCTCTCGCGCTGAGAGTCGCCTGCCTCCGGGCAGGCCAGGACATCACCGGCACCGGCCGGCCCGCTTCGGCGGGCCGGCCGGTGTTGCGTGGTGCCGGCAGGGGCGTCTCTCGCCGGTGAGCCTGCTTGGAGTGCACTCCGTCAGCCGCTACCCTCCCTGCACGGCTGCGGTCCGCCGATCGCGCGTCGCCCGCTTCGAGGAGCACCCATGGTTCGCAGTACGAAGAAGTCGCTCGCCACGGCCGCACGCAAGCTGATCCGCCCCCGCAAGGACGCGGAGCCGGCGAAGTCGGGGGCTGCGAAGAAGGCCGCGCCCGCCAAGAAGGCTGCCCCTGCGAAGGCGAACGCAGCGAGGAGCGGCGCCGCCCGAGGGACGAGGGCGAGCGGCGGCGACGAGCAAGAAGCCGCGCGAGCGAAGCGAGCGCAGAAGGCCGCTCCCGCGAAGAAGGCGGCTCCCGCGAAGAAGGCTGCTCCCGCGAAGAAGGCAGCGCCCGCCAAGAAGGCAGCGCCCGCGAAGAAGGCCGCGCCCGCGCAGAAGGCGGCGCCCGCGAAGAAGGCGGCTCCCGCGAAGCAGGCCGCTCCCGCGAAGAAGGCGGCCCCCGCGAAGAAGGCGGCTCCCGCGAAGAAGGCCGCGCCGTCGGCCCTCGTCGTCCTCGAGGGCGAGGCCCAGTGGTCGAAGGAGGAGCTGGCCGAGCTCCTCCAGGAGCTGCACGAGCAGCGGACCAAGAGCGCGCAGATCCTCGAGGAGCAGGAGGCCGACCTCAGCGGCCTGCTGCGCGACTCCGGAGACGGAGCCGGCCAGGACCAGGCCGACCTCGGCGCGACCAGCTTCGAGCGTGACCACGAGCTGACGGTCCTCAACAGCGAGCGCGAGAAGGTCGCCCAGATCGACCGGGCGCTGGCGCGGATCGACGACGGCACCTACGGCGTCTGCGAGTCGTGTGGCAACCCGATCGGCAAGATGCGGCTCATGGCCTTTCCCCGTGCCACACTGTGCCTGCCATGCAAGCAGCGCGAGGAACGCCGGTAGACGACCGCGACGACCCCGGCTCGGCCCCGACCGGACTGCTCGCGTCGTCCCGCACCTGGCTCCTGTTCGTCGCTGTCGCGGGCATGCTCCTGGCCGTCGACCAGGTCACGAAGGTGCTCGCTGTCCGCCATCTCACCGACGAGCCCGACGTACCGGTGGTGGGGGAGCTGCTGCAGCTCCACCTGACCTACAACCCCGGCGCCGCCTTCAGCCTCGGCACCCGTTTCACTGTCGTCCTGGCCTGTCTGGCGTGCGCGGCGACCGTGGTGGTGCTGTGGTTGAGCCTGCGGCTGCGGAGCAGGCTGTGGGCCGTCGGCCTCGGATTCCTGCTGGCCGGGATCGGCGGCAACCTGATCGATCGCCTGTTCCGTGACCCCGGACCGTTCCGGGGTCACGTCGTCGACTTCCTCATGCTGCCGAACTGGCCGGTCTTCAACGTCGCCGACATCTGCATCAACGTCGGTGTCGGCCTCATCCTGATCCAGGTGTTCCGGGGGATCCAGCTCGATGGCAGCCGGGTCGAGGTCGAGAAGTGAGCGGCACGGTCGACCACCGCAGCCTCGCGGTCCCGGAGAGCCTGGAGGGTGAGCGGATCGACGTCGTCATGGCGCAGCTCTTCGGTGTCTCGCGGACCCGGGCCGTCGAGCTGATCACCGACGGCCGGGTGCGGCTCGATCGGGCAGTGGTGTCCGGCAAGAGCGAGCGGGTCCTCGGCGGCGCCGTCCTCGACGTCGAGATCCCCGCCGAGGCCGATCCGCTCGAGGTCGTGCCCGAGCTCGTCGAGGGCATCAGGATCATCCACGA
Organism: Nocardioides caeni; assembly: GCF_004912195.1. GTDB lineage: Bacteria > Actinomycetota > Actinomycetes > Propionibacteriales > Nocardioidaceae > Nocardioides > Nocardioides caeni. The sequence continues at coordinate 567,624 of NZ_STGW01000001.1, forward strand.
CGACGACGCCATCGTCGTGATCGACAAGCCTGTCGGCGTCGCTGTCCACCCCTCGCCGGGTTGGCGCGGTCCGACGGTGGTGGGGCACCTCGCCGGTGCCGGCTTCCGGATCTCGACCTCCGGGGCCAAGGAGCGCGAGGGCATCGTGCAGCGCCTCGACGTCGGCACCTCGGGCGTCATGGTCATCGCGAAGTCCGAGCACGCCTACTCGTTGCTCAAGAACGCCTTCCGGCAGCGGACCGTCGACAAGACCTACCACGCGCTGGTCCAGGGGCACCCGGACCCGCTGGAGGGCACCATCGACGCGCCGATCGGCCGGCACCCGAGGTTCGACTACAAGTTTGCCGTCATGGAGGACGGGCGCCACAGCGTCACGCACTACGAGACGCTCGAGGCGCACCGCTTCGCGAGCCTGCTGCAGATCCACCTCGAGACCGGCCGCACCCACCAGATCCGGGTCCACATGAGCGCCCTGAAGCACCCCTGCGTCGGCGACATCACCTACGGCGCCGACCCGGTGCTGGCCCGCCGCGTGGGCCTCGAGCGCCAGTGGCTGCACGCCGTGAAGCTCGGGTTCGAGCACCCGGAGACGGGCAGCTACGTCGAGTACGAGTCGTCGTACCCCGACGACCTGGCGCAGGCCCTCGAGGTCGTCCGCACCACACACTGAGCACCTCCGCCCGGCCCTCTGCTCGCCCCCTCTGCTCGACCCTGCTCAGGGACCGGACTGTCGGAGGTGCCTGCCACGATCACTCCAACGGGTCGCGTACGCTGATCTCCTTCCCCGACTGACAGCACATCGACCGTCCACCACGAGTTCCCGCGAGGAGTCAGACCACAGATGGCAGCCGGTTCCGGGGGGTCGGACTTCGTCCACCTGCACGTCCACACCGAGTACTCCATGCTCGACGGCGCCTCGCTGCTCGACGGGCTGTTCACCCGGACGCGCGACCTGGGCATGACATCGATCGCGATGACCGACCACGGCAACCTCCACGGTGCCTACGACTTCTACTCCAAGGCCAAGAAGTACGACGTCAAGCCGATCATCGGCATCGAGGCCTACGTCACGCCGGGGACCCCGCGGGGCGAGCGCCGGCGGGTCCGCTGGGGCAAGGGTGACCTGGCCGAGGAGGGTGGCGACGACGTCGCCGGCGGCGGCGCCTACACCCACATGACGATGTGGGCCGAGTCGACGGAGGGCATGCACAACCTCTTCCGGCTGTCGTCGCGCTCCAGCCTCGAGGGCTACTACTTCAAGCCCCGGATGGACAAGGAGATCCTCGCCGAGCACAGCAAGGGCCTCATCGTCTCGACGGGCTGTCCCAGCGGTGCGATCCAGACCCGGCTGCGCCTGGGGCAGTACGACGAGGCCCTGCGCGAGGCCGGCGAGCTGCAGGAGATCTTCGGCAAGGACAACGTCTTCCTCGAGCTGATGGACCACGGCATCTCCATCGAGAAGCGGGTGCGCGACGACCTGCTGCGCCTGGGCCGGGAGATGGGCATCCCGCCGATCGCCACCAACGACTCGCACTACAACAACCCCGAGGACGCCGACGCCCACGACGCCCTGATCTGCGTCGCGTCGGGCAAGCGCCTCTCCGACACCAACCGCCTCAAGTTCGACGGTGGCGGCTACTACATCAAGTCGGCCGCCGAGATGCGGGAGCTGTGGGCCGACCGCTTCGGGATGCCCGAGGCGTGCGACAACACGGTCGCGATCGCCGAGCGCTGCGAGGTGGAGTTCAACGAGAACACCGGCGGCTACATGGCCAAGGCCGACATCCCGGCGGGGGAGACCGAGGACACCTGGTTCCGCAAGGAGGTCTGGCGCGGCATCGAGTCCCGCTACCCGGGCGACCGGCTGACCCAGGAGGTCAAGGACCGCGTCGAGATGGAGCTCTCCGTCGTCGCCCAGAAGGGCTACTGCGGCTACTTCCTCGTGGTCGCCGACTTCATCAACTGGTCCAAGGACAACGGCATCCGGGTCGGACCGGGTCGTGGCTCGGGAGCGGGCTCGATCGCCGCCTACGCACTGCGGATCACCGACCTGTGCCCGCTGGAGCACGGCCTCTACTTCGAGCGCTTCCTCAACCCCGAGCGTCCCTCGATGCCCGACTTCGACATCGACTTCGACGACGCCCGTCGTGGTGAGGTCATCCAGTACGTCTCGGAGAAGTACGGCGCCGAGCGGGTCTGCCAGATCGCGACCTTCGGGCGGCTGAAGTCCAAGGCCGCGATCAAGGACGCCGCGCGGGTGCTCGACCACGGCTTCGCGATCGGCGACAAGATCACCAAGGCGATGCCGCCCGACGTGATGGGCAAGGGCGTCCCGCTCAAGGAGATCTTCAACCCCGAGCACAAGCGCTACAACGACGGCGGCGAGTTCCGCGCGCTCTACGAGCAGGACAGCGACGTCCGCACGATCTACCAGACGGCGCTCGGCCTCGAGGGCCAGATCCGCAACTGGGGCGTGCACGCCGCCGGCGTGATCATGTCCAGTGAGCCGCTGCTGGACATCGTGCCGATCATGGCCCGTCCTCAGGACGGCGCGGTCATCACCCAGTTCGACTACCCGATGTGCGAGTCGCTCGGGCTGGTCAAGATGGACTTCCTGGGCCTGTCCAACCTGCGCATCCTCGAGGACGCGCTCGTCAACATCAAGGCCAACAAGGGCGAGGACGTCGTCCTCGAGGAGCTGCCGTTCGACGACCGCGCGACCTATGAGCTGATGGGCCGCGGTGACACCCTCGGCGTGTTCCAGCTCGATGGTGGCGGCATGCGGGCGCTGCTGCGCTCGATGCTCCCTGACAAGTTCGCCGACATCACGGCCGTCTCGGCGCTCTACCGGCCGGGCCCGATGGGTGCCGACTCGCACAACAAGTACGCCCACCGCAAGAACGGCCGCCAGCCGATCGACTACATCCACCCGGCGCTCGCCGAGGCCCTGGAACCGGTGCTGGGCGAGACCTACGGCCTGATCGTCTATCAGGAGCAGGTGATGGCGATCGCGCAGGTGCTCGCCGGCTTCTCCCTGGGCGCCGCCGACAACATGCGTCGCGCGATGGGCAAGAAGAAGAAGGAGGAGCTGGACAAGCAGTACGCCGGCTTCGAGGCCGGCATGCAGGAGCGCGGCTATCCCCAGGATGCGATCACGACGCTCTGGGACATCCTGCTCCCGTTCGCCGACTACGCCTTCAACAAGTCGCACTCCGCCGCCTACGGCGTCATCACCTACTGGACCGCCTACCTCAAGGCCAACTACCCGACCGAATACATGGCCGCGCTCCTGACGTCCGTCAAGGACGACAAGGACAAGATGGCGATCTACCTCAACGAGTGCCGCCGGATGAAGATCCAGGTGCTCCCTCCCGACGTCAACGAGTCCGCCCACAACTTCACCGCCGTCGACCGCGACATCCGCTTCGGCCTCACCGCCATCCGCAACGTCGGGTCCAATGTCGTCGACGGGATCGTGGAGGCGCGCACGGAGAAGTCCCGCTTCGCCGACTTCAACGACTTCCTGTCGAAGGTGCCCGCCACCGTCTGCAACAAGCGCGTCATCGACTCGCTCATCAAGGCCGGCGCCTACGACGACATGAAGCACAAGCGGCGGGCGCTGGTCGCGATCCACGAGACCGCGGTCGACCAGTACGTCGACATCAAGCGCAACGAGGCGATCGGCCAGGACTCGCTCTTCGCGGGCCTGGGCGACGAGGGTGCCGACGACGCAGGCTTCGGCGGGTTCGGCGTGACGGTGACGATCCCCGAGATCGACGAGTGGGACAAGATGACCCTGCTCGGCCACGAGCGGGAGATGCTCGGCCTCTATGTCTCCGACCACCCGCTGCTCGGTCTCGAGCACGTGCTGTCCAACGGCACCGACTGCACGATCGGCCAGCTCGTCACCGACGAGGACCGGGCCCACAACTCCACCGTCACGGTGGCCGGACTGATCACCTCGGTGCAGCGCAAGATCACCAAGAACGGCGACCCGTGGGCCACCGTCACGCTCGAGGACCTCGAGGGAGGCATCGACGTGCTGCTGTTCCCGAGCTCCTACCGCCTCGCCGCTCCCTACCTCACCGAGGACGCGATCGTCCGTGTCCGCGGCCAGCTCGACACCGAGCGGGAGGCCCCGCAGCTGCGCGGCCAGGAGGTGACGGTGCCCGACCTCGACCGGGGCAGCGACGGCCCGGTCGTGATCAGCCTGCCCTCGACGCGGTGCACCGGTCCGGTGGTCCAACAGTTGCGCGACGTCCTCGGCACCCACCCCGGACTCACCGAGGTCAGGCTGCAGTTGCTGAGCCGCGACTCCACCAAGCTCATGCGTCTGGGGGACAATCTCCGGGTGACTCCCACCCCGGCACTCTTCGCTGACCTCAAGCAGCTCCTCGGTCCGGGGTGTCTCGGCTGATGCAGGACATCGAGACCGGGCGCGCGGCGCCCGACGCAGTCGGCCGTGCGCGCGCCTGGGCGCTGCCGGTCGCCGTACCGCTGGCGCTCGGCGCCGCGCTGGGCGGCCTGGGCGGATGGCTGTGGTGGCGCTGGTGGGGACCCGCGCCGTCCGGGCAGATCTATGACACCGTCGCCGGTCCCGCCTGGTATCCCAACCCGTTCGACCCCGGCATCACCGCCGACTTCAAGGGCACGGCGACCTTCGTGGTCATCGGTGTCGGCCTGGCGCTGGCGCTGGGCATCGCCGCGGGGCTCTGGGCACGCAACAACGCGATCCCCGGGCTGGTCGGCGTGCTGCTCGCCAGCGTGCTCGGTGCGGGCCTGATGACCTGGATCGGTCAGGAGCAGAGCCCGCCGGACCCGCAGGAGCAGGCCGCCAAGGTCGAGATCGGCACGAAGCTGCCCGGCCACCTCGAGATCGCCAGCCACGAGCTGGACCTGCCCGACTCGCTGGCCGACGCGGTCGGCGACGACGACGGGATCATCCCCGTCACGACGCCCTGGCTGGTGTGGCCCGTCGGTGCACTGCTCGGCTACCTGGTGGTGATGCTCGCCCTCGCCACGACGGCCGGCGCGACCCTGCCCTCGGACCCGCGCGCCCAGCACCGCGCCGATCCGGCCGAATCGGTCTAGGTCCGGCCGATCTCCGCGACCACGGCCTTCGTCGCCGCGACGAGGGCGTCGGGGGCGAGCTCGACCTCCAGGCCACGACGACCCGCCGACACGAACACCGTGTCGTGCCCGAGGGTCGAGGCGTCGACCACGGTCGGGTGGGGCCGCTTCTGGCCGAGCGGCGAGGTGCCGCCGACGACGTACCCGGTGGCCCGCTCGGCCGCCTTCGGGTCGGCCATCGCCGCCTTGCGACCCCCGACGGCGCGAGCCAGTGCCTTAAGGTCGAGCTGACCGGTGACGGGCACCACGGCGACCGTCAGGGCGCCGTCGACGTCGGCGAGGAGCGTCTTGAACACCCGGGCCGGATCGATGCCCATCGCCTCGGCCGCCTCCTCCCCGTAGGACGTCGAGCGGGGGTCGTGGTCGTAGTCGTGGACCGTGAACGGCACGCCGGCCGCGGTGAGCGCCGTCGTCGCCGGGGTACCACCGGCGGTCTTGCGTTTGCTCAATTGGGGCTCCACCGAGTGCGGTTGACCTCGGTCGCCGGCAGGGACGGGATGACGTTCATCGCGTGCAGCTCGGTCCGCAGCAGATCGGTGACCAGCATCAGCCGCTGGGCCGCATCGGGCGCCTCGAGGAGCTCCTGGCGCTCGGCGAGGGGGAGCGGGCTGCAGGCCGCGAGGGTCCAGGCGAGGAAGTCAGGATCGCTGGGCAGCTCGCCCTCGAGTGGATCGCTGGAGATCTCGCGGACCAGATGGCGGTAGGCGACGAAGGTGGCCCGGGCGCGGTCGATGACCTCGGCCGGTACGTCGTCAGCGGACTCGCCCAGGATCGCGACCTCGCCGACGGGGAACGTCTCGCCGGGCCGTAGCCGCTCGAGCCGGATCCGGTCGCGTCCGACCGCGACGATGTCGAAGGTGCCGTCGCTGTGGGCCTCGACGTCGGTGAGCTGCATCCGCACGCCGACGCGGAACAGGGACTGGTTGCCGTGATCGCCGACCTCGTAGCCCTCGCGGATGGCCACCGAGCCGAAGAGGCGCTCGGCGGGGTCCTCGATCCGCAGCAGGTGGTGCACGAGGGAGCGATAGCGGTCCTCGAACACCCGCAGCGGGATGCTCACCCCGGGGAACAGCACCGAGTTCAGGGGGAACATCGGCAGCTGGTCGTTCACGTTGTCCAACCTAGCGCCGCGACGCAGGGTGCTGGCGCAACCGCCCGTAGAATCGGGAGCATGATCCGCCGCATCGACCTGCGTGACGCCGACGCCTCCGTCGACTACCGCGCAGCCGTGCCCCGTGCCGACTTCGACGTCGAGGCGGCGGTCCCGGCGGTGCATGCGATCTGCGAGGAGGTCCGCACCCGCGGGCTGGACGCGATCGTGGAGTTCGGCGAGCGGTTCGACGGCGTCCGCGTCGATGACATCCGGGTCGCACCGGCGGCGATGCGCGCTGCCCTCGACGACCTCGACCCCGACATCCGCGCCGGGCTGGAGGAGTCGATCCGCCGTCTGCGCGCGACCTGCGCCAACGAGCTCGAGACCGACGCCGTCACCGAGCTGGGCCCCGGTGCCCGGGTCACGCACCGCAAGGTGCCGGTCGGCCGGGTCGGCCTCTACGTCCCCGGAGGCCTGGCGCCGCTGGTGTCGAGCGTGCTGATGAACGTCGTCCCCGCGCAGACCGCCGGCGTCGAGTCGATCGCCCTGGCCAGCCCGCCGCAGAAGGAGTTCGGCGGCTCGGTGCACCCGACGATCCTGGCCGCGTGTGCGCTGATCGGCGTCGAGGAGGTCTACGCCGTCGGCGGTGCCCAGGCGATCGCGATGTTCGCCTACGGCACCGGGCCGTGCAGGCGCGTGGACCTGGTGACCGGCCCGGGCAACATCTGGGTGGTCACCGCCAAGCGGATCCTCAAGGGCCAGATCGGCATCGACTCCGAGGCCGGTCCGACGGAGATCGCGATCCTCGCCGACGACACCGGCGATGCGTCGTACGTCGCCGCCGACCTGATCAGCCAGGCCGAGCACGACCCGCTGGCCGCGTCCGTGCTGGTGACGACCTCCGAGCGGCTCGCCGCCGAGGTCGAGACCGAGCTCGAGGCGCAGGTCGCCGCGACCAAGCACGCCGAGCGGATCACCACCTCGCTCGGCGGGCAGCAGTCGGCGATCGTGCTGGTGCGTGACCTCGAGCAGGGTCTCGAGGTCGTCAACGCCTATGCCGCCGAGCACCTCGAGATCCACACCGATGACGCTGCCGGCTGGGCTGCGCGGGTGCGCAACGCCGGCGCGATCTTCGTCGGGCCGCACGCCCCCGTGAGCCTCGGTGACTACTGCGCCGGCTCCAACCACGTGCTCCCGACGGCCGGCTGCGCCTGCCACTCGTCGGGTCTCTCGGTGCGCGCGTTCACCAAGTCGGTCCACGTCATCGACTACTCCGCCGAGGCGCTCGCCGAGGTCGCCGGTCACGTCGTCACGCTCGCCGAGGCCGAGGACCTGCCCGGTCACGGCGCCGCGATCACGGTGCGGACGGGCGGCCGATCGTGACGTTCCCTCCGCTGCGTGACGAGCTGCGCGGGATCGAGCCCTACGGCGCCCCGCAGCTGCCCATCGACGTGGTCCCCGTCCAGCTCAACGTCAACGAGAACCCCTACGGGCCGTCCGCGGCATGCATCGCGGACATCGCGGCCTCCGCGGCGGAGGCGGCGGCGACGCTGAACCGCTATCCGGATCGCGAGTTCGTCGCGCTGCGGGAGGCGCTCGCCTCGTACCTGACCCGGGACGCGGTTTCGAGGCTCGCTGGCGCTCGCACCTCAACCACCGAGTCTTCGATTGCGCCCGAGCAGGTGTGGGCGGCCAACGGGTCCAACGAGGTCATGCTGCAGCTGCTGCAGGCCTTCGGCGGTCCCGGCCGCACAGCGGTGAGTTTCGCGCCGACCTACTCGATGTATCCGGAGTACGCCCGCGACACCAACACCCGCTGGGTCGCCGGCCACCGTGCCGAGGACTTCTCGCTCGACCTCGACGCCGCGCGCGACCTGGTCAAGACCGAGCAGCCGAGCGTGATCCTGCTGCCCAGCCCCAACAACCCGACCGGCACGGCGCTGCCGCCCGAGGCGGTCGGCGTGCTCTGCGAGGCCGCGGGCGATGAGGGGATCGTGGTCGTCGACGAGGCCTACGGCGAGTTCCGCCGCTCGGGGGTGCCGAGCGCGCTCGAGCTGCTGCCGTCGTACCGCAACCTGGTGGTGACGCGCACGATGAGCAAGGCCTTCGCGGGCGCCGGCCTGCGGCTCGGCTACCTCGCCGCCGCGCCCGAGATCTGCGACGCGATCCGGGTCGTCCGGCTGCCCTACCACCTCTCGGCCGTCACCCAGGCCGTCGCGCTCGCGGCCCTGCGGCACGCACCCGAGCTGCTGGGCAAGGTCGACGAGCTGCGGGCCGAGCGCGACGCGCTGGTCGACTGGCTCCGCGCCGAGGCGTACGACGTTGCCGACTCCGATGCCAATTTCGTGTTGTTCGGACGATTCGCCGACCGTCATGCTGTCTGGCAGGGTCTCCTCGACCGGGGAGTCCTGATCCGGGAGACCGGGCCTGACGGCTGGCTGCGGGTCTCGGTCGGCACCCCCGACGAAATGGCGGCCTTCCGGGCCGCACTGACCGATGTAGATGGAGAGCGCGCATGACTGCCAGGACCGCCCGCGTCGAGCGGCAGACCAGTGAGTCGAAGGTCCTCGTCGAGGTCGACCTCGACGGCACCGGCCGCCACGACATCTCCACCGGCGTCGGCTTCTATGACCACATGCTCACCGCGCTCGCGCGCCACGCGTTGCTCGACCTGACGGTGCAGACCGAGGGCGACGTCCACATCGACGCCCACCACACCACCGAGGACACCGCGATCGCTCTCGGCCAGGCGCTGCGCGAGGCGCTGGGTGACAAGTCGGGCATCCGTCGCTTCGGCGACGCGACCGTGCCGCTCGACGAGGCGCTGGTGCACGCCGTCGTCGACGTCTCCGGCCGTCCCTACTGCGTGCACACGGGTGAGCCGGAGGGCCAGCAGTACGTCCAGCTCGGCGGCTCCGGCGTGTCCTACCTCGGCTCGCTGACCCAGCACGTCTTCGAGTCGATCGCCTTCCACGGCCACTTCGCACTGCACGTGCGGGTGCTGGCGGGCCGCGAGCCGCACCACATCGTCGAGACGCAGTTCAAGGCGTTCGCCCGGGCACTGCGCGACGCGATCGCCCTCGACCCGCGCGAGACCGGGATCCCGTCCACGAAGGGCGCTCTGTGACCCCGTCGGTGGTTGAGGCGCGAGGAGCGCTAGCGACGAGCCTCGAAACCCTCGCAGCCTGATGGCGGGCCGTACTCCCTCCGTCGTCGTCCTCGACTACGGCTCCGGCAACCTGCGCTCCGCCGTCCGCGCGGTCGAGCGCGCCGGCGCATCGGTGACCCTGACGGCCGACCTGGACGCCGCCATGGCGGCCGACGGTCTGCTGGTGCCGGGCGTCGGTGCCTACGAGGCCTGCATGAAGGGTCTGCGGGCGATCCGGGGCGAGCGGATCATCGCGCGTCGACTGTCCGGCAACTGCCCGGTGCTGGGGATCTGCGTCGGCATGCAGATCCTCTTCGAGCGGGGGATCGAGCACGGCGTCGAGACCGAGGGCTGCGGTGAGTGGCCGGGCGTCGTCGAGCGCCTGCAGGCGCCGATCGTGCCGCACATGGGCTGGAACACGGTCGACGTCCCCACCGGCACGCGCCTCTTCGACGGCCTGCAGGACGAGCGGTTCTACTTCGTGCACTCCTACGGCGTGCGGGACTGGAAGCTCGTCACCAACGACCGCACGCCCGACGCCTACCAGCCGCTGGTGACGTGGGCGGAGCACGGCGGCGACCGCTTCGTCGCGGCCGTCGAGAACGGACCACTGTGCGCCACGCAGTTCCACCCGGAGAAGTCGGGTGACGCGGGCGCTCAACTGTTGAGGAACTGGGTGACATCACTGTGAGCACGTACCTGGAGCTGCTTCCCGCGGTCGACATCAAGGGCGGCCAGGCCGTCCAGCTGGTGCAGGGCGTCGACGGGTCGGAGAAGCGTTTCGGCGACCCGATCGAAGCGGCGCTGCGCTGGCAGGAGGCTGGCGCGGAGTGGCTGCACCTGGTCGACCTCGACGCGGCCTTCGGCCACGGCCAGAACCGCGCGCTGCAGGCGGAGATCGTCGGCCGGCTCGACATCAAGGTCGAGATGAGCGGCGGGATCCGCGACGACGAGTCGCTGGAGGCAGCGATGGCGACGGGCTGCCGTCGCGTCAACATCGGCACGGCAGCCCTCGAGCAGCCGGAGTGGTGCGCGAAGGCGATCGCGACGTACGGCGACCGGGTCGCCGTCGGCCTCGACGTCCGTGGCCGCACGCTGGCTGCGCGCGGCTGGACCCAGGAGGGCGGTGACCTCTACGAGACGCTCGCCCGTCTCGACTCCGAGGGCTGCGCCCGCTACGTCGTCACCGACGTCAACAAGGACGGCATGCTGCAGGGCCCCAACCTGCAGCTGCTGAAGGACGTGTGCGCCGCCACCGACCGGCCCATCGTCGCTTCCGGCGGTGTCACCACGCTTGACGACATCCGGGCCCTCATGGACCTGGTCGAGGTCGGCGTCGAGGGCGCGATCGCCGGCACGGCGCTCTACACCGGACAGTTCACCCTCGAGGACGCCCTGACCCTCACCCAGGGTGGTCTCCTGTGACCTTGGCGGTACGGGTCATCCCGTGCCTCGACGTGGACGCGGGCCGCGTCGTCAAGGGCATCAACTTCACCGACCTGCGTGACGCGGGCGACCCGGTGGAGCTGGCCCGCACCTACGACGCCGAGGGCGCCGACGAGCTGACCTTCCTCGACATCTCCGCGTCGTCCGACGGCCGGGCAACGACCCTGGAGATGGTCAGCAAGGTCGCCGAGGAGGTCTTCATCCCGCTCACCGTCGGTGGGGGGATCCGGTCGGTCGACGACGTCGACCGGATGCTCCGGGCCGGCGCGGACAAGATCGGCGTCAACACGGCGGCGATCGCCCGACCCGAGCTGATCGCGGAGATCGCCCACCGCTTCGGCAACCAGGTGCTGGTGCTCTCTCTCGACGCCCGGCGGGTGAGCGGCGACGTACGGACCGACTCCGGCTACGAGGTCACCACCCACGGCGGTCGGACGTCCACCGGCATCGACGCCGTCGCCTGGGCGGCCAGGGCCGCTGAGCTCGGAGCCGGTGAGATCCTGCTCAACTCCATGGATGCCGACGGCACCCGCGACGGCTTCGACGTCGAGATGATCACGGCGGTCCGCTCGGTCGTCGACATCCCGGTCATCGCCTCCGGGGGAGCGGGCACCGTCGACCACTTCGCGCCGGCCGTCACCGCTGGCGCCGACGCCGTGCTCGCCGCGAGCGTCTTTCACTTCGGCACGCTGCGCATCAGTGACGTGAAGTCCGCTCTCGCGGACGCAGGCCATCCGATCCGCTGAGCCATCCGGTCCTCGAGGAGGCCGGCCAGGGCCGTCACGAGACGCCCCTGATGGATCTCAGTAGCCCACCAGCGTCGGCCGCGCCTCGATCGCTCGTAGCGACTGCGGCGTGCCGGTGATGGTGACGGTGCCGGGGATGTCCTGCCACGGGCCGTTGTCGACGCGGAACCGGCCGCCGTACGTCGTGTCGAGCCGCACGTCGTAGGTGTCCTTGCGCAGGTAGCTGTGCGTGATCCGCAGATCGGGGTACGGCGCTCCGGCCTCTGCCGTCCGGCGCACCTCGCCATCGCCGAAGTGCCAGGCGTACTCGATCGGGGTGGCCTCGATGGTGATCTGCTGGCCGAGGAGCGTGACCGCGCGGGTCACCGGTTCGGTGCCGGTCGTGTAGAAGTTCGTGTCGAAGTTGACCAGCGTGAGGCCGTCGGGTGGCTGGACGGTCAGCGGGCTGGCTGGCCAGGCAAGGCGCCGCATGGCGCGTTGGACCAGCCCTGGTGTCACGACCGCGGCATCGCTGGCCTCCTCGTCGCCGATGCACTGACGGCCGGCCGCTTCGCCGTCGACAGTGACGTCGTGGAGGACTCCGCGGGATCCGGAGCGGGTGGTGCACGCGACGACCCTGCCGCAGGCGCCGCCCACCCGGATGCCGCAAACAGGCAAGTAGAGGTAGGTGTGGTGCTCGGCGGAGGCTGCCTGACCTGCAGGAAGATCTCCTGCGCTGACACACGTCTGTGACGCGTTGCGCAGGTTGACGGCACTGCCGCAACCTGCCGATGCGGGTGGGCCCAGGACCAGAGTGACCGCGTGGACGGCGGTTGCGATCAGGAGGAGAAGCGCGCGGATCACAGAGGTACTCCCTCCGTCGAGCCGACGATCCAACCGTGATGACCTCGAACGAGATGCACGCGGGACTGGAAGCGGCCGCCTGGCAGCGTGCTCGGGCTGGCGGAGACATCATCGGTGTAGGTAGTCGGCGACGCCTCGGTGGTGACGAGCCATTGCGTGTGTGATTCGGGCTCCAGGCGGAGGATCAGTTCCTGCCCGCCGGTAATGCTTCCGCCGGCCGTGTAGATCTGCTCGACCTTGGTCGCGAACTCGTGGCACGCGTCGCAGTCGGGACCTGCAACAGCGAGAAACGCATCGGTCTCGCCCGTCGCTTGCATCTGATTGCCGAGTTCGACCCAGCGCCGGATGAACTGCCGGGCGGTCTCGTTGGCCGGCGCGGCGTCAGGGTCGCTCGACTCAGCGGCAGTCGGTGCCGTCTCGATCGTCCCCGACGGTGTCCAGGTCGAGGTCGCCTCGCCCGGTCCGACGTCGTCATCGGTGCAGCCGAGCAGGAGCAGCGTCAAGGCCGTCAACGCGACGGCAAGTCGTGTGGAACGCATGGGTCCTCCCGAGAACATCGCGCCCGGACCGGGGACGCGCGTCGACCGTACTGCGTCGGCGTCGGCGTTGTCACCGACGCCGCGTCCGCCTGTGGACGAATCGACGACAGGTCAATGCACGCGCAGACCCTCGGCCCCTCGGTGGGCGAGCTCGCCCATCACGTCGGAGGGCGTCGTCGTGGGCGCGTCCGGGGCGGGCCTGACCGCCGGGGTCCGCAGGTCGAGTGTGGTGGCCTCGGGACCCGCGCATCCGCTCGCGATCAGGACGAGCGGTGCGCAGAGGAGCCCGAGACGGCGTCCGATGGGATTCATCGTGGTGCCTTCCTCTGGTGGGTGGGTCCGAGCGTGCTCGGACCCGCGGCGGGGCGCAACCGGCTCCGACGCGACCTGTGGACAACGGCGCCGCTGCGCCGGAGCTGCCCTGGTGACCTCGTACGCCCGGCTCGGCAGAGCTGTTCAGCAGCTGGGCCATCGCGCTCGCACTCGACGTGCCGGTCGGAGAGCTCGTCAGCGGGTGGGCAGCGACCGCGCTGATGGCGCTGTGCTCAGCCGATCAGGCAGGCCACGAGCAGCGCGACGGTGGTGATGCCCGCGCCGGCGGCGTGGGCGGCGCCGACGCGCCTCTTGGGGTTGGTGAGCCCCTTCGCCGCCGACACCCATCCCTTCAGCCAGGCGCCGGAGGTGGCCTGGTCGAGGCGCCAGCGACCCGCGAGGACCAGGTCGCCGATGCCGTTGCCCACGAGGAGTACGCCGAGCGCGGCCCAGCCCCAGCCGACCTCGTCGGTCACGAGTCGGACGACCCACAGGATGGTCGCGATGTCGGAGACGGCGATGTGTGCGGCCACGAGGGAGGTGGGGAAGCGGGCCGAGGGACGCAGCGCCTTGCGCCACCGGAGCAGTGCCAGGACGCCGAGCGCCGACTGCAGCAGGAGGAGCACCAGCACCACGACGTCCATCACGTCAGCATGGCAGCGCCCGGGCCCGTCGTACAGGCTCGCATCCGGGGGAGGTGTCCCCGGCCCGGAATAGGCTCCGCCGGGCCCGGGTTGGGCTGAGGTTCACGAGTGACGAGCGGTGAGAGCAGGGTGCGGGTGGCGACGGCAGGCAGCACGACCGGGAGCACGGGCACGACGTCCGCCGGGTTCGGTGTCCTCTGGGTCGCCATCAAGCGCGAGCCCTGGATCTTCACGCTGTCCACGATCGGCAGCGTGCTCTTCGGCGCCCTGACCGTCGCGGATGCGTGGGTGCTCGGCTGGTCCACCGACCACGTGGTCCTTCCCGCCTTCCGTGACGGCGAGATCGGCGCCGGCCTGCTCTGGGCGGTGCTCGGGCTCTTCGTCGGGGTCGCGATCCTGCGAGCGGTCGGCATCGTCGCCCGGCGGCTCGGCGCCGGGATCATGCAATACCGCATGCAGGCCCACAGTCGCCGAGCGGTGACCCGGCAGTACCTGCGCCTGCCCATGGCGTGGCACCAGAAGCACCCGACGGGCGAGCTGCTGTCCAACGCCAATGCCGACGTCGAGGCCGCCTGGGGGCCAATCGCGCCCCTGCCGATGGCGGTGGGGACGATCGCGATGATGGTGATCGCCGTCGGGCAGATGCTCGTCACCGACCTCGCACTGGCGACTGTCGGACTCCTCGTCTTCCCGCTCGTCATCGGCACCAATGTCATCTACCAACGCCTCGCTCAGGGCTGGGCGACCCGCGCGCAACAGCTGCGGGCCGAGCTGAGCGAGATCGCTCACGAGTCGTTCGACGGCGCGCTCGTCGTGAAGACCCTCGGACGTGAGCCGGAGGAGACCGCCCGCTTCCAGGCGAAGGCCCATGAGCTCCGCGAGGCCAACATCCGCGTCGGACGGATCCGGGCGGCGTTCGACCCGGTCCTCGCGGCCCTGCCGAACCTCGCCGTGCTGGTGGTGCTCGTCCTCGGCGTCCACCGCGTCGTCTCCGGCTCCACGGCCGCCGGTGACGTCGTGACCGTCGCCTACCTGCTCACCGTGGTCTCCTTCCCGATCCGCTCCATCGGCTGGCTGCTCGGCGACTTCCCGCGCAGCGTCGTGGGCCATCGGCGGGTGGCCTCGGTCCTCGCCGCCTCCGGCGCCATGACGTACGGCGACCGGCCCGCACCCGGAGCGAGCGGCGGCGCCCGCCTCGAGGTCGACCACGCGGCGTTCGGCTACCAGGCCGATCGCCCCCTCCTGCGGGACCTCACCTTCGACGTCGCGCCGGGCTCCCGGGTCGCGATCGTCGGAGCGACCGCGTCCGGCAAGAGCACGCTCACCACACTGCTGGCCCGTCTGGTCGACCTCGACGACGGCACGATCCGCGTCGACGGGATCGACGTCCGCGACCTCGAGCGCGGTGCCCTCGCCGACGTGCTCGCGCTGGTCCCGCAGAGCGCCTTCCTCTTCGACGACACCGTCCGCGGCAACGTCACCCTCGGCGCCGACCTGCCCGACGACGATGTCTGGGCCGCGCTGCGGGTCGCCCAGGGCGAGGACTTCGTCAGGGCCCTCGGCGACGGACTCGACACCCGACTGGGAGAGCGCGGCACGTCGCTCTCCGGGGGCCAGCGGCAGCGGATCGCGCTCGCCCGCGCCCTGGCCCGCCGACCTCGACTGCTCGTCCTCGACGACGCCACCTCGGCGGTCGACCCCGACGTGGAGGCCCGCATCCTCGCCGGCCTCGGCCACGGCGACACCACGTTGGTCGTGGTCGCCTACCGCAAGGCGACGATCGCCCTCGCCGACGAGGTCCTCTTCCTCGTCGACGGCCGCATCGCCGACCGCGGTCCGCACGACGACCTCGTGGCCCGCAACGACGACTACGCGCGCCTGGTCAACGCCTACGAGACCGAGAGCGAGACCGACGCCGAGACCGCGCCGGTGGAGGTGATCCGGTGAGCACCACACTGCGCACGGGCGAGGAGCTCGGTGCGATGGAGACGATCCGCCGCGGGATCCGGCACTCGCCGGAGCTGCGCGACGGACTCGGCTGGACCCTGTTCCTCGCCGTCCTGGCATCCGTCGGTCAGGTGGTCGTGCCGATCGCCGTCCAGCAGACGATCGACCACGGGCTGCGCGGTGAGGGCGGACCCGACGTCGGCTACACGACCTGGCTGGCGGTGCTCGCGGGCCTCGCGATCGCGGTGACCAGCTGGGCGTCGTACGCCATGACCGCGCGGCTCTTCTCGGCCGCCGAGCACGGGTTGGCGACGCTGCGGGTCAAGGCGTTCCGCCACGTCCACGACCTGCCGCTGCTGACCCAGAACACCGAGCGCCGCGGGTCCCTGGTCTCCCGCGTGACCAGCGACGTCGACCAGGTCAGCCAGTTCCTCGTCTTCGGCGGCCTGCTGTTCATCGTCAGCATCGGGCAGATCCTGATCGCCACCGTCGTGATGGTCTTCTACAGCTGGCAGCTCGCCCTGGTGGTGTGGCTCTGCTTCGCGCCGCTCTTCCTCAGCCTGCGCTACTTCCAGCGCAAGCTCTCCGCCGCCTACGGGACCGTACGACGCCAGGTCGGCGTGCTGCTCTCGGCGGTGTCGGAGCCGGTGGTCGGCGCGGCGGTCGTGAAGGCCTACGCGATCGAGGACCGGACGCAGGAGCGCATCGACGCCGCCATCGACGTCCACAAGGCGGCCAGCACGAGGGCGCAGGGGTTCACGGCGTTCTCGTTCAGCCTCGGCGGGATCTCGGCCGGCTTCGCCAACGCCGGGGTCCTGATCGTCGGCATCTGGCTCGGCCAGGGTCATCTGCTGGGGGACTGGGGCGAGACCATCACCGCGGGCGAGGTGCTGGCCTTCGCGTTCCTGGTGACCCTTTTCGTCGGACCGGTCCAGATGGGCACCCAGATCCTCACCGACGCCCAGAACGCGATCGCCGGCTGGCGCCGCGTGATCGGCATCCTGGACACCCCGGCCGACCTGGTCGATCCCGGCCCCGACGGCGAGGTCCTGCCGAAGGGCGCGATCGACGTCCGCTTCGACGACGTCTCGTTCGCCTACCCGGGCGGCGTCGAGGTCCTCAGCGACATCGAGCTGGTGGTCCCGGCGGGCCAGCGGGTCGCGGTCGTGGGGGAGACCGGCTCCGGCAAGTCCACGATCGCCAAGCTGCTCACCCGACTGATGGACCCCAGCCGGGGTCGCGTCCTGCTCGACGGCATCGACCTGCGCGAGGTCGCTGAGACCGCGCTGCGCCGCAGCGTCGTGCTCGTCCCGCAGGAGGGCTTCCTCTTCGACGACACCCTCGCCGCCAACGTGCGCTACGGCCGCCTCGGCGCGACCGTGGAGGAGATCCGCGAGGCGGCCGATGCGCTGGGCCTCGGCGACTGGTTGGCCGGGCTGCCCGACGGCACCGGGACGCAGGTCGGCCAGCGCGGCGAGTCGCTGTCGGCCGGGGAGCGGCAGCTGGTCGCGCTCCTGCGGGCACAGCTCGCCGATCCCGACCTGCTGGTCCTCGACGAGGCGACGAGCGCCGTCGACCCTCAGCTCGAGACCAGCATCGGCCGCGCCCTGGAGCGCCTGATGAGTGGACGCACCTCCGTCACGATCGCCCATCGCCTCTCCACCGCCGAGGCCGCCGACGTCGTCGTGGTCGTCGATCGGGGGCGGATCGTGCAGCACGGACCGCATGCCGAGCTGGTCCGGCAGGCCGGATCGGCCTATGCCCGGTTGCACACCAGCTGGGTCGCCCAGCACGCCCCTCGGTGACGGCGTGACGGACGACGGGATAATGGTCGGGTGAGTGTCTCCCTCGATCCCGCCATCGCCGACCGCCTGCGGCGCACGGACGACGGCCTGGTGCCCGCGATCGTCCAGCAGCACGACACCGGCGAGGTGCTGATGCTGGCGTGGATGGACGACGAGGCGCTGCACCGCACGCTGACCACCGGCCGGGCGACGTACTGGAGCCGCAGCCGACAGGAGTACTGGGTCAAGGGAGAGACCTCCGGCAACCCCCAGCACGTCCACGAGGTGCGCCTCGACTGCGACGGCGACACCCTCCTCGTCCGTGTCGACCAGGTCGGCGTCGCCTGCCACACCGGCGCCCGCACCTGCTTCGACGAAGGCCTGCTCAGTGACTGAACCCGAGCCGACGCCCGAGCCGACCCCCGACGGGTCACGCCGTCTCTTCGGACCGGTCGTGCTGCTCGGCCTGGCCGGCGCCGGCGCGGTGGCCGTCGGCGGCCACCGCGCGATGCTCGAGGTGCCCGGCAGCTTCCTCCAGTCCGCCGGCCTGCTCAGCTATGAGGGCAACGAGAACGCCCAGGTGCAGTTCCCGCTCGCCGGGGCCCTCGGTCTCGTCGGTCTTGCGGCGTGGGGTGCGTTGCTCGTCAGTCGCGGGATCGTCCGGCGGATCGTCGCCGCCCTGGCGGCCCTGGCCGGCGCCGGAGCGACGGCGGTCGTGGTCGTCGGTGGCTTCGTCCAGGACGACGACGCGGCAGCCGACCTCGCCACCCGTCTCGGTCTCGGCGCCGTGACCATCGAGGTCGACCGCACGCCGTGGGTGTGGGTGGCGCTGGCCGGTGGCTTGGTGACGCTCGCCGCCGGTGTCCTTGCCGTCCGTCATGTCGGGCGCTGGCCCGAGATGGGCAGCCGCTACGACGCCCCGACGGGTGGCGGCGCCACCGCTCCCGTCGCTGACGGCGCCGACGGCGAGCAGTCCAACCTGGACCTGTGGAAGGCGATGGACGAGGGCGCCGACCCGACCGACGACTGACCCCCTAGAATCGACCCGCACGAACCACCGAGCGAGGAGCACTTCCACATGGCCGACAACCACGGCAACACCCCGGCAGCCTGGACGGGTGTCATCGTCTCCCTGGTCGGCTTCTGCATCGCGGCGTTCGGCATGTCCGTCGACCCGCTCAACTGGCCGGCCTTCTGGATCGGCACCGTCGTCGCCGTCGGCGGTGGCGTCGTCTTCCTCGTCATGGCCAAGCTCGGCATGCACGAGTCGGCCCACTGAGCCGACCGCGGCACCACGCCTCGCCCAGGTCAGGATGACTGTCCCCGCGCCGACCTCCCCGCCCAGCGGCCAGACGCGTTGGCTGCGGATGGTGCCACCGACGCTCGTCGCCGGTGGACTCGCGGTGGCGACCGCCGCGCTGCACCTGCGCGACCCGCACGACCAGGGCAGCTGGGGGATGTGTCCCACGGCCGCGATGGGCTTCTGGTGCCCGGGCTGCGGGGGGTTGCGGGCGGTCAACGACCTCAGCAACGCGCGCCTGTTCGACGCCGCGTCGAGCAACCTGCTCTTCGTGCTGTCGGTGCCCGTCCTGGCGTGGGTCTTCCTGCGCTGGACCCAAGGACGCTGGACCGGTCGGACCTGGAGCGCCTCGGACCGTGCGCTCTCCCTCTCGGCAGGCGTCCTGATCGCCGCCATGGCGGTGTTCACCATCCTGCGCAACACCTCTGCGGGCGCCTGGCTCGCGCCCTGAGCCGGCCGGTGCAGGCGTGGGGCGGCGTGCCACACTCGACACCAGCCTCAACCACGAACTCATGAACGGAGTCGCCATGTCGGCCCCCCAGGCTCCGCAGGCGGAAACATCAACGGTGCTCGAGGGCATCGTCGCCGGCGTCCTCGAGGACCTCGCCGCCCGCCAGGCGGTCACGACCGAGCTGGACCTGCGGGCCGCGCTCGACGACGTGGCCGCTCCGCTCGACCCGATGCCGGGCTTCCGCGCCGCCGCGTCGAGCGTGATCGCGGAGGTCAAGCGCAAGAGCCCCAGCAAGGGCGAGCTCGCCGACATCCCGGACCCGGCTGCGCTCGCGGCCCAGTACGCCGCCGGCGGTGCCGGCGCCATCAGCGTCCTGACCGAGCGCCGGCGCTTCAACGGCAGCCTCGAGGACCTGCGCGCGGTGCGGTCCGCGGTCGACGTACCGCTGCTCCGCAAGGACTTCATCGTCACCGAGTACCAGTTGCTCGAGGCACGGGCGGCCGGGGCGGACCTGGCGCTGCTGATCGTCGCCTCGCTGCCGGGGGACCAGCTGGCGCGGCTGCACGACTTCGCCCGCGAGCTCGGTCTCACCGTCCTCGTGGAGGTGCACGACGAGGAGGAGACCGAGCGTGCCGTCGAGGTCGGCGCCGAGCTGATCGGCGTCAACGCTCGCAACCTCAAGACCCTCGAGGTCCACCCCGACACCTTCGGCCGCCTGGCCCCGCTGGTCCCCGCGGATCGCGTGCTGGTGGCCGAGTCGGGGATCGGCGGACCGGCGGACGTCCAGCGCTACGTCGACGAGGGCGCCCGCGTCGTGCTCGTCGGCGAGGCCCTGGTCAAGGACGGCGCGCCCCGCGACGCGGTGGCGGCCATGACAGGACTGGTGAAGGGCTGATGGGCACTCCCGAGAGTGGATACGACGCCGACGCCTTCGGGTGGTTCGGCGGTGCGGGTGCCTTCGGTGGCCGGTTCATGCCGGAAGCGCTGATGGCGGCCCTCGAGGAGCTGGACATCGCCTGGCAGAAGGCGATGGTGGATCCGACCTTCATCGCCGAGTTCGAGCGGATGCTGCAGGACTACGCCGGCGTCCCCTCGATGCTCTACGACGCCCAGCGGCTCTCCGAGCGCGCCGGCGCGCGGATCCTCCTCAAGCGTGAGGACCTCAACCACACCGGCGCCCACAAGATCCGCAACGTGCTGGGCCAGGCCCTGCTGACCAAGCGCATGGGCAAGACCCGCGTCATCGCCGAGACCGGAGCCGGACAGCACGGTGTCGCCTCGGCCACCGCTGCGGCCTACCTCGGTCTCGACTGCACGGTCTACATGGGCGAGGTCGACACGGAGCGCCAGGCGCTCAACGTGGCCCGGATGCAGCTGCTCGGCGCGGAGGTCATCCCCGTCACAAGCGGCTCGCGGACGCTCAAGGACGCGATCAACGAGGCGCTGCGTGACTGGGTCGCCAGCGTCGACCACACCGCCTACCTCTTCGGTACGGCGGCCGGCCCGCACCCCTTCCCCAGCCTCGTCCTCTCCTTCGTCCGCGGCATCGGCGACGAGGCGCGCCAGCAGTGCCTGGAGCTGACCGGCGCACTGCCCGACGCCATCGCGGCCTGCGTCGGCGGTGGCTCCAACGCGATCGGCCTGTTCGCCGGCTTCCTCGACGATCCGGAGGTTGACGTCTACGGCTTCGAGGCGGGGGGTGACGGCGTCGAGAGCGGTCGGCACGCGGCGACGATCTTCGCCGGCACGGTCGGCGTCCTCCACGGCGCGCGCACCTACGTCCTGCAGGACGAGGACGGCCAGACCGTCGAGTCGCACTCGATCTCCGCGGGCCTGGACTACCCGGGCGTCGGTCCCCAGCACGCGGCGCTCGCCGCCGGCGGCCGCGCGACCTACCTGCCGGTGACCGACGCCGAGGCCATGGACGCGATGGCCCTGCTCGCCCGCACCGAGGGAATCATCCCGGCCATCGAGTCGGCCCACGCCGTCGCGGGTGCGCTCAAGGTCGCCGAGGAGCGGCCCGGGCAGACCATCCTGGTCAACCTGTCGGGTCGCGGCGACAAGGACATGGGCACGGCGCTGGACTACTTCGGCCTCGGCACGGACGGCAGCACAGGGGAGTCGGAGTGACCCGCAGCAGCCAGACCACCGGAGCGGCGTTCGAGAAGGCGCGCGGTGAGGGGCGCTCCGCCCTCGTCGGCTACCTGCCCGCCGGGTTCCCCGACGTCGACACCAGCATCGCCGCACTGAAGGTGATGGTCGACGCGGGCTGCGACGTCATCGAGATCGGACTGCCCTACAGCGACCCGGTGATGGACGGGCCCACCATCCAGGCCGCCGCGCAGCAGGCGCTCGAGGCCGGCATCCGGATCACCGACGTCCTGCGGGTCGTCGAGGCCGTCGCGGCCACCGGCACGCCGACCCTCGTGATGACCTACTGGAACCCCGT
Source organism: Nocardioides caeni (assembly GCF_004912195.1). Classification (GTDB taxonomy): domain Bacteria; phylum Actinomycetota; class Actinomycetes; order Propionibacteriales; family Nocardioidaceae; genus Nocardioides; species Nocardioides caeni. The sequence goes on from NZ_STGW01000001.1 coordinate 589,456, forward strand.
CGAGGCCTATGGTGTCGAGCGCTTCGCCACCGACCTGGCCAACGCCGGGGGAGCGGGCCTCATCACCCCCGACCTGACGCCCGACTTCGCGCCCGAGTGGATCGCCGCGGCCGACGCGCGCGGCCTCGACAAGGTCTTCCTCGTGGCACCGTCGTCGACCGACGAGCGGATCGCGATGACCACGGCCGCCTCGCGCGGCTTCGTCTACGCGACGGGGGTCATGGGCGTGACCGGCACCACGCAGGCCACGGCCGCGGGGGTCGCCCCGCTGATCGCCCGCACCAAGGCACTGAGCCCGAGCGGTGGGGTCGACCTGCCCGTCGGCGTCGGCGTGGGGGTGAGCACCGGCGCGCAGGCGGCGGACCTGGCGGCGTACGCCGACGGCGTGATCGTCGGCTCGGCCTTCGTCCGCACGCTGCTGGACCACCCCGGTGACGCCGCCGCCGGCCTGAAGTCGCTCGGCGCGCTCACCGAGGAGCTCGCCCGAGGCGTCGCGGGGGCCGTGCGTGCCTAGCAAACGGCCGGGCCGCCACGAGCGTCGCCTGACCGCGGCCTCGATGTTGCTCGTCCTGATGGCACTCGTGCTGAGCGGCTGCGGGGAGGAGAGCAGCGGCGAGTTCGTCGGCAACCGCCTCGACCAGCCCTACGACGTGCCCGACATCGCGCTGACCGCGACGGACGGGTCGTCGTACTCCCTGGCGGCCGACACCGACAAGGCGCTCACCCTGGTCTTCTTCGGCTACACCCACTGCCCGGACTACTGTCCGCTGGTGATGAACAACCTGTCCGCGGCGCTCAACCGGCTCGACGAAGGTGAGCGGTCGAAGGTGGACGTCGTCTTCGTGACGACCGATCCGAGCCGTGACGACGAGGCGACGCTGCACGACTACCTCAAGGCCTACGACGCCGGATTCATCGGCCTGACCGGAGACCTCGACGACATCATCGCCCTCGGCGACCCGCTCCACGTCTACGTGAACGACGGCGAGAAGCTGCCCACTGGCGGCTACGACCTCGGCGGGCACTCGACCTTCACCCTGGCGATCAGCAGCGACGACGAGGCCGTCGCCCTGTGGAACCAGGAGACCTCCAGCACCGAGTTCGCCAACGACTTCAGCATCCTCCTCGCCGACGACTGACGAGGATCGAGCCGCCAGACCGTGAAGGACCAGCCGTGACCGTCGACCTCATCATCGCCGCGATCCCCAGCCCCGCCAACGGGGTCTGGGAGCTCGGCCCCTTCCCGGTGCGCGGCTATGCGCTGTGCATCATCCTCGGCATCGTCGCCGCGATCTGGATCGGGGAGCGACGCTGGCAGGCGCGTGGCGGCACCGTCGGCGACGTGCAGGACATCGCGCTGTGGGCCGTCCCCTTCGGGCTGGTCGGGGCCCGCGCCTATCACGTCGCCACCGACTGGAAGAACTACTTCGGTGAGGGTGCCTCGCCCGTGGACGCGCTCTATGTGTGGCACGGCGGCCTCGGCATCTGGGGCGGCATCGGTCTCGGTGCGCTCGGCGCCTGGATCGGTGCGCGCCGCAAGGGCATCCGCTTCCTGCCCTTCCTCGACGCGTTGGCGCCGGGGCTGCTGGTCGCGCAGGCGATCGGCCGCTGGGGCAACTGGTTCAACCAGGAGCTCTATGGCAAGCCCACCGACCTGCCGTGGGGCGTCGAGATCGACCGTGACCACTTCAGCAGCGCCTACGAGCAGCAGCTCATCGACGCCGGCCAGCCGATCCCGGACTTGGCGACCTTCCACCCGACCTTCCTCTACGAGTTCGGCTGGAACCTCGCTGCCTTCGCCCTCATCATCTGGCTCGACCGCCGCTTCCGGATCGGCCATGGCCGCATCATGGCGCTCTACGTCATGGGCTACACGCTGGGACGCGGTTGGATCGAGTACCTGCGCATCGACGACGTGCAGCTCGACGACGTCCTCGGTCTCCGGTTCAACGTGTGGACCTCGATCGTGCTGTTCGTCCTCGCGGCCGCCTACTACCTGTGGTCCAGCCGTCATGCGCCGGGACGCGAGGACGCGGCGTACGTCGAGGGGCGGGAGCCGGCGACCGACGACGCCGACGCCGAGGACGCTGACGCGAACGACCCCGACGTGGTTGAAGATGTGACCAAGGCGGCATCCAGCGACGACGCTGGATGAGCGCGGTGGGTTCACACGGTGGTAACCTGACGCTTCCGCCGCGTGGGCCAGTGTTGTCCCTAGCGCCCCACCTTCTGCGGACCTTCCGGTACGACACTCCCTGAGTCGGCGTCCCGGGCGGCCACAGACGTAGTCGACGGGAGAACCCTGGTGCCCTATTCGCACGCGTTCCCGCCGCCGGAGGGTCTTTACGACCCGCGTCACGAGCACGACGCCTGTGGCGTCGCCTTCGTCGCGACGATGACCGGTGAGGCCAGCCACGACATCGTGGTGAAGGCCCTGACGGCCCTGCGCAACCTGGACCACCGCGGTGCCGCGGGAGCCGAGCCCAACTCGGGCGACGGCGCCGGCATCCTCATGCAGGTCCCGGACGCCTTCCTGCGCGCCGTTGCGGGCGAGGAGGGCATCACGCTCCCGACCGCCGGCACGTACGCCGTCGGCACGGCCTTCCTGCCCGGCGACGAGGACCACGTGGCGAAGACCCGTGGCCGCATCGAGGAGATCGCGGCCGAGGAGGGCCTGACCGTCCTCGGCTGGCGCGAGGTGCCCGTCAACCCGGGCATCCTCGGCACCATGGCGCTCAGCGTCATGCCGACGTTCACGCAGCTGTTCGTGCAGGCCGCCGGCGGTCCCCTGAACGGGATGGACCTGGAGCGTCTCGCCTTCTGCCTGCGCAAGCGCGCCGAGCGTGAGACCGAGGTCTACTTCCCGTCGCTGTCGTCGCGCACGCTCGCCTACAAGGGCATGCTGACGACCGACCAGCTCGACAACTTCTTCCCCGACCTGCTCGACGAGCGGATGGCCTCGGCCATCGGTGTGGTGCACTCGCGCTTCTCCACCAACACGTTCCCGAGCTGGCCGCTGTCGCACCCGTTCCGCTTCATCGCGCACAACGGTGAGATCAACACGGTCAAGGGCAACCGCAACTGGATGCGGGCCCGCGAGGCGCTGCTCGACTCCGACGCCATCCCCGGCGACCTCGAGCGGCTCTATCCCATCTGCACCCCTGAGGCGTCGGACTCCGCGTCCTTCGACGAGGTCCTCGAGCTGCTGCACATGGGCGGGCGCAGCCTGCCCCACGCGGTGCTCATGATGATCCCCGAGGCGTGGGAGAACCACACGGAGATGTCGGAGTCGCGCCGCGACTTCTACAGCTTCCACTCCACGATGATGGAGCCGTGGGACGGCCCGGCCTGCGTCGTCTTCACCGACGGCACCCAGATCGGCGCGGTCCTCGACCGCAACGGTCTGCGCCCCTCCCGCTTCTGGGTCACCGACGACGGCCTGGTCGTCATGGCCTCCGAGGTCGGCGTGCTCGACCTCGACCCCGCCACGATCGTCCGCAAGGGCCGGCTGCAGCCGGGTCGCATGTTCCTCGTCGACACCGAGGAGCACCGGATCATCGAGGACGAGGAGATCAAGGACCAGCTCGCGGGCGAGCACCCCTACGGGGAGTGGCTCCACGCCGGGATGATCCACCTCGACGACGTCCCCGAGCGTGAGCACATCGTGCACACCCACGCCTCGGTGACCCGCCGCCAGCAGATCTTCGGCTACACCGAGGAGGAGCTGCGCGTCATCCTCACCCCGATGGCCAACACCGGGGGCGAGGCCCTCGGCTCGATGGGCACCGACACGCCCATCGCGGCCCTCAGCGAGAAGCCGCGGCTGCTGTTCGACTACTTCAGCCAGCTGTTCGCGCAGGTGACCAACCCGCCGCTGGACGCCCTCCGCGAGGAGCTCGTCACCTCGCTCTACGGCTCCATCGGCCCGGAGTCCAACCTGCTCGAGCCGACCCCGGCCTCCTGCCGCCAGATCGTGCTGCCCTTCCCGGTCATCTCCAACGACGACCTGGCCAAGATCCGGCACATCAACCGCGAGGGCGACCACCCGGGCTTCATCACCCACGTCTCGCGCGGCCTCTACGACGTCCACGGCGGCGGCGCGGCGATGTCGGCGCGGATCGACGAGATCTGCCAGGAGGTGTCGACCGCCATCGCGGACGGGGCCCGGATCATCGTGCTCTCCGACCGGCACTCGACGGCCGACCTCGCGCCGATCCCGTCGCTGCTGCTGACCGGCGCGGTCCACCACCACCTGGTCCGCGAGAAGACCCGCACCCAGGTCGGCCTGCTCATCGAGGCCGGAGACGTCCGCGAGGTCCACCACGTGGCCCTGCTGGTCGGCTACGGCGCTGCCGCGGTCAACCCCTACCTCGCGATGGAGACGGTCGAGGACCTCGCTCGCGAGGGCTACTACGTCAAGACCGACCCCGAGGTCGCGGTCAAGAACCTCATCAAGGCGCTCGGCAAGGGCGTCGTGAAGGTGATGTCCAAGATCGGCGTGAGCACCGTGGCGTCGTACACCGGTGCGCAGATCTTCGAGTGCATCGGCCTGTCGCAGTCGGTGGTCGACCGCTACTTCACCGGCACGACCTCCAAGCTCGGCGGCATCGAGCTCGACGAGGTGGCCAAGGAGGTCGCCCAGCGGCACGCCAAGGCACACCCGCCCGTCGGCATCGCGCCCGCGCACCGCGAGCTCGAGATCGGCGGCGAGTACCAGTGGCGTCGCGAGGGCGAGCCGCACCTGTTCAACCCCGAGACCGGCTTCCGGCTGCAGCACTCGACGCGCACCGGTCGCTACGACATCTTCAAGCAGTACACGCAGGCAGTGGACGACCAGTCCGAGAAGCTGATGACCCTGCGCGGCCTGTTCCGCTTCAAGGACGCCGGAGCGTTCGGCCGCACGCCCATCCCGATCGACGAGGTCGAGCCGGTCTCGGAGATCGTGAAGCGATTCTCGACCGGTGCCATGTCCTACGGGTCCATCTCGCGCGAGGCGCACGAGACCCTGGCGATCGCCATGAACCGGCTGGGCGCCAAGTCCAACACCGGTGAGGGCGGCGAGGACCCGGACCGGCTCTACGACCCGGAGCGTCGCTCGTCGATCAAGCAGGTCGCGTCGGGCCGCTTCGGCGTCACGTCGGAGTACCTCACCAACGCCGACGACATCCAGATCAAGATGGCGCAGGGCGCCAAGCCCGGCGAGGGTGGCCAGCTGCCCGGCAACAAGGTCTATCCGTGGGTGGCCAAGACGCGTCACTCGACGCCGGGTGTGGGCCTCATCAGCCCGCCGCCGCACCACGACATCTACTCGATCGAGGACCTGGCGCAGCTGATCCACGACCTCAAGAACGCCAACCCGTCGGCCCGCGTCCACGTGAAGCTGGTCTCCGAGGTCGGCGTCGGCACGGTCGCTGCCGGTGTGTCCAAGGCGCACGCCGACGTGGTGCTGATCTCCGGTCACGACGGGGGCACGGGCGCGTCCCCACTGACGTCGCTCAAGCACGCGGGCGGACCCTGGGAGCTCGGTCTCGCCGAGACCCAGCAGACGCTGCTGCTCAACGGCCTGCGCGACCGGATCGTCGTGCAGACCGACGGACAGCTCAAGACCGGCCGTGACGTCGTCATCGCGGCGCTGCTCGGCGCCGAGGAGTTCGGCTTCGCGACCGCCCCGCTGGTGGTCTCCGGCTGCATCCTGATGCGGGTCTGCCACCTCGACACGTGCCCCGTCGGCGTCGCCACCCAGAACCCGACCCTGCGGTCGCGTTTCAGCGGCAAGGCCGAGTACGTCGTGAACTTCTTCGAGTTCATCGCCGAGGAGGTCCGCGAGCTGCTCGCCGAGCTCGGCTTCCGGTCGATCGCCGAGGCCGTCGGCCAGGTCGAGACGCTGGACGTCGCCGAGGCCGTCGACCACTGGAAGGCGCAGGGCCTGGACCTCACGCCGATCCTGCACAAGGTCGAGATCGCGGACACGCACTTCCCGGACCAGGACCTGCGCAACACGGGCACCCAGGACCACGGTCTCGAGCGTTCGCTGGACGTCACCGAGATCCTCCCGCTGGCCGCCGCGGCGATCGAGTCGGGGGAGCCGCTGCGCGCCCAACTCGCGATCCGCAACGTCAACCGCACCGTCGGCACGATCCTCGGCCACGAGGTCACCAAGAAGTACGGCGGCGCCGGACTTCCCGACGGGTCGATCGACCTGACGTTCACCGGCTCGGCGGGCCAGTCGTTCGGCGCGTTCGTGCCCGCGGGCATCACGCTGCGCCTCGAGGGCGACGGCAACGACTACGTCGGCAAGGGCCTCTCGGGTGGCCGGATCGTGATCCGGCCCGACCGTGCGGCCACGTTCAGGGCCAACGAGCACATCATCGCGGGCAACACGATCGCCTACGGAGCGACCTCGGGTGAGATCTTCATCCGCGGTGGCGTCGGCGAGCGCTGCTGCGTGCGCAACTCCGGTGCGACGATCGTCACCGAGGGCGTGGGCGACCACGGCTGCGAGTACATGACCGGCGGCCGCGTCGTCGTGCTCGGCAAGACCGGCCGCAACTTCGCGGCCGGCATGTCGGGTGGCATCGCGTGGGTGCTCGACCTCAAGGACTTCAGGGTCAACGGCGAGCTCGTCGACCTGCGTCCGGTGAGCGAGCAGTACGCCGCGGAGCTGCAGGACATCGTGCGCAAGCACTTCGAGGAGACCGGCTCCGAGGTCGCCGAGGCGCTGCTGGCCGACTGGGAGGCCGCACTGCCGCGGTTCACCGAGGTCATGCCGCGCGACTACGCGAAGGTCCTGGCGGTCCAGGCCGAGGCGGAGGCCGAGGGCCTCGACGCCGACGCTGCCGCCAACCGAGTCATGGAGGTGCTGTATGGCTGACCCGAAGGGCTTCCTCAAGAACACCCGTGAGGTGGCCGGACGTCGTCCGGTCGAGGAGCGCGTCAACGACTGGGACGAGGTCTATCCGGGAGGGATCGGCCGCGCCCTGCTGCCGATCATCAACGTCCAGGCCAGCCGCTGCATGGACTGCGGCATCCCGTTCTGCCACTCCGGCTGCCCGCTGGGCAACATCATCCCGGAGTGGAACGACCTGGTCTGGCGCGACGACTGGGAGGGCGCGATCGAGCGCCTGCACGCGACCAACAACTTCCCGGAGTTCACCGGTCGCCTCTGCCCGGCGCCGTGCGAGACCGCCTGCGTGCTCGGCATCAACCAGCCGGCCGTGACGATCAAGAACATCGAGGTCTCGATCATCGACAAGGCCTTCGAGTCCGGCTTCGTGCGGCCGCAGCCGCCGGAGTGGCTCTCGGGCAAGACCGTCGCCGTCATCGGCTCCGGTCCCGCGGGCCTCGCCGCCGCCCAGCAGTTGACCCGCGCCGGCCACACCGTCGCCGTCTATGAGCGGGCCGACAAGCCCGGCGGACTGCTGCGCTACGGCATCCCCGAGTTCAAGATGGAGAAGAAGCACCTCGACAAGCGCCTCGAGCAGATGAAGCGCGAGGGCACGGTGTTCCGCTCCGGCGTCGAGGTGGGCCAGGGCGACCTGACCGGTGACCGCCTGCGCGACCGCTACGACGCGGTCGTCATCGCCACCGGCTCGACGGTCGCCCGCGACCTGCCGGTCCCGGGACGCGAGCTCAAGGGCATCCACCAGGCGATGGAGTTCCTGCCGCAGGCCAACCGCGTCGCGGTCGGCGAGGAGGTCGAGGGCCAGATCCGGGCCGACGGCAAGCACGTCGTCATCATCGGTGGCGGCGACACCGGCGCCGACTGCCTCGGCACCTCCATCCGACAGGGCGCGGCCTCGATCACCCAGCTCGAGATCATGCCCCAGCCGACCGAGGAGCGTCCGACCGGACAGCCGTGGCCGACGTACCCGATGACCTACCGGGTCTCCTCCGCGCACGAGGAGGGCGGCGATCGGGTCTACGCCGTCTCCACCAAGGAGTTCGTCGGCGACGACGACGGCAACGTCCGGGCGCTGCGCCTGGTCGAGGTCGCGTTCGAGGGCGGCAAGCTCGTCGAGCACGAGGGCACGGAGCGGGAGATCCCGGCCGACCTCGTCCTCTTCGCGATGGGCTTCGTCGGTCCCGAGCAGCCCGGCCTGATCGAGCAGCTCGGTGTGGACCTGGACGAGCGCGGCAACGTGAAGCGTGCCAACGACTACGCGACCAACGTCGACGGTGTCTTCGTCGCCGGTGACGCCGGTCGTGGTCAGTCGCTCATCGTCTGGGCGATCGCCGAGGGGCGCTCCGCCGCCGCCGCGGTCGACACGTTCCTGTCGGGCTCGACCCAGCTGCCGGCGCCCATCCCGCCGACGGCCCGCCCGGTCGTGGTCTGACCCGACCAGCCATCGGGCCGCCCCGTCACAGCGCACCACGCCGCACCGGCGCAGACTTCACCTGAAGTTTGCGCCGGTGTCGTGGTTTTGGTCGAAGTGACTCCCGCTAGGCTGCACTCGTGCGAAGAGCAAAGATCGTGTGCACCCTGGGCCCTGCCACCAGCTCCGAGCGGCGCATTCGCGAGCTCGTCTATGCGGGGATGGACGTCGCCCGGCTCAACATGAGCCACGGCAGCCACGAGCAGCACGCCGAGGCCTACCGCCTCGTCCGCGAGGCGTCCGACGCCAGCGGTCACGGCGTCGGCATCCTGGCCGACCTGCAGGGACCGAAGATCCGGCTCGACACGTTCCCCGATGGTCCGGTCACCCTCGCGCGCGGACAGCGCTGGACCATCACGACCCGCGACGTCGCGGGCAATGCGGAGATCTGCGGCACGACCTACAAGGGCCTGCCGGGCGACGTCTCGCCCGGTGACCCGCTGCTCATCGACGACGGCAAGGTGCGCCTGCGGGTGGTCGAGGTGGGCGAGACCGACGTCCTCACCGAGGTCCTCGTCGGGGGCAAGGTCAGCAACCACAAGGGCATCAACCTCCCGGGCGTCGCGGTGTCGGTGCCGGCACTGTCGGACAAGGACGAGGCGGACCTGCGGTTCGCGCTGCGGCTGGGCGTCGACTTCATCGCCCTCAGCTTCGTCCGCAACGCCGCGGATGCCGAGGACGTCCGCGCGATCATGCGCGAAGAGGGCGTCATGGTGCCCGTGATCGCCAAGATCGAGAAGCCGCAGGCGATCGAGAACCTCGACGAGGTCGTGCGCGCCTTCGACGCTTTCATGGTCGCCCGCGGCGACCTCGGCGTGGAGTGTCCGCTGGAGGAGGTGCCCTTCCTGCAGAAGAAGGTCATCGTCGCCGCGCGCCGCAACGCCAAGCCGGTGATCGTGGCGACCCAGATGCTCGAGTCGATGGTGAACAACCCGGCGCCGACGCGCGCCGAGGCCAGCGACGTCGCCAACGCCGTCCTCGACGGCGCCGACGCGGTGATGCTCTCCGGGGAGACCAGCGTGGGGGAGCACCCCGTGCACACCGTCGAGACGATGGCGCGGATCATCGTCGCCACCGAGGGCCACGCGCTCGTCGACGACATGTTCAGCCGGTTCGGGCGCATCGACTGGGACCCGCACACCACCTCGGGCGTGATCACCAAGGCGGCCGAGGAGGTCGCCCAGCGGGTCGGTGCCAAGTACGTCGTCGCGTTCACCCAGTCCGGCGACTCGGCTCGTCGCCTCTCGCGGCTGCGCAGCTCGATCCCGGTGCTCGCCTTCACCCCCGAGGCCCGCTGCCGCTCGCAGCTCGCCGTCACCTGGGGTGTCGAGGCCTTCAAGACCTCGACGGTCGAGCACACCGACGAGATGGTCCGCCAGGTCGACGAGGAGCTGCTCAAGATCGGGCGGGTCCAGGAAGGTGACCTGGTGGTCATCGTCGCCGGCAGCCCGCCCGGCATCCCCGGGTCGACCAACGCGCTGCGCGTGCACCGGATGGGCGACGCGATCAACGAGGTCGCACCCGCCTACCGACGCAAGAGCTGATGGGTGCCGAGTGTGGGATTCGAACCCACATGCCCTTGCGGACAACGCTTTTTGAGAGCGCCGCGTATACCGTTCCGCCAACCCGGCCAAGTTTGATGGAAACGGTAGCCGAGGCGGCACCCGGCGCAGCAACCGGGCGGCCCGATAGCCTTGTCCCGTGACCGAGACTGCCCCGACCCCGTCGACCACGCCGCGGACCGTGGTGATCGCGGAGGACGAGACCCTCATCCGGATGGACCTCGCCGAGATGCTCGTCGAGGAGGGCTACGACGTCGTCGGTCAGGCGGGCGACGGCCAGAAGGCCATCGAGCTGGCCGAGGAGCTGCGCCCCGACCTCGTCATCCTCGACGTCAAGATGCCGGTGCTGGACGGCATCGCGGCGGCGGAGGCGATCGCGGGCAAGCGGATCGCGCCCGTGGTGATGCTGACGGCCTTCTCCCAGCGCGACCTGGTGGAGCGGGCCCGTGAGGCCGGCGCGATGTCCTACCTCGTCAAGCCGTTCTCCCAGGGCGACCTGCTGCCGGCGATCGAGATGGCAGTGAGCCGGTTCGCCGAGATCGCGCAGCTCGAGGCCGAGGTGACCGATCTCAAGGACCGGCTGGAGACGCGCAAGGCGGTCGACCGGGCCAAGGGCATCCTGCAGGAGACGCTGTCGCTGAGCGAGGCCGACGCCTTCCGGTGGATCCAGAAGACCGCGATGGACCTGCGCATGTCGATGCGCGAGGTCGCCGAGGGCGTCGTGGCCCACGGGGTGCCGGGCGCCAACTGAGTCCGCCACGTCACGATTGTGTGTCGGCGGCGCCGGGGGACCCCGTCGAGGGTTGCTCGTGCATAGACTGCCGTTTGCTTCCGCGTCGGGTGAGGCGATGCGATCGTGACGAACAGGAGTTGGCCGAGTGGTTCATCGTCGTTGGTGGGCGCTGCTGTTGGCGGGGGTGATCCTGCTCCTGCTGTCCCCGGCCGCGGCCCACGCGGACGAGACGGCGGAGCCCACGGACTCCCCGTCGTCGGGCAGCGCCACGCAGTCCCCGTCCGAGAGTGTGTCGCCGACCGACACGGCGTCCGACGACCCGGTGGTGCCCTCGGGCCCGGGGATCGGGATCACGCTGGTCAACAGCTCCGACAAGAGCGACGAGCACCCCAAGGGTGCGCCGATGGAGGGCGTGACGCTCACGGTCCTCGACAGCTCCGGCAACGAGGTCGGGGAGGGCGTGACCGACGCCGAGGGCATGGCGTTCGTCCCGGTCGAGGAGCTCGACACCTACACGGTGCGGCTCGACGAGGACACCCTGCCCGACGGCATCAACCTCAACGGCAGCAACGAGTCGCAGCCGATCCAGATGCGACTGCTGACCACCACGTTCGTCGACTTCCCGATCGGTGCCACGAAGGGCGAGACCGCGTCCTTCGGTGACAAGTTCGTGGCGAGCATGCTCTCGGGCATCAAGTTCGGCCTCATCGTCGCGCTGGCAGCCCTGGGGCTGTCGCTGATCTTCGGTACGACGGGCCTGACGAACTTCGCGCACGGCGAGCTGATCACGCTCGGCGGACTGTTCACCTACTTCGCCAACCGCGAGCTCGGCCTGTCCGTCCTGCTCGCCGGACTGGTCGCGGTGGCGCTCTCCGCGGGGTTCGGCTGGACGCAGGATCGCGCCCTCTGGCGCCCCTTGCGCCGCCGGGGCACCGGCCTGATCGCGATGATGATCGTGTCGATCGGCTTCGGTCTCTTCCTCCGCAGCGTCTATCAGTACTTCTTCGGCAGCTCGACCCGGTCGCTGTCCGAATACACCAACCAGGAGCGGCGCGACTACGGGCTCTTCAAGCTCGCCGACAAGGAGGTCGCGATCATGCTGATCGCGCTCGTCGCGATCGCCCTGGTCTGCGTCGCCATGGCCAAGACCCGCATGGGCAAGGCGATGCGCGCGGTCTCCGACAACCCGGCGCTGGCGGCGTCGTCCGGCATGAGGGTCGACGGCGTGATCCGGATGGCGTGGATCCTCGGCACCGCGCTGAGCGGCCTCGCCGGCGCCCTGCTCGCCGTCAACAGTCAGGTCAACTTCCTGATGGGCTTCAAGCTGTTGCTGCTGGTGTTCGCCGCCGTCACCCTCGGTGGCCTCGGCACCATCTGGGGCGCGTTGTTCGGCTCGATGGTCATCGGCATCATGGTCGAGGCCGGGCCGCTCTTCGGAGTGCCGTCGTCGATCAAGGAGGTCGGCGCGCTCGTCGTCCTCATCCTCATCCTCTTGATCAGGCCACAGGGCATCCTGGGCCGACGCGAGCGGATCGGCTGAGGGGGCAGCATGGACATCATCGAGATCCTTCGGACCGCGCTCAGCCAGGCGCTCGGTCCCACGGCCATCGTCTTCGCGCTGGCCGCCATCGGCCTCAACATCCACTTCGGCTACACCGGCCTGCTCAACTTCGGTCAGGCCGGCTTCATGGCCGTCGGCGCCTACGGCCTGGCCGTCACCGTGGTGATCATGGACCTGCCGTTCTGGCTCGGCATCGGCATGGCGTTCCTGATGCCGCTGCTGCTCGCCATCGTGCTCGGCTTCCCGACACTGCGGCTACGCGCCGACTACCTGGCCATCGCGACGATCGCGATGGCAGAGATCCTGCGCCTCATCTTCGGCTCGGTCGAGATGAAGGAGTCGTTCGGCGGGTCCAACGGGCTGACCGGCTACTCCAAGCCCTACAAGGACCTCAATCCCTACGACGGCGGCCTCGACCTGGGCATCATCCGGTTCAGCCGCGACGACCTCTGGTCGGTGACCGTCGGCTGGACCCTGGTCGCGCTGGGCTGCCTGCTGGTGTGGGCGCTGATGCGCAGCCCGTGGGGACGCCTGCTGCGCTCGATCCGTGAGGACGAGGACGCGGTCCGCTCGCTGGGCAAGAACGTCTTCGCCTACAAGATGCAGGCCCTCATCCTCGGCGGCCTGTTCGGCGGCCTGGCCGGTCTCTTCCACGCGCTGAAGCAGTCGTCGGTGGTGCCGAGCGACTACTCGACCAACATCACGTTCTTCGCCTACACGGCGCTGCTCATCGGCGGCGCGGCACGGGTGCTGGGACCGGTCGTCGGCGCGATCATCTTCTGGTTCCTGGTCGCCGGCCTCGGCAGCATCTTCAGCCAGGCGACCGAGGGCTCCGACCCGCTGCTGCCGACCTGGCTGATGGACGGCACCCAGGCCAGCCTGATCCGGTTCATCGTGACCGGCCTGGGTCTCATGCTGCTGATGATCTATCGACCACAGGGGATCTTCGGCGACCGGAGGGAGATCGCGATCGATGGACGCTGACGCAATGGACAAGACACTGGGCGGCTCGACGGGCCTCACCGCGACGGCAGGGCCCGACCTGTCGGCGGTGCCCGCGGAGCCGGGCGCCTCGAAGCCCGACGCGATCGTCGTCGGCGACGGGATCACCCGCCGCTTCGGCGGTCTCACCGCCGTCGACGTGGCGCACATCGAGATCCCGCGCGGTGCGATCACGGCGCTGATCGGCCCCAACGGCGCCGGCAAGACGACACTGTTCAACCTGCTGACCGGCTTCGACGTCGCCGACGCGGGCACGTGGTCGTTCAACGGCCAACCCCTGCAGAAGGTCGCGGCCTACAAGGTCGCGCGGCGCGGCATGGTGCGCACGTTCCAGCTGACCAAGGTGCTCTCCAAGCTCACCGTCATCGAGAACATGCGTCTCGGCGCGACCGGTCAGCGTGGCGAGCGGTTCTGGTCCGCCCCGTTCCGCGCGCTGTGGAGCGCCCAGGAGGACGAGATCACCGCGCGCGCCGACGAGCTGCTGGCGCGCTTCAAGCTCGACGCCAAGCGCGAGGACTTCGCCGGGTCGCTCTCGGGCGGACAGCGCAAGTTGCTCGAGATGGCCCGCGCCCTCATGGTGGATCCCGAGCTGATCATGCTGGACGAGCCGATGGCGGGCGTGAACCCCGCGCTCAAGCAGTCGCTGCTCGGCCACGTGAAGTCGCTGCGCGACGAGGGCCGCACGGTGCTCTTCGTGGAGCACGACATGGACATGGTCCGCGACATCTCCGACTGGGTCATCGTCATGGCGCAGGGCTCGATCGTCTCGGAGGGCACGCCCGACGCGGTGATGTCGGACCCGCGGGTCATCGACGCCTACCTCGGCGCCCACCACGACGCCGACCTCAGCGAGCTCGACGAGGCGGCGCTGGAGGCGGCCGTGGAGGCCGAGATCGAGGCCATCGAGGCAGGGGAGAACTGATGAGCGAGAGCACCGTCAACGACGCGCACACGGCGCACCTGGCCGCGGCCGAGGGTGCGATCCTGCGCGCCGACAACGTGGTCGCCGGCTACCTGCCGGGTGTCAACATCCTCAACGGGGCCGACCTCTACGCCCAGGAGGGTGAGCTGGTCGGCATCATCGGCCCCAACGGCGCGGGCAAGTCGACGCTCCTCAAGGCGATGTTCGGCCTGGTGAAGGTGCACAGCGGATCGGTCGTGCTGGGCGGCCAGGAGGTCGCCAACAAGCGCGCCGACGAGCTGGTCGCCCGCGGCATCGGCTTCGTGCCCCAGACCAACAACGTCTTCCCGAGCCTGACGATCGAGGAGAACCTCGAGATGGGCTGCTACCAGGACCCCAAGCGGTTCGCGGAGCGGTTCGCGTTCGTCACCGACCTGTTCCCGACGCTGGGCACCCGCCGCAAGCAGCGGGCCGGTTCCCTGTCCGGCGGAGAGCGGCAGATGGTCGCCATGGGCCGGGCCCTGATGATGAACCCGTCGGTGCTGCTGCTCGACGAGCCGTCCGCCGGCCTGTCGCCCGTCATGCAGGACGAGGTGTTCGTGCAGACCCGGCACATCAACAAGGCGGGCGTCACGGTCGTCATGGTCGAGCAGAACGCTCGTCGCTGCCTCCAGATCTGCGACCGCGGCTACGTGCTCGACCAGGGGCGCAGCGCCTACACCGGCACCGGCAAGTCGTTGGCCGACGACCCCAAGGTCATCGAGCTCTACCTCGGCACCCTCGGCAAGGCCGGCTGAGCCCGCTGCCAACGACGAAGGCCCCGGAGCGAGCTCCGGGGCCTTCGTCGTGCTGTGCGTCAGATCAGATCTGACCGGCGATGTACTCCACCGGCGAGATCCGGTTCTCACCGTCGTACTCGTAGATGCCGATCGAGGCGGCGGTCGGCGAACCGGTGTCACCCATGTCGATCGGACCGGAGAGTCCGTCGTAGTCGATGTCGGCACCATCGGCGAGCAGGTCGGCGCACGCCTTGAACTCCGTGCACTTCTCACCACCCTCGGTGACCTCGACGATCTTCGTCGCGATGGCGTCACCGGCGTCGCTGCCGGCCGCGATCGCGGCGAGGGCGGACACGACGACCGCGTCGTAGGCCTCTGCGGAGTAGGTGAAGTCCTTGAGCTTCGGGTTCACCTCGAGCAGACGGTCGCGGAAGTCCTTGGCAGCCTCGGCGCCCGGGATGGTGCCCTTGGTGCCCTCGAGCGTGCCCGGGGGCAGCGGCGCGGAGGCGTCGTCGGCGTAGCTGGCCGTGTTGCCGTCGACGAAGTACGTCGGCAGGTCCTGCGGGCCGGCACCGGCGGCGATCAGCTGCGGGATGATCGAGGTGGTCTCCTCGAACGCGATGAGGACCACCGCGTCGGCACCCGCACCCGAGACCTCCTGGACCTGGGAGTCGAAGGACTGCGCCTTCTCGCCGTAGAACACGGTCGTGGCGACGGCCGAGCCCTGCGCCTCCAGGTTCTTCTTGACCTCGGCGGCCAGGGTCTCGCCGTAGGCGTCCTGACGGGCCATGATCGCGACGTTCTTGCGACCGTCCTGGACCAGCAGGTTCGCCAGCACGGCGCCCTGGAGGATGTCCGAGGGGGCGGTGCGGAAGTAGTTGTCGGCGCCGGCGTAGTCGCCCTCGTCGAACGCCGTCGAGGTGTTCGCGGGGGAGAACATCACGGCACCCTCGGACATGATCTTGTCGATCACGGTGAGGGAGACACCCGAGGAGGCGGCACCGACGACGACGTCGGAGCCGGCGTCGAGGAGCTTGTCGGTCTCGGCCGGGGCGATGCCGGAGTCGGTGTCGCCGGAGTCGCCGCGGACGTGCACGACGTCCTTGCCGAGCACACCGCCGGCGGCGTTGATGTCCTTGACGGCCAGGTCGACGCCCGCGAACTCGGGCGGGCCGAGGAAGGCCAGGCTGCCGGTCTGCGGCAGGAGCGAGCCGAACGTCAGGGTGCCGTCACCCTCGGCAACGGGTGCGTCGGAGCTGGGGGAGTCGCTCGACGTCGTCTTGTCGCCCGAGTCGTTGTCGTCGCCGTCCTCGCTGCCACAGCCCGCGAGCACGAGTGCACTCGTCGTGGCGATGGCGGCCAGGCGCATCATGGTGGTCATCCGCTTCATGGGTCCTCCGGATCTTGCGGAAGCTGGTCCCTGCCCACGGAGCGGGCATTGCCAGCACCCTAGTGTCCGGAACGCGACTTGGGACACAGTTGTGCGGGTCGAGCGCCGATGTGCCCGAACCGTAACAATTGCGGGTCAGGCCGGCGGCGATGCCGAGTTCGCCGGATCCCTTGCCGTGCGCCCGGCGCCCGGGCGTACGCTGTGCCTGTTCCGGACCGCCCGCCGTCGCGCGGTCCCCCGGGTGCTGGGGAAGGCAGGCGCTGCGATGAGTCGCTACTCGCTGACCACGAGGACGGCCACGCGCGAGGACGCTCCGCTGCTGGCGGAGCTGTGGTCCGACGCGGTGCGCAAGGCGGACCGCGCCGAGCAGGTCGCCGACATCGAGCTGGTGGTCAAGTCCGCGGTGGCCTCGCCCGAGCAGCGCGTCGTCGTCGTCGACTACGACGGCCAGGTCGCCGGGGCGGTCCTGCTGCGGATCACGACCCTCTCGCCCCTCAACCTCGAGCCCTGCGTGCAGTCGATCCACCCCCGGGTGCTCGACCAGTTCCGTCGGCGTGGCGTCGGCCGGGCGCTGATGGAGGCCGCGACGACCTTTGCGGAGGAGAACGGCATCCTCCACGTCGTCACGGCCGTCCCGCACTCCTCGCGCGACGCCAACCGCTTCATGGCCCGACTCGGCCTCGCGCCCGTCGTGATGTATCGGGTCGCGCCGACGGCCCTGGTGCGCAACCGCCTCTCGCCGCAGCGCACGGGCCTGGGCGCCGAGACCAGCCGCAGCCGGGTGCTCGCCGCGCGGCGCTCAGCCCTTCGGCGACGGGTCCCGCTCGAGGATCGCGCAACTGAGGCGTGAGGTGCACACCCGGCGGCCCTGCTCGTCGGTGATCTCGATCTGGAAGCTCGCCATCGTCCGACCCACGTGGATCGGCGTGGCCACGCCGGTGACCGTGCCGCTGGTCGCCGAGCGGTGATGGGTCGCGTTGATCTCCGTGCCGACGGCGAAGCGGCCCTCGCCCGCGTTGACGGCAGCGGCGACCGAGCCGAGGGTCTCGGCCAGCACGACCGATGCGCCGCCGTGGAGCAGCCCGTAGGGCTGGGTGTTGCCCTCGACCGGCATCGTCGCCACGACCCGCTCGGGGCTGACCTCCACCAGCTCCACGCCCATCTTCTCGTTGAGCGCGCCCATGTTGGAGCGGACGAAGTCGGCGATCTCGGCAATCTGGTCGGGCTGGTCGGGCGTCGTCATGCTGCGACGATAGCGAGGCCCGGTACGCCCGGCGCAGGCACTCCGGCGGGTCGCGCTGTCGGTGGACCTCGATAGAGTCGGCGGGTGCCACGACTGCTGCTGCTCGACGGACACTCCCTGGCCTACCGCGCGTTCTTCGCGCTGCCGGTCGAGAACTTCTCGACCGCGACGGGTCAGAACACGAACGCCGTCTACGGGTTCACCTCGATGCTGGTCAACGTGCTCCGCGACGAGCAGCCGACCCACGTGGCGGTCGCCTTTGACGTGTCCCGGCAGACCTTCCGGTCCGAGGAGTACGCCGACTACAAGGCCAAGCGCAACAAGACCCCGGACGAGTTCAAGAGCCAGCTCCCGCTCATCGAGCGGATGCTGACCTGCTTCGCCATCCCCTTCCTCAAGGTCGACGGCTACGAGGCCGACGACATCATCGCCACCCTCGTCACCGACGCGCTGGCCGACTCCGACGACACCGAGGTGCTGATCCTCACCGGCGACCGCGACTCGCTGCAGCTCGTCACCGACCGCTCGACCGTGCTCTATCCGATGCGTGGCGTCTCCGACCTGGCCCGGATGACACCGGCCGCCGTCGAGGAGAAGTACGGCGTGCCGCCGCACCGCTATCCCGAGCTCGCCGCGATCGTCGGGGAGACGTCCGACAACCTGCCGGGAGTGCCCGGCGTCGGTGCCGGTTTCGCCGCGCGGTGGATCAACACCTACGACGGGCTCGACAACGTCATCGCCCAGGCCGACCAGATCACCGGCAAGAAGGGTGAGGCGTTCCGGGAGCACCTGGGCGACGTGATCCGCAACCGCCGGCTCAACGCACTCGTGCGCGACCTCCCGCTGGGGGTCACGATCGGTGAGCTGGCTCGCTCCGACTGGGACCGGGCCGAGGCGCTGGCGCTGCTCGACGAGCTCGAGATCCGGGGCGAGCTGCGCACCCGCATCCTCGACGTCGTCGCACCCGGCGAGGACGAGCCGGTCGAGGCCGGCGTCGAGCTCGACGGGGTGACGCTCGGCCCCGACGAGGTGGCGGGCTGGCTGGCCGAGACGGGCGCTGACCCGGTCGGGCTGCACGTCGGCGGCACGTGGGGCAGTGGCACGGGCCGCGTCGACGGCCTCGCGGTCGCACTCGCCGACGGCCGTGCGGCCTACGTCGCGGTCGAAGGGCTCTCGCCCGCCGACGACACGGCGCTGGCCGCCTGGCTGGCCGATGCCGCGCGGCCCAAGGTGCTGCACGACGCCAAGGGGCCGTCGCTGGCGGTCGCCGCCCAGGGCTGGCAGCTCGCCGGCGTCGCGGAGGACACCGCGCTCGCCGCCTACCTGGTCGCCCCCGACCAGCGCTCCTATGCCCTCGCCGACCTGACCCTGCGCTATCTCCACCGTGAGCTGGAGCAGTCGGCCGATGACGACCAGGGCATGCTGTTCGACGAGGGTGACACGACCGCGCGCAGCGCGATGGTCGCGGCCCGCGCGGCCCTGGACCTCTCCGTCGAGCTGGCCGACCAGGTCGAGCGTGCGGGTGGGCACCGGCTCCTCACCGACGTGGAGATGCCGCTCGTCCCGGTGCTGGCTGCGATGGAGCAGACGGGCATCGCCGTGGACGTCGACCACCTGGAGTCCCTCGAGAGCCACTTCGGCGAGGAGGTGCGCAAGGAGGCCGACGAGGCCTACGCGGTGATCGGCAAGGAGATCAACCTCGGCTCGCCCAAGCAGCTGCAGGTGGTGCTCTTCGACGAGCTGGGCATGCCCAAGACCAAGCGCACCAAGACCGGCTACACCACCGACGCCGACGCCCTGCAGGGCCTGTTCGCCACGACCGAGCATCCGTTCCTCGCCCACCTGTTGCGCCACCGCGAGGTGATCCGGCTGCGGCAGACGATCGAGGGCCTGCTCAAGACGGTGCAGCCCGACGGCCGGATCCACACCACCTTCCACCAGACCATCGCGGCCACGGGACGCCTCTCCAGCACCGAGCCCAACCTGCAGAACATCCCCGTGCGCACGGAGGAGGGTCGGCGGATCCGTGAGGGCTTCGTCGTCGGCCCGGGCTTCGAGTCGCTGATGACGGCCGACTACAGCCAGATCGAGATGCGGATCATGGCGCACCTGTCCGAGGACGCGCTGCTGATCGAGGCGTTCCGCTCCGGGCGCGACTTCCACGCCGAGACCGCCTCGCGCGTGTTCGACGTCGATCCCGACGCCGTCACGTCGGAGATGCGCGCCAAGATCAAGGCGATGAACTACGGCCTCGCCTACGGCCTGTCGGCCTTCGGGCTCTCCCAGCAGCTCGGCATCACGCCCAGCGAGGCCGGTGGCCTGATGGACGAGTACTTCGAGACCTTCGGCGGCATCCGCAGCTATCTCACCGGCGTCGTCGACGAGGCCCGCCGCACTGGCTTCACCGAGACCATCATGGGGCGGCGGCGCTACCTGCCCGACCTCACCAGCGACAACCGGATGCGCCGTGAGTCCGCGGAGCGGATGGCGCTCAACGCGCCGATCCAGGGCTCGGCAGCCGACCTGATCAAGGTGGCGATGCTGCGGACGGGCGCCGCCATCGAGGCGGCTGGTCTGCGCTCACGCATCCTGCTCCAGGTCCACGACGAGCTCGTGATCGAGGTCGCCGCGGGCGAGCGAGAGGCCCTGGAGGCCCTGGTGCGCACCGAGATGGCGGGCGCGGCCGATCTCACCGTGCCGCTCGACGTCTCGGTCGGCACCGGGCTGAGCTGGCACGAAGCCGCGCACTGAGCCGCCGGTCAGTCTCAGGCGTCCGCCGCCTCGCGGCGGTGCCGCACGAGCTGGAGGGTGAGGAGCACGGCGAGCAGCACCGCGTCGACCACGGCGACCATCGTGGCGAGGGCGGTCGGGTCGCCTGCGGTGGAGCCGGCGCTGATCATCACGACGACGCCGACGGCGACGAGGTACTTCGTCGCCCGGCCGCGGCGGGCGAGGCCTGCATAGACCAGCAGCTGCAGCACCGCCAGCAGCGCGCCGAGGACCGCGAAGAGCCACAGCAGGTCGCGCACCTCGCCGTATTCGTCGCCACCGATGAACACCAGCGCCAGGTCGGCGAGGACGTACGTCGCCACGACGGCCGCGGCGCCGATGCCACCGAGGAAGGTGAGGCCCTTGAGCACGGCGCCGCGACTCTCGCCGTCGGTCGACATCGACGGGAACAGCACCACCACGGCGAACTGCGGCAGGAAGAGCACGGCCTTGGTCACGATCAGCCCGCCGGCATAGAGCCCGGCATCGTGCTCGTCGAGCGCACCGCGGGCCACCACCACATCGAGGTTGGACAGCGCGATGAAGGCGAGCAGCGCGACCGAGCTGGTCAGCGTCTCCTTCATCAGGTCACGTCGCTCGTGCTGCTCGTGGGCGACGGTGACCGGCCGCGGGCGGCGGCGCAGCGTCCACGAGCCGACGGCCACCGGCACCCAGGAGGCGAGCAGGACGGCCAGCATCGCGCTGGTCTCGCTCGGCGACACGATCAGGAACGCCACTCCGAGGGCCACGCGCGGCAGCCCGACGGCGACGTAGACGAGGCTGAGCGGCAACCAGCGCCGCTCGCCCTGCAGCACACCGGCCTGGCCGCCCATCACCGTCACGGGCACGACGCACAGCGCGAGCAGGACGGCGGGAGCGAGGCCGTCGAGGCGCAGCAGGTGCCACACCGCGGGCGCGGCGGCGAGCGCCACGAGACCGAGCAGGCCGGCCGCCCACCAGGTCGTCGTCAGCACGGTCTGCTCGATCGCGGCGACATCACCGGGAGCCGCGGAGATCCGCCGTGCCGCCGTGGCCTGGAGTCCCAGCTGCAGCACCGAGAGGACCATCAGCAGCGCGAGCATCGAGGCGACGGCGCCGTACTGCGCGGGCCCGAGCATGCGGGCGGCGACCATCTGGAAGGCGTAGGTGCCGATGTTCATCACGGCCATCGCGATCGCGATGCCGGCGGTGCTCCGCAGGAGGCGGAGGATTCGTCCTCCGGACGCGGGAGCAGCGATGGTCACGCCCCGATCGTAGGTGGACGCGGTGATCGTCGCGAAGGCGGTCAGTCGTTCTACAGTGACCACCGCCACGCCGGGGAGGGCGCGGCGGCGGGGAGCAGCAGGACAGCAGGGCCGCAGGAGGGGAGGAGGACGGGTGAGCGACAGGACCGAGCGGGTCGAGGGCGCCGGAGGACTGGCCGTCACGCTCTATGCGATGGTCGCCGCGCTCATGCTGCTCCAGCAGCCCGGCCGGACCACCTACGACACCCGCGCCGAGCTCACCGAGCGTCCGGGCGACTTCCTCGCCGGTTCGTTCACGCTCTGGCACCCCGGGACCAACTTCGGCGAGTTCCAGAACCAGGCCTATGGCTACCTCTTCCCGCAGGGCACGTGGTTCTGGCTGAGCGACCTCGTCGGGATGCCGGGCTGGGTCGGTCAGCGGCTGTGGTCGGCGCTCGTGCTGATCCTCGCCTGGGAGGGCGTCCGCCGGGTCGCCCAGGTCGTCGGACTGCGCGACGTGGCGGCCCTGGTCGCCGGCGCCGCCTTCGCGATGTCGCCCCGCCTCCTCGGGACCGTCGGCGTGCAGACCGCCGAGTCGCTGCCGGGGGCCGTCATGCCCTGGCTCGTGCTCCCCGTGCTGCTGCACCTCCGGGGGAGGCTGGGGCCGTGGCGCACCGCGTTGCTGAGCGGCGCCGCCGTCGTGTGCATGGGCGGCGTCAACGCGGTCGAGACCGCCGGGTCGCTCCCGCTCGCCTTCATCCTCGTCGTCTGGGGCGCCCGCAGCGGCCGCACGACGGCCCGCTTCGCGCTCGGGTGGTCCGCGGCGATCGGCGCGGCCTGCCTGTGGTGGGCGCTGCCGCTGCTCGTGCTCGCGCGTCATGCCCCACCGTTCTTCGAGTACGTCGAGAGTGCGCGCGACACCACGGGCCTGATCGGCTGGTCGGAGGCGACCCGGGGCGACTCGTCGTGGCTCGGCTACCTGCTGGCGGGCGACCAACCCTGGTGGCCGGCCGCGTTCCGACTGGCGACCGACCCGTGGCTGATCGCCATCGCCGCACTGGTCGCCGCGGTCGGGCTGGTGGGTCTCGCGACCCTCGCCGACGACCTCCGCAGGCCGCTGATGCTCGCGGCCCTCCTCGGGCTCGGCTGTCTGACGGTCGCCCACGGCGGCGTGGCCGGATCGCCGATCGCCGAGCCCGTGCGGGCCCTGCTGGACGGTCCGCTGCAGATCTTCCGCAACGTCCACAAGATCGATCCCGTCGTCCGTCTCCCGCTGGCGGTCGGCGTCGGTGCCGCGGTCGCGTCCGGCACCGCGTGGCTGCTCGCGCGGGTGCCCCGGCTGGCGCCCGGCGGGCGGTTGCTCGCGCTGGCGCCGCTGGTCCTGGTGCTGGCGCTCGGCCAGCCCTTCCTCGCCGGGAGTGGTCGCACGCCCGGCTGGCAGGACGTGTCCGAGCCGTGGCAGCAGGCGCGCTCCTTCCTCGCCGAGGACGCCGGCGTCGATCTCGACGGTGGGGGCTCCGGACGGGTCCTGGTCGTCCCCGGCACCAGCTTCGCGCTGCAGGAGTGGGGCTGGACGATCGATGAGCCGCTCGCCATCCTCGGCGGGACGCCGATGGTCTCGCGCAGCCAGGTGCCGCTGATCCCGGGAGAGTCGCTGCGCTATCTCTCCGCGCTCGACCAGCTGATCGCCACGGGCCGTGCCACCGCGGCGCTGGGCGAGCAGCTGTCTCGCGCGGGCATCTCCCACGTCGTCCTGCGGCGTGACCTGCTGCCTTCCGAGACCCGTTCGCCCCACCCCGGAGGGACGGCGGTGTCACTCGACCATGCCGGCCTCGTCCGGCTCGCGGGCTTCGGGAGCACTGACGCGGGCGAGGCCCTCGTCGAGATCTTCCGCGTGCCCGGCAGTCTCCTCGGCAGCGGCCAGCGGCTGCGCGCCACCGACGTCGACGACGTCACCACGGTCCGCGGTGCACCGGAGAGCGTGCTCGCGCTCCAGTCCACCGGCCTGATCGGCGCCGACGATCCGACGGTGCTGGAGGGGGAGCCCGGCTGGGACGGCTCCGCCGACGTCGTGACGGACACCGACCAGCGTCGTGAGCGGGCCTTCGGCAACAACGACGAGGGACTGTCGGTGCTGATGGGTGCGGGCGAGGACTACCGCGTCGAGCGGGCGGCCCACGACTATCCCTCCGGGCCCTCGGAGCACCCCGTCGTCGCCGACTACGACGGCGGCGTCTCCGGCGTCTCGGCGTCCAGCTCGCAGGGATACGCCGACAACTACGGTGCCGTCACCGTGCAGGCCGGACCGCAGGCCGCGGTCGACGGCGACGCCGACACCCGCTGGGTCAGCTCCAACGTCGGCGCTGCCGAGGAGCAGTGGCTGCGCATCGACCTCGACGGGCCACGCCCGGTGCGCGAGGTCACGATCACGCCCGTGGCGGACGACCCCCTCGTCGTACCGATCCGGGAGGTGGAGGTCGTCGCCGGCGACCAGCGGGTCCGCGCCGACGTGCCGGCCGACGGCGTCCCCGTCACGGTGCCACTGGACGGGAGCGCGGTCGGCCACGTGGAGGTGCGGATCGCGGAAGCGGCGACCAGCGCCCGCTCGGCACGGGTCGGGTTGCGCGAGGTGCGCGTCGACGACCTCGCGCCCCGCCGGACCTTCCGGCTGCCCGGGACCGCACCGGGGGGCGCATCCTTCGTCTTCGGCACCGTCCCCGGGCGCCGGGCCTGCCGGGTCACCCTCGACATCCCCGACTGCGACGCCGCGCGGATCCGCTCGGCGGAGGAACGCGGCGGGATGGACCGGACGTTCACCGTCGAGGCCGGGCAGACCGTGCGCATCACGGGCCACGTGGTGACCCGCAGCACGCCGGAGGCCGCGCGCCTCCTGACACCGTTCGGGCGGCGGCTGCCGATCGGCGTCTCGTCGTCCTTCGGGCAGGACCCCAAGGTCGCGGGGCGATTCGCCTACGACGGCGAGTCATCGACGGCGTGGGTCTCCGACGGCACCGACCTCTATCCGACCCTGACCTTCCAGTGGCGCGCGCCGCGCACGATCACCGCGATCAGGGTGCCCGTGCTCGGCACGGAGCACGCGCCCGTCGCGGCCGTGGTGACCGGGGACGACGGCGTGGCGCAGCAGGTCGCGCTGACGGGAGACGAGCGCGTCGCGATCGACCCCGTCCGTGCGAGGACCCTGAGCGTGCGCTTCATCAAGTCGCCGCAGAGCGCCCACGTGGTCGTCCGGGAGGTCGAGCTGACCGGCGCCGACGTGACCCAGCCGTTCATCGCCGACGCCCCCGGTGGTGCGGCCTGCGGCTTCGGCCCGGTGCTCCGCATCGCCGACCAGCGGATCACCACGCGGGTCAGCGGCACGATGGCCGACATCGCCAACGGCAGCCCGCTGGAGCTCGAGGCCTGCGACGCCGATGGCGCCGCCGCGCTCGCAATCCTGGCTGCGGGCGAGCACCGGCTCGTGGTCGAGCCGAGCGCCGAGGTCGAGATGCTCGACCTCGCGCTCGTGCCCGTCGACAGGGCCGCCGAGCCGACCGACGGCCGCAGCATCACCGTGGCGCAGTGGTCCAGCAGCCGTCGTACGGCGAGCGTGGGGGCGGGCGGTGAGACGCTGCTGTCGGTGCCGGAGAACTTCAACGCGGGTTGGGTCGCGGAGGCCGACGGACAGCGGCTGGAGGCCGTGCGGGTCGACGGCTGGCAGCAGGGCTGGATCCTCCCTGCGGGCGGTGAGACGGAGGTCAGTCTGCGCTACGCCCCGCAGCGCACCTACGACGTCGTGCTGCCGCTGGGTCTCGCGGTCAGTGGCGGTGTCCTGGTCGCTGGCCTGGTCGCCCTCGTCCTGTTGCTCCTCCGGCGCAGGGAGGACGGGGGAGAGTCACGTCCTGAGCCGCCGTCAACCGGCCCAGTGGCGTTGCCCTGGTGGGCCGCGGCCGCCGCGGCGACGCTGCTCTTGCTCGGTCCGGTCGCGCTCGCCGGGCTCGCCGCCGGAGCGCTCCTCCGACGCACCCCGCTGGTCGTGGGGATCGCCGGCGTCCTGGTGGCCGCCTCCGGAGCGCTGGACGCCTCGTCGAGCGCGCGGGCGGTCGCCGACCTGGCCGATCTCGCAGCGGCGCTCGCCGTCGGCGCCGTCGCCGGGGTGGCGCTGGGCAGGCCGGCCCGCGGGCGTCAGGAGGTCGCCAAATGAGCGGCGCGCGCCCCGGACCGTGGGCGCCGTGGCGTGGCCCCCAGGGTGCGGCCGCCCTCGGGGTGATCGTGACGATGCTGATCAGCCGGTGGATCCTGCTGGCGGGCTCGTGGTTCAACCAGGACGACTTCTATCTGTCCGGTCGCGCCTACGCCGCCGACCTCACCCCGGGCTTCCTGGTCCGCGACACCGCCGGGCACGTCAATCCCCTCCAGCAGCTCAGCTACTGGCTGGTGGCCCACCACGCGCCCTATGACTGGGGACTGGTCGCCGCACTCATCCTGGCGATCCAGGTGGCGACCGTCGTCGTGCTGTGGCTCCTGCTCACCCGTTTGCTGGGAGAGCGGTGGAGCCGGGTCCTCCTGCTCGCGCTCTTCGCCTGGGCGCCGATCACGCTCGCGACGACGCTGTGGTGGAGCGCTGCGATGGGCCTGTGGCCCCACCTGCTGTGCTCCTTCGGTGCGGTCCTGCTGCTGGTCCGCTGGCAGCAGGGCGACGCTCGGGCCTGGCGGGCGACGCTGGCCATTCTCGGCCTCACCGCGATCGGACTGCTCTGGCACGAGCGGGCAGTGCTCATCGTCCCGCTGCTCCTCGGCGTCGCGGTGGCGCTGGCCGACGGGGACGACGGGGACGAGGGGGCGACAGGACTCGCCGCCGGCTGGCGGCGCCTGGTCGCGGCGCTGGTGCGCTTCCGCTGGTTGTGGGTCGGCCAGGCCCTGCTCCTGACCGGCTTCCTGGTGGCCCACGGGCTGCTGACCGACGTCGAGGGCGGCCAGAGCACGCTGCGTCAGAAGGTCGAGGTGACCGGATCGTTCCTGGGCCGCAACGTGGTCCCCGGCTTCTTCGGCGGACCGTGGACCGGTCGGATCGAGGGTGGCGCGGTCGTGCCGTCGACATGGGTGGTCGTCGTGTCGGTGACGTTGGCCGTCGCGGTGGCGGCCCTGTTGCTGCTGCGCGGCGGTCCGGCGCGACGGTGGGGCCTCGCCGTGCTCGTGGGCTACGTCGCCGCTGACCTCGCCCTCCTGCTGTCCGGCCGGGCCGGCTTCGGCTCGATCATCGGGCTCGACCCGCGCTACTCCTCGGACACCATCCATGCTGCCGTGCTCTGTGTCGCGCTGTGCCTGCGCGGTGCCCCTCCCCGGCTCGGACTGCCCGCCGGGTCGCCACGTCGGGGGCGGGCGGCTCTGGTCGGGGGGATGACGGCGCTCGCCGTCGCCTGCTGGTCGGGATCGGCGCTGTTGGTCCCGGCCTTCCAGAACAAGGAGGACCGGGCCTTCGTCGCCAACCTGCGCGCGGCGATGGCAGCCGACCCCACCCAGGTGCTCCTCGACCGTCTGGCGCCGGCGGACGTCGTCCTCCCGCTGGTCGGGGACGACTCGCGACTGTCGCGCATCCTCGCGCCCCTGCCGGAGAGTCTGCGCTTCGACGAGACGTCCTCGCGCCTGCGGCAGGTGCTCGATGACGGCACCTTGCTGCCGGTCGACCTCACCGGCTTCGTCGCCGCCGAGCCGGGGCCCGACGGTGACTGCGGTCATCGGGTCGACACCGGCGCAGTCGACATCGCCTTCCTGCTGCCGCTCGAGGGCCAGGTGCTGCTGCGGGTCTCCTACTTCACCAGCGCCGAGTCCGTCGTGGTGGTCAGCTCGGGGGAGTGGTCGACCCGCTTCCTCGCCCGACGGGGTCCGCAGCAGGTGTGGCTGGTCCTGCCCGACCTGCCGGGACCGGTCGAGGACGTCCGGCTCGAGGGGAGCGGCCCGGACGCGGTGTGCGTCACCGCCCTCGACGCCGGGTTGCCGGAGGCGCCATGATCCGGCCGGGACCTCGAGCGAGCGCAGACCTGGCGGTCTCCGTGGCCGTGGCCGTCGCGATCTGCGGGCCGTTGCTGCTCGGCAGTGGCTTCTGGCTGGTGGGCGACATGGTCTTCGTGCCGCACCAGCCCTGGAAGGCCGCCTGGCTCGGGCTCGACGGCGCCCTGCCGAGGGCGGTGCCGATGGACGCGCTGGTCTCGCTCGTCAGCCTCGTGCTCCCCGGGACCCTGGTGCAGAAGCTGCTGCTGCTCGGCGGCTTCCTCGCGGGCGGCCTCGGGATCGCCCGGCTGGTCGGCGACCAGGCCTGGTACGCGCGCGCAGCCGCGATCACGCTCTTCTGCTGGAACCCGTGGGTCCACGAGCGGCTCCTCATCGGACAGTGGGCGATCCTGCTCGGCTACCTGCTCCTGCCGTGGGTCGCGGCCGGCGCGATCCGGCTCCGGAAGGAGCCCCGCGACTGGAGCCGGGCCGGCCTGGCCCTGGGCCTTTCGGCCGTGTGCAGCCCTTCCAGTGGCGTGATGGCGGCCGTCGTGGTCCTCGTGCTCGGCGCGCGTCGTACGCCGGGCACGTGGTGGCGTCCGGCACTGCTCGCTGTCGTCGCCAACCTGACCTGGCTGGTGCCCGCACTCACCGTGGAGACCGTCCGGGTCTCCACCGACGGCGTGTTCGCGGGCTTCGCGGCGCGCGCAGAGTCCGGCGCCGGTGCGGTGGCGAGTGTCCTGTCGATGGGCGGGATCTGGAAGACCTCCATCCTTCCGGTCGAGCGCGCCAGCACGGCGCTGGTGCTGTTGTCGTGCCTGCTGAGCGCTGCGGCGCTGGCAGGCCTGTGGCTCGCCGAGCCCGCCCGTCACCGCTGGCTGCTGCTCGGCGGCGGATCGGTCCTGGTGGCGCTGGTTCCGACGCTCCCGGGCGGCGCGGCGGCACTCGAGGCCCTCGGCGATGCCGTCCCCGGCATCGCGCTGCTGCGCGACTCGCACCGCTTCCTCGCCCCGCTCGGTCTCGTGCTCGCCGTCGGCGTGGCCCACGCCGTGACCCTGGTCCGCGCGCGGATCGCCCCCGGGACCGGTGCCCTGTGGAGTGCGGTCGCCCTGCTCGTCGTCGCGCCCGTCCTGCTGCTGCCCAGTCTGGCGTGGGGCGCGCTCGGCGAGCTCGACCGCTCGACCTACCCGGACGCCTGGGACGAGGTGGCCGACCGGATCGGCGACGACGAGGCGACCGTCGTCCTGCCCTGGCACGGCTCCTACCGCAGCTATGACTGGAACCACGACCGGGCGGTGCTCGACCCGGCGCCCCGCTATCTGCCCGGCACGGTCCTCGTCGACGACAGGGTGTTCCTCGATGACATCGTCGTCGCCGCAGAGGACCCCCGCGTCCGCGCCGTCGACGACGCCCTGGCGGCCGGTGATCCGGGGACGGTCGCGCAGCACCTGCGCGACCTGGGCGTGCGCTGGGTGCTCGTCGAGCAGGGGGTGTCCGACGTGCCCGCTCCCCGCGGCGAGGTCGCGTACGCCGGGGACGGGCTCGAGCTGCTCGACCTGGCCGTTGCGGACGGGGCGGCCGGCGAGGTGGCCGTTGGGACCAAGGTCCTATGGCCCGACCGGGGGGTGCTGCGGAGCATTTTGGTCACGATTGCGCATCTGCTGGCGATTGTTTTGATTTCGTCCAGCACGGTGTGGATACTTCGAGCCAGTAAGTAACAGGCGTCACACCGCATGATGGACATGGGGAGTCACGCTCTGCGCTGGTCTTTGGGAGGGGACCTTCGCATGAATCTCATCATTTCTGCCGTTGTCGGCGGTCTGGTCGCCAGTGCGGTGACCATCGGTGGCATCCAGGCCTACCAGGGCGGCGACCCGAAGCCCGTCAGCCAGGACAAGCTCGTCGAGTACGCGTCCGAGTAGGACCCCCGGTCGGGTCACGCCCTCCTCGTCGGAGGGGTGACCTGGCTTCGTCGTACGTCCCTTGGGAGGGGGACGTCTGAGCAGACGGCTTGGGAGGGTCCGATGCTGCAGATCGTCATTCCGGCGTTCAACGAGGAGGCTCGGCTGCCGCGCACCCTGCGGGAGCTGCGTCGTCACGTCGTCGCCCACCGCGGTGAGCTCGGCCGCGTCGAGGTCCTCGTGGTGGACAACGCCAGCACCGACGGCACCGCCGAGGTTGCGCGCGCCGCCGACTCGACCGCGATGCCGGTGCGCGTCGTGCGCTGCCAACAGCGCGGCAAGGGTGCGGCCGTTCGCGCGGGCCTGCTGGCCAGCGACGCCGCGCTGGTGTGCTTCATGGACGCCGACGGCGCGACCGCCTTCGACGCCCTCGAGCGTTCGTGGGCGCGGGTGATGGGCGGCGCCGACGTCGTCATCGCCTCGCGCGGGCTCGCGGAGAGCACCACCACGGCCCGTCACTGCAAGACGCGCTCGCGCGGCGCTGCCGCCTACCGGCGCCTGGCCCACCGGATGCTGCCGGGGATCAGCGACACGCAGTGCGGGTTCAAGCTCTTCCGGGGCGACCTGGTCCGCTCGGTCGTCGCCGACCTGCGGACGGCCGGCTTCTCCTTCGACGTCGAGCTCCTCGTCCTGCTGCAGGCCGCGGGCGCACGGATCGAGGAGCTGCCGGTGACCTGGGTCGACGTCCCGGGGTCCACCTTCGTCCCGGCCCGCCACGGCGCCAGCGCCTTCGCCGAGCTGGGCCGCATCGCGTGGCGCAACCGCCGCTCGACCGTCTCGGGCAAGGTCGCCGCCGGGCTGCGCGCGCCGCTGCCCGCTCCGGCTGCGCTGCCCGCCGCGGTGGTGCTGCCCTTCATCGTCGCCGCGACGGCCGACCTGCACGACCGGGGGCGGCGGTGACACGAGCACCGGACGCGGACCTGGGTGGACGACGCGTCGTCGTCGTCAACTGGCGCGACCTCGACCACTCGCTCGCCGGGGGCGCGGAGATCTATGCCTGGCAGCTGGCCCGTGGCCTGAGGGACGCCGGCGCACAGGTCGACTTCGTGACGGCCCGCGACGAGGGACAGCCGGCGCGCGAGGTGCGCGACGGCATCACGATCCAGCGAGGTGGGGGGCGCCTGGGCTTCTACCTCTTCGCCCTGGTCTGGCTGCTGCGTCACCGCAGGCAGGTCGACGCGGTCGTGGACCCGGCCTGCGGACTGCCGTCCTTCTCGCCGCTGGTGCTGCGCCGCCGCACACCGGCCGTGCTGATCGTGCACCACGTCCACCAGGCGCAGTTCGGCGTGCACTTCCCGGCGCCGGCCGCGGCGCTCGGGCGCTGGTTGGAGCGGGTGGCGATGCGCCGGGTCTATCGCCGCCACACCACCCTCGCGGTCTCGGCATCGACGGCCGCGGAGATGCGGAGCCAGCTGGGCTGGACCGGAGAGATCGGTCTGCTGCCCAACGGCGCCGACCTGCCGTCGTACGACGCCCGGCGGGCCGCCGACAAGGACGCCGACCGCATCGTCGTGCTCGGTCGCCTGGTGACCCACAAGCGCGTCGACCTCGTCCTCGAGGCCATCGCTGGGGCCGGTTCCCGGGCCACCCTCGCCGGCCGTGACCTCCACGTCGACGTGATCGGCCAAGGTCCCGAGCGGGACCGGCTCGTCGCGCGTGCCGCGGAGCTCGGTCTCGCCGACCGGGTCACGTTCCACGGCTTCCTGCCGGCCGCTGACAAGGACGAGCTGCTCGCCCGGGCCGCGCTGCACGTGTGCGGCTCGGATGCCGAGGGCTGGGGACAGGCGGTCATCGACGCCGCCGGTTGGGGCGTCCCGACGCTGGCCCGCGACGTCCCCGGGCTGCGCGACTCCATCAAGCAGGGGGAGAGCGGCTGGCTCGTGCCGGACACCGACGGCGAGGCATTGATCGTGTCCCGCCTCGCGGACGGCGTCGAGTCTGCCCTCGCCGATGCCACCGGGCCCGATGCCCGGATCCAGCGCGCCGAGGCCTGCCTGGCCTGGGCGCGGAGGTTCGACTGGGCGCAGACGCGCCTCGCCGCCGCCGACCTGGTGGCACGCAGCCTCACCCCGATCACCACCGGTGCCGCAGAAGCGGTCACCGACCGTCACCACCCACGCGATGCTCGCGTGGCCGTTTGAGAGGTACTCACGCCATGCGCAGCAAGCTCGCCTCGGGAGCCGTCGGACTCGGCGTCTTCCTGATCGTCGCGGCCGTCCTGGTCCGCGCCTACGCCTACCCGTCGCTCGCGAAGGTGCCCGCGGACTACGAGGGCATCACCTACCTCGAGGCCACGGGCGCCCAGGTCTTCAACTCCGACCCGGAGATCCTCGCCACCGAGGTGACCGACCTGAGCATCGCCTCGCGCACCGTCGCCGACACCGGCGCTGACGCGCCGGACGGCACGCCTGTGTGGGTCAACTCGGCCACCGTGACGCGTGCCGACGGCACCGTCTTCCAGCAGTCGCGCGAGCGCGTCGCCTTCGACGCGGGCACGGGTGCCGCCGTCGACTGCGACAGCTGCGAGCCGTGGGTCGAGGTCGCCGACGGCGAGCAGCGGACCACCGACTTCGAGGGCCAGGTCTACAAGTTCCCGTTCGGCACGGAGAAGAAGACCTACCCGGTCTGGGACGGCACGACCGGTCGCGCGGTCGACGCCACGTTCGAGGGCGAGGAGCAGATCGACGGCCTGACGGTCTACAAGTTCGTCCAGCGCATCGACCCCGAGGTCGTCGAGCTCCGCGACGTCCCCGGCTCGGTGTTCGGCTCGACCGAGCCGACCGTCGAGGCCGAGATGTGGTACGAGATGACCCGCACCTTCTACATCGAGCCGGAAACCGGGTCGCCGGTGAACCGCGTCGAGGACCGGGTCCAGGAGCTGCGCTACGACGGCGTCTCGGTGTCGGCCTTCACCGGCACCGTGCAGTACACCGACGACCAGGTGGCCGACCTCGTCGCCGACGCCAAGAGCAACGCCCGGATGCTCGCCGGGATGCAGCTGCTGTTCCCGGTCCTGATCGGCCTGCTGGGCGCGATCCTGCTGGCCGCCGGCCTGTTCCTCGGACGTTCGTCCGGGCGTGAGCGCCAGCAGCCGCGGAACGAGAAGGAGCTGGCCGGCGTCTGACGCTGGTCCCCGAACTCCTCTCAGAGGAGGGAGATGACGGCCTCGAGCAGCTGCTCGAGGCCGTCGTCGTTCCACTGCGCGGCACGGGCCCGCAGCGTCACGACGGTGCGGCCGCCGTGGCCGACGGCGCCGAGGGAGAGCCCGGTCCCGCCGGCCGTGACGGGGTGGAACGCGAGGCCCCTCACCCGGGGTGCGCTCACCTCACCGAGGTGCGAGACCAGCAACGTCGAGCCCAGGCGCGAGGAGAGCAGCCGCATCCCCGTCGTGGCCGCCCGGCCGAGGAGTGCGGCACCAGGCCCACCCGCACCCGGCGTCGGAGGGGTCTGCAGCGGCGCGGTCCGCAGCGCCTGCTCGATCCCGGCCCGGTCGAGCCGCTCGACGTCGCGCAGGCGCAGCAGGGCGCTGCGGTCCCGGATGACCGGGTCGTCGGGGAGTGGGTCGCGGGTCGCGCCGATCGCGATCGCGACGTGACGGGCCGGCTCGCGGGCCACGACGGCGCGGGTCGCGGCATGGACCAGGTCCGCCGTACGGAAGGAGCCGGGGCGCGTCTGCTCCACCATGACGTCGCCTCCGGCGTGTGAGTCGACGGCCGGCTCGAGGCGCAGCCCGGCCGGGGGAGCGAGGGCGGCCTCGCGCAGGCGGCGGGCGATCGTCCGCGCGGTCCCCGCGTCGGGCGCCCGGTCCCCGACGCCGCGGGCCGAGCTCGTCACGGGACCTGCGCCGAGGGCCTCCACCACCCGCAGCAGCCCCAGGCCGTCGACGGCGGAGTGGTGAGCCGAGACGACCAGGTCGCCGCCCGCTCGGCCGATCACCACCTGCGCGGGCTGGGCCGTGGCCAGCCGTCGCCGTAGTCCGGCCGGATCACCGGCGACGACGAGCGGTGGTGGCGTCACCCACCCCTGGTCGCGGGCCAGCGCCTCGAGAGAGGCGTCGAGCGCACCGTCCGGTGCGAGCGCCGGGACGGTCGCGGTGAGCAGGATCCTCCACGGGATCCCCGGATCGGCCACCCACCGGGGCGACCCGTCCGGGAGCGGGCGCTCGCTCACGCCTTGTGGGCGAGGGCCACGAGGCTCACTCCGGGGAGCCTCTTCAGCGGCAGGACCCGCTCCATGCCGACGGCGGCGCGGAGCCCGGCGTTGAGGACCGGGTGGACCGCCTCCATCTCGCTCTCCGACTCCTGCCGCTTCTTGCGGCGGGCGCGGACCACGGGGCGCAGCAGGACGTTCCACGACCAGAGGTCGTCGAGGACCAGCCCGGCGCCCTCGATCCGCGCCGCGAGCTCGTCCCTCTCATAGCGCCGCACATGGCCCAACGCCACGTCGTGGCCGCTCCACAGCGCCATGCTCGCGGGTACGGCGACCAGCAGTCGTCCTCCGGGACGCAGCACCCGGGCGCTCTCACGGGCCACGGACACGTCGTCGTCGATGTGCTCCCAGGCGTCGGTCGACATGACCAGGTCGACCGAGGAGTCGGCGACCGGCAGCACGCGGCCGTCGCCGCGCACGACGGGGATGCCGCGGGAGGAGGCGATCTCGCAGCCGACCGCGGTGTACTCGACCCCGACCGCCTGCCAACCGAGCTCGCGCAGCACGGCCGTGTTGCCGCCCATGCCGCAGCCGACGTCGATGGCCCGACCGGCCGGCCACGGCCCGACGGTGCGCCGGACCAGGGCTCGCCGCGCGGCGTACCACCAGTGACGACGCTCCAGCGCCGCCGACTTCTCGATCTCCTCCGCATCCACGGGATCAGCCTAGAAGTCGACGGCGCTGGACCAACGATCGCGTCGTCAGTACAGGTAGCGCGTCGGGTCGGTCCGGTTGCGGATCTCCCGGCCGTCGGGCGCGCCACCCCAGTCGGTGTCGGCGTTGGTCGGGTCCGACTTGGCGCGACCGAACTTGCGGTTCGCGCTGCCGGTGACCTCGACGCGGTCGCTCAGGCCGTCGCGGTCGGTGTCCCGACGGGTCGGGTCGCTGCGACGGAGCCCGATGACGTAGCGACCCCCGAGTGCCTTCGAGCGGACCGCCACCTGGCGCAGGTTGGTGCCCTTGACCTCGCGGAAGTCCGTGAGGCCGTCACCGTCGGTGTCCTTGACACAGGGGTTGGTCTTCACGAGACCGATCTGCCTGCCGTTGCGGGGACGACCGGCGACATAGGTCACCAGCTGACGGATCTGGCTGCCGACGACCTCGCGAGCGTCCTTGAGCCCGTCGGCGTCGGTGTCGGCCCGCAGCGGGTTGGTCGCGCAGTAGCGGTTGTTGTCGCCCGCCACCTCGGCGCCGTCGCGGATGCCGTCACCATCGGTGTCCGGGTTGTCCGGGTCCGTGCCGATCTCCTCCTCCTCGGCGTCGGTGAGGCCGTCGCCGTCGGAGTCCTCGTCGGCCGGGGTGGGCAGGTCGTCGGCCGGGTTGTCGACCGGGTCGGTGCCGTTGTCGACCTCGGCGCCGTCGGTCACGCCGCCGTCGTCGGTGTCGGGGTCGAGCGGGTCGGTGTCGTAGGTGTTGACCTCGGCGCCGTCGGAGAGCCCGTCCTTGTCGGTGTCGGGGTCGTCGGGGTCGGTGCCCAGCTCGGTCTCCTCGGCGTCGGTCAGACCGTCGCCGTCGCTGTCACCGGTCGCCTCGAGGTCGTCCTCCGGGTCGTCCTTGGGGTTCGTCCCGTTCTTGACCTCGGTGCCGTCGTTGACGCCGCCGTCGTCGGTGTCGGGGTCGAGCGGGCCGGTGTCGTGGGTGTTGACCTCGGCGCCGTCGGAGAGCCCGTCGTCGTCGCTGTCGGGGTCCGTCGGGCTGGTGCCGTGGGTCGCCTCGTCCTCGTCGGAGAGGCCGTCACCGTCGGTGTCGGTGCTCGGCAGGTCGTCGGCCGGGTCGTCGACGGGGTTGGTGCCGTTGCTGCTCTCGGCGCCGTCGGTCACGCCACCGTCGTCGGTGTCGGGGTCGAGCGGGTCGGTGGCGTGCTCGTTGACCTCGGCGCCGTCGGTGAGGCCGTCGTTGTCGGTGTCGGCGTCGTCGGGGTCGGTGCCGAGCTCGGCCTCCTCGTCGTTGGTGAGGCCGTCACCGTCGCGGTCGTCGTTCGGGATGTCGTCGGACGGGTCGTCGACGGGGTTGGTGCCGTTGCTGATCTCGGCGCCGTCGGTCACGCCACCGTCGTCGGTGTCGGGGTCGAGCGGGTCGGTGTCGTGGTCGTTGACCTCGGCGCCGTCGGTGAGGCCGTCGTTGTCGGTGTCGGCGTCGTCGGGGTCGGTGCCCAGGTCGGCCTCCTCCTCGTCGGTCAGACCGTCACCGTCGCTGTCGCCGGTGGCCTCCACGTCGTCGGCCGGGTTGTCCACGGGGTTGGTGCCGTTGCCGACCTCGGTGCCGTCGTTGACGCAGACGTCGTCGGTGTCCGGGTCGAGCGGGTTGGTGCCGTGCTCATTGACGTCGTCGCCGTCGCTGAGGCCGTCGTTGTCGGTGACGGCGGCGTCGGGGTCGGTGCCGAGCTCGTTGACCTCGGCGCCGTCGTTGACGCCGCCGTCGTCGGTGTCCGGGTCGAGCGGGTTGGTGCCGTGCGTGTTGACCTCAGCGCCGTCGGTCAACCCGTCGTCGTCGGAGTCGGCGTCCTCAGGATCGGTGCCCAGGTCGGCCTCCTCG
>NZ_STGW01000001.1:625850-773108 GCF_004912195.1 Nocardioides caeni
GGAGGGATCGGTGGTCCCGACGGTGTTGGGGCCACAGTGGACGTTGGCGAGCCGGCCAGTGCTGCCGGCGAGGTTGAGCTCGAGGGCCCGCACGGTGATCTCTCCGGTGCTCGACGGCGAGACCGGGGTCTGGATGTTGACGGTGCCCGACACCAGTCCACTCAGGGCGTCGGTGAGGGCCGTGAGCAGGGTCGGCTCGAGGGCCTCCAGCAGCGTGTCGATCACCGTGTCCTGCAGGCCAGTGAGGATGACGTTGAGTCCGGCAAGGCTGCCGTCGAGCGTCTCGACGAGGGTGGCGCGCACACCGTCGAGGACGCCGTCGACGAGGTCCTGCGGGGCGGTGATCGTCAACGGGGCGTTGGCGCCGGTGCCGAGGTCGATCGGGACGCGGACCTGGGTGGTCCCGAGCGGGACGACGATGTCGATGCCGGAGACGGTCGAGCTGCCGGTGGCCGACAGCGGGCTGGCCGTGGCGGTGCACTGCGCGGTCACCGCGCCGATCTCCGCGGTCAGCGGGATCGCCTCGTGCACTCCGCCGAGCACCGTCTGCAGCGCCTCGTTGAGAGGCGTGAGCAGCGGCGCCAGGGCGATGCGGACCAGGCCCTGCGTGATCGGGTCCAGTGCAGTGACGAGCGGGTCGAGGACGGTGCCGCTGTCGATGGCGTCGAGGCCGCCGAGGATGCCGTCGATGTCGAGCGAGGAGAAGTCCGCGATGTCGATCGGCGCGGTCCCGGCGTCGGCCGCCGAGCTGCCGTTGCCGGCCGAGGCGGTCTGGGTGAACGTCGCGACCTGCTCACCCTCGAACGCCAGTCCGGCGCCGCAGCGTCCGGTCGGTGTGGCCGTCGTCGTCGCGGCGGTGTCGTCGGCCGAGCAGGCGGCGCTCGTGTCCAGGATCTCGAGGAGGCCCGTGCCCTCGACGGCCTGGGCGTCGGCGTGCCCGGTGTCCTCCTGGGCCGCGGTGGCGGCAGGGGGCGACGCGAGCGCGAGGGTCGCGGCGGTGGCCAGTGAGGTCCCGAGCAGAGCGCCGGCGCGGATCCGGCGACGCAAGGAGGTGTCCGACATGGTGGTGATGATCCTGTCCCTGGGGGATGGCGGCAGGGACACCAGAAATCGGAAGAATCCCGGTATCCCTCGTCCAGCCAACTACTGATCGCCGGTCAGGTCACGTCCCGGTCCGCAAGTTGGGACCTTGGTCCCGGTTGCCAGGTCGGCGCCGAAGATCGCGGTCCCCGGCGTCAACCGGCCACGAACGCCCGACCAGCCGCCCCAGAGGCGGTCGTTGCCGTCCGGCCACTCCGGCTCGAGCAGCGTCGTCAGGCGGAATCCGTGGCCGGCCAGGAGGCCCACCCAGTCGCCCAGCGTGCGGTGGTGCTCGACGTACGACGTCGCGCCGGTCTCGTCGTCGACCTCGACATAGGGCGTGCGGTCCCAGTAGGACTGCGAGGCGACCAGGCCCTCCTCGCCGGGGTCGTCGGGGAACATCCAGCGGGTCGGGTGCGTGATCGAGAAGGCGAAGCGGCCGCCGGGACGCAGCACGCGGGCCGTCTCGGCCACGGCGACGTCGATGTCGGCGACGAACTGCAGGGCGCCGAAGGAGGAGAAGACGACGTCGAAGGAGGCGTCGGCGAAGGGCAGGTGGGTCGCGGTGCCCCGCACGCTCGGCACTGCCACCCCGGTCATCTCGTCGATGCGCCGCGAGTGCTGGAGCTGGCGGTGGGACAGGTCGAGCCCGAAAGCCCGCCCGCCCTCGCTGCGGATCCAGCGCGAGCACTGTCCGGCGCCGGAGCCGACCTCCAGCACGTCGCGATCGGTCAGCGGGCCGAGGATCCGGGCCGCCGCCTCGGTGAGTCCCTCCGGACCCCACAGGAAGCCGACGTCTCCGAGGAACTCGCCGTGGGTGGCCTGGTACTCGTCGGCGTAGCGGTCCCAGTCGGCGCCGTTGGCGCCGCGGGACTCGTCCTCGCCGGCGTCGCGTCGATGGGCGGTCACCGGTCGTTGGGGCCACTCCTGCACGACGCCGAGGGTAGTGGTCGTCATTTGGACCGTCGTACGCCGGGACGGGTACTCTGGAATGTCTGTGTCCTCACAGGACCCTGACGCGTGCCGCCAGCCGGGCGGCCCGGCCCCGTCTCATGACGGTGTCCGGATCCAACTACATCTGCCCATCCAAGGACTGTCCTTCTCTATGACCAGCACCCTCTCGACCCCCGTCTCGAGCCACTACGACGACAACGCGCCCCAGGTCGCGATCAACGACATCGGCTCCGAGGCGGACTTCCTGGCCGCCATCGACCAGACCATCAAGTACTTCAACGACGGCGACATCGTCGACGGCACCATCGTCAAGGTGGACCGTGACGAGGTCCTGCTCGACATCGGCTACAAGACCGAGGGCGTCATCCCCTCGCGCGAGCTGTCGATCAAGCACGACGTCGACCCGTCCGAGGTCGTCCAGGTGGGCGACAAGGTCGAGGCCCTGGTCCTCCAGAAGGAGGACAAGGAGGGTCGCCTGATCCTGTCCAAGAAGCGCGCCCAGTACGAGCGCGCCTGGGGCACGATCGAGGAGGTCAAGGAGGCCGACGGCGTCGTCGAGGGCACCGTCATCGAGGTCGTCAAGGGCGGCCTCATCATCGACATCGGCCTGCGCGGCTTCCTGCCCGCCTCGCTCGTCGAGATGCGTCGCGTCCGCGACCTGCAGCCCTACGTCGGCCAGACGCTCGAGGCCAAGATCATCGAGCTCGACAAGAACCGCAACAACGTGGTCCTGTCCCGTCGTGCGTGGCTCGAGCAGACGCAGTCCGAGGTCCGCCACGGCTTCCTCACCCAGCTCCAGAAGGGCCAGATCCGCAAGGGTGTCGTGTCCTCGATCGTCAACTTCGGTGCCTTCGTGGACCTCGGTGGCGTCGACGGCCTCGTGCACGTCTCGGAGCTGTCCTGGAAGCACATCGACCACCCGTCCGAGGTCGTCACCGTCGGCGACGAGGTCACCGTCGAGGTCCTCGACGTGGACATGGACCGCGAGCGTGTCTCCCTGTCGCTGAAGGCGACGCAGGAGGACCCGTGGCAGCACTTCGCCCGCACCCACCAGATCGGTCAGATCGTGCCCGGAAAGGTCACCAAGCTGGTGCCCTTCGGCTCGTTCGTCCGCGTCGAGGAGGGCATCGAGGGCCTGGTCCACATCTCCGAGCTGGCCGAGCGCCACGTCGAGATCCCGGAGCAGGTCGTCCAGGTCAACGACGACGTCATGGTCAAGATCATCGACATCGACCTCGAGCGTCGCCGGATCTCGCTGTCCCTCAAGCAGGCCAACGAGACCGCCGCCGCCGCGGACGTCGAGGAGTTCGACCCCACGCTCTACGGCATGGAGGCGACCTACGACGACCAGGGCAACTACATCTACCCCGAGGGCTTCGACCCGGAGACCGGCGAGTGGCTCGAGGGCTACGACGAGCAGCGCGCCAAGTGGGAGGAGCAGTACGCCAAGGCGCACGCCCGCTGGGAGGCGCACGTCAAGCAGCAGGCCGACGCCAAGCAGGCCGAGATCGAGGCCGGCGAGGCCAACTCGTACTCCTCCGCCGCCCCGGCCGAGGAGGAGGGCGGATCGCTCGCCTCCGACGAGGCGCTGCAGGCTCTCCGCGAGAAGCTGACGGGTGGCAACTGATCGCCTGATCGGCATCTGATCGCACGAAGGCCCCGACCTGATGGTCGGGGCCTTCGGGTTTTTCGTGCCCGGGCACGGGCCGGCTCAGCGGCGGCTGAGACGCCGTGCGGGCGCGACGGTGTCGGGGTCGAGGGCGCGGGAGCGGGGCGGCGCGGTGTGACCGCGGCCGTCGTGGATGACCGTCCTCGCGGTGGCGACGGCGCCGGCGAGGAGGGCGAGGATTCCGAGGAGGAGCAGTGCGGTGGTCATGGCAGTAATCCTGCTCTCCTCGCATTCCTGCCACCAGTGGCAGGAATGACGGTCTGCGTTGATTTCCTGCCATCCGACTGGCATCCTGTGGGGGGTGTTGACCAACGTGGCCGTCCTGGCCTTCGACGGCGTCGCTCCCTTCGAGCTCGGCGTCCTCTGTGAGGCCTTCGGCCTGGACCGGCGCGACCACGGGGTGCCGCGCCTCGAGTTCGCCGTCTGCGCGCCCGACCGTGAGCCGATCCGCACCACGATGGGCTTCTCGATCCAGGTCGAGGCCGACCTGGGCCGGGTGGCCGAGGCCGACCTGGTCGCCGTGCCGGCCATCCCGCGCGGCGGCCTGCCGCCCGAGTCCGTCATCACCGCGATCCGCGACGCCTACGAGCGGGGCGCCCGCATCCTGTCGGTCTGCAGCGGGGCCTTCACCCTCGGCGCCGCCGGTCTCCTGGACGGTCGGGAGTGCACCACCCACTGGATGTACACCGACCAGCTCCAGCAACGCTTCCCGCTGGCCCGGGTCGTCCCCGAGGTGCTCTACGTCGACGCCGGCCAGGTGGTCACCAGCGCCGGCACCGCGGCCGGGCTCGACGCCTGCCTCCACATCTGGCGCCAGGAGTACGGCGCCGGGGTCGCCTCGATGATCGCCCGCCGCGCCGTCGTACCGCCCCACCGGGACGGGGGACAGGCGCAATACATCGCCCGCGCCGTCCCCGAGTGCGACAGCGACACGCTCGGGCCCCTCCTCGCCTGGATCACCGAGAACCTCGCCGACGACCACGCCATCGAGACGCTGGCGCGGCGCGCGCACATGTCGCCGCGCACCTTCGCGCGTCGTTTCCGCGACGAGACCGGCACGACCCCGCACCAGTGGGTCACCCGCCAGCGGGTCGCGGCGGCGGAGGAGCTGCTCGAGCGCTCCGACCAGTCCGTGGAGTGGATCGCGACCGAGGTGGGCTTCGGCAACGCCGCGACGCTGCGCCACCACTTCACGCGGGTGCGGGGCGTGAGCCCCCAGGCCTACCGGCGCCAGTTCGCCTGCTGACGACGATCGGACGGACCGACCGGGACCATGGTCCCGGTCCGTCCCGGATCCGCACGTGGACCGGGTGCGAGCGCCGGACAATCGCGGGGTGCGTCGTGTCGTGGGGTCGTCGGTCGTGCTGGGAGCATGCCTCGTCGTGAGCCTCGCCGGCTGGCTGGTGCTGCCGGTCGCGCTGGCGCAGGCCGCGCCCCACCCCGCGCTGCTCGCCTCGCCCGCGACGGCGATCACCGGCGAGGCCGTCACCCTGCGCACCCGCCTGGGCTCCCGCGCTGCCCGCCCGGTGCGCGTCGAGCGCTCGACGGGCGGGCGATGGACCACGGTCGCGCGGACCCGCAGCGACCGTGCGGGTGTGGTGTCGTCGCGTCAGCGCGCCACCGCTGCCCGCGCGACCTACCGGGTCGTCGCGCCGGCGGTCGTGCACCGTGGACGGCGACTGCCCGCGGTCGTCTCCGCTGTCGCCAGGGTCACGGCGTCGCCCCAGACCGCCACGGCCGCACTCAGCACCGCTGTCGGCGGCGTGGTGAGCGCCGCAGTCACCGTGTCGCACGTGCGGCCCGGGCGAGTGGTCCGGTTGCAGCTCGAGAGCGGCTCGGGCTGGTCGACCCTCGACAGCGCCGAGATCGGTCGCACCCGGTCGGTGCGCTTCCCTGCCGTCGCCACCGCCACGCAGACCGCGGGCCGCCGGGTGCGCGCCGTGCTGGCGCCGTACGACGGGCTGCCCGCCGTGGTGACGCCCGTGCTCGCGCCGCCGACCGCCGAGGTCGACGCAGCGGCCGACGGTCGTGATGTCGTGGTCACGGCCCGGACCACCGGCGCGGTCGAGCGGGTGCGGTTCTTCGGCGACGGCGTGCTGATCGGCGAGGACGCCAGTGCGCCGTGGTCGGTGACGTGGAGTCCGCGCATCGGGGAGCACGACGTCGTGGCGCGTGCCGTGAGCCCACTGGGCAGCACCGTGAGCCCGGTGGCGATGGTGACGACGGCCGCCGTCGTCGCTGACTCCGGGGTCGCCGAGGGCTTCGAGCTGGAGGAGGT
This sequence comes from Nocardioides caeni, assembly GCF_004912195.1. Classification (GTDB taxonomy): domain Bacteria; phylum Actinomycetota; class Actinomycetes; order Propionibacteriales; family Nocardioidaceae; genus Nocardioides; species Nocardioides caeni. Next base: position 631,832 of record NZ_STGW01000001.1, read on the forward strand.
CCAGGGCGGTCTCGAGCTGCCGACCAGTGCGGCGACCCTGCCCAGCGGCGGAGTGCTGGTGACGGAGAAGGGCGGCCGCGTGCTGGTGGTCGAGCACGGCGAGGACGACGGGTTCGCTCCGGCGCGCACCGTGCTCGACCTGTCGGCCGAGGTGCACTCCGAGGGTGACGCGGGCCTGATCGGGCTGGCGGTCGATCCCGGATTCGTGGACAACGGGTTCGTCTATGTCAGCTTCGTCCGCGACGACTCCGCCGACGGGGTGGACCGCCGCAGCCAGCAGGTCGCGCGCTTCACCTGGGACGGTGAGCGCCTCGATCCTGCGTCGCGGCACGTCGTGCTCGGCAACGTGGGCGGTGAGGCCTGTTGGGCCGAGGACAACGTCCGCACCCCCGACTGCGTGCCGCTCATCGGCAGTGCCCACACCATCGGCGACCTGGGCTTCGACGACGGGGGCCACCTGCTCGTCGGCGTCGGCGACGGCTCGCTCTACTACACGCCCGACGGCGTCCGCGGACGGCTGGAGGCGCTGCGGGTGCAGGATCCCGAGGTGCTCGCCGGCAAGGTGCTCCGCATCGATTCGGAGACCGGCCGCGGAGTGCCGGGCAATCCGCTGCACACCGGCGACGGCAGCAGCAACGCCTCGCGCGTGCTGGCGATGGGCTTCCGCAACCCCTTTCGGTTCACCCACCACGACGGCCTGCTGGTCGTCGGCGACGTCGGCGAGGGCGACGTCGAGGAGATCGACACGCTGGTGTTCGACGAGGTGATCGACCGCCCCGGCGCGTCCGTGCCGAACTTCGGCTGGCCCTGCCTGGAGGGCGACGGCCCCACGCCGCTCGGCGTCGTCGACGCACCCGACAGCCCCTGGCAGGCCTGCGCCGCGGTGCGCGCGGACGACGCGACTCTCGGTCCGTCGTACTCCTATCCGCATGTCAACGGCGGCTCCGTCTCCGGTGGTGTCTTCCTCGACTCCGACGCCTACCCGGCGGCCTTCCGGGGCCGCTACGTCTTCGGTGACTACGCGCAGAACCACATCCGCACGGCCGAGGTCGACCACCACGGCGTCGTGACCGGGGTGGCGCCCTTCGCGGACGCCACCGCGGCGGGTGGGCCGGTGAAGTTCTTCACCGGGCCCGACGGTCTGGTGTGGTCGGTGTCGATCATGCACGGCTCGCTGCGGCGGATCCGGTGGACCGGCGACGGCCTGGCCGACCGGTGCCCGGTGGGCACCTTCCGGCGGACGTTCCACGACCTCGACGGCCCCGACTCCGCCTTCGACGAGGAGATCCCACCGAGCCCCTATGCCTGGCTGCTGCCCTACGCCGCCATCCAGCTGCCCGTCGAGGCGATGGCACCCGCGAGCTGCGTCGACGGCATCCAGCTGTCCACCACGGGCTCGCCGTGGCTCGCGGACGGCGAGGTCGACGGGCGCGCGCACCCGGGTGACCGCTTCGGCGCCTCCTGGCGCGGCCGGATCGACGTCCCGGAGGGCACCTACCGGTTCACCGTGAGCGGCAGCGAGTGGGTGCGGCTGTGGGTCGACGGCGAGCCCGTGCACAACTTCTGGTCCAACGGCTGGTGGTCCCTCGAGCAGCGTCAGCACGTGGTCGAGCTCGGCGCCGGCCAGCACGTGGTCCGCGCCGAGCTGGTCCACGGCGACCAGGGCCTCGCCGCCGCGGACGTGGCCTGGGAGCAGGTGGGCGGTCCGCCGGAGGTGAGCCTCGACCTTCCGGCCAACGGCTCCGTCGCCACCGACAACCTGCTGTCGTGGTCGATCACGGCCACAGATCCCGACGGCGGCGCCGAGCCCGACGTCGTGCTGGAGGTCGACTTCCTCCACTACACGGGCGACGCCCTGCATGCGCACCCGTCGTCGCGCATCGTCGGTCAGCGGTCCGGGTCGCTGCAGGTCAGCGACGAGCACGCGCCCGGATCGGGCGCACTGCGGGTGCGCGCGGTGGCGGTGGACGAGACGGGATCACGGTCGCGGTCCGCGCCGGTCTACGTGTGCTTCGCCGGGGGAGCGGTCGGGCCCTGCGGCCCGGACTGGTGACGGATCTCCGATCGGCGGACGGCCGCCGTCGGCCCCGCCAAGTGCAGTGACTACCCTCGCTCCCGGAGGTGTGCATGACTGCGGAAGCCGAGGCGGCGGTCCCGAGCCTGCGCAAGGTCGACCTTGCGCGCGTGGCGGGTGTGCTGGTGTTCGTCGTCGGCCTCACGCTCTACATCCAGCTCAACGGCCTCCCGCGGCAGGGCTATCAGGTCGTCATCATCCTGTGGCTTGCGACGGTTGCCTGGGACGTGCGGCGGCCGGTGCGCGAGCACCTCGCGTTCCTGCGCGACTGGTGGCCGCCGTTCGCCGTACTGATGCTGTATCTCTACAGCCGCGGCATCTCCGACGACCTCGGCTTCACCTCGGTCAGCATCGTCTGGCCCATCGACGCCGACCGCTGGCTCTTCGGTGGCACGCTGCCGACCGAGTGGCTGCAGGCGAAGCTGTGCGGGGTGCCGTGCAGCCAGTCGATGGCCCCGGCCTGGTACGACGTCGTGCTGACCACCGTCTACTACTCCCACTTCTTCGCCGCCCTCGCCATCGGTGCCTTCCTCTGGAAGCGCAACCGGGACGAGTGGATCTACTACATGCGGCGCTACCTGATGATCATCTCGCTCTCGGTGCTGGGGTACCTGCTCTATCCGATGGCGCCGCCGTGGATGGCCGCGCGTGACGGCTACCTGACCGATGACATCTCCCGGATCACCGGACGTGGCTGGTTCGACCTCACGCCGTCCGCCAACTCCGTCACCGCACAGGACCCCAACGGCACCACCGCGCAGGAGCACGTCTCCGCGATCGGCAACCAGGTCGCGGCCATGCCGTCGCTGCACTCCGCTCTCGCGATCTTCATCGCCTGGTGGGTGATCGTGCGCTTCCAGAACCCGTGGCGCTGGATCGTCCTGCTCTATCCGGCCAGCATGCTCTTCTCGCTCGTCTACTACGCCGAGCACTACGTTGTCGACGAGATCGCCGGCGCCCTGCTCGTGGCTGTCGTCATGGCTGGCTGGGCGTGGTGGGACCGGCGGAGCGGGGCTCGGCGCGATGCGGCTGACGGCGGTGGCGAGAGGGCCGGCTAGTTCCACAGGCCTGTACGCGACCGACGCGTTGTGTCGGTGGTCGGGCCTATATTCGTTCCCATGTTCGATTCTACTCGGGTGACGACTCCGCGACTGCGGGATTGGCGTCGCACGCTCGCCCTCATCGAGGCGAGTGGTGAGCCGGCCGAGCTGATCGACGAGCTGCGGGCCCTCGAGGAGCTGGTCTGCGCGGCCCAGGCGCGCCAGCTCCGGGTGGCCCAGGCGTTCGACGTCGTCGAACGCGCCCGTCAGGCCGAGGAGGGGGTTCCGGCCCGGCGTCAGGGTCGGGGTGTGGCCGAGCAGATAGCGCTGGCCCGCCGGGAGTCGCCCCATCGCGGCCGCCAGCACCTTGCGTTGGCGCGGATCGCCCACGAGCTGCCCCACACCATGGCCGCCTTCCGGTTCGGGTTGATCACCGAGTGGCGGGCCACCGTCGTGGCCCGCGAGACCGCCTGCCTGGAGGCCGAGCACCGGTCTGCGATCGATCAGCAGCTCGCTGCCGACCATGCGGCGTTCGCGGCGATGTCGGACCGCGAGGTCCACGGCACGGTGCGTCGCCTCACCGCCGAGCTCGACCCGGCAGCGGTCGCGAAACGGCGACGCAAGGCTGAGTCCGAGCGGTGCGTCACCATTCGGCCCGCACCCGACACCATGGCCTACGTGACCGCGCTGCTGCCGGTCGCCCAAGGCGTCGCGGTCTACGCCACCCTCAAGGCCGAGGCCGACCAGGCCCGCGCCGCCGGCGACGAGCGGAGCCGCGGACAGGTCATGGCGGACACCCTCGTCACCCGCACCACCGGGTGCGCCACCACCGAGGACGGCGCGCCGGTCGTCCCCGTCACCGTCGGAGTCGTGATGACCGACGCCGCGCTGCTCACCGGTGCCCACGACCCCGCCGCGCTCACCGACCACGGCCCGATCCCGGCGGATCTGGCCCGCGAGCTCATCGCCGCCAACGTCGACGCCGACCTCGCCGTGTGGATCCGGCGTCTCTACGCCAGCCACCGCACCGGGCAGCTGATCGCGATGGACTCGCGTCAACGTCGCTTCCCGCGACTGCTCGGAGAGTTCCTTCGCCACCGCGACCAGTGGTGCCGCACCCCGTGGTGCAACGCTCCGATCCGCCACCTCGACCATGTCGATCCCGTCGCCGAGGGCGGTGCCACGACCGCGGAGTCCGGACAGGGCTACTGCGAGGCCTGCAACTACGCCAAGCAGGCTCCCGGCTGGCGGCAACGGCCCCGAGCCGGTCCCGAGGGTCACGTGGTCGAGACCACCACGCCCACCGGCCACACCTACCGCTCCCATGCACCACCAGCAGCCGGCCAGCGGCGACCTTCAGCACGACATCGTGACGACCAGGAAGACACCCAGACCGCTTGAGGGTCAGGGTCGTGGGCGACGACATGCACCCACAGCGACGGCTCGCCGTCGTGGATGACCGAGTCGAGTGATCGACCGGGATCGCATCAACCTGCTTGATCGGATCCCGGTCGATCATCAGGACTACCGCCCACGTCAATCTGGGCTACTAGAGACCTGCTCACCCTCGCCAACCCCACGCGCGACCTACCCTGTCCCGGTGAGCGACGTACTGGACGAGGGCCCCTTCTTCCACGGCACGAAGGCGGACGTGAGGGTTGGGGATCTCCTCACCTCGGGGTTCCGGTCGAACTATCGGCCGGAGGTGGTGATGAACCACATCTACTTCACCGCCCTCATGCCGGGAGCGGGGCTGGCGGCCGATCCGGGTCGTCGGCGAGGTGACCGACTGGGTGCGGCTGACGCCGGAGGCGCTGCAGGACTGGCACGACCGGCTGGCGGTGCTTCGTCACCACGAGCGGGGCGAGATCATCAACTGAGCGGCGCGCTCGTCGGCGAGGTCGGTGCCCGTGCTGCCAGTGGTTCGCAGCTGCTCGACCTGGCGGCCCGTCGCCCAGGGGAGCCGGACGGGCGGACCGACTTCTACCTCTGACGGTCCAGTTCGCCGCGGAAGGAGGCCGGTGTGTCACGCCTCCACCAGCGCTGTTTCCGGCTCCGCATCCAGCTCCGGCAGCAGGCGGTCCAGCCAGCCCGGCAGCCACCAGTTCGCGTCGCCAAGGAGCTTCATCGTGGCCGGCACGAGGACCAGACGCACGACGGTGGCGTCGAGGAAGATCGCCGTGGCCAGCCCGACTCCCATCATCTTCACGACGGGGTCGCTGCCGAGGACGAAGCCCGAGAAGACCGCCACCATGATCAGCGCGGCGGCGGTGATGGTGCGTCCCGTGCCGGCGATGCCCGCGATGACCGCGCGGGTGTTGTCGCCGTCGCGACGGTGCTCCTCGCGCACCCGCGACAGCAGGAACACCTCATAGTCCATGGACAGGCCGAAGAGGATCGCGAACATGAACAGCGGGATGAAGGACACGATCGGCACCGTCGACTCCACGCCGATCAGCGCGGCAGCCCAGCCCCACTGGAAGACCATGACGAGGACGCCGTACGCCGCGCCGACGCTCAGCAGGTTCAGGATCACCGCCTTCAGCGGCACCAGCACCGACCGGAACAGCAGCGTGAGCAGGAGGAACGACAGCAGCAGCACGGCGACCACGAAGCGCGGCATCCGCTCCTGCACCCGGTCGCCGAGGTCGGCGAAGGTGGCCGTCTGACCGCCGACATGGGCGGTCGCTCCGGTGTCGTCGAGCACCGTCGGGAGCACCTCGCTGCGGAGCCTCGCGACGGTGTCCTGCGTGGCGACGTCCTGGGGCGAGGTGGTCGGCTGCGCCACCAGGGTCGCCACGCCCGCGTCGAGATCGATGGTCGGCTCGCCCACTGCGACGATGCCCGGGTCGGCTGCGATGGCCGCGGCGAGTGGCGCCACGACGGAGTCGTCCCCGGAGATGTCGACCGCGAGCACCAGCGGACCGTTGGCGCCGGGGCCGAACCCGTCGGCGATCAGGTCGTAGGCGCGGCGCTCGGTCCTCGACTCGGGCTTGGTCCCGTCGTCCGGGAACCCGAGGTCGAGGGCGAGCACGGGGGCGGCGAGCGCGACCATGAGAGCCGCACCGGCGACGAGATACGCCGTCGCGTGGCGGGTCACGTGAGCACCCCACCGGGCCCAGCCGGTGCCCGGCCGGCGCGGGGTGCGGCGGCGTCCGTTGATCCGGTGCCCCGCGAGCCCGAGGAGTGCCGGCAGCAAGGTGACCGAGGCGAGCACCATCACGAGCACCATCGCCGAGATCGCGACGCCGCCGCCGGTCACGAACGGGATCCCCGCGACGAGCAACCCGAGGATCGCCACGACGACGGTGCCGCCGGCGAAGATCACTGCCTGCCCCGCGGTCGCCAGGGCGCGGCCGGCCGATTCGGGGACCGTCATGCCCAGCGCGAGGTTCTCGCGGTGCCGGGTGACGAGGAAGAGCGCATAGTCGATGCCGACGCCGAGCCCGACCATGGCCGCCAGCTCCGGCGCCCAGGCCGGGATGTCGACCAGGTAGGTCACCAGCTTCATCGACGTGACACCGACGACCAGACCGAGCAGGGCCATCGCGATCGGCAGCCCCATCGCCACGAAGGAGCCGAAGGCGATCAGCAGGACGATCATCGCGACGACGATGCCCGCGGTCTCGCCGAGGCCGGTGGGTGCCTCCTCGAAGGCGAAGAACAGGTCGCCTCCGGTCTCGAGGGTCAACGACGACTCGTCCCGCAGGTCGGCGACGGCGTCCTTGAGGTCGTCCAGGTCGGAGGCGTCGAGATGCTCGATCGCCGGATACTGCACGCGCACCAGTGCGATGGTGCCGTCCGGCGACACGCTGCCGGTCGTCCCCATTACGTGGGGCAGTGCCTCGAGAGCGGCCTCGACCGGCGCCAACTCCGACGCCACGTCCGGAGCCTCGAGGACGACGTGGGCGGTGACGCCGCCCTCGTCGGCCCCGGCCTCGGCGAGCAGCTCCGCAGCCTGGTAGGAGTCGAGGCCGGGAGCCTCGAAGCTCTCCTCGAGATCGCGCCCGAAGGCGGCGGAGGAGGCGATGACGACGAGGGCGAGGACCAGCCAGGCGCCGATCGCGGCCCAGGGGCGGGTGGCAGCGGACCGGCCGAGCCGGTGGAGGAGATTCGACATGCCCCCACCGTGGCCCGCCGACGAGCGACGTACATCGGGCTGAGGAGTGGGGGACCCCTCCACCGAAAGTACGAGACACGGCTCGTGCTTGTGCCCCGTACGACGCGGGCTAGCGCTCCCTAGGCTGGAGGGGTGCCCGCCGCCTTCCTCCGCTCGATCCTCGCCGAGCCGCGCGCTCCCGTCCCGTCGGGCCCGGCGGCCCGGGCCTGGTGGGACCGGGCGCTGGTCGGAGCCCTGCTGCTGACGGCCGCGGGCGAGGCGGCCTTCCGCTCCGACGTGCCGGCCCGACCCCTGGCCATCGCGGTCGCGCTCATCGTGATCCCGGCCCTGCTCTGGCGGCGGACGCATCCGCTCATGGCGACCGCGGTCGGCTTCGGTGGCGCGATGGTGCTCCACCTCCCGCTGCTCCTCGACGGCACCGCCAACGCGGGTCTCAACACCATGGTCTGTCTCCTGCTGCTGCCCTACTCCCTCTATCGCTGGGCGTCCGGTCGCGAGGCGCTGATCGGGACGGCGGTCGTCGCCGTCCCGGCGGTCCTCGGCCTCGCGACCGCCGAGACCGCCGGGGACGTGATCGGCGGGACCACCGTGCTGATCGCGTCCTTCGCCCTCGGGGCCGCCATGCGCTACCGCGCCGTTGCGCACAAGCGTGAGGTGCAGCAGGTCCGGACGCTCGAGCGCGGCGAGCTCGCCCGTGAGCTGCACGACACGGTCGCGCACCACGTCTCGGCCATCGCGATCCAGGCGCAGGCGGGGCGTGCGGTAGCGGCCACCGACCCGGCCGCTGCGGTCGAGGTGCTGGCAGTCATCGAGGCGGAGGCATCGCGCACCCTGCTCGAGATGCGCACCATGGTCCGGGTGCTGCGTCACGACGACCACGGCGACGGCGACGGCGACACCACCGACCCGGTGCCGGTCAGCTACGCGCCACAGCGGGGCATCGGTGACCTGGACGACCTGACCCGGATGAGCCCCGCGGTGCGGGTGCACCGCGACGGCGACCTCGTTGACCTGCCGCAGGCGGTCGAGGCGGCGGTCTTCCGGATCTGCCAGGAGTCGGTCACCAACGCCGTCAGACATTCGGTGAACGCCACGGTGATTGCCGTGGAGGTCACCAGCGATGCCCACGAGGAGGTCGGCGTCGTACGGTTGCGTGTGCACGACGACGGAGAAGCGGCGCGCCTCGCGGCCGGTGTGGGCTACGGGCTGGTCGGGATGGCGGAGCGGGCCAAGCTGCTCGGCGGCACCTGTCACGCCGGTCCGGACCCGCTCGGCGGCTGGACCGTCGAGGCGACGATCCCGCGGGAGGTGCCGCAGTGACTGGCCAGGGGACCATCCGGGTGGTGGTCGCCGACGACCAGCTCCTGATCCGCACCGGGCTCACCATGATCCTCAACGCCCAGCCCGGGATCGAGGTCGTCGGCGAGGCGACCGACGGTCACGAGGCAGTCGCCGTGGCGCGCGAGCTGCGCCCCGACGTCTGCCTCTTCGACATCCGGATGCCCGGCATCGACGGCGTCGAGGCGACCCGCCAGCTCGCCGGGCCGGGCGTCGAGGATCCCCTGGCCGTCGTGATCATCACGACCTTCGACCTCGACGAATACGTCCACGGCGCCCTCAAGGCGGGCGCCCGGGGCTTCCTCCTCAAGGACGCCGGGCCGGAGCTGCTGGCCCAGGCGATCCACGCCGCCGCCAACGGGGACGCGCTGATCTCACCCGACATCACCCGCCGCCTGCTCACCACGCTCGCGGGGCTGGAGCGAGCCGCCCCGCCGCCCCAGCCGATCGAGCCGCTCACCGAGCGTGAGGAGGAGGTGCTGCTCACGGTCGCGCGCGGCCGCACCAACGCCGAGATCGCCGCCGAGCTGCACATCACCCTGAGCACGGTGAAGACCCATGTCGCGGCGCTGATGAACAAGCTCGGCGCCCGCAACCGCGTCGAGGTCGCGATGTGGGCCCACGAGACGGGGCGGATCAAGGCCTGAGCGTGGGCCGGGCCAGCTCGCCGCGCAGCACCTTGCCGGTGAGGGTGCGCGGCAGCGCGTCCATGAACGTCCATGTCTTGGGTCGCTTGGGCGGTGCCAGCCTCTCGCGGGCGTACGACGCCAAGGCCTGCTCGCTCACCGTGCCGACGACTGCGGCGCAGACCCGTCGTCCCCAGTCGGGGTCGTCGACGCCGTAGACCGCGACCTCCACGACGCCCGGGCACTCGCCGAGCACCTGCTCGACCTCGGTCGGGTACACGTTGACGCCGCCGGTGATGATCAGGTCCTCCCGACGACCGTCGAGGTAGAGGTAGCCGTGGTCGTCGATCCGCCCGTGGTCGCCGACGCTGAAGGCGGCCCCGGTGGCGGTGGTGCGCCAGGCGGCGGCCGTCTTCTCCGGTGCGCCGAAGTAGCTGAAGTGGGCGAAGTCGGGGACCTCGCACCACAGGGTGCCGTCGGGATCGGCGGTCATGGTGCGGCCGGGCCGCGCGCGGCCGACGGTGCCGGGCCGCTCGAGCCACTCCTCGCTGCGGCAGGCGGTGAACTGTCCCTCCGTGGCGCCGTAGAACTCCCAGGTCGACCCGGCCGGGAAGAGATCGATCAGCCGACGCTTGACGTCGACCGGGCAGGGGGCACCGGCGTGGGCGACCAGGCGGAAGCAGGACAGGTCGGGGGTGCCGACCGCGTCCCAGTGCGCGAAGAGGCGCTGCAGGTGGGTCGGGACGCAGAACATGGTGGTGGGCCGCTCGGCCTCGATCGCGGCGGTGACGGCTGCGGGGTCGAACGGGCCGGGGACGACGATCCGACCGCCGGCCAGCAGGGTCCCCATCGCGAAGCGGAGCGGCGCGGAGTGGTGGAGCGGGCTGAGGACGAGGTTGACGTCGCCTGCGTCGAAGCCCCACAGGTCGCGTTCCTCGGCCCACAGCGCGGTGGCGTCGGCGGGTGACAGCAGGCCGGAGAAGACACCCTTCGGGACGCCCGTCGTGCCGCTGGTGCAGTGCATCGGCCGACCCAGCGGCAGTCCGGGCACCGGCAGGTCATCGACCAGCTCCGCCAGCTCCTCGGTCGACCGGACCACCCGCGAGGGCGCCAAGCCTCGCAGGATCCGCTCCTGCTCGTTCGCCGTGAGCCGCGGGTCGAGCGGGATGGGGAAGATCCCGGCCGTCAGCAGGCGCCACACCGCGTCGACGTACTCCACCGAGCCCGGCACCAACAGGGCCACCCGGTCGCCGGGCAGGGGCGTCAGCGGCACGGGCGTCGACGGCGGGGGAGTCGACGATGGGGAGGGGGCGGGCACCGCCCCACCGTAGGGGGCGGTGTGGCCCGATCGGGCCAGACCCCCGCGTCGTTCGACCCGACCTCACCGGATCGCCGGTCACGACCGGTGTCGCGCGCCTAGCCTCCGCGGGAGGGGGAGGAGGTGGCGTGATGCGCGCGCCCGTGCTCGTGCTGCTCGTCGCCGCGCTGACGGCGCTGCTCGGCCTGCCGTCGACGGCCGAGGCCGACGCGGCGCCCACGGCCACGTCTGCCTCGACGTCCGAGCACCTGCGGATCATGCTCCTCGGCGACTCCGTCACCCAGGGCGCCACGGGCGACTGGACCTGGCGCTACCGGCTCTGGCAGCACCTGCGCGACGACGGCGTCGCCTTCGACCTCGTCGGGCCCCGCGCCGACCTCCACGACAGCGTGACCGACCACGGCGGTTCCACCGCCTACGCCGACCCGGCCTTCGACCGCGACCACGCGGCGCGGTGGGGGATGTGGGCCGGATTTCTCGACGTCCCGGTCGCCGACCTCATGGCCGATCACGATCCCGACGTCCTCGTCGTCATGCTGGGTGTCAACGACGTGCTCTTCCAGCGGCCCGTTCCCGACGTCGTGGACAGCCTGAGGGGCATCGTCGCGACCGCCCGGTCGGCGAGGCCGGACGTTCGGGTCGTGCTCGCCGAGGCGACGCAGACCTGGTTCGCAGGTGTCCCCGAGCTCAACGCGGGCATCGCGGCGCTCACGACGGAGCTCGACAGCGCGTCCTCGCCGGTCGAGCTCGCCGACGCCGCGACGGACTACACGATCGAGCGCACGCGGGACGGCTCGCACCCCGACGCCGAGGGCGAGCGGTTGATCGCCGACCGCATCGCGCGGGCCCTGGCGCGCCTCGGCATCGGGTCCGACCCCGTCCCGCCGCCTGTCCCGGCGCTGACCGCGCCCGGCAACGTTCGTGCGGTCGCCGGGCTGCGCTGCGCCCGGATGGCCTGGTCACGCGTCCCGGGGGCAGCGTCCTACCAGGTGCTGCGCTGGGACGGGAGGCGCTGGAGGCTCGCCGCGCGTCCGACCGTCCAGCGGGCGACCCTGACCCGGCTCCCGGTGGCGCGGGTCTGGCGGCTGCGGGTGCGCGCGGTGCGACCCGGCGAGGTCGGCCCGCCCCGTGCCGTCCGCGTCGTACGTCGCACCGGCCGGTGCTGAGCCCGACGACACCAGTAGGGTCCGCGTCATGCGCGTGGGACTGACCGGGGGGATCGCCTCGGGGAAGAGCACGGTGGCCTCGATCCTGAGGGAGCTGGGCGCCGTCGTCATCGATGCCGACCAGATCGCCCGTGAGGTCGTCGCCCGCGGCACGCCCGGCCTGGCCGCCGTGGTGGAGGCGTTCGGCCCCGAGCTGCTGACCCCCGAGGGAGACCTCGACCGTCCGCGGATGGGCCAGCTCGTCTTCGGAGACGACGAGCAGCGCCGCCGGCTCGAGGCGATCGTCCATCCCCTCGTCTTCGAGCGCTACCTCGAGCTCGAGACGGCGGCGCCGGCCGACGGTCTGGTGGTCCACGACATCCCGCTCCTCGTCGAGACCGGCCGCCCGGGCGAGTTCGACGCCGTGATCGTCGTCGACGTCCCCGAGGAGACCCAGGTCGAGCGGATGGTCGGCGACCGCGGGATGGCGGAGGAGGACGCCCGCGCCCGCATCGCGGCCCAGGCGACCCGTGAGCAGCGCCGCGCCGTCGCCACCCACCTCATCGACAACACCGGAACGCTCGAAGACCTCCGTCAGCGTGTGACGGAGGTCTTCGAGGAGCTGACTGCCGGGGACTAGCAGCCAGAGGTCGTGCAGGTCAGGCGGCTGAGCCCGACGCCAGGTCGGGGTCGCCGAGCCGCCGCAGCTTCTGCAGCGCCTCCCGCTCCAGCTGGCGCACCCGCTCGGCCGAGATGCCGTGCTTGACGCCGATGTCGGCGAGCTTGTGCTGCCGGCCGTCGGTGAGGCCGTAGCGGGACCGGATGATGTCGGCGGCCCGCTCGTCGAGCTGGTCGACGAGGTTGTTGAGCCGGTCGCGGGCCTCCACGTCCAGCACCGTCAGGTCGGGACCGGGCGCGGTCTCCTGGGCCATCAGGTCGCCCAGCGAGGTGTCGCCGTCCTCGTCGACCGGGGTGTCGAGGCTGACGTGCTCACGACCCCACGCCATCAGGTCGAGCACGCGGTCGACCTCGATGCCGAGCTCGGCGGCGATCTCCTCCGGCTCCGGGTCGCGGCCCAGCTGCCGCTCGAGGGTACGACGGGCGCCACCCACCTGGTTGAGCTCCTCGACCACGTGGACGGGGAGCCGCACGACCCGCGCCTGCTGCGCGATGCCGCGGGTGATGGCCTGGCGGACCCACCAGGTGGCGTAGGTGGAGAACTTGTAGCCCTTCGCGTAGTCGAACTTCTCGACCGCGCGGATCAGGCCGGTGTTGCCCTCCTGGATCAGGTCGAGCATCGGCATCTGGGCCCGACCGTACTTGCGGGCGATGGAGACGACCAGACGCAGGTTGGCGTTGATGAACTCCTGGGTGGCCGCGCGGCCCTCCTCGGCGATCCATTCGAGCTCGGCCTGCGTGGCCTGCTTGGGGGCGCCACCCTTGCGGCGTCCGACCCGGCCCTCGGCGAGGAGGTGCTCCGCGAGGAGCCCTGCCTCGATCGCCTTGGCGAGCTCGACCTCCCGGGCAGCATCGAGCAGCGGCGTCCGGGCGATCTCGTCGAGGTAGAGGCCGACGCTGTCGCGACCCTCGATCTCGCGGCCGGTGTTGCGTGTCCTCTTCGCAGTTGCGGTAGCCATCGCGTCCCTCCTTGCCGTCGTGCGGTGTGGACATCCGCACGTGTGTTCCCAACACCGGTGTCGGGCCGGGGATTCCCCGGACCACGGTGTCGCTCTACCCGCAATGACGTATGGCACGCGGGGGAAGTTGCATGCAGGGACGAATCTCAGGGAGTTCTCATGAACCTTCGGCACCCGGGGCGGCGCCCCGGCTGGTCAGCGGCTCGGCGTCGGCGAGACCGAGGCGCTCGAGGATCCATGCCAGGGAGAAGGCCCGGTCCTCCCACGCGCGGTAGCGGCCGGAGACCCCACCGTGGCCCGCGGACATCTCCGTGCGCAGCAGCACGTCGGCCTGCGGCGCCCGGTCCCGGAGCCGCGCCACCCACTTCGCGGGCTCGACATAGAGCACCCGGGTGTCGTTGAGGGACGTCTCGACCAGCATCGGGGGGTAGGGGCGGTCGGCGACGTTCTCGTAGGGCGCGTAGCCGGCGATCCGGTCGTAGGCGACCGGGTCGTCGCTCGGGTTGCCCCACTCGTCGTACTCGGGGACGGTGAGGGGCAGGCTCGCGTCGAGCATCGTGGTCAGGGTGTCCACGAACGGCACCTCGGCCACGAACCCTCCGAACGCCTCCGGAGCCTGGTTGGCGACGGCCCCGATGAGCAGGCCGCCGGCGCTGCCGCCCTCGCCCACGATCCGGTCGGCCGTGGTCCAGCCGCTGGCCACCAGGTGGCGGGCGGCGGCGATGAAGTCGTCGAAGGTGTGCTGCTTGTGGGCGAGCTTGCCGTCGTCGTACCAGTGGCGTCCCATCTCCCCACCACCGCGGACGTGCGCGATCGCGAACGCCGCGCCGCGGTCGAGCACGGAGAGCCGGGCGACCGCGAAGTAGGGGTCGATCGAGGCCTCGTAGGCGCCGTAGCCGTAGAGGTGGACCGGCACCGGCCGGTCACCGGCCGGGCCGCGCACGCCCTTGCGGACCACGAGGGAGATCGGGACCTCCACGCCGTCGACCGACGGTGCCCACAGGCGGTGCTCCTCGTAGTCGTCCTGGTCGTAGCCGCCGAGCACGGGCGCCTGCTTGCGCAGCACCTGCTCGCCGGTCGCGAGGTCGTGGTCGTAGACGGCGGACGGGCGGCTCAGGCTGGTCATTCCGACGCGGATCGTCGGCTGCTCCCAGGCGGGGTTGCCGCCGGAACCGACCGAGGCGAGCTCGCCGGGGAAGTCGACGAAGCGGTCGCCGACGACGGGGGAGTGGGGGTCGTCGCCGAGCGTCAGGACCCGCACGCGGGTGCTGCCCTGGCTGCGCTGGTGGACGACGAGGTGGCCGGCGAAGGCGTCGACGTCCTCGAGCCGGACGTCGGGGTCGTGCGCGAGCAGCGGGCGCCAGTCGGCGGGCGGGGTGGGCGCGGCGGGTGCGATCGCGAGCTCGAACTCGGGGCCGGTCGCGTTGTGCAGCACGAGCAGCAGGTCGGTGCCGCCGACGACGGCGTGCTCGAGGGAGTACTCGACGCCGTCGGTGCGGGTGGCGAAGCAGACCGGCGTCCCGCTGGGGTCGTCGGCGTCGAGGAGGTGGAACTCCGAGGTGGTCTTGGAGCTCGCGGCGATCACCACGTAGCGCTGGCTGCGGGTCTTGCCGACGCCCACGAAGTAGCGGCCGTCGGGTTCGTGGAAGACCAGCTCGTCCTCCGCCTGGGTCGTGCCGAGCCGGTGGCGCCACACCTTGTCCGGACGCCAGGCCTCGTCGACGGTCGTGTAGTAGAAGTGGTCGGCCTCCCCGGACGCCGACACGGCGCCCCAGGTCACACCGCCGAGGACGTCGGTCAGCTCGTCGGCCAGCAGCTCGCGGGTGCGCAGGTCGAGGACCCGCACCGTGTAGCGCTCGTCGCCGACGACATCGGTGGCATAGGCGAGCAGGTGGTCGTCGGGGCTGACGGCCGACCCGCCCAGCGAGAAGAAGTCGTGGCCCTCGGCCAGGGCGTCCAGGTCGAGCAGGACCTCCTCGCCGGGGAGTGCCGGCTGGTCGGGCTGCGCGTCCGCGGCGGGCTGCGGGGGAGTCCAGTCGGCCGGGTCCGCGACCGGGACGCGGCAGCTGGCGCCGTACTGCCGGCCCTCGAAGGAGCGGCCGTAGTACCAGTGGCCGCGAACGCGGGTCGGGACCGACAGGTCGGTCTCCAGCGTGCGGGCCTTGATCTCCTCGAAGATGCGCCCGCGCAGCTCGGCCAGGTGCGCGGTGCGGGCCTTCGTCCAGGCGTTCTCGGCCTCGAGGTGGGCGAGCACGTCGGGCGACTCCTTGTCGCGCAGCCACTCGTACTCGTCGGTGCGCTCCCGCCCGTGGTGGGTCGTGGTGACGGGGCGCTGCTCCGCGCGGGGCGGTCGGGACTGCTCGACGGACATGCGTGAACGCTACTGGGGCTCCGGTGGGTCCTCGACGGGTGGGCGCCAGCGCTGCAGGGCGGGATCGTCCGCGGGGAAGGAGCGGACCGGTCCGGGCGGGGTCTCGGCCGTCTCGAAGCGGACCGTCACCACGCCGCGGCCCGCGCCCCACACCCAGCCGCGGCCGTGCTCGTCGTGGACGACGTCCATGCCGGGCGACCACGTCGTGCCCCGGGGGCGGGCGCCGGCCTGCTCCAGCTCGAGCAGCTCCGGCAGGTCCGGCTGTCCGGGGTCGGTGTCGGCCGCGTCGGCGTCCTCGGTCTCGGAGGCGGTCGCGAACAGGTCCTCCTGCACCCAGTCCGCGAGCCCGGAGACCCCGACGCCCAGCAGCCTGACCCCACCGGACGTGTCGAGGTCGGCGAGCAGCGCCCGGGCGAGGCGCGCGATGGTCGCCGCGTCCTCGGTCGGCGCGGGCAGGGTGGAGGACCGGCTGAGGGTGGTGAAGTCATACATCCGGACCTTCAGCGACACCGTGCGACCGGACAGGCCGTTGGCCTTCATCCGGCGCGCGACCTCGCCGGCCTGCCGCACCACGATCGCCTCCATCTGGCGACGGTCGGTGAGGTCGTGCTCATAGGTGCCCTCGACGCTCACCGACTTCGTCTCCCGATCCGGTACGACGGCCCGGTCGTCCTCCGCGCGAGCGAGCTGGTGCAGCGCCTGACCCAGCGACCGGCCCACCTGCTGGACGAGCTCCTCCTCGCTGACGCGGGCGAGCTCGGCCACGGTGTGGAGCCCGGCGCGCCGCAGCCGTTCGACGGTGGCGGGGCCGACGCCGGGGATGACGGAGACGTGCATCGGGTGGAGCAGGGCGGTCTCCGTGCCCGGGGCGACGACCACGAGCCCGTCGGGCTTGCGGAGGTCGCTGGCGATCTTGGCGAGGAACTTCGACGACGCGATGCCCACCGAGGCGGTGAGGCCGCCGGTGACCTCGCGGACCCGGGTGCGCAGGTCCTCCGCGAACGCGGTCACGGTCGGCACCTCGAGGTCGGGCAGCCCGGCCTGCTCGAGGTCGACGAACGCCTCGTCGAGCGACAGCGGCTCGACGAGCGGGGACACCGAGCGGAGCAGCGTCATCACTGCCTGGCTGGTCGCCCGATAGGCCTCGAAGCGACCCGACAGATAGGCGGCGTTGGGACATCGGGCCCGTGCCTCCCGGGTCGACATGGCTGAGCGGACGCCGAAGACCCGGGCCTCGTAGGAGGCCGTCGAGACGACGCCGCGCCCGCCGGTGCCGCCGACGACCACCGGCTTGCCACGCAGCGACGGCTTGTCGCGCTGCTCGACCGCGGCGAAGAAGGCATCGAGGTCCAGATGGAGGACCGAGGCCTGGGCGCGCACGCGCGTCACGTTAGTCGTCGCACGTCACCCGACCGACCACGTCCCTTCCACAGCCCGTCGGGTCCGCTCCTCCCGCCACAGGCCGACGCGACGCCGGTGCTCTCCGTCCGTCCCCGAGGCCATGGTCGAGCCATGACCTCCACCCGCGACCCCGCCACCACCTCCATGACCGCCCGCTGCCCCGAGGACCTGGTGGCCATGGTGCCCTCGGTGCTCGGCTTCTGGCCCGGCGACGACGACATCGTGATCATGACCTTCGGTGCCGACCGGCCCTTCCACGGCCGCACCGACCTCCCTCCGCGCGCCGCGCAGTCGCGCGCCGTGCTGACCGGACTGGAGGAGGTGCTGCTCGGTCCGGCGCGTGAGCACGGTGCCCGGGCCGTGGTGCTCGTCTACTACGGCGCCGACCCGGCCGCGATCCGTCCCGTCCACGACACGCTGCGGCGCGGCTGCCGTCGCTCGGGGATCGCGGTCGTCACGGCGCTGCACGTCGACGGCGAGCGCTTCCGTGAGCTCGACGCAGGGGCCGGGTGGGGGCTTCGTGGACTTCGACGTGTCCTGCCATCCCTTCGTCGTCGAGGCGCTCGTCAGCGGGCGGCTGCGCCACACCAGCCGAGCCGACCTCGTCGCCTCGGTGCAGCCGGACCCCGTCGCCGTCGCCCGCTGCGCGTCAGATCTGTCGCGTCAGGAGTGGACGCCGGGCGATCCGACCGACCCACGCTGGCTGCTGAGGGAGGGGACCTGGGCTCGCCACCTGGTCGGCGGGTGCGTGGCGCGGGGAGAGCTGCCCGACCCTGTCGATCTCGCGCGGCTGGTGAGCGGGATGCGCTCGGTCCGGATCCGCGACGCGGCCTGGTCGCTGATCAGCCCCGAGACCGCGCTCGACCAGGTCGCCTTCTGGAGAGCGCTGGTGCGACAGGTGCCGGACCACTACCTCCCAGCGCCCGCGATCCTGCTCGGCTGGGCCGCGTGGCAGGCCGGTGACGGCGCTCTCGCCTGGGTGGCGGTCGACCGCTGCGTGGGTGTCGACCCGCACTACGCCTTGGCCGAGGCGTTGGGCTCGATCCTGCAGCGCGCGGTGCCACCGGAGTCGTGGGAGCCGGGCTTCGACTGGACGATCGGGTTGCCGTCAGAGGGACTCCTCTAGGCTGCCTGCATGGGCGATGAGGTCGCTGAGCAGGAGTTCACTCCGGCGGACCGCACCCGCTACCGCGAGAAGGTGCGCCGCTGCCTCGACGTGTTCGAACGGATGCTGCGCGAGTCGGCGTTCGACACCGACGACCCGTGGACCGGCATCGAGGTCGAGCTCAATCTCGTCGACGGCGCCGGTGATCCGGCCCTGCGCAACGACGAGGTGCTGTCGGCGATCGCCGACCCCGACTTCCAGACCGAGCTGGGCCAGTTCAACATCGAGCTCAACCTGCCGCCCGGCCCGCTGTCCGGTGGCGGGCTGACCGCCTGCGAGACCACGCTGCGCGAGAGCCTCAACGCGGCGGAGGAGCGGGCGGCGCGGATCGGGGCCCACCAGGTGATGATCGGCATCCTGCCGACCCTGCGATCCGAGCACCTCACCGACGAGGCGATCAGCGCCAACCCTCGCTACCGGCTGCTCAGCGAGCAGATCCTCGGTGCTCGCGGCGAGGACATCGCCATCGACATCCAGGGCGTCGACCGGCTGCGCACCACGGTCGACACGATCATGCCCGAGGCGGCCTGCACCAGCACCCAGTTCCACGTCCAGGTCAGTCCCGACCGGTTCGCGGCCTATTGGAACGCCGCGCAGGCGATCGCCGGGGTGCAGGTGGCGCTGGCCGCGAATGCGCCGTACCTCCTCGGCAAGCAGCTGTGGGCCGAGACCAGGATCCCCCTCTTCGAGCAGGCGACCGACACCCGCAGCGAGGAGCTGAAGGTGCAGGGGGTGCGTCCTCGCGTGTGGTTCGGCGAGCGGTGGATCACGTCGGTCTTCGACCTGTTCGAGGAGAACGTGCGCTACTTCCCCGCGCTGCTCCCGGTCATCGACGAGGAGGACCCGCTGACCGTGCTCGAGGCGGGCGGCACCCCCAACCTCTCCGAGCTGCGCCTGCACAACGGCACCATCTATCGCTGGAACCGTCCCGTCTATGACATCGCCGGCGGCCTTCCCCACCTCCGCGTGGAGAACCGGATCCTCGCTGCCGGGCCGACCGTGGTCGACACGGTCGCCAATGCCGCCTTCTTCTTCGGGCTCGTGCGGCGCCTGGCCGAGCAGGACCGGCCGCTGTGGTCGCAGATGTCGTTCAGCGCGGCCGAGGAGAACTTCCATGCCGCGGCCCGCGACGGCATCGCCGCGGAGGTCTACTGGCCGGCGGTCGGCCGGGTTCGGGTGACCGAGCTCGTGCTGCGCCGCCTGCTGCCGCTGGCCCGGGAAGGGCTCGCGTCCTGGGGCGTCGACGCCGACGAGATCGAGCACTACCTCGGCATCATCGAGCAGCGCTGCCTGCTGGAGACCAACGGCGCCGAGTGGTTCGTCCGGAGGATGCGGGATCACGAGGGCCTCGAGCGCTATGACGCGCTCCGCGCGGTCCTCGCCGACTATCGCGAGCGCATGCACGACGGGGCACCGGTGCACACCTGGGACGGTCAGTCCGGCTGATCGGCCCGTGGCCCGGGGCGCACACGCGTCCAGGTGCGACCTGCGCCCGAGCGGGGATCGGCCCATGACCGGCGGGTGATCACCACCATCTCGAGCAGGACCCCCAGCTCGGCGCCGGCGGCTCCCGTCGAGGTCGCCCACGCGAGGTCCTCGAGGTCGGGACCGTCGGGAGCGCGGGTCAACCACACCAGCGGCACCTGGCCGTCGGCGAGGCTGTCGCGGGCCATCGCCTCGACGATCTCGACCCGCAGGGCCTGATCGAGGCCACCGGACTCGCAGCGGAAGCGTCGCGGACGACGACCGGGGATGCCGACGTGCAGCGTCGCTGCGGAGCGGTCCTCCTCGGCCACGGGACAGCGGGCCTGCGCAACCACGAGGTCGCGCAGCACCCGCTCGAGCAGCCGCGGCAGCGGCTCCTGCAAACCTGGTGTCCCTCGACCTGCCATGGGCACAGGGTGCCCGATGGGAGCCGGACCCGCCCGGGTCCTCCACAGGTCCCGGCCGGTCCGGGCTCAGGGCGGGGCGAGGGTCACCAGTGCACGCCCCGGAAGAGCTGCGCGAGCAGCATCTGCTCGGTCTCGCGACGGTTGGACGCGGGGGCCTCCTCGGCAGCGGCCGCCGCCTGGGAAGCCGGCTTCTGCCCCTTGGCCGCGGCCGAGTCGGGGAACACCTGGTAGGCGAGGTTGAGGACCCGGAAGGCGGTCTTCGGGGCGATCGTGTGGGCCAGGGCGCCCGCGGTGCCGAGCGTCGTGTTGATCTCGTGGGGCTTGTCCACCAGCGCCCGGATCACCACGTCCGCGGCCTGCGCGGGGGAGATGGTGGGGAACTTGTCGTAGATCTTGGTCGGCGCGATCATCGGCGTCCGCACCAGCGGCATGTGCACGTTGGTGAAGGTGATGCCGTGGCCGACGACCTCGGAGGACACGACGTTGCTCCACGCGTCGAGCGCGGCCTTCGAGGCGACGTAGGCCGAGAAGCGGGGCGGGTTGGTCTGCACGCCGATCGAGGAGATGTTGACGATGTGGCCGGAGCGTTGCGTGTGGAGCTGGGGCATCAGCCCCATCACGAGGCGGATGGCCCCGAAGTAGTTGAGCTGCATCGTGCGCTCGAAGTCGTGGAAGCGATCCTGCGACAGCTTGAGCGAGCGCCGGATCGACCGACCGGCGTTGTTGACGACGTAGTCGACGCTCGGCAGGTCGGTGACCAGCTGCTCGCAGAGCCGGTCGATGGCCTCGAGGTCGGACAGGTCGCACGGGAACACCTCCGCCCGCCCGCCGCGCAGCTCGATGGTCGCCCTGGTGGTCTCGAGCTTCTCCTTGCCGCGCGCGACCAGCACGGGGATGCCGCCCGCCTGTGCCACCTTGAGCGCCACGACCTGCCCGATGCCTGACGAGGCGCCGGTGATGACGACGTACTTGCCCTCGAGGGCGGCGATCGCCTTGGCGTCGTGCGCGGTGGCGTCGTCGAGGTTCTCCTCCCAGTAGGACCACAGGGCGCGGACGTAGGTGTCCAGCGGCGGCACGCCGATGCCGGAGCCGGCGAGGGCCTTCTCGGTGACGCGGGAGTCGAAGACCGAGGAGAAGGAGGTGTGGGCCAGGACCTCCGCCGGGATGCCGAGGCGGCCGATCGTCTGGTCCAGGACCCGCTGGGCCGGGGCACTGCGGACGACGGCGTTCATGACGCTCAGCGGGCGCAGGGCCCGCGGGATCAGCCCGAGCGGGCCGGCGGTGGTGACGCTGCGGTCCACCGGCGTCGCGAACCGGGGAGCGCCGGCCGCCGCGCAGAACGCGTTGATCATCTCCACGACCGGCTGCGGATCGGGGTTGACCAGGTGGAAGGCCTCGCCGTCGCGGTCGGGCAGGTGCGCCAGGTGGTCCATCGCCTTGGCGACGTAGTCGACCGGCACGAGGTTGGTGTCGCCCAGGTCGAGCCCGACCAGGGGGAGCCACGCCGGGAGCACGTCACGGAGCCGCTTGATGAGCGGGAAGAAGTAGTAGGGTCCGTCGACCTTGTCCATCGCGCCGGTCTCGGAGTGGCCCACCACGATCGCCGGCCGATAGACCCGCCACGGGATGGTCGCCTCGTCGCGGATGATCTTCTCGGACTCGTACTTCGTCCGGTGGTACGGCGAGGGGAGCGGTTGTCCCTCCTCGAACATCGTCTCGTCGAAACGGCCGTGGTAGTCGCCGGCGGCGGCGACCGAGGAGACCTGGTGGAAGTGCCCGGCCTGCAGCGCCTCGGCGAGGGCGAGGGCGTTGCGGGTGCCCTCGATGTTCATCGCGTCGTTGGTGGTGTCGTCGGCGGTGATGTCGTAGATCGCGGCCAGATGGAAGAAGTGCTCGACGTCGCCGGCGTGCTCGGCGACCCAGTCCGGGTCCACGCCCAGGGCGGGCGCCCCCAGGTCGCCCACGACGGCGTGGACGTCGTCGGAGCCCCACTGCCGGATGAGCGCTTCCATCCGGGACAGGGAGGAGGCACGGACCAGCACGAAGACCGGCCCCTGCCGGTGGTCGACGAGCTCGGCGATGAGATGACGCCCGATGAAACCTGTGGCGCCGGTCACGAAGTAGGCCATGGCCCGAAGGCTACGCCCAGATCGCCGGGTCGTGCCTCAGTCTGGGCTCAGCCCTGGTCAGAGCTCCCGAACATGATCTCGTCCCAGCTCGGGACCGAGGCCCGACCGCGCTTCTTCTGCGCCGGCCGGCGGTGGCGGGCGTGCTCGGCGTCGCTGGCCGGATCCGTGGAGGAGAGGGGCTCGTCGGCGGTGGGACGCAGCGGCTCGTCAAGGACCGGTGCCTCCTCGACGGCGGCCGTCGCGGGGGCGTCGGCGGGGTCGTGGACCGGGGTGGCGGGAGCGGCGACGCCGGCCGGCTCCTCGACGACCGGCCGGTCGACCTGGCCGCCGAGGGGCAGCTCGTCGAGTCCGCCGAGGGGGAGCTCGTCGGCCGCGACCACCGACAGGCGCCGCTCACGAGCCTGCTGGAGGTCGTCGCGGGCCGGTGCCGGCTCCGGCTCGGGCAGCACGTCGCCGATCAGCCACCGCGCGTCGTCGTTGTCGGAGAGCACGTAGTTGCCGGGGGCGTCGTAGGTGAACCGGGCGGTGCCGCTGCGCTGGTCGCAGGCGTAGGTCCCGGTGAGGACCCACCGACCGGTCTCGCGGCGGTAGGCGTCCCAGGTGACGTCCTCGATGCTGACGCCGATGCCGACCAGGTGGGCGGAGACGGCGTCGCCGAGCAGGCGTCCCTGGGGTGCGGAGCCCTCCCCGGGGGCACGGCGCACCGAGGCCTTCTGGGCGCGCGCCGCGACGTGCTCGCGCTCGGCGAGGACCGGGGCGACGTAGGGCATGATCGCGTCCACGGTCGTGCCGGCCGCCTGAGCAACCGTCTCGGCGGTCTCGCCCGCCCGGATCCGGGTCTGGATCTCGCGGGGACGGATCGTGCTGCTCATCTTGGTCTCCAACCGGCCGGTGCGGGGGGTCTCGGTCTCCCTGCGCGCAGCGGCGCGCAGCTCAGGGGTCAGGTCGAGGGTGAACTCGCCGCCCTGGTCGTCCACGAGCAGCAGGTGACCTCGGTCCTCGCTGACACCCGTGAGAGCAAGACGGACCGGATCGGCCGGGGCCTGATCATCCGTCATGGGGCGAGCGTACGCCCGCGGCGCCTGCGGCTCGGGAGGCTCGCTCGGCGTGTGACGATCTGTCGACATTTCGCCGCGGGCGCTCATCCGCCGAGCACCCGGTCCAGGTAGGGGTTGGTGAACACCCGGTCGGGGTCGAGGCGCTCGCGCAGGGTGAGGAAGTCCCCGAAGCGCGGATAGCGGCCAGCCAGCTGGGCCGCGTCGAGGGTGTGCAGCTTCCCCCAGTGCGGCCGCCCGTCGTGGTCGCGCAGGATCGGCTCGAGCAGCGCGAAGTAGGCCCGGTGGTCGGCCCGCCGGTGGGTGTGGAAGGCGAGGTAGAACGAGTCCCGGCCGAAGCCCGTGGACAACGGGACGTCGTCGGCTGGCGCGACGCGGATCTCGACCGGGAAGGACACGCTCAGCCCCGAGCGCTCGAAGGCCGACCGGCAGGCCCGCAGGACGTCGAGGCCGGCGGCGCGGGGGACGGCGTACTCCATCTCACGGAAGACCACCCGGCGCTCGGCCGTGAAGACCCGGTGGGCGACGTCGGTGTAGGTCCGGGGCCCGAGCAGACGGGAGGCGAACCGGTTGGCGGCCGGGATGGCGCGCGGGGCGAGGTTGAGCGCGGCGGTCTGGGCGCCGAAGACGCCGTTGGAGAGCAGCTCGTCGTCGAGCCACGCCCGCCACCTGGACAGGGGCTCTGCCGCGCCCAGGTCGGTCCCGACCCGGGTGTTGGCCTTGGTCAACATCCGGTCCGAGTGGGGGAACCAGTACATGTCGACGTGGTCGTGCTGGGCGGTCAGGTCGTCGAAGCCGGCCAGGGCGTCGGACCAGGACAGCGGCCGCTCCTGCGCGCGCAGGAGGAAGAGCGGCTCGACCGCGAAGGTGATCGTCGTGAGGACGCCGAGGGCGCCGAGGCCGACCCGGGCCAGGTCCAGGACGTCGGCGTTCTCCGTGGCGGTGGCCCGCACCACCTCGCCGGTGCCGGTGACGAGCTCCAGCCCGACGACCTGCGCGGCGAGCCCGGCGGCCCGCCCGCCCGTGCCGTGGGTGCCGGTGGAGATCGCCCCGGCGAGGGTCTGCTCGGCGATGTCGCCCATGTTGTGCAGGCTGAGGCCGAGCCGCTCGAGCTCGGCGTTGAGCACCTTGAGCTGCGTGCCGGCCAGGGCCGTGACGGTCATCGCCTCGCGGTCGACGGCCACGATCCCGCGCATCCGGTCCGGCAGCAGGTGGTGGTCGACCGGGCGGGCGATGCCGGTGAAGCTGTGGCCGGTGCCGGCTGCCTTCAGGCGACGGCCCGCCGCGCGGGCGGACCCGACGGCGGCGACCACCTCGTCCGTGCCGGACGGGACGACGACCTCGAGGCCGGTCGCCTGCTCCAGCCCGGACCAGTTACGCCAGCTCGGGCTCGTCCTCGAGGTGCTCCGCATGGGACGGCACGGTAGTCGGACGTCCCGCACGGGTCGCGAGGGCACCCAGCACGGCGAGGGCGCCGCCGGCGACGCAGACCAGGTAGGCGGGCGAGGCCCCCTCCGCGTCGATCACCGCACCGGCGATCGCCGCACCCGGCGCGAGGCCCGCAGCGAGGCCGGTCTGCACGAACGCCATGCCCTCGGTCAGCCGCGCGGTCGGCAGCTCCTTCTCGGCCAGCGACATCGCCGCGATCAGGGTCGGCGAGATCGCGACCCCACCCACCAGCAGGATCGCCGCCATCACGCTCAGCGAGGGCACGAAGGGCAGCGGCGCCATCGCCAGCAGCATCCCGACCGCGCCGATCCGCATCCGTGCCAGGGGAGTACGGCGCCAGGCGATCGCCCCGGAGACGAGCCCGGCGAGCAGCGACCCGAATGCCCAGATCGCCAGCAGGAAGCCGGCCGCGCGCTTGCTGCCCTGCTCGTCGGCGAAGGCGACGGTGACGACCTCGGCGGCGCCGAACAGCACGCCCATCGCGGCCGCGACCAGGGTCAGCGGGACGATCGTGCGCCACGGGATCGCCGGTCGGAGCCCGTCGTCCGTCACGCGCGGGTGCCGCGGCGGCTGGGTGCCGCGCTGCGCCGCGAAGGCCAGGGTGCCCGTGACGCCGACGACCAGCGCCGCGGTCAGGCCGGCGGCCGGGTGCACGCCGGTGGCCAGCAGCGTGACCAGGATCGGGCCGACGAGGAACACGGTCTCGTCGGCCACGGCTTCGAAGGAGAAGGCCGTGTGCAGGCGGTCGGGCCGCTCGGCCAGCAGGTGCGACCACCGGGCCCGCACGCAGGTCCCGACGGAGGGGAGCGAGGCACCGGCGAGGGCCGCCAGGGCGAAGGTCGTCCACCGCGGCCAGTCCCACTCGAGCGAGCCCATCGCGAGCGCGAGCGCGACACCCCACACCGTGATGACGATCGACAGCACCGCGCCCTGTCCGAAGCGGTCGATCAGCCGACCCTGCACCACCGCGAAGGTGGCGTTGGCGATCAGCGCGACTGCCGAGACGGCACCCGCGAAGCCGTAGGAGCCGGTCGCGTCCTCGGCGAGCAGCACGATGCCCAGGCCGACCATCGAGATGGGCAGGCGGGCGACCAGGCCGGTCAGGCTGAAGCGGGCCGAGACGGGCGAGAAGATCTGACGGTAGGACTCCAGCATGACGCCCTGATCATGCTCCCTACGATGAAGGCGTGCCGAATCCGGAGACCCACCTCGCCGCCCCCTACGACGCCCTGTTGCTGCTGTCCTTCGGAGGCCCCGAGCGACCCGAGGACGTCGTCCCCTTCCTCGAGAACGTGACCCGTGGGCGTGGCATCCCGCGCGAGCGTCTCGAGCAGGTGGGCGAGCACTACTTCCTGTTCGGCGGGAAGTCGCCGATCAACGACCAGAACAAGGCGTTGATCGCGGCCCTCCGCGCCGACTTCGACGCGCACGGCATCGACCTGCCGATCCACTGGGGCAACCGCAACTGGGAGCCCTACCTCGACGACGTGGTCGCGGACCTCGCCCGCGCCGGGGCGCAGCGGGTGCTGTGCCTGACCACCTCGGCGTACTCCTCCTGGTCGAGCTGCCGTCAGTACCGCGAGAACATCGCCGCCGCGCTCGCCGCGCTGCCCGAGGGCGTGGAGCCGCCCCGGATCGACAAGGTGCGCGCGTTCTACAACCACCCCGGCTTCGTCGAGGCCAATGTCGACGGAGTCCTCGCCGCCCTCGCCGACCTGCCCGAGGACGTGCGGGACCAGGCGCGCCTGGTCTTCGTGACCCACTCGATCCCGATCACGATGGCCGACGCCAGCGGCCCGACGGGGGGTGCCTACGTCGCCCAGCACCTCGACGTCGCCGCGGTCGTCGCCGACCGGGTGGCGGAGGCGACCGGCTCCCGACGCGACCACGAGCTCGTCTACTGCTCCCGGTCGGGCGCACCGCACATCCCCTGGCTGGAGCCCGACGTCAACGACCGGCTCGAGGAGCTCGCCGGCGAGGGGACGGCTGCGGTCGTGCTGATCCCCGTCGGCTTCGTCTCCGACCACATGGAGGTGGTCTACGACCTCGACACCGAGGCGCTCGCCACCGCCGAGCGGCTGGGTCTCCCCGCCCGCCGGGCTGCCTCCGCTGGAGTCCACCCGGACTTCGTCGCGGGCCTGCGCGACCTCGTCCTCGAGCGGGTCGCGCTCGCCCGGGGCGAGGACGTCGAGCGCCGCAGCCTGGGCGGCCGCGGGCCGTCACACGACGGGTGTCCGGACACCTGCTGTGTCGGCTGAGCTGCTCGCCCTCGCCACCGACGTCGCGCTGGAGGCCGCGGAGCTGGTGCGTGCCCACGCCGCCGGGCGGGTGGAGGTGGCCGCGACGAAGTCCAGTGACATCGACGTCGTGACGGCCGCCGACCGGGCCACCGAGGAGCTCATCCGCGCCCGTCTGCTCGGCGCCCGCCCCGACGACGCCCTGCTCGGCGAGGAGGGCGACGACGTCCCCGGCACCTCGGGCGTGCGCTGGATCGTCGACCCGATCGACGGCACCGTCAACTTCCTCTACGGACTTCCCGACTACGCCGTCTCGATCGCCGCCGAGGTCGACGGCGAGATCGCCGTGGGGGTCGTCGTCGACGTGGCGAAGCGCATCACCTACGCCGGGCGTCGCGGAGCGCCGGCCACGCGCGACGGTGTCCCGATCGCGGTCCGCGGACCCGCGGCGCTGCCGCACCGTCTCGTCGCCACCGGCTTCAGCTACGTGCGGGAGGTCCGACAGGTGCAGGCCGCCGCCGCGGCCCGGCTCCTGCCCGAGGTCCGCGACATCCGCCGCTCCGGATCCTGCGCCCTCGACCTCTGCCGGCTCGCCGAGGGGTCGCTCGACGGCTACGTCGAGGAGGGCGTCAACCTGTGGGACCACGCCGCGGCTGGACTCATCGCGGTCCTCGCCGGAGCTCGCCTGACCACCACGGTCGGGGCCGCGGGCCGCGAGGCCGTCGTGTGTGCGCCGGATCACGGCTTCGACGAGCTGCTCGCGGCCGTAGGATCAGCCGGATTCCTCCGGGAATCGCCGCGGGAATAGCACGCGGGAAGTCACTGTTGTGGCGACTCGCATCCCACCCGGGTGTCGCAACCCGACGCCCATGGTGCACAATCTGCCGCGCCGCTCCGCACGACCAGTGCAGCGGGTGGCTGTCTGAGGGGAGAGAGCTGGAGCATGGCGACTGACTACGACGCGCCGCGCAAGAACGAGGACGAGCAGTCCGAGGAGAGCATCGAAGAGCTCAAGGCGCGCCGCCACGACAAGAACTCCGGAAAGGTCGACGAGGACGAGACCGAGGCCGCCGAGGCCTTCGAGCTCCCCGGCGCCGACCTGTCGCACGAGGAGCTCGCCGTCGAGGTGAAGCCCAAGCAGGACGACGAGTTCACCTGCATGAGCTGCTTCCTGGTGCACCACCGCAGCCAGCTGGCCGACGCGAAGAAGATGATCTGCTTCGACTGCGCTTGATCGCAGTCGGTCAGGCGTTGCCCTTGCGCAGCCCGGGCGGCAGGTCGCCGGTCGACTTGAGGTAGTAGTTGGCGGCCCGGCGCTGCGCCAGCATCTTGGCGAGCGCGACGAAGGTGCCGCTCGCCGCAGCCCAGGCGATGGCCTCCCGCACGTCGACGTCCGGGTCGGCCGGGTTGGCCGGCGGCTGCTTGCCGGTCGCGGCCTTCCAGCCGCTGTCGAGCGCCTTCTTCGCGACCGCCGCCGCGCCGAGCGCCGCGACGAGTGAGAACGTCGACCAGACCTTCGAGCTGTCCTTTGCCATGGGACGACCCTAGCGGCTGGCGGGATCCCTACTGCTGGGCGTCCCGGGCGGCCGCCAGGGCGTCGGCGAGGGCCTGCGGGTGCCGGGAGCTGACCAGCCAGTACGGCGCGGGGTCGGCCCGGTCCGTGATCTCGACCCGCACCGACCGCTTGACGTAGGGCCGCAGCAGCAGGAACGCCCGCACGTCGGCGTCCCGGCCCGCGACCCGGTTGGTCTCCGCGGCGTCGAGCGCGGTGGCCGCGCCGACGTGACGCAGGTCGATCCTCGCCCGGCCCGCGCGGAACGAGTCGCGGTCGACGACGACCCGCGCGTCGCCGTAGGAGAAGAGCCCGACGGCCAGCAGGCCCAGGGCGACACCGGTGACGATCCACGGCGTGGGCCCCGGCACCGCCACCACGACGGCGAGCCAGATCGTCGCCACGAACATCGTGCCCTGCGCCCACCAGCGCAACGGCACACGCAGCCGCTCGTGGTAGGCCGCTCCGGCTCGATCGCTCACGGGCACCGATGATCCCATCCGTCCTGTGGCAGGCAGTCGTTAGGGTCGTCCCCGTGTCCACCGACGTCCCCCGCGACCCCGACGCCGGCTCCCAGGAGCTCGTCGTCCAGATCCAGCAGCTCGACCCCGGTCTGCCGCTCCCGGCCTACGCCCACCCCGGCGACGCGGGCGCCGACCTGCTGGCCGCCGCCGACATCAGCCTCGCGCCGGGGGAGCGCGGCCTGGTCCCCACGGGCGTCGCGATCGCGTTGCCCGAGGGACACGTCGCCCTCATCCATCCACGGTCCGGGCTGGCCGCGCGCCACGGCCTGTCGATCGTCAACACGCCGGGCACCGTGGACGCGGGCTATCGCGGCGAGATCAAGGTCCTCCTCATCAACCACGACCCGGTCGAGCCGATCGAGCTCAAGCGCGGTGACCGGATCGCGCAGCTGGTGATCCAGCGCGTCGAGCGGGCCCGATTCGTCGCCGTCGACGCCCTCACCGACACCGCGCGTGGCGCGGGCGGTTACGGTTCTACTGGTGGGTTCTGACATGAGGAGAGCACAGTGAGGCTGCGGCGCAAGGCTGCCGAGGACGAGCAGAGCGACGTCGTCGACCAGGTGGACAAGGTCGACCAGATCGACGAGGCGGAGCAGGCCGATGCGGCTGCGTCCGCCCCGGGCGCTGGTCGCACGTTCGACGGCCCGTTCGACGAGGAGGACCCCGAGGACGGCCTGACCCGGCTCGACCTGGGCTCCCTGCTGGTCGCTCCGCTGGCCGACCGGGACCTGAGGGTCCAGGTCGACGAGAAGTCCGGCGACGTCCGGGCCGTGCTGCTGGCGGGGGAGTCGGGGGCGCTCGAGCTGCGTGCCTTCGCCGCACCCCGCAACGGCGACCTGTGGGCCGAGGTGCGCCCGCAGATCGCCGCGGACGCCTCACGGCGTGGCGGCACCGCCACCGAGCGCGAGGGCCGCTTCGGCACCGAGCTCGTCTGCGAGGTCCGGATGACCCGGGCCGACGGCCAGACCGGGACCCAGACGTCCCGCGTCATCGGGATCAACGGCCCGCGCTGGCTGCTGCGGGCCACCTTCCTGGGCGACCCGGCCCGTCAGCCGCAGGACGCCGAGGAGTGGGAGGCCGCGATCGCGCAGGTCGTCGTACGCCGCGGCAACCACGCGATGCCCGTCGGCGAGCAGCTCCCGCTCTCGCTGCCTGACGGCGCGCGGCCGGCTTCCGTGCCCGCGACCTGAGCGACGTCCCCGTGACCAAGAGCCGTCTGCGGCGCACGATCAGCAAGTGGGCCAACCCCGACGAGGCCGAGGCCCGCGACCTGCGCAAGACGTTCACCAGCGACGGCGTGCTCTGCGTCGGTGATGCCCCCGACCGTGAGGTCGTGCGGCTCCGCGGCACGTTGCGCACCGTCACCCTGCGACCGCGCGGTGGCGTGCCGGCTCTCGAGGCCGAGCTCTATGACGGCACCGGCACCGTCAACGTCATCTGGCTGGGACGGCGCCGCATCGCCGGCATCGGGCCCGGGCGCGCGATCGAGGTCAGCGGGCGCGTCGGCACCCACGACGGCGTCCGCGTGCTCTACAACCCCCGTTACGAGCTGCTGTGAGCGACGACAAGTCCCTGCACGACGACGCCCCGTCGCCGCAGCAGGTGCCCGAGGTCCCCGATCACGTCGGCATCGACACCGTCGAGGCGCTGGTCCGCCACCAGCTGGCGACCGCTCTGGGCGGACGCCGGGGCATGGTCGAGGCTGCGATCCCCGGCATCGTGTTCACGGTCCTCTGGCTCACCACCCGCGAGCTGCAGACGGCCCTCGTCGCGAGCCTCGCGGTGGCGGGCGCGGCGCTGGTGCTGCGGCTGGTGCAGCGCGGCAGCACGCAGTACGTGCTCAACGCGATCTTCGGCATCGGGATCGGCTGGGTGTTCGTCCGCTGGGCGGAGAGCTCCGGCGGCTCCGAGTCCGACCAGGCCCTGGCGTTCTTCCTGCCGGGCATCCTGATCAGCCTCGGCTACACCATCGTCCTCGGGTTCTCCTGCCTCGTCGGGTGGCCCATGCTCGGCTTCATGCTCGGCAGCGTCACGGGCGATGCCACCGCCTGGCACCAGGACCGCCAGGTCGTGCGGCTGTGCAGCCGGTTGACCTGGGTGATGCTGTTGCCCGGCGCGGTCGGCGTCCTGTTGCAGGGACCGATCTGGTTGCTCGGACACCGCGACGTGATCGACCCCGACCGCGCCGTCATCCTCATCCTGATCCTGCGCACCGGCCTCGGCTGGGTGCTGCGGATCGGCTCGTGGGCGGCGATGGTCTGGCTGCTGGCGCGCAACGCGACGCCGATCACGGCCGTGGAGGAGACCGCCACGCCGGAGGCGTAGCTACTTCTTCGGGTGGGACGCGGGCGCGAGCAGGCGCTCGAGCTCGTCCTCCGCCTCGGCCGGGACGACGAACAGCAGCTCGTCGCCGGACTCGACCGGCTGCTCCGGGGTCGGCACGTAGACCTGGCCGTCGCGCAGGATCGTGACCAGCGCGCAGTTCTCCGGCAGCGGGATCAGGCCGCTGGCCTTGCCGATGTAGGGCGAGTCGGAGGGCAGGGTCATCTCGACCAGGTTGGCGTTGCCCTGGCGGAAGGTGAAGAGCCGGACGAGGTCACCGACCGTCACGGCCTCCTCGACGAGGGCGGACATGATCCGCGGCGTCGAGACGTTGACGTCGACGCCCCAGGCCTCGGTGAACAGCCACTCGTTGTTGGGGTGGTTGACGCGCCCGACCGTCCGTGGCACGCCGAACTCAGTCTTCGCCAGCAGTGCGGTCACCAGGTTGGCCTTGTCGTCGCCGGTCGCGGCGATCACGACGTCGCAGCGGTCGAGCCGCGCCTCCTCGAGCGAGGACAGCTCGCAGGAGTCGGCGAGCAGCCACTCGGCGTCGGGGACGCGCTCGGGCTGGATCGATCCGGGTGCCTTGTCGATCAGCAGCACCTCGTGACCGTTCTCGATCAGCTCGCTGGCGATCGATCGGCCCACGGCCCCGGCGCCGGCGATGGCGACCCTCATCAGTCCCGCTCTCCGTCGGGACCCTGCCCGAGCACGTCGTAGGCCATCTGGGCGGACTCCTCGCGGGTGACCAGGTGCAACATGTCGCCCTCCTGGATCACGGTCTCCCGGTCGGGCAGCATGCCCTCGCCGAGCCGGTCGATCCACGCGACCCGGCAGCGGGCCTGCTCCTGCAGCTGACCGACCCGGGCGCCGACCCACACCTCGGGGGCCGGGATGTGGTCGACGCGGACCGTGCCCGACGGGTCGCGGAAGTCGGGCTCGGCGCCCGCCGGGAGGATCCGTCGCAGCACCTGGTCGGCGGTCCACTTCACGGTGGCGACCGTGGTGATGCCGAGGCGCTGATAGACCTCGGCGCGGCCCGGGTCGTAGATTCGCGCCACCACCTGCTGGATCCCGAACGTCTCGCGAGCCACCCGCGCCGCGATGATGTTGGAGTTGTCACCGCTGGAGACCGCGGCGAACGCGTCGGCGCGTCGGATGCCGGCCTTCTCGAGGACCTCCTGGTCGAAGCCGAGCCCCTTGATCTTGTCGCCGTTGAACCCTGGGCCGAGCCGCCGGAACGCATCGGGCTCGGTGTCGATGATCGACACCGTGTGGTTGCGGTCCTCGAGGCTGCGCGCCAGCGTCGAGCCGACTCGGCCACAACCCATGATCACGACGTGCACGGTGAGAACGCTATAGCACCGGGCATGCGACCCCGAGGGCGTGGATGCCCTACCGTTGTCGCTCGTGGGTGTCGGTGACGTCTCCAAGCGGATCCTGCTCGGACGAAAGCTCCGCAGCGCGCAGTTGGGCGAGACGTTGCTCCCCAAGCGGATCGCGCTGCCGGTGTTCGCCAGCGACGCGCTCTCCTCGGTGGCCTATGCGCCCGACGAGGTCTTCATCATGCTGGCGATCGCCGGGGCCTCCGCCTACGTGTGGTCGTGGAAGATCGCGATCGCCGTCGCCATCGTGATGGCCGCGGTCATCGCGTCCTACCGCCAGACGGTGCACGCCTATCCGTCCGGCGGCGGCGACTACGAGGTCGCGACCGTCAACCTCGGGCGGACCGCCGGCATCACCGTCGGCAGCGCGCTCCTCGTCGACTACGTCCTCACGGTCGCGGTGTCGATCTCCTCGGGCTCGCAGTACGCCGCGGCCGCGATACCCGCGCTGCAGGGCCACGAGGCGACCGTGGCCCTGGTCCTCGTGGCGTTGCTGACCGCCGTCAACCTGCGCGGCATCCGCGAGTCGGGCTCGTTCTTCGCCGTCCCGACCTACCTCTTCATGTTCGCGATCCTCGGGATGTGTGCCTACGGCTTCATCGAGCTGCTGGGCGGCAATCTGCCCGACGCCGAGAGCGCGAGCCTCGAGATCACGCCGCAACCGGGATGGGAGGAGCCCCTCACCACGGTCGGGCTGCTCTTCCTCCTGGCGCGCGCCTTCTCGTCCGGCTGCGCGGCACTCACCGGTGTCGAGGCCATCTCCAACGGCGTGCCGGCGTTCAAGCGGCCGAAGAGCAAGAACGCCGCCACGACGCTGCTGCTGCTCGGCCTGATCGCGATCACGATGATGGTCAGCGTCATCGTGCTCGCCAAGCAGATCGGACTGAAGTACGTCGACCCGCACGAGCTCGACCGCCTCACGCTCAACGGTCAGCCGCTGCCCGAGGGCTACGACCAGCACACGGTGATCGCGCAGATCGCCGACGCCGTCTTCCACGACTTCAGCCCGGGCTTCTACTTCGTCGTCACGGTCACGGGCGTGATCCTCGTCCTCGCCGCCAACACCGCCTTCAACGGCTTCCCCGTGCTGGGCTCCATCCTCGCCAAGGACGGCCTCGCCCCCCGTGCCCTCGGTGCCCGAGGCGACCGGCTGGCCTACAGCAACGGCATCGTCTTCCTGGCCGTCATGGCGATGGTGCTGATCTGGGCGTTCGACGCCGAGACGACCAAGCTGATCCAGCTCTACATCGTCGGCGTCTTCGTCTCCTTCAACCTCAGCCAGCTCGGCATGATCCGGCACTGGACCCGCGCTCTGGAGACCGAACGCGATCAGGCAGAGCGGCGCCGGATCCAGCGCTCCCGCGTCATCAACGCGATCGGACTGAGCTTCACCAGCGTCGTGCTCGTGATCGTGCTCGTCACCAAGTTCCTCCACGGTGCGTGGATCACGATCCTCGCGATGGGCTTCTTCTTCGTGATGATGAAGTCGATCCGCAAGCACTACGAGGGCGTCGAGCTGGAGCTGGCGGCCGACGAGACCGACAAGGCGCTGCCCACTCGCGTGCACGCCATCGTCCTCGTCTCCAAGCTCCACAAGCCGACGCTGCGGGCGCTCGCCTTCGCCAAGGCCACCCGGCCCAACGCGCTCGAGGGCGTCTATGTGTCGGTCGACGACCGCGAGACCGCGCGGCTGCTGGAGGAGTGGGACGAGCGCAACACCGGCGTCCCGCTCAAGGTGCTGCACTCGCCGTACCGCGAGATCGTGAAGCCGATCGTGGAATACGCCTCGGCCATCCGGCGCGCCAACCCGCGCGGCGTCGTCGCGGTCTACATCCCGGAGTACGTCGTGGGTCGCTGGTGGGAGCAGCTGCTGCACAACCAGACCGCGCTGCGCCTCAAGGGGCGCCTGCTCTTCACCCCGGGCGTCATGGTCACCTCCGTGCCCTATCAGCTGCGGTCCTCCGAGCTCGCCCTCGAGCGCGAGGAGCGCGACGAGCACCGCGTCCACGCCGGCGACCTGCGCCGCGGTCGGGTCCGTCAGGACAACAACCGGCAGTATCCGCGGTGAGTCCCGCGCCGGGTCAGGGTCGCGGGAAGGGTCGCGGGAGGGGGCGACCGACCCGACAGCGGGCCGCACGCGGACCGAGCGTCGTCGGACGCCGTTTCGAGGTCGAGGTCGGTCCCGTCGCGCACGGCGGCCACTGCGTCGCGCGGGTGCCGGTCGGCGACCCGTCGTCGGTCGAGCCTGTCGAGACCCGCGTGGTGTTCGTCCGGCACGCCCTGCCGGGGGAGCGCGTGGTCGTGGAGCTGACCGAGGGCACCGAGGGCGACCGCTTCTGGCGCGGCGACGCCATCGAGGTGCTCGAGTCCTCCCCGGACCGGGTCGAGGCGCCGTGCATCTACGCCGGTCCCGGGGCCTGCGGCGGCTGCGACTTCCAGCACGTCGACCTCGCCGCGCAGGGCCGCCTCAAGGCGCACGTCGTGGCCGAGCAGCTGCGCCGGCTCGCCGGTCTCGACGTCGAGGTGACGGTCGAGCCCGTGCCCGGCGACGACCACGGTCTGCACTGGCGCACCCGCCAGCGTTACGTCGCCCTCCCGGACGGCGGTCGCGGCATGCGTCGCCACCGCTCCCATGACGTGATCCCGGTGGAGACCTGCCTCCTCGCGGCGCCGGCCGGGCCGTCGTACGTCGTGCACGGGCGGGTCTTCGAGGTCGCCGACGGCGGCTTCTGGCAGGTCCACCCCGGTGCGCCCGCCGCGCTGGTGGATGCCGTCATGGAGGCGCTGGCGCCGCAGCCGGGAGAGTCGGCGCTCGACCTCTACGCCGGGGTCGGGCTGTTCAGCCGCTTCCTGGCCGATGCCGTCGGCCCGAGCGGCCGGGTCGCGGCGGTCGAGGGTGACCGAGCTGCCTCAGCCCTGTCCGAGCGCAACGTGCCGGGCATCACCGCCCGCGCGGGCGACGTGGGCCAGGTCCTGGCAGGCGGCCTGCCGGCCGAGTGGGACCACGCGGACCTCGTCGTCCTCGACCCGCCCCGAGCGGGTGCCAAGCGAGCCGTCGTGGAGGCGGTCGTCGCCCGGAGCCCGCGGGCGGTCGCCTACGTCGCCTGCGACCCTGCTGCGCTCGCGCGCGACGTGGCGATCTTCGCCGAGCACGGCTACCGGCTGGCGTCGCTGCGCGCGTTCGATCTGTTCCCGATGACGCACCATGTGGAGTGCGTCGCACTGTTGGAGACGGGGCGGGCGACGACACTTCACAATCCTTGAAAGTCTTCTAGGATTGTGTCGTGGGAGCAATCAGCGTCGCACAGGCCGCCGAGCGGCTCGGTGTGAGCGTGCCCCGGATCCATCAGCGAATCGCGGACGGTTCGCTTCTCGCCGAGCGGATCGGATCGCAGTGGGTGGTCGACGAGCGTTCGCTCCTGCGGATCCAAGAGCGAAGCAAGGCAGGTCGCCCGCTGTCGGCCCGGTCTGCTTGGGCCGTCATAGGGGCCGCTGAGGCCGACCGTGATCGGCTGGGTTCACGCGGGGCGGCAGCCTCGGCCCGTCCCCGGATGCAGCTGAATCGCCTGCTCGTGCCTGCCAGCGAGCCCGTCTTCGGGGAGGAGGCGGCTCGCGCGTTGGCCGTGTCCCTTCGGTCGCTGCTCCGAAATCGCGCTGAGCGCCATCTGCTTCGCGCTGCGCCGTCGGACCTTGCCGATCTCAGGGCTGACCAGCGCTGGGCGGCCTTGGTCGACCTCGGCGGGAGCGGCATAGCGTCGGCAGACGTCGAGGGCTACGTGGAGGAGTCGGAGGTGAAGGAAATAGTGAAGGACCACCTGTTGGTCAACGCCGACCGCGACGCCAACGTCGTCCTGCATGTCATTGTCGACGGGCAGTATCCATTCCCCGACTCACGTCTTCGGCTCGCGGCCGACCTCGCCGAGCATCGCGGGCCACGTGAGGAGGCGCGGGCGGCTGAGTTGCTGCACGAGCTTGCCCTGGAGTGGAAGGCCGGGCAGTGATGATCATCCTTCCTTCGATGCCGCCCGAGCAGAAGGACCGGCAGCGGCTGAGGGTGATGGTCTCGGCGGTCCGGAAGGACCGCGCGCTGCTGCTCGAGGTGCCTGATGCCGAGAACTCACTCGAGCGGCTCGTCACAGCGGGGGAGTTGTAGCTGTGGCCGAGGACTTCGTCATCGCCCGCAATGCCGAGCCCGGGTCGACATTGCCCTACCTTCTCCGCATCCCGCTCGGGGACGGGATCATCCTCAAGGCGAAGGACACCTGGCCGCGGACCGGCAAGGTCTACTGCCACCGCGTGGACGAGTGGCCGGAGGATGCAGAGGTCATCGAACGGGTCGCTGTGCGCTCCTGCGTACGGCGAGGCGCCGCCATCGACCTCGTGCTCGACCGTGGCCGCGAGAACCGCTCCCAGATCGTGATCACGAACGCGCGCGGCCGGCAGATGATCTTCTGGCAGACCGCTCGAACCTCGAAGCAGGCACGTCCAGCCGTGAATCTTCCCGGCGCCCGCGCCAGCGGAGTCGCCGATTTGGAGATCGCGGTCGACATCCGCGAGCGCTACCCGTTCACCTTCGCCGACCGGCAGGCGACGACCCGACGCGAGTCACTCAGCGCCGGCGACTACGGACTCGTCGTCGACGGCGTGCTGCAGGCGAGCGTCGAGCGCAAGTCCCTGGGCGATCTCGTGACGTCGCTGACCACCGGCCGGCTCAGGTTCCAGCTCACCGAGCTGTCCGCTGTCCCGCGTGCTGCCGTCGTCGTCGAGGAGCGCTACTCCCAGGTCTTCAAGCTCGACCGCGTCCGCCCGAGCGTCGTGGCCGACGGCATCGCCGAGTGCCAGATCCGGTTCCCGACCGTGCCCATCGTCTTCTGCGAGACCCGCAAGCTCGCCCAGGAGTGGACCTACCGGTTTCTCGCGGCTGCTCGGGTCGGGTTGTCGGAGGAGATGGTCGGTGACCTCGCGTTGCGCGGTCTGACGGCGGCCCCGCCACTCGGCCCGGCACCGCCGACCGCGGCCGACGTGCGTCGCTGGGCCGCGCGGGTCGACATCGTGGTCTCCGACCGCGGCCGGATCCCGGCGGTCGTGATGGATCAGTACCTCGCCGCCCGCACTCGAGGCGAGACCTGAACGGCCACCGCGGCCACCGCATCGAGGGGGCCGCCCTGCTGGAGCGGGGATCCGTCAAGTGAGGTGACACTTGCTTGCCCTCAAGTCGACTTGAGGTCCTACGGTCACGCCATGAGCATGGAGTCGATCGCCTGGAACCAGGTCTACCGCCAGATGCACGGGCCTGAGGAGCCGCGGCGCGTGCGCGGGGCGACCGCTCGCCGGATCCTGGCCTTCGCCCGACCCCATCGCGGTCGTCTGATCGGGTTCGTGCTCCTCAGCATCACCTCGGCGGCGCTGGCGGTGGCGACACCGGTCCTCGCCGGCGACGTGGTCAACGCGATCGTCGAAGGCGACGGCGAGCGCACCGTGATCCGCCTGGCGCTCGTCATCGCTGGTATCGCGGTGCTGGACGCGGGCTTCGGTCTCTGGTCGCGGTGGCTCTCGTCGCGGATCGGGGAGGGGCTGATCCTCGACCTGAGGACGTCGGTGTTCGACCACGTCCAGAAGATGCCGATCGCGTTCTTCAACCGCACCCGCACCGGCGCCCTGGTCAGCCGCCTCAACAACGACGTGATCGGCGCCCAGCGCGCCTTCAGCACGACGCTCTCCGGCGTCGTCGGCAACCTCGTGATGCTGGTGCTGACCCTGGTCGTGATGATCGGGATCTCCTGGCAGGTCACGGGCCTGGCGCTGGTGCTGCTGCCTGTCTTCGTCATCCCGGCTCGCCGGATGGGGCGGCGCCTGGCCGGCATCCAACGCGAGGCCGCGGACCACAACGCGGCGATGGGCAACCAGATGACCGAGCGCTTCTCCGCGCCCGGCGCGACGCTGGTCAAGCTCTTCGGGCGGCCGGCCCAGGAGTCCGCCGAGTTCGCGTCGCGCGCCCGCCGCGTCGCCGACATCGGGGTCCGTACGGCGATGGTCCAGACCACCTTCGTCACGGCCCTGACCCTGGTCTCGGCGCTGGCGGTGGCGGTGGTCTACGGGCTCGGCGGCACGCTGGCGCTGCGGGGCACGCTCGATGCCGGCGACGTGGTGGCGCTGTCCCTGCTGCTGGTCCGCCTCTATGCGCCGTTGACCGCGCTCGCGAGCGCCCGGGTCGACGTGATGAGCGCACTGGTCAGCTTCGAGCGGGTCTTCGAGATCCTCGACCTCGCGCCGCTGATCACCGACCGGCCGGATGCGGGCTCCGTCCCGGCGGGTCCCGTCGCGGTGGAGTTCGACGACGTCCGGTTCGCCTACCCGTCCGCCGACAAGGTGTCGCTGGCCTCGCTCGAGGAGGTGGCCGTGCTCGACACCCGTGGCGGCGAGGAGGTGCTGCACGGCATCAGCCTCCGGGCGGAGCCGGGACAGGTGGTCGCCCTCGTCGGGTCGTCGGGCGCGGGGAAGTCGACCATCGCGCAGCTGGTCTCCCGCCTCTACGACGTCGACGCGGGCGCCGTACGGATCGGGGGAGTCGACGTCCGCGACCTGACCGCCGTCTCGATCCGCGCCACGGTCGGCATGGTCACCCAGGACGGCCACCTCTTCCACGACTCGATCCGGGACAACCTGCTGCTCGCGCGCCCGGAGGCGAGCGAGGAGGACATCTGGCAGGCACTGCGCCGGGCCCGCCTCATCGACCTGGTCCGGGCCCTGCCCGACGGCCTCGACACGGTCGTGGGGGAGCGTGGCTACCGTCTCTCCGGCGGTGAGCGGCAGCGCCTCACGATCGCCCGCCTGCTGCTGAAGGAGCCGCGGGTGGTGATCCTCGACGAGGCGACGGCCTCCCTCGACTCCACCTCCGAGGCGGCCGTGCAGGCCGCGCTCAACGAGGCACTCGCGGGACGCACGGCCCTGGTGATCGCGCACCGGCTGTCGACCATCCGGGCGGCGGACCAGATCCTGGTCGTGGAGGACGGACGCATCGTGGAACGGGGGAGCCACGACGACCTCCTGCGGACCGGCGGACGCTACCGGGAGCTGCACGACACCCAGTTCGCACCGCAGACGGCGACCACGACGAACTAAGGCTTGCCTTTGTAGGAATTCGACCGGAAGCCATGTATCTTGATGTCAAGAGATGTGCCCTGGCGGCCAGGCGCCGCGACGGGGAAGGGTTAGGTCAGCCTCACTATCCGTGGGCCGCTTCCCGGCGGCAGGATGAAGGACGGACCGACCGACACCAGAAGTCGCTGAGGACGGAGAAGCGGATGGCGAGCAAGAACAGCTTCGGTGCGAAGAGCACCCTGGACGTCAACGGGAAGGGCTACGAGATCTTCCGGCTCGATGCCGTCACGGGCGAGGGCCTGGACGTGGACAGCCTGCCGTTCTCGCTCAAGGTGCTGCTCGAGAACCTGCTGCGCACCGAGGACGGCGCGGACATCACCGCCGAGGACATCAAGGCGCTGGCCGGGTGGGACGAGACCGCCCAGCCCGACAAGGAGATCCAGTTCACGCCGGCGCGCGTGATCATGCAGGACTTCACCGGCGTTCCCTGTGTCGTCGACCTGGCAACCATGCGTGAGGCGATGGCCGACCTGGGCGGCGACGCCACCAAGATCAACCCGCTCGCGCCCGCCGAGATGGTCATCGACCACTCCGTCATGGCCG
This sequence comes from Nocardioides caeni, assembly GCF_004912195.1. GTDB lineage: Bacteria > Actinomycetota > Actinomycetes > Propionibacteriales > Nocardioidaceae > Nocardioides > Nocardioides caeni. Next base: position 672,316 of record NZ_STGW01000001.1, read on the forward strand.
ACGTCTTCGGCACGCCCGAGGCCTTCCAGCGCAACGTCGAGATCGAGTACGAGCGCAACCGCGAGCGCTACCAGTTCCTGCGCTGGGGCCAGACGGCCTTCTCCGACTTCAAGGTCGTCCCGCCGGGCACCGGCATCGTCCACCAGGTCAACATCGAGCACCTGGCCCGCACGATCTTCACCCGCGAGGTCGACGGCGAGCTGCTCGCCTACCCCGACACCTGCGTCGGCACCGACTCGCACACCACCATGGTCAACGGCATCGGCGTGGTCGGCTGGGGCGTCGGCGGCATCGAGGCCGAGGCCGCCATGCTCGGCCAGCCGGTCTCCATGCTGATCCCGCGCGTCGTCGGCTTCAAGCTGAACGGCGAGCTGCCCGAGGGCTCCACCGCCACCGACCTCGTGCTCACGATCACCGAGATGGTCCGCAAGCACGGCGTCGTCGGCAAGTTCGTCGAGTTCTACGGTCCCGGTGTCGCGGCGCTCCCGCTCGCCAACCGCGCCACCATCGGCAACATGAGCCCGGAGTTCGGCTCGACCATCGCGGTCTTCCCGATCGACGAGGAGACCACCACCTACCTGCGCCTGACCGGTCGCTCCGAGGAGCAGATCGCGCTCGTCGAGAAGTACGCCAAGGAGCAGGGCCTCTGGCTCGACCCCGCCGCCGAGCCCCGCTACTCGGAGAAGCTCGAGCTCGACCTCGCCACGGTCGTCCCGTCGATCGCCGGCCCGAAGCGTCCCCAGGACCGCATCGAGGTGACCTCCGCCGCGACGAACTTCGCCGAGGACGTCAAGGGCTACACGAGCAACGTCGACGCCAAGGTCCCGGTGACCCTCGCCGACGGCACCTCCTTCGAGCTCGAGAACGGCGCCGTCACGATCGCGTCGATCACCTCCTGCACCAACACCTCGAACCCGAGCGTGATGATCGGTGCGGCGCTGCTCGCCAAGAAGGCCGTCGAGAAGGGCCTGACGCGCAAGCCCTGGGTCAAGACGACCCTCGCGCCGGGCTCGCAGGTCGTGTCCGACTACTACGACAAGGCCGGCCTCACGCCGTACCTCGACAAGCTGGGGTTCAACCTCGTCGGCTACGGCTGCGTGACCTGCATCGGCAACTCGGGTCCGCTCATCCCCGAGGTCTCCGCGGCGGTCAACGACCACGACATGGCCGTCGTGTCGGTGCTGTCGGGCAACCGCAACTTCGAGGGTCGCATCAGCCCCGACATCAAGATGAACTACCTCGCGTCGCCGCCGCTGGTCGTCGCCTACGCGATCGCCGGCAACATGAACGTCGACCTGTTCCAGGACGCGATCGGCCAGGACACCGACGGCAACGACGTGTTCCTCAAGGACATCTGGCCCTCGCCGGCCGAGGTCGAGGAGACCATCCGCGGTGCGATCAACTCCGAGATGTTCGGCGAGTCCTACGCCGACGTGTTCAAGGGCGACGAGCGCTGGCGCTCGCTCCCCACCCCGGAGGGCAACACCTTCACCTGGGACGCCGACTCGACCTACGTCCGCAAGGCGCCGTACTTCGACGGCATGCCGCTCGAGCCGACCCCGGTCACCGACATCGAGGGCGCCCGCGCCCTGCTCAAGCTCGGCGACTCGGTCACCACCGACCACATCTCGCCGGCCGGTGGCTTCAAGAAGGACAGCCCTGCGGGCCAGTACCTGATCGAGCGTGGGGTCGAGCAGCGTGACTTCAACTCCTACGGCTCGCGCCGCGGCAACCACGAGGTCATGATCCGCGGCACCTTCGCCAACATCCGCCTGCGCAACCAGATCGCGCCGGGCACCGAGGGCGGCTTCACCCGCGACTTCACCGTCGCGGACGGCCCCGTCACGACCGTGTACGACGCCTCGGTCAACTACCAGGCTGCCGGCACCCCGCTGGTCGTCCTGGCCGGCAAGGATTACGGCTCCGGCTCGTCGCGTGACTGGGCCGCCAAGGGCACCTCGCTGCTGGGCGTCAAGGCGGTCATCGCCGAGAGCTACGAGCGCATCCACCGCTCCAACCTCATCGGCATGGGTGTCATCCCGCTGCAGTTCCCCGAGGGCCAGGACGCCGACTCGCTCGGCCTGACCGGCGAGGAGACCTTCTCGATCTCGGGGATCACCGAGATCAACGAGGGCACCACGCCCTCGACGGTGAAGGTCACCACGGACAGCGGCGTCGAGTTCGACGCCGTCGTCCGCATCGACACCCCCGGCGAGGCGAACGACTACCGCAACGGCGGCATCATGCAGTACGTCCTGCGCAACCTCCTGCGCGGCTGACAGTCCCTGTCGAAGAGGTCGCGCAGCGGCCCCGAGACGCATCGACGGCCCGTCCCTCAGTGAGGGGCGGGCCGTCGGCATGTGACCTGCCTCACCAGGAGGCTGTCCGGCAGGGGGCACCACGTTTGAAGAAGCCTTCACCAAGGCAGCATTGCCGCCATGCGCCCGCCACACGCGAGACTTCGCGTTGCCCTGATCCCGGCCCTTCTCGGACTGCTGCTCGCCATCGCATCGGTGCCCCTGCTGGCCAGCCCGGCCCGAGCGGCCGACGTGGTCATCAGCGGCAAGGTCACCGGCCTCAATGCCTCGGGTGTGACGGTTCCGATCAAGGACGTCTTCATCGAGGCCTCGGGTGCCGACGGCGCACCCCTCTCTCCGCGGCGCTACGCCTACACGGCGTCGGACGGCACCTATCAGTTCACGGTGCCTGCGACCGGCACCTACCAGATCGATGTCGAGTGCTGGGGTGACTACGCCTGCGCCGAGAGCTATGCGCCGGACCCGACGATCTCCCGGACGATCACCGGTTCGACGGTCATCAACGCCACGCTCGAGCGCTGGGGCCGGATCACCGGCACGGTGAAGAAGGGAGGCGTGGTGACCCCGTGGCCGACCGGCGGGATCACGGCGACCAACGACGCGCGCTCCTACTGGTCGAGTTACCCGGAGGTCGCCGTCCAGCCGAACGGGACGTTCGTGATCGAGAAGGTCGCACCCGGCACCGTGACCGTGACCGGTCGCGAGCCCTACGGCGCCGAGCCGTTCCTGACCACCGTGCCCGACCAGACCTTCGCGATCCCGGCCGGCCAGACCGCCGCCATCGACCTGGCCGTCGAGAACTGGTCCGGCTTCCACCTCCGTGCGGTCACGCCCAGCGGCACGCCACTCGAGGGGATCCGTTGGAACGTCTTCTCCCGCACTCCCGGGGGTGCCTGGGACGCCGGACTCCAGTACGGCCCCCTCGCGACCGACGCCAACGGGAGCATGACCTTCCAGGTCCGCGACAAGACCCGCGACTACACCCTCTGCTTCTACGACGACGCCCGCGGCGCGACCCCGGCCGAGCAGCGCGTCACCCGATGCCTCGGGGGTGCGCCCAGCCTCGCCACGGCCACGGCCTGGAGGTGGACCTCCGCGCAGCCCAAGCTGAAGCAGGACATCGCTCTCCCGCTGCCGTTCACGACGACGCCGACACCGACGATCAGCGGTACGGCGGCCGTGGGCTCGACACTGACGGCGACCCCTGGCACCTGGGCGCCGGTCCCGACGGGGCTGGCCTACCAGTGGTTCCGCGCGGGTGTCGCGATCGAGGGTGCGGCCTCGTCGACGTACGACGCCACCGCGGCCGACCTGGGCAAGGCGCTCACCTTGCGGGTGACCGCCACCCGCAGCGGCTATGCCACCACCGCGAAGACCTCGGCGGCCTCGGCGCCCGTGGCGGCGGGGGCATTCGTGACCGTGCCAACACCGACGATCACCGGCACGCGACGCGTTGGGTCCCTGCTGACCGCCACTGCCGGGACCTGGGCGCCCGCGCCGTCGAACCTCACCTACCAGTGGTTCCGCTCGGGCGTCGCGATCCCCGGTGCGACCGGCAGCACCTACCGCCTGGCCGCGGCCGACGCGCGACGCCAGATCGGCGTGCGGGTCACGGGCTCCCTGAGCGGCCTGGCGACCCAGGAGGCCGCCTCGGCCCCGGTCACGGTCGCTCTGGGCGTCTTCCGGGCGCCCGCTCCGCGGATCAGCGGCCGACTGACCGTGCGCTCGCGACTCACCGCCGTGGTGGGCACCTGGTCGCCCACGCCGACGCGGACGACCTACCGGTGGTACCGGTCGGGACGCCTGATCCGCGGCGCGTCCGCTCGCACCTACGTCCTCACCGCGGCCGACCGTGGCCAGCGCATCAAGGTCGTCGTGACCCGATCGCGCGCCGGCTACGCGACGCTGGCGCGCGGATCATTGGCGACCCGCGCGATCCGGTGACGCCAGGGATCGGCCCTCCACAGGCATCCACGTGAAGGAGCGGAGATGTCGGAGGTTGCTGGCAGAGTCCTTCCCATGGACCTCGGGACCGGTGCAGTGTCGACAGCAGAGCTGCTGGCGCTCATCGGCGACGACGCCGAGGCCCGCAGCCACCTCCTGATCCGCGAGTGGCAGCACATCGTGGCGTGGGCGGGCAACAACGTGGTCGACGTCGCCGAGGGCGCCGCGACGATCCGGGACTGCTTCGTCGACACCGGCGTCCCGATCGCCGGGCCGGGCGCGCCGTTAGTGTCGGAGTTCGCTCTGATGGAGCTCGTCGCCGTGCTGGGCCGTACGCCCGACGGCGGCCGGGCCTACGTCGGCAAGATCATCGAGTGCGCGTGGCGGCTGCCCGAGCTCCACGCCGAGGTGATGGCCGGTCGTGTGGAGGTCTGGCGGGCGTTGCGCGTCGCGGAGCTCACCCACCCGCTGTGCGCGGAGGCCGCGGCCCACGTCGACCACCACCTCGCCACCGCCGTCGGTGCGGTCTCCTGGGCGCTCATCGAGCGGCTCGTGAAGGAGGCGGTCCTGCGTTTCGAACCTGAGCGCGCCGAGGCAGAGAGGGCGCGGGCCAACGACCACCGCCACTTCGACCTGAGTGAGATCGACGACCACGGTCTGGTGACGGTCTCCGGCCTGCTGGACGCAGCCGACGGCCGCGACCTCGACGAGGCGATCGCTCGCGAGGCCACCCTGCTGGGCCAGCTCGGCGACGGGTCGTCACTGGACGTACGGCGATCGAAGGCCGCCGGCGCCCTGGCCAGGCGGGACCTCGTCCTCGACCTCCTCGTCCACGACGAGGAGACCGGGAAGGTCATCGCGGAAGCCCCCGGCCGCAAGGTCACCATGACCGTGCACGTCACAGACCGGGCCGAGGAGACCGTCGGGCGTTGGGAGGAAGGCCGTACCCCGGTCAGCATCCAGCAGATCGAGGAATGGCTGACGGCCCACGACACCACCGTCACCATCCGTCCGGTCATCGACCTCGCCGGCTGTGTCCCCGTCGACTCCTACGAGATCCCCGATCGCCTGCGACGCCAGGTCACGCTGCGCGACCACACCTGTCGCCACCCGCACTGCACCCGGGTCGCCGTGGCCTGCGATGTCGACCACGCCGTACCGCACGGCGACGGCGGCGCGACCTGCCCGTGCAATCTGGTTCCGCTGTGTCGACGCCACCATCGGGCCAAGACCCACTCCCGGTGGACCTACCGCGTCCTCGCTCCCGGTCTCTACCAGTGGCGGTCGCCCCTCGGGCTCGGATTCCTCGTCACGGCGCTCGGGACCTTCTCCCTCGACCATCGCGACCCCGATCGAACGTGACCTCGCCCCTCACCCCACCGCCGGTGGGGTGAGTCGGCACGTCCTCGGACGGCCTGACTACGGTGGAGCCATGCTCGTCGCGTTCAGCATCAGTCCCTCGGCGGCCGACGACACCGGCGGCGTCGCGGAGGCCGTCGCAGCCGCGGTCCGCGTCGTCCGCGGGTCCGGGCTGCCGAACGAGACCAACGCGATGTTCACCAACATCGAGGGGGAGTGGGACGAGGTGATGGCTGTCGTCAAGCAGGCCGTCGATGTGGTCGCGGAGGTGTCGCCCCGCGTCGGCCTGGTGCTCAAGGCCGACATCCGGCCGGGCTTCACCGGTGAGCTGACCGCGAAGGTGCAGCGGGGCGAGGAGGCCCTGGCCGAATGACCCAGCCACCGTTCCCCCCGCCCGGCTTCCCGCCCCCTCCGGGGCCGCCGCCTCCGCCGCCCTTCGGCTCGCCGGGCTTCGCACCGTCACCACCGCCGCGCCGCCGCGCCAACCCGCTGGTGGTCGTGCTGGCCGTCCTCGTCGCGCTGATCGTGGTCGGCGCCGCCGTCCTCGTGCCGCTGATCCTCACCCGCGGTGACGACGACGAGCCCTCACGCACCGACTCGTCCCGTGGCACGGGGGAGACCGACGGTGGGGACGAGTCCGGCGGCACCGACACCGGCGACCTCGAAGCGGTCGCCGAGTACGACGATCTCGCGACCGACCACCTCGACCCGGGAGAGGACCACGACTACTCGCAGTCCCCGCCGGTCGGAGGGGAGCACGCGCCCGTCTGGCTCGAGTGCGGGGTCTATGACGAGGAGCTCCCCGAGGTCAACGTGGTCCATGACCTCGAGCACGGCACCGTCTGGATCACCTACCGCGAGGACCTCGTTGACGACGCCGGCATTGACCAGCTCGGTGACCAGCTGCCGGACAACGGCATCCTGTCGCCGTACGCAGGGCAGGACGCGCCGGTGGTGATCACCGTCTGGGGGCGCCAGCTCGCGCTCGACGGCCCGGACGACTCCCGGATCCCCCTCTTCATCGAGGAGTACGGCGCCGGTGACACCGCGCCCGAGCCGTTCGCGTCCTGCCACGGCGGCCTGACCCTGGAGGACCTGGGCGACCTCGCACCGAGCGGCGGGGGAGTCAGCGCCTGATGCAGCGTTTCTCCTCGATCGTCCTCGTCGACCAGCGGGGCTGGCTCCTCCTCCAGGAGCGCGACGAGCACCCGGTGATCGACCCGGAGTGCTGGGGATTCGTGGGGGGCCACGTCGACGACGACGAGGATCCCGATGACGCCGCGGTGCGCGAGCTCGAGGAGGAGACCGGTCTCAGCCTGGCCCGTCGCGACCTGCCGCTGTGGCGCCGCTTCACGGTGGTCCACGAGGCCTACGGCACCGAGGACGAGGTGTCGCTCTACCTCGCCCCGACGCTGCTCACCGATGCCGACATCGTGGTCGGGGAGGGCCGGCAGATCGTCTTCGTCGACCCCGTGCGTGCCCACCACCTGCCGTTGACGGCGGCGGCAGCCATCATCCTTCCGGAGCTGCTGAACTCCGACCGCTACCAGGAGCTGATCCCGTGACCCGCAACCCCGTCTTCTCGGTCGTCCCCGTCCCCGGCGCCGGAGCGGAGGACGTCGTGCTCGCGACGTCCGGCCCCGACGAAGGAGCCCAGTTCACCGGCACCGAGGACGGGGCGATCCACCGGATCTCCCACGACGGCCGGCGGATCGACCGCGTCGCCCACACTGGTGGCCGGCCACTCGGCATCGAGTTCGCGCCCGACGGCCGGCTGTTGGTCTGCGACGCCAAACGCGGTCTGTTGTGGGTCGACCCCGCCAGCGGCGGCGTCGAGGTGATCACCGAGGACGTCAGCGGCACGCCGATGATGTTCTGCAACAACGGCGCCATCGGCTCCGACGGCAGCCTGTGGTGGTCGGACTCGTCGACCCGCTATGGCATCGAGAAGTGGAAGGACGACTTCGTCCAGCACACCCGCACCGGGCGCCTGCTGCGGATGGCACCCGGCGGCGCCGTGGAGACGGTGCTCGACGGCCTCGCGTTCGCCAACGGCGTGGCGCTCTCCGCTGCCGAGGACTACGTCGCGGTCGCCGAGACGGGAGCGCGCACGGTCGTCCGGCACTGGATCGACGGGCCGCGGCGGGGCACCCGCGACTTCCTCGCCACCGACCTGCCCGGCTATCCCGACAACATCGCCCGCGGCAGCGACGGCCTGATCTGGATCAGCATCGCCAGCCCGACCGACCCGGTGGTCGAGACCCTCCGGCGGGCGCCGCTGGCACTGCGCAAGGCGGTGACCAAGATCCCCGAGCCGCTGCAGCCGAAGCCAAAGCAGACGGTGCGTGCCGTCGCCTACGACGACCACGGGCATCGGGTGCACGACATCGACGTCGACCCGGCGGCGTTCGGGGCGTCGTACCACATGGTGACGGGGGTGCGGGAGCACGACGGCAAGCTCTGGATGGGCTCCCTGCACGAGCCCGCGCTGGCGTGCCTGGACCTTTCGGCGTTCGCATCGGGCAGGTCCTAGACTCGACCCCATGGCAGTCCTCGACACGATCACCGGCCCGCGGGACCTGCGGACCCTCTCCGAGGACGACCTCACCCAGCTCGCGGCCGAGATCCGCGACCTGATGATCCGCACGGTGGCCACCAACACCGGCCACCTGGGGCCCAACCTCGGCGTGGTCGAGCTGACGCTGGCGATCCACCGCACCTTCGACTCGCCGCGCGACAAGATCGTCTTCGACACCGGTCACCAGTCCTACGTCCACAAGCTCGTCACCGGCCGCGCCGGCGACTTCGGCACGTTGCGCCGTGAGGGCGGCATGAGCGGCTATCCGAGCCAGGCCGAGTCGGGCCACGACCTGGTGGAGAACTCGCACGCGTCGACGGCGCTCAGCTATGCCGACGGCATCGCGAAGGCCTTCCGCATCCGCGGCGAGGACCGCCACACGGTCGCCGTCATCGGCGACGGCGCGCTCACCGGCGGCATGGCTTGGGAGGCGCTCAACAACATCGCGATCGCCGAGGACTCCCGGCTCGTCATCGTCGTCAACGACAACGGCCGCTCCTACACCCCGACGATCGGCGGCCTCGCGACGGCGCTGACCAGCCTGCGCACCAACCCGCGCTACGAGCACGTGCTCGATGTCGTGCGCCGCCGTCTCAACGCCGTGCCGGGCGTCGGCCCCGCGGCCTACGACGCCCTGCACGCCATGAAGAAGGGCCTCAAGGACGCGCTGGCGCCGCAGGGCCTCTTCGAGGACCTCGGCCTCAAGTACGTCGGCCCGGTGGACGGCCACGACCGGGCAGCGATGGAGCACGCGCTCGGGCAGGCGAAGCGCTTCGGCGGGCCGGTCATCGTCCACGCGATCACCCGGAAGGGCTTCGGCTACGACCCGGCGCTGCGCCACGAGGCCGACCAGTTCCACGCCCCCGGCCCGTTCGACGTCCAGACGGGCGCGGAGAAGCCGAAGGGTCCGATCTGGACCGACCACTTCGCCGACCACATCGTGCAGATCGGCGCCCGCCGCCCCGACATCGTCGGGATCACCGCGGCGATGATGCACCCGGTCGGCCTCGACAAGTTCCAGACCCGCTTTCCCGAGCGCACCTTCGACGTCGGCATCGCCGAGCAGCACGCCGCGACCTCCGCGGCCGGACTGGCGATGGGCGGCCTGCACCCGGTGTTCGCCGTCTATGCGACCTTCCTCAACCGGGCCTTCGACCAGGTCCTGATGGACGTCGCACTGCACAAGTGCGGCGTGACGTTCGTGCTCGACCGCTCCGGCGTGACCGGCGACGACGGCGCCAGCCACAACGGCATGTGGGACATGTCGATCCTCCAGGTGGTGCCGGGCCTGCGCCTGGCGGCGCCGCGTGACGTGACGCGGATGAAGGAGCTCCTCGACGAGGCCGTCGAGGTCGCCGACGCGCCGACCGTGGTGCGCTTCCCGAAGGGTCCGCCGCCCGACGACATCCCGGCCGTCGGCAAGGCCGGCGGCTGCGACGTGCTGGTCCGCGACGGCGCCAAGGACGTCCTGGTCGTCGCGGTGGGCTCGATGGCGACCGTCGCGGTCGATGTCGCGGCGCGCCTGAAGGCCCAGGGTGTGGGCGTCACGGTGGTGGACCCGCGCTGGGTCAAGCCCGTGGACCCAGCGCTCGTCGACCTGGCCCGTGCCCACCGTCGCGTGGTCACGATCGAGGACAATGGCGTCGTCGGAGGCGTCGGAGCCGTGCTGCTGCAGACCCTCACCGCCGAGGGCGTCCGCACACCGGTGCGGCTCCACGGCATCCCCCAGGAGTTCCTCGACCACGCCAAGCGCGCCGCGATCCTCGAACGGATCGGTCTGACCGCGTCGACCATCGCGCTCGACGTGCTGCACGACATCACGGCCGAGTCGGCCGACCCGCGGGCGCTCCTCAATGTCGACGGGCCGCGCTGACCTCATCCGGCGAGCGGTCCTCGCGGTGGCGCTGCCGGCGTTGCTGCTGCCGCTGGCCGGCTGCTCGGACGATCGGCCGCCGCCGACGTACTCCGGCTCCGCCTACGAGGACGTCGCCGTGCTCATGCAGCGCGCGCTCAACCAGCGCGCCCGGGCGGTGACCTCCGACGACCTCAGCCGCTTCCGTCGCACCCTCGACCGCAGCGACCACGGTCTGGTCGAGGACCAGCAGACCTATTGGGACAACCTGCAGCAGCTGCCGATCGGCACCTTCCGCTATCGGGTCGACACCGAGACCATCACCCCCGTCGACGGCACCGACGACTACTGGGCCGAGGTCGTCCTCGCCCTCGAGCTCGTGGGGTACGACGCCGCGCCGGTGCGCACCCGTGACCGCTTCCGGTTCCGCGTCGATGCGTCGGGGGAGCGGATGCTCGTCGCCTCGACCACCGACTTCGACTGGGAGACCGACCACCCGGGCAATGCGCAGCCGTGGGACCTGCAGGAGATCGAGGTGGAGGAGCGGGGTGGGGTCCTCGGGATCTTCGACGACACCACGATCGGGGACGCCGACGCGGTCATCCTCGCCGCATCGAACGGACGCTACGACGTCCGCTCCGTCGTCGGCTCGGGGGACGACCCGGTGGGCGACCGCGGTGTCGTGGTCTATGCGGTGCAGGACCCGACCTTCCTGCGCGGTCTGGCGGGCCAGACGGTCGGGGACCCTGATCGTGCGGACGGGCTCACGATCGCCGTGCCGGTCGACCAGCGTGCGGCCGGACGGGGGACCGCTTCCTATCGCGTCTTCCTCAACGCCCGCATCCTCGACGAGTCGCCCGACGTGCTGGGCCGGCTGGTGCGCCACGAGCTCACCCACGCGACGCTCGGTGCACGGGGCCGCGGCGCTCCGCTGTGGCTCACCGAGGGCCTGGCGGAGTACGTCTCGGTCCGGCCGATGGCACCCGCGAAGCGCCGGCTCCCGGCCAGCGCCCTGAGCATCGGGACGACGGCGACCGACCTGCCGGGTGACGCAGAGTTCGCGAGCGCCGACGCCGAGGCCTGGTATGCCGTGTCGTGGTGGGTGTGCGAATACGTCGCCACGTCCTACGGCCCCGACGTCCTCCTGCTGCTCCTCGACCGGCTGGCTGGTGGTGCCGCGCAGGAAGGGGTGCTGGGAGAGGTGCTCGGACTGACGGGACCGCAGCTCGCCCAGCGGGGGGTCGCGCTGATGGAGACGACCTACGGCAGCTGATCCGGCACCACTAGGCTTGCCACGTGACTTCGCCGATCCGCCTCGTCCACATCGTCGACGAGGTGCCCGAGCTGGCCGAGGTCGAGCGGCTGCCCATGGTGGTGGCGCTCGACGGTTTCCTCGACGCCGGCAACGCCGGGGCGCTCGCCGCCCGTCACCTGGTCCGCACCGGCGCCTCCACGCCGGACGGCGGTGGGGTGGTCGTGGCGACCTTCGACGTCGACGAGTTCCACGACTATCGAGCACGGCGCCCACCGATGACCTTCGCGCGAGACCACTACGAGGGCTACGACGCCCCGCGGCTCGTGGTGCGGTTGCTGCACGACGCTTGCGGGGCGCCGTATCTCCTGCTCCACGGTCCGGAGCCCGACATCCGCTGGGAGGCCTTCTGCCGGGCGGTCCTCGAGGTCGTCGACCGCTTCTCCGTCAGCCTGGTCGTCTCGATGGGGTCGGTCCCGATGGCGGTGCCGCACACGCGCCCCATCGCGATCACCCACCACGCCAACAACCCGGACCTGTTGACCGGCACCAGCCCGTGGCGGGGCGAGCTGCGGGTGCCGAGCAGTGCCCAGGCGCTGCTCGAGGTGCGCCTGGGCGAGTGGGGTCGCGATGCGCAGGGCTTCGTCGCCCACGTGCCGCACTACCTCGCGCAGCTCGACTACCCGCGTGCCTCCAAGGCCCTGCTGGAGCAGGTCGAGATCGCGAGTCGGCTCACCATCGACCTCGACGACCTGGGGGTCGCCGCGGACGAGCGCGAGGAGGAGATCGCCCGCTACCTCTCGGCCAATGCGGAGGTGCAGGACGTGGTCACGGCCCTCGAGCAGCAGTACGACACCTTCGCTCGCGCGGAGGAGGAGGGACGCAGCCTCCTCGCCGAGGACGAGCCGCTGCCCACCGGCGAGGACCTGGGCCGGCAGTTCGAGCAGTTCCTCGCCGGGCTGGAGGGGCCCGACGAGGGCCAGGGAGGAAGTCCCCGATGACCGATGCGACCCGCAAGCTCGTCGACCTGCTCGACCTGGAGCACCTCGACGTCGACCTGTTCCGTGGCAAGCAGCCCGAGACGATCCGGCAGCGTGTCTATGGCGGGCAGGTCGCGGCGCAGGCGCTGATCGCCGCCGAGCGCACCGTGGACCCGGAGTTCCACGTGCACTCGCTGCACTCCTACTTCCTGCTGCCCGGCGACTACCAGGTGCCGATCATCTACGACGTGGAGCGGATCCGCGACGGGCGGTCCTTCGCGACCCGGCGCGTCGTGGCCCGCCAGCACGGCCGGGCGATCTACTACCAGACCCTCAACTTCCAGCGTCCGGAGGAGGGCTTCGAGCACCAGGACGCGATGCCGACGGTGAAGTCGCCCGAGGAGGGCTTCAACCTGCTCGAGATCATCGAGCAGCGCGGCGCCGACGCCGGCCTGGCCCAGGAGTGGGCGGCGGTCGACGTCCGGTGGCTCGGCAACTCCCGGCACGGTGGTCTGGAGCCCGACGAGGCGCGCCCCTCCCGCACCCAGTTGTGGCTGCGGATCAGTGGCGGGCTCTCCGACGACCCGATCGAGCACCTCGCGATGTTCACCTACGCCAGCGACATCAGCCTGCTGGGGTCCGCGCTGGCTGCGCACCCGACCGACCCGGGCAAGGTGCAGATGGCCTCGCTCGACCACACCATCTGGTTCCACCGGCCGTTCCGCGCCGACGAGTGGTGGCTCTATGACCAGTGGTCGCCCTCGGCGGGCGGTGGACGCGGCCTCTGCCTGGGCCGGGTCTATGCCCAGGACGGGACCCTGGTCGCCACGGTGGCGCAGGAGGGCCTGATCCGTCCGCGCGAGGACCTCGACCGTCCGCACGGATGACTCGACACCGAGGGCCGGCCACCCCGCGGTGACCGGCCCTCGACGTACGTGCGACGGGTGAGCGTCAGAGCGCCGTCGTGCGTCCCAGCAGGTGGATCGTGTCCGAGCCGGCCTTGGTGAGCGAGAACGCCTGGCCCTCGGCGGTCGGCCGGCAGCCGAACGCGACCGTGGACGGCAGGAAGGTCGGCTTGCGGAAGGACGCGTCGACCTTGACCGCGTCCGGCAGTCGGTTCTCGATGGCGGCGACGCTGCGGGCCATCGTCCAGTAGCCGTGGGCGATCTGGCGCTTGAAGCCCAGCGCCTTGGCCGTCGGCGCGGTCAGGTGGATCGGGTTGATGTCGCCGGACACCGCGCCGTACTTGCGCCCCAGGTTGGCCGGCAGCCTCCAGGTCACCGGACCGGCGGGGACCCGCTCGTAGGTGTCGGGCCACTCGGCGTCGGGGTTGCGCCGACCGCGGCTGAGGTAGGCCGAGGTCTCCTCCCAGACCAGCTCGCCGTCGATGGTCCCGGCCGTCTTGAACAGGAAGATGGTGCCGGCCGGGTGCGGGACGCCCTCGCCGACGCTCATCTCGACGGCCAGCGTCTCGCCGAAGGCGATCGGCCGGTGCTGGGAGATCGAGTTGTCGAGGTGCACCATGCCCATCGCCGGCGCCGGGAAGCTGCGGTCGGCCAGCGCCTTGAGCTGCAGCGGGAACGACAGCATGTGCGGGTAGGGCAGCGGGACGACGTCCTTGGGCTCGAAGCCGCAGACCTCGGCGAAGGGCTCGACCATCTCGCGGGTGATGGTCACCGGCGGGCGGTCGAAGACGAAGCCGTCGTAGCCGCCGACCTTGGCGATGCCGGGCAGCGAGCCGAGCACGGGGATCGCCGGCAGGGCGGCTCGGACCAGGTCGCCGACGCCGGACGTGCCGTCGAAGGTCCTCGTGGTCGCCATGTCAGGCACCCAGCATCATCTGGCCGCAGACCCGGACCACGTTGCCGTTGACGGCGGTGGACGCGGGGGAGGCATACCAGGCGATGGTCTCGGCGACGTCGACCGGCAGGCCGCCCTGCGACATGGCGTTGAGGCGCTGGCCGACCTCACGGGTGGCGAACGGCACGGCGGCGGTCAGCTGGGTGATGATGAAGCCGGGCGCGACGGCGTTGAGGGTGATGCCGTCGGACAGCTCGCTGGTCAGCGAGTCGACGAAGCCGATGACGCCCGCCTTGGACGCGGCATAGCTGGTCTGGCCGAGGTTGCCGGCGATGCCGGCGATCGACGCGACGCCGATGATGCGGCCGTTGGGGTTGACGACCTTCTGCGCGAGCAGCTCGGCGGTGATCCGCTCGGGCGCCTCGAGGTTGATCTGCAACACCTTGCCGAAGCGCTCCGGCGTCTGGTTGGCGAGCTTCTTGTCCATCGTCACGCCCGCGTTGTGCACGACGATGTCGACCCCGCCGTGCTTCTCCTTGAGGTGGTGCGCGATGCGCTGCGGCGCGTCGGCAGCCGTGATGTCGAGGGTGAGCCAGTCGCCGCCGAGCTCGTTCATCACCTTGACGAGGTCGTCGGCGGCCTGCGGGACGTCGAGACCGACGATGGTGGCGCCGTCACGGTGCAGCACCCGGGCGATCTCCTCGCCGATGCCGCGGCTCGCACCGGTCACGAAGGCGACCTTGCCGGCCAGCGGACGGCTCCAGTCCTCGACGCCGGAGGCGTTGGACTCGCCGTGGGCGCCGATCCGCACGACCTGGCCCGACACGTAGGCGGACTTGGGGCTGAGCAGGAAGCCGAGCGTCGACAGCACCGAGTCCTCGAAGCCCTCGGCGACGTAGACGAGCTGGACGGTGCCGCCCTTGCCGATCTCCTTGCCGACGCTTCGGGTGAAACCCTCGAGGGCGCGCTGCGCGACCCGCTCCGAGCCGGTGGTGAGCTCCGGCGGCGTACCGAGGACGACCACGCGGGCGCAGGTGCTGAGGCTGCGCATCAGGGGGGTGAAGAACTCCTGCAGCGCGACGAGGTCCTCGGTGCTGCTCAGGCCGGTCGCGTCGAAGACGAGGCCCTTGTACCTCTCGCCGTCGACCTGCGCGGTCGCGGAGGTGATGTCGAGGAGGTCGAGGAGACCGGTGAGGGACTCAGCGAGGCGACCCTTGCCGCCCACGAGCACGGTGCCCTGCACGAGGGGGTCGCCCGCGGTGTAGCGGTCGAGCTTCACCGGGTTGGGCAGGCCGAGGTTCTTGACGAGCAGCTTGCCGAGGGGAGAGCTCACGAAGCCCTGGTACTTGTCGGTCATGACACCATGTAACTAGATGTGTAACTCTGAGTCCACATTTCGTGATCTGGCCCTCAAGCGCTTCCGCGCGGCGGGCCTCGCTGTGAGGATGGAAACATGGCAGACAACGTTCGTCGGGCCGCCGTCATCGGTGGCAACCGCATCCCCTTCGCCCGCTCCAACGGCGCCTACGCCACCGCCTCCAACCAGGAGATGTTCACGGCCGCGCTCGACGGTCTCGTCGCGCGCTACGGCCTCGAGGGCGAGCGCATCGGCGAGGTCGCCGGCGGCGCCGTGCTCAAGCACAGCCGTGACTTCAACCTGATCCGCGAGTCGGTGCTCAGCACCCGCCTCGCGCCGGAGACCGCCGCGGTCGACCTGCAGCAGGCCTGCGGCACCGGTCTCCAGGCGATCAACTACGTCGCCAACAAGATCAAGCTCGGCCAGATCGACTCCGGCATCGGCGGCGGCGTGGACACCACCTCCGACGCCCCGATCGCGATCAGCGAGAAGCTGCGCAAGAAGCTGATCCAGCTCAACAACGCGCGCAGCACCAAGGACCGCCTCGCGATCCTCGCGACCATCCGCCCCGGCGACATCGGCCTGGCGATCCCGTCCAACGGCGAGCCGCGCACCCGCCTGTCGATGGGCGAGCACCAGGCGCTCACCGCGCTGGAGTGGCAGATCACCCGCGAGGCCCAGGACGAGCTGGCCGTCACGTCCCACCACAACCTCGCGGCGTCGTACGACGAGGGCTGGCAGGACGACCTGATCACGCCGTTCCGCGGCCTGGAGCGCGACAACAACCTGCGCGCCGACTCCTCGCTGGAGAAGCTCGCCAAGCTCAAGCCGGTCTTCGGCAAGGGCGAGGCGGCGACGATGACCGCTGCCAACTCGACCCCGCTGACCGACGGCGCCTCCGCCGTCCTGCTCGGCACCGACGAGTGGGCCGAGGCGCACGGTCTCGAGGTGCTCGCCTACTTCGTCGACTCCGAGGTCGCGGCTGTCGACTTCGTCAACGGCGCGGAGGGCCTGCTGATGGCTCCGGCCTATGCGGTCCCGCGGATGCTCGAGCGCAACGGCCTGACCCTGCAGGACTTCGACTACTACGAGATCCACGAGGCGTTCGCGTCGCAGGTGCTCTCCACCCTCGCCGCTTGGGAGAGCCCGGTCTTCTGCAAGGAGCGCCTGGGCCTGGACGCCCCGCTCGGCTCGATCGACCGCGCCAAGCTCAACGTCAAGGGCTCCTCGCTCGCCGCGGGCCACCCGTTCTCGGCGACCGGCGGCCGCATCGTCGCCAACACGGCCAAGCTGCTCAAGGCCAACGGCGGCGGTCGCGCGCTGATCTCGGTCTGCGCAGCCGGCGGCCAGGGCGTCGTCGCGATCGTGGAGCGCTGAGCGCCCCGCTGAACCACTGGAGCGGCCCGTCCGGAGAGATCCGGGCGGGCCGTTTCGTCATCGGGCGGCGACCAGTGCGAGCGCCGAGGTCACCATGTAGTCGCGCACCTGCGCCGCGGAGATCTGTCCGACGGTGGGGATGCCGGGGGCGACCTCGCTGACGAGGATGCCGAGCCGGGCCAGCTGGAGGGCACCGAGGCCGGAGGCGTAGAGGGCGTTCGCGAGCAGCACCGGGTCGTCGCTCAGCGTGAACGCGCCCTTCTCGACCCCGCCGGCCAGCGTCTCCGACAGCACGGTCAGGCACGACGTGATGCCGCGGCCGAGGCGGAAGAGCGGACCCTCGGCGATCTCGTCGAGCAGCTCGTCGCCCGGCCGGACCATCAGCGCCTGGGCGCAGTCGACGAAGGCGGGGTGGGCGACGCCGTAGTCGACGAAGGCGCCCACGATCGCGCGGAGCTGCTCGGCCGGGACCGCGCTGCTCTGCGCCGCGTCCACCATGGCGTCGTGGAGCTCCTCGAGGTAGCCGACCAGCGTCAGCGCGAAGAGCTCCTCCTTGCCGGTGAAGTGGCGGTAGACGATCGCCCGGTTGATGCCGACCGCGGAGGCGACCTCCTCGATCTGCACGTCCCGCACGCCCTTGGAGTCGAAGAGCTGTCGGGTGGCTGCGATGATCCCGGCCTCACGGGCCCGTCGACGTGCGGCCGCCGCCTTCCGGCGACCATCGGTCGCGGGTGCCCTCGTTGCCATGGGCCGAGTGTACGGCTCGTGCAACTCGGAGTTGCAACATCTCCGACGATGGGACCGGTGTCGCGGCGAGTCAGGCCAGCGCGCGCACGGTCTCGATCGTGTCGGCCTCGGCAGCGGTCTTGTCCTCGCGATAGCCCACGACCCGGGCGAAGCGGAGCGCCAGCCCGCCCGGATAGCGGGTCGAGCGCTGCAGGCCGTCGAAGGCGATCTCGACGACCTGCTCCGGACGCACGGTCACGACCCAGCCGTCGTCAGCGACCTCGAGCTCGCGGAAGCGCTCGGTCTGCCAGGTCAGCATCGCGTCGGTCATGCCCTTGAACGTCTTGCCCAACATCGTGAAGCCGGTGGGGGAGTCGGGGTCGCGGGCGCCCAGGTGGATGTTGGAGAGCCAGCCGCGTCGGCGCCCCGAGCCGTGCTCGACGGCGAGCACCACGAGGTCGAGGGTGTGGACGGGCTTCACCTTCACCCACGACGAGCCGCGGCGGCCCGCCTCGTAAAGTGCTTCGGGATCCTTGACGACCACGCCCTCGTGGCCGGCGGCGAGGACCTCTCGGGCGAAGGAGTCGGCGGCCGCGGCATCGGTGCCGTGCCAGCGTCGGACCCGGTGCTCGGCCGCGACCAGCGCCTCGAGGGCCGACCAGCGCTCGTAGGCGGGCCGGTCGAGGAGGTCGGTGCCATCGAGGTGCAGCAGGTCGAAGAAGTACGGCGTCACGTGCCCCGCCTGCGCATCGGCTCCGACGGCGCCCGACGCGGTGCGCGCCGCGGTCTCCTGGAAGGCCCGGGGGCGGCCGTCGTCGGCCAGCCACATCGCCTCGCCGTCGAGGACGAGCCGCTCCGCCGGCAGCGCCCGGACGATCTCCACGACCTCGGGCAGCCGGTCGGTGATCACGTCGAGGCTCCGGGTGGCGATCACGACCTCGTCACCCGCGCGGTGCACCTGGATCCGGATCCCGTCGAGCTTCGCGTCGACGGCGAACTGCCCGCCGTCGCCGGCGGCCCTGGCCACCTTCAGCACGGCGCTCGCGACGTCGGGCGCCGAGGAGGCCAGCATCGGGAGGACCGGCCGGCCGACGCTCAGGCCGATCGCCGCCAGTGCGTCCGCGCCGGCGAATGCGCTCTCCGCGATCGGCGCCGCGCCGCCGGCCAGCATCGCGGCCCGGCGCACGGCAGTGAGCGGGACGTCCGCGGCGCGGGCCAGGGCATCGGTGACGACCGAGTCGAGGGCGCCCTGTCGGACTGCTCCGGTGGCGACAGCGCGCAGCCAGGCCTGCTCGTCGGCGGTGGCCCGGGCAAAGAGGGCAGCGACGGCGGTGCCGCGCGCCGTGGCCGAGCCCGGACCCGACAGCCCGGCCATGGCCTCGAAGGCCGCGTCCACGGTCAGCAGGTCGAGGGCGGGCTCGGTCGCCGGCGGGGGCAGGTCGACGAGGGTGCGCCAGCCCACGCCCGTGCGTCGTTGCCGGAGCCGGCCGCTCAGCAGGAGCACGGCGAGCGCCCGCTCGTCTGGTGACGCCTGGCGCAGCAGGTCGGCGATCAGACCGATCTTGGCCGTGCGCGATCGGGTCGCCGCCACGGCCCCGGAGCAGGCGACCAGCTCTCGCAGCAGCATGGCCGGCCTCCCGTCGTACGCCAGGTTCAGTGTGTCGACTCGAGCGCCGCCGCGGTCACGGCACCGTCGATCACCTGCGTGTAGACGGCGTCGAGGTCGACGTCGACCTTGGTCCCCGACAGATCGCCGAAGTAGCCGGCGACCTCGAGCGACACGAACCCGTGCAGCGAGGCGAAGAGGGCCATCGCCGTCTGGAGCATGCGCTCCTCGGGGAGCCCGGCGGACCGGATCATCACGGCCAGCGCCTCGATCGCCTCGAGCGCCGAGGCATAGAAGCCCTCCCGGTCGATCGGTGGCCGGGTGAGCGCGGCATAGCGGTGGGGGTGGGAGCGAGCGAAGGCGCGCAGGGTGTTGCTGAGGGCGCGCAGACCCTCGGTGCCGGAGTGACCCATCGCGGCGCTGCGCACGTGGTCGCCGAGCATGCGCATCGCGCGGATCTGGATCAGCGCCCGCAGGTCCTCCAGGTTGGCGACGTGGTTGTAGAGCGAGGAGACCCGGGCCTCGAGCTCGGCGGCGAGCGACGTCATGGTGAGGGCGTCGTAGCCCTCGCGGTCGACCAGGGCCTCGGCCGCCTGGAGCACGGCCTCCTGGTCGAGCCGCCCGCGGCGGCCGCGGATGGTGTCGCTGGTCAACGTGCCCCCCGGAGCATGAGGAAGTGAAACGGATTCGTCCATTCATGAGAGAGCCTAGTCCGAGCGCGCCCCGGCCGCATCGAAGTCGTCCACGTGGCGTGCCGCTCCGTCCGACGCTGGCTACAGTGCTGCGGTGACGGAGCCGGTGACGCAGCGGACGTGGCGGCCCGGCCGTCCGGTGTCCGTCGCGGCGCTCCTTCGCCAGCACCGACGCGGCGCGGGCGATCCCACCCACCGCCTCGCCGAGGCCGGCGGGCACTGGCGTGCCAGCCGTACGCCGGAGGGCGCGGCCGCGGTGCGCATCGAGGATCAGCGCCCCGACGGTGTCATCCGGGCCAGCGCGTGGGGGCCGGGCGCGGAGTGGGCCCTCGATCGTCTGCCCGGACTGCTGGGTGAGCACGACGACTGGACCGGCTTCGACGCCCGTCACCCCGTGCTCGTCGAGACCCGTCGGCGACACCCCCACGCTCGGAGGGGTCGCACCGGTCTGGTGCTGGAGGCGCTGGTGCCGGCGATCATCGAGCAGAGGGTCACCGGTCAGGAGGCCTTCGCGGGCTTCCGTGCGCTCGTCCGGCGCTTCGGCGAGCCGGCTCCCGGGCCGGGCGCCGACCTGGGACTACGTCTGCAGCCCACGCCGGCCGTGCTCGCCCGCATCCCCTCCTGGGACTGGCTGGAGCTCCACGTCGACCCGGCGCGCTCGCGCCCGCTCGTGGCCGCGGCGTCGCGGGCGGAGGCGTTCGAGCGCACTGCCGCGCTATCGGGGGAGGAGGCCGAGCGCGCGTGGCGCAGCCTGCCCGGCATCGGGGTCTGGACCTCGGCCGAGGTGCGCCAGCGAGCGCTCGGCGACCCGGACGCCGTCTCGTTCGGCGACTACCACGTGGCCAAGGACGTCGGCTGGGCGCTGACCGGCCGGCCGTTCGACGACCGGGAGTTGGCGTCGTACCTCGAGCCGTGGCGGGGTCATCGCGGCCGCGTGACCTTCCTCGTCGGACTGTCCGGGCTGCGTCGCGAACGGCGTGGACCGCGGATGTCTCCACGTGGTCATCTACTGACCCGTAACCACCAGCCGTGATATCTGTTACACCGAGCAACAGACACGAGGTCGAGAGGCGAAACGGGTGCTCCCAACTGAGGCGGTGCTGCCATGAGTGCGGTCTTTGCTGGCGGTCGTTCCGTCGTCGACAACCTAACCGGGCGGTTCAAGGCCGGCGTCGTCACGACCGGTGAACTGGTCAAGCTGGCTGTCGAGTCGATCCAGTGGGGATTCTCCGACATCCTCGCGCGACGATTCTCGTGGTCGGAGTTCCTGCTCCAGTGCTGGTTCATGACCCGGGTGTCGCTGCTCCCCACGATCCTGGTGTCGATCCCGTTCGGCGTCATCACCTCGGTCCAGATCGGCGCCGCGGCCAACCAGATCGGTGCGCAGTCGTTCATCGGCGCGGTCAACGGCATCGGCGTGCTGCGTCAGGGGGCGCCGCTGGTGACCTCGCTGATGATCGCCGGCGCGGTCGGCTCGGCGATCTGCTCCGACCTCGGCGCGCGCACGGTCCGCGAGGAGATCGACGCGCTCAAGGTCATGGGCATCTCACCCATCCAGCGTCTGGTCGCGCCCCGCATCCTCGCGGCGCTGCTGGTCTCGGTCCTGCTGACGGTCATCGTCGCGATGACCGCCATGACGACAGCGTTCGCGATCGTCGTCGGCGGCGGCCAGATCTCGTCGGGCACCTATCTCGACTCGTTCGTCGGCCTCGCCCAACCAGCTGACCTGATCCTCGCCGAGGTGAAGGCCTTCATCTTCGGATTCGTCGCGACCATCGTCGCGGCGCACAAGGGCCTCAGCGCGCGCGGCGGACCGAAGGGCGTCGCCGACGCCGTCAACCAGGCAGTGGTCCTCAGCGTGATCCTGCTCGCCGTCATCAACGTGGGACTCACCCAGGCCTACGTGATGCTGTTCCCCGGAGGTGCCTGATGTCCGAGGTCCAACTCGGCCGCGGGATCGGCGCCCGCTTCTCCGACGCCATCGTCGGCGTCACCGACTCGGTCATGAACCAGCTGGCGACGCTGGGCTCGTTCGTGACCTTCGCCTGGAACGTCTTCCGCAACATCCCGTCGACGGTCGCGCTCTATCCCCGCGAAGTGCTCCGGCAGATCAAGGACATCGCCTGGGGCAGCGGCGCACTCCTCGTCGGCGGCGGCACCGTCGGCGTCATGGTGCTGCTCTCCGTCGCCGCAGGCACGTCGATCGGCATCGAGGGGTTCAACGGCCTCGAGATCGTCGGTCTGGCGCCGCTGACCGGCTTCATCTCCGCCAGCGTCAACACCCGGGAGCTGGCACCGCTCATCGCCGCTCTGGCGCTCGGCGCCCAGGTCGGCTGCCGGTTCACGGCGCAGATCGGATCGATGAAGATCCACGAGGAGATCGACGCCATCGAGGTGATGGCGGTGAGCGCGATGCGCTATGTCGTCACCACCCGCGTCATCGCCTGCATGGTCGCGATCCTGCCGCTCTATCTCATCGGCCTGATCGGCAGTTACGTCGCCTCCGAGGCGTCGGTCGTCTTCCTGTTCGGGCAGTCGCCGGGACAGTACGACCACTACTTCTCCACCCTGATCCAGGGGCGCGACATCATCTTCTCGATCATCAAGATCCTGATCTTCTCGCTCACCGTCGCCCTCATCCACTGCTGGTACGGCATGCGGGTCGGTGGCGGACCGCAGGCGGTCGGCGAGGCGACCGGCACCGGCATCCGGGCCAGCATCGTCTCGGTCGTCGTGCTCGACATGGTCCTGACGCTCGTCTTCTGGGGCGGCGACCCCGGCTTCCGGATCTCGGGGTGAGGTGAGGACATGGCACGCGAAGTCTCTCGACAGCAACTGGCCCGCCGCGGCCTGATCGCCCTCGTGGCGCTGGCCGTCATCGGCACCTTCATCACCCTGCGCAGCAACGGGACCTTCGGGTCCAAGCCGCACGTCACCGCCGAGGTGGCCAATGCGGGGGGCGCCCTGCGCTCGGGCTCCGACGTCAAGATGAACGGCGTCATCGTCGGCAAGGTGAGCTCGATCGACCGGTCCGACGACGGACGCGGCGTCGTCGTCGACCTCGAGATGTCGCCCGACGACCTCAAGGAGGTCCCCGGCAACGTCGTCGCCCGGATCCTGCCGGCGACCGTCTTCGGGACGACCTACGTCGACCTGGTGGTGCACGGTGACGGCGCCGGCGAGCTCCGCGCCGGCGACGTCGTCCCCGCGGACGAGAGCCAGGGCACGCTCGAGCTCCAGCAGGCGCTCGACGACATCGACCGTCTCGTGAAGGCGCTCGGACCGGCCCAGCTGGCCTCGGCGATCGGGTCGGCGGCGGAGGCGCTCAGCGGCCGTGGTGACCAGATCGGGACCACGGTGCGCAGCCTCAACTCCTACCTCGACCGGCTGAACCCGCGGATGCCGCAGGTGCGTTCGGACCTGCAGGCGTTCGCGCGCACCACCCAGCTGCTCGACGAGATCGCCCCGGACCTGCTGGACGCGACCGACGATGCCCTGGTCACGCTCAACACGATCGTGAAGCAGCAGGCCTCGCTCACCGCGCTCATCACCGGCGGCACGCGTCTGGCCCGTACGTCGTCGGCCTTCCTGGCGAGCAACCAGCAGGACCTCATCGACTTCATCAACGGTTCCGGTTCCCTGCTGGACGCCGTCTACGACAATCGCAAGGCCGGCATCACCGACGCCATCGCGATCAACCTGGCGCTGGGCAATCGACTGCCCAGCGTCATCCGAGAGGGATTCGTGAAGACCGAAGGCGTGCTGCGTCTGTCGGCGCCGGACTACTACCAGCCGACCCAGCGTCCTCGCTACCGCACCGGCAGCGTCGACGAGGCCGGTTTCGGCGCCATCGCCGGGGGTGGCCGATGACCGGGCTGCGGACGATCGCGATCAAGTTCTCTGCCTTCGCTGCCGTCAGTGGGCTGCTGCTCCTGCTGCTGACCAACACGATGAACAACGGTGTCAGCGGTGACACCCGGGAGTTCCAGGCCGAGTTCACCGACGTCAGCGGACTGCGCGTCGGTGACGACATCAAGGCGGCCGGTGTGCGGGTGGGCCAGGTGACCTCCATCGAGGTCTCCGGCGACAACGCGACCATCGCCTTCGAGCTCGTCGAGGAGCAGCCTCTCCTCGACGACACCACGATGGTCATGCGCTACCAGAACCTCCTCGGTCAGCGCTATCTGGCGCTGGTGCAGGGCGAGGACCGCGGTGAGGAGCTCGACGAGGGCGCGACGATGCCGGTCACCCAGACAGACCCCGGCTTCGACCTCACGGCCCTCCTCAACGGCTTCCGTCCCCTGTTCCGGGTCCTGGAGCCGGGCGACGTCAACACGCTCGCCACCTCCTTGGTGAAGGTGCTGCAGGGCGAGAGCGGCACCGTCGAGCAGCTGCTCGGTCAGACCGCGGAGCTCAGCAACTTCCTCGCCGACCGCGACGAGGTCGTCGGGCAGGTGATGACCAACCTCCAGCCGGTGCTCGAGAACCTGGCCGGCCAGGACGACCAGATCACGACCGCCGTCCAGGAGCTGCGTGCACTGATGACGGGCCTCGCCCGCGACCGACAGTCGATCGGCGCGTCCATCGACGGCGTCAGCCGACTCGTGGGGGCCACGAGCTCGCTGCTGCGGGAGGTCAAGGTGCCGCTCACCCGGGCGACCGACCGTCTCGTGACCGTCGCCGACATGCTGGATCGCTCACGGGGTCGGCTGTCCGAGGCGATCCCCGCCTTCTCGACCATCTTCGAGTCACTCGGGCGGGCGTCGTCGTACGAGAACGCGCTCAACATCTACGTGTGCTCGTTGGCGATCTCCGTCGGCTCGACCGGCGGCGGCATCAACCCCGCAGGCAACAACGGACCCTGGTCGGCGGTGTGCAAGTGAAGCCCATGAACGAGCGCGACCCACTGCGGGTCGGCATGATCACCCTCGCGATCCTCGGCCTCATCGCGGGCTTCGTGGTGTGGCTCAGCTTCGCCACCTTCGGCACGAAGGAATACACGGCGGTGCTCGAGCACACCGCGGGCCTGCGCACCAGCGAGGACGTCGAGGTGCACGGAGTCATCTCCGGCAAGGTGACCGGGATCGAACTGAAGGACGACATCGTGCTCGTGACCTTCGTGCTCGACTCCGACATCGATCTGGGGGAGCGCACGACGGCCACGGTGAAGGTGTCCACCCTGCTCGGCACCCACTACCTGGAGGTGGACCCGGGCGGTTCGGGCGCTCTCGCGGGCGACCAGATCCCGCTCGAGCGCACCTCGGTGCCCTACAACCTCCAGGACGTCATCGAGTCGGGCACCGAAGCCCTCGACGAGCTCGACCCCGAGCTCCTCGCGGAGGCGCTCACCGCGATGGCCGGCACCCTCGGGGCCAGCCAGGAGGAGATCGGTCCCGCGCTCGAGGGCGTGGCCCGGCTCTCCGAGGTCGTCGCGAGCCGGTCCGACCAGGTCGGCGACCTGCTGGCCGCGACCCGCGAGGTCACCGACCAGCTGTCCGAGAGCAGCAACGACATCGTCGGCCTGATGAAGCAGACCAACCTCGTCGTCTCCGAGATCACGGCCCGCAGGCAGGCGATCCACCGCCTGCTGGTCGAGACGACGGAGCTGTCGACCGCGCTCACGGCGGTGGTCGACTCCACGAAGGGCAAGCTGAAGCCGGCGCTGGCCGACATCAACGCGGTGCTCAAGACCCTCAACGCGCAGGACAAGCAGCTCACCAACCTGCTCGAGGTCATGGGTCCGTCCCTGCGCTATCTGGCCAACGCGACAGGAAGCGGGCCGTTCGTGCCGCTCTACGCCTACCCGCCGGCGTTGAAGGCCGACGACATCAACTGCAAGCTCGAGGGGACGTGCGTGCGATGAGGGCCCGGATGCCGCGCGGGGTCATCGCGCTTGTCATTGCCACCATGACATCTGGTGCGCTGTTGAGCGGCTGTGGCCTGGTGGGAGGGTCGGACACGTCGACCGTCAAGGCCTACTTCGCCGACTCGGCCGGGCTCTTCGTCGGCAACGACGTCGGTGTCCTCGGCGTGACCATCGGCGAGATCACCGCGATCGAGCCGGCCGGGGACCAGGTGCTCGTGACCATGGAGATCGACGGGGACCAGCCGATCCCGGCCGACGCCGGCGCCGTCGTGGTCGCCCGCTCGGTCGCGACCGACCGCTATGTCGAGCTGACGCCGGTCTACCGCGAGGGTGAGCGACTCGAGAGCGGTGACACCATCCCGGTCGATCGCACCCAGACGCCGGTCGACTTCGACCAGGTGCTCGAGGCGCTCAACGAGTTCGCCACCGGCATCGGAGGAAACCGCGAGACCACGCGGGCGGTGAAGAAGTTCATCGACGCCGGCACCCGCGCCCTCGAGGGTCGCGGACCGCTGCTCAACCAGACCATCCACTCCCTCGCCGAGGGCGTCGACGGCCTGTCGTCGCAGCGTGAGGACGTGGCCGCGACCCTGCAGTCGCTGGACGTCCTGCTCACGACGATCGCGAGCAACGAGTCGACGGCGAGCCGCTTCATCCGCCAGGTGTCCGCGGCCTCCGAGCTGCTCGCCGACGAGCGGACCAACTTCCGCCAGGCGCTGCGCTCACTGGACGACGCCGTCACGACGGTCGCGCAGTTCGCGGTCGACAACAGGGAGCAGATCATCCGCGGCGTCAAGGGTTCGACGACCTTCATGAAGACGGTCCTCGGCAAGCAGGACCGGCTCGAGGAGATCCTTCGGGCGATGCCGCTCGCACTGGAGAACATCAAGATGATCGAGGGCAACCGGCTGCCGGTCCGGATGGACCCGCTGATGATCCTCGACCCGCTGGGTGGCCTCCTCGGCGACATCTGCGAGCAGCTGCCCGGCAACCTGTGCGAGATCCTCAGCGGAACGGAGTTCGGTCGGTGAGGGCCATGACGATGAGGCGATCCACGACGTCCTGGCTGGTCGCGGCCACGCTCGCGACCGCCGCCCTGACGGGATGCGGTACGACGATGCGTGACCTGCCGATTCCCGGCACGGGCGTCCCGGGCGACACGATCGAGGTCACGGCGGAGTTCGACGACGCCCTCAACCTCGCCGTGGGCGCACCGGTGAAGGTCAACGGCGTGGACATGGGCAAGGTCAAGGAGATCCAGGCTGCGGACTTCAGGGCCGAGGCGACCCTGACGCTCGAGGCCGAGGCCGGACTGCGCGAGGGCGCGCGGGCACGGCTGCGCTACACGACCCCGCTCGGCGAGCTCTTCGTCGACGTGACCAACCCCGAGGAGGGGGCGGACCTCGGTGACGGTGCCGTCCTGGAGCTGTCCGACACCGATACTGCACCGTCGGTGGAGGACACGCTGGCCCAGGCCTCGCTGTTGATCAACGGCGGTGGGCTCGAGCAGCTGCAGACAGTGACCGAGGAGCTCAACACCGCCCTCAGCGGCAACGAGTCCGACTACCGCGCCCTGCTCGACAAGGCCTCGACCTTCCTCACCCAGGCCAACCAGACCACGCAGAGCATCGACCTGGTGCTCACGTCGCTCAACTCCCTGTCGGGCACGCTCGCCGACCGTGAGGACACGATCAACCGCGCGGTCCGACAGATCACGCCTGCGGCGAGGGTCCTGCGGGAGAACACCCCCGACTTCACGACGTTACTGGCGGAGATCGAGAAGTTCACGGGCGCCGCCAACGACACCGTCTCGGCGACGCGCACGCAGCTGCTCAACCTCCTCAAGGAGGTCGAGCCGGTGCTCGCCGAGTTCGCCAAGAACAGCGGCACCTTCGACTCCTCGCTCCAGGCGCTGATCGAGGCTGCCGGTGCTGCGGACGAAGCCGTCCAGACCGACTACCTCAACATCAGCCTCAACCTGCGGCTGTCGGGCCTCCAGGCCGACGGCCTCGTGGAGGGCACGCTCGCCGGACTGCTCGGTCTGGCCGGCATCGACCTGTCGGACCTGGGCATCGACCTCGGCGGCCTCCTCGGTGGCCTGCTGGGCGGGGGGAACTGAGATGGTGCGCAAGATCCTGACCGACAAGCTCTACCTCAGCCTCGTGGGCATCATCGTGGTGCTGGTCGTCACCGTGGCCTACATCTTCGCGGCGGTCCTCGACCAGCCCCTGACGTCCCGGCCGGTGCAGGTCAAGGTCGAGCTCGCGCAGACCGGTGGCCTGTTCGAGGGCTCTGCCGTGACCTACCGCGGCATCAAGGTCGGCAAGGTCTCCACGATCGTCCCGGCCGAGGGCGGGGTCCTCGCGACCGTCTCCATCACGACCGGCACCGACATCCCCCAGGACTCGATCGCGCGAGTCCGCAGCCTGTCGCCGGTCGGTGAGCAGTATCTCGACTTCCAGCCGAACACCCCGGACGGTCCGTTCCTGGCCGATGGTGACGTCGTCCCGGCAGAGTCCACCGACCTGCCCAAGAGCCTCAGCTCGACCGTGATCGCGGTCAATGACCTGCTGCGCCAGATCGATGACAAGAAGCTCAAGATCGTGCTCAACGAGCTCAGCACCGGCCTGAAGGGCACCGGCGACGACCTGGGCCGGATCCTCGACCAGGGCACCGAGCTGCTCGCCACCCTCGACCGGGTGTGGCCGGAGACCGACCGGATCATCACCAACGCCGGCCCGGTGCTCTCCATCGCCACCGACAACGCCGACTCCCTTCGGGTCCTGGCCCGCTCGTCGAAGCGCTTTGCCGAGTTCCTGCGCGACTACGACCCGGAGCTGCGCGACATCCTCAAGCGCGGCCCCGGCCAGCTCGACGAGCTGATCGCGCTGGTGCAGGAGGCGAACGAGGTGCTGCCCGGCTTCCTCTCGACGGGGGTCAGCTTCACCGACGTGTTCCGGTCCTACGACCCGCACCTGCGGGCCCTGCTGCGCAACTACTCGCCCGGACTGCGCTCGCTGCTGGACAAGATCTATGGCGGCGAGCTCCACATCGCCCTCATCCCCGACAAGGACCCGCGATGCCGCTACACGGCGAACTCCCGGGTGAAGCCCACGGTCGACGAACGTCGTCCGCTGCAGAAGAACGGCGCCTGTGACGGGTCGTTCGCGACCTTGCAGCGGGGGGCGGCCCACGCCCCCGGTCCCGTCCGGTGAGCGTGACCGTCAAGGGGCCGAACGCCGGCTCCCCCCGGGGTCGCGGAGGTTCCGGGACCGCGACGGCCGTCATCGCGCTCGCTGCTGCACTCACGGTCGCGCTCGGTGCGATCATCTGGCTGCTCGTGGACCGGCCGGAGTCCTCCTCGGACGCCCCCGCCTCGAGCTCGGCCGAGCTCGAGGCCCTGCGCGAGGAGAAGGTCGCCGGGCGGGATGCCCTGGCCGAGGCGAAGGCGTTCCTGGCCACCGCGACGACGTACTCCTGGCGCGAGGGGGAGCACGACTTCGCCTGGCTCGACAAGCTCGGCAACGCCGAGGTCCGCAGCGGCATCGAGGAGGCCATCGTCGGTCTCGAGGAGAGCATCGTCGACCAGAGGTTGACCGCCCAGGGCGAGGTCGTGGACGCCGCTGCGCGGGTCGTGGACCCCTCGAGGGTGGAGGTTCTCGCCTTCGTCGACCAGCTGCTGGCCCGCGCCGATGACGACCAGGTGAGCATCGACCAGATGCGCATCGTGGTCACCATGCAGCGCACGGACGGGGAGTGGCTCGTCGACGACCTGGTGTTCCAGTCGGGCGGTCTCGGTCAGGCGGAAGACGAGCGTGCTCTAGATTGACCCGCGTGTCGCGACGCGAGGAGGACCCACTCACGGGCCTGCGAAGGATCCTGCGCCGCACGCTGGTCACGCTGGTCGGGGTTCCCTTCGTCGTCGCCATCGCGATGTCGCTGATCGACTCCTACCGACGACGCGGCAAGCGGCCCAAGGCGTTCCCGACGACCGCGCCTCGTGCGGTCACCGTCGGCGACGGCGAGATCACCACCTACACCTATGGCGGCGACCTGTTCGAGGACATGCTCGCCGCGATCGAGGGTGCGCAGCGGCAGGTCCTCTTCGAGACGTACATCTGGAAGGGCGACGCGATGGGGGAGCGCTTCAAGCGCGCCCTGATCGCGGCGGCCGACCGCGGCGTCGAGGTCTACTGCATCTACGACGCCTTCGCCAACCTCGTCGTCAATCCTGCCTTCCAGCGGTTTCCCGCCAACGTCAAGGTGCTCCGCTATCCGGTCTATCCGGCCGGATGGCGCTTCTTCGACCTGCGCCGCTATGGCCGCGACCACCGCAAGATCCTCGTCATCGACGACCGGGTCGGGTTCGTCGGCGGCTACAACGTCGGCACCCCCTACGAGACCGAGTGGCGTGACACCCATGTCCGGATCACCGGTCCGGCCGTGTGGGACCTCAAGCGCGCCTTCGCCGACTTCTGGAACCTCAACCGGCGCCGTCGTCTCCGTGGGTCGGAGCGACCGCTGCTCCTCGAGACGGCCTCCGACTGGGAGCCGCGGGTGCGGGTCCAGCGGAACGTGCCGCGGCTGTGGATGTTCCCGATCCGGGCGATGTACATCGAGGCGATCAACCGGGCCAGCCGCAACGTGTGGATGACCCAGGCCTACTTCCTGCCCGACCAGGACTTCGTCGACGCGGTGAAGGACGCCGCGCGGCGGGGAGTCGACGTGCGTCTCGTCCTGCCCCTGAAGTCCAACCACATCGTCGCCGACTGGATCTCGCGGGGCTACTTCTCCCAGCTGCTCGACGCCGGGGTGCGGATCCTGCGCTACCGCGACGCGATGGTGCACGCCAAGACCGCCACGGTCGACGGCACCTGGTCGACGGTCGGCACGGCCAACATCGACCGGCTCAGCCTGCAGGGCAACTTCGAGATCAACGTCGAGATCATCGACGAGGACTTCGCCGCCGAGCTGGAGGCGATCTTCGAGACCGACCAGGCACACTGTCTCGAGCTCACCAGTGGCGAGTGGGAGGCCCGTGACCTGCACCGCAAGTTCACCGAGCTGGTCCTCGCGCCGCTGCGACCGCTCCTGTGAGAAAGGCCGATGTCCATGTGGTTCCGCGCACCTGTCCGTGACCTGACCGGGAAGCAGGTGCTCGTGACCGGCGCCGCCAGCGGTATCGGTCGAGCCGTTGCCGAGTACGCCGCCGAGCGCGGCGCGCTGCTGCACCTCACGGACCTGCAAGCCGACCTGCTCGCCGAGGTCGCCGACGGCATCCGGGCCCGCGGCGGCACCGTCGTGACCGCTGAGCCCGCCGACGTCTCCGACCACGCGCAGGTGCGCCGCCTCGCCGAGACCGTCACCGCGCAGGCCGGCGCGATGGACGTGGTGGCCAATGTGGCCGGGATCGCGATCTGGGGCACCGTCCGCAGCCTCGAGCCCGAGCACTGGCAGCGTCTCGTCGACGTCAACCTGATGGGTCCGATCCACGTGATCGAGGAGTTCGTGCCGGCCATGATCGACGCCGGACGTGGCGGTCAACTGGTGAACGTGTCGTCGGCCGCCGGCATCATCGCGATGCCGTGGCATGCGGCCTACAGCGCCACCAAGTTCGGGATCCGGGGTGTGTCCGAGGTGCTGCGCTACGACCTCCGGCGCCACCGGATCGGCGTCAGCCTGGTGTGCCCGGGCGGCGTCGACACGGGGCTGGTCGAGACCATCCGGATCGCCGGCATCGATCAGCAGAGCCGCTCGTTCGTGCGGGCGCGCAAGGCATTCCAGCGGCGAGCGGTGTCGCCCGAGCAGGCGGCGGCAGCCCTGTGGAAGGGCGCGCTGCGCAACCGCTACTGGGTCTACACCTCGGCTGACATCCGACTCGTGCACTGGCTGCAGCGCTACTTCCCGCCCGGCTACGCGCTGGCGATGCGGGTCTTCAACTACGGCGCCAACCGGGTGCTGCCGGCGGTGGACCGGGCGCGACGCCCGGAGCCGTCGTGACCGCCCGGATCCAGCCGGGCGGTTGGCGGGAGGTCGGACCCGCCGTCGCTGGTCTCGCCCGGATCGCGGGTCGGGTGCAGGGCACCGAGCCGCCTGCCGTCTTCCTGACCCTGGGTCGCCACCGTCGGCTGTTCTGGGGCTGGCTGCACTTCGCCGGACGCCTGATGCCGGGCGGTCGGCTCTCGCGCCGCGAGTCGGAGCTGGTGATCCTGCGAGTGGCGAGCCGCCGCGGATCGACGTACGAGCTGACCCAGCACCGGAGACTCGGTCGCCGCGCGGGCCTCTCCGGGGACGAGATCGCCGAGATCGAGTCCGGTGGCCGGGGAGCCGGCTTCTCGGCCCGGGAGCGGTTGCTGCTCGCGGTGACGGACGAGCTGATCGTGGACCAGGACGTCTCCGATCCGCTGTGGGCCGAGCTGGGGGACCACTTCGACGATCGCGAACGGATCGAGATGGTCATGCTGGTGGGGCACTACGCCATGCTCGCGACAGCGCTGCACGTGCTGCGCGTGCAGCCGGACCGCTCCCGCTGATCCGCCTCCGCTCCGGTGATGTCGGCGCTCCCTCGTAGGCTGCCACCATGCGCCCGGTCACCGATCTCGAACGTCGTGTCGCGCCCTTCCACGTCCAGTCCGACTACTCTCCGTCCGGTGACCAGCCGGCCGCCATCAAGGAGATCTCGAAGCGGCTGGGCGACGGCGTCCAGGACATCGTGCTGCTGGGGGCGACGGGCACGGGCAAGACCGCGACGGTGGCCTGGGTCGCCGAGCAGGTGCAGCGGCCGATGCTGGTGCTGCAGCCCAACAAGACCCTGGCCGCCCAGTTCGCCAACGAGCTGCGGCAACTGTTCCCGGACAACGCGGTGGAGTACTTCGTCTCCTACTACGACTACTACCAGCCCGAGGCCTACGTCCCCCAGACCGACACCTACATCGAGAAGGACTCCTCGATCAACGAGGAGGTCGAGCGGCTCCGGCACTCCGCGACCAACAGCCTGCTCACCCGGCGCGACGTCATCGTGGTGTCGACCGTCTCCTGCATCTACGGTCTCGGCACCCCGCAGGAGTACGTCGACCGCATGCTGAGGCTCCGGGTCGGCGAGGAGCACGACCGCGACTCGGTGCTGCGGCGCCTGGTGGAGATCCAATACACCCGCAACGACCTCGCGTTCACGCGCGGCACCTTCCGCGTCCGTGGCGACACCCTCGAGATCTTTCCCGTCTACGAGGAGATGGCGGTCCGGATCGAGTTCTTCGGCGACGAGATCGAGCGGCTGATGACGCTCCACCCGGTCACCGGTGAGGTGCTCACCGAGGACCAGGAGCTCTACGTCTTCCCGGCGAGCCACTACATCGCGGGCCCGGAGCGGATGGAGCGCGCCATCCGGGGCATCGAGGCCGAGCTCGCCGAGCAGCTGGAGACGTTCGAGCGCCAGGGCAAGATGCTCGAGGCGCAGCGGCTGCGGATGCGCACGACCTATGACATCGAGATGATGCGACAGGTGGGGTCCTGCTCCGGCATCGAGAACTACTCGATGCACATGGACGGCCGCAGCCGTGGCAGCGCGCCCAACACGCTGATCGACTACTTCCCCGAGGACTTCCTGCTCGTCGTCGACGAGTCGCACGTCGCCGTACCGCAGATCGGCGGGATGTACGAGGGCGACATGTCGCGCAAGCGCAACCTGGTCGAGCACGGGTTCCGGCTGCCGAGCGCCATGGACAACCGGCCACTGCGGTGGGAGGAGTTCCTGGACCGCATCGGTCAGACGGTCTATCTGTCCGCGACGCCCGGCGACTACGAGCTCGACAAGGTGCGCGGTGACGTCGTCGAGCAGATCATCCGGCCGACGGGACTCGTCGACCCGCAGGTCGTCATCAAGCCGACCAAGGGCCAGATCGACGACCTGATCGACGAGATCCGGGCTCGCGCCGAGCGGGAGGAGCGGGTCCTGGTGACGACCTTGACCAAGAAGATGTCGGAGGACCTCACCGACTACCTGCTCGATGCCGGCATCCGCACGCGCTACCTGCACTCCGAGGTCGACACCCTGAAGCGGATCGAGCTGCTGCGGGACCTGCGCCTGGGGCTCTATGACGTCCTCGTCGGCATCAACCTGCTCCGGGAGGGCCTGGACCTCCCCGAGGTGTCGCTGGTGTCGATCCTGGACGCCGACAAGGAGGGCTTCCTCCGCTCCGACAAGTCCCTCATCCAGACGATCGGGCGCGCGGCCCGCAACGTCTCGGGCGAGGTGCACATGTACGCCGACAGGGTGACGCCGTCGATGGCGTCGGCCATCGACGAGACCAACCGGCGGCGCGAGAAGCAGATCGCCTACAACGAGGCCAACGGGATCGATCCGCAGCCGCTGCGCAAGAAGATCGCCGACATCACCGAGATGCTCGCCCGTGAGGACGAGTCCACCCAGGAGCTGTTGCAGACCTGGGCCGACGTCGGGCAGAAGGGGCGGGCCGGCGGGGTCAAGCCGAAGGTGGCGCCCACCCCGCAGTTGCGGAGCACCGACATCGGTGGACACGCTGCTGAGCTGGCAGGGATGCCGAGCAGCGACCTGGCACAGCTGATCCAGGACCTCACCGACCAGATGAAGGCGGCCGCCGCGGAGCTGCAGTTCGAGCTGGCGGCTCGCCTGCGTGACGAGATCGGGGAGCTGAAGAAGGAGCTGCGGCAGATGGTGGCAGCCACGAAGTGAGTGTCTCCCGACGCCACCTCGTCTGGAGCGTGGGCCTCCTCCTCTACGGCCTCGCGGTGTTCCACCGCAGCAGCCTTGCCGTCGCGGGTCTCGCGGCGTCCGAGCGCTTCGGTATCTCCGCCAGCCAGCTGGCGTCGTTCACTATGCTTCAGCTGCTGGTCTACGCCTCGATGCAGATTCCGGTCGGGCTGATGGTGGACCGGTTCGGATCGCGCACGGTCCTGACGTCCGCCGTGATCGTGGTCAGCCTGGGCCAGACGGCCTTCGCGCTGGCCGAGAGCTATCCGGTGGCCCTGGGTGCACGGGTCCTCGTGGGCGCGGGGGACGCGATGACCTTCATCTGTGTCCTGCGGCTCGTGACGTCGTGGTTCCCCGCCCGGCAGATCCCGCTCGTCAGCCAGCTGACCGGCAACCTGGGCCAGCTGGGCGCCCTGGCGGCCGCGGCGCCGATGACGTGGGCGTTGGGCGAGCTCGGATGGACGCGTGCCTACCTCGCCAGCGCTGTGGTGGGCGCGGTGGCGCTGGTCGCGCTGCGGCTGGTGCTGCACGACGCACCGGACCGCGCGCACCTGCGGGGTGTGCCGATGACGGCTCGCGCGCTCGCGGCGAGCCTGGGTGCCTCCTGGTCGCAACCCGGCACGCGCCTCGGGCTGTGGATCCACTTCTCGACGCCGTTCAGCCCTGCGCTGCTCGGGCTGCTCTGGGGCTTCCCGTTCTTCGTGGCGGCGGAGCACCGTTCGGAGGCGGTGGCGGGCGCCCTGATCTCGCTGCTGGTGCTCACGAACCTCGGCTACGGCCCGTTGTTGGGGTGGCTGGTCGGCCGGCATCCGTGGCACCGATCCACCGTGACGCTGGTGATCGTGGGGGCAATGGCCTCCACCTGGGCCGTCGTCCTGCTGTGGCCGGGCGACGCGCCGCTGTGGCTGCTGGTCGTGCTGGTGCTGGTCGTGGGTGCCGGTGGCCCCGGGTCGATGGTCGGCTTCGACGTCGCCCGCACCAGCAATCCCGGCCATCGCACCGCGAGCGCCAGCGGCATCATCAACGTCGGCGGCTTCACCTCCTCGCTCATCGTGATCGTCGCGGTCGGCATCCTGCTCGACCTGCAGACCCCGGGGGAGTCGTCCTACTCGCCACAGGCCTTCCGGTGGGCACTGGCCTTCCAGTACCTCCTCTGGGGGCTCGGGGTCGTCCAGGTCCTGCGGTGGCGGCGACGCGTCCGCCAGGCCGTGGGACGCGACCAGGTCGAGGCCGGGTCCACGATGGTCGCGGTGGAGTCGACGCCGGCGTGACCAACACCGTCCGAGGCACGTTGTCCCCGTGTCACCTTGGTCACAAAATGAGAACGTGTTCTAATACAGTCCGTAACCGGGCGGGGAGGCCCGGGTAGCGCTCACATGGGAGAGGAGACGGGGCGTGGCGATCAACGCCGTTTCGGTCGTCCGCGGCCCAGGGGAGATCGCGGTCATGGTGGTCGAGGTCACCAAGCGCATCTTCACCCGGCCGTTCCAGTTCCGTGAGTTCCTCGAGCAGGCCTGGTTCATCACGAGCGTGACCCTGATGCCGACGATCATGGTCTCGATTCCCTTCGGCGCGGTCATCTCGCTGCAGGTCGGCAACCTGACCGGTCAGCTCGGGGCACAGTCGTTCGCAGGCGCGACGGCCGTCCTCGCCACCGTCCGCGAGGCCGCACCCATGGCCGCGGCGATGATCATCGCCGGCGCTGCGGGCTCGGCGATCTGCTCCGACCTCGGTGCCCGCAAGATCCGCGAGGAGATCGACGCCATGGAGGTCCTCGGCATCGACCCCCTCGAGCGACTCGTCGCGCCCCGGGTGGTGGCGACCATGTTCGTGGCGCTCATGATCAACGGCATCGTCATCGGCACCGGCATCGGCGGCGGCTACTTCTTCACCGTCATCGTCCAGGGCGGCTCCGCCGGTGCCTTCCTGTCGTCGTTCACGGCCCTCGCGTCCTTGCCCGACCTCTACATCGCGATGGTCAAGGCGTTGATCTTCGGCTGGTTGGCGGCGATCATCGGCGCCTACAAGGGCCTCAACGCCGGAGGCGGGCCCAGCGGCGTCGGACGGGCGGTCAACGAGTCCGTGATCATCGCGTTCATGGCGCTGTTCTTCCTCAACGCGGTCATCACCGCCATCTACTTCCAGATCTCCCCGCCGGTGGGTCTGTGATGGCACTGACCGAGATCGTCACCGGCGCCGCGAAGGCGCGTCGCGACTCCCTCGAGGGCTACGGCGACCAACTGCTCTTCTATGTCAAGGCACTCGCCTGGGTCCCTCGGGCCATCCGCCGCTATCCCCGCGAGATCAGCAACACGCTCGCGGAGGTCGCGTTCGGCGCCGGCGGACTGAGCCTGATCGCCGGCTCGGTCGGCGTCATCGCCTTCATGGCCTTCTTCGCCGGCACCGAGGTGGGCATCCAGGGCTACGCCTCGCTCAGCCAGATCGGCGTGGCCAAGTTCTCGGCCTTCATCTCGGCCTACTTCAACACGCGTGAGGTCGCGCCACTGGTCTCGGCCATCGCGCTCGCGGCAACGGTCGGCTGCGGCTACACCGCCCGGCTCGGCGCGATGCGGATCTCCGAGGAGATCGACGCGCTCGAGGTCATGGGCATCCCGTCGCTGCCGTTCCTGGTGACCACCCGGATGATCGCGGCCTTCATCGCCGTCATCCCGCTCTACATCGTGGCGCTGTGTGCGTCCTACCTGTCGCCGCGACTGATCGTCACGCTGATCTATGGACAGTCGGCCGGCACCTACGACCACTACTTCCTGCAGTTCCTCCCGCCGATCGACATGATCTGGTCGTTCTTCAAGTTGTTGTTCCTCGCGGTCGCGGTGATCCTCATCCACTGCTACTACGGCTACACCGCGTCCGGAGGACCGGCCGGGGTCGGTCGCGCGGTCGGCAACGCGATCCGCACCAGCATCGTGACCATCGTGGTGGCCGACTTCTTCCTCAGCTTCGCGATCTGGGGCTCGACGACGACCGTCCGGATCACGGGGTAGGCGCCGATGCTGATCAACATCCATCACGACACCCCCCGCGAGCACCGTCGCCTGCTGGTGGCCGGCGTCGCGTTCCTGACGGCCATCGCGCTGCTCATCTGGCTGTCGGTGGCGATCTACAACAAGACCTTCGCCAGCGAGACCACCGTGATCGTCAAGGCCGACCGAGCTGGCCTGCAGCTCGCGAAGTTCGGCGACGTGCGCATCAACGGCGTGCTCGTCGGCCGGGTCCAGAAGATCGACCAGGACGGCGAGCAGGCGGAGATCACCCTGGCCCTCGACCCCGACGCGGCCGACGAGATCCCGTCCAACGTCGGCGCTCACATCCTCCCGACGACGCTCTTCGGTCAGAAGTTCGTCGCGCTCACGCCACCCGAGGGGGAGGCCGCGCGACCGCTCCGGGACGGTGACGTCATCCCGGCCGAGCGGGTCGTGACCAATGTCGAGCTGAGCCAAGTGCTCGCGGACCTGTTCCCGCTGCTGCGGTCGGTGCGCCCGGCCGACCTCAACGCGACGCTGCACGCCGTGTCCACGGCGCTGGAGGGGCGTGGGGAGAACCTCGGCGAGACGATGGACCAGCTGGGCGACTACATCGGCGCCATCGACGAGCACCTGCCGACCCTCCGTCAGGACCTGATTGCGCTGGCCGAGGTGGCCGACGCCTACGACCTCGCGGCGCCCGATCTCCTCGACGTCCTCGACAACGTGACCGTCACCAGCAAGACCTTGACCGAGAAGGCAGCCGACCTCGACGTCTTCTTCTCCGACCTGACCGGTCTGGCGCGCACCGCGACCCGGGTGCTCGAGACCAACGAGCAGAACCTGATCCGGATGGGCGAGGTGACCGAGCCGGTCCTCGGCCTCCTCGCGGAGTACTCACCGGAGTTCCCCTGCCTGATTCGCGGGGCGGCCAACTACGAGCCGATCCTGTCGAAGACCTTCGAGGGCAATGTCGTCAAGCAGTACATCGAGTTCTTCCAGCCGCAGTACCGCCACTTCGACGAGCGAGACCTCCCGGAGTACGGCGAGGTCGGTCACGGTCCGTGGTGCGCCGGCCTGCCCGGCTTCAAGATCCCCGCCGACTTCCACCCGCTCGACCAGGGGTCCGACATCGACGAGAACACCGGGACCCTGCCGCTGCCGACGCTGGGGCTCTTCGACCCGATCAAGCTGACGTCCAGCGGCATCGACAGCGGCTACGCCGGCTCCTCGGCGGACCAGCAGGTCGTCAACGCCGTGCTCGCCGCCCGGACCGGCGCGGACCCGGAGGCCTACGGCTCCCTCGGCTCGCTGCTCTACGGTCCCGTCGTGCGCGAGGGGAGGGCCGCCGGATGAGCCAGCCTCCCGGGTCGGTCGACGTCGCGAAACTGCGTCACCGCCGCAACGCCGCCACCACCAGCGCCGCGATCAAGCTCGCCGTCTTCACGGCCGTCTCGCTCGTGGTCACCGGCGTGCTGACGATCATCATGGGCAACATCGGTTTCGGCGACCGCAACGAGTTCCACGCGATCTTCGCCAACGCCACGATGCTCGAGGAGGGCGACGACGTACGCGTCGCCGGCGTCAGCGTCGGAGAGGTGAGCAAGGTCGAGCACTACGAGCGGTCGAAGGCGCGGATCACCTTCAAGGTGGATGCGGGGGTCGAGATGACGACCGCCTCGCGCGCCGAGATCCGCTTCCTCAACCTGGTGGGCGATCGCTACCTCGCTCTCGTGGAGGGCACCGGGGCCGACGCCGCCGACGAGCTCGAGGACGGCGCGACCATCCGGATCGAGAACACCAAGCCCGCGCTCGACCTGACCGTGCTGTTCGACGGCTTCAAGCCGCTCTTCGCCGCGCTGACGCCCGACCAGGTCAACGAGCTCAGCCTCAACCTGGTCCAGGTCCTGCAGGGCGAGGGTGGCACGGTCAAGAGCCTGCTCGACCACACGGCATCGCTGACGACGGCTCTCGCCGACCGCGACCAGCTGATCGGCGACGTCGTCACGAACCTCAGCGAGACCCTGGGCACGGTCAACGCCCGGCACGACCAGCTGAGCACGCTGATCGTCGAGCTCAAGGACTGGATGAAGGACCTGGCACGCGACCGGGACACGATCGGCTCGTCGCTGGACAACATCTCCCAGCTGACCGTGACGGTGGCCGACTTCCTGCGCCAGGGACGGCCGCTCCTCAAGGAGGACCTCGCTGCGCTCCGCTCGCTGGCCAAGCTCCTCAACAAGAAGGAGAACCGCGCGAACCTGTCCGAGCTGCTCGACCGGATGCCCGAGACGATGCAGGACCAGACGCGGACCGGCACCTACGGATCGTGGTACAGCTACTACGTCTGCGGCGTCTCTGCCCGGATCCGGCTGCCGATCATCGCGAACCTGCCGATCCTCAAGGAGCTGCAGGAATACATCGAGAAGTTCGACTTCCACTCCACCGCGCCCCGGTGCCAGGACAGGTGAGCATCCGATGAGTCGACCCAGCGACGCCCGCGTCCTCCGCCTCGGGGTCATCACGCTCGTGCTGATGGCCCTGATCACGGCGGCGACCTTCAACCTCGGGAAGTTCCCCGGCTTCCGCGGCACGACCTACTACGCCGAGTTCAGCGACGCCAGCGGCATCCACAAGGGCAACATCGTCCAGGTCGGCGGCATCCGTGTCGGTCGCGTGACCGACGTGACGTTGGCCGGTGACCGGGTCAAGGTCAAGTTCGAGCTCGACGGCGGCGTGGAGTTCGGGGAGGACAGCACGGCCTCCATCGAGGTGCTCAACCTGCTCGGGGAGAAGTTCCTCGACCTGCAGCCCGTCGGGGAGGGCCAGCTCGCCGAGGGTGGCACGATCCCGGTGGAGAACACCCAGTCCGCCTACGACATCGTCGGTGTGTTCAGCGACCTGACGACGACGACCGAGGAGATCGACACCGAGCAGCTCTCGCAGGCGCTCAGCTCGGTCGCGGACACCCTCGACGTGGCCGCGCCCGAGATCCAGGCCTCCTTCGACGGCATCGCCCGGCTCTCGCGCACGGTCGCCTCACGCGACGCCGAGATCCAGTCGCTGTTCGAGAGCTCCCAGGAGGTCACCCAGGTCCTCGCGGACCGCAGCGAGGACATCGTGTCCCTGATGAAGAACAGCGACCTGGTGTTCCAGGAGCTGACCGAGCGCAAGCAGTCGGTCCACGACCTCCTCGTCAACGCACGCATCCTGGCCCAGGAGCTCCGCGGCCTCGTCAAGGACAACGAGGCCCAGATCGGGCCCGCGTTGACGGAGGTCGACGGCCTGCTCTCGTTCCTCGTCTCGAAGGAGAAGAAGCTCAAGGAGACGTTGGCGGCGCTGGGCCCCTACGTCTCCATCCTCAGCAACATCATCGGCACCGGTCCGTGGTTCGACGCCTACGCCTCGAACCTGCTGGCCATCCCCACCGGTGAGTTCGTTCCCGGGTTCACGGGCTGAGGGGGCGCAACGACATGGTGTCCACGATCATCAAGCGCATCGACCGCCGCCTGCTCATCGTCCTGGGGGTGGTGGCCCTGGTCGCCGTCCTCGTCAACGTCTTCCGCTCACCGGCGGAGATGAAGACCGTCACCGCCCACTTCCCGCGGGCGGTCAGCGTCTACGAGGGCACCGACGTCCGCATCCTCGGTGTCAACGTCGGGGAGGTGACGGCGGTGACCCCCGAGGGCAACTCCGTCCGCGTCGACATGGAGTACGACGCGTCCTACGACGTCCCGGCCGACGCCAAGGCCGTGATCGTCACTCCGACCCTGGTCGCCGACCGCTTCGTCCAGCTCACGCCCGTCTTCACCGGCGGTGAGGTGATGGCCACCGGTGCCGACATCCCGCTCGAGGAGACCGGCGTCCCGGTCGAGCTCGACCGGATCTACGCCAGCCTCCAGTCGCTGACCCGAGCCCTCGGGCCCAACGGCGTCAACGCCGACGGCACGCTCGACCATCTGCTCGAGGCCGGCGAGAAGGCGTTCTCGGGTCAGGGCAGGCGCGGCAACCAGATGATCCGCGACCTCGCTGAGGCCGCCGAGACCTTCGGTGACGGAGCCGGTCCGCTGTTCGAAACCGTCACGCACCTCGCCGAGTTCACCCAGACCCTCGCCGACAACGACCGGCTCGTCCGGGCCTTCATGAGGGACCTCACCGGCGTCTCGGCGATGCTCGCCGAGGAGAGCGACGAGCTCCAGCGGGCCGTCGCTGCCGTGGCCCGCGCGGTGGGCAGCGTGCGCGGTTTCGTCACCGACAACCGCGACAAGCTGGTCACCGACGTCGAGAAGCTGACCCGGGTGATGAACACGATCATCTCGGAGAAGGACAACATCGACACGGCGGTCAAGATCGCACCCGTCGCGATGGGCAACCTGCACATGGGCTTCGAGCCAGTGAGCGGCACCCAGAGCTCGCGGATCGGCATCGGCGGCAACGTCTGGGACGCCGACGGCTTCATCTGCGCGATCGTCCAGCAGAACCCGGCCATGCCCGCCGCCCTCAAGGACACTGCCTGCGGCCTCCTGGAGAAGCTGATCGAGCCGTTGCTGGCCGGCCTGCCCTTCCTGCCGCCGGAGTACGCGTCGTACCTGCCCGAGCAGGCCAACACGTCCCAGGGCGTGAAGGTGCCCGAGACGGCCGAGGTGACCTACGGCAGCGGCTCGTCGGTCGACGACCTGCTGGGAGGTGGATCGTGATGCGGCTTCACCGGCACCTGCGCAGCGCCGTCGCGCTCCTCGCTGGAGCCGTCCTGCTGACGGGCTGCGACTTCGACGGTGCCTACGACCTGCCCCTGCCGGGCCACGAGGTCGACGCCGACGACGCCTACGAGGTCACCGCCTACTTCAGGGACGTGCTCAACGTCGTGCCGCGCTCGCCCGTCATGGTCGACGACGTGGTCGTCGGCGAGGTCGACGAGGTCGAGCGGTCCGGTTGGAACGCCAAGGTGACGCTGCTGATCCGCGACGACATCGAGCTGCCCGACAACACCATCGCCGACATCCGCCAGGTCTCACTGCTGGGCGAGAAGTACGTCGCTCTCGTCGAGCCGACCGAGCAGGCACCTGTCGGGGAGCTCGCCGACGGCGACACGATCCCGCTGGCAGCGACCGGCAGGAACCCGGAGGTCGAGGAGGTCCTGGGCGCGTTGTCCTTCCTGCTCAGCGGTGGGGGTGTGGCCCAGTTGGGCCAGATCACCGAGGAGGCCAACCTGGTGATGTCGGGCCGCGAGGACCGGCTCAAGAGCCTCCTGTCCTCGCTGGACTCCGTCGTGGGCACCCTCGACCAGCAGAAGGGCGACATCATCAAGGCGCTCGAGTCGATGAACCGACTGACCGCGACGCTCAACGCCGAGAAGGACACGATCGGTGAGGCACTCGACGCCACCGGTCCCGCGATCGACGTCCTCGCCGACCAGCACGACGAGCTGATCGAGGTCCTCGGTGCGCTCGACGAGCTGGGCGAGGTCGGCACCCGGGTCATCAACGCGAGCAAGTCGGACATCCTGAAGATCCTGCGCCACCTCAGCCCGATCCTCCGCAAGCTGCGGTCCGCCGACGAGCAGCTGGCCCCGGGGCTCAACCT
This sequence comes from Nocardioides caeni, assembly GCF_004912195.1. Taxonomy (GTDB): domain Bacteria; phylum Actinomycetota; class Actinomycetes; order Propionibacteriales; family Nocardioidaceae; genus Nocardioides; species Nocardioides caeni. Next base: position 715,318 of record NZ_STGW01000001.1, read on the forward strand.
GCTCGTCAGCTTCCCGTTCCCGCAGGCGGCGAACAAGATCGTCGAGGGCGACTATGCCGACACGATCATCCGCGTCGACATCAACTTCGAGAATCTCTACCGGTCGCTCGGGCTGCCCGAGATCCAGCTTCCGGACCTTGCCGATGTCGCCAACCAGGTCGTCCGCTGCCTGCAGAGCGGCCGGCTGACGAGCACCGCCTGCTCGCGGGTGCTCAACGACATCAACCTGCTCAAGGACCTGCAGGACCAGTGCAAGACCAAGCAGCTGCGCGACAGCCCGGTCTGCAAGCTGCTGAACGCCCTGCCCGAGATCGATCTCAACGATCTGCTCACCGGGGACGACGGCCTGCTCGGCGGCCTGTTGGGCGGTCTGCTGGGTCGGCCGACGTCCTATGGCGCCACCAGCACGGAGACCCTGCTGGGGGGTGTCGCATGACGCGCGGAGTGCGGATCCGACTGATGGCCTTCGTCGTCATGAGCGCGGTCGGGATCACCTACATCACCGCTGCCTACCTGGGCGTGGTCGACAAGGTCACCGGCCGGCAGATCTCGGTGACGGCGAGCCTCCCCGGGTCCGGCGGGTTGTTCGAGGGGAGCGAGGTGACCTACCGCGGCGTCAAGATCGGCAAGGTCTCCCGGATGGACGCCACGGGTGAGGGCGTCGACCTGTCGATCGAGCTCAAGCCCGGCACCGAGCTGCCGCTCGACGCGACGATGTACGTGCACAACCTCTCGGCCGTGGGGGAGCAGTACCTCGACTTCCAGCCGGAGAGCAAGGACGGGCCCTACGCCGAGGACGGCGCCCACTACGTCGGTGACGACTCCTCGCTCCCGGTCGACGAGGGTGACCTCCTGGTCGACATCAACAAGTTCGTCCAGTCGGTCGACAAGGAAGCGCTCCAGAACGTCGTCAAGGAGCTCGGCCTGATGTTCACCGACACCGGGCAGGACCTCCAGCGGCTCCTCGACGGCGGCTCGGCCTTCATCGCGGAGGCGAGCGAGCACACCGACGAGACCATCGCGCTGCTCGACAACGGCCTGACCGTCCTGCGGACCCAGCGCGGCCAGAAGGAGAACATCCGCCGCTTCGCGTCCGACCTCGCGACGATCACGTCCGCGCTGCGGCGCAGCGACGGCGCCCTGCGGACGGTCCTGAGCGAGACTCCGGGTGCCGCGCGCGCCGTCACCCGGCTGCTGCGTGAGCTGGAGCCGACGATCCCGGTCCTGCTCGGCGACCTGGTGGGTGTCGGGCAGGTGCTCGTGAGCGAGCTCGACGGCATCGAGCAGCTCCTCGTGACCTATCCGGCGCTGATCTCCGGCGGTCCCACGGGCAGCACGGCGGACGGGTGGGGCCACGTCAACCTGCAGTTCGACTACAGCGTCCCGCCGTGCACCCAGGGCTACGTGCCTCCCGAGCAGTGGCGCTCGACGCAGGACCTCACCGACGCGGTCGCCGCCGAGGTCAGCTGCACCGCTGGCGCGCCGTACTCGATGCGGGGCAGCAAGTACGCCCCCGGCGTACGCAACAACAAGGCGTCCAACGGGCGCGTCTACAGTGGCGTCTACGACCCGTCCACCGGTGAGGTTCCGGGGCTGGTCGACGCAGCAGGCAATCCGGTGCGGCTGAACCAGCCGGAGGACCTGTCCGTCCTGGGAGGGGATGCGTGGAAGTGGTTGCTGGTCGGTCCGGTGGCGAGTCGGTGACGGCAGGAGCCGGAGCACCTCGACACGACGACGACGAGCGCAGCCGGATCCGGCTCAACGTCGGTCTCTACGTCGCGACGGTGGCGCTGGCCTGCGTGGCGGTCTTCCTCGGTGTGCTGCTGCGCCACGACGACGTCGACGTGAAGTTCTGGACAGCGGACTTCTGGAGCGGTGAGAAGGCGTCCGCCGAGCGTCCGGGTGAGGGCGTCGACGTCGGACGAGGCGTGGTCGAGGCGGTCGACCAGGCTCCCGAGTCCGACCAGGACCGCATCGGCGAGCAGCTCGCCGCTGCCACCCGCCTGGTGGACGCATTCGCCAACCTGGACCACGCCGACCCCGCCGCGTCGATGGACGTGGTCCGATCCCTCGCCACGGGCGACTTCCAGGAGCAGTACGACAAGGGGGCGGCCGAGCTCGAGGAGCTGGCTGTCAAGGCGAAGTCGACCATGGTCTCGGCCGTGGTCTGGAGCGGGCTGGTCGCCGGCGACGACGACTCGGCGACCGTGATCGTCGCGACCTCGGGCACGGTGAAGAACAAGACCACGAAGTTCGAGGAGGAGTCGGTCAACTACCGGATCCAGGTCCAGCTGGTCCGCGACGGCGACGACTGGCTGGCCAACGACCTCCAGTTCGTCGAGCTGGGCTGAGAAGGGATCCGATGAGCCGCCCCACCCCCCGCCGTCCCGCGAGCTCGCGCGGCACGACGCCCCGTCCGCGGCGCCTGGCCGGCCAGGCGACCGTGCGTCCGGATGCCCCCGTCGACGAGAGCGTCGACGAGAGCGTCGACGACATCACCGACGAGAACAGCGACGACACCGTCGTGTCGGAGGCCGCCACGACGAAGGCGGCGCCGTCGGTGTCGCTGCGCAAGTCGTCGCCACCGTCGTCGCCACCGTCGTCGTCCTCGACCGTCTCGCCGCAGGGCCCCAGCGTCCGGCGGGTGGGCGCGGGGGAGCGGCCCGACCGGCCCGGCGTCCTGGCCCGTGCGAAGACGACCCGGATGCTGATCGCCACCCTGGTGGTGGTCGCGCTCGCCCTGGCGCTGCAGTGCGCGATCCTGATCGTCGACCTGGCACGCGACGAGCCGCAGGTCGATGCCAGCGAGGCGTCGTCGGTGGAGACGACCGACGAGCGACCGGTCATCGCTGACGACAAGGCCGTCCGCGAGGGCGTCGACGCCGCAGCGAAGGCAGCGCTGGAGATCGTCGCCGTCGACCATCGCAAGTTCGACGACGAGGTCGACGCGGCAGCCGACCTGATGACCGACCAGTTCGAGGAGCAGTACCGCGAGACGACCGCCGGCATCCAGGAGCAGTTCGTCGCGAACCAGACCCAGGTGCAGGCCACCGTCGTGGCGCAGGGCGTCGTCCGCGCCAACCTGACCCGTCTGCAGGCGCTGGTCTTCCTCAACCAGGTCGTCTCCCGGGTCCGTGAGGGCGAGCCTGAGACCGTCTACACGCCGTTCAAGGTGCTGGTGACGATGGTCCACACGGACCAGGGATGGCTGGTCGACGGTCTCGACACCGACGCGCCGCGAGACAAGAGCAACTAGAACACGTTACAGTTTGGCCGTGGCCACCTCAGCACCGATGCTCAGCGACGATGCCGCATCCGACGGTGAGGCGATCGAGGTCGACCTCGTGATCATCGGCGCCGGTCCGACCGGCCTGTTCGCGACCTACTATGCCGGATTCCGCGGGCTCCGCGTCGCGCTGGTGGACTCCTTGCCCGAGCTCGGCGGCCAGATCACGGCGATGTATCCGGAGAAGGCGATCCTCGATGTCGCGGGCTTCCCCGACGTCAAGGGCCGTGACCTCGTCGACGGCCTGGTCGCGCAAGCGCTGACGGCCGAGCCGGTCCAGCTCCTCGGGCGCACGGCTGTCGGCCTCACGGCCGACCAGGAGTCCGGCGTACGGCTGACGCTCGACGACGGCACGATCGTGGCCGCCGCCACCCTGATCATCAGCGCCGGGATCGGCAAGTTCAGCCCGCGACCGCTGCCGGCGGCCGGTGACTGGATCGGTCGTGGCGTCGAGTTCTTCGTCCCGAGCTTCGCTCCCTACGCCGACAAGGACGTCCTCATCGTCGGTGGCGGCGACAGTGCGTTCGACTGGGCGCACCACCTGGAGCCCATCGCCCGCTCGGTGACCCTGGTCCACCGCCGCGACGCCTTCCGCGCGCACGAGCGGACCGTCGAGCAGGTCCGCAACTCATCGGTCCGCATCGTCACCAAGGCCGAGGTGAGCGCGCTCGTGGACGCCGACGGCGCGACGGCGGGACCGCTCGCGCGGGCCGACCTGACGGTCGACGGGGTCCAGGAGAGCGTGCCGGTCCAGGCCGTCGTCGCAGCGCTCGGCTTCGTGGCCGACCTGGGGCCACTGCAGCAGTGGGGACTGGAGACGCACCGCCGGCATCTCGTGGTCGACTCGGCGATGCGGACCAACCTGCCGCGCGTCTTCGCCGCCGGTGACATCACCGACTACGACGGCAAGGTGCGCCTCATCGCCGTCGGCTTCGGCGAGGCCGCCACCGCCGTCAACAACGCCGCCGTGGTCATCGACCCGTCGGCCCACGTGTTCCCCGGACACTCCTCGGAAGGAAGCTGAGCCACCATGAGTCGAGCTGCAGGACGCGACGCGGTCAAGCTGACCGACGAGGAGGTGCAGGCCCTGCTGGCCGAGAACCTCAAGGTCCAGGTGGCTTCCAACGGTCACGACGACTTCCCCCACCTGACGACGCTGTTCTACATCGTGCACGAGGGCCGGATCGCGTTCTGGACCTATGGCCGCAGCCAAAAGATCCGCAACCTCGAGCGGGACGACCGCGTGACGGCGCTCGTCGAGGACGGCACCGACTACTTCGAGCTCCGCGGGGTCTCGATCCGAGGACGCGCCGAGATCGTGCGTGACCGCGACCGGATCTTCGAGATCGGCTCGGCCGTCGCCACCCGGATGCTCAACGCCGAGTCGTTCGAGGCGTTGGGCGACTTCGGCCGCGCCACCGTCGAGAAGCAGGCCACCAAGCGGGTGGCCGTGATCATCCATCCCGAGCAGGTGGCCACCTGGGACCACCGGAAGATGACCTAGGAGGCACCCCCCATGAAGATCAAGGTCGACTTCGACCTCTGTGAGTCCAACGGACTCTGCGAGGCCATGGCTCCCGACGTGTTCGAGCTGGACGACGACGACTTCCTCCAGCTCCACGCCGAGCACACCACCGACGACAACATCGCCAGCGTCAAGAGTGCCGTCGCGGCCTGCCCGCGCGCCGCCATCACGCTGGTCGAGGAGTGAGCATGCCCAGCAGCGCCGCAACGACGGACCTCGACGGCAAGGTCGCGATCGTGACAGGAGCCGGTGCCGGTCTCGGCCGCGCGGAGGCCGTGGCACTCGCCCGCGCCGGGGCCAAGGTCGTTGTCAACGACCTGCCGGGTGCCGGTGACGATGCCGTCGACGAGATCCGTGGCTTCGGCGGCGAGGCCGTCGTCGTCGCCGGCGACGTGAGCGAGCGCTCCACCGCCGACGCGATGGTCGAGACCGCGGTGGGCCTCGGTGGCCTCGACATCGTCGTCAACAACGCGGGCATGACCCGCGACCGGATGCTCTTCAACCTCTCCGACGAGGAGTGGGACGCCGTCATCGCGGTCCACCTGCGGGGGCACTTCCTGCTCTCACGCAATGCGGCCTCCTACTGGCGGACGAAGGCGAAGGAGTCCGAGAGCGGCACGGTCTACGGCAGCATCGTCAACACCGCCTCCGAGGCCTTCCTCGGCGGATCGCCCGGCCAGGCCAACTACGCCGCCGCCAAGGCGGGCATCGCCGCCCTGACACTGTCGACGGCGCGCGGTCTGTCGAAGATCGGCGTCCGCGCCAACGCGATCTGTCCCCGGGCGCGCACGGCGATGACCTCGGCCGTCTTCGGCGAGGACGAGTCCGGCCAGGCAGTCGATCCCTACTCGGCCGAGCACGTCGCGCCGCTCGTCGCCTACCTGTCCTCGCCCGCGGCCGAGCGGATCACGGGTCAGGTGTTCGTCGTCTACGGCGGCATGGTCGCGTTGGTCGCGGCGCCGGTGGTGGAGCAGCGCTTCGACGCCTCGGGCGACCTGTGGACCGGCGACGACCTCGAGAAGCAGCTCGGTGGCTTCTTTGCCGACCGGGACCCGTCGGTCGGCTTCGCCGCCGACTCGATCATGCGCCTGAGCGTCTGAGAGGAACGAACATGGGACGTCTGGACAACAAGGTCGCCATCGTCACCGGTGGTGCGCAGGGACAGGGTGCGTCGATCGTGCGCTCCTACGTGGCCGAAGGCGCGCAGGTCCTGATCGCCGACGTGGCCAAGGATCACGGCCAGGCGCTGGCCGACGAGCTCGGCGACGCCGCGCACTTCGTGCACCACGACGTCAGCGACGCTGCCTCGTGGGCATCGGTCGTGGACGACGTGAACACCCGCTTCGGTCCGGTCAACGTGCTCGCCAACAACGCCGGCATCCTCCGCTTCGGCGACATCGAGCGTCAGCCGGCCGAGGAGGTCGAGCTGCTGTGGCGCATCAACCAGATGGGCGTCTTCCTCGGCATGCAGGCAGTCACCCGCACCATGCGCAAGAACGGCGGCGGCTCGATCATCAACGCCTCCTCCGTCGAGGGGCTCGCGGGCATGCCCTCCTGCACGGCCTACGCCGCCACCAAGTGGGCCATTCGCGGCATGACCAAGTGCGCGGCGATGGAGCTGGGACCGAAGGGCATCCGGGTCAACTCGGTGCACCCGGGCATGATCGACACCCCGATGACGCGGGTGCACGGCGGCGACGCCGCGATGGAGTTCGGCGCCAGCCGGGTCCCCCTGCGTCGCGTCGGCCACCCGGAGGACATCGCCCCGGTCTACGTCTTCCTGGGCAGCGACGAGTCGTCGTACATCAACGGCGCGGAGATCGCTGTCGACGGCGGCGTCACGTCCACGCACGCGTTCGGTGCGTGATCCCGACCGTCAGTCGCGGAGGATGAGGTGAACGGCCGTCTCCATGTGGGCCGCGGTCTCCGCGGCGGTGGAGCGGCCGGTCACCCAGGCGACGAGCGCGGAGAGCCAGACGTCGCCGATCACCCGGGCGATCGCGACGTCCTCGTCGGTGAGGGCCCCCTCGGCGGGCTCGCCGCCGTGCATGGCGTGGGTGACGATCGAGGTCATCGCCATGCCGACCACGTGGATCTCGTTGGTGACCGTGCTGTCGGCGAACATGAAGGCGCGGGTCAGGGCCTCGGTCAGCTTGGGGTCGCCCTGCATGCCGCGGGCCATCCGCTTGAGGACGTAGAGGACGCGATCAGCGGGGGTGTCGCCGGGGATCTCGCGCTCGTTGAGTCGAGCCGAGGCCTCGTCGAACTGGCGTCCCAGCGCGGAGACCAGCAGGTGGATCTTCGACGGGAAGTAGCGATAGAGGGTCCCGAGCGCCACGTCGGCCTGCTCGGCGACGGCGCGCATCTGGACCGCGTCGAAGCCGCCGGCCGCCGCGAGATCGTAGGTCGCGTCGAGGATGCGCTTGCGCCGGTCGCGCTGAGCCGCCGAACCGGGCTCCTCGGTCGACGTGCTCGTCGACGGGTTCGCGATGGTCACCGGGTCTCCTGTGCTGGTGGGGAAAAGCGGGGTCGTTGGCCCCACGGCTATAGGCTACTTGCAGGTAGTGCAAAATCAGTAACACGTTCCAGTTTCGTTCCGGTCACTTTCCCCGGAGCAGTCCAGGGGAGGAAGACCTGATGCGAATTGCGATGCTGTCCTACCGCAGCAAGCCGCACGTGGGCGGCCAGGGCATCTACATCCGGCGTCTGAGCCGGGAGCTCGTCGCCCTCGGCCACACCGTCGAGGTGTTCTCCGGCCAGCCCTATCCCGAGCTGGACGAGGGCGTGACGCTGACCAAGGTGCCCAGCCTCGATCTCTATCGACCGGGCGACGAGTTCCGCAACCCGCGGCCCGGCGAGTTCCGTGACCTGGTCGACGTCGAGGAGTGGGTCCGGATGCGCACCGGCGCCTTCCCCGAGCCGCTCACCTTCTCCAAGCGCGTGGTCAAGCTGCTGCGGCAGCGCCGCGACGACTTCGACATCGTCTTCGACAACCAGACGCTGGCCCTTCCACTCCTGGAGATCGAGGACCCCTCGACCATCGGTCTGCCGCTGACCGCGGCGATCCACCACCCGATCACCCTCGACCGCGCCATCGAGTTCGACACCGCGACGTGGATCCGGCGCAAGCCCGGATCCCGGATCAGGATCGAGCTGCCCAAGATCGGGGTGTGGCGCTGGTACTCCTTCCTGCGTCAGCAGAAGGCGACCGCACCATTGATCCGCCGCGTGATCGTGCCGTCAGAGTCCTCGAAGCGCGACGTCGTCCGCGAGTTCAAGGTCGACGCCGACCGGATCACCACGATCCTCCTCGGCGTGGACGAGCGCTTCGCCCCGCCGACCGAGCCGCGCGTGCCGGGGCGGATCCTCGCGATGGCGAGCGCCGACGCCCCCTTGAAGGGCATCCACATCCTGCTCGAGTCCTTCGCCAAGCTGCTCACCGAACGTGACCTGGAGCTCGTGCTCGTGACGCGGCCCAAGGAGGGCGGCGTCACCGAGAAGCTCATCGACAAGCTGGGCATCGGTGAGCACGTGACCTTCGCGAGCGGGCTGACGGACGACGAGCTGGTCGCGCTGATGGGCTCTGCCGAGCTCGCCTGCGTGCCCTCCCTCTATGAGGGATTCTCCCTGCCCACGGCCGAGCTGATGGCCTGCGAGACGCCGCTCGTGGTGTCCCGCGCCGGTGCCATCCCGGAGGTCGTCGGTCCCGACGGCCTGTGCGCCGACGTGGTGGAGCCCGGCGACGTCGAGGCCCTCGCGCACGCTGTCGCCGCACTGCTCGACGACCCCGAGCGCCGCGCCCGCATGGGGGCTGCCGGACGCCAGCGGGTCAAGGAGCTCTTCAGCTGGACCGCTGTCGCGGCCAAGACCGCCGATGTCTTCGACGAGGTCATCACCCAGTACCACCAGGAGAATGCCGATGCTGACCGTTGATTTCGACCGCCTGGGTCTCGAGGCAGGAGACCGCGTCCTCGACATGGGCGCCGGCGCGGGCCGCCACAGCTTCGAGATGTATCGGCGTGGGGCGGACGTCATCGCGTTCGACCTCGACGCCGACGAGCTCGCCGGTGTGAAGGACCTGTTCGTCGCGATGGCCCAGGCCGGCGAGGTTCCCGAGGGTGCCGAGGCCGACGTCAAGCAGGGCGATGCCCTCGCCCTGCCCTTCGGTGACGGCGAGTTCGACCGGATCGTGTGCTCCGAGGTGCTCGAGCACATCCACGACGACGTCGCCGCGATCCGGGAGCTGATCCGCGTGCTGCGGCCGGGCGGCACGCTCGCCGTGACGGTGCCCCGTTGGCTGCCCGAGGTGATCAACTGGCGCCTGTCGCCCGACTACCACAACGCCGAGGGCGGTCACATCCGCATCTACACCGACCACGAGCTGATCGACAAGGTGACCAAGGGCGGGCGCTTCAACGACGGCACCCCCGGTGACGCGATGCTCTTCGAGGGCAAGAGCTACACCCATGGCCTGCACACGCCGTACTGGTGGATCAAGTGCGCCGTGGGGGTCGAGAACGACGCCCACCCGCTCGCGAAGGCCTATCACAAGCTGCTGGTGTGGGAGATCATGAAGCAGCCCAAGGCCCTCCAGCTGGCCGGCAAGGTGCTGGACCCGACCATCGGCAAGTCGATGGTCCTCTACTTCCGGAAGCCCGAGGCCGCATGACCCCCGCTGTCCCCGAGGTGGCGCTCGGCCGCCTGCCGTACGTCGACGGCCTGCTCACCGCTCAGCAGGTCGCCGACACGGCGGCGGCCATCGCGGCCATGCAGGAGCCGTGGGGTGCCGTGCCGTGGACCACCGGCGAGCACGTCGACATCTGGAACCACGTGGAGGCGGCGATGGCCATGCTGGTCGGTGGCCAGGTGGAGGCCGCCGAGCGCGCCTACGCCTGGATCCCGACCATGCAGCGCGCGGACGGCTCGTGGCCGATGAAGATCGTGAACGGCGTCGCCGACGACGAGCGCGGTGAGGTCAACATGTCGGCGTACTTCGCCGTGGGGCTGTGGCACCACTGGCTGGTGCGACGCGACATCCGCTTCATCGAGCGCTACTGGCCCTCGGTCCGTGCCGGACTCGACTTCGTGGTGTCGCTGCAGGAGCCGTTCGGCGGCATCCGCTGGACGCCGGTCGACGACTTCTGCCTGCTCACCGGGAACTCGAGCATCTACCACTCGCTGCGTGCCGGGGGCGCCCTCGCGGACCTCATGGACGACCCCCAGCCGGAGTGGGAGCTGGCCGGTGGGCGCCTGGGGCACGCCGTGCGGCACCACGCCGACCGCTTCGCCGACAAGTCGTCGTACTCGATGGACTGGTACTACCCGGTCCTCGGCGGTCCGGTCCGCGGCGACGCCGCCCGCGAGCTGCTGGCACGCCGGTGGGACGACTTCGTCAAGCCCGGGCTCGGCATCCACTGCGTCGACACCAACCCGTGGGTGACCGGCGCGGAGACCTGCGAGCTGGCGATGGCGCTCGACATCCTCGGTGACCCCGAGTCGAGTCGCCGCGCCCTGGCGCTGGTGACGGACATGCAGCACCTGCGCGAGGACGACGGCCGCTACTGGACCGGCTGGGTCTACGACGACCCCGCCCGCCCCGCGCCCGACGACGAGCCCCGCAACGTGCACTGGCCCGACGAGCACACGACCTACACCGCGGCGGCCGTGATCCTCGCGGTCGACGCGCTGGGGGAGACCCACGGCCACGGCACGCCCGGCTCGGGGATCATGCGCGGCACCTCGCTGGCGCCGCACTTCGACGAGATCGCGCTCGAGTGCGACTGCCCGTCAGGCGAGCGGGTCGCCAGTCGCGCCTGACGTGCGCTCCAGCACACGCAGCGATCCGACGGCCTCGACCTCGGTGAACTGGCCACTGGCGAGTGCCGGCAGATAGATCTGCTCGTACGGCGGCCGCCCGCCGTCGGCAGGGTCGGCGAACACGTCGTGGATCGCGAGGTAGCCGCCGGGCTGCACCCAGCGCGGCCACGAGAGGAAGTCGTCGCGCGCCGGCTGCTCGCCGTGGCCACCGTCGATGAACAGCAGCGACAGGGGGGTGCGCCAGTGCGCGGCGACCGTCGTCGACTGCCCGACGACCGCGATCACGTGGTCCTCGAGACCGGCGCGGGCGATGTTCTTGCGGAACTGACCGAGGGTGTCCATGAGCCCGAACTCGGGGTCGACGACGCTGGCGTCGTGGTGCTCCCAGCCGGCCTGGTTCTCCTCCGAGCCGCGATGGTGGTCGACGGTGAAGACCACCGCGGGCGCGCCCGGCCCGCTCACCGCCCGAGCGGCCGCGCCGAGGTAGATCCCCGACTTGCCGCAGTAGGTGCCGACCTCGAGGGCCGGGCCGTGGGGGAGGCGCCGGTGAGCGACGGCGTGGAGCAGGGCGCCCTCGTCCTCGGGCATGAAGCCCTTGGTGGCGCGGGCGAGTTCCAGCAGGTCGGACGGCATGGTGTCGGGCACGTCACCACTCTAGTAGAGTTAGAACGCGTTCTAGTTTTCAAGGAGTCCCGATGTCCCTCGGTATCAGCGACGAGCAGGTCGAGCTCGGCGACACCCTGCGCAAGTGGGCCGCGAGCCTGGACCCCATCGCCGCCGCCCGCGCCGCCGAGGGGGACGCCGGTGCCGGCTTCGGCGACCTGTGGTCGGCCACCGAGGAGATGGGCATCGCCGCGATCGCGGCCCCGGAGTCCGCGGGCGGCGGTGGCGGGACCCTGCTCGACCAGGCGATCGCGCTCGAGGCCGCCGCACACGAGCTGTTGCCGGGTGGGCTCCTCGGCGCCGCGATCGGCTCCGTCCTCACGGGACGTCCCGGTCGGTTCGGCGTGCAGGTGCGCACGGGGGGCGCCGTCTGGGACGGTGGTACGGCGACAGAGCACCTGCTGCTCGACGAGGGAGGCACGCTCCGGGCGAGCGCCGGGGTCGATCTGACGTCGCGGCACGCACGTCTGGTCGACGGCACGCCCGGCCGGACCGACGAGGCCCGGCGCCGGATCGCGATCACCCTCGCCGCCGCTGAGGCCGCGGGCGTGACCCGCTGGTGCCTGGAGACGGCGGTCGAGTATGCGGGCGTGCGCGAGCAGTTCGGCCGCAAGATCGGCTCCTTCCAGGCGATCAAGCACCTGTGCGCGGAGATGCTGGAGACCGCGGAGGCCGTCACTGCGGCCGCGTGGGACGCTGCGGCCTCCGCCCCTCCCGCCGGGGGTGGCGACGGTGGCGACGAGGAGCAGTGGGCCTTCGCGGTCGAGGTCGCCCGGGCGATCTGCTTCGACGGCGCCGTGGACGTCGCGAAGTCGTGCATCCAGGTGCTGGGCGGCATCGGCTTCACCTTCGAGCACGACGCCCACCTCTACCTGCGACGAGCGACCACGCTCCGCGCCCTGGTCGGTCCGGCCGACGAGGCGGCCGCCCGGCTGACCGCCGCCGCGGTGCAGGGCGTGCGCCGCCGGGTCGACGTCGACCTCGAGGGGCGCGACGAGGCGATCCGGCCCGAGATCCGGGCGACAGCGCAGCGGTTGGCGGCACTGCCGGCAGCCGGGCAGCGTGCGCAGCTGGTGGAGTCCGGCTACCTCACGCCGCACTGGCCGGCGCCGTTCGGGCTGGGCGCCGACCCGACCACGCAGATCGTCATCGACCAGGAGCTCGGCCGGGCGGGCGTCGTACGACCGGACCTGGTGATCGCCGGCTGGGCGGTCCCGACCATCCTGTCCCACGGCACGGACGCCCAGCGAGAGCGCTTCGTGCGGCCCTCGCTGATGGGCGAGCTCACCTGGTGCCAGCTCTTCTCCGAACCCGGCTCGGGCTCGGACCTCGCCTCCCTGCGCACGCGCGCCGTCCGCGTCGAGGGTGGCTGGTCGCTGAGCGGGCAGAAGGTGTGGACGTCGGTCGCCGAGCGCGCTGACTGGGGCATCTGCCTGGCCCGCACGGACGCGGACGCGCCGCAGCACAAGGGCATCACCTACTTCCTCGTGGACATGAAGTCGTCCGGCATCGAGGTCCGGCCGTTGCGGGAGATCACCGGGGAGGCGCTCTTCAACGAGGTGTTCCTCGACGACGTCTTCGTGCCCGACGACTGCGTCGTCGCCGAGCCCGGCGACGGCTGGCGGCTGGCGCGCACCACGCTGGCCAACGAGCGGGTCGCGATGGCCAGCGCACGGCTGACCAAGAGCGTGGAGCGCGCCGTCGAGATCGCCTCGACCGGCGCGCTGGGACCCGTCGACGAGGCACGGGTCGGCCACCAGGTCGCCCTCGCCACCGTCTGCGGGTTGCTCGGTGTCCGCACGACCCTGCGGGCGCTGGGCGGGCGGGGGCCGGGGGCGGAGTCGAGCGTGGCCAAGCTGTTGGGCGTGCGCTCGCGTCAGGAGTCCTCGGAGCTCGTCGTGGAGCTGCAGGGCGACGCGCTGGCGCTGCTCGACGGGGTCGACAAGACCACGGGCGAGGCGTTGGCCGCCGACGTGTGGGAGCAGTTCAACACCCGGTGCCTGTCGATCGCCGGCGGCACGACCCAGATCCTGCGCAACGTCGCGGGGGAGCGGATCCTGGGTCTACCCCGCTGAGTGCTCGGCGGGCGCGGCCGCGCGCTCCCGCCGCCAGCCGTTCCAGTGCCAGTGCAGGAAGCGGTCGGTGGCGCGGACCAGGTGCTGCGACCTGATCGACGGGAAGATGTCGAAGGCGTGCTGGGCGCCGGGAAGCTCGGCGTAGGTGACCGACCTCTTCGAGGTCGTGCGCAGCGCCTCGACGAACGCCCGGGCCTGCCCCACGTCCACGAGGGTGTCGCGGGCGCCGTGCACGACGAACATGTCGGGGGCGTCGGCGGTGACTCGCAGCAGGGGACTGGCGTCCTCGAAGGTGGTCAGGTCTGCGCCCGGGTCCTTGCCGAAGACCCAGGGCGCCAGGAAAGTGTCGCGCAGGAGCCGTGCCGATCGCAGGCCGCTCGCTGCCGCGAGGTCGTAGACGCCGTAGTAGGGCGCCGCGGCCTGCACCGTGGTGTCGGCGTCCTCGAAGCCCGGCTGGAACTCCGGAGCGTTCGGGGTGACCGCGGCCAGCGCCGTGAGGTGTCCGCCGGCCGACTGTCCGGTGATCGCGATGTAGTCGGGGTCGCCGCCGTAGGCCGCGATGTTGTCCTTCACCCAGGCGATCGCCGCCTTCACGTCGACGATCTGGGCGGGCCACTTGTGGCGGGGAGCGAGTCGGTAGTTGATCGCGACGCAGACCCAGCCCTTGGCGGCGAGGTGCTGCATCAGCGGCAGCCCCTGCTGCTCCTTCTTGCCAATGGTCCACCCGCCACCGTGCACCTGCAGCAGCACGGGTGCGCCGGAGGGCGGGGTCACCTCGGAGGTGTAGACGTCGAGCGTCCCGCGCGCGCCGTAGGGCGCGAAGGGGATGTTGCCGGTGACCTCGACACCGGCCTTGCGGGCGGCTCGTCGGAAGGCGAACGGGTTGGCGATGCGGCGCCAGGGGGTCGCCAGCTCTGCCGGAGTGGGCTTGGCGTCGAGCTGGTCGAGGTAGTCCACACCGAGCCCCTCGACCAGGGCGTCCTCTGCGTCGGACACGGCCTGTCGGCTCTGCCGGACCAGGTAGGCGAGCCCGGCCGTGGACAGCCCCGCGAGAGCGAGGCCCCGGACGTCGCGGCGCGAGCCGGTCGCATGCGCGGCGGCGTCGGCGACGGTGAGGCCGAGCACCTGCGGCGCGAGCTCACCGGTGAGCCAGCCGGCGAAGAAGGCCGGGATGCCGGTGCGATAGCCCGGCAGTGGACGGATGGCGTTGGCGGTCAGCGCTGCGGTGACGACCTGGCGCCGTACGAAACCCATGACCCGAGGATATCGGGGTCGTTGGGTGGACTGGTACCTGTTCTACCTCCCGGGTCTATCGTGGCCCAGGACGCGACGAGAGACGAGGGCGGTATGGACCGGATGTCCGGGCTGGACGCGAGCTTCCTCTACCTGGAGACGCCCGCACAGCTGATGCACGTGTGCGCCGTGATGGTCCTCGACCCGTCGACGATGTCAACGCCCTACTCGTTCGCGACCGTGCAGGCCGGGATCGACGACAGGGTCCGGGAGATGCCCACCTTCACCAGGAAGGTCCGTCGCGTCCCCCTCGGCCTGGACCACCCGGTGTGGGTGCGCGACACCAGCTTCGACATCGAGCGTCACGTCCACCGCCTGGCCCTCCCCACGCCCGGGGGGTACGGCGAGCTGATGGAGCTCTGCGCCCACCTGGCCTCGCTGCCGCTGGACCGGTCGCGACCGCTGTGGGAGATGTGGATCATCGAGGGCTACCGGCCGGACGGCCCGGACGGCGCGGAGCGGGTCGTCACCTTCACCAAGATGCACCACGCGACCGTCGACGGCGTCTCGGGCGCCAACCTGCTCTCGCACCTGTGCTCCCTCGAGCCCGACGCGCCGCCGCTGGACCTGGGCGAGAAGCAGCCGCACCCTCGGGACCCGGGGCGCGGCGAGCTCCTCGGCCGGGCGGTCATCGGCACCGCGTCCCGTCCGCTGACGCTGGCCCGTGTGCTCAAGCCGTCCGCCCAGCTCGTCACCAAGACGGTCGGGCGCGCTCGCCAGGGCACCGCGATGGCCGCGCCCTTCTCGGCTCCGCGGACCTCCTTCAACGGCACCATCACCAGCCACCGCGCGATCGGGATGGCCGACCTCGACCTCGACGAGATCCGGCGCGTCAAGAAGGCGACCGGCACGACCGTCAACGACGTCGTCCTCACGGTGGCCGGTGGCGCCCTGCGCGCCTATCTCGCCGACCGCGACGAGCTCCCCGACTCGTCCCTCCTCGCCACGGTCCCCGTGAGCGTGCGGGACAGCTCCCGTCGTACGACCGGCGCCAACAAGGTCTCCGCGCTGTTCACCAAGCTGGGCACGGACATCGACGACCCGCTCGAGCGGCTGGCGATGATCGCCGAGCGCAACCGGCACGCGAAGGAGCACCACAACGCGATCAGTGCGGACTCGCTGCAGGACTGGGCGGAGTTCGCCGCACCGCGGACCTTCGGGCTCGCGGTGCGCACCTACGCCAACCTGCGCCTGGCCGAGCGGCACCCGGTCGTGCACAACCTCGTCATCTCCAACGTCCCCGGCCCGCCGATCCCGCTCTTCTTCATGGGCGCGCGGATCGAGGCGCTCTGTCCGCTGGGACCGGTCTTCCACGGCGCGGGCCTCAACGTGACGGTCATGTCCAATGCCGGCAACATGCACGTCGGAGTGATCGCCTGTCGTGAGTCCATGCCCGACCCCGATGCCCTGGTGCGGCACTTCCCGGCAGAGCTGGCACGTCTCGGGAGCAGCGCCGAAGACCCGGCGTGAGGCGGGGCTGACGCCGGTCTGGGGTGTTTTGCGTCCTTGCGGATCCGCTTCCGGCGTGACCGACACGGTCCGCGGTCGCGGCAGTGTCGGGCCTGACGTTGTCGCCAACCGATCGAGGACCCCAACGCCATGATCTTCCGCACCTTCGGGTGGTCTTTCCTCTTCACCGCGCTGGGCGTCGCCGGTGCCCTCTGGTACGGCGGCACCGAAGGGATCGTGCTCGCGCTGATCCTCATCGTGCTCGAGATCTCGTTGTCCTTCGACAACGCGGTCGTCAACGCCAAGGTGCTCGAGAGGATGTCCGACTTCTGGCAGAAGATCTTCCTGACCGTCGGCATCCTCATCGCCGTCTTCGGCATGCGGCTGGTCTTCCCGTTCGTGGTCGTCGCGCTGGCGGCGAGCCTCTCCCCGGTGGAGGTCATCGACCTCGCGCTGGAGAAGGGTGACCCGGACACGCCGGGCACCTACGGCTACTACCTGGCCGACGCGCACCACACGATCGCGGCCTTCGGTGGCATGTTCCTGCTGATGATCTTCCTGAACTTCCTCTTCGAGGAGAAGGACATCACCTGGCTGTCGTGGATCGAGAAGCCGCTCGAGAAGGCCGGCAAGATCGACGCGCTCTCGATCATCGTCGCCGTCGCCACCCTGTTCATCGCCGCGAAGACCCTCGGGAGCGAGCACGAGGCGTCCGTCCTGACCGCTGGTCTCGCCGGCCTGCTCACCTACCTCGTCGTCAATGGCCTGGCCGAGGCCTTCGGGCCCGACGAGGAGGAGCTCGAGCACCTCGGTGAGGACGCCAGTGGCAACGTGATGAAGGTCGTCGGCAAGGCCGCGTTCTTCCTCTTCCTCTACCTCGAGGTCCTCGACGCCAGCTTCAGCTTCGACGGCGTCATCGGCGCCTTCGCGGTCACGACCGACCCGATCATCATCGCCATCGGTCTCGGCGTCGGTGCGTTCTACGTCCGGTCGATCACGATCTACCTGGTCCACCAGGGCACGCTGTCGGACTACCGCTACCTCGACCACGGCGCCCACTGGGCCATCGGCGCTCTGGCCGCGCTGCTGATCGTCTCGATCGGCTACCACGTGCCGGAGGTCATCACCGGTCTCATCGGCGTGGCCTTCATCGGCGCCGCGTTCTTCATGAGCATCCGGGCCAACAAGCGCGAGGCCGCCGAGTCGGTCAAGGAACTCGCCGGCTGACCCGCGGAGGACCGCCAGGCTGGGCGTCGCGTGGCCGGGTGAAGTCCCGGCCACGCGCGTTGACGGTGGCCGCCGCCTCCACGAAGCGGGGGACGAAGCGCTCGGAGCGCAGCACCGATCCGGCGTGCCCGTCGTCGACCTCGTGGATGGTCGCGCCGGGGATGGCGCGGGCCAGGGCGATCTGCCGGGCCGTCGGGATGACCCGGTCGCGCATCATGACCACCACGGCGGTCGGGACGTCGATGTCGGGCAACCACGGCCGGGAATGGTGCCGCCCGAGCGCGGCGAGGGCCTGACCGACTGCCCACGGGCTCGTCGACCGGAACTCCTTGAGGGCCCACTCGTGCATGTCGACGGGCACGAACCCGTCCTTCGCTGCCGTGGCGCGGACTCCGGCCTCGGCGGACCGCGCACTGGACATCCCGCGCAGGGCGAGCATGGTGGCGCTCGTGCCGAGGAAGAACGCCCGCTCGACGGGATTCATCTGGAACCGGTCGGTGGTGGCTCCCAGGACGAGCCCGGTGACCTGGTCCGGGTGTTGGCGCCACATCCGCTGGGCGACGATCGAGCCCATGGAGTAGCCGCCCATGATGGCCTGGTCGATCCCGAGCACGTCGAGCAGTGCCGCGACGTCGTCGGCGCAGTCGACGAGCGAGAACTCGTCGCTCTTGATGCCCTGTCCGTGCCAGCGCAGGTCGAGGGTGACGACGCGGAACCGCCGGGCGAGGGGGTGGATGCAGGGAAACCAGCACAGCAGCCCGGTCGTGCCGAGTGCGTGCAGCAACACGATCGTGGGGGACTTCGGGTCGGGGCCCGGCGTGTCGGTGACGTACGTCGCCCCGCTCCGCCCCGGCAGCTCGACCATGCGTCCCGCGGGGATCGACGTCCACGGCACGTAGACCCGGTTCCGCGCGAGGTCGAGGGGCGAGGCCATGGCCCGGAGACT
The DNA here is from genome assembly GCF_004912195.1 of Nocardioides caeni. GTDB lineage: Bacteria > Actinomycetota > Actinomycetes > Propionibacteriales > Nocardioidaceae > Nocardioides > Nocardioides caeni. Next base: position 733,599 of record NZ_STGW01000001.1, read on the forward strand.
AGAACACGTTGCAGGTCGCGCGTGGGACACGCCCTGCATTTCGAACTAGAACACGTTACAGTTTCCTCGTGGATGAAGAGGCGATCAACGCAGTTCGCGCCGTCGTCGGCGAGGTGCTCGAGCGTGAGGCGGATGCCGGGTCGTGGACGGCCTGGGCCAGCTCCGGACTCACCTCCCTGGCGGTGCCGGAGGACCAGGGTGGCGAGGGTCTCGGGCTCACCGAGATCGCCGTCCTGCTGCGCGAGGCCGGCCGCGCCGGCGTGCAGGTCCCCGCGTGGGAGACCCTCTGCTGTGGAGCGCTGACCCTGGCGTCCCATGGCACGGAGGCGCAGCGCAAGGAGCTGCTCCCCGGCGTCGCCGCCGGCGAGATCGTCCTGACGCCCGCCCTCCGGGGCGAGGCGAGCCATGCGGACGGGCGCGTGTCCGGCCGCAAGGTCGCCGTGACCCACGCCGATGCGGCGCACCGCCTGCTCGTCACCGCCCGTGACGGCGACCGTGACGTCGTCGCCCTCGTCGACCCGCAGGGCCCCGGCGTCACGCTGCTGCCCGCGAGCGCATCGAGCGCGACCCCGCAGCACACCGTCGTCCTCGACGACGCCCCCGCCGACGTCCTGGAGGACGGCGCCGCCGCCCGCCTCGACGACCTGGCCCGGGCGGGCCTCGCCGTGCTGGCGGCCGGCGTGCTCGCGGGCGCTCGCGACCTGACCGCCGACTACGTCAAGGGACGTCGCCAGTTCGGGCGTGCCCTTGCCGAGTTCCAGGCCGTGTCGCTCCAGATGGCCGACGTCTACGTCGCCTCGCGCACCCTCGACCTCGCCGCCGACAACGCGGTCTGGCGGGTGGCGGAGGGACTGCCGGCGGGGGAGGACCTCGCCGTCGCCGGCTACTGGGCCAGCCAGGTGGCGCCCTACGCCTTCCGCACCTGCCACCACCTGCACGGTGGCATGGGCGTCGACATCACCTATCCGCTGGTCGGCTACACGACCTGGGGCACCGACCTCGCCCACGTGCTCGACACGACCGCCGCGCAGGTCCCGGTCGAGTCCAGCGCGACGAAGAACCTGGAGCTGACCGACGAGCAGCGCGCCCTCAAGGCACGGCTGCGCGACTACTTCGGCGGTGTCGCCGCGGAGTACGCCGGCCAGCACGACCCGGATCCGGTCGAGGGAGCGTGGGACCGGCACGGCCCGACGTACTCCCGACTGATCCGACAGCTCGGCACCGACGGCTGGATGGGCGTCGGCTGGCCGAAGGAGTACGGCGGCCACGGGCTCGGCGAGATCGAGCAGACGATCTTCGCCAACGAGGCGCAGTACGCCGACGTGCACCTGCCGTCCGTCACGCTGCAGACCGTCGGCCCCACCCTGATCCGCTACGGCACCGAGAAGCAGAAGGACCTGTTCCTCAAGCGGATCCTCGAGGGTGACGTGCACTTCGCGATCGGCTACTCCGAGCCCGACGCCGGCACCGACCTCGCCTCCCTGCGGACCACCGCGAGGAGGGACGGCGACCACTACGTCGTCAACGGCCAGAAGATGTGGACCACCGGCGGCCACCACGCCGACTACCTGTGGCTCGCGGTGCGCACCGATCCGGACGCGCCGAAGCACAAGGGCATCTCGATCCTCATCGTGGACACCAAGGACCCCGGCTACAGCTGGACGCCGATCATCACGGCCGACGGCTCCCACCACGTCAACGCGACCTACTTCAACGACGTCCGCGTGCCCGTCGACATGCTCGTCGGCGAGGAGAACCAGGGCTGGCGGCTGATCACGACCCAGCTCAACCACGAGCGGGTCATGCTCGGCCCGGCCGGCAGGATCGAGGGCCTGCGCGACCGGGTCGTCCGGTGGGCCGACGCGGCGGGTGTCCGCGACGAGCCCGACGTGCGCGACCTGCTCGGAAAGACCACCGCCGTCTTCCGCATCAACGAGCTGCTGAACTGGGAGGTCGCGCGTGCCGCGGCCTCGGGCGAGCTCAAGGTGGCCGACGCGTCGTCGTCCAAGGTCTTCGCGTCCGACCAGGTCCAGCACCTGCTCGCCGACCTGGTCTCGCTGGTCCACCGCCACGGCGATCCGGGCGACCCGGCGACCAGGGAGCTGCTCGACTACCTCGACGGCCAGGCCAAGCGCAACCTCGTCATCACCTTCGGTGGTGGGGTCCAGGAGGTCCAGCGCGAGCTGATCTCGATGTTCGGCCTCGGTCTCCCGCGGGTTCCGCGATGAGCGCCGCCGAGGAGGCCCGGGAGCTCGTCCCGGCGGATGTCCACGCCCGGATCACCGCCGAGGCCGACCGCATCGCCGGCTACGGCGAGACCGCCGAGACCCTCGCGCCGTACCCGGTCAACCAGGCGACGATCGGGACCTGGCTCGACGCGATGGGCTATGACAACGCACGCTTCCGTGAGGGCGAGGCACCGCCGTCGATGGCCCAGGTCTGGACCATGCCGGGCCTGGGGCGCAAGCGCTCCGACGACGACCCCCTGCACTCGATGATGGGCGTCCTCACCGCGGAGGGCTTCACTGCCGTCCTCGGCACCAACTGCGAGCAGACCTATGAGCGCTACCTCAAGGTCGGTGAGCAGCCGCGGGTGACGACGGCGCTCGAGTCGGTGGTGGGTCCGAAGGCGACCGGCATGGGCGTCGGCTACTTCGTGACCTCGCGCAACACCTGGTACGTGGATCGCGAGGACGGCACGTCCGAGAAGGTCGCGACCATGCTCTTCCGTGTGCTCAAGTTCATCCCGCGGACCAAGGCGCAGTCGTGACCGGCCCGGTGCGCCCGGTCGTCAACCGGGACAACGCCTACTTCTTCGAAGGTACGCGCGATCAGGAGCTGCGCCTGCAGAAGTGCAACGCCTGCGGCGTCCTCCGGCACCCGCCCGGGCCGGCGTGCCCGGACTGTGGTGCGTTCGACCGTGGCCACGTCGTCGCGGCCGGCACCGGCACGGTGTTCTCGTTCCTGGTCCACCACGCGCCACAGGTGCCGGGCAAGGAGCTGCCGCTCGTCATCGCCCTGCTCGACCTCGACGAGGGCGTGCGGATGGTCGCCGAGGTTGCCGGGGTGCCACCCGAGGGCCCGGACGGCCTGCAGATCGGCGAGCGCCTCGCCGTGGACTGGAACGTGATCGACGACGAGCTGACCCTGCCGATCTGGCGTCGGGTCGAGGGGAGCAGGGCATGAAGGTCGGGGACCGTCTGGCGGAGTGGAGCCTCCCGCTCACGCCGACCACGATCGTGAGCACGGCCATCGCGACCAGGGACTGGCAGGACGTCCACCACGACCGCGACATCGCGCAGGCGGCCGGCTCCAAGGACATCTTCATGAACATCCTGACCAGCAACGGCCTGGTGGAGAAGTACGTCGCCGACGCCCTCGGTCACGACGTCCTCATCAAGGGGATCTCGATCCGGCTGGGCGCTCCGGCCCACCCCTACGACACGCTCACGTTCGCCGGTGAGGTCACCGCGGTGGAGGACGGCGAGATCACCCTCAAGGTCGTCGGGTCGGTGTCCCTCGGCGACCACGTCATCGGCACGGTCCGGGTCGCGGCATGACCGGCGACCGAACACTGTCGGGCAAGGCGTCGATCGTCGGCATCGGCGCCACCGAGTTCTCCAAGGAGTCCGGCCGCTCGGAGCTGCAGCTCTCCGTAGAGGCGATCCGTGACGCGCTCGCCGACTGCGGTCTCACGCCCGCGGACGTCGACGGTCTGGTCACCTTCACGATGGACACCTCCTCGGAGATCGCCGTCGCCCGCGAGCTCGGCATCCCCGAGCTCCGCTTCTTCAGCCGGATCAACTACGGCGGCGGCGCCGCCTGCGGCACGGTGCAGCAGGCCGCCATGGCGGTGGCGACCGGCGTCGCGGACGTCGTCGTCTGCTATCGCGGATTCAACGAACGATCCGGCCAGCGCTTCGGCCAGGTGCAGAACTGGGCGGCAGTCCAGGTCAACACCAACGGCCTCGACAACGCCTGGACCTATCCGCTCGGCCTCAGCACGCCGGCGGCCACCGTGGCCATGCAGGCGCGTCGCTACATGCACGAGTTCGGCGCCACCTCCGAGGACTTCGGCCGGGTCGCGGTCGCCGACCGCAAGCACGCTGCCACCAACCCGAAGGCGTTCTTCTTCGGCAAGCCGATCACCCTCGAGGACCACCAGGCCTCGCGGATGATCGCCGACCCCCTACACCTCCTCGACTGCTGCCAGGAGTCCGACGGCGCGGTCGCGATCGTGGTGACCTCGCCCGAGCGGGCGCGGGACCTGGCGCAGCGGCCGGCACACATCGCCGCTGCGGCGCAGGGATCGGCGCGCGACCAGTTCGTCATGACGTCCTACTACCGCGACGACATCGGCATCCCCGAGATCGGCGTGGTCGGACGACAGCTGTGGCAGCAGGCGGGCATCACGGCCGCGGACCTGCCCATGGCCATCCTCTATGACCACTTCACGCCCTACGTCCTCATGCAGCTGGAGGAGCTCGGCTTCTGCGGCCGCGGCGAGGCGAAGGACTTCGTCAAGGACGGCGCGCTCGAGGTCGGCGGCCGGCTCCCGATCAACACCCACGGCGGGCAGCTCGGCGAGGCCTACATCCACGGCATGAACGGCATCGCCGAAGGTGTGCGGCAGATCCGCGGCACCTCGGTCAACCCGGTCGCCGACGCGCACCACGTGCTCGTCACGGCCGGCACGGGCGTGCCGACCTCGGGGCTGATCCTGTCGGCCTGACGGAGATGCCGATCGTCCGGGGTGAGACCCGCCACAGCGCGCAGCCCGCGCGGTGTGGGACGATGGGAGCAAGAGCTCGCGTGCTCTGGGGTCGGTGAAACTCCGAGCCGGCGGTGACTGATCCGAAGCCTCGTCGCTTCGCTCAGAAGTCCGCGACCCGATCGCAGCCAGTGATCGGTTGACCAGGTGGAAATCCTGGACCGACGGTCAAAGTCCGGATGGGAAGTGCACGCACGAGCGTCGTGACGGTGAGCGCAGTCCGCCCACCCCGCGACGTCCTGCCAGCCCCGGAGCCCGTGACACCACGGACCAGAGAGGCCAGCAGTGACCACCACTCCGCCGGAGAGCTTCGCTCGGGAGTACGACGCCATGCGTCGCGCCCTCGTGCTGGCGGCCACGCCCGGCGTACCCCTCCACCCCAACCCGCGGGTCGGCTGTGTGCTGCTGTCCCCCGAGGGGGAGGTCGTCGGTGAGGGCTTCCACCACGGCGCGGGCACCCCGCACGCGGAGGTGGAGGCGCTGGCCGCGGCCGGTGAGCGCGCCCGCGGCGCGACGGCGGTCGTCACGCTCGAGCCGTGCAACCACACCGGTCGCACCGGACCCTGCTCGCAGGCGCTGCTGCAGGCCGGCGTGGCGCGGGTCGTGGTCGCCCAGCGCGACCCCAACCCGGAGGCCCAGGGCGGCCTCGACGTCCTCGCGGCGGCGGGCGTCGAGACCGACGCCGGACTGCTGGCCGACGAGTCCCTGGCCCTCAACCCCGCGTGGACCTTCGCGCACGTGCACGGCCGGCCGTTCGTGACCTGGAAGTTCGCGACCACGCTCGACGGCCGCAGCGCCGCCTCCGACGGGACCTCCCGCTGGGTGTCGTCCCGGGCGGCCCGGCTGGACACGCACCTGCTGCGCGGGCTGTGCGACACCATGCTCGTCGGCACCAACACGGTCGAGGTCGACGACCCGCACCTGACCGTCCGTGACGCCGACGACGTCCTCGCGCCCGTGCAGCCACTGCGGGTGGTGATGGGGGAGCGCGACCTCGATCCCGCCCGTCGCGTCCTCGACGACGCGGCCCCGACGGTCCACCTGCGCACCCAGGACCCCGCGAAGGCGTTGGCGACCCTCTATGCCGAGCACGACCGGCACCACGTCTTCCTGGAGGGCGGGCCCACCCTCGCCGCGGCCTACCTCAAGGCCGGACTCGTCGACGAGGTCGTCACCTACGTCGCGCCGATGCTGCTGGGCGCCGGGAGGTCCAGCGTCGGCAAGCTCGGAATCCGCACGATCGACAAGGCGTTGCGTCTCGAGCTGGTCGACGCGACCGTGCTCGGCGCGGGCGAGGAGGCCAACGTCCGCCTCGTCATGAGGCCTGGGTCTCGAGGCTCGCAAGCTCGCACCTCGACCGACGAGAGGAACTGAGGAGATGTTCACCGGCATCGTCGAGGAGCTCGGCACCGTCACCGTCGTGGAGGACCAGGGCGACGCGGTCCGCCTGACCATCGCCTGCGACGTCGCCATCAGCGACGCAGCGCTCGGCGACTCGATCGCCGTCAACGGCTGCTGCCTCACCGTCGCTGACCTCACGGCCACGACCTGGACCGCCGACGTGATGGCCGAGAGCCTCGCCAAGACCAGCCTCGGCGGCATCGCCGTCGGCGATCAGGTCAACCTCGAGCGTGCCGTCACCGCGGAGACGCGGCTCGGCGGCCACATCGTCCAGGGCCACGTCGACGGTGTCGGCGAGATCGTGTCGCGGTCGCCCAGCGAGCACTGGGAGGTCGTGGAGATCGCCCTGCCCGCGGAGATGGGCCGCTACCTCGTCGACAAGGGCTCGATCACCGTCGACGGCACGTCCCTGACCGTGGTCGAGGCCGGCGACGCCAGCTTCACGGTCAGCCTGATCCCCGAGACCCTCGCCCGCACCACGCTCGGCTTCCGCGCCGTCGGCGACCGGGTCAACCTCGAGGTCGACGTCATCGCCAAGCACGTCGAGAAGCTCGTCCGTGCCTACACCAGCCGCAGCACCACCAGCAAGGAGAACTGACATGTCCGTCCGACTGGACCCGGTCGAGCAGGCGATCGCCGACATCGCCGCGGGCAAGGCCGTCGTCGTCGTCGACGACGAGGACCGTGAGAACGAGGGCGACATCATCTTCGCCGCCAGCAAGGCGACGCCCGAGCTGATGGCCTGGACGATCCGCTACTCCAGCGGTGTGATCTGCGCACCGATGCCCGGCGACATGCTGGATCGGCTCGAGATCCCGCTGATGACGCCGCACAACCGGGACGCCTACCGCACGGCGTACACGATCTCGGTCGATGCCCGGGACGGTACGACGACAGGCATCTCGGCCGCCGACCGTGCACGGACCGTGCGCACCCTCGCCGACTCGGCCACCGAGCCGTGGGAGCTCACCCGACCGGGCCATGTGTTCCCGTTGCGCTACCGCGAGGGTGGTGTGCTGGTGCGCCGCGGCCACACGGAGGCTGCCGTCGACCTCTGCCGCCTGGCGGGCCTGACCCCGGCCGGCGTGCTGGTCGAGGTCGTCAACGACGACGGCACGATGAAGCGTGCTCCGGAGCTGCGCGCGTTCGCGGACGAGCACGGCCTGGCGATGATCTCCATCGAGGACCTGGTCCGCTACCGGCGCCGGGTCGAGCGGCACGTCGTCCGTGAGGCGGAGACCCGACTGCCCACGACGCACGGCGAGTTCACCGCGATCGGCTACACGATCACCGTCGACGGCAGCGAGCACGTCGCGCTGGTCTACGGCGACCCGGTGGAGGTCGCGGCCAACGGTCCGGTGCTGACCCGGGTGCACTCCGAGTGCCTCACGGGAGACGTGTTCGGGAGCAGCCGCTGCGACTGCGGCCCGCAGCTGGACGAGGCGATGGACCGCATCGTCGAGAACGGCAGTGGTGTGGTCGTCTACCTGCGCGGCCACGAGGGCCGGGGGATCGGCCTGGTCGCCAAGCTGCAGGCCTACCAGCTGCAGGACGGCGGTCGCGACACCGTCGACGCCAACCTCGATCTGGGCCTGCCGGCCGACGCGCGTCACTACGGCGCCGCGACGCAGATCCTCAAGGACCTCGGCGTCGAGGAGGTCCGGCTGCTGACCAACAACCCCGACAAGGTCAGCTCGCTGGAGGACTACGGCATCAAGGTGTCCGAGCGGGTGCCGTTGACGCCCCACCCCAACGGCCACAACCTCGCCTACCTGCTCACCAAGCGCGACCGCATGGGGCACGACCTGCCCGACCTGATCGATCCCGAAGGAGACCGCTGACATGGCCGGACACGGCGCCCCCGACCTGGTTCCCGTCGACTGCCACGACCTGAGGGTCGCGGTCGTGGCGGCGAGCTGGCACACCGAGGTGATGGACGGACTCATCGCCGGCGCCCAGCGGGCGTTCGCGGACCACAAGCTCGAGGAGCCCGTCGTCGTGCGGGTCCCGGGCGCCTTCGAGCTCCCGGTGACGGCGGCCGCGCTCGCGCCGTCGTACGACGCGGTCATCGCGCTCGGTGTCGTCATCCGCGGCGGCACGCCCCACTTCGACTACGTCTGCAACGCGGCCACGGACGGGTTGACGCGGGTGTCGCTCGACCACGTGACCCCGGTCGGATTCGGCCTCCTGACCTGCGACGACGAGCAGCAGGCCCTCGATCGCGCGGGCCTGGAGGGTTCCAGTGAGGACAAGGGCTACGAGGCGGCGTCGGCCGCCCTGCAGACCGCGGCCACTCTCAAGAAGGTCCGCCGGGGCTACGCAGGGTAGGTCCCGATAGGCTGCCTCCCCGTGAAGACGTTCGACGAGCTGTTCGCAGAGCTCAGTGAGAAGGCGCAGACGCGGCCCGAGGGCTCCGGGACCGTCCGGGCGCTCGACGCCGGCGTCCATGCGATCGGCAAGAAGCTGATCGAGGAAGCCGCTGAGTCGTGGATGGCCGCCGAGCACGAGGGTCCCGAGGCGACCGCGCTGGAGATCAGCCAGCTGCTCTATCACGCCCAGGTCCTCATGATCGCGAGCGGGCTCACGCTCGAGGACGTCTACAGCCACCTGTGAAGGTCACCCACGCATGTTGAAGATCGCCGTCCCCAACAAGGGCGCCCTGTCCGACACCGCCTCCACGATGCTGCGCGAGGCGGGCTATGCCCAGCGCTCGGACTCCAAGCAGCTGACCAAGCTCGACCCCGACAACGGCGTCGAGTTCTTCTACCTGCGTCCCCGTGACATCGCCGTCTACGTCGGTGAGGGCACCCTCGACGCCGGGATCACCGGTCGCGACCTGCTCCTCGACAGCCACGCCAAGGCGAGTGAGGCACTGCCGCTCGGGTTCGGCCGCTCGAAGTTCCGGTTCGCGGCGCGGCCCGGCACCGCGGCGACCGTCGCCGACCTGGCGGGCAAGCGGATCGCGACCTCCTACGACGGCGTGGTCGCCCGCTATCTCGCCGGCGAGGGCATCGACGCCACGGTCGTGCGGCTCGACGGAGCGGTCGAGACGAGCATCCAGCTCGGGGTCGCCGACGTCATCGCCGATGTCGTCGAGACCGGCAGCACGCTGCGCAACGCCGGACTGGAGGTGTTCGGCGACGTCATCCTCGAGTCGGAGGCCGTGATGATCACCCGCGACGACGCCGACCGCTCCGCTCTCGAGGTCTTCACCCGGCGGCTCAAGGGCGTGCTCGTGGCGCGGACCTTCGTGATGATGGACTACGACGTCCCGGCCGAGCACGTTGAGCGCGCGGCGGCGATCACCCCGGGGATCGAGAGCCCGACGGTGAGCCCGCTGCGCAAGGAGGGCTGGTTCGCGGTGCGGTCGATGGTGCCGCGGTCCGACGCCCAGCGCCTGATGGACGAGCTCTACGACCTCGGTGCGCGCGCGATCCTCACCACCGACATCCATGCCAGCAGGATCTGAGCCCGTGACGCTCCCACGGACCTGGCGGCCGCTGGGCCCGCGGATCGCGGCGCCCGCCTTCGCGCTGATCCTCGTCGCCGCTTTCGCCGCGCTGTGGCTGCGCTTCGACGAGTCGACGAAGGACTCGGTCAACGTCCTGCAGAAGCTGACCATCTTCGCGATCGTCGGCCTGGCGATGGCGTTGCTGTTCGCGATGGCCCGGTCACGGGTCGAGGCCACGACCGAGGGGCTGGTCGTGGTCAACGGCTATCGGCGCCGGACGATCGAGTGGGCCGAGGTCGGCACCGTGCGGGTGCCGCAGGGTGCGCCATGGCCGCACCTGGACCTCGGCGACGACGAGCGCGTGTCCCTGATGGGGATCCACACCTCGGACGGCCGGCGGGCCGAGATCGCGGTGCGCGAGCTGCGTGCTGTCGTGGCCGACCACCGCGTCGACTGAAAAAGACTGCTTTTCATCCTTTCGCAAGGTTTCGGTTCCATCTGGTTTCGGGACTTGTCTAGAGTCACACTGACCGTTTCACACCTGCGCAAAGGATCTAGGACACATGGCTGTTTCGCTCACCAAGGGTGGCAACGTTTCGCTGACCAAGGAGGCCCCCGGTCTCACGGCGGTCAACATCGGTCTCGGTTGGGACGTCAACTCGTTCGCGGGTGGCGAGTTCGACCTCGACGCCTCGGCCCTGCTGCTGACGGCGGCCGGCAAGGTCCTCTCCGATGCCCACTTCATCTTCTTCAACAACCTGACGAGCCCGGACGGCTCCGTCACCCACGCCGGTGACAACCTGACCGGTGAGGGCGACGGCGACGACGAGGTCGTCCAGGTCAACCTCGGCATCGTGCCGCCGGACGTCGACAAGATCGTCTTCCCGGTCTCGATCTACGACGCCGACACCCGTGCCCAGAACTTCGGCATGGTGCGCAACGCGTTCATCCGCGTCGTCAACCAGAACGGTGGCGCCGAGATCGCGCGCTACGACCTGAGCGAGGACGCCTCCACCGAGACCGCGATGGTCTTCGGCGAGCTCTACCGCAACGGCGCCGAGTGGAAGTTCCGCGCCGTCGGCCAGGGCTACGCCTCCGGCCTGCGGGGCATCGCGCAGGACTTCGGCGTCAACCTCTGAGGAGGGGCACACACCATGGTCGACTACACGAAGAAGCCGAAGGCGACACCCCCTCCGGCATCGCCTCCGCCCCCTCCGGCAGGTGGAGCGACGCCCCCGCCGCCTCCGCCGCCCCCCGCGGGTGGCGGTGCCCCGCCGCCTCCTCCCGGCGCCCCGGCACCGGCCGGCGGCGGCGTGAACCTCTCCAAGGTCTCGCTCACGAAGTCCAGCCCGACGGTGTCGCTGACCAAGGGCAGCGGCGCGAGCGGCCAGATGCGGATCAACCTCAACTGGGCCCAGGGCGGTGCCGGCGCTGGTGGCGGCGGCTTCCTCAAGCGGGCCTTCTCGGGCGGCAACAAGGTCGACCTCGACATCGGCTGCCTGTGGGAGACCACCGACGGGGACAAGGGTGTCGTCCAGGCGCTCGGCAACGCGTTCGGCAACCTCAACGGTCCGCCCTACGTGTTCCTCGACGGTGACGACCGCTCCGGCACCAACACCGGTGGCGAGAACCTCATCGTCAACCTCGACCAGCTCGACCGGATCCGCCGGGTCCTGGTCTTCGCCTACATCTACGAGGGCGCGCCCAACTGGGCCGCTGCCGACGGTGTGGTCACCATGTTCCCGGTCGGCTCGGCGCCGATCGAGATCAAGCTGGACGAGACGTCCAACGACAAGCGGTTCTGCGCGATCGCCCTGCTCACGAACGCCGGCGGCAGCCTGCGCATCGACCGGCAGGTGCAGTACATCGCGGGCACCCAGCGCAACGTCGACGAGGCCTACGGCTGGGGCATGAACTGGACGGCCGGACGCAAGTGACGCTTGCCTGCGCCACGTCGCTGCCGCATCAGCCGGGGAGCTTCCCCGGCTGATGCGGCACTTCGCCTATCTCACGGACGAGGATCGGGACCGTCTGTTCGAGGTGGCACCCCAGGAGATCACCCCCGACAGCCCACGCCACGCGATGGCCCTCGCCCTCGGCGCGACGATCTACATGCCGGCCACCCGGCCGGACCTCGTCGCCGACTCGCATCGCGTCGCCGCAGCCGGCGCGACCTCGACGGTCTGGTGCCTCGAGGACGCGATCGAGCACGACGCCGTCGCCACCGCCGAGGCGCAGGTCGTCGCCGCGCTGTCGGCCGTGACGGCGCTGCCGGACGCCGAGCGCGCGCGACTGCCGCTGGTGTTCGTGCGCGTGCGCGACGCCGCCCAGATCCGGCGGCTGGCGGCGATGGCCGGGCCGGCACTCTCGGCGCTGACCGGATTCAGCCTCCCCAAGTCAGAGGTCCAGCGGGTCGCGGCGATGCTGGCGGCGGTCCGCGAGGTCTCGAAGGGACGGGTCCGCCCGCTCTATGCGATGCCGATCCTCGAGAGCGAGGAGATCGCCTACGTCGAGACGCGGCGCCCTGCGCTGCGCCGGCTGGCCGAGCTGTTCACGGCCTACGACGAGCACGTGTTGTGCGTGCGGGTCGGTGGCACCGACCTCTCCGGGCTGTTCGGTCTGCGCCGTGACCGCGACACGACGATCTGGGACGTCGCCGTCGTGCGCGACGTGCTCGCCGACATCCTCAACCAGTTCACCCGCAACGGCGATCGCGTCGTCACCGGCGCCGTGTGGGAGCACATCCCCGGTCCGCGCATGTTCAAGCCGCAACTGCGTGCCACGCCCTTCGACGAGCAGCACGCCTCATCGCTGCGCCGCAAGCTCATCGCCCGCGACGTCGACGGGCTCATGCGTGAGACCAACCTCGACAAGACCAACGGGATGTACGGCAAGACCGTCATCCACCCGGCGCACATCTCGGTCGTCAACAGCATGCTCACGGTCAACCGCGACGAGTACGACGACGCGCGGGAGATCGTCGCGCGCCGGGGCCGAGGTGGGGTCGCCGCGTCCGCGCACGGCCGGATGAACGAGATCGGTCCGCACTCCCACTGGGCCGAGCAGCTGCTCGCCCGCGCGGCCGTCTACGGCGTGCTCGCCGAGGACGCCGCCCTCGTCGACCTGCTCTCGCTCGGACAACGAGCCGCCAAGCGGACCTTCGACCTCGGCAAGCAGCCGGTGCGAGTGGTGTCGTGATCCCTCTCCTCGACATCGCCGTGCGTGCCGACGACCCCCGGGACCTCGACGAGCTGGCGGGCTTCGCGCTGCGGGACAATCCGCGGCGGGCCCACCTGATCGTCTCGCGCATCCTCGGCAAGCACATCCCGGTCGCGCCGTCCCTCGTCCTCGACGGTGCTCGCCGCCTGGCCGACGCCGTGACGTCCGCCATTGGTCCCGGCGATCTGGGCGACCGCGGCCAGGTGGGTGAGGTGCTCGTGGTCGGCTTCTGCGAGACGGCCACCGGGCTCGGGCACGCCGTGGCCGACCGGCTCGAGGCGTCGTACCTCCACTCGACGAGGCGGCCCGTCGCCGGCATCCCGATCGCCGTCAGCTTCGAGGAGGAGCACTCGCACGCGGTCTCCCACCACCTGCAGCCCGGGCCCACGGTGTCGTTGGCGGGGGAGGGGCCGCTGGTGCTCGTCGACGACGAGCTGACCACGGGACGCACCGCGCTCAACACGATCGCGGCGTTGCAGGAGCGCTTCCCGCGCCCGTCCTATGTCATCGCCGCCCTCATCGACGCGCGGACGCCGGAGCAGCGCGCCCAGTTCGAGGAGCGGGCAGCGACCCTCGGCGTGCCCGTGACCGTCGCGTCCGTCCTCGAGATCGCTGTGGAGCTGCCGGCCGATGTCCTCGACCGGGCCGCGGCCGCTCGCGCCGCGCTGGCGCCCGCCGCTCCCGCGCCCGGCGGCGAGCCGGGGGAGGTGCGCGTGCACCATCCGATCTGGCCCGCCTCGCTGGCCGCGACCGCGCGCACGGGCATGTCCTCCCTCGACTCCGCAGCACTGCGCTCGGAGGCAGCGCGGATCGCGGGCGGCCTGGCCGAGACCGTCGCCGAACATCCCGGCCCGGTGCTGGTGGTCGGCACCGAGGAGCTCATGCACCTGCCGGTGCTCGTGGCCGACGCACTCGCCGACGCCGTCCCGGCGGCGGACGTCACGGTGCAGTCCACGACCCGCTCGCCCGTGCACGCGGCGGACCAGCCGGGCTACGCCATCCGGCGCACGGTCACCTTCGACGCCCCCGACGAGCCCGGTCGGCCGTCACGTCTGCACAACCTGGTCGACCCCGCGGCGATCCCGCCTGCGGGCTCGGAGTGGGCCGACCTGAGACACCGCCACATCGTCGTCGTCGCCGACGTGCCCGCCGAGAGCTGCGCCGGCCTCGCCGAGGCGCTGCGCCCCTTCGCTGAGGTCGTGCACGTCGTCCCGGTCGCGACGCGACAGCCCTTCGGCTCCTACGAGCCGGCCGACGTGACCTGGTTGCTCAGCGATCTCTCCGACGTCGAGCTCGAGCGCAGCACCGAGGACCGCGAGGAGGCCATCCAGAGCGGCACGCACTACTCGGAGATGCTGCCGATCGAGTTCCAGCCCGACGCCGCCTACCTCCAGCTCTTCCACACCGCCCTCGCCGAGTCGGCCGACCGGCTGGCGACCGCGGTCGGGGTCGTCGGCGAGCTGCTGCTCGCCCGCCACCGGGCTCTCGGCGTCGAGCCGGTGCTGGTCTCGCTGGCCCGGGCCGGCACACCGATCGGTGTGCTGATGCGTCGCTACCTGCGCGAGGTCCACGGCCTCGACAGCCCGCACCACACGATCTCGATCATCCGGGGTCGAGGCATCGACGAGGTCGCCCTGGCACACGTGCTCGAGCGGCACCCGGCGGCGGCCGTCGCCTTCGTCGACGGCTGGACCGGCAAGGGGGCCATCCAGCGGCAGCTCACCGCCGCGGTCGCGGCCTGGCGTGCCGACCACCCCGAGCACCAGCTCCTCGACGACGAGCTCGTCGTGCTGGCCGACCCCGGCGGGTGCACGACCCTGCACGGCACGCGCGACGACTTCCTGATCCCGTCCGCCTGCCTGAACTCGACGGTGTCCGGACTCGTCTCCCGCACCGTTCACCGCACCGACCTGATCGGTCCGGGCATGTTCCACGGCGCGAAGTTCTATGCCGAGCTCGCCGGCCAGGACGTGTCGCGGCTGTTCGTCGACACGGTCGCCTCCCGCTTCGCCGACATGGCCCCGGCCATCAGGTCCGGCCTCGAGGCGCCGGCCGCCGACCGGTCCGTCACCTGGGCGGGTTGGCGCGCCATCGAGGAGGTGGCGGCGTCCTACGGCATCGACGACATCAACCTCGTCAAGCCGGGAGTCGGGGAGACCACCCGCGTGCTGCTGCGTCGGGTGCCCTGGCAGATCCTGGTGCGTCCCGACCGCTCGGTCGACCTGCCGCACGTGCTGGCGCTCGCCGAGGCGCGCGAGGTGCCGGTCGTGCCCGTCGACGACCTGCCCTACTCCTGCGTCGGACTGATCAGGCAGGTGCGCTGATGCTCGTTGCGCTCGACCTCGACCGCACGCTGATCTATTCGCGCACGTCCATGGGTCCCGTGCCCGACGACCTCGGCCTCCGCATCGTCGAGTGGTACGACGGAGCGCCGCTGTCGCACGTGACCGACCGGGCCTGGGCGCTGCTCGGCGAGCTGATGACCGTCGCCGACGTGGTGCCGGTCACGACGAGGAGCCCGGCACAGCTGGCGAGGGTGGGTCTGCCCCGCGTGCCCGGGCACGCGATCTGCGCGAACGGTGCGGTGCTGCTCGTCGACGGCGAGCCGGATCCGGAGTGGCAGCGGGCCACCCTCCGGGCGGTCGCGGGCGCCGATCCGCTCGCTGACGTGCGACCGCTGCTCGAGGCCGTGGCCGACGAGCCCTGGGTGCGGCTGGTCCGCGACGTCGAGGACGTCTTCTGCTACCTCGTGGCGGAGTCGCGCGAGCAGATCCCGCTGGACTGGGTCGCCGAGGTCGCGGCGTCGGCGGCGCTCGGAGGGTGGGGACTGTCGCTGCAGGGCCGCAAGGTCTACCTGGTGCCGGACGCGCTCTCCAAGGGCGCGGGGCTGCAACGGCTGGCGGAGCGGCTCGACCCGACCCCGGTGACGCTGGCGGCCGGCGACAGCCTGCTGGACGCCCCGCTGCTGCTCGCCGCCGATCATGCGATCCGCCCGGCGCACGGCGAGCTGCACGACCTGGACTGGAGCGCGCCCGGCGTCGGGGTGACCGCGCGCTCCGGCATCCTGGCGGGGGAGGACGTGCTGGACTGGGCCCTGGCTCGTGTCCATGCGCGTCGCGACGTCAGTGGCCTCGCGCCGTCCTGATCATCGCGTCGATGGCGGCCTCGATGGAGGCGGCCTCGGTGAGCACCCCGCCCCAGTCGGGCCGGATGCCGGTCGTGGCGGATGCGAGCGCGTCGGTGCGACCGGCGAGGTTGTCGAGGGTGAAGGCATAGCGGGCACCGTTGTTGCCGGGGAGGCCGGCGACGAAGCGACGGGCGTCCACGAGGCGACGGCGCAGCTCGCCGAGCAGGGTCCCGGGGTCGGCGGAGACCCGGTCGAGGCGCTCGAGGAGGTCGATGGCCGTGCGCAGCACCTGCTCTGCCTCGCCGAGCGAGGTCCGCACGTCGGCCAGCACCGCGCTGGCCGCCGGCACGTCGAGGGGTCGTTGCGCGAGCAGCGCCTCCAGCCGGGGGAGTCCCTCGTCGACCTCGCGCAGGTCGCGGGCCACGATCTGGTCGGCCTTCTCCACGTGCCGCCAGGCGCTGAGGGTGTAGCCACGTCGCAGGCGACTCATCACGTCGGGCAACCGCCCCTGCTGGGTGGCGAGTGCAGCGCGTCGGGTGCGGACCGAGAGCAGTCCGTTGCGCACGCGCGTGGCGTCGCCGCCGAGGTCCTGGACCCGCTCGGCGGCGTTCTCGGCGGCCTCGCGCGCCTCGGTGGCCCGCACGTGGGCCTCGGCCCAGCGCCGATCGGCCGCCGATTGCCGGGCCTGGCCCAGCAGCGTGGTCGCACGGTTGTGGGCGGCGAGGGCAGCCGGGTCGGCGAGGCCGCCCGAGCCTGCGTCGGCGAGTCCGCGACCGGAGGTGCGCTGCAGGTCCTCGACCGTCGCGATCAGGCCGGGCACCTCGTCCCGCAGCGCCGCTGCAGCAGCGAGCGCGGACGCGTGCCGGGCGCGGAACTGCTCGACCTGCGGCAGCTGGTCGCGCAGGCGCGCCGCCACCTCCGCCAGGTCGGTGGCAAAGCGGCGTGCGACGTCCTCCTCGTGGTCCACGCCCGGGTCGAACGCCGCGTCGAGCTCATAGAACCGCAGCGCCGGGATGCCGGTCTGCACCGAGAGCCGGTCCCAGTCCTGCGAGAGCGGAGTCGTGAAGCCGGTGACGGGCAGGCCGGCGCGGTGCGCCGCCGCGGCGGCGTCGATCGCGCTGAGCTCGACGAGGTCGACCTCGAGGGACTCCAGGTGCACCATCGCCTGTTGGGCGTCGGCCTGGGCCTCGCGGGCCGCGCGCAGGGCCAGGTCGCGTGAGCGTCGCCACCACCGAGGTGCCGAGCCCTCGGGCCCACCGGCGCCGCTCGCCGTCATCGTCCGCCCCGTCCTGAGTCGTCTCTCACGTGTCCCGTCACGTGCAGGTCACAGGTTAGTGGGGCCGGTGGAGCGGGTGGTGTCCACCACGAGGTCGGCGCGGTCCCGGCTGTGCTGGCGCAGCTCGTGGACCTGCTCGGCCTCCAGCCAGTCCTCCCACTGCTCCCGCAGTGCGTCGCCGTCGCGGGCCAGGCCGCGGGTCAGCCGCACGTCGCGGTCGGCCTCCAGCCAGACGCGGTAGGTGATCAGGTCGTCGTACGACGACGCGGCGGAGCCGACGCCCTCGAGCACCAGCAGCGGGCCGGGTGCGACCGTCCGGGTCTCGGCCCACCCGTCGTCGTACCAGTCCCAGCGGCGCCACCGGCCCGGCCTGTCGTCGGCGAGCGGCAGCAGGAGCCGCCCGATCGAGGCGGGCAGTCCGGGCAGCCCGCCCCAGCCCTCGAGCATCTCGTCGGTCGCGATGACGACCGACGTGGGAGCGAGGGCCACCACCTCTGCGGCGAGGGTCGTCTTGTCGGAGCCGGCGAGTCCGTCGATGCACAGCAGGCGACCGCTGCCCAGGGTCGCCGGACGCGCGAGGGTCGCGGCCAGGACCCGGCGGGCGAGGGCGTGGTGGTCAGAACGCGAGGCCATGTCCTCGATAGGTCGCCACCGTCTCGACCAGCTCGGAGCCCTGCACGAGATGCGCGTGCGTGCCGTGCTCGAAGAGCTCGCCCGACTTGGCGTGGCGGAACCACACGAGGTCGCCGATCGCCAGCGTCGCGGCGTTGGCGCCGGTGAGGGGTGTCTGCACCTCCCCGGCCCCCTCCAGAGCGGTGAGCCGGAGCCCAGCAGGTGCCCACGGGGTCGGTGCGCGGTCGGCGCCGGTCGGACCGGAGGCGATCAGGCCGCCGCCGTGGACGGTCACCGTCTCCGGCGTCGGCTTCCGGGTGACGGGGAGGCCGAAGAACGCCGCAGGGGTCGGGCGGAACGACGTGTAGTGGTCGAAGAGGGTCGGGCCGAGCAGGCCCGAGCCCGCGGTCACCTCGGTGACGACGGGATCGGCCGCGGAGGACTCGATCGATCCCGAGCCGCCGGCGTTCCAGAACCTCAGTCCGTCGAAGCCATCGCGCCCGGCGAGTCCGTCGAGCGCCTCGGCGATCGCGGCGCGGCGCGACACCAGCTGGGAGATCGAGCGCTCCTTGATCCGCCGCACGATCGCCGACTTCGCCCGCTGGTCCGGCACCGCGTCGGGTACGCCGGCCACCTGACCCTCGTAGGTCATCACCCCGACGAGGTGGAAGCCGGGTCGCTGGACCACGGCGCGCGCGAGACCGATGATCGCGCCGACGTCGAAGAGCGGGGAGCGGCGGGGACCCACCTGCTGACCGGCCCAGCGCAGGCCGGCGTCGATGTCGATCGCGACCTGGACGGGCACCGCGGTCGAGGCGCGCAGGGAGTCCACGACGTCGAGGTGCGCGACGTCGTCGACCATGATCGTGATCCGCGACGCCGCCCGCGGCGAGGCGACCAGGGCGCCCAGCGCAGCCCGGTCGACGCTCGGGTAGGCGACGACCACGTCGTCGCTGACGTCCTGGTCGACCAGCCACAGCGCCTCCGCGAGCGTGTAGGCCAGCGTGCCGGCGAAGCCCTCGCGGGCGAGGGCGCGGGTCACCAGCGCCGGCACCCGCAGCGACTTGGAGGCGACCCGGATCGGCGTGCCGCCGGCCCGCCGGACGAGGTCATCGGCGTTGGCGTCGAAGGCGTCGAGGTCGACGACGAGGGTG
This sequence comes from Nocardioides caeni, assembly GCF_004912195.1. Lineage (GTDB taxonomy): Bacteria > Actinomycetota > Actinomycetes > Propionibacteriales > Nocardioidaceae > Nocardioides > Nocardioides caeni. Next base: position 752,610 of record NZ_STGW01000001.1, read on the forward strand.
GGGGTGGGCAGGGGCTGGTCATGGCCGGCGACCGCGGCCCCGAGACGCGCCCGGAGCCGGTTGCGCTCGACCGAGGAGGACGCGGGAAGCGAGTGCTGCACGTCGCTCATGCTTCCACGGATGGGATCATCCTCCGGTGACCGCACCGCCGCCCCCGTCGACCGAGTCGGACGATCCCGGCCCCGAGCGTCCCGACGCCCGCCGGCTCCAGGGCTCGGCGTACGTCGACGACGACGGCAGCGCGGACGCCGCCCTGCGGACCGCGCTCGAGGCGTGGGGCTCGGGCGCGGGCTCCCGGCCGGCGGTGCTGGCGGCTCTCGTCGACGCCCGCCTGCTCGTCCCGGTCGTCGCGGTGCTCGGCGAGGTCGAGGTCGGCGACGACGGTCTCGCCCGCGACAAGACCAGCGACATGGCCGCCGTCCTCCTCGCCGGCGCCGACGGCCGGATGGCGTTGGTCGCGTTCACGGACCTGCCCGCGCTGGCCGCCTGGGACCCCACGGCACGCCCCGTGCCCGTGGCCGCGCCCCTGGCTGCCGCGACGGCGGTCCAGGAGGGGGCCGCGGCCCTCGTGCTCGACGTGGCCGGGCCGCACCGGTTCGTGCTCGACGGTGACGACCTGCACCGGTTCGCGGCCGGCTGGCGTCCGGTGCGCCTGGAGGACGGTGGCTGGGGCTGGCTCGGTCGCGCTGGTGATTAGGTGCCGCGGGAACACCAGCGGTAGCATCTGGCGTTGACCGATCGATCATGCCCACACCACGTGGGGATGGCAGATCCACAAGCGGGGACCAGCACCATCGTCTCCCACCCGCACGGCCGCCAGGTCGTCGGGTCCGGTCCATGGAGAGTCCCGCCCCCGCCGTACGCCGGCGGGGGACCACGGGGCTCGTGACTGGCTTCCGCTTGCACCAGCGGGAGCCTTTTCTCATTTGCAGCCCAGGTTGCAGCCGAATGCCTCCCGACCGAACGAGTTTGGAGGACACATCAGCACCGAGCTGCGCATCAACGAGCGGATCCGGGTTCCCGAGGTCCGACTCGTGGGACCCAACGGCGAGACCGTCGGCATCGTCCCCACCGACCAGGCCCTCAAGCTCGCGCAGGAGGCCGACCTGGACCTGGTGGAGATCGCCCCGATGGGGAAGCCCCCTGTCTGCAAGCTCATGGACTACGGGAAGTTCAAGTACGAGAACGCCCAGAAGGCCCGTGAAGCGCGACGGAACCAGACCAACGTCATCATCAAGGAGATGAAGCTCCGGCCGAAGATCGACGCGCACGACTACGAGACCAAGAAGGGTCACGTCGTTCGCTTCCTCAAGGCCGGCGACAAGGTCAAGATCACGATCATGTTCCGCGGCCGCGAGCAGCACCGCCCCGAGCTGGGCTACCGGCTGCTGCAGAAGCTGGCGGAGGACGTCACGGAGCTGGGCTTCGTGGAGTCCAACCCCAAGCAGGACGGCCGCAACATGACCATGGTCATCGGTCCCCACAAGAAGAAGGCCGAGGCGAAGGCCGAGGTGAAGGCCGCGAAGGTGGAGGCCGCCGCCGAGCGGGCCGCCGAGCAGGCCGCCGAGCACGCCGAGCGGACCTCGGTGCAGCCGTCGACCACCAAGAAGGCCAAGCGCGCCAACGAGGCGCTCGACCCCGACATCGATCTGTAAGGAGACTCAGATGCCGAAGAACAAGACCCACTCCGGTGCGAGCAAGCGGTTCAAGGTGACCGGCAGCGGCAAGATCCTGCGGGAGAAGGCCGGCAAGCGCCACAACCTCGAGAAGAAGGCCTCCAAGGTCACCCGTCGCCTCACCGGCACGGTCGAGGTCGCCAAGAACGACGTCCCCCGCGCGAAGAAGATGCTCGGCCTCTGAGGCCCGCGGCGCACTGAGCTAGAAACACAAGGAGTCAAGAGATGGCACGCGTCAAGCGCGCAGTGAACGCGGCGAAGAAGCGTCGTACGACCCTCGACCGGGCCAGCGGCTACCGCGGCCAGCGGTCGCGGCTCTACCGCAAGGCCAAGGAGCAGGTCACCCACTCCCTGGTCTACAACTACAACGACCGCAAGAAGAACAAGGGCAACTTCCGTCGCCTGTGGATCCAGCGGATCAACGCGGCCGCCCGCGCCGAGGGTCTGACCTACAACCGGTTCATCCAGGGCCTCAACCTGGCCGGCATCGAGGTCGACCGCAAGATCCTCGCCGACCTCGCCGTCAACGACCCGGCCGCGTTCTCGGCGATCGTGGCGCAGGCGAAGGCCGCGCTGCCCGAGGACGTCAACGCGCCTCGCGAGGCCGACAAGGTCGACGCCTGAGCATGACTCCCCTGACCGCGGGCAACACCCGCGTCAAGGAAGCTCGCAAGTTGCACCGCCGTCCGGAGCGATCCGGGCGGCGGTGTTTCCTTGCCGACGGTCCGAAGGCCGTCGAGGGCGCCCTCGCGGCGGTGCTCGACTCGGGGGAGACCTGCGTCGTGGAGGTCTTCGCGACCCCCGTCGCCGCCCAGGAGTACGCCGACCTGCTCGGCACCGCCGACGTGACGCTGGTCGACGACCGGGCCATGTCCGGGCTCAGCGACAGCGTCAACCCGGCCGGCGTGGTCGCCGTGTGCCGGTTCCTCGACCGCGACCTGCCCGCCACGCCCCGGCTGGTCACGATCTGCGCGGACGTGCGCGATCCCGGCAACGCCGGGACGGTGATCCGCACGACCGACGCTGCGGGCGGCGACGGGGTGGTGCTCGCCGGTGACGCCGTCGACGCCTACAACCCCAAGACGGTCCGGGCGACGGTCGGCAGTCTCTTCCACCTCCCGGTCCTGACCGAGCGCGCCCCGGCCGCCGCCGTCCGCTCCGCCCAGGCTGCGGGGCTGACCGTCCTCGCCGCCGACGGCAGGGGAGAGGTCGACCTCTTCGCCGCCGACGAGCTGCTGGCCCGGCCCACGGCCTGGCTGTTCGGCAACGAGGCCTGGGGCCTGCCCGACGAGCTGGCGGCGCTGGCCGACCACCGGGTCCGGATCCCGATCCTCGGACGCGCCGAGTCGCTCAACCTCGCCACCGCCGCGTCGGTCTGCCTCTATGCCAGTGCACGCGCCCTGCGCACGTCATGATGGAGTCGTGACCGCGCCCGACGCCCTCGACCTCCTGCCCGACGGCGCGGTCGTCTCCGGCGCCGACCAGCGGGTCATCGCCATCAACCCCCTCGCCGCCCGGATGCTGGGCACCGATCCGCTCGATGCACTCGGCAGGTCGCTGGGCGAGGTGCTCGCCCTCACCGACCACGACGGACAGTCGTGGATGCTCGTCAACACGCCGTTCGAGGGCCTCCGAACCCGCACGGGCATCCCCGAGCAGAGCTGGCTCCTCCCCGACGGCACCGAGGTCCTCGTGACCGCGCGCCTGCATCGCCCCGAGCGGGCCGGGCCGGTCACGCAGGTCGCCGTCTCGTTGCGCTCCGGGCGCGGCCGGGCCCGCCTCGACCGGGACCGCTCCGACCTCGTCGCCACACTGGCCCACGAGCTGCGGTCGCCGCTCACCGGGGTCAAGGGCTTCGTCAACGCCCTCCTCGCCCGCTGGGACAAGCTCAGCGACGAGCAGAAGAAGCTGATGCTCACGACCGCGAGCGTCGACGCCGACCGGCTGAGCCGCCTCATCGCCGAGCTCCTCGACGTCGCCCGCATCGACACCGGTCGACTGCAGCTCCACCGCCGCCCCACGGACCTCGGCCTGAAGGCCGAGCGTGTCCAGCAGTCGATCGCGGTGGCGACCTCCACGCCGGTCGAGCTGGCCATCGACCCCGACCTGCCCAAGATCGACGCCGACCCCGACAAGGTCGTCCAGGTGCTCACCAATGTGGTCGAGAACGCCGTGCGGCACGGCAGCGGGCCCGTGTGCGTCCACGTCGGACGGTGGAGCGAGGACCCGTCGTACCTCGCGGTGACGGTGAGCGACGAGGGCGAGGGGATCCCCGAGAGCCTGCGGCAGCGGGTGTTCGCGAAGTTCTGGACCGGTGGGTCCGGCGGCGGGTCCGGGCTCGGCCTCTACATCGTGGCGGGCCTGGTGCGCGCCCACGGCGGGACCGTGGTCATCGGCGACCGCGACGGCGGCGGCGCACAGGTCGTGACCACCTGGCCGGTGGTCGATGCCTGATGTCGGTGGCTGATCGCACAATGAGGGGATGACCTTCGCCGCCCTGTCCGACCCTGCCGCCGTCCTGCGCACCTACCTGGGCCGGGCCCGGGAAGCGCTGCTCTGGAAGCTCGACGGACTGGGGGAGCGGGCGGTCCGCCTGCCCCGCACACCTACCGGCACCAGCCTGCTCGGCATCGTGCTCCACTGCGCCAACGTGGAGATCGGCTACTTCGGCCCCACCTTCGGGCGCAGCTGGCCCGACCCCGGCCACCCGGCCCTCATCCCCGAGGATGCCTATGACGCCGATCCGCAGGCCGACTGGACAGTCCCCGCTGAGCTCGAGACCGCCGAACTGGTCGCCTTCCACCGCCGCGTCGCCGCCTTCGCCGACGCCGCCTTCGACGAGCTCCCGCTGGACACCGTCGGTCGGGTGCCGTGGTGGCCCGAGGACCGCGCGGAGGCCAGCCTGCACGAGATCGCGGTCCACGTGATGACCGACCTGCACCGCCACGCAGGCCACGCCGACATCCTCCGCGAGGGCATCGACGGAGCGGCCGGACTGAGCATCGCCTTCCCCAACCTTCCCGACGCATCCGGCCGGTCGTCGTACCTCGCCCGGCTGACGGCGATCGCCGAGCAGTTCCCTGACCCCGCCTCCCGCTGATACCGGTTCGCGGGGACGGGCCCGCCCTTCCTAGACTTGCTCCGATATGTCTGGCCCCAACACTGACTACGACCCCGTGGAGGTCGCCGCCGTGAGCCCTGCCGAGGTGGAGGCCGCGCGCGACGCCGCCCTTGCTGCGATCGCCGCTGCCGCGGACCTGGAGCAGCTCAAGGCGGTGCGCTCCGACCACGCGGGTGATCGCTCGCCGCTGGCCCTCGCCAACCGCGAGATCGGCGCGCTCCCGCCGCAGGCGCGCAAGGAGGCCGGCCAGCGCGTCGGCCAGGCCCGCGGTGCCGTCAACCAGGCGCTCGCCGCCCGGAGCGCCGAGCTCGAGGTCGAGCACGAGGCCAGGATCCTCGTCGAGGAGTCCGTCGACGTCACGCTCCCGACCGACCGTGACCCGGTCGGCGCCCGCCACCCCCTGACGACCGGTGCCGAGCTGATCGCCGACATCTTCGTCGCGATGGGCTGGGAGGTCGCCGAGGGGCCGGTCATCGAGGCGGAGTGGCTCAACTTCGATGCCCTCAACCTGGGTCCCGACCACCCGGCGCGGACGATGCAGGACACGTTCTGGACGGACCCCGCCGACGATCACGTCGTGCTGCGCACGCACACCAGCCCGGTGCAGGCGCGCACGATGCTGACGCGCACGCCGCCCATCTACGTCGTGTGCCCGGGCCGGGTCTTCCGCACGGACGAGTACGACGCCACGCACTCCCCGATGTTCCACCAGGTCGAGGGCCTCGCCATCGACGAGGGCATCTCCATGGCGCATCTCAAGGGCACGCTCGACCACTTCGCGAGCCAGATGTTCGGCGAGGGCATCACGACACGGTTCCGGCCGTCGTACTTCCCCTTCACCGAGCCGTCCGCCGAGGTCGACCTGGTCTGCTTCGTCTGCAGAGGTGTCGACTCCGATGCCTGCCGCACCTGTCGTGGCGAGGGGTGGATCGAGTGGGGCGGCTGCGGCATCGTCAACCCGCGCGTGCTGCAGGCCTGCGGCGTCGACTCGAGCCGCTACTCCGGCTTCGCCTTCGGCATGGGCATCGACCGGACGCTGATGTTCCGCCACGGACTCGAGGACCTGCGGACCCTGTTCGAGGGTGACGTCCGCTTCACCACCGCATTCGGAAGCGAGCTCTGAACCGATGAAGGCCCCTGTCTCCTGGATCCGGGAGCTCGTCGACCTGCCCGAGACCGTCACCACCGAGGTGCTGACCGACCGGCTCACCGCGCTCGGCCTCAAGCTCGAGGGCATCGAGGCCGCCGGCGCCGACATCGAGGGCCCCTTGGTCATCGGCCGCGTCCTGACCCAGGACAAGGAGCCGCAGAAGAACGGCAAGGTCATCAATTGGTGTCGCGTCGACATCGGGGCCGCCGGTGAGCTCGTGGAGGGCTACGACCCGGCGGAGGGCCAGGGGATCGTCTGCGGTGCCCACAACTTCGGTCCGGGCGACAAGGTCGTCGTGATCCTGCCGGGTGGGGTCTTGCCCGGAGACTTCCGGATCTCCGCACGCAAGACCTACGGCCACGTCTCGGCCGGCATGATCTGCTCGGCCTCCGAGCTCGGTCTCCCCGAGGACGGCAGCGACGGGATCATCGTCGTGCCCGAGGACGGTCCCGAGCCCGGCACCGACGCCCGCGAGTTCCTCGGCTTCGGCGATGAGGTCATCGAGTTCGAGATCAATCCCGACCGCGCCTACGCGCTGTCGCTGCGGGGCGTGGCCCGGGAGGCGGCCCTCGGGTTCGGCGTGCCTTTCACCGACCCGGCCGACCGCGCGGTCCCCGAGGTCGACGGCAAGGCCTGGGAGGTCGTCGTCGACGACCCCACCGGCTGCCCCGTGTTCGCCGCGCGGCTGGTGAGCGGCTTCGACCCGAGCGCCCCGACGCCCGAGCACATCAAGCGTCGCGTCGAGCAGGCCGGCATGCGCTCGATCTCGCTCGCGGTCGACGTGACCAACTACGTCATGCTCGAGCTCGGCCAGCCCACCCACGGCTACGACGCCGACAAGGTCGCGGGCAGCCTGGGTGTCCGTCGCGCCCGCGCCGGTGAGCGGATCACGACCCTCGACGACGCCGTCCGCGACCTGTCGCCCGGCAACGACGGGGACCTGGTCATCACCGACGACTCCGGCCCGATCGGCCTCGCCGGCGTGATGGGCGGCGCCACCACCGAGATCTCCGGGACCACCACCCGGATCCTCGTCGAGGCGGCCCACTGGGACCCGGTCTCGATGTTCCGCACCGGCAAGCGCCACAAGTTGAGCTCCGAGGCCGGCAAGCGCAACGAGCGCGGGGTCGACCCGCTGCTGCCGGCCGGCGCGGCCGACCGGGTGGTCGAGCTGCTCGTCGAGCACGGCGGCGCCACCGCCGAGCCCGGCTTCACCCTCGTCGGCACGGCGCCCCCGCAGCCGACCGTCACGATCGCGACCGACCTCCCGGCGCAGCTCAGCGGCATCGAGATCTCCGCGATGACCGCGGTCGAGCACCTGCGCGCCATCGGCGCCACGGTCGCCGAGCACGAGGACGGCGTCGTCGGCGTCACGCCGCCGAGCTGGCGGCCCGACATCACCGACCCGCACGACCTCGTCGAGGAGGTCGTGCGCATCGTCGGCTACGACCAGGTCCCGAGTCTCCTTCCGCGCCGGGCGACCGGTCGCGGTCTGACCCGCCTCCAGCGTCTGCGTCGACGTGTCGGACGCAGCCTCGCCGGAGCCGGGCTCGTCGAGGTCGTCAGCTTCCCGTTCGTGGGCGAGGCCACCTTCGATCGGCTGGGCCTGACCGCCGACGACCCCCGGCGCGCCACCGTCCCGCTGGCCAACCCGCTGTCGAGCGAGGAGCCGGCCTACACCACGACGCTGCTGCCCGGCCTCCTCGAGGCGGCGGGCCGCAACATCGGCCGGGGTGCACCCGGCGTCGCCCTCTTCGAGACCGCAACGGTCGCGTTCCCGTCGGACAACGGCCCGGCCCCGATCTACGGCGTCCACACCCGACCGACCGAGGCAGAGGTCGACAAGCTGATCGAGGCGCTCCCGGTGCAGCCGCAGCACCTGGCCGTCGTACTGGCGGGGGAGCGGCAGCGCTCCGGCTGGTGGGGCGCCGGTGCCGACGCCGCGTGGTCGGACGCGCTGGCCGTCGTCCGCCGCCTGGCGACGGAGCTCGGTGTCGAGCTCCGGGTCACGGCCACCCACCGGATGCCGTGGCACCCTGGGCGCTGCGCGCTGCTCAGCATCGACGAGGTCGAGATCGGCTGCGCCGGCGAGCTGCACCCCAAGGTCTGCAAGTCGTTCGGGCTCCCGGCCCGTGCCGCTGCCATCGAGCTGGACCTCGACGCCCTCCTCGCGGCGACCCCGACGGTCGCGGCCGGGCCGCAGTTCTCGACGATGCCGCTCGCCAAGGAGGACGTGGCGCTGGTCGTCGACGCCTCCGTGACGGCCGCCGACGTCGAAGCCGCGCTGCGGGACGGCGCGGGGCCGCTGCTGGAGTCGGTGCGGCTCTTCGACGCCTACACGGGCGCGCAGGTGGGTGAGGGCAAGAAGTCCCTGGCCTTCGCGCTGCGCTTCCGCGCCCCGGACCGCACTCTCACCGAGGGGGAGGCGGGCGCGGCACGCGACGCCGCCGTCGCGGAGGCTGCTTCCCGCACGGGGGCTGTGCAGCGGTGACCGAGGATCGGGGGCGCGAGCTGGGCGCGCCCGCGGCTGGTCATGCCGGCTTCCGTCCCGACATCGAGGGCCTGCGGGCGATCGCCGTCGGCTCGGTGCTGCTCTACCACGCCGGCCTGGCGTGGATTCCGGGCGGCTTCGCCGGCGTCGACATCTTCTTCGTCATCTCCGGATTCCTGATCACCTCCCTGATGGTGCGCGAGGTCGAGCGCTCCGGTCGGTTGCGACTGGGAGCGTTCTGGGCCCGCCGCGCCCGCCGACTCCTCCCGGCGAGCACCCTGGTCCTCGCGTTCAGCGCTCTGGTGACACTGCTGTGGCTGCCGGTGGCGGAGCGCAAGGCCTTCGGCGGTGACATCGTCGCCGCGGCCGGCTACGTCGTGAACTGGCGACTCGGCTACCGCGAGGTCGACTACCTCGCCGAGGACGTCGGCGCCTCGCCGGTCCAGCACTACTGGTCGCTCGCGGTCGAGGAGCAGTTCTACGTCGTCTGGCCGCTGGTCATGGCGCTCGTGGTCGTCCTCGTGGCGTCGCGGCTGCGACGTCGCGCCCTGTTCCTGGTCGCGCTCGTGGCGACGGTGGCGTCGTTCGCGTGGAGCCTGCACTACTCCGACGCCTGGCCGGGCCTGGCCTTCTTCGTCTCGACGACCCGTGCGTGGGAGCTCGGGGTGGGCGCGCTCCTGGCCATCGCGGCGCCGTACCTCGCGCGACGACTGCCCGCGGCGGCCCGCGCCCTGCTGGGCGTGCTCGGCCTCGCCGCGATCGTGACCGTGATGCTCGCCTATGACACGTCGTGGGCCTGGCCGTCGACCGGCACCCTGCTCCCCGTGCTCGGCGCGGCCGCGCTGATCCTCGCGGGCGGTGACACCGGCCGCGGTGCAGGCGTCACCTGGTTGCTGGGCATCCGTCCCGCGGTCTGGGTCGGCGCGCTGTCCTACTCGCTCTACCTGTGGCACTGGCCGTTGCTCGTGGCCGCCGAGGGGATCTGGGGCGACGACCTGCGCGTGCGCCACACGCTGCTCGTCGTCCTCTTCTCGGTGGTGCCCGCATGGCTCTCCTACCGCTACGTCGAGAACCCGATCCGCACCAGTGGGGCCTGGGCTCCGACCGGCCGTGCGCTCTGGCTGGGTCTCGGCACCACCCTCGTGTCGATCGGCACGGGCATCGCTGTCATCGTCAGCTTCGGCTGGGTGGACACGGCGCGTCTGGCGAGCGCCGACGAGGCGCCGGGCGCCGTCGTGCTCCTCGACCGCTCGGACACCACGGACTGGGCCGGCGTCGAGTCGGTCGACGCGATGCGTCCCTCGCCCCTCGACACCGACGAGCCGCCGGTCTACGACACTCGCGAGTGCATCCCTGAGCCGTTCGACCTCCGCAACTCCTCCTGCGAGTTCGGTGATCTCGACAGCGACCGCACCGTCGTCCTGGTCGGCGACTCCAAGGCGGCGCAGTGGTTCTCGCCGGTCGAGCAGATCGCCGAGGAGTCGGGATGGCGGATGGTGTTCATCGCCAAGGGTGCCTGCGAGTTCGCCGACGTGGTCCGTCCGATCGACGGACAGGCCAACGAGGCGTGTGACGACTGGAGCCAGTGGGCGCTCGACGAGGTGCTCGCCGAGGACCCGGACGTGGTCGTCACTGTCACTCGATGGGGACAGGCGTTGCGCCCCGGGGATGACCTGTCGACCGGTCAGACTCGCGAGGCGATGGTCGACGGTCTGGTGGCGCACTGGAACGCCGTGATCGACGATGGCGCCCTGCTGGTGCCACTCATCGACACGCCGGGCCCGCGTGGCGGCAAGATGCCCGAGTGCGTCCAGGAGCACCTCGAGCAGCTGACCGACTGCGTCTACCGGCTCGACGAGGTCCTCGACCTCTCGGGCGCCCCGGCCCAGCGTGCGGCGCTCGAGCAGGTACCGCAGGCCCGGCCGATCGACCTCACCGAGTTCGTCTGCCCCGACGGCGTGCTGTGCCCGCCGGTCATCGGCAACGTGCTGGTCTATCGTTCGGGCACGCACCTGTCCGACACCTACGCCACGACGCTGGCGCCGGTGCTGTCCGACCGCCTGTTCGCCGTCACCGAGGGCGCCCTGGGCGAACCGCTGGAACCGTGACCCCACTCTGCAGGAACATGCAGAGTTGTGTATGCTCATGCACATGAGCAGGACGAGGGTCGCGGTCGCCGGAGCCAGCGGGTACGCCGGCGGTGAGGTGCTGCGCCTGCTGCTCGGCCATCCCGAGGTCGAGATCGGCGCGCTGACCGGCGCGAGCAACGCCGGTGAACGGCTCGGTGTCCTGCAGCCCCATCTCCTGCCGCTCGCCGACCGGGTGCTCGAGCCGACCACCGTCGACGTGCTCGCCGGGCACGATGTCGTGTTCCTCGGCCTCCCGCACGGCCAGTCCGGCGCGTTGGCCGAGGAGCTGTCGCAGCGGGACGCCGACGTCGTCGTCATCGACTGCGGAGCGGACTTCCGGCTCGAGGACGCCGCCGCGTGGGAGCAGTTCTACGGCAGCGCGCACGCGGGCACCTGGCCCTACGGTCTCCCCGAGCTGCCCGGCAACCGGGACGCCCTGCGCGGGGCCCGCCGGGTCGCCGTCCCCGGCTGCTACCCGACGGTGTCCTCGCTGGCGCTGGCGCCGGCCGTGGCAGCCGGCCTGGTGCAGCCCGACGTCGTCATCGTCGCGGCCTCCGGCACGAGCGGTGCCGGCAAGGCGGTCAAGCCGCACCTGCTCGGCAGCGAGGTCATGGGCAACACCAGCGCCTACGGCGTCGGCGGGGTCCACCGGCACACGCCGGAGATCACCCAGAACCTCGGCCGACTCCACGCCGACGGGCCGGAAGCGCTGAAGGTCAGCTTCACGCCGCTGCTGGTCCCGATGCCCCGCGGCATCCTCGCGACCTGCTCGGCCCCGCTGGCTGGCGACCTCACGGCCGGAGAGGCGCACGCGGTCTACACGGAGGCCTACGCGGACGAGCCCTTCGTGCACGTGCTCCCGGCCGGCGTCTGGCCGCAGACCAAGGCGGTGCTCGGCTCCAACGCGGTGCACCTCCAGGTGACCGTCGACGAGGCCGCCGGACGGCTCGTCGCCGTCGGCGCCGTCGACAACCTCGCCAAGGGCACGGCCGGTGCGGCGGTGCAGTGCATGAACCTCGCCCTCGGACTTCCCGAGTCCACGGGCCTCAGCACGGTAGGAATGGCACCGTGACCACCTCACCCGCCTCACCAGCATCCTCCGGTCCCTACCAGCTGTCCCGCTACCCGGAGACCCTCGCGGTCGTCCGGCTCGCGGCCGGCGCGGAGATCCCGGAGTGGGCCGAGTCCTCGTCGGTCTTCTCGATCACCGCCACCGCGACCGAGACGTCGCTCGTCTGCGCGGGTCGGAGCGTGCCCAGGAAGGCGCGCCACCACAAGCCGCTGACCGCGTTCTGCGTCGACGGTCAGCTCGACCTCGGGCTGACCGGCGTGCTGGTCGCGCTCCTCACGCCGCTCGCCGAGGAGGAGATCAGCGTCTTCACGCTCTCGACCTTCGACACCGACTGGATCCTGGTGCCGACCGCAGCTGCGGATCGGGCCGAGGAGGCGTGGCGACGATCGGGGCACACCGTCGCCCCCGCCGTCCCCGTCTGACCACCCCGTCACTCCTCGAAGGATCCCTCCATGAGCGTCACCCATCCCGCCGGCTTCCGGGCCGCCGGCGCAGCCGTCGGGCTCAAGTCCAGCGGTGCCAAGGACTTCGCCCTCGTCGTCAATGACGGCCCCGACTTCGACTCCGCCACGGTCTTCACGAGCAACCGCTGCAAGGCCAATCCGGTGCTGTGGAGCGAGCAGGTGGTCAAGGACGGCGTCGTGCGCGCGGTCGTCCTCAACTCCGGCGGCGCCAACTGCTACACGGGCCCGGAGGGCTTCCTCACGACCCACCGCGTCGCCGAGGAGGTCGGCGCAGCGCTCGGCGTCGGTGCCGGGGACGTCGTCGTCTGCTCGACCGGGCTGATCGGTCTGGTCAACGACCGGCAGCTGCTCGTCGACGGCGTGCGTGTGCTGCACTCCCGGCTCGCCGCCGACGGAGGCAATGACGCCGCTGAGGCGATCATGACCACCGACACCGTCAGCAAGCAGGTCGTCGTTCAGGGGCCCGGGGGCGCCTGGTCCATCGGCGGCATGGCCAAGGGTGCCGGCATGCTGGCACCCGCGCTCGCCACGATGCTCGTCGTCATCACGACCGATGCCGTCGTCCCGGCCGGGCAGCTCGACGCGTCGCTGCGGGCGGCCACGCGCGTCAGCTTCGACCGGCTGGACTCGGACGGCTGCCAGTCCACCAACGACACGGTGACCCTCATGGCGAGCGGCGCCTCCGGCGTCACCCCGACGCCCGAGGAGTTCACTGCTGCTCTCGCTGAGTTGTGCACCGACCTTGCCCAGCAGTTGCTGGCCGATGCGGAGGGCGCGGATCACGAGATCGCGATCACCACGCTGAACGCCGCGTCGGAGGACGAGGCGGTGGAGGTGGGTCGCAGCGTCGCGCGCAGCAACCTGTTCAAGGCCGCCGTCTTCGGCAAGGACCCCAACTGGGGCCGGGTGTTGGCGTCGGTGGGCACGACGACCGCCGCCTTCGATCCGGCCGACCTCGACGTCGCGATGAACGGTGTCTGGGTCTGTCGCCACAGCACGCCGGCCGAGGATCCCGCCCTCGTGGACCTCGGACCACGGAAGGTCACGGTGACGATCGACCTCAAGGCCGGTGACGCGGAAGCGACCGTCTGGACCAACGACCTGACCCACGCCTACGTCCACGAGAACAGTGCCTACAGCTCATGACTGACGAGACGACCAGCGAGACGACCAGCCAGCCCGGCAAGCCGGATCCCTACAAGGCCGCCACGCTCGCGGGAGCCCTCCCGTGGCTCAAGGCCTACCACGGCAAGATCGTCGTGGTGAAATACGGCGGCAACGCCATGACCGACGAGACGCTGAAGCGCGCCTTCGCCGAGGACATCGCCTTCCTGCGCTTCGCCGGCTTCCGGCCGGTCGTGGTCCACGGCGGCGGACCGCAGATCTCGCAGATGCTGGACCGGCTCGGCATCGAGTCGGAGTTCCGCGGGGGGCTGCGGGTCACGACCCCCCAGGCCATGGACGTGGTCCGGATGGTCCTCGTCGGACAGGTCCAGCGCGATCTGGTCGGCCTGATCAACGAGCACGGGCCGCTGGCCGTCGGCCTGTCCGGCGAGGACGCCGGTCTGTTCACCGCCGAGGCGACCGGCACCGTCGTTGACGGGCAGGAGGTCGATCTCGGGCTGGTCGGTGAGGTCGCCCAGGTGCGGCCCGAGGCGGTCCTCGACCTGATCGAGGCCGGTCGCATCCCCGTGGTCTCGAGCGTCGCCCCCGACGTGGACGGCACCGTGCACAACGTCAACGCCGACTCCGCCGCGGCTGCCCTGGCCTCCGCGCTCGGCGCCGAGAAGCTGCTGGTGCTCACCGATGTCGAGGGTCTCTACCTGGACTGGCCGGACCCGGAGGAGGTCATCGGCGAGATCAGCCCCGAGGCGCTCGAGGAGATCCTGCCGACGCTCGCGAGCGGCATGATCCCCAAGATGAAGGCCTGCCTGCAGGCCGTCCGTGGCGGCGTCGGGCGCGCGACCGTCGTCGACGGCCGCCAGCCGCACGCCGTGCTGCTCGAGCTCTTCACCGACGAGGGCGTCGGCACCCAGGTACTGCCCGGCGTGACGACCAAGACGCGCAAGGCGCGGGAGATCCAGTCATGAGTGCGATGTCGTCGACCCAGTGGACCGAGCGCTACGCCGATGCGCTGATGAACACCTTCGGACCGCCGAAGCTCATCCTCGCCCGCGGCGAGGGCGCCCGGGTGTGGGACGTCGACGGCCGGGAGTACGTCGACCTGCTCGGCGGTATCGCCGTCAATGCCCTCGGCCACGCGCACCCGCGGTTGGTCGAGGCGGTGACCACCCAGCTGCAGACCCTCGGCCACATCTCGAACTTCTTCGCCAGCGAGCCGCAGATCGCCCTCGCCGAGCGCCTGGCGGGGCTACTGGGCACCGAGGCCCGGGTCTTCTTCACCAACTCCGGTGCCGAGGCGAACGAGGCCGCGTTCAAGCTGACCCGGCGGACGGGGCGCACGAGGATCGTGGCGACGAAGGGCTCCTTCCACGGCCGCACCATGGGTGCGCTCGCGCTCACCTCCAAGCAGGCCTACCGCGAGCCCTTCGAGCCGCTGCCGGGTGACGTCGTCTTCGTCGACTATGGCGACATCGCCGCCCTCGAGGCGGCGGTCGACGACACGACGGCAGCGGTCATCGTCGAGCCGATCCAGGGCGAGGCCGGCGTGATCGTGCCGCCCCGTGACTACCTCCCGGCGGCGCAGCGGATCGCCCACGCGCGCGGCGCGCTGCTGTGGCTCGACGAGATCCAGACCGGGATCGGCCGCACCGGCGCCTGGTTCGCGCACCAGCACCCCGACCTGGTGTCGGAACCGGTCGTTCCCGACATCATCACCTTGGCGAAGGGCCTCGCCGGCGGCATCCCGATCGGTGCCTGCCTCGCCACCCACGGCTCGGGCAAGCTGCTCGACCCCGGCAACCACGGCACCACCTTCGGTGGCAACCCGGTCGCGGCCGCGGCGGCGCTGACGGTGCTCGACGTCGTCGGCGAGGACGGATTCCTGGCTCGGGTCAGCGAGGTGGGGGAGCGGCCCAGGGAGGTCGGTGCTGCCGACCCGCGGGTCGTCGAGACCCGTGGCGCCGGGCTCCTCGTCGGACTGACCCTCGCCGAGCCGCGGTCGGCGGAGGTCGTCGCGGCGGCCCAGGACGCCGGCTTCATCGTCAACGGTGCTACGCCCGAGCGGATCCGGATGGCGCCGCCGCTGGTGCTGACCGACGCTGACGTCGACGCCTTCGGTGCTGCCTGGCCGGGCATCCTCGACGCGGCGGGACTCGGCCGCACGGGAGGTGTGGCATGACCCGATCGTTCCTCCGCGACGACGACCTGACGCCCGCCGAGCAGGCCGAGGTCCTCGCCCTCGCCACCGAGCTCAAGGACGAGCCCTACGACCACAAGCCGCTCGCGGGTCCGCGCACGGTCGCGATGGTCTTCGACAAGCCCACGCTGCGCACCCAGGCGTCGTTCGCGGCCGGCATCGCCGAGCTCGGCGGCCACCCGATGCTCGTCGACGGAGCGCTCGCTGGCATCGGCAAGCGTGAGTCGGTGGCCGATGTCGCACGGGTGCTCGGCCGGCAGGCCTCCCAGATCGTGTGGCGCACCTACGCGCAGTCGAACCTCGAGGAGATGGCGGCCTTCTCCGGCGTCCCGGTGATCAATGCGCTGACCGACGAGTTCCACCCGTGCCAGCTGTTGGCCGACCTCCTGACGATCCAGGAGCACAAGGGCACGCTGGCCGGGATCACGGTCGCCTTCCTCGGCGATGCTGCCTGCAACATGGGCAACTCGTGGGCGCTCGCCGGCGTGACCGCCGGGATGCACGTCCGATTCGGGTGCCCGGAGGGCTACGCCCCCGACGCGGACGTGCTGGAGCGGGCCGGCGCCCTGGGGGCGGTCGGCACGGGCAGCACGGGTGGCACCGTGCATGTCTTCGACGACCCCGTCGCAGCCGTCGGCGGCGTGGACGTGGTCGTCACCGACACGTGGGTGTCGATGGGCAAGGAGGACGAGGCGGCCGCCCGCCGGGACGTCTTCGGCACCTACGCCGTCACCGCCGACCTCCTCGCCGAGGCCAGGGACGACGCGATCGTGATGCACTGCCTGCCGGCCTACCGTGGCTCGGAGATCGCCGCCGAGGTGATCGACGGTCCGCACAGCGTGGTGTGGGACGAGGCCGAGAACCGTCGCCACGCCCAGAAGGCGGTCATGAGCTGGCTCCAGGCTCAGTCGTCGAGTCGGGCATGAGGCGGACATGAGCGAGCACGCCCTGACCCCGGTCACGAAGAACGCCCGCCAGGCGCTCATCGTCGAGCTGCTGGAGACCCGGGAGGTGCGCTCGCAGCCCGAGCTCGCCGACCTGCTCGGCGGCCGGGGCGTGCACGTCACCCAGGCCACGCTGAGCCGCGACCTCGTCGAGCTCGACGCGGTCAAGGTCCGCGCGACCAACGGCACCCTCGTCTACGCCGTCCCGGCCGAGGGCGGTGACCGCAGGCCCGTCGCGGGCGGCGACAGCCCCGCCGCCCAGCACCGGCTGGCCCGGCTGTGCTCCGAGCTGCTCGTCAGCGCGGAGGCGAGCGCCAACCTCGTCGTGCTGCGCACCCCGCCGGGAGCCGCGCAGTTCCTGGCCAGCGCCATCGACAAGGTCGAGATCCCCGACGTCCTCGGCTGCATCGCCGGCGACGACACCGTGCTCGTCATCGGGCGCGATCCTGCCGGGGGAGACGCCCTGGCCCATCGATTCACCTCCCTTGCCGAAAGGAACGAGTAATTGAGCAAGGTCCTGACCTCCCTTCCCGTGGGAGAGCGCGTCGGTATCGCCTTCTCGGGCGGCCTCGACACCTCCGTCGCCGTCGCGTGGATGCGTGACAAGGGCGCGGTGCCCTGCACCTACACGGCCGACATCGGCCAGCCCGACGAGCCGGACATCGCCGGCGTCGCGCTCCGCGCCAAGGAGTACGGCGCCGAGATCGCCCGCGCGGTCGACATCAAGCCGCAGCTGGTCGAGGAGGGCCTCGCAGCGCTCGCGTGCGGTGCCTTCCACATCCGCTCGGGCGCGAAGGCCTACTTCAACACCACGCCGTTGGGCCGTGCCGTCACCGGCACCATGCTCGTGCGCGCGATGCAGGCTGACGACGTCAACATCTGGGGCGATGGCTCGACCTACAAGGGCAACGACATCGAGCGGTTCTACCGCTACGGCCTGATGGCCAACCCCGAGCTGCGCATCTACAAGCCGTGGCTCGACGAGCAGTTCGTCCACGAGCTCGGCGGCCGCCACGAGATGAGCGAGTGGCTCCTCGAGCACGGCCTGCCCTACCGCGACGCGACGGAGAAGGCCTACTCCACGGATGCCAACATCTGGGGTGCCACCCACGAGGCCAAGGTGCTCGAGCACCTCGACGTCTCGCTCGAGATCGTCGAGCCGATCATGGGCGTGAAGTTCTGGGACCCGTCCGTCGCGATCGAGACCGAGGACGTCGCGATCACCTTCGAGGCCGGCCGCCCCGTCGCCATCAACGGCAAGCGCTTCGACGACCCGGTGGCCCTCGTCGTGGAGGCCAACATCATCGGCGGTCGCCACGGTCTCGGCATGTCGGACCAGATCGAGAACCGGATCATCGAGGCCAAGTCCCGCGGCATCTACGAGGCGCCCGGCATGGCGCTGCTCTTCGCCGCCTACGAGCGTCTGCTCAACGCGATCCACAACGAGGACACCCTCGCCAACTACCACCTGGAGGGTCGCAAGCTCGGCCGCCTGCTCTACGAGGGCCGTTGGCTCGATCCGCAGGCGCTGATGCTGCGCGAGTCCATCCAGCGCTGGATCGCCTCGCTCGTCACCGGCACGGTCACGCTGCGGCTCCGGCGAGGCGACGACTACACGATCGTCAAGACGGAGGGGTCGAACTTCTCCTACCACCCGGAGAAGCTGTCGATGGAGCGCGTCGAGAACGCCGCCTTCGGCCCCACCGACCGGATCGGTCAGCTCACGATGCGCAACCTCGACATCGCCGACAGTCGCGCCAAGCTCGAGCTCTACGCCGGCCAGCCGCTCGACCAGGGCACCGTGCTGGTCGAGCACGGCACGCTCTTCGGGGAGCTGCCCGCCGGTGGCTTCGACCAGATCACGGCCAACCCGGACGCGGGGGAGCCCGGTGAGGCGATCCTCGAGGACGTCGCGATGGAGTCGGGGACCGACTGACCATGCAGCACGAGCCCACCCGCCGCACGGTGGCCCGGGTGCTTCCCGTGGACGTGGAGCAGCAGCGGGTGCTGCTGCTCCTCGGCTGTGACCCGGCGGTACCCGAGGTCCGCTACTGGTTCACCGTGGGCGGCGCGGTCGACGCGGGGGAGTCACTCGCTGAAGCCGGGGTGCGGGAGCTGCGGGAGGAGACCGGCCTGGTGGTCGACGCCGCTGCGCTCGGCTCGCCCTTCGGCACCTTCGAGGTGGGCTTCAGCTGGGACGGGCGCGACTACGTCAACGACTCCACGCTGTTCGCCGTCGGCGTCGATGCCGCGGTCGCGGACATCAGCTTCGACGGGCTCGACCTGCTGGAGTCACAGTCGATCTTCGAGGCGCGCTGGTGGACACCGGAGGATCTCGAGGGAGACGGCCGTGCCGTCGACCCGCGGCTGATCGATCAGATGCGGGCGGCGATCGCGCACGTCCGGGAAGGACAGGAATGAGCAGCAAGGACGTCAGCACGACCAACGAGGGCAAGCTGTGGGGAGGCCGCTTCGAGGGCGGACCCTCACCGGAGCTCGAGGCGCTGTCGCGGTCGACCCACTTCGACTGGCGTCTGGCGCTCTACGACCTCGCAGGCTCGCACGCCCACGCGAAGGCGCTGGGTGCCGCCGGCCTCCTGACGGCCGACGAGGAGAACGAGCTCCACCGCGGCCTCACGGCGCTGGGGGAGCGCTTCGCCCGGGGCACGCTGCGCCCGGGCGAGTCCGACGAGGACGTCCACGGTGCACTGGAGCGACTCCTCATCGAGGAGGTCGGGGCCGATGTCGGAGGCAAGCTCCGCGCCGGGAGGTCCCGCAACGACCAGATCGCGACGCTCTTCCGGTGCTACCTGCTCGATCACGGCGCCCGGATCAGCGAGCTTGTCCTCGACCTCGTCGGGGCCCTCGCCGACCAGGCCGAGCGTCACCTGGGTGACGAGCCCGCGATCATGCCGGGTCGAACGCACCTCCAGCACGCCCAGCCGGTGCTGCTGTCCCACCACCTGATGGCCCATGCCTGGCCGCTCCTGCGTGACGTCGAGCGTCTTGCCGACTGGCGACGGCGGGTGGAGGCCGACTCGCCCTACGGCTCCGGCGCCCTCGCGGGGCAGAGCCTCGGTCTGGACCCGGTCCTGGTCGCGACCGAGCTCGGCTTCACCGGCTCGACGGCCAACTCGATCGACGGCACGGCGGCCCGCGACTTCGTGGCGGAGTTCGCCTACGTGACGGCCCAGATCGGCGTCGACGTCAGTCGGATCGCCGAGGAGGTCATCCTCTGGGCGACGAAGGAGTTCGACTTCGTCACGCTCCACGACTCCTGGTCGACGGGGTCGAGCATCATGCCGCAGAAGAAGAACCCCGACATCTCCGAGCTGGCGCGCGGCAAGGCGGGGCGCCTCGTCGGCAACCTGACGGGTTTGCTGACCACGCTCAAGGCGTTGCCGCTGGCCTACAACCGTGACCTGCAGGAGGACAAGGAGCCGGTCTTCGACTCCGTCGACACCCTGGAGGTGCTGCTGCCTGCCTTCACGGGACAGATCGCGACGTTGGTCTTCAACGTCGAGCGGATGGCCGAGCTGGCGCCGCAGGGGTTCTCGTTGGCCACGGACATCGCCGAGTGGCTGGTGCGTCAGGGCGTGCCGTTCCGGATCGCCCACGAGCTCGCCGGCGGCTGCGTCCGTGCAGCCGAGGGCCGGGGGGTGGAGCTCGCCGACCTGACCGACGAGGAGTTCGCGGCGATCTCGCCGCACCTGAACCCCGACGTCCGGCTGGTCCTGAGTGCCGAGGGTTCCGTCGGATCGCGCGACGGACGTGGGGGTACGGCGCCGGTGCGCGTCCGCGAGCAGCTCGCTGACCTGCGCAAACGCGTCGACGACGCGCGGTCCTGACCGAGGGGGCCACCCCGATTTGCAACGGGTGGGACATGTGCTGTTAATGTTCCACTCGTTGCGGGGAACGCAGCGAGAACCTCGGAGGCCAAGGGCCTCGAAACGAGGGTTTCACTGTGTCCGCGGCCTGGCTCGGATCCGCTCCGCAGCCCGGGGGTCACGCCCTGAGTTGACGAGCAGAATGCGAACCAGTAACGTTTCACAGGTTGCCCCGCGACCGAAGCCGAGAGGCCGAGGCGCGAGCGCGTCTGATGTTTGAGAACTCAACAGTGTGTCATGCATATG
>NZ_STGW01000007.1:0-191 GCF_004912195.1 Nocardioides caeni
CCGCCAACGGTGTCACCGGCGACGTCATCCCCGCCGAGACCGCCCGCCTCCTCACCGCCCACACCCTCACCACCGGCGTGGGTGCGTGGTTCCGCCAGCTCTACACCAACCCACTCGGCCGGCTCCTCGCACTCACCAGCAGACAACGCCGCTTCCCCGACGGCCTCGCCGAACTGTTGGAGATCCAGGGC
>NZ_STGW01000007.1:379-103997 GCF_004912195.1 Nocardioides caeni
CTGGCGCGACGCAGTCGCGTGACGGATCACACGTTGAAGCGGAACTCCACCACGTCGCCGTCGGCCATGACGTAGTCCTTGCCCTCCATGCGCACCTTGCCGGCCTCCTTAGCCTTGACCATGGTGCCGGCCGCGAGCAGGTCGTCGAAGGAGACGACCTCGGCCTTGATGAAGCCCTTCTCGAAGTCGGTGTGGATGACGCCTGCGGCCTGCGGGGCGGTGTCGCCCTTGCGGATCGTCCAGGCGCGCGACTCCTTGGGGCCGGCGGTGAGATAGGTCTGCAGGCCGAGGGTGTCGAAGCCGACGCGGGCCAGGATCTCGAGGCCGGGCTCGGTGACGCCGGCCTCGGCGAGGAACTCGGTCGCCTCCTCGTCGTCCAGCTCGATCAGCTCGGACTCGAACTTGGCATCGAGGAAGATCGCCTCGGCGGGGGCGACCAGCTCGCGCATCTGCTGCTTGAGCGCCTCGTCCTGCAGCTCGTCGGCGTCGCAGTTGAAGACATAGATGAAGGGCTTGGCCGTCAGCAGCGACAGCTCGCGCAGCAGGGCGCGGTCGATGAAGGTCGCGATGATCGGGGTGCCGGACTCCAGCGCCTCCTTCGCCTCCTTCGCCGCCTCCAGGTTGGCGACGAGCTCCTTGGCCTTGCGCGACTCCTTCTCCAGCCGAACGACCGCCTTGTCGACCGTCTCCAGGTCCGCGAGGATGAGCTCGGTCTGGATGGTCGAGATGTCGTTGCCGGGGTTGACCTCGCCGTCGACGTGGGTGACGTCCTCGTCGCGGAAGACGCGCGTCACCTGGCAGATCGCCGCGGACTCACGGATGTGGGCGAGGAACTTGTTGCCCAGGCCCTCGCCCTGCGAGGCGCCGCGCACGATGCCGGCGATGTCGACGAACTCGACGGTCGCCGGCAGGATCCGCTCGGAGCCGAAGATCTCGGCGAGCTGCGCGAGGCGTGGGTCGGGGACACCAACGACGCCGACATTGGGCTCGATGGTGGCGAACGGGTAGTTCGCCGCGAGGACGTCGTTCTTGGTCAGCGCGTTGAAGAGCGTCGACTTGCCTGCGTTGGGGAGACCGACGATACCGATGGTGAGTGCCACGGGGCGCGATTCTATGGCCGCACGACGAGGGGACCCGAATCTCCGTCCGGGCCCCCTCGCCGCGAGGGATCAGCGCAGCGTCAGGATCCGTAGAGCGCCCGCAGCCCGGCGGCGTCAGAGGCCTGGAACTCCAGGTCGCTCGAGCTGCCGTTGCACTGCGGGTAGTGCATGATCGACGCGGCGTCGTACGGCGTCAGGGGGCGCCAGTTGTTGTCCTCGAAGCAGGCGCCCGCCTCAGGGCGCGTGTGCTCGTGGCGGAAGCCGAGCACGTGGCCCAGCTCGTGGCCGAGGATGTCACCCGGCTCCCAGTTGCCGGACGACCAGATCGAGTCGTCGATGAGCACGTTGCGCTGCCGCTTCGAGGTGCTCGGGAAGAACGCGCGGGCGATGTACTGCGAGGTGCTGACCGGCTCGACGGAGAACACCACGCTGTTGTTGCGGACGTTGCAGCTGCCGTCCTGGCTGGTGACGTGGACGAAGTTGACCCGCGAGGACGCGGCCTCCCACAGTCCGGCGCCGGCGCTCATCGCGGCAGCCACGACGGCGTGCCGGCTGCCGAACCGGGTGCTGACGCAGTAGGTCAGGTTCGCGGCGGTGGCCGAGCTCCACTTGTCGTCGACGCCGCCGACCGTGTTGACGACGAGATCGGCGTCGTGGGTGTCGCGGTCGTGGTTGCCGAAGGGCAACCCCACCATCCGGTCGTAGAACGCCCGGAGGCCGGCCCTGGTCGAGACGACCTCGTCGCCGTTGACGACGTAGGCACCATCGACGTCGACGTAGGTGGCGGCCTCGAACTCCCTGAAGGTCGGAGCCTCGCCCGCCGTGTCGGCGCCGTCGGCTGCGGCCGAGGAGACGACGGCCCCCGCCAATGCCGCGACCAGGCACGCCGTGCCGGCGGAAATCCTGCTGATCCGAGTAGTCAACATCAAAGAACCTTTCGCCCGAGAGTGGATCGAGCACATCGAAACCCGCGTGAGCACCGACGGACAAGAGTTCTTGCGGTTCAAAAAGGCGCAGGGCCCGCGGCTGCACGAACGTGAGCCGCGGACGGGTTGCTCCCCGCCACCTGTCCGGCCGACGACCGACCACGGATAGCCTCTCCGGGTGCGGATCGCGACCTGGAACGTCAACTCCCTGCGCTCTCGGATCGACCGGGTGGAGGCGTTCCTGGAGCGCCATGACATCGACGTGCTCGCGCTGCAGGAGACCAAGGCACGCGAGGAGCAGCTGCCGCTGATGGGGCTCCAGGCGCGGGGCTATGACGTCGCCGCCCACGGCCTCAACCAGTGGAACGGCGTCGCGCTCATCAGCCGGGTCGGGCTGGAGGACGTCGCCGTCGGATTCCCGGGGCAGCCCGGTTGGGGCGACCCGACCGAGACCGAGGCGCGAGCTCTCGGCGCCACCTGCGGCGGAGTGCGGATCTGGAGCCTCTACGTGCCCAACGGCCGCAAGCCCGACGACCCGCACTATGCCTACAAGCTCGACTGGCTCACCCGCCTGCAGACGGCCGCAGCCGACTGGCTGGACCAGCCCACGGCACTGGTCGGCGACTGGAACATCTGCCCGACCGATGACGACGTCTTCGACGTCGCCCAGTTCAGGAACTCGACCCACGTCACCCCCGCCGAGCGAGCCGCGTTCCAGGCATTCCTCGACGGCGGCTGGCACGAGGTCACCCGCGCCCACGCCCCCGGCTACACCTACTGGGACTACTACCGCCAGCGCTTCGAACGCGACCGCGGCCTCAAGATCGACTTCGTGCTCGGCTCCCCCGCGCTGGCCGCGCGGGTGACGACCGCCTTCATCGACCGCGACGAGCGCGATCCCTCACTGGGGTCGACCTCTCCCTCGGACCACGCCCCCGTCGTGGTCGATCTCGCCGACGCCTGACCCGCCGGGAACGGCGCGGCACCGTCGACCGTCCCGGCTCCGGACCTACCGTGGACGGGTGACCAGCGTCCTCGCCCGCCGCGAGTTCGCCCGTGGCGAGGCCGCCGCGGGCGAGGTGGCGCGGCTGTTCGTCGCGCTGGTCATCACCATGGTGGCGCTCGACCTGGTGCTGTCGGCCGGACTCGGCCTGTTCTTCGATCTTGGCTTCGTCTGCCTCTGCGTGGGGGCTGGGCTGGCCGTTCGTCCCCACGAGTTCTTCACCGTCGGCGTGCTGCCGCCCCTGACGATGCTCCTGGTCGTCGCGCTGGTGGCGATCGGCGACCCCGCCGCCGTTGCCGACGCCGAGGACGGGTTCGTGCAGGCCACCGTGACGGGCCTGTCCCGCCACGCGATCGCGCTGGTGCTGGGCTACGGCGCCTGCCTCGGCCTGCTGTCGCTGCGGCACTCGGCTGCCACGGACCCGCAGGGCCCCGATCAGGCGAGGAAGCGGTCCGGGTCGCCCGCTCCGTGACGGATGACCTCCGGCGCACCTTCCGACCAGTCCACGACGGTGGTCGGCTCCGCCGGCGTCTCGCCTGCCTCGACGACGATGTCGACGTCGTGGTCGAGGTCCTCCTTGATCTCCCAGCCCATCGTGCGCGGCTCGGACTCGCCGGGGAGGATCAGCGTCGAGGTCAGCAGCGGCTCACCGAGCTCGGCCAGCAAGGTCTGCACGAACACGTGGTCGGGGATCCGGACCCCGACCGTGCGCTTCTTGGGGTGCAGCAGGCGCTTCGGCACCTCCGGCATCCCCGGGAGGATGAAGGTGTAGGGACCGGGCGTCGCCGCCCGGATGGCGCGAAACGCCACGTTGTCGACGTGGACCATCTGGCCCAGCTGCGAGAAGTCCCGGCAGACCAGCGTGAAGTGGTGCTTGTCGTCGAGCCCGCGGATCCGCAGGATCCGGTCGCGACCCTCGCGGTTGCCGATGCGGCAGCCCAGCGCATAGCCGGAGTCTGTCGGATAGGCGATCAGGGCGTCGTCGTTGAGGGCGTCGACGATCTGCTGGATGACCCGCGGCTGCGGGTTGTCCGGGTGGACGTCGAGATAGCGGGCCACGAGGTCCTCCTCGGACGCTAGAGCCGGACGGCGGTCTTGGTGCTGCGACCGGCCGCCTTGAGGTCACGGTGCAGCTCCTTGGGGAGCGAGAATGCCAGCGTCTCCTCGGCCGTCTGGACGGCCCGCGCGTCGGGGTAGCCCCGCTCGGCGAGATAGGCCAGGACCTCGGTGACGAGGTGGTCGGGGACCGAGGCGCCCGACGTGACACTGACGGTCGCCGCCCCGTCGAGCCAGGACTCGTCCAGCTCGGACACGTCGTCGATGCGGTAGGACGCCTTCGCGCCCGCCTCCAGCGCCACCTCGACGAGCCGCACCGAGTTGGACGAATTGGCGGAGCCGACGACGATCACGAGGTCGGCGGCGGCGCCGATCTCCTTCACCGCGACCTGCCGGTTCTGGGTGGCGTAGCAGATGTCGTCACTCGGCGGGTCCTCCAACTGGGGGAACTTCGCCCGCAGCCGTCGCACCGTCTCCATGGTCTCGTCGACGCTGAGGGTGGTCTGGGAGAGCCACGCCAGCTTGGCGTCGGCGGGGAACTCGAGCCCGGCGACATCGTCCGGATGCTCGACCAGGACGGTCTGCTCGGGTGCCTCGCCCGCCGTACCCTCCACCTCCTCGTGACCGGCGTGTCCGATCAGCAGGATGGTGTAGCCGTCGGCCGCGAAGCGGACCGCCTCGCGGTGCACCTTGGTCACCAGAGGACAGGTCGCGTCGATCGTCTTCAGCTCACGCCGCGCGGCCTCGTTCACGACCGCGGGAGAGACGCCGTGGGCGGAGAACACCACGCGCGCACCGGCAGGGACCTCGTCGAGCTCCTCGACGAAGATCGCGCCCCGCGCCTCCAGGTTGGCGACGACGTGCTTGTTGTGGACGATCTGCTTGCGCACGTAGACCGGGGCGCCGTAGAGGTCCAGCGCCTCCTCGACGGTGACGACCGCGCGGTCCACGCCGGCGCAGTAACCGCGAGGGTCGGCGAGGAGCACCTGCCGCTCGCCGTCCTCGATGAGGCGCGGGGTTCCGAGGTCGATCGTCATGGTTCCAGTCTATCGAGGGGTCGGGGAGCAGCCGAAAAGGCGGACACCCCGCCGCGACGCGCGCGGCGGGGTGTCCCAAGGATCCGTGGATCAGGCCTTCTCGGAGTCCTCGGCGGTCTCCTCGTCGGCAGCGGCGGTGTCCTCCGCGGCCTCGACCGCAGCCCCCTCGGTCTCGAGGACCTCGGTCGGCTCGGCCTCGGTGATCACGTCGGCCTCGGCCTCGGTGGCCTCCACCGGCGCCTCCTCGACGGCCACGGGTGCGGCGGTCCCGGTGCTCGGCGCGGACGGCGCGAACGCCTCGGTCACCAGCTCGATGACAGCCATGGGGGCGTTGTCGCCCGCACGGTTGCCGATCTTGGTGATCCGGGTGTAGCCACCGGGACGCTCGGCGAAGGTCGGCGCGATCTCGGTGAAGAGGACGTGCACGACGCCCTTGTCACGAATGACCTTGAGGACCTCACGACGCTGGTGCAGCGGGTTGTCCCCGTTGTGCGCCTTGCGCGCCTTGGTGATCAGCTTCTCGGCGTAGGGCCGCAGGGTGCGGGCCTTGGCCTCGGTGGTCGTGATCCGGCCGTGCTCGAAGAGCTGGGTGGCCAGGTTCGACAGGATCAGCCGCTGGTGAGCAGCCGAACCGCCGAGGCGGGCACCCTTCTTGGGCTTGGGCATTGCTGTCTCTCTTTCCTGCCCGGCCGTATGAGGTACCGGGGATCAGTTCCGGCCGTGTCAGGTACCGGAGTTTCAAGGGGGTGGTGCTGTGTCGTGCTGCGGCCAGACCAGGTCTGGACCTACGCGGGACAACTGCCGCGTGGCAGCGTGTCGCCCCTGCGGCGAAGCCGCTCGGATGGCGAGCCTGGGCCCGCAGGGCCCGGGCGAGTCATCCGATGGGCGACACGCTCACGCCATCAATCAGAACTGCTCGTCCTCGACGAACGAGGCGTCGTCGTCCTCGTCGCCGTAGGCCGCGAGGGCGGCCGACGGGTCGAAGCCGGGGGCGCTGTCCTTGAGGGACAGACCCATCTCGTGCAGCTTGGCCTTGACCTCGTCGATGGACTTCGCACCGAAGTTGCGGATGTCCAGCAGGTCCTGCTCCGAGCGGCTCAGGAGCTCACCCACGGTGTGGATGCCCTCGCGCTTGAGGCAGTTGTAGGACCGGACGGTCAGCTGCAGGTCCTCGACCGGGAGGGCGAGGTCGGCGGCGAGCTGCTCGTCGACGGGCGACGGGCCGATGTCGATGCCCTCGGCCTCGACGTTGAGCTCACGGGCCAGGCCGAAGAGCTCGACCAGCGTCTTGCCGGCCGACGCGATCGCGTCGCGGGGCAGGATCGACGGCTTGGTCTCGACGTCGATGACGAGCTTGTCGAAGTCGGTGCGCTGCTCGACACGGGTGGCCTCGACCTTGTAGGTCACCTTCAGGACCGGGCTGTAGATCGAGTCGACCGGGATGCGGCCGATCTCGTTGTCGGCGCCCTTGTTCTGGACGGCCGAGACATAGCCGCGGCCACGCTCGACGACGAGCTCGAGCTCGAGCTTCGCGTTGTCGGAGAGGGTGGCGATCTTCAGGTCGGGGTTGTGGACCTCGACGCCGGCCGGCGGCGCGATGTCGGCACCCGTGACGTCACCGGCACCGGACTTGCGCAGGTACATCGTGACGGGCTCGTCGTGCTCGGAGGAGACGACGAGGCCCTTCAGGTTGAGGATGATCTCCGTGACGTCTTCCTTGACGCCCTCGATGGTCGAGAACTCGTGGAGGACGCCGTCGATCTTGATGCTCGTGACCGAGGCACCGGGGATCGAGGAGAGGAGGGTACGACGCAGCGAGTTGCCGAGCGTGTAGCCGAAGCCGGGCTCGAGCGGCTCGATGACGAAGCGCGACCGGAACTGGTCGACGGTCTCCTCCGACAGGGTGGGGCGCTGTGCGATGAGCACTTGTTTCTTTCCTTTCCGGGCCGACCGCTATATGAGGACCCAGACGTGGTGCGGAATGGGGAGAAGAAGTGGCGGGGACCACACTGCCCGCCCCGGCGTCTCCGTGGAGGGAGCCGGGGCGGGCGCGTGATCACTTCTTGGAGTAGTACTCCACGATGAGCTGCTCCTGGATGGGCAGGTCGATCTGCTCACGGGTGGGGACCTGGTGGACCAGGATCCGCATCCGCGTCGGCAGGGCCTCGAGCCAGGCCGGGACGATCCGCTCGCCGTGGGTCTCCCGAGCCACGATGAACGGGGTCATCTCGAGCGACTTCTCGCGCACGTCGATGATGTCGTACTGGGTGACCTGGAACGACGGGATGTCGACCTTGCGACCGTTGACCAGGAAGTGACCGTGGGTCACCAGCTGGCGAGCGTGGCGGCGGGTGCGGGCGAAGCCGGCACGGTAGACCACATTGTCGAGGCGGCACTCCAGGAGCTGGACGAGGTTGTCGCCGGTCTTGCCCTGGCGACGGGCAGCCTCCACGTAGTACTTGTGGAACTGCCGCTCCAGCACGCCGTAGGTGTAGCGGGCCTTCTGCTTCTCCTGCAGCTGGTTGCGGTACTCGCTCTCCTTGATCCGCGCGCGGCCGTGCTGGCCGGGGGGGTAGGGGCGCTTCTCGAAGGCAGCGTCGCCGCCCACGAGGTCGACGCCGAGACGGCGCGACTTCTTGGTGAGAGGTCCGGTGTAACGGGCCATGGTGGTATCTCCTCTAAGTCCTGGTCAGACGCTCAGACGCGCCGGCGCTTCGGCGGGCGGCAGCCGTTGTGCGGGGCGGGGGTCACGTCCTGGATGGTGCCGACCTCGAGGCCGATCGCACCCAGGGAGCGGATCGCCGTCTCGCGGCCCGAGCCCGGGCCCTTGACGAAGACGTCGATCTTCTTCATGCCGTGATCCATCGCCCGACGGCCCGCGGCCTCAGCGGCCATCTGAGCGGCGTACGGGGTGGACTTGCGGGAGCCCTTGAAGCCGACGGTGCCGGCAGAGGCCCACGAGATCACCGCACCGGTCGGGTCGGTGATCGTGACGATCGTGTTGTTGAACGTGCTCTTGATGTGGGCCTCGCCCTGAGCGACGTTCTTCTTCTCCTTGCGGCGCACCTTCTTGGCGCCCGCGCGAGCCTTGGGAGGCATGCGTTATCTCCTTCGAGGAAGTCTGGTCGTGAGTCCGTGACGAGCCGGGAGGGCTCGGGTCACTTCTTCTTCTTGCCGGCAACCGTGCGCTTCGGGCCCTTGCGGGTGCGAGCGTTGGTCTTGGTGCGCTGACCGCGGACCGGAAGGCCCATGCGGTGACGGCGACCCTGGTAGCTGCCGATCTCGATCTTGCGGCGGATGTCGGCCTGAACTTCGCGACGGAGGTCACCCTCGATCTTGAAGTTCGCCTCGATCTCGTCGCGGAGCTTGACCAGCTCCTCGTCACCCAGCTCGTGGACGCGGAGGTTCGGGCTGACGCCGGTGGCCTCCAGCAGCTGCTGGGCGCGGGTACGGCCGATGCCGTAGATGTAGGTGAGAGCGACCTCGATGCGCTTGTCGCGCGGCAGGTCCACTCCGACGAGGCGAGCCATGGTGGCTTCCTTTCGAACTGCACGGTGGTGTGGTCGTGATGCGTCCAGCTGGTCGTGCTGTTGGGTGCCGGCTCCGGCCATCCGCTCCGGAGGTGGTTCACCGCTGTCCTGGGACGGCGGCTAAGCAATCACGTAGATGTCGTATTCAGTTGTGGGCCCGGGGCCGTGCGGCGGGGCTCAGCCCTGGCGCTGCTTGTGGCGCGGGTTCTCGCAGATCACCATGACGCGGCCGTGGCGACGGATCACCTTGCACTTGTCACAGATCTTCTTCACGCTCGGGTTGACCTTCATGTCAGCCCTTTCTTGCTAGTGGCGGGACAGGTGAGCGGTGGCTCACTTGTAGCGGTAGACGATCCGCCCGCGAGACAGGTCGTAGGGCGAGAGCTCCACCACCACGCGGTCCTCGGGGAGGATCCGGATGTAGTGCTGACGCATCTTTCCGCTGATGTGAGCGAGGACCTTGTGGCCGTTGCTCAGCTCGACGCGGAACATGGCGTTCGGAAGGGCCTCCACGACGGAGCCCTCCATCTCGATGACGCCTTCTTTCTTCGCCATGCCGTCCTTCTGGTTGGGGATGTCTACCGGCGGTCCGGGAACCTCCGTGCCACGCTGCGTGACGCGGTGGACCTCGCAGGGCGTGCACCACACACGGAACCCACGTTGGACCGACACGCCAGTCTATGGTCCGGCGCGTCGCAGGAACTAATCGGCGAGGAGCTGCAGCGTGCGCTCGCGCGCCCTGGCGGAGCGGGGGTCGGCGCCCGCGAAGGCCGACCCGACGGGGTTGACCATCACCTCGTCCACGCCGTACGACGCCGCGAGGTCGGCCAGCTGCGCGCGGGCCGTGGCCGGGTCGCCGATCACCCAGCGCCGGCGCATCGCCTCGACGAGCTCGTCGTGGCCCGGCGGCAGGCCCGCGTCGACGATGGTCTCGGCGTCCTCGACGAGCCGCTGGGCCGCCAGGGGCGCGCCGGTGCGCAGGGACAGCATCTGCAGCAGCTGCGGCAGCGCCAGGCGGTGGGCCTCCTCGGCGGTGTCGGCCACGGAGACGTTGACGGTGAGGAATGTCCGGGGCTCGTCGAGGAGGTCGGAGGGCTGGAAGGTGGAGCGGTAGAGGTCGAGCGCCTCCGCCGTTCCGGAGCCCGAGAAGTGGTGGGCGAAGACGTAGGGCATCCCCTTCGCCGCCGCCATCCGGGCGGAGTAGTCCGAGGAGCCGAGCAGCCAGATCTCGGGCACGCTCGTCGCCCCGGGCGTGGCCCGCAGGACGTGCTGGCGGCCCCGGAGGGCCAACCCGACGCCGGCAGGCTCCATCATGGCGAGCACGTTGTCGACGTACTCCGGGAAGCGGGTGACGGCCTCGTCGCTCACGCCGCCGGCGCCGTGCCGCAGCGCCCAGCTGGTCACCGGGTCGCTGCCCGGCGCTCGACCGATGCCGAGGTCGATGCGGCCGGGGAAGGCGGCTTCGAGGAGGGCGAACTGCTCGGCGACCACCAGCGGGGCGTGGTTGGGGAGCATCACTCCCCCGGAGCCGACCCGGATCCGCTCGGTGGCGGAGGCGATGAGACCGATGAGGACCGGCGGGTTGGTCGCCGCGACGGCCGGCATGTTGTGGTGCTCGGCGATCCAGTAGCGGCGGTAGCCGAGTCGGTCGGCCGCGCGGGCGAGGTCGAGGGTGGCGGCGAGGGCGTCGGCCGACGTCTGGTCGCTGCGCACCGGGACGAGGTCGAGGACGGAGAGGGCGAGATCAGGCATCGAGGACCCAAGGCTCGCGAGGGCGCTGACATTCCCGACGGCGCCGGTGGACGGGCCACGCAGCCGCTCGTTGGCTACGGTCGACCCATGCTCGAGGTGATCGGCCTGACCCGTCGCTTCGGCGACCTGCTGGCCGTCGACGACGTGTCCTTCTCGGTGCCGGCAGGCGGCCTGACCGGGTTCGTCGGCGGCAACGGCGCCGGCAAGACCACCACCATGCGGATGGTGATGGGCGTGCTCGCGCGCCACGCCGGCGAGGTGACCTGGCAGGGTCGGCCGGTGACGGACGAGGACCGGCGCCGTTTCGGCTACATGCCCGAGGAGCGTGGCCTCTATCCGAAGCAGGCGATCCTGGACCAGCTCGTCTATCTCGCCCGCCTGCGCGGTCTCGACGCAAGTCGCGCGCGCACCGAGATCGGCGAGCTGCTCGAGCGGTTCGGCCTCGGTGGTCGGACCAGCGACCCGCTGGAGAAGCTGTCGCTGGGCAATCAGCAACGGGTGCAGATCGTCGCCGCCCTCGTCCCACGACCCGACGCGCTGATCCTCGACGAGCCGTTCTCCGGGCTGGACCCGACGGCCATCGAGGCCATGGCCGATCTGTTGCGCGAGCGCGCCGCCGAGGGCGTGCCGGTCGTCTTCTCCTCCCACCAGCTCGACCTCGTCGACCGTCTCTGCGACCGGCTGGTGGTGATGGCGCGCGGCCGCGTGGCCGCCCAGGGCACGGCCGACGAGCTGCGGGCCGGTGCGCCGGTGCGCTACCGACTGCGGCTGGAGGCGGACGCCGGCTGGACGGCCGAGGTCCCGGGCATCTCGCTGCGCGAGCACGACGGCGTCGACGCACTGGTCGAGGTGGCCGAGGCCGGCGCGGAGCAGGAGCTGCTGCGGCAGGCGAGCGCCCGCGGCGCGGTCCTGGACTTCGGCCGGGTGGTTCCCCGGCTCAGCGAGATCTACCGCGAGGTGACGGCATGACCACCCCGAACCCCCCGGTCTGGCGGGTCGTCGCAGCGCGGGAGGTCGCGGTCAAGCTGAAGGACAAGTCCTTCGTGCTGGGCTCGCTGACGACGCTGGCGATCATCGTCGCGCTCATCGGACTGCAGGTCTTCCTCGACAGCCGGACCGACACCCACGACATCGCGGCGACCACGCCGGAGGCCGGACGCCTGGTCGAGGCGATCGCCGCGGCCGCACCCGAGATCCAGGACGGCGTCGCGATCACCCTTGTCGAGGAGGACGACGATGGGGCCGCGCGCTCCGCCGTCGACGACGAGGACGTGGACGCCTGGCTGACCCAGGACGACGACGGCGGCTGGCGACTGGTGACCAAGGACGACGCAGACTCCACGCTGCTCACCATCATCGAGAGCGTCGTCCGGGCCGAGGTGCTCGCGACCAACGCCGAGGACGCCGGCACGAGCGTCGCCGAGCTGACCGCCGGCACCGAGCTGACGACCGAACAGCTCGAGGGAAACCCCGAGCTCTCCGAGCTCCAGGACATCCTCGGCTTCGCGCTGGCGTTCATGTTCTACCTCGCCTCGATCATCTTCGGGATGACGCTGGCCCAGAGCATCACCGAGGAGAAGCAGTCCCGCATCGTCGAGATGATCGCGGCCGCCGTACCACTGCGGCAGCTGCTCGCCGGCAAGATCGTGGGCAACACGGTGCTGGCGGTGGCGCAGATGGCGATCTATGTCGCGATCGGGCTGGTGGGGTTGAGCTTCACCAGCTTCGGCGACCTGGTCCCGGGCGTGACCGGCACGATGGTGGGGTTCCTCGCCTTCTTCCTCGTCGGCTTCCTGGCCCTGTCCTGCCTCTGGGCGGTGGCCGGCGCCCTGGCCAGCCGCAACGAGGACCTGCAGTCCACCTCGACCCCGGTCACGATGCTGCTGATGCTGGTCTTCCTCGGCTCCGCCTTCCTCGAGGGACGATGGGAGACGATCGGCTCGTTCATCCCGCCGCTGTCGGCGGTCGCCATGCCGGTCCGTCTCGTCAACGAGGACGCCACGTGGTGGGAGGCGGCGATCGCCCTCGGGCTGCTCCTCGCCCTCGCAGCGGCGCTGGTGGCGATCGCCGAGCGGATCTATCGCCGTGCGCTCATGCAGACTGGCGGCAAGCTGTCGATGCGACAGGCCTGGCAGCTCGAGGAATGACCGGGTCAGTCGTCCGCGGTCGCCGAGCGCCGGGCGAGGACCAGGCCGATGCCGAAGGCCATCAGACCGAGGACACCCAGCACCATCAGGTCCATCAGGTAGTGGCCGGCACCGGCACGGATGATCCAGTCCTCGGGGTCGTCGCCGACCTTCGGCGGCAGCTCCATCGCCGACGCGCTCGCGGCGTAGCCCCAGCGTGACGGCGCGAGCCACGCGATCTGCTCGAGCAGCGCGCGGCCGGCCACCTGGAAGAGGGCACCGGACAGCACGAGCTGGAGCATCACGACCCCGACCAGTGCCGGCATCGTCTGCTCGTTGCTGGTGACGACCGCGGAGAGCGCAAGGCCGACGACGGCCATCGTGAACGCCAGGGCCCCGATGGCGATGGCGACCCGGACGGTGCCGAGGCCACCGTCGGCACCCGGGGCGCCGACCGTGGCGAGGAAGGTGACGACCAGACCCTGCACGAACGCAGCAGTGCCGAGGACCATCACCTTGCTGGTGAAGTAGAGACCGGGCGAGAGGCCGACGGCGTACTCCCGCTTGAAGATGGGTCTCTCCCCCACGAGCTCACGGATGGCGAGGGCCGTGCCCATCAGGCAGGCGGCGACGATGAGCACCGTCAGCCGGGTCTTGGCGTCGGCGGAGGACTCCCCCGCCGCGGCCGCCTCCGCGACCGAGAAGCCGAAGTCGCCGGGCACGATGCGGCTGAGTCCGCCGAGGATCAGCGGGAGCAGGAGCAGCATGCCGAGGAGAAGGCGGTCGGCGAGCACGACGGCGAGGTTGCGCTTGACGAGGGTGGCGAGCTGGCGCGACGCCGACTGACGCGGCGGCGCGGGGACCCCGGCGCCGTATGACTGCTGCGGCATGGCGGAGGTGTCGACGGCGTGCTGCGGCACGGGGATGCGCTGCCACAGGTCCGGGTCGTCCAGCAGGTCGAACACCTCGGGATAGTTGGTCTTGCCGAAGTGGGCGAGCACGCCGCTGGGCGGACCGAAGTAGGCGATCCGGCCGCCCGGGGCGAGCACGAGCACGTTGTCGCACACGTCGAGGGCCAGGACGGAGTGCGTCACGACCATCACGACGCGGCCGTCGTCGGCCAGCCCGCGGAGCTGCTTCATGACCTCAAGGTCCAACCCGGGGTCGAGTCCCGAGGTCGGCTCGTCGAGGAAGAGCAACGGCGGCGCCGTCAGCAGCTCGGTGGCGATGGAGACCCGCTTGCGCTGACCTCCGGAGAGCTGGGTGCCGATCCGGTTGTCCATCCGCTGCACCAGCTGCAGCTGGTGGGCGACCTGATCGACGCGTGCGTCCCACTCCTGCGCCGTGGTGTCGGGGGGCAGCCGCAGCTCGGCCGCGAACCGCAGGCCCTGCCGGACCTTCAGCTGCGGGTGCAGGATGTCCTGCTGCGGGACGAGGCCGATCTGGAAGCGCAGCTGGTCGTAGTGCTGATAGAGGTCGTGTCCCTGCCAGATCACCCGTCCGTGGCTGGCCGGCTTCAGGCCGGTCAGGGCACCGAGCAGCGTCGACTTGCCTGCGCCGGACGGGCCGATCACCGCGGTCAGGCTGCGGGACTCCAGCTTGAACGAGATGTTCTCGATCAGCCGTTTGCCACCGGCGACGACCTGGGTCAGCCCGTCGGCATAGAGGGTCAGCTCGTGCGCGGTCTGGGAGGCGACCAGCTGGTGCCCGTCCCAGCGGAAGGTCTGGTTGCCGACGATCACCTCGGAACCGACGGGCATCTGGACGGCGCCCTGGACCCGGTGGCCGTTGACGAAGGTGCCGTTGAACGAACCGAGGTCGTGCAGCACCGCCAGCGACGTCGCCGTCGGCGGGTCGAGGCGCGCATGCCGGCGGCTCACCAGCGCGTCGTCGAGCACGATGTCGTTGCCGTGGTCGCGGCCGATCGTCAGCGACCGACCGGCCTGCAGGTGCTGCGGCAGGACGACCGAGTGCCCGTGCGGCAGCTGCCCCGGAGGGAGTACGCCGGCAGGCCGCCAGGCGTCCGCGGGGGCTCCGCTGGCCGGGAGCTGCGGCGGCGGGAGGTTGCGCCAGAACTCCCCGGCCGGAGCCGGCTGGCCCTGCTGGCCCTGCTGACCCTGCTGGCCCTGATGGCTGGGGTGCCCGGCCGTGGACGGCGTTGCGGGCACCGGGCGGGAGGAGACCGGCGGCACCTGTGCTGACGGTGACGGTGCTGACGGTGACGGTGCGGACGGGGGCGCCTGCCGATAGGGCGGCGGCTGGGGCGCCGGGGCACCCGTCCCCTGCCCGACGAGCACGGTCAGGACGACGGCCTCACCTGCCGGACCGCCGAGGTTGAGGCTGACTGCTCCACCGGTGAGCGGCAGCCGGGTGACCCGCTGGCCCGCGACGAACGTGCCGTTGGTGCTCGCGTCGACCACGACCCAGGCGCCGTTCTCGACCTGCAGGAAGGCGTGGTGGCGCGAGGCGCGGACATCGGTCACGGGGACGTCGCAGTCGAGCTCTCGACCGATCACCACCCGTGGTCCGTCGAACGTGCGGGTCGTCCCCGACCACTGCACCTGGATTCGGTCCACTGGTGGTCATCCTCGTCGGTCGGCTCGGGAGCGGGCTTTCGGCCTTGAACACTAACGGATCAGGCCGGTGACCGAGATGAGTTCCGATGTCCGGCCGAGCCTTCACCCACCGGGCGGGGTGAAGCCGGTCACGCGGGCCATCGTGGTGAGCTTCGCGCCGGTCTCACGGACCTCAGCGGCTGGGTCCGACCCGGCGACGATGCCCGCGCCCGCGAAGAGCCGTAGTCGCTCGCCGTCGAGGACGGCGGCGCGGATGGTGATGGCGAACTCGCCGTCGCCGACGGCGTCGACCCATCCGACGCAACCGGCGAACCAGTCGCGCAGGTCACCTTCGAGATCGGCGATCACGGCGTTGGCGGCGGCCGTCGGCACGCCACCCACGGCCGGCGTCGGGTGGAGCAGCTGGGCCAGCCGGAGTGCGCTGGGGCCCTCCGTGCCATCGGCCAGGCGGGCGCGGATCGGCGTGGCGAGGTGCCACACGGTGTCGGTCGACATCAGCTCGGGCGTCGCGGGATGCTCGATCTCCACGCAGACGTCCTCCAGCGCGCGGACGATGGCCTCGACCACGAAGGCATGCTCGGCGAGGTCCTTGGCCGAGTCACGGAGCCCGTCGGCCCGCCGGGCGTCCTCGGTCGGATCATCCGACCGCGGCACCGAGCCGGCGAGCGGCGTGCAGGAGATCTCGCGTCCGGAGCGGCGCACGAGCAGCTCGGGGCTGGCGCCGACGAGGATCGGGCCGTCGAGGGGCGTCGCGCCGTCTGCGGTGCCGGCAACCAGGGGCACACTGAAGACGTAGCGGCCGGGCCGCGTCGTCAGCAGCCGGTCGATGATCTCGGCCGGCACCAGGCTGGGCGTGCTCACGACGTCGAGGCAGCGGCCCAGGACGACCTTGTGCAGGTCGCCCGCGGCGATCTTGTCGAGCGCAGCCTCGACCATCCCGGCGTACTGCTCCGGCGTGGGGAACTCGGTGACCTCGTAGCGGCGCTCGACCGCCTCGACAGGGTGCCGCCGCAGGGTGCGTTCGGCGCCCGTGACGACGTGCGCCAGCCCCGGTGCCCCGGCGGCGAACGACAGCGCGACGAGCGCCCGCTCCCCCGGCGCGAGAACGGCGCGGACCTCCTCAGCCCAGCCCGGGTCCGCGCCGTCGGGGGTCGACCACGTCCGCCGTACACCGTCGGCAACGTAGGCCAGCTCGCCGGAGGCGAAGAGGAGCGGCCGCTCGGCCAGCGCTGCCGGGGTGATCGGCGTCGGGTCGTCGCCCACGCTCACTCGCCGCCGTAGGGGACGCCGAGCGCCTCGAGCCGCTCGCGACCGCCGTCCTCGGCGGTGAGCACCCAGACGCCGGTGTCGGTGAGGGCGAAGGTGTGCTCGAAGTGGGCGGCCCAGCTGCCGTCGGAGGTCACGACGGTCCACTCGTCGTCGGCGAGGTCGGTGCGCGGTCCACCGAGCGTGATCATCGGCTCGACCGCGAGTGCCATCCCCTGCTTGAGCCGCGGGCCGCGACCGGCACGTCCCTCGTTGGGGACGTCGGGGTCCATGTGCATCTCGCTGCCGATGCCGTGGCCGGTGTAGCCGCTGACGATGCCGTAGGCGCCGCGGGAGCGGACGTGGGACTCGACGGCGTGCGAGATGTCGCCGACCCGTCCGCCGACCGACGCGGCCGCGAGGCCGCGCCACAGCGACTCCTCGGTCACCTGCATCAGCTCGGCGACCTCGGGGCGCACGTCTCCGACGGCGACAGTGATCGCGGCGTCACCGTGCCAGCCGGCCACGATCGCGCCACAGTCGATGGAGATGATGTCGCCGTCGACGAGAGGGCGGTCGCCCGGGATGCCGTGCACCACCTCGTCGTTCACCGACGCACAGATGGTCGCCGGGAAGGGCGGATGCCCGTAGCCGAGGAACGACGGGGTCCCGCCGCCCGCGCGGATCGTCTCCTCCGCGAGCGCGTTCAGCTCCGCAGGGGTCACCCCGGCCCGCACGGCGTCGCGCAGCACGCCCAGGGTCTGGCCGACCAGGAGCCCCGCTGCGCGCATGGCGCGCACCTGCTCGGGACTCTTGATCTCGATCCGGTGGTCGAAGAACACCGCGGTGCGGCTCAGTCCTGGAGGTCGTCGAGGGCGGCGAAGATCCGCTGCTGGACCTCGTCGATCTCGCCCATGCCGTCGACGCGCACGACGATGCCACGCTCGTCGTAGACCGCGATCAGCGGCTCGGTCTCCTCGGCATAGACCTCGAGCCGACGCCGGATGACGTCCTCGGTGTCGTCGGCGCGACCCTCGATCTCGGCCCGCTTGAGCAGGCGAGCGACGACAGCCTCCTGGTCGACGGTCAGCACCAGGACGGCGTCCAGGTCGTGCTCTCCGGCCTTGAGCATGCCGTCGAGCTCGGCGACCTGCGCGAGGGTGCGCGGGTAGCCGTCGAGGAGGAAGCCGCCTGCGGCGTCCGGCTCGGCGATCCGACTGCGGACCATGTTGTTGGTGACCTCGTCGGGGACGTACTCACCGGCGTCCATGTATCGCTTGGCCTCGACACCCAGCGGCGTGCCGCCGCTGACGTTGGCGCGGAAGATGTCGCCGGTCGAGACGGCCGGGACGGAGAAGTGATCGGCAACAGCCTTCGCCTGGGTGCCCTTGCCGGCACCCGGCGGGCCCATGATCAGAAGCCTCAACGCAGGAATCCTTCGTAGTTGCGCTGCTGGAGCTGGCTCTCGATCTGCTTCACCGTGTCGAGTGCGACGCCGACCATGATCAGGATGGACGTTCCGCCGAACGGGAAGTTCTGGTTGGCCTCGATCATCACGAACGCGATCAGCGGGACGAGGGAGATCATGCCGAGGTAGAGAGCGCCCGGGAGCGTGATGCGGGACAGGACGTAGGACAGGTAGTCCTGGGTCGGCTTGCCCGCCCGGATCCCGGGGATGAAGCCGCCGTACTTCTTCATGTTGTCGGCCACCTCTTGCGGGTTGAAGGTGATCGACACGTAGAAGTAGGTGAAGAAGATGATGAGGAGGAAGTACGCCGCCATGTGGGCCGGGTGGCTCTGGTCGACGAAGTACTTGTTGAGCAGCTCGATCGCGCGGTTGGGGTCCGGGTTGTTCTGGTTGAACTGGACCGCCATCGCCGGCAGGTAGAGCAGCGAGGACGCGAAGATGACAGGGATGATGCCGGCCTGGTTGACCTTCAACGGGATGTAGGTCGAGGAGCCGCCGAACATCTTGCGCCCGACCATCCGGCGCGCGTACTGCACGGGGATCCGGCGCTGGGCCTGCTCGATGAAGATGACGGCCGCGACGATGACCAGACCGATCGCGATGACAACACTGAAGACCCACCAGCCCTGGGTGATCTTCACCTGCCACAGCGAGGCCGGGAAGGTCGCGATCACCTGGCAGAAGATCAGGATCGACATGCCGTTGCCGACGCCACGCTCGGTGATCAGCTCACCGAGCCACATGATGACGGCCGTGCCGGCGGTCATCGTGACGACGAGCACCAGGAACGCCTGGGTGCCGCT
Source organism: Nocardioides caeni (assembly GCF_004912195.1). Taxonomy (GTDB): domain Bacteria; phylum Actinomycetota; class Actinomycetes; order Propionibacteriales; family Nocardioidaceae; genus Nocardioides; species Nocardioides caeni. The sequence goes on from NZ_STGW01000007.1 coordinate 19,002, forward strand.
GTCGTGCAGCAGGTCCAGCGTGCACCCGGTCAGCAGGTTGCCGCTGCGCGCGAGCGCGACGATGCCGGTCGCCTGCAGCACGGCCAGGCCCAGGGTGAGGTAGCGCGTGTACTGCGTGATCTTCGTCTGACCGGCCTGGCCCTCCTTCTTGAGGGCTTCGAGGCGCGGGATCACGACGACGAGCAGCTGCAGGATGATGCTCGCGGTGATGTAGGGCATGATGCCGAGCGCGAAGATCGTCAGCTGGAGCAGCGCACCACCCGAGAACAGGTTCACCAGACTGTAGAGACTGGCGTTCTCGCCGTTCTGGGCGATGTCGATGCACTTCTCCACGTTGGAGACGTGGACACCGGGAGCAGGGATCTGCGAGCCGGCCCGGAAGATCACGATGACCAGCAGGACGAACAGCAGCTTGCGCCGCAGGTCCGGGGTCCGGAAGGCGTTCACGAACGCGCTGAGCACTCGGGTCCTCTTTCTACTCCAGGAAACCGCTTCGCCGGTCGGCATGGCACGACTGCGGCGATGGCAAGCGGCCGCGGGAAGCCTAACAGGGGGGTTGTTGCAGCTGCGCTGCGCTCCGGACCGGTGTCCTCACCGGCTCCGAGCCGCAGATGCGCGAAGGGCGCGGTACGCCGGCCGTGGCCGGCGTCCGCGCCCTCCGCGATGCGATCACAGGACCGTGACGGTCCCGCCGGCGCCCTCGATCTTCTCCTTGGCAGAGGTCGAGAACGCGTTCGCGCTCACAGCAACCTTCACGGTCAGGTCGCCCTGGCCCAGCACCTTGACGGGCTGGCCCTTGCGGACCGCGCCGCGAGCCACGAGGGTCTCCGGCGTCACGTCACCACCCTCGGGGAACAGCGTGCTGATCTTGTCGAGGTTGACGACCTGGAAGGTCACCTTGAACGGGTTCCGGAAGCCCTTGAGCTTCGGCAGCCGCATGTGCAGCGGCATCTGGCCACCCTCGAAGGCCACCGGGACCTGGTACCGGGCCTTGGTGCCCTTGGTACCACGACCGGCGGTCTTGCCCTTGGAGCCCTCACCGCGACCCACGCGGGTCTTGGCGGTCTTGGCACCCGGGGCAGGGCGCAGGTGGTGCAACTTGAGAGTCATGGTCACTCGCCTCCGACGACCTCGAACGTCACCAGGTGACGAACGGTCTGGATCATCCCGCGGATCTCGGGACGGTCCTCCTTGATCACGACGTCGCCGATCCGCTTGAGACCGAGGCTGCGCAGCGTCTCACGCTGGTTGGCCTTGGTGCCGATCTTCGACTTGGTCTGCTGGACCTTCAGCTGTGCCATCAGGCCGACACCGCCTCAGGTGCGGTCTTGGCGGCAGCAGCAGCGGCCTCGCCCTCGGCCTTGGCCTTGAGCAGCGCCGCCGGAGCGACGTGCTCGACCGGCAGGCCACGACGGGCAGCGACCGTCTCGGGCATCTCCAGCATGCGCAGCGCCTCGACGGTCGCGTGCACGATGTTGATCTGGTTGGACGAGCCCAGCGACTTGCTGAGCACGTCGTGGATGCCGGCGCACTCGAGAACGGCGCGCACCGGGCCACCGGCGATCACACCGGTACCGGGAGCAGCCGGACGAAGGAAGACCACGCCTGCGGCCTTCTCGCCCTGCACCGGGTGCGGGATCGTGCCCTGGATGCGGGGGACGCGGAAGAAGTTCTTCTTCGCCTCCTCGACACCCTTGGCGATCGCCGCGGGAACTTCCTTGGCCTTGCCGTAGCCGACGCCGACCAGGCCGTCGCCGTCACCGACGATGACGAGGGCGGTGAAGCTGAAGCGACGACCACCCTTCACGACCTTGGCGACGCGGTTGATGGCAACGACGCGCTCGACGTACTGGCTCTTCTCGGCGCCGCCACGGCCGCCGTCGCGACCGCCACGGCCACCACGGTCGCCACCCGTCCGCTGTCCGCGCTGGGGTGCACTCATGATTTCTCCTCAGTCCTGTTCGCGGTCAGAAGGTCAGGCCGCCCTCGCGGGCGCCATCTGCCAGGGCCGCGATGCGACCGTGATACTTGTTGCCGGCGCGGTCGAAGACGACCGACTCGACACCCTGTTCCTTGGCGCGGGCGGCGACGAGCTCGCCGACCTTCTTGGCCTTCGCGGTCTTGTCCCCGTCGAGTGCGCGCAGGTCGCCCTCGAGGGTCGAGGCCGAGACCAGCGTCTTGCCGACCAGGTCGTCGACGACCTGGGCGGTGATGTGCTTCGTCGAGCGGGTGACCACCAGGCGCGGACGCGCGGCGGTACCGGACAGCTTCTTGCGGCCCCGGATCTGGCGGCGCAGCTTGGAGCTGGCTCGCGAGGAGAGGTTCCGCTTGTGCTTGAGCGTGATCGCCATGGTCACTTACCAGCCTTTCCGACCTTGCGGCGGACGTGCTCGCCCGCGTAGCGGACGCCCTTGCCCTTGTAGGGCTCCGGCTTCCTGAGCTTGCGGATGTTGGCCGCGACCTCACCGACGAGCTGCTTGTCGATGCCGACCACGCCGAGCTTGGTCGGGCCCTCGACGGCGAAGGTGATGCCCTCCGGCGCGTCGAAGATGATCGGGTGCGAGTAACCGAGCTGGAACTCCAGCTGGGTCGGGCCCTTGGACAGGACGCGGTAACCCACGCCCACGATCTCGAGCTTCTTCTCGTAGCCGTCGGTCACGCCGACGACCATGTTGTTGATCAGCGTCCGGGACAGGCCGTGGAGCGACTTGGAGGTCCGCTCGTCGTTGGGGCGCTTGACGTCGAGGACGCCTTCACCCTTCTCGACGGTGATCGGGTCGGACACCGTGTGCGACAGGGTGCCCTTGGGGCCCTTGACGATCACGGTCTGGCCGTCGATCTGGACATCCACGCCACCGGGGACCGGAACGGGGAGCTTGCCAATGCGAGACATCTACCTGATTCCCTTCCCACTCACCAGACGTAGGCGAGGACTTCCCCACCCACGCCCTTCTGGTTGGCCTGACGGTCGGGCAGGAGGCCCTGGCTCGTCGAGATGATCGCGACGCCCAGGGCGCCGAGCACCTTCGGGAGAGCCGTGTGCTTGGCGTAGACGCGCAGGCCGGGCTTGCTGATCCGGCGGACGCCCGCGATGGAGCGCTCCCGGTTGCGGCCGTACTTGAGGGTGACGGTCAGCAGCTTGCCGACGCCGTTCTCGTTGTCGGCCACGGCGAACGAGGTGATGTAGCCCTCCTGCTTGAGGATCTCGGCCACACCCTCCTTCAGCTTGCTGTACGGCATGGTCACCGCGTCGTGGTACGCCTGATTGGCGTTGCGCAGACGCGTGAGCATGTCTGCGATCGGGTCAGTCATCGTCATGATGTGTGTTCTTTCTCGAAGTGGTTTCGCGACGCGTCAGTGGCGGCGCGACCTGCTACGTGGTGGGTTACCAGCTCGACTTGGTGACACCGGGCAGCTCGCCACGGTGCGCCATCTCGCGCAGGCAGATACGGCACAGGCCGAACTTGCGGTAGACGGACTTCGGACGGCCGCAGCGCTGGCAGCGGGTGTAGCCGCGAACAGCGAACTTCGGCTTGCGGGCGGCCTTGACCTTGAGGGAAGTCTTCGCCATGTCAGTTCTCCTTGAACGGGAAGCCGAGCTGCTTCAGCAGCGCCCGACCCTGCTCGTCGTTGGTCGCGGTGGTCACGATGGTGATGTCCATGCCCCGCTGGCGGTCGACCTTGTCCTGGTCGATCTCGTGGAACATGACCTGCTCGGTCAGGCCGAACGTGTAGTTGCCGCGGCCGTCGAACTGCTTGGGCGAGAGACCACGGAAGTCACGGATGCGGGGCAGCGCGAGCGCCAGCAGCCGGTCCAGGAACTCCCACATCCGGTCGCCACGCAGCGTGACGTGCGTGCCGATCGGCATGCCCTCGCGCAGCTTGAACTGGGCGATGGACTTGCGGGCCTTGGTGACGGCCGGCTTCTGGCCGGTGATCGCGGTGAGGTCGCGGATCGCGCCCTCGATCAGCTTCGAGTCACGCGCAGCCTCGCCGACGCCCATGTTGACCACGATCTTCACCAGACCGGGGACCTGCATGACGTTGGCGATCTCGAACTCGGTGCGCAGCGCCGGGAGGATCTCCTCACGGTACTTCGTCTTGAGCCGGGGCGTGACCTTCTCGGCCACGTCGACGGTGGTCTCGGTCATCAGATTTCCTTCCCGGTCTTGCGGGAGATGCGGACGCTGCGGGTCGAGGCGTACTCCGAGCCGTCGGGACGACGCTTGGTGACCTCGACGCGCTTGTGGCCGACGCGGGTGACGCCGTCACCCTCGACGAGCATCACGTTGGAGACGTGGATGGGCGCCTCGGTGGTGATGATGCCGCCGGTGTTGCCGGCACGACCACCCTGGTCGACGACCTTGGTGTGCTTCTTGATGCGGTTGACACCCTCGACGATCACCCGCTCCTCCTCACGGAGGACCTTGATGATCTTGCCCTCGGCACCCTTGTCCTTGCCGGCGATGACCTTGACGGTGTCGCCCTTCTTGACGTGCAGGTGGGGCTTCTTGCGGGTCTGCTCGGACTTCTTGCGGGTAGCCATCACAGCACCTCCGGCGCCAGCGAGATGATCTTCATGAACTTCTTCTCGCGCAGCTCGCGGCCCACGGGGCCGAAGATACGCGTGCCACGGGGCTCGCCGTCGTTCTTGAGGATCACCGCGGCGTTCTCGTCGAAGCGGATGTAGGAGCCGTCGGGACGGCGCCGCTCCTTGACCGTGCGGACGACGACCGCCTTGACGACGTCACCCTTCTTGACGTTGCCACCGGGGATGGCGTCCTTCACCGTGGCGACGATGACGTCGCCGATCCCGGCGTAGCGACGACCGGAACCGCCGAGCACACGGATGCAGAGGATCTCCTTCGCACCGGTGTTGTCGGCGACCTTGAGTCGCGACTCCTGCTGAATCATCAGTTTCTCCTGGTTGTCGTGCCGGTTCTCGCAGCCTCAGCGGGCCACGAGCCTTGCCGAACGGGGGTAGTCCTCGCCTGGCGGCGAGAGGTCACTTCGCGCGCTCGAGGATCTCCACCACGCGCCAGCGCTTGGTGGCCGACAGCGGGCGGGTCTCCATGATCAGGACACGGTCGCCGACGCCGCAGTCGTTCTGCTCGTCGTGGGCCTTGAGCCGCGTGTTGCGACGCATGACCTTGCCGTAGAGGGCGTGCTTGACGCGGTCCTCGACGGACACGACCACGGTCTTGTCCATCTTGTCGCTCACCACGAGGCCCTCACGAGTCTTGCGGCTGTTGCGCTCGGTGGCAGTCGAGTCGGTCATCAGTTCTCCTCCTCCGCGCCCGGCGCGGTCCGGATGCCGAGCTCGCGCTCACGCACCACGGTGTAGATCCGGGCGATGTCCTTCTTGACCGTGCGGAGCCGCCCGTGGCTCTCCAGCTGGCCGGTGGCCGCCTGGAAGCGCAGGTTGAACAGCTCCTCCTTGGCCTCGCGCAGCTTGGCCTCGAGGTCGATGTTGTTGAGCTCGTCGAGCTCGTGAGCCTTCGTGACGTTGCTGGCCATCAGAACTCACCGGCCTCTCGGGTGATGAAGCGGCACTTCATGGGGAGCTTGTGGATGGCACGGCGCATCGCCTCGCGGGCGACGTCCTCCGGCACACCGGACAGCTCGAACATGACGCGGCCGGGCTTGACGTTGGCGACCCACCACTCCGGCGAGCCCTTACCGGAACCCATGCGGGTCTCGGCCGGCTTCTTGGTGAGGGGGCGGTCCGGATAGATGTTGATCCAGACCTTTCCGCCACGCTTGATGTGGCGGGTCATCGCGATACGAGCGGACTCGATCTGGCGGTTGGTCACGTAGTGACCCTCGACCGCCTGGATACCGAAGTCACCGAACGCGAGCGACGTACCGCCCTTGGCAGCACCCCGACGCTTCGGGTGGTGCTGCTTGCGGTGCTTGACGCGACGCGGCATCAACATGGGTCAGGACTCCGATCCGGTGCTCGGCTCGGCAGCCGGCGTCTCGACGGCCTCCGCGGGAGCGGAGCCCTCGGCACGGTCCGAGCGGTTCGGGCGGTCGCCGCGCGACCCACGGGTCGGGCGGTCGCCACCACGGTTGGGACGGCCACCGCGGCCGGGGACACCGGCGCGGGCAGCGGCCTGGGCCTGGCGCTCGGCACGGGTGCCGGCGACCTCGCCCTTGTAGATCCAGACCTTCACGCCGATGCGGCCGAAGGTCGTGCGGGCCTCGTAGAAGCCGTAGTCGATGTCGGCGCGGAGGGTGTGCAGCGGCACGCGACCCTCGCGGTAGAACTCGGTGCGCGACATCTCGGCGCCGTTGAGACGACCCGAGCACTGGATCCGGATGCCCTTGGCACCGGAGCGCATCGAGGTCTGCATCGCCTTGCGCATCGCACGACGGAACTGCACACGGCCGGAGAGCTGCTCGGCGACGCCCTGGGCAACCAGCTGCGCGTCGATCTCGGGGTTCTTGACCTCGAGGATGTTGAGCTGCACCTGCTTGCCGGTGAGCTTCTCGAGCTCGCCGCGGATGCGGTCGGCCTCGGCGCCGCGGCGGCCGATGACGATGCCCGGACGCGCGGTGTGGATGTCGACACGGACCCGGTCACGGGTGCGCTCGATCTCGACCTTCGCGATGCCGGCCCGCTCCATGCCCTTGCTGAGCAGCTTGCGGATGGCGACGTCCTCGCCGACGTACGACTTGTAGAGCTTGTCGGCGTACCAACGCGACTTGTGGTCGGTGGAGATGCCGAGGCGGAAGCCGTTCGGGTTGATCTTCTGGCCCATTACTTCTTGCCCTTCTTCCCGGCGACGACGTCCGCCGGCTGCACGGCGATGGTGATGTGGCTGGTGCGCTTGTTGATCCGGGTGGCCCGGCCCTGCGCACGCGGACGCCAGCGCTTCATCGTCGGCCCCTCGTCCACACGGGCGACGGCGACGACCAGGTCGCCGGCCGCGAGGCCCTCGGTGGTCTCGGCGTTGGCAACGGCGCTCTCGATGACCTTGTAGACGGTCTCCGCCGCGGACTGCGGGGCGAACTGCAGCAGGGTCAGCGCCTCGTCGACGGGCAGGCCGCGGACCAGGTCCACGACGCGGCGCGCCTTCAACGGGGTGATCCGCTGGAAACGGGCGGTCGCGAACGCGCCGGGCTCCTCGCCCAGCAGCGACTCACGCCGCGCGCTCGTGCGGTGACGCTCGGTGGTGCTCATCGACGACGTCCCTTCCGGTCTTCCTTGACGTGACCGCGGTAGGTCCGGGTCGGGGCGAACTCGCCCAGCTTGTGGCCGACCATCGAGTCCGAGATGAAGACCGGCACGTGCTTGCGACCGTCGTGCACCGCGATGGTGTGACCGATCATCGAGGGGATGATCATCGAACGGCGCGACCAGGTCTTGATGACGTTGTGGGTGCCCTTCTCGTTCTCGGCGTCCACCTTCTTGAGGAGGTGGCCGTCGATGAAGGGGCCCTTCTTCAGGCTGCGAGGCATGTCAGTTCTTCCCTATCAGCGCTTGTTCTTGCCGGACTTGCGGCGACGGATGATCTGGCTGTCGCTGGCCTTGCGCTTGCGCGTACGGCCCTCGGGCTTGCCCCACGGCGAGACCGGGTGGCGACCACCGGAGGTCTTGCCCTCGCCACCACCGTGCGGGTGGTCGACCGGGTTCATGACGACACCACGGACGGTCGGGCGCTTGCCCTTCCAGCGCATGCGGCCGGCCTTGCCCCAGTTGATGTTGGACTGCTCGGCGTTGCCGACCTCGCCGACGGTGGCGCGGCAGCGCACGTCGACGTAGCGCATCTCGCCCGAGGGCAGACGCAGCGTGGCGCGGGAGCCCTCACGGGCGACGAGCTGCGCGCTGTTGCCCGCGGAGCGGGCCATCTTGGCGCCGCCACCGGGACGGAGCTCCACGCAGTGGATCGTCGTACCGACGGGGATGTTGCGCAGCGGCAGGTTGTTGCCGGGCTTGATGTCGGCACCCACACCGGACTCGACCCGCGCGCCCTGCGCCAGGTCCTTCGGCGCGACGATGTAGCGCTTCTCGCCGTCGGCGTAGTGCAGCAGCGCGATGCGGGCGGTGCGGTTGGGGTCGTACTCGATGTGAGCGACCTTGGCCGGCACGCCGTCCTTGTCGTAGCGACGGAAGTCGATGACGCGGTAGGCGCGCTTGTGACCGCCACCCTGGTGCCGGGTGGTGATCCGGCCCTGGTTGTTGCGGCCGCCCTTCTTGGGCAGCGGCCGGGTCAGCGACTTCTCAGGCGTCGTCCGGGTGATCTCGGCGAAGTCGGCCACCGAGGAGCCACGACGGCCCGGGGTGGTCGGCTTGTACTTGCGGATAGCCATCAGGCCTGACCTCCGAAGATGTCGATGCGGTGACCCTCGGCCAGGCTGACGATGGCGCGCTTGGTGTCCTTGCGCTTGCCCATGCCGTTGCGGGTCCGGCGGGTCTTGCCGGGCCGGTTGAGGGTGTTGACCGAGGTGACCTTGACGCCGAAGACCTTCTCGACCGCGATCTTGATCTCGGTCTTGTTGGCGTCAGGCCGCACGATGAACGTGTACTTGTTGTGGTCGAGGAGGCCGTAGCTCTTCTCCGACACGACCGGCGCGATCAGGATGTCGCGGTGGTCCTTGTGCAGGGTGCTCATCAGTTGTTCTCCTCACTCACGGACGTGCCGGAGGCGACGAGGCGGTCGAAGGCGGCCTTGCTGAACACCACGTCGTCGCTCGCGAGCACGTCGTAGGTGTTGAGCTGGTCGACCGCGACGATGTGCGCCTCGGGGGCGTTGCGCAGCGAGAGCCAGGTGACGCTGTCGGCGCGCTCGAGCACCACGAGGAACTTGCGGCGGTCGCTCAGCTCGAAGAGCGAGGCGAGCGCGGCCTTGGTCGACGGCTTGTCACCGGAGACCAGGGCCTCGACCACGTGGACGCGCTCGTTGCGGGCGCGGTCCGACAGGGCGCCCTTGAGCGCCGCGGCCTTCATCTTCTTCGGGGTGCGCTGGCTGTAGTCACGCGGCTGCGGACCGTGGACGACGCCACCACCGGCGAACTGCGGCGCGCGGGTCGAGCCCTGGCGGGCGCGGCCGGTGCCCTTCTGCTTGTAGGGCTTGCGGCCACCACCGCGGACCTCGCCGCGGGTCTTGGTGGCGTGCGTGCCCTGGCGGGCGGCGGCGCGCTGGGCGACGACGACCTGGTGGATCAGCGGCACGTTGACCTCGACGCCGAAGATCTCGGCGGGCAGGTCGACGGAAAGCTTCTTGGCCATGGTGATCAGCCCTTCTTCGCAGCAGTGCGGAGAACGACCAGGCCGCCACGGGGGCCGGGAACGGCGCCCTTGATGAGGACCAGGCCCTTCTCGACGTCGACGGCGTGGACGGTGCCGTTCTGGGTGGTGACGGTGTCGGAACCCATCCGGCCGGCCATCCGCAGACCCTTGAACACGCGTCCGGGCGTGGCGCAGGCGCCGATCGAGCCCGGCTTGCGGTGGTTGCGGTGGGCACCGTGCGAGGCGGAGACACCGGCGAAGCCGTGCCGCTTCATGACACCGGCGAAGCCCTTGCCCTTGCTGGTGCCGGTCACGTCGATGGCCTGGCCGGCCTCGAACGTGTCGACGGCCAGCTCCTGGCCCACGGTGTACTCGGACGCGTCGGCCGTGCGGATCTCGACGACGTGACGGCGCGGGGTCGTCCCGGCCTTGGCGAAGTGGCCCGCCTGCGGCTTGGTGACCTTGCGGCCCTCGATCTCGCCGTAGCCGATCTGGATGGCGTTGTAGCCGTCCGGCTCGGGCTGGCGGACCTGGGTCACGACGTTGGTGCCGGCGGCGACCACGGTGACGGGGACGACGCGGTTGTTCTCGTCCCAGAGCTGGGTCATGCCGAGCTTGGTGCCCAGCAGTCCCTTCACGTTGCGCTCAACAGTCATGTCAACTACCTCAGAGCTTGATCTCGATGTCGACACCGGCCGGCAGGTCGAGGCGCATGAGGCTGTCGACGGTCTTCGGCGTGGGGTCGATGATGTCGATGCGGCGCTTGTGGGTGCGCATCTCGAAGTGCTCGCGCGAGTCCTTGTACTTGTGCGGCGAGCGGATGACGCAGAACACGTTCTTCTCGGTCGGCAGCGGCACCGGGCCGGCGACCTTCGCGCCCGTCCGGGTGACGGTGTCAACGATCTTGCGCGCCGAGGTGTCGATCACCTCGTGGTCATAGGCCTTGAGCCTGATGCGGATCTTCTGTCCCGCCATAGGTCTCTCTCGTCCTTCTCGTCGTACGACTCGGGCTGTGTCCCGTTGGTCCTGTTTCGCTCCGACCCCCGAGGTCGGGCGTGTCGCACCCGGTTGTGGGCACGCACGTCTCCCCTGGGGAAGTGGAGCTGTTGTTCTGCGCTGCATCGGGTCTCACCCACCGGCCCCCGGCGAGCCGGTGATCGGTTGGTGCGCGGTGCGACCGAACGTCGACGACCTCGCACGCTCCTGGCGAAACGCCGCCGGCCAGGAGTCCTGTCCAGCGGCGCTCCCAGAGGGAGACACGATTCAGTAGTCAAGGTGTGTCGCACCCCGACGATCCCGTCGGAGCAACCGGAACATCTTGGCAGAGTTCGCAGCGCCCTCCAAATCGTCGCGGCCGGGAGCCTCGCCTCCCTGGCTCCCCCGTCCCCGCACCCGCAGACGCCGGGATGCAAGGATGAGGATCGCCGCCTGCACAGCCGACGAGGAGAGCGATGACCGACGGGCCGACGCACTACCCGCCGCCGGGCGCGCCGCTGCCGGAGGAGCCCGAGCCGCCGCGTGCCATGACGGGCGGCACTCGCCCGCCGGGTCCGCCCGCGGGCGGACCCCCACCGCCACCGACGCCCTGGGCGCCGTACGCCCCGCAGGGCGGGGGCGGACCCGCGCCGCAGCCCGGCTACCTGTTGGGCGCCGCCCACAAGCCCGGCGCCTTCCCGTTGCGTCCGCTGACGCTGGGGATGATCTATGACGGCGCGTTCCGCCTGATCCGTTTCAACCCGAAGGCCACCGTCGGCGCCGCGGTCCTGGTCACGGCGGTCGCAATGGCGATCCCGATCGTGATCACCGCCGTGCTCACGTTCACCGTCGGTCTCGCCATCGACGCCAGCGGGGACGTCGAGAGCGAGATCAGCACCGCGGACGCCGCCGGTCTGGTCGCGGCCTACGGCTCGCTCCTGCTCTCGATCGTGCTCGCCCAGATCGGCGTCATCTTCGTGACCGGCATGGTCGCCCACGTGGCCCGTGCCGCGGCGGTCGGACGACGGATGTCCCTCGGAGAGGCGTGGGCGGCCACCCACGGCAAGCGTTGGCGCCTGCTCGGGCTGACCCTGCTGATCAACACCGTGTTCCTCGTCCTCTTCGTGGTCTACGTCGTGCTCTGGGTCCTCGTCGTCGTGGTGAGCCCGGGCCCGTGGCCGATCGTCGCGTGGGGGCTGATCACGGTCCCGGCCATGATCTGTCTCTCGGCCTGGCTGTGGACGCGGCTCTACTACCTGCCCGTGCCGCCGCTGATGCTGGAGGACGTGGGCGTCTTCGGGGCGCTGGGCCGCTCGTGGACGCTGACCTCGCGTCAGTTCTGGCGGACGTTCGGCATCGGCCTGCTGACCGTGATCATCGGGTCGATCGCGGGCTCGATGCTGTCCTCGCCGGCGTCCTTCATCGGACAGATCGCCGCCTTCGCGCTGCCGGAGTACGCCGCACTGCTGCTCGTCCTCACCCAGGCGTTCGCCCTGGTGGTGCAGAACGCCTTCTATGCGCCCTTCCTGGCCGCGGTCAGCTCCGTGCAGTACCTCGACCTGCGGATGCGCAAGGAGGCCTTCGACGTCGAGCTGCTGCGCGAGGCGGGCATCGTCTCGTGACGGGTCCTCTCCTGACGGGCGGGGGGCTCGAGGTGCCGACGTTCCTCGTCCTTCGCGACCCTCCGCTCGACCCGAGCGGCGACGACGCGCGCAGCGACCTGCGCCGCGAGCTGGCGAAGCCGGAGTACTACGACCGCAACGTCCTCGACCGGATCGTCGGCTGGATCCAGGGACTGTTCGACGACACCGTCGCGGCGGCGTCCGGCGCCCCACCGGTGAGCGTCGCGGTGACGATCCTCGTGGCGCTGGCGCTGATCACGGCGATCATGCTGGTGGTCTCGCGGGCGCGGCGCACCGCCCGGGCCGAGCGCTCCGGCGCTCCCGCCCTCGCCGACGAGGCGATCTCGGCCGACGCACTGCGGGCTCGGGCGGAGCAGGCCCTGGCCGCCGGGGACGCAGCCGCGGCGCTGATCGACGCGTTCCGCGCGACGGCCGTCCGACAGGTGGAGCGGGACCGGATCGACGACGTCCCACAGGCCACCGCCCTCGAGCTGGCGCGAGCGCTCGCCGCCGCCTTCCCGGACCACGCAGCCGAGATCCACCGTGGCGCTGGCCTCTTCGACGAAGTGCTCTATGGCGACCACCCCGCCACCGTCGACCAGGCCCGCTCCCTGCTGAGCCTCGACGACGCCCTCGGCGGACGGGCGGTGCGACGGTGAGCGCCGCGCTCAACGCGACGACCGGTGCCGTCACGACGACCGGTCGCCTCCGGCGCTGGCTGCTGATCGGGCTCGCCATCGCAGCCGCCCTCGCCCTGGCCGTGTGGACCACCCGCGACAGCGAGGAGTGGCCCGACCCCCTCGACCCCCGCAACCCCGGCCCGGACGGCGCCCAGGCACTGGCGCGGGTGCTGGAGGACCAGGGAGTCGACGTCCGCATCGTCCGCTCCGCCGACGAGCTCGAGAGCGAGGACATCGACGACGACACCACGGTCGTCGTCACCGCGACGTCGTCCCTGTCGCCCACCACGACCGACCGGCTCCGCCGCCACGCCGCCCCCGGGCGGATCGTCCTCGTCGACCCCTCCCACCTCGTGCTCCAGGCCTACGACGACCGGATCACCGCACGCGCGGGATCGGCCGACGGCGTGGTCGCTGACTGCACCGGCGACACCGCGCTGGGCGACCTCCGGCTGGACGTGGAGCAGTCGACGGTCTTCGACGACGTCCCGACCGGTCGCGAGACCTGCTTCGCGACGGCCGACGGCGACGTGCTGGTCTCCGATGCCGACGCCGGCATCGTGCTGTTCGGCGCCGGTGACGCGCTGACCAACGAGCAGGTCACCCGCGGTGACAACGCCGCCGTCGCGTTGCGACTCCTCGGTCGCGACACCGAGCTGGTCTGGTACGTCCCCGACCCCACCGACGCCGAGCCCGACGAGGCGGTCACCCTGTCGTCGCTGATCCCCCGCTGGATCCAGCCCGGGCTCTTCCTCGCCGCCCTGGCGGCGCTGGCCCTCGTCCTGTGGCGCGTACGACGCCTCGGGCCGCTCTCGCGCGAGCCACTGCCGGTCGTGGTGCGCGGCGTGGAGACCGCGCACAGCCGCGGCCGGATGTATCGGCGCAGTGGCGACCGCGGGCACGCCGCCGCGGCCCTGCGCCGCGCCGCACGCGCCGACGTCGCCGCCCACCTGCGGCTGGACCGTCGCACTCCGCCGCTCGAGGTGGCCGAGGCCGCGGCCCGCCACCTGGGCGCCCGGCTCGACGACATCGCTGCGCTGCTGACCGACGACCAGCCCCCGCCCGCCAACGACCACGACCTGGTCCGGCTGGCCCACGAGCTCACCCGCCTGAGGAGAGAGGTACGACGAGGATGAACGACCTGACCGGGACACCATCACCCCAGCCGCCCCAGCCGCCCGAGCCGGGGAGCGGCACCACGCCTCCCCCGCCGCCGACCGGCGCGGGCGCCGACGACGCGGTGCGCGACCGGCTGCTCGCCGTACGCCAGGAGGTGGCGAAGGCCGTCGTCGGCCAGGACGCCGCGGTGTCCGGGCTGCTGGTGGCCCTCCTGTGCGGCGGGCACGTGCTGATGGAGGGGGTGCCCGGCACGGCCAAGACGCTGCTCGTGCGCACGCTCGCGGCCAGCCTCGCCGTCGAGACCCGACGGGTGCAGTTCACGCCCGACCTGATGCCGGGCGACATCACCGGCTCGCTGGTCATCGATGCGACCGCCGGCCGTTCGGGCGAGCTGACCTTCCGCGAGGGCCCGGTCTTCACCAACCTGCTCCTGGCCGACGAGATCAACCGGACGCCCCCGAAGACGCAGTCGGCGCTGCTGGAGGCCATGGAGGAGGGGCAGGTCTCCGCCGACGGCGTCACCCGACGGCTGCCCCGCCCGTTCCTCGTCGCGGCCACGCAGAACCCGGTCGAGTTCGAGGGCACCTATCCGCTGCCCGAGGCGCAACTGGACCGCTTCCTGCTCAAGGTGGTGCTGCCGATCCCGCCGCGCGACGACGAGATCGCCATCCTGTCCCGCCACGCCGACGGCTTCGACCCACGCGACGTGGCCGGCGCGGGCGTCACCGCCGTCGCCACCGCGGACGACCTCGAGGCCGGGCAGCGGGCGGTCAAGGCCGTGCAGGTCTCGCCCGAGGTGTCGACCTACATCGTCGACATCGCTCGCGCGACCCGTCAGTCGCCGTCACTGTCGCTGGGCGTGAGCCCCCGCGGCGCGGCCGCGCTGATGCGCGCGGCACGGGCCTGGGCCTGGCTCTCGGGCCGCGACTTCGTGACACCCGACGACGTCAAGGCGCTCGCCCATGCGGCGCTGGCCCACCGCCTGTCCCTGCGACCCGAGGCCGAGCTCGAGGGCGTGGACGTCGCCCAGGTGCTGGCCTCCGCGATCGGCTCCGTGCCGGTCCCCCGCTGAGACACCCGCGACGAGGACACCGATGGTCATCTCCGGACGCGTGCCGCTGCTGCTCCTGCTGGGGCTGCCGGCCGTCGTCCTGCGCCCGAGCGCCGGCACGGTGTGGCTGTGGCTGCTGGGTGTCCTCCTCCTCGTGGGCCTGGACCTCGCGCTGACGGCATCTCCGGCGGCGGCGACCCTCAGCCGCCGCCAGCCCGGCACCGTGCGACTCGGCGACCCGGCGACCTCAGGCCTGGTCGTCGGCAACCCGGGCACACGGACCCTGCGCCTCCATGTCCGCGACGCCTGGCAGCCCTCGGCCGGAGCCAGCGACAACCGGTTCCGGCTGACGCTGCGGGCCGGCGAGGATCGCCGTACGACGACACCGCTGCTGCCCCGTCGACGCGGCGACCTGCGCGCGGCCGGCGTCACGGTCCGGTCCTGGGGTCCGCTCGGACTGACGGGTCGACAGCGGACCTACGACGTCCCGGGCACCGTCCGGGCCCTGCCGCCCTTCGAGTCCCGCAAGCACCTGCCCTCGCGGCTGGCTCGCCTGCGCGACCTCGACGGCCGCGCCGCGGTTCGGGTCCGCGGCCAGGGCACCGAGTTCGACTCACTGCGGGAGTACGTCCGCGGCGACGACGTCCGCTCGATCGACTGGCGGGCGTCCGCGCGCTCGCCCCAGGTCGTCGTCCGCACCTGGCAGCCGGAGCGCGACCGCCGGGTGGTCGTCGTCCTCGACACCTCCCGCACCTCGGCGGGCCGGGTCGCCCGCACGGCCGACGACGCCGCCGAGGACGGCATGCCGCGTCTGGACGCCGCCATGGACGCCGCCCTGCTGCTCGCCGCCCTGGCGTCGCGTGCCGGCGACCGGATCGACTTCCTCGCGGGCGACCGCCGGGTCCGCGCACGCCAGCGCATCGCCGGCGCCCGCGACGTCGCGGCGCGTCTCCAGGAGCAGATGGCCGACCTGGAGCCCGTCCTCGCCGAGGCGGACTGGGACGCCCTCGCCGGCGGCGTGCAGGCCTTCGGACGCCAACGCGCCCTCGTCGTGATCCTCACCGCACTCGAGCCCTCCGCGATCGAGGAGGGCCTGTTGCCGGTCCTGCCGGTGCTGACCCACCATCACCGGGTCGTCCTCGCCAGCGTTCGCGACCCCGAGCTGGGCCGTCTCGCCACCCTCGGCGAGCGCCCCGACGCCGATCAGGCGTACGCCGTCGCAGCGGCCGAGCACGAGCTCGACCGCCGCGCCCGGATGCGCGAGGTGCTCTCGCGTCTCGGTGTCGACGTCGTCGACGCGGAGGCCGCGCAGCTGCCGCCCGCCCTCGCCGACCACTACCTGCACCTCAAGGCCCAGGGCCTGCTGTAGCCGCTCGCCTGCGTTCGTCGAGGAGCTTGCAGGCGGCGCCTGCGGCGCCGGACGGCGGGAGGCGGCGTCGGCGCCGACCAACGGAGGCGTCAGGCCTGGGTGGCGACGCGGTCCTCGAGCAGGTCGGCGCCCAGGTCGCCCGTCGCGCCGCGGGCGGCTGCCGCGCGGCCGAGGACGAAGACGTAGGCGAGGAAGGCGACCTCGGCGAGGACGCCGATCGCGATGCGGGCCCAGGTGGGCAGGGGCGAGGGCGTCACGAACGCCTCGACGATGCCGCTGAGGAGCAGGAGGAGGCCGAGGCCGAGCGCGACGGTGGCGGCGGTCCGGCCGGCACTGGCCAGGGCCGCCGAGCGGCTGAGCCCGCCCGGCTCGATCCACGACCAGAACAGGCGCAGTCCCACACCACCAGCCACGAAGACACAGGTGAGCTCGAGCAGGCCGTGCGGGATGATCAGGCCCCAGAAGAGTGCGCCGCGATCGTGCTGGATCATGATCGAGCCGACGACCGCCAGGTTGGCGACGTTGTTGAAGAGCAGCCACACCACGGGCAGCCCGAGGATGCCCAGCGCGATGCACAACGCGCTGACCCAGGTGTTGTTGATCCAGACCCGGGTGGCGAAGGCGCTGGCGGCGTTCTCGCTGTAGTAGCTCTCGAAGTCGCTGTTGACCAGCTGGTCGACCTCGGCAGGGCCGATCAGCGCCTGCTCGACCTCGGGGTGGTGCACGAGCCAGGCCATCATCACGCCGGTCACGATCACGTTGGCGAGCAGGCAGCCCAGCCACCACCACCGCAGCTGGTAGAGCGCGGCCGGGAACCGATCGGTCAGGAAGGACGCGACACCGCGCCAGCTCGGCACCCGCGAGGACAGCATCGCGATCCGGGCGCGGCCGAGCAGGGCGGACAGGTAGGCCACGAGCTCGCCGTCGGGCGCGGAGGTGCGCACGACCGAGAGGTGCGTGGCGACCTGCTGGTAGCGGTCGACGAGCTCGTCGGCCTCCGCACCGCTACGGCGCCGCTGCCGGACGAGCTGCTCGAGCCGCTCCCACGATCGCGCATTCGCCATGACGTAGGCGTCGATGTCGATCCGGGGCACGCTCGCCAGCCTACGGGGAGTCCGCCAGTAGGCTCGCGGTGATGCCCGCCGACTTCGCCACCGTGACCGCCGATGACCTCGTCACCGGCGAGGGCGTGGCGCTGGACCTGCCGGCGGCGACCCTCGGGCTGCGGATGGCCAGTGGGCTGCTGGACATGGTGGTCACCGTCGTGACCTTCATCGGGCTCTACCTCCTGCTGCTGGTCGCGGCGCTGCCGTTCGCCGATGCCGCGCTGTTCGCGGCGGCGCTGGTGCTGACGATGGTGCTGACGTTCCTCGCACTGCCCTCGGCCCTGGAGACGCTCACGCGGGGCCGTTCGGTGGGCAAGCTCGCCTTCGGGCTGCGCACGGTCCGCGACGACGGCGGACCGATCAGCTTCCACCACGCACTGGTCCGCTCAATGATCGGCTTCGTCGAGATCTATGCCTTCACCGGCGCCCCGGCCTTCTTCTCGATCCTGCTGAGCTCACGGGGCAAGCGGCTCGGCGACTACGCCGCGGGGACCTACGTCGTCCGCGACCGGGTGCGCCTGCGCCTGCCGGCCCCGCCGCCGATGCCGCCGCAGCTGGCGGACTGGGCCCGCCGGGCCGACCTGGCGGCGCTGCCGACCGGTACGGCGCTGGCGGTGCGCCAGTTCCTGGGTCGGTTGCCGACGCTCGACCCGGTGTCGCGGGACCGGGTGGCGCGGGGACTGCTGGCCGACGTAATCCCCCACGTCGCCCCCGCACCACCGCCCGGCGCGCCACCTGAGCTGGTGCTGGCGGCGGTCGTCGCCGAGCGGCGCGAGCGCGACCTCGTCCGCCTGGGCCGCGCCGAGTCGTTGCGTGAGCGCCTCACCGCCCGTGATCCCGGCATGCTCCCTCGGTAGGTTTGACGCGACCGCCCCGAGGCAGGCTGCTCCGGGCCACATGGCTGATCCGCACGCACCTCGGACAGGAGCACTGCCCGCATGACCGACCTCACGTCGCCCACGAACCCCGCCGGCATGACGATCCGCCGTCACGAGGTCGGCCAGCAGGCGCCCCTGACCGCTGACGAGCTGGCCCGGGCCAGCGAGCGGATCAACCGGATCTCGGAGGCGTTCTCGAGCCGGGTCGTGGGGCAGCACCGGGTGCGGACCGCGCTGCTCGTGACCCTGCTGGCCGAAGGCCACGTGCTGCTCGCGAGCGTCCCCGGCCTGGCCAAGACCCTCGCGTCGTCGACGCTCGCCCAGTCCGTCAGCGCACGGTTCACGCGCATCCAGTGCACGCCCGACCTGCTGCCGAGCGACATCATCGGCACCCAGGTCTACGACCCCCGCCGCCACGAGTTCGAGACCCAGCTCGGGCCGGTGCACGCCAACTTCGTGCTCCTCGACGAGATCAACCGGGCCAGTGCCAAGACCCAGTCGGCGCTGCTGGAGGCGATGCAGGAGCGCCAGACCTCGATCGCCGGACAGGTCCATCCACTGCCCGACCCGTTCATGGTGCTCGCCACCCAGAACCCGATCGAGGAGGAGGGCACCTATGTCCTGCCGCACGCGCAGATGGACCGCTTCCTGCTGAAGGAGATCGTCGACTACCCGAGTGAGGACGACGAGCTCATGGTCCTCGAGCGCATCGATGACGGCACCCTCGGCCAGCACATGGCCGACGTCTCGCCGGTCGCCACGACGAGTGATGTCGCCGAGCTGCAGGAGCTGGTCCGCCGGGTCTACGTCGACCCGGCCATCAAGCGCTACGTCGTCTCCGTGATCCGGGCGACCCGCAATGTCGGCCAGCTCCTCGGCCCCGAGCTGGGCAACTACGTCGAGATCGGCGCCAGCCCGCGCGGATCGATCGCGTTCTTCCAGGCAGCGCGCGCGATGGCGGTCGTCCAGGGCCGGCACTACGTCATCCCGGAGGACGTCCGCGAGCTGCGGCACAGCGTCCTGCGGCACCGGATCCACCTCAGCTTCGAGGCCCTCGCGGACCGGGTCCGTCCCGAGACGGTGATCGACGCCGTCTTCCGCGCCGTCCCGACGCCCTGAGGCCGGCGCATGACCGCGCACCTGACCAGGATCAAGACCCGGCTCTCGATCCACGCCCACCGCAAGGTCCGTGGGCTGCTCGAGGGTGACTACGCCGCCATCCACGTGGGCCGCGGGATGGACTTCAACGACCTGCGCTCCTACGTCCGCGGCGACGACGTCAAGGACATCGACTGGAAGGCCTCGGCCCGGGCCCGCCAGCTGCTGGTCAAGCGCTACGTCGCCGAGCGCAAGCACACGGTGCTGCTCTGCGTCTCGACCGGTCGCAGCATGGCGGCGATGAACGACGCGGCGGTCGACAAGCGCGACCTCGCCGTGTTCGTGTCCGGGGTGATGGGCCTGCTCGCCGTGCAGCACGGCGACCCGGTGGGCCTGGTGCACGGCAACTCCCTCGATCAGCACAGCCAGCCCGCGAAGAGCGGCGAGCTCCACCTCGAGCGGTTGCTCGGCGTGGTCCACGGTGCGATCGGTCCGGGCTCCCCGGCCGGCGACCTGCCGGCGCTTCTCCGCTACGTCGTGCGGACGGTGCGGCGCCAGACGATCCTCGTGGTCGTCACCGACGACACCTCGCTCTCCGAGGACACCGTCGACCTGATGCGGCGTCTCTCGGTCCAGCACGAGGTCCTCTTCCTCACCATCGGCGACCTCGACCCGACCCTGCCGTCGGTGGCCGACCGCCGGCTCGTCGACGTCGACGCGGGCGTCGAGATCCCCCGGTGGCTGCGGCGCGACGCCCCACTGTCGCGCGAGTACGCCGAGCTGGTGGCCAGCGAGGACCTGCAGCTGCGACGGCGGCTCGACCAGGTCGGTGTCGTCCACGAGCGCGTCGCCGACACCGACGGCGCGATCACCGCCATCCACCGGCTCCTGGAGAGGCACCGCCATGCGCGCCGCCGCTAGCCGGGTCCTTGCCGACGAGCTGCCGGAGGAGTTCAGCGGACCGGTGGCCTACTCCGACCGCTGGCTGTGGATCGTGCTCGGTCTGCTGGTCCTGGTGCTCGTCTACTACGTGGCTGCCTGGTGGTTCACCCGCGCCCCGAAGCCGGCGACGATCGCGCGCCCACGGGTCGACGTACCGACCGTGCGGGAGCGTCACCTGCAGCGCATCGACGAGGTCGTGGCCCAGGTGCGGGCCGGTGACCTCGAGCCGCGGGCGGGCCACCAGCAGCTCAGCGACGTGGTGCGCTCCTTCGTCGCCGAGGTGACCACGCTGCCGGCCCGCACCATGGCGCTGGCCGACTTCCGTCATCGGGCGCCGGAGGCGCTCGTGGCAGCGATCGAGCTGATGTATCCGCCCGAGTTCGCCCCTGACGACACCATCGCCCGCGACCGGTTCGAGGACGCCGCCGGCCAGGCCCGGCAGCTCGTCGGCACGTGGCAGGGAGGCGATGTCTGACATGAGCGTCGGATGGCAGAGCGAGGACGTGGCCCTGCGGTGGCCGTGGCTGGTCGTCGCCCTCATCGCCCTCGTCGTGGTGCTGCTGGTGTGGTGGGGCGTGGTCCGCGGGGGCCGTCCTCCCGCCGGAGCGGCGTACGTCGCCCACGCGACCCGGCTGCGGAGCCTGCCGCGCTATCAGGCGCTCGTGCAGCAGCGTCGGGTGATCGGTGTGCTGGTCAGCATCGCGGCGCTGGTCACCGCCGCCGGCGCGATCGTGCTCGCGGGCCGGGTGCAGGAGCGGCAGACCCTGGAGCAGAACGACCGCACCCGCGACATCATGCTGTGCCTCGACGCCTCGGGGTCGATGGCCGAGGTCGACGCCGACGTGCTGCGGGAGTTCCGCACCATCGTCGACGGCCTGCAGGGCGAGCGGATCGGGCTGACGATCTGGAGCGGCGTCGCGATCACGATCTTCCCACTCACCGACGACTACGACTACGTCGTGGACCAGCTCGCGGAGGCGGAGGCGGCCTTCGCGTCCGGCGACGTCCACAGCGACGACTACGCGCTCTACACCGCCGGCACGGTCATCGACTGGGACGTGCAGTCCCAGCTCGGCGACGGGCTCGCGTCCTGCGTCCAGCGCTTCGACCGGCGCGACGAGGACCGCAGTCGCGCGATCGTCCTGGCCTCGGACAACGAGCCTCTCGGCGAGGGCATCTTCACGGTCGAGGAGGCCGCCGAGTTCGCCGCCGACGAGGAGGTCGTCGTGCACGGCATCGCCGCGCCGCTGACGGCCGACCGGCCGCGGGCGGAGCAGCAGTTCGCCGAGGCGATGTCCACCACGGGTGGTTCCTTCTCGCTGCTCGGAGAGGACGGCAGCGCGGCGGCCGTCGTCGAGGCGATCGGGGAGCTGGAGGCCGTGGAGATCGACCGACCGCCGTTGGCGCAGGTCCTCGACCGGCCCACGGCGGGCACCCTGCTCGCCGGACTCGGCCTCGCCGGTCTCGTCCTGGTGTGGATCGCCGAGGCGATCCTGGCGTTCCGCGGACGAAGGAGGACACCGTGATCGGCCCCGTGGCCGCGACCGGCCTGACCATCGCCCGACGGGTGGCGATCGTCCTTGCCTTCGTCGCCGTCCTGCTCCGTCCTGGTCTCGGCGAGGCCGAGTCGCCCGTGCAGCTCAGCGACCTCGACGTCCTGGTCGTCCTCGACGTGACGAGGTCGATGGCTGCGCTGGACCACCAGGCAGGAGAGGACAAGGAGGCGCGGATCACCGGCGCCAAGGCCGACCTCGCCGATCTCGCTGCGGCGCTGCCCGGCGCCCGCTTCGGCATGGTCACCTTCGGCGCGGAGGGCCGGCTGACGGTCCCGTTCACGACGGACGCCGCGGCCTTCCTCGCCGCGGTCGAGACGACCTACCTGGAGCGCCCCCGCGACGGCGCGGGTTCCCGAGCCGACCGCGGCGCCTCCGAGACGACGGCCGTGCTGGCCCGTGCCGAGGAGCAGCGCCCCGAGCGGAGGCGCATCGTCGTCTACGTCGGCGACGGGGAGGACACCTCGGAGGAGGGCGCGGACCAGACCTTCGAGGACGCCGCCGATCTCGTCGCCGACGGCGTCGTCCTCGGCTACGGCACCGAGGACGGGGCCGCGATGCCCGCCTCGGACGACCTCGACGACTCCGAGGGCTATGTCGAGGATCCCGAAACGGGAAGCACCGCGATCTCCCGCGCCGACTTCGACAACCTGCAGGCGATCGCGCACGAGCTCGGCGTGCCCTACGTCCACCGCACCAGCTCCGGAGGCATCGACGACATCGCCGAGGACTTCGAGTCGTCGTACGTCGACGGCGAGGGCGGCCGCGACGATCGGCCGGCCGAGCACGACCTGACCTGGGTCGCCGGCCTGGTGCTGCTCGCGCTGGTGCTGCTGGAGCTGCGGGCGGGTTGGCGGTCCACCTGGCGTGCGCACCGCACCCTGGACGACCGAGGCCCCGCCGGCCGAGCGAAGGGGGCGCGGGCATGACCTCGACCAACCCACGCAGCGGGCTCCGGACGATCCTCGTGCTCGCCGGGATCCTGCCGACGCTGATCGTCCTGGCGTTCGCCGTCAAGGTCGGGCTGATGCTGCGGGCCGATGCGGCCGGACGCGATGCCTTCGATCGCGGCGACCACGACGGAGCGGCCGCCGACTTCCACGGCAACCGGAGTCTCAACTGGCTCGAGCCGTGGATCGCCGCCTTCGGCGAGGGCGCCAGCTGGCACGCCGACGGCGACCCGGGCCGGGCGATCGGCAGCTACGAGAAGGCGCTCGAGGACGTGCCGGACGCCGAGGAGTGCACCGTCCGGATCAACCTCGCCCTCGCCCACGAGTCCGTCGGCGACACCTTCCTGGAGGACCAGGACACCGAGGCCGCGGTCGAGTCGTGGCAGGCCGGACTCGACGCCCTGCGCGAGGCGGACTGTCCGACGGACGCCGGTCGCGGCAAGGAGCAGAGCGAGGACGCCGCCGCCGTGGAGAAGCGGCTGGAGGAGAAGCTGCAGCAGCAACAGCAGGATCCTCCGCCCCAGCCGCAGGAGCCCGAACCAGAGCTGCAGGAGCCGCCCCCGGACCCGGGCGAGGACCCGCGCCAGGAACGCCTCGAGCGCAACAACCAGCAGGGCCGGAGCCAGCGTCGCGAGGACCAGGAGCTCTACGACGACGGCAACTACGGGTTCCCCGAGAGCTGGTAGCTACCGGGACAGCACCCTCCGCAGCAGCGCCAGGAGCGCGACGACCCCCAACCCGATCGCAGCCTTCTTCCCATAGGTCCGGAGCAGGATCGGCACCACGGTCGAGCCGAGGTCGAGGGCGTCGTCGGCCGGAGTGGGCGCGGGCGCGGCACGGGCAGGCGCCGGGGTGGGGGCCGGGACGGACGCCGGTGGTGGTGCCGCGGCCGCCGGCTCGGGATCCGTCCCGGCGGCCGCGGAGTCCTCGGTGGGTGGCACGTCGCCGGCCAGGCGCTGCTCGAGGCAGGTGACGAACTGGCCGAGCAGCTTGTCGGAGACGTCCTGCATGACGCCGCGTCCGAACTGCGCCGGCTTGCCGGTGATGGCGAGGTCGGTGACCACCTCGACCCGGGTCGCCGGGCCGTCGGCGGCCATGGTGACCGTCACGGTCGCCCCGGCCGTGCCGTTGCCCCGCTTGTCGCGGCCCTTGGCCACCACGACGAACCGGCCCGCCGACTCGTCACGTTCGGTGAACGAGCCGGCACCGGCGTACACCAGGGCGATCGGGCCGAGCTTGACCTTGCAGGTGCCCTCGAAGGTCGGGTGCCCGTCGGCGTCCTCTCCGACGGCGGTCACCTGGGCGCCGGGGAAGCACTCGGCGAGCCCGCCGATGTCCTGGAAGTGTGACCAGGCGGCATCGACGGCGGTCGGGACGGTGAAGGAGTGGGTGAGCTCCATCCGTGGCGCCGTCCTCAGCCGCGACCCGCAGCGGCCAGCACGGCCCGGCGGGTCATCACGGTCGCGATGTGGCGGCGGTAGTCGGCGTCGCCGTTGAGGTCGCTGGGCGGGTTGGTGCCGTCGGCGACGAGAGCGGCGGCGCCGGCGACGGCGTCCTCCGTGGCGGGACGGCCGGCGAGCGCCTCCTCGACCGCGTGGGCGCGCAACGGGGTCGAGCCCATGTTGGTGAGCCCCACCCGCGCCTCGGCGATGGTGTCGCCCTCGAGCCGGACCGTCGCCGCGACCGCCACGATCGGCCACTGGTGGGCGATCCGCACGAACTTCTCGTACGACGCCCCCCAGCCGTCGTGCTTCGGGACCCGCACCTCGGTGAGGATCTCGTCGTCGGAGATCGCCGTCTCGAAGAGGTCGACGAAGAAGTCGGCGCCCGGGATCTCCCGGGTGCCGCCGGGACCCTGGACGACGAAGGTCGAGCCGAGCGCCAGCGCCGGCGCCCCGAGGTCGCCGGCCGGATCGGCGTGGGCGAGCGCCCCGCCGAAGGTGCCGCGGTGGCGGACCTGGGCGTCGGCAAGGTGCGTGATCGCCTTGCTGATCAGCAGCGCGTGCTCGTGGACGAGCGGATCGCGACCGACGTCGTGGTGCGTGGTCATGGCGCCGATCACGAGGTGGTCGCCCCCGTCGCGGACGCCACGCAGGCTGTCGATGCGGCCGAGGTCGATCACCCACTCGGGGGCGTTGAGCCGCATCCGCAGGACGGGGAGGAGGCTCTGGCCGCCGGCGATGATCTTGGCGTCGTCGCCGTGCTCGGCGAGGGCGGCGAGCGCCTCCTCGACCGAGGTCGGCGCGACGTACTCGAAGGCTGCGGGGATCACTGGACCCCTCCTTCCGTCTCGTCGAAGTGGGGCATCGCTGCCTCGGTTGTCTCGCCGCCGGACGAGCCGTCGTTGATGGCTCGCCAGACCCGCTCGGGGGTGCAGGGCATGGTGATGTCGTTGACGCCGAGGTGGCGGACGGCGTCGACGACGGCGTTGACGACGGCCGGCGTCGAGGCGATGGTGCCGGCCTCGCCGACGCCCTTGGTGCCGAGCGAGTTGGTGGTGGACGGCGACGTCGTGTGGTCGATCTCGAAGGTGATCGTGTCGGCCGCCGTGGGCAGCAGGTAGTCGACGAACGAGCCCGTGACGAGGGTGCCGTTCTCGTCATAGATCGCCTCCTCCCACAACGCCTGGGCGATGCCCTGCACCAGGCCGCCGTGGACCTGTCCGGCGACGATCAGCGGGTTGATGACCACCCCGATGTCGTCGCAGCAGACGTACTTGCGGAGCTTGACCTGTCCGGTCTCGGTGTCGACCTCCACCGCGCAGAGGTGGGTGCCGTGGGGGTAGTTGAAGTTCACCGGGTCGTAGGTCGCCTCGGAGTCGAGCGAGGGCTCCATCCCGTCCGGCAGGTTGTGCGCGGCGAAGACGGCGGTGGCGATCTCCTGGATCGCCATCCCCTGGTCGGTCCCCTTGACGGTGAAGCTGCCGCCGCTGAACTCGAGGTCGTCGGCGGAGGCCTCGAGCAGGTGGGCCGCCACGGGCCGTGCCTTCTCGATCACCTTGTCGACAGCCCGCACCAGGGCCTCGCCGCCGACGACCAGACTGCGGGACCCGTAGGTGTCGAGGCCCTTGTGCGAGATCTGCGTGTCCCCGTGGAGGATCTCGACGTCCTCGAACGGTACGCCGAGCCGGTCGGCCACGATCTGGCTGAACGCGGTCTCGTGCCCCTGGCCGTGGGCGGACGCCCCCGTGACGACCTCGACCGTGCCGGTCGCGAGCATCCGGACCTCCGCGTGCTCCCAGCCGCCGGCGCCGTAGTTGAGGCTGCCGAGCACCCGGGACGGTGCGAGTCCGCACATCTCCGTGAAGGTCGAGACGCCCAGTCCGAGCTGGACCTTGTCACCGCGGGCGCGGCGCTCGGCCTGCTCGGCGCGGAGGGCGTCGTAGCCGAACATCTCCTTGGCCCGCGCGGTCGCGGCTTCGTAGTTGCCGGAGTCGTACTCGAGTCCCGCGACCGTGGTGAACGGGAACTCCTCGTGGTTGATCCAGTTGCGCTCGCGGATCTCGAGCGGGTCGACGCCGACCTCGGCGGCGAGCTCGTCCATCAGCCGCTCGATCGCATAGGTCGCCTCGGGGCGTCCCGCGCCGCGGTAGGCATCGGTCCAGGCCTTGTTGGTGAGGACGTTGGTGGTCTGGAACTGGTAGGCGGGGAACTTGTAGATCGCGTTGAACATGAACGCGCCGAGCACCGGCACACCGCCGCCGACGATGGCGACGTAGGCACCGAGGTCGGCGAGCAGGTCGACCTTGAGCCCGGTGACCGTGCCCTCTTTGGTCGCCGCGAGGGTGAGCCGCTGCCACTGGTCGCGGCCGTGATGGGCGGTGAGCAGGGATTCGCTCCGGGTCTCGGTGAACTTCACCGGCTTGCCGAGCCGGCGCGCCACCGCGAAGGCGATCATCTCCTCCGGGGTCTGCTGCAGCTTGCCGCCGAAGCCGCCGCCCACGTCGGGGGCGATGACCCGGATCTTCGACTCCGGGACGCCGGTCGTCGCCGCGAGCGCGAAGCGCAGGATGTGCGGGATCTGGGTCGCCGACCAGATGGTGATCTGCTCACCGGTCGGGTCCACGACGACGCTGCGCGGCTCCATGAAGGCGGGGATCAGCCGCTGCTGACGGTATTCGCGCTCGATCAGGATGCCGCTGTCGCGGGCCTCGGCGATGGCGGCCTCGACGTCGCCGCCGGTCCCGGCCTCGGCGGAGTCGAATCGCCACACGGCGGTGACATTGGTGCCGAGGTCGGGGTGCGCGAGCGTCCCCCCGCTCTCGTGGGCGGCCGCTGCCTCCTTGAGGTCGAGCGCGGCCGGCAGCTCCTCGTAGTCGACCTCGACGAGCTCCGCGGCGTCGCGGGCCTCGGCGGCGCTGCGTGCGACGACGACGGCGACGGTCTCACCGGCGAACGCGACGCGATCGGTCGGCATGGGGAGGTGGTCGGGGGTCACCTGGTCCTCGACGACCGGCCAGGCGTTGATGCAGGCACCCTGTGCCTCGCCGAGGTCCGCGCCGGTCAGCACCGTGACGACATTGCGACCGGCCTTCGCCGCGGAGGTGTCGATGGAGGTGATGCGCGCGTGGGCGAAGGGGCTGCGGACCATCGCCAGGTGCAGCATCCCCGGCAGCGTGATGTTGTCGGTCCAGCGGGTGCGGCCCGTGATCAGTCGCTGGTCCTCCTTGCGTCGACGGTCCCGCCCGATCTCGGCCTGGGCCGCGGGCTCCTGGGTCGCGGTCATGCCGACGCTCCTTCCGTCGTACCCGCCGCGTGCTGAACCGCGCGGACGATGTTGTGGTAGCCCGTGCAGCGGCACAGGTTGCCCTCGAGACCGAGCCGGATCGCCTCCTCCGACGGGTCCGGGTTGTCCTTGAGGAGGTCGACGGTCTGCATGATCATTCCGGGGGTGCAGAATCCGCACTGCAGGCCGTGGCACTCGCGGAAGGCCTCCTGCACCGGGTGCAGCGTCCCGTCCTCCGCGGCCAGGCCCTCGATGGTGGTGACCTCGGCGCCGTCGGCCTGGACGGCGAGGACGTTGCACGACTTCACGCTCGTGCCGTCGAGGTGGACGGTGCACGCCCCGCAGTTGCTGGTGTCGCAACCGATGACGGTGCCGGTCTTGCCGAGCTGCTCGCGCAGGTACTGCACCAGCAGCATCCGCGGTTCGACGTCGTCGCTGACCTGCGATCCGTCGACGGTGAGGTTGATCCGGGCCATGACTCTCCCTTGAGCGCAGGAACCTGTGACCCGGCTCACGCTAGGCACCGTGGGTTGGCACGAGGTTGGCGCGGACCGTCGACGGTTTGAGTACCCATACGGCGTGCCCGGCCGGCCGACTCCGACAGGCTGGTGACGTGGTCACCGACGGGAGCCACCAGTTCACGACCCTCGGCGCCTCCCACCTCACCGCGCTCGCGGTCTTCCTGATCCTCTGCTGGCCCCTGGTCGTCCTCGGGCGGCGGCAGCGCGTGACGGGCGACGACCTCCGCTTCCGTCGCGCGTTCGCCGTCGCGATCCCGCTCTTCACGATCCCGATGCAGGCGCTGCAGTTCACTCCCTCGGAGTGGGACCTCGACACCTCCCTGCCGCTGCAGATCTGCGACTTCGCCTGGGTGGTCGCGGTGTATGCATTGTGGACCGGCCGACGCTGGGCGGCGAGCGTCAACTGGCTGTGGGGCACGACCCTCACCCTGCAGGGCATGATCACCCCCGACCTGGGCTCTGGCTGGGCCGAGCCGCGGTTCTGGATGTTCTGGGGCATGCACGCGCTGATCGTCTGGTCGGCGATCTATCTCGTCTGGGGCCTGCGCATCACGCCCCGCTGGCGCGACTATCGCCTGACCGTGGCCCTGACGACCCTGTGGGCGGCAGCCGCGATGACCTTCAACGCCATCGTGGGCACCAACTACGGCTACCTCAACGGCAAGCCGCACCGCGCCTCCGTACTGGACGCGCTGCCGGCCTGGCCGACCTACGTCGTGATCGAGGTCCTCGTCGTCTCGGCCGTCTGGGCGCTGATGACGTGGCTGTGGGTCAGGCGTCCGCAACCGCCAGTCGCGCCTTGAGCAGCGGTACGGCGGGGTGGTGCTCGCGTCCCTCGGCACGGAGCCGCAGCAGGCAGGCCTCCAGCACCGCGGTGTCGTAGGGCGCCAGCTCGATGTAGTGCAGCACCGCGTCGGGCTGGGGGTCGGCGAGCAGGGCCTCGCGGACGGCGACGGCGACGTACTCCCCCATCTGGACGAGGGCCGGGCTCTCCGTGCCGGGCAGCAGGTCGCCGCCGTAGGCGTCGACGGCCGCGGCGACGTCGCCACGGCGCAGCAGCCCGAGGACATGGTCGACGTCGGTGGCGATCGGCATCAGCAGGCGGTAGGGGCGGGAGGCGAGCTGTCCGGCGAGGGCGTGGCGCAGGTGCGAGACCTCCGCCTTGAGCGTGGAGAACGTGACGGCGTGGTCGCCGTAGAGCATGGCGTGGAGCTGCTCGAGGGACAGCCCGTCGGGGTGCAGCGCCAGCAGGGCGAGGATCTCGCTCTGTCGCCGGTTGAGCAGCAGCCGCTGCCCGTCGACCCGTGCCTCCGCCGTGCCGAGCACGCTCAGCACGAGGCCCGGCTCCGCGACGCCCTCGGTCACTGACGTCCCGTCGACGTAGTGACGGGTGCTCGGCAGGGCCTGCTCGACGAGGCGGGCCAGGACCCGGGCGGTGGCCAGTCCGATCGGGTGGGTGCGCTCCCAGGTCGTGGAGATGTCGAGCACGCCGAGCTTGGCGCCGCTGACCGGGTCGTGCACGGGCGCGGCCCAGCAGACCCAGTTGTGCACGATCGGCGCGTAGTGCTCGGCGCTGAAGACCATCGCCGGGCGGTCGAGCCGGTTGGCGAGATCGAGCGCATTGGTGCCGACCGAGCGGTCGTCCCAGCGACCGCCCACCACGAAGTTGACGCTCTCGGCCTTGCGCCGCATCACGCGGCCGCCGTAGGTCCACAGCACGCGGGTGTCGGGGTCGGTGACCGCGAGGACGAGGTCGCCGTCCTCGGCCGTGCGCCGCAGCTCCTCCTCCACCCGCTCGACCGCGACCTGCAGCGGCGAGCCGTCCCAGAAGGACCGAGTCTCCGCCTCGTCGGCGAGCGGTGCCTCGACGACGTCGCGGGCGACCGTCGTGCCGGAGCGCTGCCAGCTGTCGAGGATCTCGGGGCGCACCAGGGTGGCTGCCCGGTCGCCGTCCTCGACGAAGGTGGACCAGGCGGACAGGGCGGCGCGGCGTCGCTCGAGGAGCTCGTCCATGGCGTGCACAGTACCCCCGGTGGCGTGACGGGCGTCACCCCTTCAGCGGGCGGCCGGCGGCCGGGTCAACCGTGGATGCGACCCGCCCGCTCGCCGAGCGGCTCGCCCGACCCGCCCCAGCGGCCCGCCACGATCTCCGCGGCGATGCTGATCGCGGTCTCCTCCGGCGTACGCGCGCCGAGGTCGAGGCCGATCGGGCTGTGCAGCCGCGCGAGCTCGTCGTCGTCGAGGCCGGCCTCGCGCAGGCGCTCCATCCGGTCGTCGTGCGTGCGGCGTGAGCCCATCGCGCCGACGTAGCCCACCTCGGGCAGGCGCAGGGCGACCTCGAGCAGCGGGACGTCGAACTTGGGGTCGTGCGTCAGCACGGTGACGACCGTGCGACGGTCGATGCGTCCCGCCTCCTGCTCGGCGGCCAGGTAGCGGTGCGGCCACTCGACCACGACCTCGTCGGCCCCCGGGAAGCGACTGGTCGTCGCGAACACCGGCCGGGCGTCGCAGACCGTGACCCGGTAGCCGAGGAATCCGCCGACCCGGGCCACCGCCGCAGCGAAGTCGATCGCACCGAACACCAGCAACCGCGGGGCGGGCGCGAACGCCCACACGAACACCCGCATCCCCTCGCCACGGCGCTCGCCGTCGGGCCCGTAGGACAGCGTCCCGTGGTGTCCCGCCGCCAGCAGGCCCAGGGCGTCGTCGCGGACCGCGTCGTCGATCCGGGCACTGCCGAGGCTCCCCACCACGCCAGCGTCGGGGCGGATGACGGTCCGGCGCCCGACGTACGACGGATCGGGATGCTCCACGATCGTGGCGACCGCGACGGGCCGGCCGGCGTCGATGTCGCCCGCGATCTCGCCGAGCTCGGGGAAGGTCTCGCGGCTGACCTTCTCGACATAGACGTCGAGGATGCCGCCGCAGGTCAGGCCGACGGCGAAGGCGTCGTCGTCGGAGACGCCGTAGCGGTGCAGCTGGGGTGTCCCGGACCCGACGACCTCCTGGGCCAGGTCATAGACGGCGCCCTCCACACACCCACCCGAGACCGAGCCGACGGCGGACGCGTCCGGCCCGACCAGCATCGAGGCGCCCGGTGGGCGCGGGGCGGAGCGAAAGGTCGCGACCACGGTGCCCATGCCGACGGTCTCGCCGGCCTCCCACCAGGCCAGCAGCTGGGGCAGCACCTCACGCATCGGCCAGCACCTCCACGAGCTCGGCGAAGGTCGCCAGCGAGTGGCCGGCGACGAAGTGGTCGACGTGCGGCAGGACGGCGACGATCCCCTGCTGGAGCGGGGCATAGCCGTCCTTGCCGCGGTGCGGGTTGACCCACACGACACGGTGCGCGAGCCGGTGCAGCCGCTCGACCTGCTCGCCCAGCAGGCGCGGGTCGCCCCGTTCCCAGCCGTCGCTGAAGATCACCACGACCGCGCCGCGGGCCAGGCCACGCTGGCCGTGCCGGTCGAGGAACGCCCGGAGGGTCTCGCCGAGCCGCGTGCCCCCCGACCAGTCCGGTACGACGCCACCGGCGGCCGCGATCGCGCGGTCGGCGTCACGCAGGCGCAGCGGCGGGGTGATCCGGGTGAGCCGTGTGCCGAGGGTGAAGGTCTCCACGCCCGGTCCCGCCTGCGCGATGCGGTGCGCCAGGCGGAGCAGCGCGTCGGCGTAGCCGCCCATCGAACCGGACACGTCGACGAGCAGCACGACCCGGCGGGCGCGGGTCGCGCGGCGACGATGGTGGATCCGCGCCGGCTCGCCCATCCGGCGCAGGCTCGCGCGCAGCGTGCGGGAGACGTCGACGGCTCCTCGGCGATGGGGCGAACGGCGGGAGGTCGACCGGACCGGGAGCCGCACCCGCAACGAGGCGAACAGGCGCGCGAGCAGGGCACGCTCGGTCGGGTCGAGGGTGGCGACGTCACGGTGCCGGAGAACCTCCGCGGCGCTGGCGGCGGCGCGGAGGGGATCGTCGTCGACTTCCGATCCGGCGCCAGCGGCCTGGTCGTCGGGGAGCAGCCCGACCCCGGGTCGTTGCTGCACGCCACGAGGGCGCAGGGTCGGCTCCGCGGTGTCCCGGCTGAACCACTCGTCGAAGAGCCGGTCGTGGCGCTCGAGGTCCTCGCGGCTGGCGCAGAGGGTCGACCGTCCCGCCATGCGGGTGGCTGCCCGGTCGGCGAGGCCGACGATCCTCACCGCGTCGAGGTAGCTGCGCGTCCGGTCCTGGGTGACGCCGACGCCCGCCGCCCGCAGGGCGACGGTGAACCCGACGAGCACCTCGTCGGGTTCCCGGAGCAGCACGGGCGCGGTCATGCCGACAGCATCCGGTCGAGGGCGGCGCGTACCCGCTCGGCGTCGTCGCGATGCTTCACCAGCGCACCCAGGGTCCGCGCCGCCGTCTCGACGTCGAGCTCGACCGTGCCGAGGTGCTGCAGGGCGCGGGCCCAGTCGAGGGTCTCGGCGACGCCGGGCGGCTTGAGCAGGTCGATGCCGGCCTCGCCGTTCCGGAGGCGCTGGACCACCGCGACCACCTGGCGCCCCAGGTCGGCGCTCACCTCCGGGGCGCGGGAGCGCAGGATCGCGACCTCGCGCTCGAGTCCCGGGTGCTCGATCCAGTGGTAGAGGCAGCGCCGCTTGAGGGCGTCGTGCAGCTCGCGGGTGCGGTTGGAGGTCAGCACGACCGTCGGCGGCGTCGCGGCCCGCACCGTGCCCAGCTCGGGGATCGTGACCTGGAAGGTGGACAGGACCTCGAGCAGGAAGGCCTCGAACTCGTCGTCGGCGCGGTCGATCTCGTCGACGAGCAGCACGGCAGGGCTCTGCTGGAGCGCGGCCAGCACCGGGCGGGCGAGCAGGAAGCGCTCGTCATAGAGGCTCTTCTCGGTCTCCGCGACCTCGCCACGGGTGTCCCCCGAAGCCGCCTCGAGCGCCCGCAGGTGCAGGATCTGACGTGGGAAGTCCCAGTCGTAGAGGGCCTGGGTCGCGTCGATGCCCTCGTAGCACTGCAGCCGGATCAGCGGCTGCCCCAGCGTCTGGGCGATCGACTCGGCCAGCGCGGTCTTGCCCGTGCCGGGCTCGCCCTCGAGCAGCAGGGGTCGTCGCATCTCGAGCGACAGGAACAGCACCGTCGCGAGGTCGTCGTCGCAGAGGTAGCCGGTCTCCTCCAGTCGACGCGCCAGCTCGGCGACCCGGGTGTCCATGCGGCGAGGCTAGTGAGGCGCGCGTTGGCCGGGGGTTGGTCGGTCGACGTCGACTCCCGTGGCGAGGTCGCCGCACTCGACGAGGGTCGGTGCGTTGGCCGCGAGGTAGTGCCGCGCGCCCTGGTCTCCGGCGGCGGCGTCGGCCACCCCCGCCCAGTGGTCGCGGCCCAGCAGGACGGGATGCCCCGGCACTCCGTCGTACGACGCCCGGGCCAGTGTCGTCGCCCCGGGCCCGGCTGCCGCGAGCACTCGAGCGACGACCTCGGCGCCGACGTCCGGGAGGTCGACGAGGTGGACGAGCGCGGCGTCTGGCCCGGCCTCCGCGAGGGCATCGAGGCCCGCTCGCAGCGACGCGCCCATCCCCGCCTGCCAGTCGTGCGCGCGCACGACGTCGACGCGGGTCAGGTCGGGCAGGCCGTCGGCGAGCAGCCACTCGGCCTCGTCCGCGGCGGCGCCCAGCACCACGACGACCCGATCGCAGCCTCCCGCGAGCAGCACCCTCACCACGCGGGTCAGCCAGGGTCGGCCGGTCGCGTCGCGGACGAGCGCCTTGGGCTGACCCATGCGGCGACCGGCGCCGGCGGCGAGGAGGAGACCGGTGGCGGCCATGGTCCGACTCTGCCACGGACGCACGAATGCACGGCGAACCCGTCGAACGACCGCGATCCGATCAACCAGGTTGATCGGATCGCGGTCGCTGCCCGCGAACGCCACAGGGCCCCCGCCGGAGCGGGAGCCCTGTGGATGATGCTCAGGTGAAGCGGGGACTCCTCAGAAGTCCATGCCGCCCATGCCACCCATGCCACCGGTCGGGTCGCCACCTGCGGCGGCCTTCTCCGGCTTGTCTGCCACGACGGCCTCGGTGGTGAGGAACAGCGCGGCGATCGACGCGGCGTTCTGCAGGGCGGAGCGGGTGACCTTGGCCGGGTCGATGATGCCGGCGCCGAGCAGGTCGACGTACTCACCGGTCGCGGCGTTGAGGCCCTGGCCGGCGGGGAGGTTGGCGACCTTCTCCGCGACGACACCGCCCTCGAGGCCGGCGTTGATGGCGATCTGCTTCAGCGGAGCGGACAGCGCGACCTTGACGATGTTGGCACCAGTGGCCTCGTCGCCCTCAAGCTCGAGCTTGTCGAAGGCCGTGGCACCGGCCTGGACGAGCGCGACGCCGCCACCGGGGAGGATGCCCTCCTCGACGGCCGCCTTCGCGTTGCGCACGGCGTCCTCGATGCGGTGCTTGCGCTCCTTGAGCTCGACCTCGGTGGCCGCGCCGACCTTGATGACGGCCACGCCGCCGGCCAGCTTGGCGAGGCGCTCCTGCAGCTTCTCGCGGTCGTAGTCGGAGTCCGACTTCTCGATCTCGGCGCGGATCTGGTTGACCCGGCCCTCGATCTGGCCCTGGTCGCCGGAACCCTCGACGATGGTGGTCTCGTCCTTGGTGATGACGACCTTGCGGGCCTGGCCGAGGAGCTCGAGACCGGCGGTCTCCAGCTTGAGGCCGACCTCCTCGGAGATGACCTGGCCGCCGGTGAGGATGGCGATGTCCTGCAGCATGGCCTTGCGACGGTCACCGAAGCCGGGAGCCTTGACGGCGACCGACTTGAAGGTGCCGCGGATCTTGTTGACGACCAGCGTGGACAGGGCCTCACCGTCGACGTCCTCGGCGATGATGACGAGCGGCTTGCCCGACTGCATGACCTTCTCCAGGAGCGGCAGCAGGTCCTTGACGTTGCTGATCTTGGAGTTGGCGAGCAGCACGTAGGCGTCCTCGAGGACGGTCTCCATGCGCTCGGGGTCGGTGACGAAGTAGGCCGAGATGTAGCCCTTGTCGAACCGCATGCCCTCGGTGAGCTCGAGGTCGATGCCGAACGTGTTCGACTCCTCGACCGTGATCACGCCCTCCTTGCCGACCTTGTCCATCGCCTCGGCGATGGCGTCGCCGACGGTGGAGTCGCCACCGGCGGAGATGGTGGCGGTGGCGGCGATCTGCTCGCGGGTCTCGACGTCCTTGGCCAGGCCGAGGAGCTGCTCGGAGACAGCGGTCACGGCGGCCTCGATGCCGCGCTTGAGGCCCATCGGGTTCGCGCCGGCGGCCACGTTGCGCAGGCCCTCGCGGACGAGCGCCTGGGCGAGGACGGTCGCGGTCGTCGTACCGTCACCGGCGACGTCGTCCGTCTTCTTCGCGACCTCCTTGACCAGCTCGGCGCCGATCTTCTCGTAGGGGTCCTCGAGGTCGATCTCCTTGGCGATGGAGACGCCGTCGTTGGTGATCGTGGGGGCGCCCCACTTCTTCTCCAGCACGACGTTGCGGCCCTTGGGGCCCAGGGTGACCTTGACGGCGTCGGCGAGCGTGTTCATGCCGCGCTCGAGGCCGCGCCGGGCCTCCTCGTTGAAAGCAATCAGCTTCGACATATCTCCTGCGATTCCTTCGCGATGTCCGTTATCACTCTCGATGCGAGAGTGCCAACGTCATGTTTAGCACTCGACCATGGCGAGTGCAAGCGCGGGGTGGTCCGTCGGCGACTGGTTCAGCGGGGCCCGAGGGCCGCCCATCTCCCCACGACGGAGTCCTGCCCCGGCACCCAGCCGACGACCTCGGTGACCCGCCACAACCGTCGGGTCCCCACGTCCCACCCCAGCACCCGCCACTCGTTGCCGTGGGACTCGAGCAGCACGGTCTCGGGACCGCCGAGCCAGCCCACCACCGGGCAACAGGCGTTCCACCGCGCCCCGTCGGCGCCGCCGAAGGGCAGGACGAGGACCGAGAGGTTCGAGAAGCTCTGGTCGCGCGTCACGACGACGTCCGCTCCCATCACCCGGGCACCGTCGGGGTCGACGAGCTCGACGGTGGGGAACATCTGCTGGGCCGTGGCAGGCCCGAACCCGGACAGGTGGATCCCGAGCGGATCCAGCGCCTGGGGGCCGTAGGGCTCGGCGCCGGCCGCCTCCCACAGGTCATAGTGCGCGATCCAGTCGGTGCGCAGGCCCTGACCGGACGGGCGGTAGACCGTGCCCGGACCGTCCTCCTCGCCCAGCACCTCCGGCACCCAGATCGTGGCAGCGTCCGCAGCAGGTGGCTCCCCGCCGAGGCCGGCGGCCGCGGACTCGATCTGCCAGCGAGCACCCTCCGCGACCCAGTCAGGGGTGTCGATGCTGGTCCACTTCCCCGTCATCAGGTCATAGACCTCGAGGGAGGAGACCTGACGGAAGAACACGTGCCGGCCGTCGGGCGCCAGACCCTGGTCGCCGAGGGACACGAAGCGGTTGCCGCCCTCGTCAGCGACCGGATCGAGACGACTGGTGTCGAGCGAGTACGTCGACGCGTCGCTGCCGAGCAGCACCACGCGCTCCTGGCCGTCCTCGGCCAGCACCGTGAACGCCGCCGTCGCCGTCATGCCGGGACGGTGCGGCGGCGCGCCCGCCGAGAGGTCGATGGTCTCCGGGACGCCGTCGACGTCTCTGACCGGGAGCGCAACCTCCGCCGACTTCTCCGGCGCCCACCAGATCTCGGCGCCGTGCTGCCTCCCGGCTCGGACCGCGTGTGGCACGGGGCCCGTCCCTGCGGTCGCCGTCGGCACGGGAGGGGTGGTCGTTTGCGGCGTGGGAGACGTCGGCCCTGGACCGTCGCCGCCGCCTGTGGCGACGACGGCCGCCCCACTAGCCACGACGGCCACGACCGCGGCGCTGGCGACGGCAGTCACCCGTCGCTGTCGGGTACGCCGGGCACGGGCCCAGGCAGCGCCGGCGAGATCGGCCTCCTCCACCTCGGCGGCGCGATCACGCAGCAGGTCCCGCAGGCTCTGTTCACTCATTCTCAGGACTCCTCTCCCAGCAGCTCGGCGAGCTCGGGCGCGGCCTGACGCAGTCGGGTCAGGGCGAGGTGGGTCTGGCTCTTGACGGTGCCGATGCTGACGCCGAGGACGTCGGCGGTCGCCCGCTCGGTGAGGTCGTCGTAGTAGCGCAGCACGACGACGGCCCGCTGCTTCGGCGTCAGCGAGGCCAGCGCCTGGTCGAGCGCGATCCGGCGCTCCGTGGCCGGGGTGTGGTCGGCCACCCCGGCCGTGGGCGTGTCGGAGGGGTCGGCGGCGAGCACCTCGCGTCGACGCTTTCGCCAGGCCGAGATGTTGCCGCGGACGATCACCTGCCGGGCGTAGGCCTCCGGGTGGCCGGCCCGCAGCCGCCGCCACCGCAGCGCGACGGTTGTCAGCGCCTCCTGGACGAGGTCCTCGGCACGGTGCTGGTCGCCGGTGAGGAGCACGGCCGTCCGGAGCAGCGCGAGCTGGCGCTCGGCAGCCCAGAGCCGGAAGGACTCCTCATCGGTCGTCACACCCCATCAACGCACAACGCCGCCCAAAAGGTTGGAGGCTGGCCTCAACCAGCGGCTGGCGCCGAGTGCCCGAACGGGATCTCCTCGGCGAGACCGAGCGCGAGCAGGATCGACGGCAGCAGCGCCTCGGCCGTGCGCTTGTAGCCGAGCGCACTGGGGTGGAACCGATCGAGGCTGAACATCTCCTCGGGGTTGGTGATGAAGAACGGCCCGACCACGTGAGCCAGCGACACCGCGTGCGCGCCACCCCGCACCGCCACCTCCACCTGCGCGGCCGCGAGCTGGCGCGACATCCGCGAGCCGAGCGAGCGCAGCGGCTGCGGCACCGGCCGCAGCGCCCCGAGGTCTGGGCACGTACCGACGACCACGGCCGTGCCCTGCGCCCGCAACCGCGCGATCGCCTCCTCCAGGTGACCAGCGGAGGTCGCGACCGGCACCCGGTGGGTGACGTCGTTGCCGCCGACCACGATCACGGCGACGTCGGCGCGGTAGCCGTCCGGCAGCGCGTCCAGCTGACCGGCGAGGGCAGAGCTCTCCGAGCCCACGACCGCCGCGGTGTGCAGCGCGACCGGCCGGTGGACCCGGCCGGCGAGGCCGCGGGCGAGCCGCCCCCCGAGGGTGTCCTTGCGCCGCTCGACCCCCAGCCCGGCAGCGATCGAGTCACCGAGCACGAGCAGCCGCAGCGGCGCGCCGCCGTACGTCTTCTGCTTCCAGACCTTGTCGGCAACGATCGCGTCCTCGCCGAGCGGCTTCCCGATCCTGGCGCGCGCGATCGCCGCCTGCCGGCGCAGCAGCTCGCGCCCACCGCCGGTCGTCACGGCAACCCCCGCGCCCACCATGCCCACGACCACAGCCGTCCTGCGCACCCTGCTCATGGGGCACTTGTCGCAGGCCGACGTGAACGGATCGTGGCGCGGGATGGAGGGGATGCCTAAATCACGGGTTAACCCGTGAATTACGCACCCCGAGCGACCTCGATCACCGGCTCGTGCCGGACGGGGAAGGCGACGGAGGCGGCGATGAAGCAGTTCTCGCTCGCCTCGGCGTGGATCTCCAGAGCCAGGTCCACCTGGGCGGGATCGGTGATCATCACGCGCGGGCGCAGCGTGACGGAGGTGAATCGACCGCCCTGGTCGACCTGGATCATGGTCCCGACGGGGCTGTCGTCGTACGACGTCACGGTGATGCCGTGTCGGACGGCGGAGTGCAGGTAGGACAGCAGGTGGCACTGGGCGAGTGCCGCGACCAGGAGCTCCTCCGGGTTCCAGCGGCTCGCGTCGCCGCGGAAGGTCGGGTCGGCGGACCCCTCGAGGTCCGGCTTGCCCTCGGCGGACAGCAGCACGTCGCGGTCGTAGTCGCGGTAGCCGCTGGTACCGCTCCCCCGGTTGCCCTGCCAGGTCAGCTCGAGTGCGTAGTGGTGGTCCGTCATGGCTCCCATCCTCCCCGCCGGGCCAGGATCCCGTTCTCCGGGGATTCCGTAG
The DNA here is from genome assembly GCF_004912195.1 of Nocardioides caeni. GTDB lineage: Bacteria > Actinomycetota > Actinomycetes > Propionibacteriales > Nocardioidaceae > Nocardioides > Nocardioides caeni. Next base: position 57,823 of record NZ_STGW01000007.1, read on the forward strand.
CGAGAACTTGTTCTAATTTGGCACCCTTCTCCCTGTGACCCCCACCACACGCCCTGCAGCAGCCGGCCCCCGCGCCCTCACCCTCGCCGACGTCCTGGAGGGCATGGCCGACCGGATCCCCGACCGGCCGGCGATCTTCACGATGGACCGCGTCTGGACCTACGCCGAGATCGACGATCGGGCCACCCGCCTCGCCAACCACCTGACCGGCCTCGGCGTGCAGCCCGGCGACCACGTCGCCGTCCACGCGACCAACCGGATCGAGTGGGTCGACGCGCTCTACGGCTGCCTCAAGGCGCGCGCGGTGCCGATCAACATCAACTACAAGTACCTGCGCGACGAGCTCGCCTACCTCTACGACAACGCCGACTGCGTCGCCGCGATCGTCGCGCCGGAGTACGTCGAGGCGATCGAGGCTCTCGACGTCCCCACGCTGAAGCACGTCATCGTCCTCGGCGAGGAGTACGACGCGGCGCTGGCCGCCGCGTCCGACGTACGCCCCGACAACGGGCGCAACGCCGACGACCACTACGTCCTCTACACCGGCGGCACGACCGGCAATCCGAAGGGCGTGGTCTGGCGCAACGAGGACATCCTGCGTGCCGCGCTCAACGCGAGCCGCTTCGGCGCCCCCTTCGACTCGATCGAGCAGCTGGTCGACGAGGCCGCCGCCAACGAGAACCCGATGGTGCTGCTGGCCTGCGGCCCGATGATGCACGGCGGCAGCCAGTGGATCCTCGGCAACGGCCACGTCGCGGGCTACACGGTGGCGATGTTCACCGAGAAGAACTTCTCCGCCGAGCGGATCCTCGACCTCGTCGAGGCCGCCGGGGTCGCGTCGCTGACCTTCCTCGGCGACGCGATGGGCCGCCCGGTCGCCGAGGCGATCCTCGCCGAGCCCGACCGCTGGGACCTCTCGAGCCTGGTGGCGGTCTCCAACGGCGCGGCGCCGCTGTCCGAGGGGGTGCGCGAGGAGATCCGCCGGGCCCTGCCGGGCCGCTTCATCCTCGACTCCTACGGCTCGTCGGAGTCCGGCGCTGCGGGCTCACGGATGGACGACGGGTCGGAGGGGCCGGTCGGCGCCCCGAAGTTCGACGTCAACGACCAGGTCGAGGTCTTCGACGCCGACCTCAAGCCGGCCGCGGTCGGCGTCGACGGCATGCTGGCCCGCTCGGGGCCGGTGCCGCTCGGCTACTACAAGGACCCGGTCAAGTCCGCGGCGACCTTCAAGGAGATCGACGGCGTGCGCTGGGCGATCCCGGGCGACTTCGCCCGTCGCGAGGCCGACGGCAAGATCACCGTCCTGGGCCGCGGCTCGGTCTGCATCAACACCGGCGGCGAGAAGGTGCACCCGGAGGAGGTCGAGGCCGTCCTCCTGCGCCACGACGACGTCTTCGACGCCGTGGTGGTCGGCACGCCCCACGAGCGCTGGGGCCAGCAGGTCACCGCGCTCGTCCAGCGACGCGACGGCTCGACGGCCTCCGAGGACGCCATCAAGGACCACTGCCGCTCGCTCATCTCCAACTACAAGGTGCCCAAGCAGGTGCTCTTCGTCGAGGAGGTGCCGCGCACCCCTGTCAGCAAGGTCGACTACCCCGCCAGCGCGGCGCTCGCGAAGGAGCTGCTGGGCTGACTGCCGGTCTGGGACGATTCACCACGGTATGTAGACGAATCGTCGCAGGCGGATCCGATTCACCACGGTATGTAGGGGAGCACCCGCTTCCCATGCGGAGTTCCGCATGGGAAGCGGCGATTCACCTACATACCGTGGTGAATCGGAAGACCGGTGGATCAGCGACGCGTCGCGAACCAGGCTCAGCATCCGCCGGCGACGGCGGGGATGACCGACACCTCGGCGCCGGCGGGCGTCGGGGTGGCGAGGTCCTGCTCGAAGCGGACGTCGTCGTTGTTGACGTAGACGTTGACGAAGCGGCGCAGCTTGCCGTCCTCGTCGACGATGCGGCCCTTGATGCCGGAGAAGCGGGCGTCGAGGTCGTCGAGGATCTCCGCGACGTTGGCGCCCTCGGCGGTGACCTCGGAGTCACCGCCCGTGTAGGTGCGCAGGATGGTGGGGATCCGGACGTTGACGGCCATGGTGCTTCTCTCTCGCGTGGTGCTGGTGGGTCGGGGTGAGGGCAGGATCAGACGATGCCGGCGGACTTGAAGGCGGCGTACGTCGGCGCGATGGTCGCGGCGGCGCTCACCTGGTCGGAGACGGCGTCGAGCGTCTTGAGGCCGTGGCCCGTGTTGATGACGACGGTCTCGAGGGTGGGGTCGAGCTGGCCGGTCTCGACGAGCTTCTTCGTGACCGCGACGGTCGTGCCGCCGGCGGTCTCGGTGAAGATGCCCTCGGTGCGGGCGAGCAGGACGATGCCGGCGCGGATCTCCTCGTCGGTGACCTCCTCGACGGCCCCGCCGGTACGACGGGCGATGTCGAGGACGTAGATGCCGTCGGCCGGGTTGCCGATCGCGAGGCTCTTGGCGATCGTGTCGGGCTTGACCGGTCGGATCGCGTCGACGCCGGCCTTGTAGGCGGTGGCGACCGGGCCGCAGCCCTCGGCCTGGGCGCCGAAGATCCGGTAGGGCTTCTCCTCGACGAGGCCGAGCTTGATGAGCTCCTGGAACGCCTTGTCGACCTTGGTCAGCTGCGAGCCGGACGCGACCGGGATGACGACCTGGTCGGGCAGGCGCCATCCGAGCTGCTCGGCGATCTCGTAGCCCAACGTCTTGGAGCCCTCGGCGTAGTAGGGACGGACGTTGACGTTGACGAACGCCCCGCCCTCCTCCTCGCCGGCGATCTCGGAGGCGAGCTTGTTGACGTCGTCGTAGTTGCCGTCGACGGCGACGAGGTTCTCGGTGAAGATCGCCGAGTTGACCTGCTTGGGCTTCTCCAGGTTGCTCGGGATGAAGACGACGGTCTTGATCCCGGCCCGGGCACCCGCCGCGGCGACGGCGTTGGCCAGGTTGCCGGTCGAGGGGCAGGCGAAGACCTTGGCGTCGAGCTCGCGGGCGGCGCTGAGCGCGCAGGCGACGACCCGGTCCTTGAAGGAGTTGGTCGGGTTGGTCGAGTCGTCCTTGACCCACACCTTGGCGATGCCGAGCTCGCGGGCGAGGTTGTCGGCCTCGAGCAGCCGGGTGAAGCCCGGCTCGGTGTTGGGGCTGGACTCGATGTCGGTCGGGACCGGCAGCAGCGCCTTGTAGCGCCAGATGTTGGCCGGACCGGCCTCGATCTCCTCGCGGGTCACCGCAGGGAAGTCGTAGGCGATCTCGAGCGGGCCGAAGCACTCCGGGCAGGCGTAGAAGGGACCGAGGTCGACCTGGTGGCCGCACTCGCGACAGGCCAGGGCAGTGGCGTGCCCGAAGGCGCCTTCCCGCAGACCGGTGGTCGTGGCCGACGGGGCCTCACTGACAACAGCGCTCATGGATTCCTCCTTCTCATCTGTCCCGGCGACTCTCGCGCGGGTCGGATTTGGCACCACTTCCGCGACGTGGATCCCAGTTGCGCTGGTCTTCACGGGAGTTCGCGGCGGTTGCCGGGACTTCTCAGGGCCGTTCCCTCAGTCCCTCTGGATGAGCAGGCTCAGCCTACGGGTGTGCCTTCACGGACTCCCAATCGGCAGACCGGATGGCGAGATGAGCGTCCAGCTATCGAGACGCGCCGAAAGCGGCGGCGTCGGCGGTGAGCCGACGCAGGAAGTCGAGGACGCCGTCCGGCCCACGGACCACGACATCGGAGATGTCCATCAGGGCGCTCTGCTCGGCCGACGCCGAGCAGACCCGCAGCGGCGCGATGCCCTGTCGGCCCAGCTCCTCGACGGCCTCGAAGGCCTCGACGTCACCGAGGTCGTCGCCAGCGAAGGCGAAGCCTTCCGCGTCGACGACAGCCGCCAGCCGCTGCACCACCAGTCCCTTGTGGGAGCCCGCCGAGCGGACCTCGATCACCGAACGGCCGGGCTCGAGGACGAGGCCGTGGCGTCGGGCGAGCTCGGTCATCGGCGGCAGGAGGCGGTCGAACGCCTCCTCCGGGTCGGGCAGGCGTCGGGTGTGGACGGCGACGGCGAGGCCCTTGTCCTCGATCCAGGCGTCGGCCGCGCCGGCATTGCGCAGGGTGCGCGGAAGGTCGCGCTCGAAGGTCGCCAGGCCGCGGGGCGGACGGGCGCCGAGGATGCGGCGTCGGGTCGAGGACCAGCGCTCGTTGCCGTACTGCCCGAAGACGAACAGCTCCTTGCCGGCGGCCTGCAGGGCGTCGCCGACCTCCTCGAGGCCGCCCAGGTCGAGGGCCTGCCGGGCCGGACGTCCCGTCACGACGGCGATCGCGGCGACCTGCTCGGCCAGCGCCACGAGGACGTCGCCCGCCTCGGGGTGGATGTGCGCCTGGGTCGGGTCGTCGACGATGGGCGAGAGGGTGCCGTCGAAGTCCAGGCCGACGACGGTGCGCGCGGCGACGCGCACGAGCGCGTCGTAGCGCTGCTCACCCTCAGGCGACGAGAACCTCACTGCCCCATCCCACCATGTCCGGAGGCGGCGCGTGCGCCGGGTGATCGCGCGACCACCGCTCCGTGACGGCCGTTACCCACTTGCGCGGCTTCGACCCGGCCGTGGCCGGCCTCATCGACCACCGGACTCCGGCGTACGGGCTGCGGGGGTCTCGAGACGGCCGTGGCCGGCCTCCTCGACCACCAGGGCTTGCCGCCAGGCGACTGCGCGGCCGGCAGCGTGGCGCCGCCGACGCCGTCCGCGGGCGTCGGCCGGCACCGAGCGCAGGAAGCGAGGAACGAGCGACCGGAGCGAGGGGTCGGCCGGCGGTCGCGGAGGCGTCGATCAGCGGCGACACGCTCGGCCCAAAAAAACTAGTCCAGCTCGCCGGTCAGGATGAGGGTGAGGTTGGTGGCGCTCATGTCGCTGTCGGTGTCGGCCGGCTTGATCCGGGCGACGCCGAGGTCGAGGGCGAGCTGGCGGGCGGCGGCCTTCTGGCCCTGCGGGAAGTAGACGGTGGTGGCGGGGACGGTGCCGTACCAGTTGTCGGCGGCGGCGACCTTCCAGCCGGCGGCCTTGACGGTCTCGGAGACCCGGCCGGCCAGGCCGGTGATGGCGGTGTTGTTGAAGACGACGACCGAGTGGGCGGTGCGGTCGACCGGCGGGGGCGGCGGCTTCTCCTCCTCCTCGGTCGGCGTGTCCGTGGCATCGTCGCTCGGCTCGGCGTCGGGCTCGTCGGAGGGCGTGGCAGCGGCCTTGGTCGCGGAGATGTCGCGCTCGGCGGGGTCGTCGCCGCGGGTCGTGAAGAAGGCCACCGCCGCCAGGGCGACGGCGAGCACGCTGAGCAGCACCACGGGCGACGGCAGGACGGTGCCGCGCTGGGCTCGGGTGCGAGTGGGCCAGGTGGGGAAGGTCATGGCCGCCTCTCTGGTTGCCGGTGCGGGATCAGATCTCGAAGCCGAGGCGACGGGCCGAGCGCTGACGCTGGCGCTGTGAGCGCAGGCGGCGCAGGCGGCGGACCAGGAGCGGGTCGGCCTCGAGGGCCTCGGGACGGTCGATGAGGGCGTTGAGCACCTGGTAGTAGCGGGTGGCGCTCATGTCGAACTGCTCGCGGACCGCGCTCTCCTTGGCGCCGGCGTACTTCCACCACTGGCGCTCGAACTCGAGGATGTCGCGGTCACGATCGCTGAGGTCGCCCGGAACGACCGGGGTGGCGTCCTGACGGCTGCGCTCGGCGCTCATGAGGTCTCCTCGACGCTCGGGGGTGGATCGTGCTCATCTGACGGACAGGTGAGGTACGGCGTCCACTGTAACCCGCGAATGACAAGGATGTCATTCGACCGCGCCGACGCTCCGCGGTCGCGACTAGGATCGCCGCGTGACCAGCTCACCCGCCATCGGCTGGGGGATCCTCGCCCCCGGAGGCATCTCCCAGGCCTTCGCCACCGACCTCGCCCTGGTCCCCGACGCGCGCCTGGTCCACGTCGGCTCCCGCACCCCGGACCGCGCGGCGGGCTTCGCGCAGCGCCACGGTGCCGAGAGGTACGGCGACTACGCGGCGGTCCTCGACGATCCCGAGGTCGAGGTCGTCTACATCGGCTCACCCCATGTCGCGCACGCCGCGCAGGTGGAGAGGGCGCTGGCGGCAGGGAAGCACGTGCTCTGCGAGAAGCCACTGACGCTCGACCGCGCCGGCGCGGAGCGACTGTTCGCGGCGGCCCGTGCGAACGACCGCTTCCTGATGGAGGCCATGTGGAGTGCGTGTCACCCGGTGTGGCGCGACCTCGCTGCCCGCCTGCACGCCGGCGAGCTGGGCACGCCGAGGCACCTCGCGGCGGAGTTCCACTTCACCGCGCCGGCCGATCCCGGCCACCGGCTGCTGAACCCGGCGCTGGGTGGCGGCGCCCTCCACGACATCGGTATCTACCCACTCACCTTCGCCCACCTGATGCTCGGTGAGGCCATCGAGCTCCTCGCCGTCGGCACGGTCGCCGACACCCACGTCGACCTCGACGTCGCGATCACCGGCCGCTACCCCGACGACACCCTCGCCACGCTGACGGCCGGGCTGACGTCCCAGGCGGCCAACCGGGCCCGGATCACCACCGATGCCGGCTGGGTCGAGGTGTCGTGCGACTTCCACGCGCCGCACAGCTGGACCTTCCATCCACTGCCGGGACGTCACCAGCCGCAGGAGCCCGTCGTCCATGTCCCTGCGCAGCCGGTGATCGGTGTCGGTTACGGCAACGAGATCGCCCATGTCCACGACTGCCTGCGAGCCGGCCTGCGCGAGTCCCCCTGGGTCCCGGCGGCGCAGACCCTCGCGATCCTCGGCCAGGTCGAGGACGTCCGCGCGCAGATCGGCGCTCTGCCCCACCCTCTGGGACGTTCCCTCTAAGGTGACCACGTGGGCCATGACCTCGTGATCGTCGCCAACCGCCTGCCGGTGGACCGGGTGAACGACGAGCGCGGCAGGTCGACGTGGCGCCGCTCCCCCGGCGGTCTGGTCTCCGCGATCGAGCCGGTGATGCGCGCCCACGACGGCGTCTGGATCGGCTGGCCGGGCGGGACGTCGCAGCGCCTGAAGCCGCTCACCATCGACGGACTGCACCTGGTCCCTCTCTCGATGAGCGAGGAGGAGATCGAGGAGCACTACGAGGGCTTCTCCAACGGCACGCTGTGGCCGCTCTATCACGACGTCGTGGCGAAGCCGGAGTTCCACCGCGAGTGGTGGGACACCTACGTCAAGGTCAACCGCCGCTTCGCCGAGCGGGCCGCCGAGCTCGCTGCCGAGGGCGCCACGGTGTGGGTCCACGACTACCAGCTGCAGCTGGTGCCGCAGATGCTGCGCGACCTGCGCCCCGACCTCCGCATCGGCTTCTACCTGCACATCCCGTTCCCACCGGCCGAGCTGTTCCAGCAGCTGCCGTGGCGCCGCCAGATCCTCGAGGGGCTGCTCGGGGCCGATCTCGTCGGCTTCCAGCTGCCCGGCGCCGCCCAGAACTTCATCCGGCTGGTGCGCCAGCGCGTCGGCCACAAGACGCATCGTGACCTCGTCTACCTGCCCGACGGCCGGACGGTGCGGGCCGCGGCGTATCCCATCTCGATCGACGCCGCGGGCTTCGAGGACCTGGCCCGCGACGCTGCGGTGGAGGAGCGCGCCCGAGGCATCCGCGAGGCTCTCGGCGACCCGCGCAAGATCTTCCTCGGCATCGACCGTCTCGACTACACCAAGGGCATCCACGCCCGGCTGCGCGCCTTCGGCGAGCTGATCCGCGACGGCGAGCTCAGCGTCGAGGACGCCGTCTTCGTGCAGGTCGCCGTCCCGTCGCGGGAGCGGGTCGAGCACTACCGCAACCTGCGCGACGACATCGAGCTCCTCGTCGGTCGCATCAACGGCGACCTGGGCCGGATCGGTCGGCCCGCGATCAGCTACCTCCACACGTCCTACCCGCGCGAGGAGATGGCCGCGCTCTACCGCGCCGCCGACGTCATGGTCGTCACCCCCTATCGCGACGGCATGAACCTCGTCGCGAAGGAGTACGTCGCCTGCCGCGTCGACGACGACGGCGCACTCGTCCTCTCCGAGTTCGCCGGGGCGGCCGAGGAGCTGCGCCAGGCCTGGCTGGTCAACCCCTATGACATGAACGGCATGAAGGCCGCCCTGCTCGAGGCCTACGAGGCCGAGCCCAAGGAGCTGTCGCGCCGGATGAAGGCGATGCGCAAGCAGATCGCCCAGCACGACGTGAAGGCCTGGGCCGACAGCTTCATGACCGAGCTCGAGGACGAGGCCCACCACGGGCACACGAAGACGGTGCGGGCGGTCGACGCTGGTTGAGGTGCCGCGAGCGAGGAACGAGCGAGTGGCCTCGAAGCCCCTGTGCTCACCTCGCGGAGGTCCGCCCGGAGGTTTCGAGGCTCCTCGCTGGCGCTCGGAGCACCTCAACCACCGGTTGGCTCCTCGCTGGCGCTCGGAGCACCTCAACCAGCGGCAGCACGGTAGCCTCCGTCCATGGATCTGGTGCCCCTCCGTTCGGTGCCCGGCGCAGGACTGCTGCCGGCGCCCGACCAGGTCGTCGCAGCCGCGAGCAATGTCGCGCAGAAGGTGCTCTATGGCGGGATCGCCGACCTGCGGCCGATGCCGCGGACGCTGATCGATGACGGCACCCTGCGCGAGGTCTACCACTACCGTCCGGCCGGCCACGTCAAGGAGCAGGGCGACCCGATCCTGCTGGTGACGCCGCTCGCGGCGCCGTCGAGCTGCTACGACCTTCGCCGCGGCTGCTCGCTCGTGGAGCACTTCGTGACCGAGGGGCGTCCGACGTACCTCGTGGAATACGGCGAGGTGTCCTTCCGCGACCGCAACCTCGGCATGGAGCACTGGATCGACGAGGTCGTGCCGACCGCGATCCGCGAGGTGTCCGCGCACGCAGGCGGGCGACCCGTGCACGTGATCGGCTGGAGCCTCGGCGGCATCTTCTCGCTGCTGACGCTGGCCGACGAGCGCTCCGGCGACCTGCCGGTCGCGTCGCTGACGGTCGTCGGCTCCCCCATCGACATCACCCAGGTGCCGCTGCTCGCGCCCTTCCGCCCCCTCCTCAACTTCTTCAACGGCAAGGGGCCGATCACCAAGGGCTACCAGGTGCTCGGCGGGGCTCCGAAGCCGCTGGTGAAGTGGGCGTTCCAGCTCACGGCGTTCCAGAAGATGGTGACCAAGCCGATCGCGCTGGCGACCCACATCGACGACCGTGAGTTCCTCGCGCAGATCGAGGCCGTGGACCACTTCACCGCCAACATGATCGCCTATCCCGGCCGCACCTTCGGGCAGCTCTACCACCGCTTCGCCAAGGGCAACCAGCTCGCCACCGGCACCTTCGAGCTCGACGACCGCACGATCGACCTGAGCCGGATCGACGTGCCGGTGCTGGTGTTCGCCGGCTCCACGGACGGCATCGCTCCCGTCGGCGCGGTGCGGGCCGTCGTACCGATGCTGACGAAGGCGCAGGAGGTGCGCTTCGAGATCGTGCCGGGCGGCCACCTCGGGATGCTGACCGGGCGGGCTGCTCGCCGGACCACCTGGCTGGTGATGGACGAGTGGATCAGCCAGTGGTCCACCGACAACCGGCCGGCCAGCCCGATCGGCACCAGCCGCAAGCGCAAGCACTCCTCGGCGGCCTCGCGGTCGCTGGCGAAGTGACCGCAACCGACGTCTCGCTCCCTCGCCGGGTCCGCATCGGCTACGGCGCCGGCTCGGTCGCCACGGGCGCCTTCGGCACCGTGCCCGGGTTGATGCTGCTGCCCTACCTCACCGACACCCTCGCGGTCCCGGCGCTGCTGGCCGGCGTGATCGTCTTCGCCCCCAAGGCGTGGGACGTCGTCCTCAACCCGATCGCGGGTCGGATCAGCGACCGGACCAGGGACCCACGCGGGCCGCGCCGACCCTGGCTGCTGCGCGCCGGCGTCGCGCTGGCCGCCTGCTTCGCGCTGCTCTTCGCCGGGCCGGACCTGGACTCGCGCGCGATCGACACGCTGTGGGTGCTCGTCGTGTTCCTGGCCTGCGCGACGGCCTACGCCTTCTTCCAGGTGCCCTACGTCGCCATGCCGGCCGAGATCACCGACTCCTACGCCGAGCGCACCCGGCTGATGACGTGGCGGGTGGCGATCCTCGCGTTCACGATCCTGCTCGCCGGCGCGAGCGCCCCCGCCATCCGCGACGCGATCGGCGGACGCGACGGCTATCGGGTGATGGGCCTGGCGATGGCGGCGGTGATCCTCGCCGGGGCCCTGCTCGCCTACCGCGGCACGAGCTCGGCGCGGGTCGGCGACCTCGCCCCCGGCCCGGGCAGCCTGCGCGACCAGCTGCGGCTCGTCGCCGGGGCCCGCGACTTCCGGGTCCTGCTGGTCACGTTCGTGCTGCAGGCGCTGGCGACCGGCTGCATGCTGGCAGGCGTCGACTACCTCGCCGGCGACGTGCTCGAGCGTGACGGCGCCGCCACGCTCCTCTTCGTCTGCTTCGTCGGTCCCGCGCTGCTGCTGACGCCGGCCTGGTCGGCGATCGGCGCCCGGATCGGCAAGAAGCAGGGGTACGTCGCCGCGTCGCTCGTCCTCGCCACCGGCGCAGCCCTCGCGGTGCTCGCTGGATCGGCTCCCGCCGCGGTGGTGTTCGCCGCGGTGGCGCTCGTCGGCGTCGGCTACGCGGGCGTCCAGGTCTTCCCGCTCGCGATGCTCCCCGACGCCGCGGCCGTCGACGCCCGGCGCACGGGCTCCTCGCGGATCGGCGTCTACACCGGCGTGTGGACGGCCGGGGAGACCCTCGGGCTGGCGCTGGGGCCGGGCCTGTTCGCCGTCATGCTCGCCATCGGCGGCTACCGGTCGAGCGACACCGACGTCGCGCAACCCGACACTGCGGTCACCGCCATCACCTGGGGCTTCTCCGTGCTGCCCGCGCTGATCGTGCTCGCCAGCCTGTGGTGGCTGCGCAGCTACTCTCTCGACGAGACGGAGGTCCATCGTGTCGATGTCGCCTGATCCCCGAGCCGACGCGGTGCGCGCCCGGCTGGCGGAGCTGCAGGCCGGCGACCTGCCGGTGCACGGCGGCCGCACCCTCGCCTACGTCTACGACTCCGGGTTGGCCGAGGTCGACGCCCTTGCCCGTGAGGCCGTCGCGGCCTTCGCCGGCAGCAACGGCCTCGACCCCACGGCGTTCCCCAGCCTGTTGACGATGGAGAACGACCTCGTCGGCTTCGCCCGGACCATGGTCGACGGCCCCGACACGATGGTCGGCACGCTCACCTCCGGAGGCACCGAGTCGTGCCTGCTGGCCGTCCAGGGCGCCCGCGACGCGCGTCCCGACATCAGCCATCCGTCGTTGGTCGTGCCGGAGACCGTGCATGCGGCCTTCCTCAAGGCCGCGCACTACTTCGGGGTCCGGGCCGTGGTCGTGCCGGTGGGCGAGGACCACCGCGCGGACGCGGACGCCACGGCCGCCGCCATGGACGACAGCACCGTGCTGGTCGTGGCCAGCGCTCCGTCGTACGCCCACGGGGTGGTGGACCCGGTCACCGACATCGCCGCGGCGGCGGCAGCGCGCGGCGTGCGCTGCCACGTCGACGCCTGCATCGGCGGGTGGGTGCTGCCGTGGGCGGCCCGGCTGGGTCGGCCGGTCGCCCCGTGGACGTTTGCCGTCGACGGCGTCACGTCGATCTCGCTGGACCTCCACAAATACGGCTACGCACCCAAGGGCGCCTCGTTGCTGCTCCACCGGACGCCGGCGATCCGGCGGCCGCAGTACTTCGCCAGCGCCGCCTGGCCCGGCTACACGATGCTCAACGCGACGATGCAGTCGACGCGCTCGGGCGGCCCCGTCGCGGGGGCGTGGACGACGGTCCGGATGATCGGCGACGACGGCTACCTCGACCTGACGCGGCGGGCCCTCGACGCCACCGACCGGATCGCCGACGGCATCCGGTCGATCGACGCGCTGACCCTGGTCGTCGCACCCGACTCGACCCTGCTGGCAGCGGTCGCGGCTCCCGGCGCCGGGCTCGACGTGTTCACCGTCTGCGACGAGATGGCGGCTCGCGACTGGCTGGTCCAGCCCCAGCTGTCGTACGGCGACCAGCCGGCCTCGCTGCATCTCGCGGTCAGTGCCACGACGGACGCCGGCGCCTTCATCGGCGCGCTGCGGGAGAGCGTCGACGCAGCGATCGCGACCGGGCCGGTCGTCGTCGACCCGGGGGTGGCGGAGCTGCTCCGGGCGCTCGATCCCGCCACGCTCGACGACGCCGGCTTCGACGTACTGCTGGAGGCCGGGGGCCTCCTGGGCGGCGGCGACGACGGCGGCCTGGCCATGCCCGAGCGGATGGCCGAGGTCAACGCCATGCTCGACGTCGCACCACCGCGCGTACGCGAGGCGGTGCTCGTCGCCTTCCTCGACCGGCTGTCCCGGCCACCGATCGCCGGGCCGAGGTAGTCCCAAAGGACTAGCGGACCCCGGACGTACAACGGATCCCGGGACCCTGTCCCGGTCCGTAGATTCCTCTTCACCGACGCGGATCCCCAAGCCGCCTGGAGGGAGCCCCTCCGAGCCCGGCGCCCCATGGGCGCCGCCGGGGGACCAGCTGGCCAGGGATCCGCGTCGGAGCCAGCTGCCACGCTGCGTGGCGCCCCTGGGAGGGAGAGGGGCGCCGCACGGCGGTGCAGTGGGCAACCGGGAAGCAATGACCGGGGACACGAGCAGCACCACGGCCGGTGGATCACCGGGGGTTCTGGGAGGAACGTCGCGCGTCGGGAGCCGCGCGACACGGGTAGATTCCCGGCCGTGGGTGCTCTCGCCAATCTCGTGGACAAGGGCCTGATGGCCGCGGACTGGGCCGACGCACTCGCGCCGGTCGAGGACCGGGTCACCGCCCTCGGCGCCTTCCTGCGCGAGGAGGTCGCGGCCGGACGCGGCTACCAGCCGTCGGGCGACCGGGTCTTCCGGGCATTCCAGCGTCCTCTCGCCGACGTGCGCGTGCTGATCGTCGGCCAGGACCCCTATCCCAACCCCGGGCACCCGATCGGCCTGTGCTTCGCCGTCGAGCGCGGCGTCTCGCCGCTGCCGCCGAGCCTGCGCAACATCTATCGCGAGCTGGCCGACGACGTCGGCGTCACGCCCCCTGGCCACGGTGACCTGTCGGCCTGGACCGACCAGGGCGTGATGCTCCTCAACCGGGTGCTCACGGTGCGCCCGCACCAGTCCGACTCGCACAAGAACCTCGGCTGGGAGCACGTCACCGCCTGCGCGATCCAGGCCGTCGTACGCCGTGCCGAGACCGGCACGCCGATGGCCGCGATCCTGTGGGGCAATGCGGCGCGATCGCTGCGACCCCCCCTCGGGTCCATCCCGACCGTCGAGTCGGTCCACCCCTCGCCGCTGTCGGCGTCCCGCGGCTTCTTCGGCACCCGGCCCTTCAGCCGGGTCAACCAGTTGCTCGTGGAGCAGGGCGGCCAGCCCGTCGACTGGGCGCTCCCCGACTGAGCGACCGGCCCGGCCCGGCACCCCGCCTGCGGCGGTCTCGAGACGGCCGCGGTCGACCTCCCCGACCAACGAGGGAATATAGTTGAGACTTCAACTATTGAGGTGGACATGACGACGACCCCGGACACCCAGCGGATGCCGGCCCTCTACATCGGCCACGGCGCCCCGCCGCTGCTCGACGACCCGCTCTGGTCCGGCCAGCTCGCCGCCTGGGCCCGCGACCTGCCGCGCCCGACGGCCATCCTCATCGTCAGCGCGCACTGGGAGTCGGCACCTCTCTCGTTGAGCGCGAGCGGCGCCCCCCTCGTCTACGACTTCGGTGGCTTCGAGCAGAAGTACTACGAGATGACCTACGAGACGCCCGACGCCACCGCCCTCGCGCGGCAGGTGGCGGCGATGATGCCTCGCACCGAGCCCGTGCACCAGCACCATGCCCGCGGTCTCGACCACGGAGCCTGGGTGCCGCTGAAGATCATGTATCCGGACGCCGACATCCCGGTGCTGCAGATGTCGATGCCGACCCACGACCCCGGTCAGCTGATGGAGATCGGTCGTCGACTCCGTCCGCTGCGCGACGAGGGCGTCCTCATCATCGGCTCCGGCTTCCTCACCCACGGCCTGCCGTTCCTGACGTCCTGGCAGGTCGACGCGACAGCGCCCGGCTGGTCGAAGGACTTCGACGCCTGGGCCGGCGAGGCGCTGGCCCGCGGCGACGTGGACACCCTGGCGTCCTACCGCGACGTGGCGCCGGGCATGCCCTATGCCCACCCGACCGTCGAGCACTACAGCCCGCTGTTCGTCACCCTCGGAGCGGCCACCGACGCCGGCACTCCGGGCGAGCAGGTCATCCGCGACGAGTTCTGGATGGGGCTGTCGAAGCGGTCGCTTCAGGTGACCTGACGCAGGCGCGCGATCTCCGCCTCCAGCTCCAACACTCTCGCGATGCCCGCGAGGTTCAGCCCCTCGGCCAACAGGTCCCGGATCCGGTGCAGCACCTCGATGTCGGCCCGACTGTAGAGACGCGTGCCGCCGGCACTGCGCTCGGGTTCGAGCAGGCCGCGGCGCTCGTAGACGCGGATGTTCTGGATCTGCAGTGACGTCATGTCCGCCGCCACCGAGATCGCGAACACCCCTCGACGGTCCGCACTTCGGGCTTGATTCACGGCAACAGATTATCTATAACAGTCGTTGAAGATCCAGGACCGGCCGCCCGGGCCGGCACCATCCGAAGGGAGAAACGTCATGTTGCTGCGCACCACCGACCCGTTCCGCGACCTCGACCGGCTCACCAGCCAGCTCCTGGGCTCCGGCTGGGGGACGACGAACCGTCCGGCCGTGATGCCGATGGACGCCTGGCGCCAGGGCGAGGAGTTCGTCGTCGAGCTCGACCTGCCCGGCGCGAGCCGGGAGAGCATCGACATCGACGTCGAGCGCAACGTGCTGACGGTCCGCGCCGAGCGCCTGGCCGGCAACGGCGACTGGCAGCGGCTGGCGTCCGAGCGGACGCACGGCCAGTTCTCGCGCCAGCTCGTCCTCGGGGACAACCTCGACCTCGAGCGCATCGACGCGAGCTACGACAACGGCGTGCTGCGCATGGTCATTCCCGTCGCCGAGAAGGCGAAGCCGCGCAAGATCCAGGTCGCAGGCTCCGGCGGCCGCGAGGCCATCGAGGCCTGACGCGACGAGGCCGGCCCGGGACTCCCGGGCCGGCCTCGTCGCACGTTCGCGTGCCTCAGCGCACGCGCAGCTTCTTCATCAGCTTCAGCGACGACAGCATCTGCTTGACGTAGGCGTCGTAGTCCTGGCCGGGCCGGGCACCCATGACCTGCTTCTTGAGCACGGCGACGTTCTTGGCGTCGGTGTACTTCAGCAGGCCCTGGTCGCCGTGCCGGGCACCGACGCCGGAGTTCTTCACCCCGCCGGACGGCGAGCCCTTGGAGGCATAGGCCGTCGCGAGCGCGTCGTTGATGTTGACGTTGCCGGAGTCGATCCGCGCCGCCACGGCCTCGGCACGCGCGATGTCGCCGCTCCACACCGAGGCATTGAGGCCGTAGTCGGTGTCATTGGCCAGCTTGATCGCCTCGTCGACGGTGCGATAGCGGTGCAGCGCCACGACCGGCCCGAAGGTCTCCGTCACACCGCACACCATGTCGGTCGTGACGCCCTCGAGCACGGTCGGCTCGAAGAACGCGGGGCCGATATCAGGGCGGGCGCGGCCACCGGTGAGGACGGTCGCGCCCTTGGCAACGGCGTCGTCGACGTGGGAGGCGACCCGCTCGCGGTGGTCGGGCGAGACCAGGGAGCCGAGCTCCGGCCCGAAGTCGTAGGCCGCGCCCATCGTCAGCTTCGAGGCGCGATCGACGAAGGCGGCCTTGAGCTCGTCGTACCGGCTGTCGGGGAGGTAGATCCGCTCGATGTGCATGCAGATCTGACCGGTGTTGCCGAAGACGCCGAAGGACGCGGACTCGACCCACTCCTCGACGTTGACGTCGTCGAGGACGATCATCGGGTTCTTGCCGCCGAGCTCGAGACAGGCGCCGATCAGGTTGCGGCCGGCGCGCTCGCCGATGACGCGGCCGGTCGCGGTGGACCCGGTGAACATGACGTAGTCGGCGTTGTCGATCAGCGTCGGGCCGACGTCCGGGCCCTCGCCGCACACGACCTGGAAGAGACCCTTGGGCAGGCCCGCCTGCTCGAGCAGGGAGATGCCGTAGAGCGGCGACAGCGCCGTCTTGTTGTCGGGCTTCACGACGACCGCGTTGCCGGCCATCAGCGCCGGGATGGCGTCGGAGAGCCCCGTGGCGAACGGGAAGTTCCACGGCGCGATGATGCCGACGACGCCCTTGGGCACGCGGATCTCGGTCGACGACGACACGATCGGGACGGGCCCACCGTGCTTCTTGGGCGCCAGCAGCTTCTTCGCCCGCTTGAGGTAGTAGCTGATGATCATCGGCGGATCGCAGGTCTCCTCGATCGCCATCCGCCGGTTCTTGCCGCTCTCGGCCTGGATCAGGTCGGCGGTGGTGTGGGCGTTGTCGACGAGCAGCGAGTGCGCCCGGTCGAAGACCTCGAGTCGCTTCGCGACCGGCCACTGGGCCCAGAGCCGCTGGGCCTCACGGGCCTGCTCGAACGCCGCCTCGATGTCCTCCGGCGTCGACTGCGGCAGCTCGACGAGGACCTCTAAAAAACGAGCCGGGGACCCGGCTCACCAGCCGCTGGAGCAGCTCGTNCCTCGGTGAGCTTCCAGGTGTTGCCGGTCGAGCCGGGGACCCGGCTCACCAGCCGCTGGAGCAGCTCGTCGGTGACGCTCGCGGGCCGTCGTACGTCGGCGCCGGTGCCGAGCACGCGGCGCAGGTCGGGGCTGTCGGTGCTCACCAGTTCGCCCCGCCCAGGATGATCTCCGCGGCCTTCTCGCCGATCATGTAGCACGGCGCGTTGGTGTTGCCGCCGGTGATGCTCGGCATGATCGAGGCGTCGACGACGCGCAGGCCCTCAATGCCGCGCACCTTGAGCTCCGGGTCGACGACCGCCCGCTCGTCCACGCCCATCCGACAGGTGCCGACGCCGTGGTAGACCGACGTCGAGCGCTCCTTGAGGGCGACGCGCAGGTCCTTGCCGTTGGGGATCGACGGACCCGGGTGGATCTCTGCCTTGACGCCGCCGCCGAAGGCCGCCGAGCCCATGATCTCGCGGATCATCTCGGTGCCCTGGGCCAGGACCTCGACGTCGTCGGGGTGCTGGAAGAAGCCGTAGTCGATGAGCGGCGCGGCGTGCGGGTCGGCCGAGGAGAGGCGGATCGTGCCGCGGCTCTTGGGATAGATGAGTGTGGAGAACACCGTCAGGCCGGGGCGCGGGTCGGGCATGTGCCGGATCGGCTCGTCCTGGTTGGGGCTCGGGTAGGTCCACGGCAGCGCGTGCAGCTGGATGTCCGGGATGTCGGTGGCCAGGCCCGAGCGGATGAAGCCGACCGACTCGAAGACCGAGTTGTCGAGGAAGGACGTACGCCGGGCGAGGTTGCGCGCCGTACCCTTCGCGAACGTCCACGGGTTGCCCTTGAACGTCACGCTCGGCACGTGGAAGGACATCGGGTGGAAGAGGTGGTCGTGCAGGTTGTCGCCGACCGGCAGGTCCGCGATCACGTCGATGCCGAGGGAGGCGAGGTGGTCGGCCGGGCCGACGCCGGAGAGCATCAGCAGTTGCGGTGAGTTGATGAAGCCGGCGGAGAGGATGACCTCCTTGGCCGCCTTGATGAAGCGGCGGGTGCCGCCCTTCTTGCCCTGGTCGAGGACCTCGACGCCGGTGGCGCGGCCGTCCTTGATCACGACCTTCTCGACGTGGACCTCGGTCTGGAACTCCAGCGTCGCCGGGTTGAGGTGGTGCACGTAGCCACGGGTGGAGGAGTAGCGCAGGCCGTCGGCAGCGTTCTGCTGCATCCGGGCAATGCCCTCCTGCTCGGCGGCGTTGTAGTCGTCGAGGACCTTGACGCCGAGAGTGTCGGCGGTGGCCTGGATGAACTGCAGGGTGGCTTCCTGCGGGGTCTTGTTGCGGGTGATCTTGATCGGACCACCGGCGCCGCGGAACTCGTTCTCGCCGTCCTCGAAGTCCTCGTAGCGCTTGAACGCCTGGTTGACCTCGTCGGCGGACCAGCCGGTGTTGCCCTCGGCGGCCCAGGAGTCGTAGTTGGCCCGGTTGCCGCGCACGTAGACCATGCCGTTGACCGACGAGGAGCCGCCGCCGACCTTGCCGCGCGGCGCCGGCATCCGGCGTCCGTCCAGGCCCGCCTGCGGCACGGAGCGGTAACCCCAGTCGAACATCGCCTCGAGCTTGGGCTCGGAGTGCATCGGACCGATCATGCCGGGGACCTTGGCCATGTAGCCGTGGATGCCCTTGTCGTCGGAGGGGCCGGCCTCGAGCAGGATCACGCTGGCACCCGACTGGGCGAGGCGGCCCGCGACGATCGCGCCCGAGCTGCCGGATCCGACGACGACGTAGTCGGCTTCATTCGAGTGGGGCGCGCGCTTCGCCATGGGGACATCCATCCTTCGTGCTGTGTGACCCGGGTCATGTTCGGTGACGGCTCACTGTAACGCGTTCTAGTTTCTTCACGAAACCCTTTCGTGTTTCTTGGTCGGCGGGCCCTGCTGGGAGGATGGGCGGGTGCGGATCCTCTCCCTGCAGTCCTCGGTCGCCTACGGCCACGTCGGCAACTCCGCGGCGGTGTTCCCGCTGCAGCGCCTCGGCCACGAGGTGTGGCCGGTCTTCACCGTGCACTTCTCCAACCACACCGGCTACGGCGCCTGGCGCGGCCCGCTGCTCGACCCCGCCGACGTGCGTGAGGTCGTCCTCGGCATCGAGGACCGCGGCGTGCTGCCGACCTGCGACGCCGTGCTGTCGGGCTACCAGGGATCGCCCGCCGTCGCGGACGTGATCCTGGATGCGGTGGCGCGCGTGAAGGCGGCGAACCCCGCCGCGACCTACACCTGCGACCCGGTGATGGGCAACGCGAAGTCGGGCTGCTTCGTCAACCCCGAGATCCCGCCGCTGATCCGCGAAAAGGTGGTGCCGGCCGCCGACATCCTCACGCCCAACCAGTTCGAGCTCGGCTTCATCACCGGCCACGACGCGCTGGGCGGCCCGTCCTCCGTCGAGGCGATCCTGGCGGCGGCCGACGAGGTCCGGGCGATGGGTCCCTCGACGGTGCTGATCACGTCGGTCGAGCGCGAGGACGCGCCCGCGGACACCATCGAGATGATCGCCGTCACCGGCGACGGCGCGTGGATCGTCCAGACCCCCCGCCTGCCGATGAAGGCCAACGGCTCCGGCGACATCACCGCCGCCCTCTTCACCGCCCACCTCCACGAGTCCGGCTCCCCCGCGACCGCGCTCTCGCGCACCGTCGCCTCGGTCTATGACGTGCTGAAGGCGACCCTCGAGTCCGGCGAGCGCGAGCTCCGGCTGATCGCGGCGCAGGACGCGATCGCCGTACCGGACGAGCGGTTCGAGGTGCGGCGACTGCGCTGACGCCCGCGCTGACTAGGATTGGCAGGCGCTCGGCGACGGGTGCACGCCGCCTTAGCTCAGTTGGCAGAGCACGGTTCTTGTAAAACCGGTTGCGTCGGTTCGATCCCGACAGGCGGCTCCACAGCAGGCATTTGGATCGGACCCAGCTCGTAGCGTTCCGCCATGTCGAACTGTCTCGGGTGTGGCGTGGCCCTGGTCAAGCCCAGTCAGAAGATCTACTGCAGCGTCATCTGCCTGCGCTCACAGGAGCGAAACCAGAAGACGCGGGCCTGGCTCGACTCCGGCGACGCCGTCATCGACAGCCGACCGCACCACTACATCCGCCGCTACCTCCTCGACGCCCAGGACGGCTGCTGCGAGGTCTGCGGCCTGGCCGAGCTGTGGAACGACCGGCCCCTTGTCCTCGTGCTCGATCACATCGACGGGGACGCGGCCAACAACCACCGCGACAATCTGCGCATGGTCTGCCCCAACTGCGACTCCCAACTGCCGACCTTCAAGAGTCGCAACCGCGGAAAGGGCCGTCATTCCCGGCGCCAGCGCTACGCCAACGGCCAGTCCTTCTGAGGGCGGAGCCCTCAGGCGGCAGCCGCCGGGAGCCGCGGCTTCCTCCGGGTGAGGAGCACCCCGGCGATGCACAGCGCGCCACCGGCGAAGGCCAGCGGAGGGGGCACCTCGTCGAGCAGCACCCACGCCATCCCCGCGGCGATGACGGGCACGAGGAAGGTCGTCAGTGACTGCTTGCCGGCGTCGGTGTGACGCAGCGCGTAGGCCCAGGTGCTGAAGGCGAGCGCGGTCGGGAAGACACCGAGGTAGGCGACGAGCAGCAGGGTCTCGGCGCTGCCGTGGCGGACGACGTCACCGAGGTCGGCCGCCCACGGCAGGCAGACGAGCGCCCCGATCCAGCAGGCGTAGCAGGTCACCTCGAGGCCCGACAGCCTGCGGAGCAGCACCTTCTGGCACACGACGCCGATGGCGTAGGTCGCCGCGGCGAGCAGCGCCAGCAGCACGCCGCTGAGGTCCGATCCGCCCTCTCCGCGCATCGCCACGCCGATCACGACGACGCCCCCGAAGGCGACGGCCATGCCCAGCAGCAGCCAGCCGGTGAGGCGCTCGCCGAGGAACAGGCCGGCCAGCAGGGCGATCAGGATCGGCCCCACCTGGACGACCATCGCCGCGGTCGCGGCATCGATGCGGCGCTCGCTGTCGTTGAGGGCGAGGTTGTAGATGCCGAACCACGCGACGCCGCAGCAGACCAGCAGCACGACCTCGGTGCGGGTGAAGCGGTTGCGCGGGGCACGGGCCAGCAGCGCCGACAGCACGAGCGCGGCGATCAGCAGCCGGCCGAGCGACAGGGCGCCCGGCGTGACCTCGTGGCCGAGGTGCCGGATCGCCACGAAGGCAGAGGCCCAGAGGACGAGGGTGACCCCGATCGCCGCGACCGGCCCCCACACCGGCGGCCCCGGGACGGCGGGCGGTACGGGGGCTTGCTGCGCGGGGGTCGACGTCACCCGCCGAATGTAGGTGGCCGAGGCTGCCGACGGCACCCTGTTTCCAGCCGGCCTGCGCCGAGATCGGGCCAATGGCTGCTCCTGCGGCCTGCGAGCAGCCGTTTCCCCGGTGTCGGCGATCCGGCGTCGGCGATGAGTGCGGCCATGCGGCACTAGTCTCACCACCGTGGACCTCCCCGTGATGCCGCCCGTCCAGCCGATGCTCGCGAAGGCGGTGTCCGGCGTCCCCGACCCGGCGAAGTACGACGCCACGGGCCTGAGCTTCGAGCCGAAATGGGACGGCTTCCGCTGTCTCGTCTTCAAGGACGGCGACGAGGTCGAGCTGGCCAGCCGCAACACCAAGCCGCTGACCCGCTACTTCCCCGAGCTCGTCGAGGCGATCAGGGCCGAGCTGCCGGAGCGTTGTGTGCTCGACGGCGAGATCTTCGTGGCGCTGCCCGGCGAGGACGGGAAGGGGCGGCTGCAGTTCGAGGTGCTCCAGGAGCGCATCCACCCGGCGGCCTCGCGGATCACGCTCCTGAGCGAGCAGACCCCGGCCGACTTCGTCGCGTTCGACCTGCTGGCGCTGGGCGACGAGTCGTTCCTCGACCGGCCGTTCGCCGAGCGGCGGGCCGCGCTCGAGCAGGCCCTGGGTCACCTGGACGACGCGCACGGCAGCGTGACGGGCGGCCACTGCCACCTGACCCGCACCAGCACCGACCCGGCGGTCGCGGAGGAGTGGTTCCACATCTTCGAGGGCGCCGGACTGGACGGCGTGATCGCCAAGCCGCTCGGGGCGCCGTACTCCCCCAACGCCCGGACGATGCTGAAGATCAAGCACGAGCGGACGGCCGACGTCGTCCTCGCCGGCTATCGGGAGCACAAGACCAGCACCCCCGAGGCGCCGCTGATCGGCAGTCTGCTGCTCGGCCTCTACCAGGACGGCGAGCTGCAGCACATCGGTGTCAGCGCCAGCTTCACGGCGAAGCGGCGCGCCGAGCTCTGGCAGGAGCTGCAGGCACTCGTCGTGCCCATCGAGGAGCACCCGTGGGGCCACTGGCAGGAGTTCCTCACCGCCAATCCGGGCCGCCAGCCCGGGACGCAGAGCCGGTGGAGCCAGGGCAAGGACCTGTCCTTCACGCCGCTGCGCCCGGAGCGGGTGATCGAAGTGAAGTACGACGCCATGGAGGGCCGCCGCTTCCGCCACACCGCCCACTTCAAGCGGTGGCGCGACGACCGTGACCCCGCCTCCTGCGGCTACGAGCAGCTGGAGCAGCCGGTGCGCTACGACCTCGCCGACGTCCTCGACGGGTGACGACCCGACCAACGGACGGGCAGGATGGAGTCATGAGCACCGAGGCCACCTCCAGCGAAGAGCCCTACGCCGTCGTACTGCTCGTCGAGCAGCCGCTGACCGATGTCGACGCCGTCCAGGTCCGCAGCCTGCACCAGGAGCTGGACGACGACCCGACGATCGAGGTCGTCTATCACGTGCTGCTGCCCATGGCGGACGCCGCGGCAGCGGTCGAGGCCTCGCTGGGGATCATCGGCGGCGCCGACCTGATCACCCCGCCGATCACCCCCACACCCGAGGAGATCGACCACCTCCGCGGCGAATACCGCGAGCAGGCGCAGCGCGACCTCACCGCCAGCACCGACGCGCTCGCCGCCGCCGGCGCACACCTCGGTGACGCCGAGATCGTCACCCAGCCGCCCGTGGACGCGCTCATCGAGAAGGTCCGGGCGGTCGACGGACGCGAGGCGATCATCTTGACCCGCCCCCACGTGGTTGCCGAGTTCTTCCACGTCGACTGGACGTCGCGGGCCCGTCGCAAGCTCGGCGTCCCGGTGCTGCACCTGCTCGAGCACGAGACCTTCGCGGAGCAGGCCGGCGAGGGCGAGGGCATCAGCGGGGTGTGACGCGTCGGAGCGCCCGTCGCGTCACGGCGCGCGCCGCGGGCTCGTTGATCGGGCATGGTCACCACACGCGAGCTCCGGAGCCGGGTCGTCGACACGATCGCCGAGACTCCGCTGGAGCCGCTGCGGGTCGAGCTCGTCATCGAGCTCTGCCGCTGGGCGCTGACCGACGTCCCCGACCTCGACCTGCCCCACCTCGGCCGTACGACGCGCGCGGCCGTGCAGCTCCTGCTGGCCGAGGCGGTCCCCGAGCTGCCGGCGTCGGCGCGCGACGAGCTGGCGCGTGCCTGCGAGGTCATCGCCGTCAGGCGGCGCTGAGCGGGGCTGGCTCCCGAAGCACCGACGTATCCTGCGGGGGTGACTGATTCTCTCGGAAGCCCAGGAGCACCCGGCACCCCGCCGCCACCTCCACCGGCCGCTCCGCCGGGACCACCTGCGGACGGGCCTCGACGTCGGTCGAAGCTGCCCTGGATCGTCGGCGGCGCGGTCGTGGCGGCCCTCGTCGTCACCGGCGTGACGGTCGCTCTCGTCGTCGGCTCCGACGCCACGAGCGTGCGCGAGGTGGCCGAGCGGACCGCCGCTGCTGCCGAGGACCTCGACGTCGACGCCGGCATCGACCTGCTGTGCGAGCCGCCGACCGACGAGCAGCGCGACGTCCTCGACGACATGATCGCCGAGGGGCAGGACCTGGCCGGCACCGACGATCCCGAGCTCGACGTCGAGGTGTCCGAGGTGACGGGCGACGACGAGGGCAGCTTCCACATCGAGATCACCAGCGATGACGGCGACCTCGACGGACGCGAGGGCGCCGTCACCTTCCTTGTCGGCACGGACGGCGACCGCTCCTGCATCCGCGGGATCCGCGACACCCGTGTCAACGGCCAGGGCGACGTCGACCTCGACGAGATCGACCTCGACGACTGACGTGACGCCCGGGCTGCGAGCCGCCAACCTCGCCCTCGTGGCGGCGGCCGGCGGGCTCGCCGGTGCCGTGTGGTGGCTCAGCGACGCTGCTGCCTGGCGGGTCGTCCGCACCCTCCAGGTCCACGACGAGCCGGTCTATGCGGCCTGGGCGACCTACGTCGCTCTCGCGCCCGCCCTCAATCTGCTGGCGTGGTGGGCGACCCGTCGTACGCCGTGGCCGCACGTGGTCGCCGTGACGACCTTCCTGCTGAGCACCGTCGCCGCCGGCGCCCGCATCGATCACTGGCTGCCGTGGTGGTGGCCGCTGGCCGTGGCCGCGCTGGCAGCGGTCGGGGTCCTCGTGATCGTGCGGACCCTCGAGGCAGTGGGTCCGACCGACCGCTCCTGACGCTGAGAGATCTCTCAGGCGCCCTCGATCCGATTGCCGTCGGCGTCCCAGTGCTCGGCGACCTTCTTCAACGGCTGCACACGCGGCGGCTCACCCGGCACCCCCCTCGTCTGGATACGACAAGGCCCCGGGGGGGTTCGCTGGCTTGCGCCGCTACGCCGTTGATCCCGGGGCTCTCTGTCGGTGGCCAACTCTACGCTCAAGATCCGACAAGGCCAACCGCGCGGAAGGGATGTCGTGTCTCGGGACCAGAGGACGTTGCAGCGGTTGCTGTCCGCTGCCCGCATGGCTCCCTACCTTTCCGCCTGCGACGGTGATTGGGAGCGGGCCGTCGAGCTGTACGACTGGAACACCAAGGTCTCGTCAGCCTTCTTCGAGTCCATCCACTACCTCGAGGTCGGCCTCCGCAACGCCATGAACCAGGCCGTGTCCGCCGCGTTCGGAGCGGCATGGCTGAGCCCAGCCTCACCGGTGCTCACCGACCGCTCCCGCAAGGCTGTCTCCATCGCGCTGGCGCACGCGGGCGGCGCCGCTGCTCCCCACGGAAAGATCGTCGCCGAGTTGCCGTTCGGGTTCTGGTGGTCGCTCCTCGCCGACGAGTACAACCGCCAGCTATGGCAGCCCGCATTGAGGCATGCCTTCGAGGCTCCAGTGAGGCGCCGCAAGCTCCACACCGAACTCGATGATCTTCGTCGTCTGCGCAACCGCATTGCTCATCATGAACCAATCCACACACGGGATCTCGAAGCGGACCTCGCTCGCGTCATCGACCTGGCGAGCCGTGTCGGCGCAGCCCTTGGAATGCATATCGCAGCCACATCTCGCATCCCGGAGGTTCTCGCGAGCAAGGAGTACCAGTAGCGCGCTACTTGTCGATCCTGTTGCCGTCAGCGTCCCAGTGCTCAGCGACCTTTTTGCTCGGCTGCACGCGGGGCGGTTCACCCGGCATCTTCGGATAGTCGGGCGGGAAGTTGAGCTCGCCCTCCCCCGCCTCGACCTGCTCCTGCCACAGGTCGAGGAGTGGCTGGAGCGAGAACGACTCGTCGTCGATGGTCGCCCACGGATCGCCGTCGTCGAGGCGCTCGGGGACGGTGAAGAGGTTGAACTCACCGGGATCGGTGACGGCAGCAAGCTCCGGCCAGGTCATCGGCGTCGAGACCGGTGCGCCGGCCTTCGGCCGCAGGGAGTACGCCGACGCGATCGTCCGGTCGCGGTTGTTCTGGTTGTAGTCGACGAAGATGCGCTCCCCCCGCTCCTCCTTCCACCACGCGGTCGTGACCTGCTCATCGCGGCGGGCGAGCTCGCGGCCGAAAGCGATCGCCGCGTGCCGCACGTCCTCGAAGGTCCAGCGCGGCTCGATCCGCACATAGACGTGGACGCCGCGGTTGCCGGAGGTCTTGGGGAAGCCGCGCAGGCCGAGGTCCTCCAGCAGCTCGCGGGCGACGCCGGCAACCCGGACCGCATCGGCGAATCCGGTACCCGGCTGGGGGTCGAGGTCGATCCGCAGCTCGTCGGGGTGATCGAGGCTGGCCGGGTCGTCCGTGCGTCGTACGGGCCAGGGATGGAAGGTCAGCGTCCCCATCTGCGCGCACCAGACGGGGACGGCGATCTCGGTCGAGCAGACCTCCTCGGCCGTGCGACCCGACGGGAAGGTGATGCCGACCGGCTCGAGATAGTCGGGCGCCCCCTTCGGCACGCGCTTCTGGTAGAAGCCCTCGCCGTCGTCGCCGTAGCCCGTCGAGAGCCGGAAGCCCTCGCGATAGCCGTCGGGCCAGCGCTCGAGCGCGGTCGGCCGGTCGCGCAGCGCACGCATCAGGCCGTCACCGACGGCCACGAAGTATTCGGCCACCATCAGCTTGGTGACCTCGGGCGTCCGGTCGGTCGCCTCGTAGATGACGCGGTCGGGACTGGAGATCCGGACCTCGCGATCGCCGGCCTGCACCATGGCTGCGGGGGTCTTGGCCATGGGGCGAGCCTAGCCCCGACGCTTCGCCAGCTGGCTGGCGAAGCATCGAGGCGCGGGGGCTCGTCGCTCAGCCGGTGACGGCGGAGAGCTCCATGGGGACCTGGGGCAGCTCGAGGGTGTCGACGACCTTGAACGTGCCGAGGTCGACGACGTGGACCTGGCTGGTCGCCGGCTCGGTCACGTAGGCGAGCTCGCCGACGACCTCCACCAGCGGGCGGGCCACCTGCCAGTCCATCGGCTCGCGCCACGCCGCCGTCACCGGCAGGGAGCGGCTCACCCGGGCGGTCTCGACGTCGACGACGTGCAGGCTGCCGTCGGTGCCGAGCACGAGGCCGTCACCGTCGGGCATGCGGTCGAGCGAGCGGAAGGTGTAGCTGGCGGGCAGGTCGACGAGCCGCAGCGACGCGTCACGGGTGTCGATGACGGTGACACGGGTGGGCCGCTCGAGCTCGGCGTCGGGGTCGACCTTGTAGTCGCCCAGGACGAAGGGCGAGGTCTCGTGACCGGCCTGGTTGCCGATGCGGCCGTAGGCGTCGGGAGACGTCACCTTGCTGATCGTGCGGCCGTCGACGACGACGACCCCGTCCTCGCAGCCGAAGACCGCGACGTCGCCCGCATAGGCCTCGCCGTGCACGCCCGGGCACTCGTCGGTGACGGCGAGCTCATTGCCCGACGCGGTGGCGACCCGGATGCCCGAACGCGACTCCTCGTCGCCGACGGTGTGGATCAGGTTGCCGAGCTCGTCCTGCACGGCGACGCCGTGGTGGGCCTCGGGCAGCTCCCAGGTGTCGAGCTCGGGCGCGTGCTCGTCGAGGTGCTCGAGCTCGGCGTCGTCGAAGGCGGTGACGATGCCGGTGCCGTCGTCGAAGAGGGTGGTCCGGCCGCCGTGGGCGACGACGTGGCCGGGCTCCTCGGCGGCGACGGTGAAGTCGGTGAGCCGGGGATCGGTCGTCCACGAGTGCCCGTGGTCTCCGTGCTCGTCGGTCCAGCTCCCGAGGTCGAGCGCCGTGAAGCCGCCGGGCCCGGAGACCATCACGTGCCGCCCGTCGCCCGCCGGGCTGAGCCGCAGGAAGCCCTCGGACTCGTGGTCCAGCAGTACGTCGCCGGTCGCGGCATCCAGGACGAGCACGCCCCCGTCGTACGACACGGCGAGGCGGGGCTGAGCGGTGGTGGCCTCGACGGCGGTGACGCTCGGCGAGGGGGTGGTGGTCGCGTCCGGCTCCTCGGACGCCTCCGTGCCGCAAGCGGCCAGGGAGCAGGAGGCGAGAGTGGAGACGGCGGTGGCGAGCAGGACTCGAGATCGGTTCAACATGAGAATGATTCTCACTCTCGGATCGCTGTGCCGTCAACTCGGCGTGCGTCGGCCATGACCGACCTGCAAAAACAGCACTCCCCGCCCACCAGCGGTGGACGGGGAGTCGCGGAGGCCTGGCCTCAGCCCTCCTTGGGCTCCAGGCTGAGGCTGACCGAGTTGATGCAGTAGCGGTCGCCGGTCGGCGTACCGTAGCCGTCAGGGAAGACGTGGCCCAGGTGCGAGCCGCAGTTGGCGCAGCGGACCTCGGTGCGGCGCATGCCGTGCGAGTTGTCGTCGATGTATTCGATGGTGTCGCTGATCGGCTGATAGAAGCTCGGCCAGCCGCAGCCGGAGTGGAACTTGGTGTCCGACTCGAAGAGCTTGGCCTGGCAGGCCTTGCAGCGATAGACGCCGGTCGTCTCGGTGTCGGTGTACTCCCCCGTGAAGGCGCGCTCCGTGCCCGCCTTGCGGAGCACCTGGTACTCCTCCGCGGACAGCTCCTCGCGCCACTGCGCATCCGTCTTCTCGACGTTGTAGGCCATGGGGAAATGCTACCCAGCGACGCCAGCGCGCGAGCGGCGCCGCCGGGTAAAGGAATGCGCGACCGCCGTACGCCGGGCAGCGGGCGTCAGTAGCGTTCGATCACCCCATGATCCCGCTCTCGGAAGGCCGTGCCATGTCACTCGCCCACCTCCGCCCTGCCCGACGTACGACGGCCCGCTCCGCGGCCCTCGCCACCCTCCCCGCCCTGCTCCTCGCCCTGACCGCCTGCAGCGGCTCCGACGACGGGGACGACGCCGACGACAAGGACTCCTCGAGCGACGACGACGCGCCCGCCGGCCTCAGCTTCGAGGCCATCGAGGAGCTCACCCCCACCGACCGGTGGGCCGACAGCAACCCCGACTGCCCCATGGCCCAGTGGGACGAGAACCCGACCGGCGTGGACGAGGAGCTGCTGCCGAAGGTGACCTTCTTCCGCCAGCTCGACTGCTACGTCGACCAGG
The DNA here is from genome assembly GCF_004912195.1 of Nocardioides caeni. GTDB lineage: Bacteria > Actinomycetota > Actinomycetes > Propionibacteriales > Nocardioidaceae > Nocardioides > Nocardioides caeni. Next base: position 86,322 of record NZ_STGW01000007.1, read on the forward strand.
ACCAGATCGACGTCGGCTTCCCCGAGCTGATCCAGGTCGGCATCTACGTCGAGTTCGCCGACGAGGAGTCGGCCGCGCAGTACGTCGAGGACGAGGCCTACTTCAGCGACGCGGTGGTCGACGGCTCCAAGGTCGTCACCTTCGCGACGTCCTTCGACACCGACATCGCCGACGAGGCGGCCGAGCTGTGCGACTGCGACGTCCGCGAGGGCGAGAGCACCGACTGACCCGGCTCGCCTACTCGGCGGCCGGCATCCCGTCACGCAGCCAGGCGGCGAAGCCGCCGACGACGTCGGTGGCTCGATCGATCCCCAGCCGCTGCAGGGAGTCGGCGGCGAGCGAGGAGGTGTAGCCCTCCTGGCACAGCACGATCACGCGCCGGTCGAACGCGGCGATCGACAGGCTCGCGTCGCTGCGCGGGTCGAAGCGCCACTCCAGCACGTTGCGCTCGACGACGAGGACCGGCAGCCAGCCGGCGACCTCCCCTTCCTCGGCGCGCTGGGCGGCCGGACGGATGTCGACGAGCACCGCATCGGACGTCAGCAGCTCCTGGAAGGCGCGGCGCGGGCTGATCCGCTCGAGTCGGGAGCGCGCGTCGGCGAGCATGGCGTCGATGCCGTCGTACGACGACGCCGGGGCCTGCGTCTCGAGCCGGTCGAGCCGAGCCGAGCTCACCACTCCTCCCCGGCCGACTCGACACCGAGCACCTCGAGCCGGTCACCATGGAAGCGGTAGCGGGTCATGGTGTGGAGGCGCGGCGAGTAGGCGTGCAGGGAGAGGGCGGGTTGGTCGCTGTCGTTGCGTACGTCGTGGGTGTAGCCGGCGGCGAAGGCACGGCTGTGGCCCGGCTCGACGTCGACGAGCTGGAGTCCGCCGTCGAAGGTGTGCTCGACGAGGGCCCCGCGCAGCACCGTGAAGGCGCCGGCCGAGGTGCCGTGGTCGTGCCAGTCGGTGCGGGCGCCGGGCGGCCAGGAGATGAGCCACAGCTCGAAGTCGTCGGTGGTGAGCAACCGGATCCACGAGCGCTCGTCGCCGTCGAGGTCGAGGAGGTCGTAGAGGTCGGGGTCGTCGGCGTACTCGCGGACGACGTCGAGCAGGGGCAGGACGGCAAGCTGGGTCATCGTGGTGTCTCTCGTTGTCGCCGCCGCGCGGCACGCAGCGCCGAGAGGCGCGCGCGGGCGGCGGATGGTCGGTCCGTCGGATCAGGCAGGAGGTGCGATCAACAACAGCGACGACAGGAGCGCCCGCACGGCATCGCGGCCCGCCGGGCGGCGGGGGCGAGGACAGTGCGAGCGGACATGACGATGATTCTGGACTAACTCACTAGGAATTGCAAACTTAAGGCGCGGTTCTTCGGGGCGTTCGGCATGTAACACGTTGTTGGCGGGTCTAGGCACCCCGTGCCGGATGTAACACGTCGTACGCCGATCTCCACGACCCGTGCCGGATGTACACGACCCGTACAGCGCTGAAAAACGCCGACACGGGTCGCGTAGGCCGGTCAACAACGTGTTACAGCGCACATCCCGAGCGGCGGGCGACGATGCCCCCGGCCGAGATCAGGGCAGCAGCTCGAGGAGCTCGGCCCACTCCACCCGGCGACCGGTGTAGAACGGGACCTCCTCGCGCACGTGGCGGCGGGTCTCCGAGCCGCGCAGGTGCCGCATCAGGTCGACGATCCGGGTGAGGTCGTCGGCCTCGAAGGCCAGCATCCACTCGTAGTCGCCGAGCGCGAAGCTGGGCACCGTGTTGGCGCGGACGTCGGGATAGCCGCGGGCCATCTGGCCGTGCTCGGCGAGCAGACGGCGGCGCTCGGCGTCGTCGAGGAGATACCACTCGAAGGAGCGGACGAAGGGATAGACCGCGACATAGGCGTGCGCCCGCTCGTCGGCCAGGAAGGCCGGGAGGTGGCTGCGGTTGAACTCGGCCGGGCGGTGCAGCGCCATCTGCGACCACACGGGTGCGAGGCGTGCGCCGAACGTCGTACGGCGGAGGCGGTGGTAGGCCCGCTGCAGGACGTCGCTGCTCTCCGCGTGCCACCACAGCATCAGGTCGGCGTCGGCGCGCAGGCCCGCCACGTCGTAGACCCCGCGGATGACGACGTCCTCGGCGGCCAGCTCGGCCGCGAGTGCCTCGACCTCGGCGAGCTCGCCCTTGCGCACGACGTCGTCGTCGCCGAGTGGCTGGTCGAGCTTGAAGACCGACCACATCGTGAAGCGGATCATGTCGTTGATCTCGTTGATCCGAGCCGCGTTGGACTGGATGTGGGCCTGCGGGTCCGTCATGGCTCCATTGTGCCGCGCCGTTCGTCGCGGCCGAAGCCCGCCTCCCGGGCCTTGACGATGGCGTCGGCGCGGCCGGTGGCGTGCAGCTTGGCGTAGATCGCGGAGACCGTGTTGCGCACCGTCTTGTTGGAGACGAAGAGAGCCGCGGCGATGGCGTCGTTGCTGTGGCCGGCGGCGATCCGCTCGAGTACGTCGCGCTCGCGGTCGGTCAGGTCGGGGAAGGGCAGCTCCGGGCGGGGAGCCGTCACCGCGGAGCCGGCGAAGAAGCCGGCGACCGTCGCGGCCAGGCCGGCTCCGAACACCATCCCGCCGGCGGCCGCCGACCGGATCGCGTGCTCCACCTCGGCGGCGCCCGCGCCCTTGAGCAGGTAGCCCGAGGCGCCGGCCCGGATCGCGCTGAGGATCGTCATGTCGTCCTCGTTCATCGTCAGCATCACGACTCGCGGCGCCGGCTCACGGCCGGTGAGGAAGCGGGTCGCCTCGATGCCGTCGAGGTGCGGCATCTGGATGTCCATCACGACCAGGTCGGGCTGCGCCTCCCCCACCACGTGGATGGCCTCCCGCCCGTCGGCGGCGACACCGACGACGTCGATCCCGGGGAGCGCCGAGAGCAGGGCGACCAGTCCGTCGCGCAGGATCTGGTGGTCGTCGACCACCACGACGCGGATCGGTGCGGTCGGCAGGCTGGCATCGCTGGTCATGACGGGGTCCTCGACGGAAGGTGGGCACGGACGACGGTGCCCGCGCCGGGGCTGGTGATCGTGGTCGTGCCGCCCAGCTCGGCGGCACGCTCGCGGAGGCTGGCCAGACCGACGCCGGCCTGGCGGTCGGCGGCAATCCCGACGCCACGATCGGCGACCTCGACGGTCAGCGCGTCGTCGGTCAGCGCGAGTGTGAGGTGGACCCCTGGGTCGCCTGCGTGGCGGGCGACATTGGTGAGTGCCTCCCCCACGATCCGGTAGGCCGCGACCTCGACCGCCGCCGGCAGCCGGCCGGAGAGGTCGGGAGCCGTCACGGTCAGCTCGAGGGCCAGCGACTCCGCCTGCTGGCGCAGCGCCCCGACCAGTCCACGGTCGTCCAGGGCCGGAGGACGCAGGTCGTGCACCAGGCGTCGTACGTCGGCGACGACGTCCTGCACGTGACCGCTCACCGTGGCGAGCTGCTCGGCCGCCGCGGCCGGGTCGCGGTCGACGATCATCCGCGCGGCGTCGAGCTGGAAGACGATGCCGCCCAGCGCCGGCCCGAGACCGTCGTGGAGGTCGCGACGGATCCGGCGTCGCTCCTCCTCGCGGGCCGCGACCAGGCGCTCGCGGCTGCGCTGCACCTCCTCGGCGAGCTGGCCCGTGCGCGCGGCCGTCGCGGCCTGACGGACCAGGTCGCCGAGCAGCTCCTCGTCGCGGTCGGTGAGCCGGCTGCGCAGGCCGCGCGCGGGCAGGACGAGCCGGCCGATCGAGGCGCCGCGGTAGGTGATCGGGAGCGTGCGGACCTCGCCCGGACGCACCCCGTGGGTCGTGACCAGCCGCTCGCCGTGCTCGCGGTCGACCTCGACGCTGACGAAGGGCACGCCGAAGGCGGCGGCCACGGACCGGGCGACCGCGGCCAGCTGCTCGGCCGTGTCGTCGGTGGTCTCGAGGGTGGAGGCGAGACCCGCCACGGCGTCGTAGCGGTCGCCGCGGGCGCCGAGCATCACCCGTCGTACGGCCGCGGAGAGGCGCTGGCGCAGCGGACCGTAGAGGACCACGGCCACCACGAGCACGACGGCCGCGACCTGGGCGGACGTGAGGTCGTCGTCGAGGACGAGGGTGAGCGCGGCCAGCACGAGGGCATCGGCAGCGACGAGCACGACGACCACCGCGGCGAGCACCACCGTGCGGCCGAGCAGGTCGGCGATCGGCACCAGGTGGGGGCGCAGGATCCCGATCGTCATCGCGGCGGGCGGCACGACGGTCGCGGAGAAGGCGCCGGTGTAGTCGGCGAGCCCGCCGGGGAAGACCAGTCCCACCACCACGACGGCGGCGATGATCACGACGCTCCACAGCAGCCACTGCATCCGGTCGCGCTCCACGCCCTCGGAGCGTCGGTGACGCACGACGACGACCAGCAGCGAGAAGAAGAAGGCGCAGACGCTGAGCCCGATGCCGAGGGTCGCCAGCTGGGGCCCGTGACCGGCGAGCGCGGAGAGCGAGGTCGGGTCCTGGTCCACCTGCGGCGGCAGACCGTCGAGCCGCTGCTCGCCCTCGGCGGGCAGCACCACGAAGACGAGGCCGCTCAGCACGACCGCGCCGGTGGCGATCCACGACAGGACCCGCCAGCGGCCGGCCAGGAAGCGGCCGGTGGGGAAGATCAGAAGGAGGACGGCGACGACCCCGACGAGGTAGGAGCCGAAACGGTTGAAGAACCACAGCACGAAGGTGCTCGCCGGCCAGGCGTCGGTCTCGGTGATCCCGGCCCGCAGATAGCTCTGCGCAAAGCCGTCCACGGCCCAGAACAGGCCATAGAGCGACAGCATCCAGCCGAAGAGCTGGGTGCGGTCGCGCAGCAGGATGAGGGCCGCGAGGATGCCGAGGATCGCTCCGTTGGCCGCCCACGGCCAGCCCGGACCCGCTGCCACCGCGAGGCCGGGGCCCTCCGCCGGGGTCATCGCGTCGATCACGGCCGAGGCCGGCAGCAGCAGGACGCACACCACCGGGATGGCGAGCACCTGCAGGCGTTGGACGGGCTTCGGCACCGGGACCTGCACCGGGACATTGTGCAGCCGGTCCGGCCCCCCACGGGCCGGACCGGCTGAACTGGCCCGCAGGCCATGGGTGGAGCTCACGCGTTCAGGCGCGGCCGCGGAAGGCCTTGTCGCCGGCGAGGAAGCCGAGCGAGATCACGATCAGGCCGATCGGCCCGGTCATGCCGGCCATGTACTGCAGCGGCGAGATGCCCAGCAGCAGCGTCAGGCCGCCACCGAGGAGCCCGACGAGACCGATCCACCGCGGCACGGCGCCGGCGCGCGCCGCGCCGTACAACGCGACACCGGAGAGGCCGAGCAGGCCCCAGCACCACGGGATGGTGCCGATCCAGTGGTTGTAGAAGGTGAGGTTCTCGGCCACGACGAGGTCGGGGTCGCTGGCGGCGAACACGAACTCGGTGTCGAGGCCCGCACCCATCACGAGCATGACGACGGTGAGCAGGATGCCGGAGAAGGCGACGATCGGGGCGAGGCTGTCCGGACCGCAGGTCGCGCGGAGGCGACGGAGCAGGCCGGCCGCGAACACGACGAGGAGCACCGCGCTCACCATCGCGCCGAGGTGGAAGGCGAGCATCGCCGGCACCTTGTCGGAGAGGTCCTCGACGATCGCGGGGGCGTCGCCGGCCAGGTCCTCGTCGTAGACGCTGCTCACCATGCCGGCGCTGACGACCGCGACCACGCCGGCGATGCCGGCGCCGAGGCCGGCGAGAGCCCACCGGGTCGGCTGGTAGACCGGGAGGTCCGGGGAGTCGGCCGGACTCGTGGTCGGGTCGAGGGCGGCGGGCGGCACGGTGGTGTGGCTGGCGACCTGGCTGGTCCTCTGGCTGGTCATCGCGGGTCCTTTCATCGGGAGGGTTGAGGGCGATGACCTGAGGTTGGCGGGCCCGGTGTCCCGGTCGACAGGGACAGCAGGGCACACCTGGCGGGACGTCGGGACGTGGCGGCAGGACGGTCGCGCTCGAGCGAGAAACCGGCCGACCTCGGGTGAGAAACCAGCCGACCTCGGGTGAGAAACCAGCCCACCTCGTGGTCAGAGGAGAGCGGCGGCGGCGCGGCGGGCGGAGGCGATGACGGCCGGGATGCCGACTCCGTCGTACGCCGCCCCGCACACCGCGAGCCCCGGGACACCGGCCACGGAGGCACGGATGCGGGCGACGGCGTCGAGATGGCCGGGACGGTACTGCGGCAGGCCGCCACCCCAGCGCTGGACGACGGCGTCGACCGGCCGGGCGGTGAGGCCGGTGGCCTCGGCGAGGTCGGCGAGGGAGGCGCGGACGAGGTCCTCGTCGGGGACCTGGAGGGACGCCTCCTCGCCGTGGCGGCCGAGCGACGTGCGCAGCACCAGCAGGCCCGAGCCGGCGTCGCGCACCCAGTCCCACTTGGCGAAGGAGAAGGTCGACGCCTTGATCCGGCGGCCGTCGACGGGCGGGACGAGGAAGCCGGCCGCCCCGACGTCGAGGGCCTCCGCGACTCCGGGGTCGTCGGCGGCGAACGCGAGGGTGACGAGGGCGACCGACGCGTAGTCGAGAGCGGCGAGCTCGGCGGCGGCGGCGGGCGCGAGGTCACCCAACAGCCGGGCCGACGCCGCGGCCGGCGTCGCCACGACCAGCAGGTCGGCCCGCTCCTCCCCCACCGACGTCGTCAGGACGAAGCCCGCGCCGTCGCGTCGGGCTGCGGTGACCGTGGTGTCGTGACGGATCTCGGCACCGCGCTCGCGCAGGTCCGCCTCGATCGCGGCCGGCAGCTGCCACATCCCCCCCGTGATCCCGGCGAAGACCGGCGGCAGGTCGCCCGTCGGCACGGGCACGGTGAACTCCTCGCGCCCGAGCAGGTCGGCCAGCTGGGGGACGGCGGCGCGCAGCGAGAGACGGCGGGCGTGTCCGGCGTACACACCACCGAGGAGGGGCTCGACCAGACGGTCGACCACCTCGTCGCCGAAGCGGGCGGCGACCGCGTCCCCGACGGAGATGTCGGAGACGTCACCGTCGAGGGGTTGCGGCACTTGGTGGCGGGCGCGGTCGAGCCCGTCGGGTCCGAGGATGCCGGTCGCGGCGAGGTCGTCCAGGTCGAGCGGGGCGCCCATCAGGGTGCGTGGCAGACGGCGGAGCGCACCACGCGTCCAGACGCGGGACGTGGCGGTCGTCGGGTGGGTCAGCGCGATCCCCAGGTCGCGGGCGAGCGCCGTGCCCTCGGGGCGCCGGTTGAGCATCGCCTCCGCCCCGACGTCGACGGTGACGCCGGCGACCTGGCCCGCACGGAGCTTGCCGCCGGAGATGTCCGTCGCCTCGAGTACGACGACCTCGGCCCCCGCCGCGGTCAGGTCACGCGCCGCGACGAGTCCCGCCATCCCGGCGCCGACGACCAGTGCACGCGTCACCGGACCAGAGTGCCAGAGGGGAACCGGATCGCGGCGATGGGCGTCGGACCCGCATGACACCGACCCCACACCGACGTACGCTCCGTGCCGCGGCGGCCATCGCCGTCCTCGCCGCTGTCGCGACGACGACCGCCTGCTCCTCCGACGACTCCGGGTCCGCGGACCGCAGCAGCTCGACCTTCGCCGAGGCCCCCGCTGCAGAGGGCCCCGCGGACGACGGCGGGGTGCACGACAGCGGCAGCACGAGCGACGGACTGACGGCCGATCGCGACCTCGCCGACGAGGCCGAGGCCGCGGGCGGGATGGGCGCAGATGACGGCGGTCCCGCCAGCCCGGTCGCCGAGCTCGACCTCACCGACGCGGCGATCATCTCGACCGGCTGGGTCGAGCTCGAGTCCGACGACGTCGGCACCACCCGCTTCGACATCCGCAAGATCGTCGACGCCCACCGCGGCGTGGTGACCGAGCAGGAGACGAGCACCGGCGAGGGCGGCGAGGTCGAGACCACCCGGATGGTCATCCGCATCCCGAGCGCCCGCTTCGCCGACGCGATGGCCGCCCTCGAGGGCACCGCGACGCTGACCGACTCCTCGTCGTCGGGCCAGGACGTGTCGTCGGAGGTCGTCGACGTCGAGGCCCGGGTCCGCGCCCAGCGCAAGAGCGTTGCCCGGATCGAGGCGCTGCTCGCGCGGGCCGAGACGATCGAGCAGGTGGTGAGCATCGAGAGCCAGCTCGCGACCCGACAGGCCGACCTCGACGCCCTGCTCTCACGGCAGCAGTGGCTGGCCGACCAGACCAGCCTCTCCACCCTCACCGTCTATGTCCAGCAGCCCGGCGAGGAGGACGAGGAGCCGGCCGAGGAGGAGGACCGCGCCGGCTTCATCGGCGGCCTGACGGACGGCTGGGACAGCTTCGTCGACGCGCTTGTCGTCGGCGGCACGGTCCTCGGCTTCGTCGTCCCGTGGCTGGCCGCGTTCGCCCTGCTCGGCCTCCCCCTCTGGCTGGCCCTGCGTCGTCGTACCCGTCGCCCCGCTCCCACCGCCTGACCGACGCCGAAGTGCGCCACTTTCTCGGACGAAGTGCGCAGGTTTCTCATGCGAGGTGCGGAGCTTTCTCGTACGCCGTGCGCAACCTCCGCACCTGGACCGAGAAACCGGCGTACCTCGTGCGAGAAACCGGCGCACCTCGTGCGGTCAGGAGACCTGGAGCCGACCGAAGCCAGAGCGGTGGAAGACGAGGGGGGCGCCGGGCGCGTCCTCGCCGGAGTCGTCGGTCACCTCGTGGACGCGGAGCAGGACGATGACGTGGTCACCGGCCTCGACCTCGCGGTGGAGGGAGCAGTCGAAGCGGGCCAGCCCCTCCTCCAGGAGTACGGCGCCCTCGTCGGTCACGACCAGCGGGACCCCGTCGAAGCGCTGACCGACGGGGCCGGCGAGCTGGCGGCACACGCCGCCGTGCGACTCGGCGAGCACGGTCAGGCCGAGGTGGCCGGCGCGGCGCAGGTCGGGCCAGGTCTTGGAGGTGCGCGCGATGGAGAAGGACACCAGTGGTGGATCGAGACTGACGGAGGTGAACGAGCTGGCGGCGAGCCCGACGAGCTCGCCGTCGACCTCGGCCCCGACGGCGACGACGCCGCTCGGAAACACGCCGAGGGCGCGGCGGAGTGCGAGTGGGTCGAGGTCCTGGTTGGTGCGCAGGGCTGCGCCGGAGGCAGCGTTGCCGACGGTGTCGATGAGGGCCGATGAGGAGGTCATGCGGGGACTCCTTCGTGCGGGCGCAGCGCCGCGCGGGCGCCGAGCAGCGTGGTGATGACGGGACGGGACCGGTCCAGCCAGTCCGCGTAGGCAGCGGGGTCGTCGTGGTCCCGATCGAGGACATAGAGGCCGCCCGTGGGCACGACCGCACCCAGATGGGTGAGCAGGGGTGCCAGCCCGACCGCGGGTGCCAGCGTGTGCGCCGGACCGGCGCCGAGCATCAGGGGCACGGCGATCCCGCCGAGCTGGCCGACGGAGAAGCGGTCGAGGAAGAGCTTGAGCAGGCCGGTGTAGGTCGCCTTGTAGGTCGGACAGGCGACCACCACGAGGTCCGCGCGGCCGATGCCGGTCACCAGCTCCTCGACCTCGCGATCGGCCAAGTCGACGAGCCCGTGACCGATGGTTGCGAGGTCGACGACGAGATCGGGCTCGGCGCCCACCAGCTCGCGGTGGAGGTGGAGCGCGGCCGTCAGCGTCCGGCTCGCGGGCTTGGGGTTGCCGACGAGCACGGCCGTGCGGGGAGTCGACGATGTCATCGGCCGACTCCGGCGAACGGCACGGCGGTGTTGTGGTGGCGTTGCGGTCCGTCGTACTTCCAGCGGCCCCGGTCGGCGAGGATCGGCAGCACGCCCTCGCCGAACCAGTAGGCGCCCTCGAGGTGCGGATAGGCGGACAGCACGAACTCCTCGATGCCGAGGTCGGCGTACTCCTCGATCAGGTCGGCGACCTGCTCGTGGCTGCCGACCAGTGCCGTGCCGGCTCCGCCGCGGACCAGCCCGACACCGGCCCAGAGGTTGGGGTGGATCTCGAGGTCGGAGGTGCTGCCGCCGTGCAGGTCGAGCATCCGTCGCTGACCCTCCGACTCGCTGCGCCGCAATCCCTCCTGCACCTTCCGGATCTCCGCCGGATCGATCCCCCGGAGCAGCCGGTCGGCCTCCGCCCACGCCTCCTCGGCCGTGTCGCGGGTGATGACGTGCAGCCGGATCCCGAACCGGATCGGTCGAGCGTCTGGGCCGCGGCCCGCCTGCGCCGCCTGCTCGCGGATCCAGGCGACCTTCTCGGCAACGGCCGCCGGCGGCTCACCCCAGGTGAGGTAGACGTCGGCGTGCTCGGCGGCGACGAGACCGGCGGCGGGAGAGGAGCCGCCGAAGTAGATGTCGGGCACCGGGTCGGGGATCTGCGCGAGCTGCGCCGCCTCGACCGAGAGGTGGCGTCCGGTGAAGTCGACGGTCTCGCCGGCCCACAGCCGCCGCACGACCTCGAGGAACTCGCCGCACCGCTCATAGCGCTCGTCCTTGTCGAGGAAGTCGCCATACATCCGCTGCTCGTGGCCCTCGCCTCCGGTGACGACGTTGAGGAGCAACCGTCCACCGCTCAGGTTCTGGAAGGTGCCGGCCATCTGGGCCGCGAGGTACGGCGACACGGCCCCAGGCCGGAACGCGACCAGGAACTTCAACCGCTCGCTGGTCTGGCTCAGCATCGCCGTGGTCAGCCACGCGTCCTCGCACCACGCGCCGGTGGGGGTGAGCGCCGCCTCGAAGCCGTTGTCCTCCGCGGCGCGGGCCACCTGGGTCAGGTAGGCGACGTCGGCGGGACGGCCGGCCTGGCCGGGGTTGACCCCGTGGCCGCCGCCGACGACGTTGCGGCCGTCGCCGCCGTTGGTGGGCAGGAACCAGTGGAACTTCAGGGACATCGGTGTGGTGTGCCTTTCGGGTGCGGAGGGTCTCGTGACGGCCGCGGGCGGCCTCCTCGACCACCGGGGTCGCGGGCGGCCTCCTCGACCACCGGCTAGATCTGGCCGTGGGCCGGGGGGAGGGTGCCGTCGATCGCGTGGCGACCGAGGTGGTGGACCTTCCAGGCGGCAGGGTCGTGGAGGGTGTGGGTGCGGGCATTGCGCCAGTGCCGGTCCAACCCGAGGCTGGCGAGGGCGGAGCGGGTGCCGCCGACCTCGAAGAGACGGCTCGACGCCTCCAGCGACGCGGCCGTCGTGGACGCACGGGCTGCGGCGACGGCGAGGCTTGCCGCGGCGGCGGTCGTGGCCGTCAGGTCGGCGCGCGCCCGGTCGACCGCGCGACCGGCCTCGGCCAGCAGCGCCTCGGCGGCGCGCACCTGCAGCTCGATCTCGCCGAAGGCCTGCACGACCAGCGGGTCGCCGGCGGCGCCGGCAGTGTCATAGAGCGCGAGTGCGTCGGGATGGGGCCGGCTGCGTGTGGTCACGAAGGCGGCCGCGTCGCGGACCGCCGCCCGGGCGATGCCGGCGTCGATGCCCGCGTGCAGCAACTGGGCGAAGGCGCCATGGACCTGCGGTCGCTCGAACGTCAGGTGGTACGGCGTCACGCGGTCTGCTGCGACCCTCACCCCCTGGAGCCGGACACTGCCGCTGGCGGTCGTGCGCTGGCCGAGCCCGTCCCAGTCGTCGATGACGGTGACCCCGTCGGCGTGACGCTCGACCCAGGCGACGGAGAGGGCGCCGCCCTCCCCGAGGTGGGCCAGCACCGGGATCCAGTGCGCGAGCAGCGCGCCGGTCGCGTAGCCCTTCTCGCCGTCCAGCACCCACCCGCCCGGTGAGGCGGGGTCGGGACGCAGCGTGGTCGCGTGGTCGCGGACGTGCGAGCTGTTGATCTCCGACTGCGCGTTGCCGAACCTCCTGCCGGCCACGACCTCGCCGAGCAGGAGCCGCTTCTGGGCCTCGGTGCCCTGCTCCACCAGGGCATTGACGTAGACGAAATGGCTGTGCGGGATCTGGGCGACGCTGGGGTCGGCGGTGGCCAGCAGCCGCACCACCTCGGCCAGCACCGCGGCGCCGAGCCCCGGCCCGCCGTACTCCACCGGGACGGTGATCGCCAGCAGCCCGGACGCCGACAGGGCGTCGACCTCCGCGACCGGGAGGATCCGCTCCCGGTCGCGGAGGGCCGACTCCTCGGCGAAGCGGTCCGCGAGGTCGGCGGCCGTCGCGATCGCCGAGTCGGCGGTGTGGCTGGGCGGGGTTTCGAGGCTCGCTGGCGCTCGCACCTCAACCACCGACGTGTTCGTCATCAGACCCGCTCCAGCTCGGCGGCCTCGAGCTCGCGCACCAGTGGGAGCACCTCGCGACCGAAGTACTCGACGTCCTCGAGGTAGTGCAGGAAGCCGAGCAGGAGCAGGTTCACGCCGCGCTTCTTGTAGTCGATGATCCGGGTCGCGATCTGCTCGGGCGTGCCGATCAGGCCGGTCCGGAAGCCGTCGTTGTACTGCACCAGGTCGGCGAACTCCGAGTCCTGCCACATGCCCCTCTTGTCGCCCGTGCTCTGGCCCGCCTGCTTCACGGCCGCGCCGAAGCCCTCGACCGCCTCACGGTCGGCCTTGTCGACGATCTCGCGCAGCACGTCGCGCGCTTCGGCCTCGGTGTCGCGGCCGATGAAGAAGCCGTTGACGCCGAAGCGCACCTTGCGGCCGTGCACGGTGGCGACGTCGGTGACGTCCTGGATCTGCTCGGAGATGCCGTCGGGGGTGTTGCCGTTGGCGAAGTACCAGTCCGAGACCCGGCCGGCCATGCCGCGCGCGTCGGTGGAGTTGCCACCCTGGAAGATCTCCGGGTGCGGCCGCTCCGGCGAGCTGAGCGGCTTGGGCTTCAGGTCGAAGTCGTGGAGGCGATAGAAGTCGCCGGTGAGCTCGGCGTGCTCGGAGGTCCAGATCTCGCGCACGTAGCGGATGAACTCCTCCGCACGGCGATAGCGCTCGCCGTGCTCGAGCCACGGCTCCCCGAGCTTGGTGAACTCGTCCTTGAACCAGCCGCTGACGACGTTGATCGCAGCGCGGCCGCCCGAGATCTGGTCGGCGGTGGCGATGAACTTGGCCAGCACACCCGGCTGCCAGAGCCCCGGGTGGACCGCGGCGATGACCTTGAGCCGCTCGGTGGCGAGCAGCAGCGCGAGGCTGAAGCTCGTCGACTCGTGCTGGTAGGCGGCGCCGTACGACGCGATGTAGCGCACCTGCGAGAGGGCATAGTCGAAGCCGTTGTCCTCGGCCAGACGGGCGAGCCGGACGTTGTAGTCATAGCTCCAGTCCGTGCGCTGCTCGATCTTGCTCACCACCAGTCCTCCGCTGACGTTGGGCACCCAGTAGGCGAACTTGAGGGGCTCCGCGAAGGCCTCGCGGTCGAAGATCTGGTCGGTCATCGTGGACTCCTGGCTCGGGTTGGACGCGGACTCGGACTTAAGTCGAGTAGTTCAATAGACATTACACACAAGGATCGAGGGGGGAAAGCGGAAGGGGCCGCCGGCTCCCACGGAACCGGCGACCCCCCGACAGGCAGCGCCTGTCACCGTGCGACTCAGCGCTCGGTGCGCCCGATCGCCCAGGCGTACGGCGGCGGGGTGCCGTTGACGACATGGCCGCCGACGACCCGCGCCTTGAGGATGCGCGGGTTGTGCGAGGAGACCGTGCGCGCATTGCGCCAGTGCCGGTCCAGCCCCTTCGCGCGGGCCGCACCTGAGGCGCCGAGCGTGTCGAACAGCTGGCTGGTGGCCGTCAGCACGAGCTCGGTCACCGCGACCTGTGCGGCCGACGACTCCAGCTCGGCGATCTCGTTGGCGGCCTCCACCGCCCCGCCATCGGTGTCAGCGACCCCAGCGAGGTCGGCGACCTCCTGGATCGCCGTGGCGACCCGCAGGGTCGCCGCCTCCGCGACATAGGCAGCCGAGGCAGCCTCGCCGATGCGGGCCAGCACCTGCGCGTCGTCACGCACCCGGGCAGCGTTGGCATGGGAGTAGTTGCGCTCCCGCCCCTGCACCTGCGCAGCGAAGTCGCGCACCGCCGCCTTCGCGATCCCGGACAGCACGGCCAGCAGGTTGAGCTGGTAGAGCGCCGTTTGGAAGACGAACCTCTCGGCGAACGGCAGCACGTCCGCCGCACCGACCGGGGCCGCCGCGAAGGTGGTCGTCCCGCTGCCGGTCCCCCGCTGCCCGAAGCCGTCCCAGTCGTCGGAGACGGTCACCTCCGGGTTGCGGGTGTCGACGAGCGCGATGGCGAAGTCGTCCTCGCGACCCGGCACCTGCCTTCTGACGTAGACGTCGGCCCACTCCGCATAGATCGTCCCGGTCGTGTAGAACTTGCTGCCCGTCAGCAGCCAGTCGCCGTCGGGCTGCGGCGCGAGAACGGTCGACTGGGTGTCGATCGCGGTGGCACCGACCTCCGACCACGCGTTGCCCGCGATCTCACCGGCGACGAACCGGTCGAACCAGACCCGCTGGTCGTGGCCGCGGGCGTGCTGCCACAGCCGGTCCTCGACGAGCGCGGCATGCCCTCGCAGCGCCTGCGGGAGGTTGGAGTCGGCAGCCGCGAGGTCGATCCAGATCTGCGTGAGCTCCGGGATCGTGGCCCCGCGGCCGCCGTACTCGGCCGGGACGCGGAGGGCGCCGAACCCGGCCTCCTTGAGCCGGCGCACCTCCTGGTCGGGCAGGACGTCGTCCAGCTCACGCTGGAGCGCTCCCTCGGCGATCTCGGCGAAGAGCGGGGCGTACGTCGACCGCAGGTCGTCGAGCAGCGGTGTCCGCAGCGTCGGACGATCGAGGCCGCGAACGATGTCGGCGCCGGTGTCAGTGTCGGTGTCGATGTCGGTGTCGGCGGTCTCGCGCAGGGCGGTCATCGTGGCCTCCTCACGTGTACCAGGTCGGCTCGGGCAGCTCGCCGAGCAGCGCGAAGCGTCCGACCTCGGCGCGCTTGTGTGCGATCGGGTCGTGGAGGCTGTGGGTGCGCAGATTGCGCCAGAAGATGTCCAGCCCGACCGCGCTCGCGGTGGCGCGAGCACCGGTGACGTCGTAGACGCGGGTGCCGATCTCGAGGCCGACGTCGATCGCGACCTGCTTGGCGGCGGCGATGATCACCGCGGCCTCGCCCCGCTCGCCCTCGGTGACCGTGTCGGCGTGGGCGTTGATCGCCTCGATGTGGGTGGCCGCCCGCTCGACGAGCGACTCCGCCGCCCACAGCTTCGACTGGAGGTCGCCGTAGGTCTCGACGACGTAGAACTCCTGCGCGGCCGAGTCCTTGAGGTCCGGCGTGTAGGGCCACGGGCGGGTCCGGTCGCGGGTGTAGGTCGCGGCGGTGCCGAGCGCGCCCTCGGCGATGCCGACATAGATGTTGGCGAAGATGATCTGGATCAGCGGCACGTTGAGGGTGTTGTAGACGCGCGGCTGGAACTCCCAGCCCTGCGGGGTCTCGACATAGCCGGCCGCCGCGGCCCAGGGCACGCGCACGCCGTCGATGACGACGCCGCCGCTCTCGGTGAGGCGCTGGCCGAGGGCGTCCCAATCACCCTTGAAGCGGATGGCCGGCTGATCGGTCGGGACGATCGCGAAGATGTGCTTCCCCTCGTTGCCAGTGCCGTGCAGCACGCCCTCGAGGACCGTGACGTCCGAGATCCGCCCGCCGGTGGAGAAGCTCTTCTGCCCGCGGAAGACGAGCTCGCCCTCCTCCTCGGTGATCACGAGGTCGGCGTCGCGCGGGTTGACCGCGCCACCGAAGAACCACGCCTCCCGCGTGGCCTGCTCCTCGACCGCCGCGACCTGCTCCGGCGTGCCGACGAGGCGGACCGCCCAGAACCACAGGTAGTGGTAGCCGAGGAGCTGTCCGATCGACCCGTCGCCCGCACTCACCGCGCGGATCACCCGCAACGCGGTGGTCCAGTCCTGGCCGCCGCCACCGAGCTCGGCGGGCCCGAGCAGGGTCACCAGGCCGGACTCCTTGAGGAGCGCCACCTCCCGGGTCGGTACGGCGAGGGCGCGGTCGCGCTCGACCGCGTCGGCCGCGAGCGTGGTGGCCACCTGGCGTGCTCGCTCGAGCCAGCCGTCGGGGGTGGTGGGTCGGTCGGTCCAGCCGCTGCCGGCACCGGTGCGGGGGTCGGTGCCGGCGTCAGTGCCGGCGGCGGTGAGGTCGGTCGTCATCGGGCTGATCTCTTCTCAGGAGGCGGTCGTGTTAACGTTTGTCTACAAACTTACTTGACTTAGTCGGTCGGGCAAGCGTCCTGACCCACGGCGTCTCCGATGAACGTGAAAGGCAGCACCCATGCGGATCGAACAGCTGGAGTACCTCGCCGCCGTGACCCAGCACGGGTCGCTGCGCCGGGCGAGCGAGAAGCTCCACCTCTCCCAGCCCGCGCTGAGCGAGGCCGTCACCAAGCTGGAGCGCGAGCTGCGGGTCACACTGCTCGACCGCCGCCGCTCGGGCGCCCGGATCAGCCGGGAGGGTCGCGAGCTCCTCCCCTACATGACCGAGGTGCTCGAGGCCGTCGACCGGCTCCGCGCCGCCGCCGGCACCCAGCGCACCGACACCCGCATGATCCGGATCGGCACCGTCCACGCCGCGACGTCGACGCTGCTCGTCCCCGCCGTCAGGACCTTCCAGGACCGCCACCCCGACACCACCGTCGAGGTGCTCACCCTCCAGCAGGCGCAGATCGACGAGGGCCTCGCCGAGGGCACCCTGGACCTCGGGCTCGTCAACGTCCTCGACGGGGACGACGCGCCGATCGGTCTCGAGGGGATCGACCTCGTGCAGGGCCGGCCGATCGCCGTACTCCCGGCGGGGCACGCGCTGACCAGCCGCACCCAGGTCACGCTCGAGGAGCTGCGCGCGGAGCGCTTCGTGATGATGCGGGCCGGCTACGTGATGCACCGCTGGGTGCACCGCACCTTCGGCCCCGACCTCCCGACGGCCGCCCACAGCACCGACGGCGCGGAGATGGGCAAGTCGCTGGTCGCCGAGGGCATCGGCGTCACCGTGCTGCCCGACTACTCCGTCATCGGCGACCCGCTGCACCGTGCCGGGCTCATCGCGAGCCGCGACATCGCCGGCGAGCAGACCACCGTGACCCTGCAGCTGCGACGACGACGCTCGGTCCAGCAGCCACTGGCGGTGCGCGAGCTGCAGAACGCGCTCGCCGGCCGGGCCGCGGACTACCGCGCGCAGTCAGCCGCCTCGAGCGCGAGCGCCGCCAGCTGACCCCCGGCCGGCGCGACTGCGGCAGGATGGCGGGATGAGCGAGCCCGCGACCAACCAGCGCATCGCCGTCCTCATCGACGCCGACAACACCCCGCCCCGGCACGCCGGCCCGCTGCTGGCCGAGCTGGCGCAGTACGGCGTCGCGACGGTCAAGCGTGCCTACGGCGACTGGACCACCAACCAGCTCACCGGCTGGAAGGACAACCTCAACCAGCACGCGATCGCACCGGTGCAACAGTTCGCCTACACGACCGGCAAGAACGCCACCGACTCCGCGCTCATCATCGACGCGATGGACCTGCTCTACTCCGGCAACCTGGACGCGTTCGCGATCGTGTCCAGCGACAGCGACTTCACCCGCCTGGCGACACGCCTGCGCGAGGGCGGCCTGACGGTCTTCGGCCTCGGACAGCGCAAGACCCCCGCCTCACTCGTCGCCGCCTGCGACACCTTCATCTATCTCGAGCTGCTGGGTGACGCGAGCGGCGAGAGCAGCGACAGCCCTGCCGACGGGGCCGACGGGGCCGACGGGGCCGACGGGGCCGA
>NZ_STGW01000007.1:104018-118191 GCF_004912195.1 Nocardioides caeni
TACCGCACCCGAGGTCGACACGACCGCGGACCCGGAACCGCCCAACCTGCAGAGCCTGCTGACCCGCGCGGTCAACAAGCGCTCCGACGACGACGGTTGGGCGCACCTGAGCGCGATCGGCAGCTACCTGCGCTCGGCGAGCTCCTCCTTCGACCCCCGCCTCTACGGCTTCACCAAGCTGGCGAGCCTGGTCCAGGCGCAGCCCTACCTGGCCACCCAGGGCACCGGCAGCGGCATCCGGGTCAGCCTGAAGGGGCAGTCGGGCCGGACGCCCGCGAAGAAGGCCGCGGCGAAGAAGACGGCAACAAGGACGGCGTCCAAGAAGTAGGTCAATCGGTGCCGGGGTCGGTCGCCGTGTCGTCGGTGGTGGCTTCCGGCGCCCCGTCCGGAGGCGTGCCCATCTCGCCCGTCCCACCGCTCGGCGGCTGACCACCGGGGAAGCCCTGCTGGCCGTCCTCACCGACCTGGCTGGCGACGGACGGGTCGGGGTCGGCGGTGACGTGCCCGACGGCATAGCCGCTGAAGCCGGCCACCACCGCAGCGGCGGCCGCCGCGGCCACCGCGCGGGCACGGCGACGCTTGGGCCGCGGCGCCGCCGGGGCGTCGTACTCCCCTGTCGTGGGGTCGCTGACCCAGTGGGTGGTCGGCGGCTGCTGCGGAGCGGTCTGGTCGTTCACGGCGTGTCCTTCGAGGTCGGGATGCTGTCGACCTCGAGTGTTCGTCGCGTCCTTGGGACGCGACTGTCGCCGGCCTATCGGTCGTCTGTGAGCGGATACGCGTGCACGAAGTCGGTCAGCCGGGCGAGCTGGTCGGGGTTCGTGGACGGGATCACGCCGTGGCCCAGGTTGAAGATGTGGCTGCGTGCGGTGCGACCGGCCTCGATGACCTCGGCGGCCCGCGCGGTCATCACCTCGGTCGGCGCGAACACCAGCGTCGGGTCGAGGTTGCCCTGCACACCGCGCTCGGGCCCGATCCGCTCGATGCCGTCAGCGAGCCGCACCCGCCAGTCGACGCCGACGATGTCGGCGCCCGCCTCGCCCATCAGGTCGAGGAGCTCACCGGAGTTCACCCCGAAGTGGATCTTCGGCACGCCGAGTTCGCCGATCGACGAGAGCACCCGCGCCGACCAGGGCTGCACGAAGCGCACGTAGTCGTCGCGGTTGACCGCGCCCGCCCACGAGTCGAACAGCTGGATCGCCGACGCGCCGGCCTCGACCTGCACCCGCAGGAAGGCCGCGGAGATGCCCGCGATCTTGGTCATCAGCGCGTCCCAGACCTCGGGGGCGCCGTACATCATCGCCTTGGTCTTCGCGTACTCCTTCGACGGTCCGCCCTCGACGAGGTACGACGCCACGGTGAACGGGGCGCCCGCGAACCCGATGAGCGGGGTGCCGCCGTTGATCCCGGCCAGCTCGCCGACGAGGGTCCGCACCGCCTCGGTGATGAACGGCAGGTGCTCCGGCGTCAGGTCGGGGATCGCCTCGACGTCGGCGAGCGTGCACACCGGGTCGGCGACGACCGGACCGACGCCGGGCTTGATGTCGAGATCGACGCCGACCGCCTTGAGCGGCAGCACGATGTCGGAGAAGAAGATGGCCGCGTCGACGCCGTAGCGGCGGACCGGCTGCAGCGTGATCTCGGTGATCAGCTCGGCGTTCATGCAGGACTCCAGCATGCCGACGCCCTCGCGCACCTTGAGGTACTCCGGCAGCGAGCGCCCCGCCTGACGCATGAACCACACGGGCGTGTGCGGCACGGCCTCCCCGCGGGCGGCCTTCAGGAATGCGCTGTGCTCGAGTCCGGTCGTCACGGGCTCAGGGTGACAGGTGAACGGCGTGGGACGCACATCGATCCGGGAGTCTCGCCCTAGGGTGGGGCCATGGTCGCGCGGCACGAGACGAGCCAGGGATCCGGCGCTGCCGGCACCCCGCGGGAGTTCGTCGTGGCCGTCGACAGCCTCCGGGCGGCCACCTTCCGCCCCGAGGTGTTCTGCGAGGAGATGCCGGCGCCGCAGCGCATCGCGCCGCACGCGACCGCCCTGTCCGCCGACGTCACCGTCGACGACGAGGAGGTCGCCACCGGGCGGCTCGTCGTGCTGCACGACCCGGCCGGCAACGACGCGTGGGAGGGCACCTTCCGCTGTGTCGCCTACTGCCGGGCGGAGATCGACCACGACCTGGCCACCGACCCGATGCTGGCCGACGTCGGCTGGACCTGGCTGACCGACGCCCTCGAGGCGCACGGCGCCGAGCACGTCGCCGCCTCCGGCACCGTCACCCGCGTCGCCACGGAGAGCTTCGGCACCATGACCGGGGAGCCGGGCAGCGCGCAGATCGAGATCCGCGCCTCCTGGACGCCCGTCGACACGACCGACCTCACTCCGCACGCCGAGGCGTGGGGCGAGCTGCTGTGCACCGCCGGCGGGCTCGAGCCGGTGCCCGAGGGCGTTGCCGTCATGCCCTCGCGACGCGGCCAACGCGGCGGCCAGCCAGGCGCCTGAGGACATGGCCACCAACGACACCGACTCCACCACGCCCGCCGACGAGCAGCCTGACCAGCAGCCGGCCGAGCCGCCCGTCGAGGTGCCCGTCGAGCTGCTCCGCCTCGCCGAGGGCCTGCCCCCCGTCATCGACACCGTCGAGGCGCTTGACGCCTACTGCGCCGGCCTCGCGGCCGGGACCGGCCCCGTCGCGATCGATGCCGAGCGCGCCTCCGGCTACCGCTACTCCAACCGCGCCTACCTGATCCAGGTCAAGCGGGAGGGCGCCGGGATCGGCCTCATCGACCCGATCCCCTTCGACGACCTGGCACCACTGGCCCAGGCGATCGGCGACGCGGAGTGGATCCTGCACGCCGCCACCCAGGACCTGCCGTGCCTGGCCGAGGTCGGCCTCAAGCCGGCCGCCCTCTTCGACACCGAGCTCGCCGGCCGCCTGCTGGGCTACCCGCGGGTCGGTCTCGCCACCCTCGTCGAGACCCTCCTCGGCCGACAGCTGCTCAAGGAGCACTCGGCGGTCGACTGGTCCACGCGCCCGCTGCCCCTCCCCTGGCTGGAGTACGCCGCCCTCGACGTCGAGGTGCTCGTCGAGCTGCGCGACGTGCTGGCCGCCCAGCTCGTCGAGGCGGGCAAGGACGACTGGGCCCGTCAGGAGTTCGAGCAGCTGCGCGGCTTCCAGCCGGCAGTCCGCGTCGATGCCTGGCGACGGACGTCGGGCCTGCACAAGGTGCGCGGGCGTCGTACCCTCGGCGCGGTGCGTGAGCTGTGGATCACGCGCGACCAGATCGCCGGCGAGCGCGACGTCACGCCGGGACGCCTGATCCCGGACTCCGCCCTCGTGGCCGCCGCCACGGCGATGCCGAGCAGTCGTGGCGAGCTGATGCGCACCCCCGGCTTCCACGGACGCGGTGCCTCACGTCATGCCAACGACTGGCTGGCCGCCATCCAGCGCGCCGCCCAGATGGCCGAGGACGAGCTCCCCAGCCGCGTCGGCGGCGGCGACGGGCCGCCGGCGCCACGGGCGTGGGCCGACAAGGACCCGGTCGCCGCACGACGGCTCGACATCGCCCGTGCCGCGGTGGCCGAGATCGCGGAGCGGCACGGCCTGCCGGTCGAGAACCTGCTCACCCCCGACCACCTGCGCCGGGTGATGTGGACGCCGCCGTCGGCCCGCGACGCGGTCGAGCTGCTCGAGGCCGTCATCGACCAGCTGCGCGCCCTGGGCGCCCGCAGCTGGCAGGTCGGCCTCACCGCGCCCGTGCTCAGTCGCGCGATCCTCGAGGCCGAGGAGCGCGCCGAGCGTCAGGACTCGTCGTCGTCGAGGTCACCCGAGTCCGAGACGTCGTCCGACGGCTCGTAGTCGGGGTCGAGCAGGGAGCGTGACTCCTCGTCGATCGCCCGCAGCAGCTCCTGGAGGTCGCCCAGGTCCGGCGTCGTGAGCAGTGCCTCGATGTCGGGGCCGACGAGCTCCTGCAGCTCGGAGCCGTCCTCCAGCAATGGCGGCACGATCATCGAGCGCAGCACGTCGTTGAACACCGCGGCGTGGGCCGGCTGCTGGGCGGGCTGCAGGAAGGCCTCGGAGAGCGCCACCGACCGGGTGCTCGGCTGGAGGTAGCCGGTCGCGGCGATGCGGGCCATCGCCTCGTCGCTGACGAGGTACTTCAGGAAGTCGGCCGCAGCCCCGACCCGTGGCCCGGGGCCGGGCGAGAGGCAGACGCCGGTGAGGTCGCCGATGGTCTTCGGAGCGCCGAGCGAGGGCATCGGCATCACGTCGAACTCGAGGCCCTCGGTGGCTCGCAATTCCGGGGTGAGGTTGCGGAAGCCGGCGATCATGCCGAGGCGGCCACGCTTGAACCAGTCCAGCGCCGAGCGCTGCTCGAGCTGCGTCGAGGAGAGGGTCACCCGCGGGTCGCGCAACAGCTCCAGGGCGTTGCGCAACGCCCCGATCGAGTCGTCCTCGCCGAGAGCGAGGCTGGTCGGCTCGGTGTCGCTGTCGAACACCTGTCCGCCACCGGAGTAGATGAAGGGCGCCAGCCCGCGCAGCGTGGGCTCGATGTAGACGCCCTTGGTCCGCGCGCGCGGGCGGCTGGCGAACTCGGCCGCGGCCCGGAACTCCGAGAGGTTCCACCCCGTGTGCTCCCGGGGCGGGGTCGGCCGGCCCAGCGCGGCCATCCGCTCGAAGTCGACCAGCTTGGCGTTGTAGTAGATCACCATGGCCGAGGAGGAGTAGGGCATGCACTGCAGGTCGTCGGCGACGGAGAAGGCGGTCACCGCGTCGCGCGAGAAGTCGTCGCCGACGGGGATCTCGCGGGCGGTGATGAGGTCACCGAGCGGCAGGTTCCGCTTCTCGGCGATCACGTCGGCGAGCAGCGTGCGCGGCAGCATGTAGAGGTCCGGCACGGACTTGGCCTCGCCGAGGTCGGCGACCATCGCCGGCGCGCTCGGCCAGTCGTGGACGACGACGGTGGTGTTCTTGGTGCTGGCGTTGTAGTCGTCGACCATCGCCTGGTAGGCGGCGATCTCCTCGTCGCTGCCCCACACGGCGAAGTCGAGCGTCAGCATCGCGGGCTCGCCGCCGTTGTTGCCGATCGGCTTCTGCTCCTCGGTGTTTCCGGCGACGATCAGCATCGCCACCAGCACCACGATCGCGACGGACGCCACCACGGCACCCGTGCGCCAGGTCAACCGAGCCTCGCCCGACATCTTCGCCCCTCTTCCCTCACCGCCGAATCGACGTCACCCTACCCGGCGCTCAGCGGCCGGAGGCGCACCATCTCCTACGCTGGTGGGATGCCAGCAGGTCGTGCGCATCGCCGCCCCGTGCCGAAGGATGCCGCGTTCTTCGAGGAGCACGGCGAGGGTGTCGATCCCTCGCTCGTGGCCGAGGCCGCCGAGCGGGCCGCGGTGGCGTTGGTGCGGGGCGCGCGCGACTCCGCGGACGACGCCGTCGCGGACCGGGTGATCCACCTCGCCGACACCGAGGGCATCGAGGCGCTGGCCGAGCTGTGGTCCCATGCTGCGGCCGACTCGCTCGCCGGCTGCCTGTGGCGGCTCTACGTGCTGCGCTCGTGGGTGTACGCCGACCCCGACACCGCCGCCCGCGAGTTCGACGCCGGACGTCAGCACGCGGAGTTCGCCCGGGTCGTCGCGGGGGTCGCAGACCCGCCGGGCCCCGACGAGCTGCGCCGGATGGTCGACGAGGTGCTCCGGGGCATCGCGGTGGGCGACTTCGCCGACGTGCTGCTCCGCGCCGCGGCGTTCGCCCGGGTGGTCGCGGCCGGCCGGGCGGCCCTGGGCGACCCGACGACCGAGGTGGCGCAGCGCGTTGGTGCTGGCGACCGGGACGGCGACACCGTGCGCCGGATGCTGGTGCTCGCCGAGCAGCTCGAGGCCGCGGGTCACCTGGAGCTGCAGCGCGGACTGGGATGAGCCGTTAGAATTGGGGCCAGAGCACGCCGGGTCGCGGCAGCCCCGGGTCCCAATTTCAGCCGCTACGAGCGGCCTCGCGCCGTGAGGCGCTCCCGGCCCGGTGTGCTCGACACCTGCCTCGACGTGGATCCACCCGAGGCCCGCCGCTTCTCAGGCCGCGTGGGACTTGCGGTGCCCGATGAGGACGACGCCCTCGACCACCTTGACGTCGTAGGCCGGCACGGCGACGTGCAGGTCGTCCAGGCAGCGCCCCGTGCGCAGGTCGAAGGCGTGCCGATGCGCGGGCGAGGCGACGAACGGGGTCTCCCCGCGCCGCCCGACGATGCCCTTGGAGATGCCGCCGATGGCGTGCCGTGCGAAGGGGTCGTGGTTGCCGAGCGCGTAGACGACGTCGTCGGCCGTCCGGAAGATGGCGATGGCCTGGCCGTGGACGAGCGCGGTCACACCGCGATCCATCTCCAGCTCTGCGATGCGGCAGACCGGCTGCCACTCCTCCACGGTCCCGCGACCTGTCATGGTCACTGAACCTAGGAGCGGTTCGTTCTCAGCGACGTTTCGCCGTGTAACGGGCAGGAAAACGCTTCCGCTCGGTCTGTCGCACGGGCCGATAGGGTCGGGTGCCGTGACGACTGGAGCGCAGAGCAAGGCGCGGCCGCGGGCCGCGATCGTGGTCCTGGCGGCCGGGAGCGGCACCCGGGTGGGCGCCGCCGTCAACAAGGTGCTGCTGCCGCTGGGCGGCAAGCCGTTGCTGGCCTGGTCGGTGGAGGCCGCGCTGGCGGTCGAGGGCGTCGATCCGGTGGTCGTGGTCTGCCGCCCCGGGGAGCGGGAGCGCGTGGCCGTGGCTCTGCAGGACTCCGTGGGCGAGCGCGAGCTGCTGCTGATCGACGGCGGGGGCACCCGGCAGGCCTCCGAGCAGGCCGCGCTCGACCTGCTGGCTCCCCGCATCGCCGACGGATCGATCGACGTCGTGGCCGTCCACGACGGCGCCCGGCCGCTGAGCGCCCCCGCTCTCTTCTCCGCCGTCATCGATGCCGCCCGCGATGCGGGCGGCGGCGTCCCGGCCGTGCCGTTGCCCGGACTGCTGCCGATCGACGGGGACACTCCTCCCGGGTCCCTGGCGCGGCTCGTGGGGGTGCAGACACCGCAGGCCTTCCGGGCAGGCGCCCTGGCCGCGGCCCACGCGTCGGCCGCGGCCGCCGGCTTCGACGGCACCGACACCGCCGCTGCCTACGCCGAGTTCGCGCCCAGCGCCGACCGCACCGTCCGGGTCGTGCCCTCCACACCACGCAACCTCAAGGTCACCTTCGCGGAGGACGTCCGCATCGCGGAGCGCCTGCTCGGTCGCGCTCCCGGGCTCAGCTCGGGTCGGTGAGCGCGGTAAGGACCGCCAGGTCGTCGTCGCCCGTCACGCGTCGTGCCTCCGGCGGCGCCGCCACGAGATCGACCCGGCCGGCGCCATAGCGGGTCCGGAGCGCGGCGACGAGGTCGGCGAAGTCCAGCGACGGCAGTCGACCACCCTCGCCGAACAGGTCGGCCACGACCGCCGCGGGCAGCACGACGGGCGAGCAGACGGCGACGAGCGCGTCCCGGTCGACCGTCGCGCCGAGGGCGGCGCCGCCGTCAGGGTCCGGGTGGGTGTCCTTGACGGTGTCGGTGACGGGCCGGACCCCGACCACGATCCGGTCGTCGGCGACGGCCCGGTCGGCGCAGTGGACCAGGAAGTCGGGCGGTGTCATCGGACAGAGCGGGTCGTGAAGGACGAGAGCCTCCTCGCGCTCGACGACCGCGTCCCAGCCGACGGTCTGGTCGAGGAGCTCGATCCCCGCCTCACCGGTCGCCCAGGCCGCCGCGGCGATCAACGACTCGCCATGGATCAGACGGAACGGCAGGGAACCACGGCCCTCCTCCACGAGGATGCCGCAGGTGGGTGCAGAGACGCCGACGGCGTCGTACGGGTCGGGACTCATCGGTCCCACCGTACGACGCCGTCGGATGATGTCAGGAGGCGAGGACCTCCTCGAGGATCGCCTCTGCCTTGTCCTCGTTGGTGTTCTCGCACAGTGCCAGCTCGGAGACGAGGATCTGGCGCGCCTTGGCCAGCATCCGCTTCTCACCCGCCGACAGACCGCGATCGTGCTCGCGGCGCCACAAGTCGCGCACGACCTCGGCCACCTTCATGACGTCGCCACTGTGGAGCTTCTCGAGGTTGGCCTTGTAGCGGCGCGACCAGTTGGTCGGCTCCTCCACGTGCTCGGCACGCAGCACGCCGAAGACCTTGTCGAGCCCGTCCTTGTCCACGACATCCCGAACACCCACGAGGTCCAGGTTGTCGGCCGGCACGCGGACCACGAGGTCCTGCTGGGCGACAATCCGAAGCACGAGGTACTGCCGTTCCTGGCCCTTGATCGTCCGCATCTCGATGTTCTCGATGACAGCGGCCCCGTGATTGGGGTAGACGACCGTTTCGCCGACGGTGAAAGTCATATGAGCAAAACCCCTTCCTAGGACACCTATCCTACCACGTCGGCCGGCCCCCTCCGAAAGCGTTTGCGCAGGTCAGGACGGCAATCGGGCACTTGACATCGCGGTGCGGCTGTGTTTCGCGCGCAGGACCAGATGTGGCACGCGTCACGCGGGCACCCGCCCGGACCCGACCCGACCCCCGGGTGACGCGGCGGGTGCCCGTACGGCGGGCCAGTACCCGGCGCGCGTTCGCGTGGTCAATACTGCTCGGCATGGCGAAGAAGCAGCGCTGGCGACGCGGCGGCTCGTCCGGGGAGGACACCACACCGGCCGAGACCACTGACGCGACCACCGACGAGCCCACCGGGGAGGACCCCGGCGACGACGGGGCACTCGACGCGACGCCCGGCGCGACCGGGGCGGACCGGGAGGACGAGACCCCCACGAGGGTCGTCCTCGCCAAGGACTTCCTCGACGACGACGAGCTCGCGGATGACGTCGCGGATGACGTCGCGGATCAAGGGGCCCTCGACGAGCTCGCCGACATCGAGGACGAGGAGCTCGAGGACCTCGAGGAGGCCGACGAGCCGCGCCCGCTCCCCCGGGCCGAGTCCTCCCGCCTGTCGCGGTGGTTCCTGGGCGGGCGGGAGCCTGCCGACGTCGCCGCGGTCCAGCTGCTGCAGGCCGCCCACGCGAAGCAGGCGATCACGACCGCCCTGGCGATGGGGCTGGTGGCCGCGATCGCGGGCCGTGAGGCTCGCGAGGCCGGGGTCGTCCTGGTGACCGTGCTGGTCGGCCAGACCATCCTGGGCTGGCACAACGACATCGTCGATCGGCAGCGCGACCACGCGCACGGCCTGACCGGCAAGCCGCTGGCGATGGGCCGCATCACGCCCGACACCGTCTGGTACGCCATCATCGTCGCCACCCTGCTGCTGGTGCCGCTGGCGATCACGACCGGGATCCGGGCCGGCTGCCTCTACCTCGCCTCCGTCGCCGTCGGGATGCTCGGCAACGTGCTGCTGCGCACCGGCATCTTCTCGTGGTGGTCGTGGGCGGTGTCCTTCGCGCTGCTGCCCGCCTACCTGTCCTACGGCGGCTGGGGCGGGCAGGCCGTCGGCTCGGCGCCGGAGACCAGCATCGTGGTGCTCAGCGCCCTGCTCGGCGTCGGCGTCCACTTCATGCGCTCGGTGTGGGGGCTGGTCGCCGACCACGAGGACGGCTGGACCTACCTGCCGCTGAGGCTGGGCCTGAAGCTCGGCGCGACCCGGCTCCTCGCCCTGTCGACGCTCGCCACGGCGATCATCGCGATCCTGCTCGCCGTGATGGGCGCGAAGGTCGGCCTCAGCCGCTGACGTCGGTCACACATGCCCTAGAGTGTGGCCCGCTCGACCACCGATCTCGACGCGCCGGAGCACGGCGCGGATCCACCCAGCAGCGGAGGCCTGCCGACATGCACCACCTGCGACCGACCGCGATTGCCGGACTCCTGATGGTCCTGGTGCCGAGCGCCGCCGCGCTGTCCTCCTGCGGGTTCGACTACCCGACCGATCGGGTCAGCACGATCGCGGCAGGCCAGAACAACCGCGACGCGTCCGTCGATGCCCTCGGCATCCGGGTGCTCGCCACCGCGACCGGTGAGGGCCGCCTCATCGGCTCGCTGGCCAACAACCTCAAGGACCCCGCCTCGCTCGTCGACGTGAGCGGCGAGGGTCTGACCGTCAACATCGCCGAGCCGATCGAGGTCGCCGGCCGGGGCGGCGTCAACCTCGTCGACCAGCCGCAGGTCTCGATCAGCGGCAAGTTCACCGCCGGCGACGTGATCGACCTGGTCCTGACCTTCGACACCGACGAGACGATCAGCCTCGAGGTCCCCGTCGTGAAGCCCTGCTTCCAGTACAGCGAGGTGCCCACCGAGGCCGCCGAGGAGGGTGCGGCCGCCGACGCCGCTGCCGATGAGGAGCTGATCGAGCAGACCGGCGAGTCCGAGAGCGCCCACGGCGAGGAGTCGGGCGACGCGACCTTCGTCTGCGACCACGAGACCCCGCACGCCGAGGAGGGCGGTCACTGACATGACCTTCACCCTCGTGCTGCTGCGCCACGGCCAGAGTGAGTGGAACGCGAAGGACCTCTTCACCGGCTGGGTCGACGTCGCGCTGACCGAGCAGGGTCGTGCCGAGGCCGTCCGCGGCGGCGAGCTCCTCAAGGAGGCCGGGATCCTCCCCGACGTCGTCCACACCTCGCTGCAGCGTCGGGCGATCAACACCGCCGCGCTGGCCCTCGACTCCGCCGACCGTCACTGGATCCCGGTCCGCCGGTCCTGGCGCCTCAACGAGCGTCACTACGGCGCCCTCCAGGGCAAGGACAAGAAGGCCGTCCGCGACGAGTACGGCGAGGAGCAGTTCATGCTCTGGCGCCGCTCGTTCGACGTACCGCCCCCGCCGCTGGCCGATGACGACGAGTTCTCCCAGGCCGGGGACGCCCGCTACGCCGACCTCGGCGACGAGCTGCCCCGCGCCGAGGCCCTCAAGCAGGTCATCGACCGGATGCTCCCCTACTGGGACGCCGGGATCGTGCCGGACCTCCGCGCCGGCCACACGGTGCTCATCGCCGCCCACGGCAACAGCCTGCGCGCGATCGTGAAACACCTCGACCAGATCAGCGACGCCGACATCGCCGGCCTCAACATCCCCACCGGCATGCCGCTGGTCTACGAGCTCGACGAGGCCACCCTCGCCCCCGTCGTCCCCGGAGGTCGCTACCTGGACCCCGAGGCCGCTGCCGAGGCCGCCGCCGCCGTCGCCAACCAGGGCCGGTAGCGCGCCGAAGTACGAGGGTTTCTCACCCGAGGTGCGGAGGTTTCTCACAGCGCGTGTGAGAAACCTCCGCACCTCGTGCGAGAAAGAGGCGCACTTCGTCAGGCGGCGGGAGCCGGGTTGTGGCCGGTGACGACGAAGATGACGCGGTTGGCGATCGAGACGGCGTGGTCGGCGATGCGCTCGTAGTAGCGGCCCAGGAGCGCGATGTCGACAGCCGCCTCCACGCCGTGCGGCCAGTCGCCCGAGAGCAGCTCGGAGAAGCTGGTCCGCCGCAGCTGGTCCATCTCCTCGTCGGCGCGACCGAGCGCGATGGCCGCCTCGACGTCGCGGCCGGTGATGACGTCGCACACGCGGGACACCATGTCCTCGGCCACGGTCGCCATCCGGGTCATCGTCGGGCGGATCTCCTCGGGGACGGCGATGGCCGGCACCCGCAGCCGGGCGACCTTCGCCACGTGGACCGACAGGTCGCCCATCCGCTCCAGCTCGCCGACCATTCGCAGCGCGGCGACCACGGTCCGCAGGTCGCCGGCCACGGGCTGCTGCAGGGCGAGCAGGCCGAAGGCCGTCTCCTCCACGCGCTCGCGGGCACGGTCGATCTCGATGTCGTCGCTGATCACCCGCTCGGCGATCGCGGCGTCGCCGGTCATCAGGGCAGCAGTGGCCTCGCTGACGGCGATCTGGACCCGGCGGCAGATGCCGGCGAGGTCGTCGAAGATCGCGTCGAGCTGGTCGTTGTACGCATCACGCATGGCGCCGACAGTAGGCAGCCGAGGTGACCAGCAGGCGGAAGCCGGTGAACGGGGGATGAACATCGCGAAGCACGGGCTTCCCGATGCGCGGACCGAGAGCCCGCTCGCCGTACGATCGAGGCGTGGATCCGACGACGCAGGCCTATCTGGCCGCGGTGCTCGGCGCGCTCGTGGCGGCGGGAGCCATGCTGGCATGGCACCTCAGCGATCGCCAGCAGAACAGCTATCGAGCCGCCGAGGAGCCGCGTCTGCCCGACGGAGTCGCGGCCGTGCTCGCGGTCCTGCGCAGCAGCGCAGTGGTCGTCGACGAGTCCGATGCCGTCGTCAAGGCCTCGGCCCCCGCGTATGCGATGGGCTTCCTGCGGGGCACCACGCTGCTGTCCGAGGACCTCGGCGACCTGATCCGCCAGGTCCGCCGCGACGGCCAGATCCGTGAGACCGAGCTGATCGTGCCCCGCGAAGGCGGTACGCCGCGGCACGTCACCGCCCGGGTCGCACCGCTGGGCTCCCGGCTGGTGCTCGCGCTCATCGAGGACCGCACCCGTGAGCGCCAGATCGAGGCCGTGCGCCGCGACTTCGTCGCCAACGTCAGCCACGAGCTCAAGACGCCGATCGGTGCGATCCGGCTGCTCGCCGAGGCCGTCCAGGACGCCGCCGACGACCCGGAGGCTGTCCACCGCTTCGCGTCGCGCATGCTCACCGAGAGCGATCGTCTCTCGCGACTCATCCACCAGATCATCGAGCTCTCGCGCCTCCAGGGCGACGAGCCCCTCGACTCCCCCGTGCCGGTGTCGATCGACGACGTGGTCGCCGCTGCCGTCGACGGCAGCGACATGAACGCGACCGCCAAGAAGATCACCGTGCTCGCCGAGGGCGAGGAGGGTCTGAAGATCCTGGGCAGCGAGAAGCAGGTCGGCGCGGCCGTCGCCAACCTCGTCGCCAACGCCGTCGCCTACTCCGACCCCAGCTCCCGCGTCGTGGTCACCCGCAAGCGGGTGGGCCACCAGGTCGAGGTGTCGGTGATCGACCAGGGCATCGGGATCCCCGAGGCCGAGGTTGACCGGATCTTCGAGCGTTTCTATCGCGTCGATCCCGCCCGGCACCGCTCGACGGGCGGCACGGGCCTCGGCCTCTCGATCGTCAAGCATGTCGCGGCGACCCACGGCGGCGAGGTCCGCGTGTGGTCCGTCGAGGGGCAGGGCTCGACGTTCACCCTCGTCCTGCCGCAGCACCACGGCGACGACGCCCCGCTGCGGCTGGGCCCCTTCACGTCCGGAGCCTCGAACGACGAGAGCTCCGGAGACACCGAAGATCAGGAGGAACGGGCATGACCCGTGTGCTTGTCGTCGAGGACGAGGAGAGCTACAGCGACGCCCTCGCCTACCTGCTCCGCAAGGAGGGGTTCGAGGTCGCGATCGCCGCTGACGGCAACGAGGCGCTCAAGGAGTTCGACCGCAACGGCGCCGACATCGTGCTGCTGGACCTGATGCTCCCCGGCATCCCGGGCACCGAGGTCTGCCGCACCATCCGGCAGACCTCCAACGTGCCCGTGATCATGGTGAGCGCCAAGGACGACGAGGTCGACAAGGTCGTCGGTCTCGAGCTCGGCGCCGATGACTACGTCACCAAGCCCTACTCGCCCCGCGAGCTCGTGGCGCGGATCCGCGCGGTCCTGCGGCGCGGGCTCGGCGAGGAGCTGCTCCCCGACACGCTCGAGGCCGGCCCGGTGCGGATGGACGTCGAGCGCCACGTGGTGACCGTCGACGGCGTCGAGCAGCGGCTGCCGCTCAAGGAGTTCGAGCTGCTGGAGATGTTCCTGCGCAACCCCGGCCGGGTCCTCACCCGCGGTCAGCTCATCGACCGCGTCTGGGGCTCCGACTACGTCGGCGACACCAAGACGCTCGACGTCCACGTCAAGCGGCTGCGCGCCAAGCTCGAGCCGGAGCCGGGCGAGCCGAAATACCTCGTCACCGTGCGCGGCCTCGGCTACAAGCTCGAGATCTGAGTCCGAGCGCGGAGATCGACCGAGGAACGAGGTCGCCCTCCGATCAGCGAGGAGGTCGAGGAGCGTCGCAAGGTCGCGCAGCGAAGCAAGCGACCTCGCGGCGCGTCACGAGACCCGGTCAGCGACGCAGAGGAGCCGCCAGGGCGAGTCCCGGCAGCACCTCACCAGGTCTCGAGACGGCCGCGGGCGGCCTCCTCGACCACCGGGA
>NZ_STGW01000007.1:118234-201633 GCF_004912195.1 Nocardioides caeni
CCGGCAGCACCTCGCCGGGTCTCGAGACGGCCGCGGGCGGCCTCCTCGACCACCGGGACGGGCGAGTCCCGGCAGCACCTCGCCGGGTCTCGAGACGGCCGCGGGCGGCCTCCTCGACCACCGGGACGGGCGAGTCAGACCGGGTCCGGCTCGCCCTCGACCTCGATGACGATGTCGGTGCCGGGCTCGGCGCCGGCGGCGGTCGTCGCGTCGGCGTGCGCGGCCCGGCCACCCGCGGCGACGACACAGCCGACGAGGATGAGCGGGAAGCCGACGACCATGCCGGTCGTGATCGCCTCGTCGAGGAACAGCACGCCCAGCGCGATGGCGACGGCGGGGTTGACGTAGGTGATGATCGTCGAGCGGGTCGGTCCGGCCTCACGGACCAGGTGCAGGAAGACCATGAAGGCCAGGGCCGTGCAGACGAGGGCGAGCACCACGATGCTGAGCCAGGCCTCCGCCGGCGCCTCGGTGGGCACGTCGAGTACGCCGAACGGCAGGTAGACGAGTGCGGTGAGGGTGAGAGCGCAGGACATCACCCCGAGCCCGGACAGGTCGGCCAACCAGCGCGTGAGGATGATCGGACCGACGGCGTAGCAGACCGCCACGACCATCAGCTCCGCGACGGCGAGCATGTCGATGTGGTCGAGGTCGAGGCCGACCAGGCACGCGACGCCCGCGAAGCCGAGGACCAGACCACCGGCCTGCTGGGGCGTGAAGCGCTCGGCGTGCGCCGTGACCAGGAAGGCGAGCGCACCGAAGAGCGGCACAGCGGCCACCAGCAGCCCGGCCAGCGACGACGAGATCCGCTGCTCGGCGTGGTTGAGCAGCACCCACGGCACCATGATCTCGATGGCGGCGAACAGGGCCAGCGGACGCCAGCGGGCCAGTACCGGCGCGACCTCGTGCCGCACCAGCGCCACCGGCAGCAGGACCAGCGACGCGATCGCCGTACGCCAGAAGACGAGGCCGGCCGGCGACACGTGCTCCACGGCGATGCGGATGAAGAGGTAGGGCAGCCCCCAGATCAGGCACATCGCCAGGAAGAGGGTCCACCCGCGCTTCGTCACTTGAGCAACCTAGGGCTCGGCACCGACATCCGTCGCGCGATTTCGGGCCGACCACAGTGGCGCGTGTAACGCAGGTCGCACGACGATCGTTGGCGGTTCACACTCGCAGGAGGCCCCCCTTGCCCGACACGTCCCCCACCCCCTCGGCCAGCATCGCCCTGTCCCGCCGCAACCTGGTGGCCGGCGCCCTCGGCGGCGGTGCCGCGCTGGCGCTCGCCTCGTGGCCGGAGGCCGTCGCCGCGTCGGCACCCTTCGTCCACGGCGTCGCGTCCGGCGATCCGCTTCCCGACGCCGTGCTCCTGTGGACCCGGGTCACCCCGTCGGTGGAGGCCGCCCCGGGCTCCGGCATCGGGTCCGACGTCACGGTCACCTGGCAGGTCGCGCGCGACGAGGCGTTCGGCCAGGTCGTCCGGCAGGGTACGGCGGTCGCGACCGCCGCGAACGATCACACCCTGCACGTCGACGCGACCGGCCTGGACCCCGCGACGTCGTACTTCTATCGCTTCCAGGCCCTCGGGGCGACCTCGCGCGTGGGCCGGACCCGCACGGCCCCCGCACCGGGCTCGACGGCCCCGGTGAGGTTCGGCGTCGTGTCGTGCGCCAACTACGACTGGGGCTACTTCCAGCCCTACAAGTTCCTCGCCACGCGCAGCGACCTGCACGCCGTGCTGCACTTGGGCGACTACGTCTACGAATATGCCCCGGGCGGCGTGATCGCCGGCTATCCGAAGAACCCGCGCAACGCCGACCCGCTCCACGAGTGCACCACGCTCGAGGACTACCGGGTCCGGCACGGCTGCTACAAGCTCGAGCAGAACCTCCAGGACCTGCACGCCGCGCATCCGATGATCGCGGTGTGGGACGACCACGAGATCGCCAACGACACCTGGCGCGAGGGAGCGGAGAACCACGATCCCGCTGCTGAGGGCGACTGGGCGACCCGCGCCACCGCGGGCCGGCGCGCCTTCCTCGACTGGCTCCCGATCCGGCACACCGATCCCGACGACTGGGCGAGGATCAACCGGCGGCTCGCGTTCGGGCAGCAGGTCGACCTGTGGATGCTCGACGAGCGCCGCTTCCGCACCCAGCCCCCGAAGAGCCTGCTGCTCGGCTACGGCGCCCTCGGTGGGCTGCTCGGCGGCACGTCGGGCGACCCGGACGGCTCGATGATCGGCGACGACCAGGAGCACTGGCTGGTGCAGGGACTGTCCGCCAGCACCGCCCGCTGGAAGGTCCTCGGCAACCAGGTGCCGTTCTTCCCGCAGAACATCGGGCCGCAGCTGCCGCAGCAGATCACCCGGCTCCTCGGACCGGCGCTGTCGGACAAGCTGGAGGACCCGTTGCTGCAGCTCTATGTCGAGGACTGGAACGGCTTCCTGGACCAGCGGCAGCGGATCGTCGACGGGATGGCCGGGATCAGCGACGTCGTCGTCCTCACCGGCGACGTGCACCAGAGCTTCGCCAGCGAGATCCCCGTGCGTCCCAGCAACTATCTGCTCGACCGCAGGTCGGCAGCAGTGGAGTACGTGACGCCCGGCGTCGCCTCACCGTCCCTGCAGACAATGATCAACCAGGTCGCGCCGGGCATCGGCACGCTGCTCGACGTGCTCCTGACCGCCAACAACACCTTGTCGAACCCGTGGCTGAAGTACGCCGAGGGGTTCAAGACGGGCTGCATGATCGTCGACTTCTCGACCCAGCGGGTCCAGTCCGACTGGTTCCTCGTCGACAAGGGGACGGATCCGGGCAGCCCGGTCCGCTGGGCGGCATCACGTCAGACGGTCGCCGGGTCGCGCCGGGTCACGACGGCCGCGAAGGCGCTCGTCTGACCGGGCCCGAGCGAGCGGTCCGACCGAGCGGCTCAGTCCTCGGCCGGCCCCGCCTCGAGCCAGCCGCGGAAGGCCTCGAGGTTGGCCGTCGACTCGCCCCACTCGATCCGCCATGCCCACTCCTTGCGGATGGACGACTCGAAGCCCAGCTCGAGGATCGTGTTGAACGAGGAGTCGGCATAGGTGAGGACCGAGCCCATCAGCCGGTCGAGGTCGTCGGTCGTGACGGACGACAGCGGCAGGCGGGCGTCGAGGTAGATGTCCCCGTGGTGGTCGAGCCCGAACGCGACGCCGTACATCCGCATGTTGCGCTCGAGCAGCCAGCGGTAGACCCGCTCGAACTGCTCGTCGGGACGACGGCAGACGAAGGCGTGCACCCCGAGGGCGTGCGGGCCGAGATCGAGGCGGACGGGGGTCTGCAGCTTGCTCTCGCCGGGGAGCGAGAAGCTGAAGCCGCCCTCGCCCGTCTCCTCGAACTCGAGGTCGTTGGCCCGGAGCCACTCCCGGACGACATCGGCAGGCTCAGCGGTTGCGCTCATCCGGCAACCGTAGAGGAGCGCGCATGATCCGATGAGCCCGCTCGTAGGCAGCCAGGGTCTGGGCCGCGGTCGCCTCCCACGAGAACTGGCGGGCCTGGTCGAGGGCGCCGGCCGCCAGCCGGTCGCGGTACGTCGGGTCGGCCGCCACGCGCTCGAGGGCCAGCGCCCAGTCGTGGGGCTCGTGCGTGTCGACCAGCAGGCCGCTGTGACCGTCGCGGACGACCGTCGTGAGGCCACCGACGGCAGCAGCGACCACCGGCGCACCAGCGGCCTGGGCCTCGGCGGCGACCAGCCCGAACGACTCGTTGTAGGAGGGCACGGCGACCAGGGTCGCTGCGGCGTACCAGCCGGCCAGGTCGGTCTGCGGGACCGGCGGCACGAAGCGCACGACGTCGTCGATGCCGAGCTCGGCCGAGAGGTTGGCCAGCGACGTCGGGCGGTCGAGCCCGCTGCCCGAGGGGCCGCCGACGACGGGGACCACGAGCCGGGAGCGCAGGTCGGGACGCCGCTCCAACAGCTCGGCGACGGCCCGCAGCAGGACGTCGGGGGCCTTGAGCGGCTGGATCCGGCCGGCGAACAGCAGCACCAGGGCGTCCGCGGGCAGGCCGCGATCACGCCGGGCCGCGGCCCTGCCGGCAGCGTCCAGCGGGCGGAAGAGCGTGGTGTCGACGCCGGGATGGACGACCTCGACGCGCCCGGGGTCGGCGTCATAGAGGTTGATCAGCTGCTTGGCCTCGAGGTCGGTGTTGGCGATGAGCACGTCGGCGGCCTCGACCACCTGCTCCTCGCCGATCACGCGGGCCGCCGGCTCCGGGGTGTCGCCCAGCGCGAGCGCCTCGTTCTTGACCTTGGCCATCGTGTGCATGGAGTGGACGAGCGGGACGCCCCACCGGTCACGCGCCAGCGCGCCGACCTGGCCGGAGAGCCAGTAGTGGGAGTGGACCACGTCGAAGTGGCCCAACGGTTGCGCGGCCTCGGCCCGGAGAACCTCACGGGCGAACACGCACAACTGCCCGGGCAGCTCCTCCTTGGTCAGGCCCTCGAACGGGCCCGCGTGCACGTGGTGGACGGTGATGCCGTCCTCGACGGGGACGACAGGCGGCAGGCTCGACCGGGTCGCCCGGGTGAACACGTCGACCGCGATGCCGCGCGCGGCGAGCCGGCGGGCGACCTCGACGACATAGACGTTCATGCCGCCCGCGTCACCGGTGCCGGGCTGGTCCAGCGGTGAGGTGTGCAGGCTGATCATCGCGACGCGCTCGATCGCGGAGCGGTCCATGGCACCTCCTCGTGATCGGGTCGTGGTCGGATGCTCGGCCTGCCCGACAGTGCCGGGCAGCAGGTCAAACCCTTTCAGTGTGCCCGGCATTCCCGAGCGGCCGGGGAAGAGGCGCCAGCCGGGGACGGTGCGACAGGATGGAGCCATGAGCCGCCCCGTCGCCGTCGTCACCGGAGCCTCCAGCGGGATCGGGGCTGCCGCCGCGCGCCAGCTCGCGGGAGCCGGCTTCGAGGTCGTCTGCGCCGCCCGTCGCGCCGACCGGGTCGAGGCTCTCGCCGCCGAGATCGACGGCCGCGCCGTCGTGTGCGACGTCACCGACCCGGCGTCGGTCGCGGCACTCGCCGACGAGGTCGGGCCGCGGCTCGCCGTACTCGTCAACAACGCGGGCGGCGCCTTCGGTCTCTCGACCGTCGCGGAGGCGGACAGTGACGAGTGGCGCCGGATGTACGACGTCAACGTGATCGGCCTGATGCAGGTGACCCGGGCACTGCTGCCCGCGCTGGTCGCCCATGGCGGGGCCGAGGGCGCGGGCACGATCGTCAACGTCGGCTCGACCGCAGGCCGGATCGCCTATGAGGGCGGCGCCGGCTACACGGCCGCCAAGCACGGCACCAAGGTGGTCACCGAGACCCTGCGGCTGGAGCTCTTCGACCAGCCGGTGCGGGTCTGTGAGATCGCGCCCGGCATGGTCCGCACCGACGAGTTCTCGCTCGTGCGCTTCGACGGCGACCAGGCGCGGGCGGACGCGATCTATGCCGGCGTCGCCGAGCCGCTGGTCGCCGACGACGTCGCCGACGCGATCACCTGGGTCGTCACACGACCCAGCCACGTCAACATCGACGAGATGGTGATCAAGCCGCGCGCCCAGGCCGCGCAGCACAAGGTGCACCGGGTCTGACCCGGATCCGCGTCAGGCCAGCGCGCGATCCAGGGCGGCCTGCACGTGCAGGGTCGTGCAGGGGAAGACCGGGAGCTCGGAGTCGGCCTGGCGCACCAGCAGCTCCAGCTCGGAGCAGCCGAGGATCACGCCACCCGCGCCGGCGTCCCACAGCTCGCTGATCAGCGCGACCACCGAGCGACGGGAGTCGTCGACGACCTTCCCGTGGACCAGCTCGTCGTAGATGATCCGGTTGAGCTCGTCGTGGTGCTCCACGCCGGGGACGACGACGTCCAGCCCGTGGCTGGCGATCCGGTCGGTGAAGAAGGTCCGCGACATCGCGAAGCGCGTGCCCAACAACGCGACGGTCTCGACGCCCTGCTCCTTGCAGGCCTCGGCGACGACGTCACCGAGGTGGAGCAGCGGAATGCCGACGGCGTCCTGGACCTGCTCGGCGACCCGGTGGAAGGTCGTGGTGCAGAGCATCAGGAAGTCGGCGCCGGCCCGCTCGACCGACTCGGCGGCGGCCCGCAGGATGGTCGCGACCCCGTCCCAGTCCTCGGCCTCCTGGAGTGCGGTCACCTCGGCGAAGTCGACCGAGGTCATGACCGTCCGGGCCGAGTGGAGACCGCCCAGACGGCGCTCGACGCCGGTGTTGAGCGCCTCGTAGTAGGCCGCGCTGCTCTCCCAGGACATGCCGCCGACGAGGCCGATGGTCTGCATGCGCTGAGTCTAGGGCGCCGTCGCGGATGCGAGCGGGACGGTCCAGCGCCAGTAGGCTGGACTCTCGTGTCCCAGACTCGTCGTACCGATCTCCGCAACGTCGCCATCGTCGCCCACGTCGACCACGGCAAGACCACCCTCGTCGACGCGATGCTGCACCAGGCCGGTGCCTTCAGCGCCCACCAGGCCGAGGGCGTCGCCGAGCGCGTGATGGACTCCGGTGACCTCGAGCGCGAGAAGGGCATCACCATCCTCGCGAAGAACACCGCGGTCCACTACCGCGGCCCCTCTGCGCAGGAGATGGCCAACGGCGACATGGTCATCAACATCATCGACACCCCCGGTCACGCCGACTTCGGTGGCGAGGTCGAGCGGGGCCTGTCGATGGTCGACGGCATCGTGCTCCTGGTCGACGCCTCCGAGGGCCCGCTCCCCCAGACCCGCTTCGTGCTGCGCAAGGCGCTCAACGCCGACATGCCGGTGATCCTGGTCGTCAACAAGACCGACCGCGGCGACGCTCGCATCGACGAGGTCGTCGACGAGACCTACGAGCTGTTCATGGACCTGCTCGACGAGTCGCACTCCCAGGACGCGCTCGACTTCCCGGTCGTCTTCGCCTCCGGCAAGGCCGGCATCGCGTCGCTGACCAAGCCGGAGAACGGCACCCTGCCCGAGGGCACCGACCTCGAGCCGCTGTTCCGGACCATCCTGGAGACCATCCCCGCTCCCGAGTACGACGACGAGGCGCCCCTGCAGGCGCACGTCACCAACCTCGACGCCTCGCCCTTCCTGGGCCGTCTCGCCCTGCTCCGCATCAAGCAGGGCACCCTCAAGAAGGGCCAGCAGGTCGCCTGGATGCAGCGCGACGGCGGCGTCAAGAACGTCAAGATCACCGAGCTCCTCGTCACCGAGGGCCTCGAGCGCAAGCCCGGCGAGTCCGCCGGTCCCGGCGACATCGTCGCGGTCGCGGGCATCCCGGAGATCACCATCGGCGAAACCCTCGCCGACCCGGAGAACCCGGTCGCACTGCCGCTCATCCACGTCGACGAGCCCGCGATCTCGATGACCATCGGCACCAACACCTCCCCGCTCGTCGGCAAGGGCGGCAAGGGCCACAAGGTCACCGCCCGCCTCGTCAAGGACCGCCTCGACTCCGAGCTGATCGGCAACGTCTCGCTCCGCGTCCTGCCCACCGAGCGCCCCGACGCCTGGGAGGTCCAGGGCCGTGGCGAGCTGGCGCTGGCCATCCTGGTCGAGCAGATGCGCCGCGAGGGCTACGAGCTCACCGTCGGCAAGCCCCAGGTCGTCCTCCGCGAGATCGACGGCAAGACCCACGAGCCGTTCGAGCGCCTCACCATCGATGCCCCCGAGGAGTTCCTCGGCACCATCACCGAGCTCCTCGCCAACCGCAAGGGCCGCATGGAGGGCATGACCAACCACGGCACCGGGTGGGTGCGGATGGAGTTCGTCGTCCCGGCGCGAGGACTGATCGGCTTCCGCACCGACTTCCTCACCGAGACCCGTGGCACCGGCATCGCCCACTCCATCTCCGAGGGCTACTTCCCCTGGGCCGGCGAGATCCGCTCCCGCCAGTCCGGCTCCCTCGTCGCCGACCGCGCGGGCGCCGCCACGGCGTACGCCATGACGTCGTTGCAGGAGCGCGGCATCCTCTTCGTCGAGCCCGGCACGGAGGTCTACGAGGGCATGATCGTCGGCGAGAACTCCCGCGCCGACGACATGGACGTCAACATCACCAAGGAGAAGCAGCAGACCAACATCCGGTCCGCCACCTCCGACAACTTCGAGAAGCTGATCCCGCCGCGGAAGCTCTCGCTCGAGCAGTGCCTGGAGTTCTGCCGCGAGGACGAGTGCGTGGAGATCACCCCCGAGACCGTGCGGATCCGCAAGGTCAACCTGGACGCCAACGAGCGGGCGAAGGCTGCGAGTCGAGCGCGTAAAGCCAGCAAGTGAGGCGCCGGTGACCGAGCTTGCGAGGTCACCGATCAGCGCCGAAGGTTGAGGAGCGCCCGCGACCGACGAAGGAGGTCGCGACGGCGCGTCACGAAACCCGGTTCGCGAAGAGGAAGATCCACCGGTAGGCGGACCCGCGCCCGACAGGCGTACTGTCGAAGGTCGGAGCCGTCCAGACTCCCTCTCAGAGAGAACCGCCATGAGCGACAAGTCGCCGCGCCAGAGCCTCACCAAGAAGACCGGGAAGTCGATCAAGGAGAAGCGCGCCGACAAGCGCGCCAAGGGGGCGGAGGAGACACTCTCCGAGAAGATCCACCCCGCCAAGAAGAAGTGACGTTGCTGGGGCTCGGGGTCATCGGGTCGTCGGCCAAGGAGAACGAGCACCGGCTGCCCCTTCACCCCGACCACCTGGCTGCGCTCGATCCCGACCTGCAGGCACGCATCACCCTCGAGCACGGGTACGCCGCGCGCTTCGGCGTCGACGACGCGACCCTCGCGCCTCACGTGGCCGGGTTCGCCGACCGCGCGGAGCTGCTGACCGGCTCCGACGTCGTCCTGCTGCCCAAGCCGCAGCTCGAGGACGTCGCAGCGATGCGGCCCGGCCAGACGCTGTGGGGGTGGCCGCACTGCGTCCAGGACACCGACCTCACCCAGGTCGCGATCGACAGCCGGCTGACCCTCATCGCCTTCGAGGCCATGAACCACTGGACCCGCGACGGCGCGGTCGGGCTCCACGTGTTCCACAAGAACAACGAGCTCGCCGGCTACTGCTCGGTGATCCACGCCCTCCAGCTCGCCGGCCTCACCGGAGACTACGGGCGTCGACTGAGCGCCGTCGTCATCGGGTTCGGTGCCACCGCGCGCGGCGCGGTCACCGCCCTCAACGCGCACGGCGTCCACGAGGTCGCCGCGCTGACCAACCGGGGCGTCGCCGCGGTCGGGTCGCCGATCCACTCGGTGCGGATCCGCCAGTTCGAGCACGATCCGGACGGCTCGAGCTCGGTGATCACCGAGCGCGGGCGGGAGCCGCTGCCGACGTACCTCGCCGAGAACGACATCGTCGTCAACTGCACGCT
This sequence comes from Nocardioides caeni, assembly GCF_004912195.1. GTDB lineage: Bacteria > Actinomycetota > Actinomycetes > Propionibacteriales > Nocardioidaceae > Nocardioides > Nocardioides caeni. The sequence continues at coordinate 127,599 of NZ_STGW01000007.1, forward strand.
GCAGGACACCGGCCACCCGCTCGTCTACGTCCGTGACGCCGACCTGGACGCCTTCCGCCCCGGCAGCCTCCTCGTCGACGTGTCGTGCGACCTGGGCATGGGGTTCGAGTTCGCGCGCCCGACCGGGTTCGACGACCCGACGTTCGTGGTGGGCAACAACGTCCTCTACTACGGCGTCGACCACTCGCCGTCGTACCTGTGGAACTCGGCGACCTGGGAGAACAGCCTCGCGCTCGTCCCGTTCCTGCGACGCGTTCTCGAGGGCGGCGCGTCCTGGGACGCCGACGAGACGCTCAGCCGCGCGATCGAGATCCGCGAGGGCAGGGTGGTCAACCCCGCGATCCTGGCTTACCAGGGGCGCGAGGCGCAGGCCCCCCATCGGGTCAGCTGAGACCGTCGGCAGCCCCCACCTCCACCGAGGGAACCTCGCACCTCGGCGGCCGGGGTTGCCTCGGAGACCCTTCGTGCCGCATCCTTGACTAACCGAACGATCGTTTAGATACGGAGCCGTCATGAACAAGTCCGAGGTCGACGACGTCGTCAGCCGCGTCCGCACCTTCATCCGCGAGCAGGTGATCCCGGTCGACGACGAGTACGACGGCGACATCGCCGCCGCGGGCGGGGACGAGCGCCGCCGCGAGCTGCAGGCCGCGGCACGCGCCGCCGGCGTGTTCGCGCCCCACGTTCCGACCGGCCTCGGCGGGCTCGGGATGAACATGGTGGACCGTGCCCCGGTGTTCGAGGAGGCCGGCTACTCCCTCTTCGGCCCGGTCGCGCTCAACATCAACGCTCCCGACGAGGGCAACATGCACCTCCTCGACCACATCGCGACCGCGGGCCAGCGCGAGCGCTACCTCACGCCCCTGGCCAGTGGCGAGCAGCGCTCCGGCTTCGCGATGACGGAGCCCTCCCCCGGCGCGGGCTCGGATCCCAGCGCGCTCGCCACCACCGCGACCCGCGTCGACGGGGGCTGGCTGATCAATGGGGAGAAGTACTTCATCACCGGTGCCGACGGCGCCGACTTCTTCATCATCATGGCGCGCACGGGCGAGCAGGCGACGATGTTCCTGGCGCCGGCGGACCGGGAGGGCCTGACCGTCGGTCGGCACATGAGGAGCCTCGACACCTCGATGCTCGGCGGCCACTGCGAGATGACCTTCACGGACTGCTTCATCCCCGACGAGGACGTGCTCGGCGAGGTCGGCAAGGGCTTCGCCGGCGCCCAGATCCGGCTCGGCCCCGCCCGGATGACCCATGTCATGCGCTGGCTGGGCGCCGCTCGTCGCGCCCACGAGGTCGCGGTGACCCATGTCGCGGGCCGCGAGGCCTTCGGCACCCGCCTCGCCGACCTCGGCATGATGCAGCAGATGATCGCGGACAACGAGATCGACATCGCCGCGACCCGCGCCCTGCTGATGGAGGCCTGCCGCGTCCTCGACGACGGCGGTCGCGCCAGCAAGGAGACCTCGATCGCGAAGACCTTCGCCGCCGAGGCCCTGCACCGCATCGCCGACCGGGCCGTGCAGATGTGCGGCGGGCTCGGCACGACCCACGACCTTCCCGTCGCCAAGATCGCCCGCGAGATCCGGCCGTTCCGGATCTACGACGGCCCGTCGGAGGTGCACCGCTGGTCGCTGGCCAAGCGCGCCGTTCGGGAGATCACCCGGTGAACGACATCCTCAGCGGCGAGGAGCTCGCGGCGATCGCCGGCGTGATGACCGAGGCCGGCACGGAGCCCGCGGCTCCGCTGACCAGCACCCTGATCGCCGGCGGCAAGTCCAACCTGACACTGCGCCTGAGCGACGGTGTCGAGCAGTGGGTGATGCGGACGCCGCCGCGAGCCGGCCGGACGCCGTCGGCGCACGACGTCGTGCGCGAATACCGCGTGGTCAGCGCCCTGGGCGCCACCGACGTCCCGGTCGCACCCGCCGTCGTGGCCTACGAGGAGGAGGACCTGATCGGTGGCGCCTTCGCGATCTGCGGGTTCGTCGACGGACGCACCCTCCAGACGCAGGCACAGCTGGACCTGCTCAGCGACGACCAGGTCGATGCGGCCATCACGTCCTTGTCGGAGACCCTCGCGACCCTGCACGCCGTCGACCACGTGGCCGTCGGCCTGGAGCGCTTCGGCCGCCCGGACGGCTACGCCGCCCGCCAGCACAAGCGGTGGAGCAGCCAGTGGGAGCTCGTCGGTCAGCACTTCCCGGACGACGTGAAGGGCCTCGCCGCCGAGCTCGCCGACGTCCTCGGCACGGCGCTGCCCGCCCAGCACGCCACCGGCATCGTCCACGGCGACTACCGCATCGACAACACCCTGCTCCGGGTGACCCCGGAGGGGTCCGGCAGCGTGGACGTCGCTGCCGTCGTCGACTGGGAGCTGTCCACCATCGGCGACCCGGTGGCGGACGTGGCGATGATGGCGGTCTATCGCGATCCCGCGTTCGACCTGATCATCGGCAGCCCCTGCGCGTGGACCAGCGATCGACTCCCCGACGTGGCCGGTCTGGCGTCGTCGTACGAGAAGGCCGGCGGGGTTCCGCTGCGTGACTTCGAGCAGCACCTGGCCCTGGCCTACTTCAAGCTCGCCGTCATCGCTGCCGGCATCGACCACCGCTACCGCGCGGGCGCGACCCACGGCGACGGCTTCGACACGGCCGGCGAAGCCGTCGCGCCCCTACTCGCCGCCGGGCTGGCCCAGCTCCGCTGAGCGGTCCGAGCGGGCCGGGCGGGGCTCGATGAGCGGCTACTCGAGGACCGACGGACCGCGGACGAGTCCGAACGCCAGCTCGCAGTAGCGATCGGAGAGCTCGGCGGGCGTGAGCGGACCGCCGGCGCGATACCAGCTGGCGATCGCGGCACCCATGGTGACCAGCGCTCGCGTCGCCTCGACGGGGTACGGCGTCGTGAACTCGCCGGACGCCACGCCGGCCTCGACGATCCCCCGCAGCCGGCGCTCCTGCTCGTCGCGCAGGCCGACGACGAGGTCTCGCCCGTCGTCGTCGAGGCTACGGATCTCCGAGGCGCCGATGAGGGCCTCCGGCTGGCGGGTGGTGTGGAAGAGGACCCACGCGTCGACGAAGGCCCGCAGCCGCGCCGTCGGCGTCGTCCCCTCGTCGTCGACCGAGGTCGTGGCCTCGAGGAGGTCGCGCATCGTGCCGGCCATGATGAACTGCAGGACGGCCTGCTTGCCGTCGAAGTGGTGATAGATGCTGGCGACCGTGACACCGGCTCCGGCGGCGATGTCACGCATCGAGGTGCCGTGGTAGCCGCGCTCGGTGAAGTGGCTCACCGCGGCCGCGACGATGGGGTCACGGCCGCTGCGGACCTGCTTGGTCGTCACACGGCCTCCTCGTCAACCGTCCGGAACAGCGCCGGCCAGTCTGTCAGACCCGGATCCGGGTCAGACCCCGGCGCGTCCGGCCGCAGCCGCGGGAGATCGCCGCATCTCCGGCACGAGGGCGACCAGGCTGAGCAGCGGCAGCGCAGCCAGCACGACGAGACTGCCGCCGACGCCGAGGATGTCGCCGAGACCGCCGACGACGGCCGACCCGATGGAGCCGCCGGTCATGAACACCAGTGTCGCGACGCCGAGCGCGACCCCGCGGACGTGCTCGTGGACCGCGCTGCCGACCGCAGCGCCGAGCGCCGGCTGACCGATGCCGAAGGCGGCACACACGATCACCAGGGCGACGGCGAGCAGGGTCGCGTCGGCCCGGTCGGCGCCCAGCGCGGCGACCAGCATCGCGACGGACGACACTGCTGCCGCGATGCCGATGGCCCGGACAGGTCCGACTCCGGAGATGACCCGGCTCGCCAGACGTGGCAGGACCGCGGACAGCGCAACACACGGGAGCAGGAGCAGTCCCACCTGGTAGGGCTCCCAGTCATGGTCCAGCAGGACCGCCGGGACGGCGATCAGGGAGGCGAACCACGCAGCCGGGACCGCTGACGCCGAGAGGGCGCTCCGCACGACGGTCGGGTTCCGCACCACGTCGATCGGGAGGAAGCCGTCCGGACGCCGACGGATCCAGAACGTGACGGCGGGGACGCCCACCAGCACCAGGAGAGCACCGGCCACGGCCACGGCCACGCCGGTCGACGGGGACTGGATCAGCAGCACGGCCCCAGCCGCCGTGAGGGCGACGAGGACGGCGCCGAGGATGTCGAGCTGCGCGCCCGTGCCCTCGCGGGTCAGCGCGCGCCAGATGAAGGGGACGACCAGCAGGCCGAGGACCGGCAGGGCGAGGACCGCCCGCCAGCCGAACGCCGCCTCCACGACGCCGCCGGCCAGGGGTCCGAGTGCGCTGACAGCGGCGGCCATGGCGGCCAGCCGCCCGAGGGCGAGTCCGCGGATCTCACCGTCGTAGCGCGCGGTCACGATGGTGGCGCCGAGGGTGGGGATCGCTCCGGCCCCTGCCCCCTGGATGAGGCGCGCGACGAGCAGGACCTCGAAGGTGGGCGCGAGGGCCGCGGCGACCGCACCCGAGGTCATGAGCGAGATGCCGATGACCAGCGGGATGCGGATCCCCATCAGGTCCGCGAGCCGTCCGTAGGTCGCAGTCGTGACGGCGAGCATGAGGATGTAGACCGTGATGGTCCAGGTCGCCGCAGCGGTCGTGATCCCGAGGTCCGGACCCATCAGCGGCACCGCGATCGCCGCCGACGCCGAGCCCATGCCGGTCAGACCGAACAGCAGGCCCAGCAGCAGGGAGATACGTCGGGAGTCGGTGGGCACCCGACCCCAACGCCGGGAGCGCGCGAGGATATTCCTGTCCGTGCAGCCGAGCGCCCCGGCGCAGGGACACGGGCCCGGCCGCCGTACGACGGACGGAGGCCATCCCCGACACTGATGGGGTGGGCGATGAGCGAGCGGGGCGAGGCACCTTCCTCGCCCTGGCCGCGATCACCACGATCACCGCGGTGGTCAGCAGCCTCGGCGCGCCCCTGATCCCGGAGATCGCCGCCGACGCGGACGTCCCGCTGACGACCGCCCAGTGGGCGTTGACCGCGACGCTGGTGACGGCTGCGGCGACCACGCCCGCGATCGGCCGGTGGGCGAGCGGCCGGCTGCGCCGGCCCGTGATCCTCGGTGGCCTGGTGCTGGTGCTGATCGGCACGGTGCTGTCGGCCCTCCCTCTCGGTCTCGGCGTCCTCATCGGCGGCCGCGCCCTGCAGGGCGTCGGGCTGGCGCTGGTGCCGCTGGCGCTCGCCGTCGCTCGGGACCTGTGGGACGGACCGCTGCTGGTGTCGCGGATGGCGCTGCTGTCGGTGACGGCGGTGGCCGGTGCCGGCCTCGGCTATCCGGTCACGGCCTTCACTGCGGCGCACTTCGGCGTGAGCGGTGCCTACTGGTTCGGGACGTTCCTCGTCGCCGCGACCCTGCTGCTCGCGGTGCGCCACCTACCCGTCGCCTCGGACGGCGTCCCTCAGCACGTCGACCTGCTCGGGGTCGCCCTGCTGTCGACCGGCACGATCGCCGTGCTGTTGGCGATCAGCCGCGGCGAGGTCTGGGGATGGTCCTCGACAGAGACACTCGGCACGGGAGTCGGCGGCCTCGTCCTCGTGATCGTGTGGATCGGCTGGACGCTGCGCCCGACGCTCCCCGAGCGGCCACCCCTTGTGGACCTGCGACTCGCGGGCCGGGCCGGGCTGCGCGCCCCCAACGTCGTCACGTTCACCATCGGCGTCGGCATGTACGGCTTGCTGACCCTGGTCGTGGTCCTCGTCCAGAGCGAGCCGCACGACGGACTCGGACTCGGCCTGGGCGTCGGGGTGGCCGGGTTGATCCTGGTGCCGTACTCGGTCGCCAGCGTGTCCGGCAACCGGCTCGCTCGCGAGGTCGCGGCACGGATCGGGCCGCAGGTCCTGCTGCCGGTCGGGTGCACCACCTTCGCCGCGTCGATGGCGGTGCTCGCGCTGTGGCACGACCACCTGTGGCAGGCCCTCATCGCGATGGGCATCGGCGGACTCGGCAGCGGCTTCACGTTCTCCTCGCTGCCGCTGCTGATCGTGCCGAAGGTGCCGGTCGCCGAGACCGGCAGCGCGATGGCCTTCAACCAGCTGCTGCGCTACCTCGGCTTCGCGGTGGGCGCGGCGTCGAGCGTCGCGCTCCTCGACGTCCTCGGCGCCGACGACACCGCGTTCACCGCGACCCTGCTCGTCCTTGCCGGGCTCTGTCTGGTCACCGGGGCCGGCGCCGCGCTCGGCGGTCGCCTCGTCCGAGCCGCGTGATCGTGTCAGCAGGAGGCTCTGGGCGCCATCAGCCCTGGCTCAGCCGAGTCGGAGCCCGCTCTCGCCGTCGAAGACGTGCACGGCGGTGGGGTCCGCGACCAGCTCGACCCGCTGGCCCGGCCGCAGGCCGATCCGGCCCTCGATCCGGGCCACGACCTGCGGGATGACACCGCCCGCGGACAGGTCGGCGCCCGGGCCTGCGGTCGGGTCGGCAGCAGCCCCGGCGGGTGTCGCATAGAGGAAGGCGTCGGCGCCGAGCTCCTCGACGACCTGCACGGTGACGGGGAAGCCGGTCTCGCCCGCGCCGCCGATGCGCCAGCCCTCGGGACGGATGCCGAGCGTCACCCGATCGGACCCGGCTCCGGCCACCACGGCTCGGTCCACCGGGATCTCCACGCCGTCGACACGCGCGACACCGGAGCCGTCGACCGTGCCGGACAGGAGGTTCATGGCCGGCGAGCCGATGAAGCCGGCCACGAATGCGTTGGCTGGCCGGTCATAGAGCGCCAGCGGCGTGTCCACCTGTTGCAGGCGTCCGCCGGAGAGCACGGCCACCCGGTCGCCCATCGTCATCGCCTCGACCTGGTCGTGGGTGACATAGACGGTGGTGACGTCCAGACGCCGTTGCAGGGCGGCGATCTGCGTGCGCGTCGAGACGCGGAGCTTGGCGTCGAGGTTCGACAGCGGCTCGTCCATCAGGAAGACCTGCGGCTGACGCACGATCGCGCGGCCCATCGCCACGCGCTGGCGCTGCCCTCCGGAGAGCGCCTTGGGCTTGCGCCCGAGCACCTCGACGAGGTCGAGCATCTCCGCGGCCTCCCGCACCCGCCGCCGCCGCTCGGCCTTCGGCACGCCGGCGACCTTGAGCGCGAACGCCATGTTGTCGCCGACCGACAGGTGCGGATAGAGCGCGTAGTTCTGGAAGACCATCGCGATGTCGCGATCCTTCGGCGCGACGTCGGTGACGTCGAGATCGCCGATCGAGATCGTGCCGGAGGTCACCGGCTCGAGGCCCGCGAGCATCCGCAGCGAGGTCGACTTGCCGCATCCGGAGGGGCCGACGAGGACCATGAGCTCGCCGTCCTCGACGGTCAGGTCGAGCTCGTCCACCGCTGGCTTCGCGACGCCGGGATAGACCAGCGACGCCTTCTCGAACCGCACCTGGGCCATACCGTCTCCACTCCTCGTTCGGCTCCTCGTTCGGCCGTGACGCCGTTCACAGTACGACGCCGACGGGGCCACGTCCAGTGGAATCGCTCTCACACTTTGACTCAGGCGCCCTTCCCGCAATAGCGCCGAGAAAACGGTCCATTGACGCCGATGTGTGACGCGTGTCATGGTGACGGCGTTCAGATTGATGGAAGCGCTCTCACGCCGACATCACCCAGTCACCGCAGACCATCGTCGTCCTGCAGGCAGGAGCAGCACCGTGCGCATCACCAACCCCGGGCCACGTCGTGGGTCCCTCATCCCCGGCACCCGCAAGCGTGCCCACCGAGTCGTAGCCGTCGCGGCCCTCAGCGCGATGGTGCTCGGCCTCACCGCAGCCTGCGGTGGCGGCGACGACCCGACCAAGTCGGCTGAGCAGAAGGACCTCGAGAAGGGCGAGACCCTCACGATCACCACCTTCGGCGAGTTCGGCTACGACGCGCTCATCGAGGAGTGGAACGCGGCCAACCCCGACATCCAGGTCGAGCAGACCAAGGTCTCCCTGTGGGACGACTGGAAGAACGAGCTCAACACCCTCCTCCAGGCCAACGAGGGCCTGCCGGACGTCGTCGCCATCGAGGGCGACTTCATGCCGGCCCTCGTCGCCGCCCCGGAGCGCTGGGTCGACCTCTCCTCCGACGAGGTCGAGGGCCGCTGGCTCGACTTCAAGACCGAGGCTGCCACCACGCCCGACGGTGCGCTGGTGGGCTACGCCACCGACGCCGGCCCCGAGGCGATCTGCTATCGCGCGGACCTGTTCGAGAAGGCCGGTCTCCCCACCGACCGCGAGGAGGTCGCGGCGCTGATGGGCACCTGGGACGACTACTTCGCGCTCGGCGAGCAGTTCGTCGACGCGCTCCCCTCCACCAAGTGGTACGACGCCTCGGGCTCCATCGCCCAGGCCATGCTCAACCAGGTCGAGTTCCCCTTCGAGAAGTCCGACAACACCGTGGACGTCGAGAACCCCGAGCTGAAGGCCGTCTACGAGACCGTCACCGGCCACACCGAGAAGCTGTCGACCAAGGCCTCGCAGTGGGGCGACGACTGGACGGCCGGCTTCAAGAACGACGGCTTCGCCACAATCCCGTGCCCCGGCTGGATGCGCAGCAACATCCGCGACAACACCGGTGACCCGGCGCCCGACGGCATCGACTGGGACATCGCCGACGTCTTCCCCGGCGGTGGCGGCAACTGGGGCGGCTCCTACCTCGCCGTGCCGAAGTCCTCGCCGCACCAGAAGGAGGCCCAGGAGTTCGCCGCATGGATCACCGCGCCGGAGCAGGAGCTCAAGGTCTTCCAGGCGCAGGGCAACGTCCCCGCGCAGGTCGCCGCCCTCGAGGACCCGGTGATGCTCGAGGCCACGGACGCCTACTTCAACGACGCGCCCACCGGTCAGATCTACTCCAACCGGGCCGCGGCGATCACCGTGCAGCCCTACCACGGCCCGCTCTACTCCGACATCCTCGGCAAGTTCCAGGACGCCATCAACCGCGTCGACCAGGGCGGTGACCCGGGCGACTCGTGGGACAAGTTCGTGGCCGAGGTTGCGGCCCTGCAGTGAGCTCTCACCCGAGAGCCTGACCCCCAGGTGAGGACGAGACTCCACCCATGAGCACCCACACCGACCCGTCCGTCGGGGCGACCGCCACCGCGGCCGCTCCGGCGGGCGGGTCCGCCCCCGACCGCCGGCGCCTGATCCGGCGCCACCGGAGATCCCGCTGGGACCTCAAGCTCTCGCCGTATCTCTACATCTCCCCGTTCTTCCTGCTGTTCGCAGTGGTGGGGCTCTATCCACTGCTCTACACCGGCTATCTGTCGCTCTTCGACTGGAACCGGGCCTACTACGTCCGCGGCGAGTTCGTCGGCCTCGACAACTACGAGTTCGTCCTGACCGATCCCGTGTTCCAGAAGTCCCTGGTCAACACGTTCTCGATCTTCGTGATGTCGTCGATCCCGCAGGTCGTCGTGGCCGTGGCGGTCGCCGCGATGCTGGACCGGCGACTGCGCGCGAGCACGTGGTGGCGGATGAGCGTCCTGCTGCCCTTCGTGGTGGCGCCCACGGCGGCCGTGCTGATCTTCGGCAGCCTGTTCGCCGACCAGTACGGCCTCATCAACCAGGCGCTCGATGCGATGGGGTTGGACAAGATCCGCTGGCACGTCGACCGCTGGTGGAGCCACCTCGCGATCGCGGGGATGGTCAACTGGCGCTGGACGGGCTACAACGCGCTGATCTTCCTGGCCGCCATGCAGGCCGTCCCCCGCGACCTCTACGAGGCGGCGTCGCTCGACGGCGCCGGGCGCGTGCGGCAGTTCTTCTCCGTCACCTTGCCGATGATCAGGCCGACGATGATCTTCGTCATCATCACCAGCACCATCGGCGGACTGCAGATCTTCACCGAGCCCCGTCTCTTCGACGACACCCCCAACCGTGAGGGCGGCCCCGACCACCAATACATGACCTCGACGCTCTACATCTACGTCAAGGGCATCGAGGACCAGTTCTACGGTCGCGCCTCCGCCGCCGCCTGGGTGCTGTTCCTCGTCATCGTCACGATCGCGCTGCTCAACTTCGCGATCACCCGCTGGGCGACCAGGAGGTCCGTCGCATGAGTGCTCCCGTCCTGAGCGGCCGCACCCGCAGCCGTCGTACGTCGGACCGACCGGGCTTCCTCGTCTACGGGCTCCTCGTGGCGTTCGTCGTCGGCTCGGCGCTCCCGCTCTACTGGTCCTTCGTCATCGGCTCCCACACCAAGGAGACCGCCGACGACTTCCCGCCACCGATCCTGCCGGGCGGGCACTTCCTCGACAACGCCCGACGGGTGCTCGACACCGTGGAGTTCTGGCAGGCGCTGGCCAACAGCCTGATCGTGTCGACGGTCTGCGCGACCTCGGTCGTCGTCTTCTCCACGCTGGCGGGCTATTCGTTCGCCAAGCTCCGCTTCCGCGGTCGCAACGCCGGCATGGCGTTCGTGGTGATGACGATGGCGGTGCCGACGCAGCTGGCGATCGTGCCGCTCTTCATCGTGATGCGCGACCTCGGGCTGCTCGACACGCTCGCCGCCGTCGCCCTGCCGACGATGGTGACCGCCTTCGGGGTCTTCTTCATGCGGCAGTACCTCAGCGACGCCGTCCCCGACGAGCTGATCGAGGCCGCCCGGATGGACGGCTGCACGATGATCCGGACCTTCTGGACGGTCGCCGTCCCGGCCGGGCGTCCGGCGATGGCGATCCTGTTCCTCTTCACCTTCATGCAGGTCTGGACCGACTACATGTGGCCGCTGGTCGCGCTGCAGAAGACAGAGACCCTGCAGATCGCGCTCGACCGCCTGGCCCTCACCGGCCAGGGCCAGACCACCGACTACGCCCTCGTCCTCGCCGGCACCGGGATGGCCACCATTCCGCTGCTCGCACTCTTCGTCCTCGCCGGTCGACAGCTGGTCGCCGGCATCATGCAAGGAGCAGTGAAGGGATGACCTCCCGCAACTTCCCCCCCGGATTCCTCCTCGGCGCCGCCACCGCGGCCTTCCAGATCGAGGGTGCCGTCGACGACGACGGCCGGACCCCGTCGATCTGGGACACCTTCGCCCGCGTCCCGGGCGCGGTCCTGGGCGGCGACACCGGTGATGTCGCGTGCGACCACTACCACCGGATGCCGGCCGACGTCGCGCTGATGAAGGAGCTGGGCCTGTCGTCCTACCGCTTCTCCATCGCGTGGCCGCGGGTGCGCCCCGACGGCGGCGCGCCGAACCAGAAGGGCATCGACTTCTACTCCCGGCTCGTCGACGAGCTCCTCGAGGCCGACATCCTCCCCTGGGTGACCCTGCACCACTGGGACCTCCCGCAGGCGTTGGAGGACGAGGGCGGCTGGCTGGTCCGCGACACCGCCGAGCGGTTCCGCGACTTCGCGCTGACGACGTACGACGCCCTCGGCGACCGCGTGCGGCACTGGACCACGCTCAACGAGCCGTGGTGCTCGGCCTTCCTCGGCTACACCGGCGGGCAGCACGCGCCGGGACGGCAGGAGGGCGTGGCGGGGGTCATCGCCGCCCACCACCTGATGCTCGCGCACGGCCTGACGATCGACGAGCTGCGGCATCAGGGCCGGGCCGACGACGTCCTCGGCATCACCCTGAACCTGACGGTGCCCGAGCCGTTCGACCCCGACGAGCTCGCCGACGTCGACGCGGCGGAGCGGGTCGACGTGTTCTGGAACCGCATCTTCCTCGACCCGATCCTGCTCGGCCGGCACGCCCGCGGACTGGAGGAGCGGACCGCGGGGATGACGTGGCGCGGCCAGACGTGGCAGGAGTTCGTGCGCGACGGCGACCTCGCCCTGATCGGCGCTCCGCTCGACGTGCTGGGCGTGAACTACTACCACGGCGACGCCGCCTCGGGTCGCCCCCATCCTGAGCCCGAGCTCCTCGGCTCCCGGATCGTGCACCCGCCGCGGCCCGTCGTCTCGCCCTTCCCGGGCGGTGCCGACATCACCTTCCCGCGCCGCGGTCTGCCGGTCACGGGGCTGGACTGGGAGGTGCAGCCCGAGGGGCTGACCCGCCTGCTCGTGCGGCTGCGCGACGAGTACGACGCGCCGCCGATCCACGTCACCGAGAACGGCGCCGCCTACCCTGACACCGTCGACGCCGACGGGCGCGTCCACGACATCGAGCGACGGGCCTTCCTCGCGGACCACCTGGGCGCCATCCTGGACGCGATCGACGCCGGCGTCGACGTGCGTGGCTACTTCGCGTGGTCGCTGCTCGACAACTTCGAGTGGGCCTACGGCTACGAGCAGCGCTTCGGGATCGTCCACGTCGACTACGAGACCCAGGAGCGGATCGTCAAGGACAGTGGCCGGTGGTATGCCGACGTGGCTCGCGCCGGTCGGCTGCTGGACGTGCCGGTGGACGCGGGGGCGGTGGGTTAACGTGCCGCGGGTGACCCACCAGCCGCCCGACCAGGGACCGGGCCAGGCGCCCACCCTCGACGAGGTGGCCCGGCTCGCCGGCGTCTCGCGCGCGACGGCATCGCGGGCGATCAACGGCGGCAACCGGGTCTCCCAGAGCGCCCAGACGGCCGTCGCGGAGGCGGTGCGCACCCTCGGCTACAGCCCCAACCCGGCGGCGCGGAGTCTCGTCACCCGGCGCACCGACTCGGTTGCCCTGGTCGTCCCCGAGCCCGACGAGCGCGTCTTCTCCGACCCGTTCTTCGTGCACACCCTGCGCGCGGTCAACCGGGTGCTGGCGGCGCGCGACCTGCAGCTCGTGCTGCTGCTCGCGCGCCCCGAGGACGAGAGCCGGATGCTGCGCTACCTGGGTGAGCGCCACATCGACGGCGCCATCGTCGTCTCCCACCACCAGAACGACCGGCTCGCCGAGCACCTCGCGGCGCTGGGCCTGCCGTGCGCGTTCGTCGGGCGCCCGTGGACCGGGGAGGACCGCGTGGCCTACGTCGACACCGACAACGAGGCAGGGAGCCGGGCGGCCACCGAGCTGCTGATCAGCCGGGGCCGCCGGGTCATCGGCCACGTCGCCGGTCCGGACGACATGACGGCCGCCGCCGACCGGCGGGCCGGTTGGCGCTCGGCCGTGACCACCGCAGGTCTGCGCGACGACCTCGTCGCCTGCGGCGACTTCACCGAGATCGGCGGCGAGGAGGCGACCCGCGCGCTGCTCGCGCAGTGCGAGGAGATCGACGGTCTCGTCGTCGCCTCGGACCTGATGGCCGTGGGCGTGGTGCGGGTCCTCGAGGCCGCGGGACGCCGGGTCCCCGACGACGTGGCCGTGGTGGGCTATGACGACCTCGGCGTCGCCGAGCGCATCACTCCCCCGCTCACCACCATCCGCCAGCCCATCGGCGACATGGCGGAGCAGGCCGCCCGGATGCTGCTCGACCAGATCGATGAGCGCCGGGCGCCGCGCGCCGTGCGCGTCGTCTTCCCGCCGACCGTCGTCGAGCGCGCCAGCACCTGAGCCTGCAGCTGGCCAGCACGTGGGTCTGGTCTGGGGATCGGCTGAGCGAACTCGGCGAAAAGCCACGGCTCAGCGGTGCGGGTCCGCTTGGATGGGCAGGTGCTGCTGGATCTGCAACTCGACGGCCGTCCCGACCGGGCGCTGAGCCGCGCCCGCGAGCTGACCGAGGCCGGTGCGGCCGGCCTGTTCACCTTCGAGGGACCGCACGACGTCTTCCTGCCCCTGGCCGCGGTGGCCGGGCAGGTGCCGACGGACCTGATGACCAACGTCGCCATCGCGATGCCCCGCTCCCCGATGCACCTGGCGCACGCCGCCTGGGACCTGCAGCTGATGTCGGGCGGACGGTTCCGCCTGGGCCTCGGCTCGCAGATCCAGCCCCACATCGAGAAGAGGTACGGCGCCACCTGGTCGCCGCCCGCGGCGCGGATGCGGGAAATCGTGGCCGCCATCAAGGCGATCCTGCACGCCTGGGAGACCGGCGAGCGGCTGGACTTCCGGGGCGAGCACACCCGACACACGCTGATGCCGCCGACCTTCGTGCCCGGTCCGAACCCGTTCGGTCCGCCGCCGATCCTCCTCGGCGCCCTCGGTCCGCTGATGACCCGCACCGCGGCCGAGGTCGCCGACGGCCTGCTCGTCATGCCCTTCCACTCGCTCCGGCACCTCGAGGAGCGCACACTCCCGGCGGTCCGCGAGGGCCTCGAGCGGAGCGGTCGCCGGATGGATGACTTCGCGATCCTGCCCCAGGCGATCGTCGCGATGGGCCGCACCGAGCAGGAGGTGCAGGCGGCGCGCACCGGCGTGCGGGGGCTGCTCGCGTTCTACGGGTCGACTCCGGCGTACCGCCCGGTGCTGGAGGTCGAGGGCTGGGCCGACCTGCAGCCCGAGCTCAACCGGCTCTCCAAGACCGGCGACCTCGCCGCGATGTTCGGCCTGGTCAGCGACGAGATGCTGGAGACGATCGCCGTCGCCGGCACTCCCGAGGAGTGCGCGGCCGAGATCCGCCATCGCTTCGGCGCGGTGGCCGAGCGGGTCTGCTGCTACTTTCCGGGTTACGAGCCGCCGGTCGAGCAGATCGCCGCGCTCGCGTCCGCCCTGAAGTAGGTGACGGCCGTCAGGGGTGTCCGGGTGGTGCGCTGGCAAGGCGGAGGAGGGAGGCGGCCTTCAAGCGGAGCGGGCCGTCGACCGACGACAACGCGGCCAGGGCGCCGCCCGGGCGCCTCTGACGGCCGTCAGAGGCGCTTGACGAAGATATGGTCGGCGGCCTCGGAGAAGATCTCCGCGGTCTCGCCGCCGGCGCCGACGAGCACGCCGTCGGGGGTGGCCTCGATGGTGATGGTCTTGTCGGGCAGGGCGCCGACGCGACGCATGGCGCTCATCAGCGCCTCGTCCTTCTGCATCTCCTCGGAGATGCGCCGGACCAGCACGCGGGTGCTCTCGGTGCTCGCGGCCTTCGACAGAGGCTCGACGTCGGTCATGAAGCTCTCGCCGAGCTTCTCCTCGCCGAGCTCACCGAGGCCCGGGATGGGGTTGCCGTAGGGCGACTCCGTGGGATGGTCGAGGAGCTCGATGAGCCGCTTCTCGACGGTCTCGGAGATGACGTGCTCCCATCGGCACGCCTCCTCGTGGACGAGCTCCCAGTCGAGGCCGATGACGTCGGTCAGCAGCCGCTCGGCCAGCCGGTGCTTGCGCATGACCCGGACGGCCAGACGACGGCCCTCCTCGGTCAGCTCGAGGTGGCGGTCGCCCTCGACGGTGAGCAGCCCGTCGCGCTCCATCCGCGCGACGGTCTGCGAGACGGTGGGGCCGCTCTGGTGCAGCCGCTCGGCGATCCTGGCGCGCAGCGGGACGATCCCCTCCTCGATCAGTTCGTAGATCGTGCGGAGATACATCTCGGTGGTGTCGATCAGGTCGCTCACGGGCCCCATTGTTCCCTATGGGGTCACGCCGGGCACATGCCGAGCCGTCTGCCGGACCAACTCCTGCTCGGTCGGGCTGGCAGGCTGGTGCCGTGAGCACCTTGCGCATCCCCCGCCGGTTCAACGGGCCGCCCTCCTCCGGCAACGGCGGCTGGGTGGCCGGTGCGCTCGCCGCGACGCACCCGGCTGCCACGACGGGTCCGGTCACGGTGACGCTGCGGCGGCCACCGCCGCTGGAGACCCCGCTGACGTTGTCGCAGGACGGCGACCGGCTCGAGGCTCGCCACGGGGACCTGCTGGTTGCCGAGGCCTCCTCCGCCGTGGCGGCGCCCGCACCGGTCGCGGGCGTCGACCCGGCCCGTGCGGAGGAGGCCATGGCGTCGTACCCCGGGCTGGGGACGCACCCCTTCCCCACCTGCTTCGTGTGCGGTCCGGGACGCGCGCAGGGCGACGGGCTGCGGATCTTCCCGGGCCGGGTCGCCGAGCACGCGGTGGCGGCGGTGTGGACGCCCGACGAGGACGCCGCGCGGGACCCGGCGACGACCTGGGCAGCGCTGGACTGCCCCGGCGGATGGGCCTCCGACATCGAGGACCGCCCCGCGGTGCTCGGCCGAATGACGGCCGTGGTGCACCGCCAGCCCGAGGCCGGCGTACCGCACGTCGTCGTCGGCGAGCTGCGCCGCGTGGACGGACGCAAGTCGTTCACGGCCGCGACCCTCCATGCCGTGGCCGACGGGCGGTGCGACGAAGTGGTCGCGACCGCCGAGCACGTCTGGATCGCCATCGACCCCGAGGAGTTCCGATGACCAGAACGACCCCGCACCCGTGGTGGTACGACGCCGTCGTCTACCAGGTCTATCTCCGCAGCTTCGCCGACTCCGACGGTGACGGAGTCGGCGACCTGCCCGGCATCACCGCCCACCTCCCCCAGCTGCGCGACCTCGGGGTGGACGCCCTGTGGATCACGCCGTTCTATGCCTCGCCGCAGAAGGACCACGGCTACGACGTCGCCGACTACCGTGACGTCGACCCGCTGTTCGGTCAGCTGTCCGACGTCGACACGCTGCTGACGACGGCTCACGACCTCGATCTGCGGGTGATCGTCGACCTGGTGCCCAACCACACCTCCGACCAGCACGAGTGGTTCCGGGCGGCGCTCGCGGCCACGCCCGGATCGCCGGAGCGGGCCCGCTACCTCTTCCGCGACGGCCGGGGTCCCGGCGGCGACGAGCCGCCCAACAACTGGATGTCGATCTTCGGCGGGCCCGCCTGGACGCGTGTGACGGAGGCCGACGGCGAGCCCGGTCAGTGGTTCCTGCATCTCTTCGACAGCACGCAGCCCGACCTCGACTGGCGCAACCCCGAGGTGGGCGACATGTTCGAGGACGTGCTGCGCTTCTGGCTCGACCGCGGCGTCGACGGCTTCCGCGTCGACGTCGCCCACGGGCTCTACAAGGAGGCCTCGCTGCGCGACCAGGTCCGGCCCTCGAAGGCGGAGGCCAAGGCCGCCGAGTCGATGGTCGAGCGGACGGTGCGCGACGAGCCGATGTGGGAGCAGCCGGAGGTCCACGAGGTCTATCGCCGCTGGCGCCGGGTGCTCGAGTCCTACGACGGCGAGCGGATGGCTGTCGCCGAGGCCTGGACGCAGACCGCGGAGTCGATGGCGGAGTTCATCCGGCCCGACGAGCTGCACCAGGCGTTCAACTTCGGCTTCCTGGGCACCCCGTGGTCGGCCGAGGAGTTCGCGGAGGTCATCGAGCACTCGATCGAGGCCGTCTCCGCCGCCGCGGCCGCACCCACCTGGGTGCTGTCCAACCACGACGTCGAGCGCCATCCCACGCGCTACGGCGGCGGGGAGAGCGGTCTGGCGCGGGCCCGCGCGGCCACGCTCGTGATGCTGGCCCTGCCCGGATCGGCCTACCTCTACCAGGGCGAGGAGCTCGGGCTGGAGCAGGTCGACGTGCCGCCGGAGGCACGGCAGGACCCGTCCTGGTTCCGCACCGGCCAGCCGGGCCGTGACGGCTGCCGGGTCCCGCTCCCCTGGTCGGGCGACGCCCCGCCCTACGGCTTCGGCGGCAGCACCCAGCCGTGGATCCCGCAGCCCGACGACTGGGCGGACCTGACCGTCGCAGCCCAGTCGGCCGACCCCGCCTCGACCCTGGCGTTCTATCGCAGCGCGCTCGCGGCGCGGCGGCGATTCCTCGTCGGTGCCGACGAGGCCACCTCCGTCGAGGCGGACGATGGCCTGCTCGTCGTACGACGGGCAGGGGTCACGATCGTCCTCAACGCGTCGACGGCGCCGGCGCCCCTGCCGGACGGTGAGGTGCTGGTCAGCAGCGGTCCCCTGGCGGGCGGGCAGTTGCCGCCGGACACGGCGGCCTGGGTGCGGTGACGGCTCAGGCCTCGAGGGCCTCGTTGTAGCGACGCAGCGACACGACGACCTGCTCGATCTCGACCGGGTCCCAGTCCTCGAGGCGGGCGGCGAGCATCGCGCTGCGCTCGCTGGCCACGGCCTCGAGGCGGCGCAGGCCCTCGGCGCTGACGCTGAGCAGCGTGGCGCGGCCGTCGTCGGGGTCGGGGGCCCGGTCGAGCAGGCCGAGGTCGATGAGGTGCTGGACCTGTCGACTGATCGCGCCCTTGTCGATGTCGAACACGGTCGAGAGCGCCGAGGCCCGCATCGGGCCGTGGTCGCGGACGTGGCCGAGCATCAGGTAGGTGCTGGGCAGCAGGTCGGGGTGGACCTGCCGGGCCCGCTCACCGATCACCCGTCGCACGCGGCGGATGAGGACGCCGACCTCCCCCTCGAGCTCGCGCAGGACGGCTGCGCGCTCGGCCCGGGCCGCGGAGGTGGTCACCGCGAGCCGGCCTCGAGCTCGGTCTCCGCGACGGTCGGACCGAGGGTCGTGCGCAGCGGCACCTCCTTGATGAAGAGGATGCAGACGAAGGCGAGGATCGCGAAGGGCACGGCAGAGAGGAACAGGTGGCCGACGGCCTCGCCGAAGGACGCCTCATAGAGGGCGCGGATGGGCGAGGGCAGGGCGGCGAGGTCGGGGATGTCGCCCGTCGAGTGCTGCATCTCGGCCACCTGCTCCGGGCTGACCTTGCCGGACTGGACGAGCGCAGCGACACCGTCGGTGACCTTCGCGGTGACCTGGTGGGCCAGGACCGCGCCGAGCGCGGCGATCCCCGCGGAGCCGCCGATCGAGCGGAACATCGCGACCACCGAGCTGGCGGCGCCGAGGTCCTCGGGGGCGGTGCTGTTCTGCACGGCGAGGACGAGGTTCTGCATGGTCGCGCCGAGCCCGACACCGGTGATCGCCATGTAGGCGCCGACGACGACCAGCGAGGTGGTGGAGTCGATCGTCCCGAGCAGCGCGATGCCGGCGATCACCAGGACCATGCCACCCACGAGCCACCGCTTCCACAGACCCGTCGCCGAGATCACCCGGCCGCTGAGGATGCTGGAGACCAGCAGCCCGCCGACCATCGCGACCGACATCAGCCCAGCCTCGGTCGGGCTCATGCCGCGGGCGAGCTGGAAGTACTGGCTGAGATAGACCGTGGCACCGAACATCGCCACACCGATCATCACCGACGCGAGGGTGGCGAGCGCGGTGGTGCGGTCACGGAAGAGGCGCAGCGGGATCACCGGCTCGTCGACACGGGACTCGACCCACAGGGCAGCCCCGATGAGGACCAGGGCACCGACGACGAGGGCGGCGGACGCGGTGGAGACCCAGCCGAAGCTGCTGCCGGCGAGGCTGACCCAGATCAGCAGGAGGCTGATGCCACCCATGATCAGGGTCGCGCCGTCGTAGTCGATCTTGACGTCGCGCTTGATGGTCGGCAGGTGCAGTGTCTTCTGCAGCACCACGAAGGCGATGGCGGCGACGGGGATGCCGATGATGAAGGTGCCGCGCCAGCCGAGGGCGCTGTCGACGACGAGCCCACCGATGAGCGGGCCGCTCACCGTCGCGGTGGCGAACACGGCGCCGATGTAACCGCTGTAGCGGCCGCGGTCACGGGGCGGCACCATCGAGGCGATGACGACCTGCACCAGGGCGGTGAGACCGCCGACGCCGAGGCCCTGGAAGGCGCGGGCGCCGATGAGGACCTCCATGCTCGGCGCGAGAGCGGCGACGACCGAGCCGAGGGAGTAGATCACCAGCGCGACCTGGACCAGCAGCTTCTTGCTGAACAGATCGGCCAGCTTGCCCCAGATCGGGGTGGTGGCGGTCATGGTCAGCATCGTCGCCACGACGACCCAGGTGTAGCCGGTCTGGCTCCCGTCGAGGTCGGTCACGATCGCGGGCAGCGCATTGCTGACCACGGTGCTGGAGAGCATGGCCACGAACATCGCCAGGAGCAGCCCGGTCAGGGCCTCCAGGATCTCGCGGTGGGTCATCTGACCCGGAGCGGCCTGGGCCGCGGGTGCTGCAGTCATCGGTGTCGTCTCATCTCGTCACGTCGGCAAGTGGTTGCCTGTGTCAACCATATGGCCGATTGGTTGATTCCGGCAACTTTCCGTGACCCGTGCCACCCCCACGCGAGAAACCTCCGCACCTCGACCGAGAGAACGTCGTACTTCGACCGAGAAAGAGACGCACTTCGGCCGAAAAAGCAGCGACCCGCAGGTGTGGTCCGGGAGGACCGGGCCCGGTGGATGGTCCGGGCTCACCTGCGGGTCGGGGGGCTGCTGTGGTTTCGCGTCGCAGCCGGGAGTTCAACTGCTGGGCTGCTAGCGGGCAGCCACCTCACGCATCCGATGAGAAATCATTCTTCGGACCACCTCCTTTCCCGTGTACGACGAGGGTAGGTCGCGGCGCGCACCGGGACAACGACTTTTCTGCGGCCGCCCGACTCACCCCGTGGCGGCGGCGAACTGAGCCGCGTGCAGCCGGGCGAACGCACCGCCCGCAGCGAGCAGATCGGCGTGCGATCCCTGCTCGACGATCCGCCCGTCCTCCATCACCAGGATCAGGTCGGCGTCGCGGATCGTGGAGAGCCGGTGGGCGATCACGAACGAGGTCCGGTCGGTACGCAGCGCCGCCATCGCCTGCTGGAGCAGCAGCTCCGTGCGGGTGTCGACGGACGAGGTGGCCTCGTCGAGGATCAGCAGGTCGGGCCGGGCGAGGAAGGCCCGGGCGATCGTGATCAGCTGCCGCTCGCCGGCCGAGAGGTTGGAGCCCTCGTCGTCCACGCGCGTGTCGTAGCCGTCGGGCAGCGAGTGGACGAACCTGTCGACGTACGTCGCTCGCGCCGCCTCGCGGATCTCGTCCTCGGTCGCGTCCGGCCGGCCGTAGGCGATGTTGTCGCGGATCGTGCCCTCGAACAGCCAGGTGTCCTGCAGCACCATCCCGATCCGGCTGCGCAGCTCGGCGCGGGACAGCGCGGTGATGTCGGTGCCGTCGAGGGTGATCCGGCCTCCCCGCAACTCGTAGAACCGCATGATCAGGTTGACCAACGTCGTCTTGCCCGCACCGGTCGGGCCGACGATCGCGACCATCTGACCGGGGTGCGCGACCAGCGAGAGGTCCTCGATGAGCGGCTTGTCGGGATCGTAGGAGAACGACACCCGCTCGAACATGACCTCGCCTATTGAATGGGCCGAGCGTGTCGCAGACGCCGCTTGCCGCACGGAGCTCGCTGCGCTCGCCCCGCGGGCGTCACGACGTGCCGCTTCGCGGCGGTGCGACACGCTGCCGGCCTGCGCCTCCTCGACGACCCGGACGACACCCCAGGCGTCGGCCTCCTCCTCGGCGTCGAGCAGCTCGAAGACCCGCTCCGCGGAGGCGATGCCCGACTGGAGCAGGTTGGCCATCGAGGCGATCTGCGTGATCGGCTGGGTGAACATCCGGGAGTACTGGATGAAGGCCTGCACCTCGCCGAGCGACATCGTGCCGGAGGTGACCCGCAGGCCGCCGACGACCGCGATGACGACGTAGTTGAGGTTGCCGATGAACATCATCGTCGGCATCACGAGACCGGTGATGAACTGCGCCCGGAAGGAGGACTGGTAGAGCTCCTCGTTGGCCTCGTCGAACTCCGCCTCGACGGCCGGGCGCTGACCGAAGACCGTGACGAGGGCGTGGCCGGAGATGGCCTCCTCGACCTGGGAGTTGAGCCGACCGGTCTGGCGCCACTGGTTGATGAACTGGCTCTGCGAGCGCTTCATGATCCGCCCGGTGGTCAGCATCGCGGCCGGCACCGAGAGCAGCGCGATCACGGCCAGCAGGGGCGAGACCCAGAACATCATCCCGAGCACCCCGACGACCATCATCAAGGACGTGAGCAGCTGGCTCATCGTCTGCTGCAGGTTCTGCGCGACGTTGTCGATGTCGTTGGTGACGCGGCTGAGGATCTCGCCGCGGGGCTGCCGGTCGAAGTAGGACAGCGGCAACCGGTGCACCTTGTCCTCGACGTCGCTGCGCATCTGGCGGACGGTCGCCTGGACGACGTCGTTGACGAGGTAGCCCTGCAGCCAGCCGAGGACCTGGCCGCCGACATAGATCAGCAGCGTCACCAGGAGCAGGTCGCGGACGTGGTCGAAGTCGACGCCCTGCCCGGGCACGATGTCGAGCCCGCGCAGGAAGTCGGCGAACCCGCCGTCGCCCGACGCCTCGGCCTGCGCCACGGCGTCGGCCTTGGTGCTGCCCTCCGGCAGTCGACCTCCGATGAAGCCGTTGAAGACCGCGTCGGTGGCCTTGCCCATGAGCCACGGGCCGATCGCGACCGAGGCGACGCTCCCGGCGGCCAGCACGAGGACGGCGATCGCCTTGATCCGCGAGGGCCGCAGCAGGCGCAGCAGCCGCCGGGCCGAGGCGCCGAAGTCGTCGGCCTTCTGACCGACCATGCCACCACCCATCGGGCCCACGCCGGGGCCACCCTGGCGCACCACGCGCTCGGTGGTCTTCATCTGCCCCTGTCCGGTGCCCTGCGCCGCCATCACGCCACCTCCTCTCCGCCGAGGCCCTGGGAGGCCGCGATCTCCCGGTAGGTCGGGTTGTCGGTCAGCAGCTCGTCGTGCGTGCCCTGGCCGACGACCTCGCCGTCCTCGAGGACGAGGATCACGTCGGCGTCGCGGATCGTGGCGATCCGTTGGGCGACGATCAGCACCGTCGTCTCCCGGGTCACCGGCGCCAGCGCCGCCCGCAACCGGGCGTCGGTGGCGACGTCGAGTGCGGAGAAGGCATCGTCGAAGAGCAGGATCTCGGGGCGCCGGACGAGGGCCCGGGCGATGGCCAGGCGCTGACGCTGGCCACCGGAGACCGTCGTACCTCCCTGGGAGATGGCGGTGTCGAGCCCCTCGGGCATGGCCCGGACGAAGTCGGCGGCCTGCGCGATCTCGAGGGCCTGCCACAGCTCGTCGTCGCTCGCGTCCGCGCGGCCGTAGCGAAGGTTGGAGGCGACGGTGCCCGAGAAGAGGAAGGCCCGCTGCGGGACCAGCCCGACCTTGGACCAGAGCAGGTCCGGGTCGAGGTCGCGGACGTCGACGCCGTCGACGCGTACGACGCCCGCGGTGGCGTCGAGCAGGCGCGGGACCAGGTTGACCAGGGTGGTCTTGCCGGCGCCCGTCGACCCGATCACCGCTACGGTCTGGCCGGGGCGGGCGGAGAAGGTGACGTCGCGCAGCACCGGAGCCTCCGCGCCGGGATAGGTGAGACCGACCCCGACCAGGTCGAGGTGGCCGGAGACGCGGACCTCGGTGACCGGCTCCGCGGGCGGGACGACGCTGGAGGCGGTGTCGAGGACCTCGGCGATCCGGTCGGCGCTCACGGCTGCCCGCGGGATCGACATCAGCATGAACGTGCCCATCATCACCGACATCAGGATCTGCATCAGGTAGGCGAGGAAGGCGGTCAGCGCGCCGACCTCCATCTGGCCGTCGTCGACACGATGACCGCCGAACCAGATCACCCCCAGGCTGGCGACATTGGAGACGCCCATGACGAGGGGGAACATCAGCGCCATCCAGCGGCCCGCCGTCAGGGCGACCCGGGTGAGGTCGTCGTTGGACTCGGCGAACCGGCGGGTCTCCTCGGGCTCGCGGACGAACGCGCGGACCACCCGGATGCCGGTGATCTGCTCGCGCAGGATGCGGTTGACGTCGTCGAGCCGCTGCTGGACCGACCGGAAGGCGGGCACCATCCGCGAGACGACGAGACCCATGCAGACGAAGAGCACCGGGACGACGGCGACCACGAGCCACGACAGCCCGAAGTCCTCGCGCATCGCCATGATGATGCCGCCGACCATCATGATCGGGATCGTCACCGCCATCAGGCAGGTCATCATCGCCAGCATCTGGACCTGCTGGACGTCGTTGGTGGCGCGGGTGATCAGCGACGGCGCCCCGAAGGAGGAGACCTCCCGGGCCGAGTAGCTGCCCACGCGACGGAAGATCGCACGGCGCAGGTCGCGGCCGAACGCCATCGCCGTCTGGCCGCCGAACCAGGCCGAGCACATCGAGCAGGCGGCCTGGACGAGGGAGACGCCGAGCATGATCGCGCCGACCCGCAGGACGTAGTCGTGGTCGCCGCGGGCGACCCCCCTGTCGATGATGTCGGCGTTGAGGCTGGGCAGGTAGAGCATCGCCGCCGTGGCGGTGAACTGCAGCAGCACGATGATCGTGAGCCAGCGTCGATAGGGCGCGAGGTGGGTGCGCAGGAGGCGCAGCAGCATCAGGACTCCTCGGTGACGCGCGTCGCGACACCGCTGAGCACGGTGTCGACGATCTGGGCGGGGGTGAGCAGGTCGTTGTCGGCGATCTCACGGTGGGAGCCGGCGAAGGTCAGCAGACGCCACACGTGCAGCACCTGTGCCGGCGGCATGGTGAGGTGCTCGGCGTCCGGCTCGATCAGCGCGAGCAGGCGGCGTCGTACCTCCTCGAGGCCCTCGACGATCTCGGGCCGGTCGTGCAGGTGCCGCGGCGGACCGACCGCGCCCAGCGCCCGCATCAGCTCGAAGATCGCAAGGAAGCGCTGCTGCAGGATCGACGTCATCGCCAGCAGTCTCGCCCGCAGCGGCAGGTCCGGGTCGATCTCGTCGAGCCGGCGCAGCACGTCACCGGGCTCGAAGGCCCGTGCGATGGTGGCGTCGACCAGCTCGTCCTTGGAGTCGAAGACGCGGAAGATCGTCCCCTCGGCAACGCCGGCCGCCTCGGCGATCAGCTTCGTGGTCACCCGGGTGCCGTGCTCGTAGAGCAGCGGCCGGGTGGCCCGGATCAACGCCTCCCGTCGGTCCTCGGGCGACAGTGGTGCGGCGCGCGGTGGCATGCCCGTCACTGTAAGTGAGTGAGCGCTCACTCACAACTTCCTGTCAACGGAAGGTGAGCTCCCCGCCGGGTGCGACCGGCACGCGCAGCACGGCACCGTCCGCGCTGCCCGTGCGGAGGGTGTGGAGCGCGGGCAGGGCGAGCGGGGAGGCCAGCGACGTGCCGACGAGCTGCAGGCGGAGGCGGTGACCGGCCCGGAAGCGGTTGCCGACCGGCCAGAGCTCGACCTGGTAGCGACGGAACCTCCCCGGCGTCGCCGGCACGGCGTGGGTGTAGTCGCCGTAGGGCTGGACGACCTCGCCGTCGACGATCAACGACTCCTCCTCGACGATGCCAGGATGACTGGTCGACAGCCGGCCGACCGTCAGCGGGTGGGAGCTGCCGTCGGGCGCCACGTCGGAGAGGACGACCCAGATGCCGGAACCGGGCGTCGTCGTGGCGAGGTCCAGCTCGAGCGCGAGCGGTCCGACGAGGTCGACGTCCGAGCGCAGGGCGCGGCTGGTGTAGGCCAGCCCCGTCAGCCCGTCGAGGCTGGCGAGCGTGGTCTGCGTCAGCAGGGGCAGCGACCCCGTGAGGGCGCGCAGTCCGGCTGCGTCGAGGAGGGCGATGTTGGGGACGTCGGTCATGGTCGGGATCGACGGCACCGTCAGGTGACTGGCGTGGCCCGTCGTCGCGTCGCCGTCGACGGCCAACGACCGCGAGCGCGTGAGCGCCAGCTCCGTCCAGGCGGTGCCGGGCAGCGGCCAGTCGTCGCCGGTGACGGTGACGTGGTCGCCGTCGAGATAGCGGTGCCGGTCTCCGGCAGCGAGGGTCAGGCTGACGCGCGGCGTGGCCTCCACACCGTTGTCGATCCCGCGGACGTGGTGGTCCAGCCAGGCCCGGGCCTCGCCGGCACCGCCGTCGGTCCCGGCCGGTACGCCGTCGTGGCCGCCCTCCATGACGAGGTGCGCGCCGTCGGCGCGCAGTGCCTGGAACGCCTGGAAGGCGCCACGGGACTCGACGTCGAAGAAGCCGTTGATCATCAGCACCGGGATGTCGTTGGCGTCGCCTCGCCAGCCCCGCTCGCGCCACCACCCGTCGAGGGTGGGGTGGGCCAGCACGTTGAGCCCCGTCGCGAAGAGCCCGCCCAGCACGTCCAGCGAGGAGGCGGGGTCGCGCCGCAGCCGGTCCGGTCCCTGCAGCAGGGCGGGAGCGCCGATCAGGCCGAGGACGCCGGCGCCGGGCAGCAGGTTGAGGATGCCGCCGGGCACGAGCAGGTCGCGATAGAGCTCGTGCGTCCCGGACTTGAGGATCGCGGCCTCGACGCACGGCAGCTCCTGGTGCCAGGAGTTGTAGAGCGTGATCGCGCTGGCGGAGAAGCCGTTGAGCGCCAGGCGACCGTCGCTGAACGGCTGCGCGCAGGCCCACTCCAGCACCTCGACGACGTCACGCTGGGTCGTCGGCCCGAGGGCGTCGAACGAGCCGTCGCTGTCCCCGGTGCCGCGGATCTGGACCAGCAGGAAGTTGTAGTCGGCGGTGACGTCCAGCGTCTCGCTGTCCCGTCCGTAGGGCGAGAACTCCACCACCGTGGGCTTCGCCACCACCGGCCCGGCGCTGGTCAGGGTGGTCTGCAGCTCGACCCCGTCGGAGGCGGTGAACCGCTCCTGCACGACCACGGTCTCCCCCGGCGCGGCCGGGACGGGCGCGCCCTCGTCGGCCTGCACCGCGACCGGCGCGAGCGTGGCGCCGGCGAGGACGAGGAGGGCAACGACATTCAGGGCACGCGCACCGAGAGCAGGTCTCACACACCCTCAACGAGAGCAGGTGGCGCAGGTCACATCTCCTCGCTGCCCGCCGACAGACCGGCCGGCCGGGCGGGCGGGCGGGCGGGCGGGCGGGCGGGCGGGCGACGGATGTAACACGTCGTTTGACCACCTGCGGGGACCGTGTCGGATGTACACGACCCGCGCAGCCGCCGAAATCGACGACACAGGTCGTGAACACCGGGCAACGACGTGTCACATGCGGTGCCCAGCCGACGACACGTCACGACCTGGGTCCGGCTCCACAGCGACTGGGAGGATGGCGTCATGGCTCGCGTCGCACTCGTCCTCGGCTCCGGCGGCGCCCGCGGCTACGCCCACCTCGGCGCGGTGCAGGAGCTGCGGGAGCGCGGGCACGAGGTGGTCGCGGTGTCCGGTACGTCGATGGGCGCCCTCGTCGGCGGCCTGGTCGCCACCGGCCGGGACGAGGAGTTCGCCACCTGGGCCTCCACCCTGACCGGACGGCGGGTGCTGCGGCTGGCCGACCCCACCTGGGCGGGCGGCGGAGCCGCGACGGCCGAGCGACTGATGGAGGCGCTCGACGAGCTGGTCGGCGACGTCGTGATCGAGGACCTCCCGATCCCCTACACCGCGATCGCCACCGACCTGCTCGCGCGGCGCGAGGTGTGGTTCCAGCGCGGCCCGCTCCTGCCCGCGATCCGCGCCTCCATCGCCATCCCCGGCCTGTTCACGCCCTCCGTCGTCGACGGACGGGTTCTCGTCGACGGCGGTCTGCTGAACCCGCTCCCCCTGTCACCGACCGCCGCAGCGATCGCCGACTTCACCCTCGCCGTGTCCCTGCAGGGTCCGCGCGTTCCCGGAGAACCCGAGTCACCGGCCCGCGGCTTCTCGGTCCGCCGGGCCGAGTGGGCGGCCGACCTGCGCCGACGCCTCCGGCGGGGCGAGGATGCGGCGGCAACCGGCGCGGCGGTCGAGCCGGCGCCCCCGTCGTCGCCCCAGCCCCCTGTCCAGCCCCAGCCCCCGGTCCAGTCCCAGCCCCCGGTCCAGCCCCCGGCGCCCGTCTCGCCGCTCGACGCGGTCGACGTACGCCCGGACATGCGCACATCCGAAGTCGTCGCGATGTCCTTCGACGCGATGCAGAGCCTCATCACCCGCTACCGCATCGCGGCGTTGCCGCCGGACGTGCTCGTCACCGTGCCCCTCGGTGCGGCCCGGACGCTCGACTTCCACCGTGCCGACGAGCTGATCGCGCTCGGTCGGGAGCTGACCCGGATCGCCCTCGACGACGCGGGCCGCTGAGGACCCGGTGACCGGTTGGCGCATTTGCCCTCCAGCACCGTCCCCCTCAGGGCATCATTCGCCCATGGGCATGGGGCTTGCATCGGACACGCGCGCCACGATCGCGGCGTTGCTGGCCCACGTCGCACCCGAGCCCCTGCCGGCCGAGCAGGCTATCGGCCTCCTCCAGGACGTCCAGTGGACGGACGTCGCCGAGCTCGGGCGACTCGCCTACCACGCGTTGACCGGCGTCGACCCCGGCGACGGCGACCCGGCTACCCCCGGCGAGGTGCAGGCCGGGTTCCCACCCTTTGCCGCCGAGGTCCTGATGCGCGCCATCCTCGGACCCGACCACCGGCGCCCCACAGCCCAGGCGCTCCTCATCGTGCTCGACACCGTGCCGACAGCCTCCTGGCCGACGGCGGGACGGCCGTTCGTGACGCTCCCCGAGACGCCGGCCGAGCCGGTCGCCGTCGAGGAGGCCGAGCCAGCCGGCCCGGCCGAGGCCGAGCCGGAGGCAGATCCGCAGGCAGAGCCGCAGGCAGACGTCGCGCCGTCGGTCGAGGACGGCCCCCCGTCGGAGAGCGCGCCGGAGAGCAGCCCGGAGAGCAGCGCCGGGCCTGAGATCGACACCACGCCGCCGGCACCGGTCGGCCGGGCAGCACTCCACGCCGAGTTCCGCAGCATGCTCACCCCCTCACGGGAGGTGCCACGCTTCGATCCTCTGAGCGCCCCGCTTCCCGACGTGCTCGGCGACCCGCTGCGCCGCCGGATGGGAGACCCGCTCACCGACCCCTGGCAGGACGACGAGGACGGCGGTGTCCCCGCGGACCAGGCCGTCGAGCCCGTCGAGACCGAGCCCGAGTTCGTCGAGGCCGAGCCCGTCGAGACCGAGCCGGAGTCCGTCGTGGCCCTCGAGCCGCCGCCGGCCGAGGAGCCGATCGACCAACCTCACCCGGAGCCGACCGACGAAGGGGCCCAGGAACCCATCGCGGAGCCTGTCCCCGAGCACGTCGAGGACCAGGCCGACCAGGCCGAGGAGCCGGAGCCGGTCTCCGCCCTCGCCGAGGAGCTGGAGCCCGCGACCGAGCCCGCCGAGGTCGTCCAGGTCGTCCAGGACACCGATCCGGCCGCACCGCGCGGCATGCACGAGGAGTTCCGCAACCTCGTCGACCCGTCGTTCCGCCCAGCGGCAACGCCGAGCGCACCGGCTCGCAACGCTCCCGTCGCCGCCGTCGATCCCATCGAGCGTCTCGAGGCGTTCGAGGCGCGATCAGGGTCCTCGCCCTCCACGGAGGCGTCCGCGGGCGCGGCACGAGACGAGCTGTCCGACGCCGCGGTCCCCCGCCGGACCGACCGCCGGTCAGATCGCCGGCCAGATCGCCCGTCCGATCCCGCCGGGCAGGGCAGCCGGCGGCGGGCTGTCGAGAGCCGGGAGACCGACGACGACACCGGTGCAGGCGACCGTCAGCAGACGCTGCTCCTCGTGGCCCTGCTGGTGGTGATCATCGTGCTGGGCATCGTCTTCGCCACGTCCCGCGGCGAGTCGGACGCCGACGGCTCCGACGACGCGCCGACCTCGCCTCAGGGGGCGAGCCTGGTCCTCGACCAGCCGGTGGACGACCGCGCGTAGTGCAGCCGGTCGTGGAGACGACCGCGCCGGCCCTGCCAGAACTCGAAGCTGGTCGGCCTCACGCGATAGCCGCCCCACTCACCGGGCACCGGCACGTCCCCCTCGGCGAAGCGCTGCTCGGTCTCGGCGAGCCGCCGCTCGAGGTCCGCTCGGCCGTCGATGACCTGCGACTGCGGCGACGCCCAGGCGCCCAGCTGCGCGCCGCGTGGGCGCGAGCGGAAGTACGCCGCCACCTCGTCGGGCGGCACCGGACGGGCGGTGCCCTCGACGCGGACCTGTCGCTCGAGCGCGTGCCAGGGAAAGAGCAGCGCGCACGCCGACTGCGCCGCCAGGGCGACCCCCTTGCGGGAGGCGGTGTTGGTGAAGAACGTGAAGCCCTCGGCCGGTCCCTCGGCGGCGACCCCCTTGAGCAGCACCATCCGCGCGGATGGCGAGCCGTCGGGGTCGACGGTCGCGACCACCATGGCGTTCGGCTCGTGCAGGCCGGCGGCGACCGTGGTGGTGAACCACTGCTCCCACAGGGCCCATGGTCCCTCGGGTGCGTCCTCCTCGCGAAGGCCGATGTCGCCGTACTCCTGACGCAGGGCCGCCAGATCCACGGCAGCGTGCTCCCCGGGCATGTGCCGACGCTAGCGCGTGCGGCACAATGCCGAGTGGCCCCGGCCACTCGCCGATGAGCCGCCCGCACGCACGAAGGAGTCGCCGATGCCTGAGGTACACCACGGACTGGAGGGCGTCGTCGCCTTCGAGACGCAGATCGCGGAGCCCGACAAGGAGGGTTCGGCGCTGCGCTACCGCGGCGTCGACATCGAGGACCTCGCCGGCCGGGTGCCCTTCGAGAACGTGTGGGGTCTGCTGATCGACGGCTCGTTCACCCCCGGCCTGCCGCCGGCCGAGGCCTTCAGCCTCCCGGTGCACACCGGCGACGTGCGGGTCGACGTCCAGGCCGCCATCGCCATGCTGGCGCCGGCCTTCGGCTTCGGACAGACCTACGACATCACCGACGAGCAGGCCCGCGAGGACCTCGCCCGCGTGGCCGTCATGGTGCTCTCCTACGCCGGCCAGTCGGCCCGCGACATCCACCTCCCCGTCGTCCCGCAGCGGCTCGTCGACGAGGGCAAGACCCTCGCCGAGAAGTTCCTGATCCGCTGGCGCGGCGAGGCCGACCCCAAGCACGCGCACGCGATCGACGCCTACTGGTCGTCGGCCGCCGAGCACGGCATGAACGCCTCGACCTTCACCGCCCGCGTCATCACCTCCACCGGCGCCGACGTCGCGGCCGCCTTCTCCGGCGCGATCGGCGCGATGAGCGGCCCGCTGCACGGTGGCGCCCCCTCCCGCGTCCTCGGCATGATCGAGGAGGTCGAGAAGTCGGGCGACGCCCGCGCCTACGTCAAGAACCTGCTCGACTCCGGCGAGCGGCTGATGGGCTTCGGCCACCGCGTCTACCGCGCCGAGGATCCCCGCGCCCGCGTGCTGCGCCGCACCGCCAAGGAGCTGGGCGCCGCCCGCTACGAGGTCGCCGAGGCGCTCGAGCAGGCCGCGCTCACCGAGCTCCGGGAGCGCCGCCCCGACCGCGTGCTGGAGACCAACGTCGAGTTCTGGGCCGCGATCGTCCTCGACTTCGCCGAGGTCCCCGCCAACATGTTCACCTCGATGTTCACCTGCGCCCGCACCGGTGGCTGGTCGGCGCACATCCTGGAGCAGAAGAAGACCGGCCGCCTGATCCGCCCGTCGGCGATCTACACCGGCCCCCCGACCCGCCCCGCCAGCGACATCGAGGGCTGGAACGCCGACTGGGCCCAGTAGCCCACGAAGTGTGGAGGTCTCTCGCGCGAGGTACGCCGGTTTCTTGCACGAGGTACGACAGTTTCTCGCCGTACCGAGAAACCTCCGCACTTCGGCCGAGAAACCTCCCCACCTCGTGCGAGAAACCACCCCACCTCGGCCGTCAGAGGCGGTCGGCGAACCACGAGGTCAGGCCGCGAGCCGCGGGGCGCGTGATCGAGACGTGGACGTGGTCGCGGTGGCGCAGCGTGGGTGAGCAGCGGCGCACGGTCGGGCACGACGAGCTGAGGTAGGGCTCGGGCCGGAAGCCGTCCCAGGCCGACCACATGCGGTCGGCCCAGATGACATACATGATGCCCATCCGGCGAGCGCGGACGTGCCGGTTGCCCGCCGCGTCCGGGGCGAAGATCGTCTCGAGGAAGCGGCGGACGCGCAGGCGGTCGGCCCTGCTGCGCACGTTGACGCCCCAGTCGAAGGCGCGTCCCTCCTTGTGCTCCGACGTCCCCGGACCGCAGGCACGCGAGATCGAGCCGAGACGGCCGCCGAAGGTCCGCACGGTCCAGCGGGCGAGGACGACCGTCCCGGGCTTGGGGCGTGGCGAGCACCCCGTCTGCGGCTGGTACGACGCATAGGGCTCGAGCTCCGGCACCGGGCCAGCGACGGCGGCTCCGGCGGGGCTGGTGGGCCAGCCGAGGGCTCCGACCAGCACGATCACGAGCAGCAGGGCGGGGCGCGCGGTCGATGCGCGGCGGCGGTGGGACACGGCGTACTCCAAAGGGGGCGACCCGATCCCCATCGGCCGGCGCACGGCCGGCCTGAGCCTCGACGCAGCCGGGAGTGTCAGCGACCCGACACATGTCGGGTCGCGCACCCGACGGAGCGTCGCGTCGCGCGGATCGAGACTTCTCGGCATCGGGCCCGAAGGCCCACCGATCCCGAGGAGCCCACCATGTCGCACACGATGAAGCACTCCGTCCGCGGCGCACTCGCCGCCACCGGCACCCTGGTCGCGCTGACCGCACTGACTGCGGTCGCCACCCCCGCCCAGGCCGAGGAGTCGGCGGCACCGACCGAGGCCGATCGTGCTGCCGAGGTCGCCGCGCTGACCCAGCCGGGCGTGGTGCAGGAGGAGATCTGGTTCGGCGCGAACGTGTGGAGCGAGACCCTCGGCGACTACATCAGCGGCGAGCCGACGTGGGTCAGCTACGTCTGCAGCGGCTTCGTGGTCAGCCCCGACGGGTGGATCGCGACCGCCGGTCACTGCGTCTCCAACGACCGGCAGGTCGCGGACGACATCGAGCAGCAGCTCATCGAGGAGTGGGTGGCGGACGACCCGACCTGGGACGCGGAGTTCCTGGCCAGCGACTTCTCGGTATTCACCGAGGACGTCGAGCGTGAGGTCTACGTGACCCTGCCGGCCGCAGTGACCGGCAGCGACGTCCGCGAGGACCTCCTCGCGCGGGTCATCGACGAGCAGACGGTCGAGCAGGGCGACGCCGCGCTGCTCAAGATCGAGGCGGACGGCCTCAACGGTCTCGCGCTGGCCGAGGCGGACCCGGAGATCGGGCAGGAGATCACGAGCGTCGGCTATCCGGCGATCGTCGAGGACGCGACCACCGATGACCTGACGCCGACCTTCCAGCCCGGCACGATCAGCTCGGAGAAGACCTTCGACGGTGAGTACACGCCCGTCTACCAGCTCAGCCAGGACCTCGAGGGCGGCATGAGTGGCGGACCGGTCGTCAACGGCGACGGCGAGGTGATCGGCCTGATCAGCGCCGGCTTCGACGGCACCGACCTGAGCTACGCCGCGCCGGTGGCCCGCCTCACCGAGCTGCTGGCCGCCAACGGCGTCGACCCTGTCCTCTCCGAGTCGTCGACGGCCTTCCGCGACGGCGTCCGTGCCTTCTACGACAGCGACCGCGAGACGTCCGTCGCCCAGCTGCAGGCGGTCGTCGACGACCAGCCGCGCAACACTGCGGCAGCGGACTACCTGGAGCGCGCCGAGGCGCTGCCGGTCGCGGAGAAGCCGAAGGCGGACGACAAGGACGGCGAGGACGCCATGTCCAACGTCTGGATCATCGTCGGCATCGTCGCCGGGTCCACCGTCCTGATCGCGGCGATCGTCGTCGCCGCTGTCGCCGTCAGCCGGCGCCGGGCCACCCGGCAGACCGCCTACGGCCAGGTCGGCTCGTGGCCCGCCCAGCCGGTCCAGCCGGTCGCGCCGGTCGCGCCCGGATTCGCCGCCCAGCCCGGCCAGCAGTACGCCCAGCAGCCCGGTCAGCAGCCCGGTCAGCAGTACGGTCAGCAGTACGGCCAGCCGCCGGTCGGCTTCGCCCCGCAGGGGCAGCCGTCGCCGACCACCCACCGCTGGCAGGGCTGACCTGCACCGCTCCCTCCCCCACTGCCCGGCGGGCGTCGACCACGAGGTCGGCGCCCGCCGTCGTGTCCCCCTCAGTGCGACAGCGCGGTGGCGATGACGGTCAGCGCCCGGTCGAGCTCGTCGTCGCTGGCTCCACCGAAGCCGACGACCAGGCCGCTCAGCCGGGTGCTGCGGCAGTAGTCGCGCAGCAGGTTGATCCGGAAGCCCGCCTCCTCGGCCGCCGTCCGCGCCCGGACCGCGCGGGCGTGGGGCAGCAGCCAGGTCGAGTACATCCCGGCGACCGGACCGGCCAGCTCGGCGTACGGCGACAGCGCGGCGACCACCCGCGGCGCGCGCTCGGCGTAGACCCGGCGGGCCGAGCGCACCACCGCGTCGACGTAGCCGTCGCGCAGCAGGGTGAGCATCGCCCGCTGGACCGGCCACGGCGGCACGTCGTGGGTCACCTCCCGGTGGGCGTCGAAGGCGTCGAGGATGCGGTCGGGCACGACTGCCCAGCCCAGCCGCAGGGTCGGCAGGATCGCCTTGGACGCGGTGCCGAGGTAGGCGACCCGGTCGGGGGCGAGGGTGGTCAGCGCGGGGACCGGCGCGACGTCGTAGCGGAACTCGGAGTCGTAGTCGTCCTCGACCACGAGCGCCTCCGCCGCCCGGGCGGCCCCGAGCAGGGTGAGTCGGTCCGCGGCGGGCATGACCCGTCCGAGCGGGTGCTGGTGGGCCGGGGTGACGTAGGCGGCGGCGCAGCCGGTCAGGTCGGTGACCGGCGCGAGGGCCGGAAGGTCGCGGACCTGACGCCCGGCCGCCTCGACGGCCGCGGCCGCGGCGCGGTAGCCCGGGTCCTCGATCGCCACCGCGCCGGGCGGCAGCGCGGCGAGGACGTGTCGCAGCCCGGCGCCGGTGCCACCCGTCAGCCGGACCGCTGCGGCGTCGACGGCCAGGCCCCGGGTGCGACCGAGCCGCTCGGCAAGGAGTCCGCGCCGCTCGGCCAACCCGCGCGGGTCGTCGTATCCGCGGGGCGGCGTGGCCGTCGACACCTCGCGCCACGCTCGCCGCCAGACCGCCTCGTGCCGCGGGTCGATCCAGGGCGTGCCCGCGTCGAGCATGACCAACGGCCGCTCCGCTCTCGCGGCGGTACGACGGCGGGCCGGTGTCGTGACGGGCCCGCGACCACCCGCGACCCAGGTCCCGGCGCCCCGCCGTGCCTCGATCCAGCCCTCGGCGAGCAGCTGGTCGAAGGCCTGCTCGGCCACGGCGCGGGAGACGCCGAGGTCGTGGGCGAGGCGGCGGGTGGCCGGCATCCGGTCGCCCGGCGCGAGGACGCCGGTGAGCACGAGCCGACGCACCTGATCGGCGAGCTGGGTGCCGAGGGGTCGCGGATCACCCCGGTCGATGCGGACGGGCAACATGATTGGCCTGTCTGAACGGGTGCGAACTGGCCCGTGTGCACAGGCCACTTGTCGAGGACCATGGTGCCATGACGACCAGCGCCCTGACTCCCCTCGAGCCGACAGCCCGGACCCGGGTCGGGCGGGGCCGCAACCGCGCCGTCGGCGACCGCGCCGCGATGCATGCCTTCCTCGCCGAGGGCCTCGTCGCCCACCTGGGCGTGACCGTCGGCGACCACCCGATCGTGCTGCCGACCGCCTATGCGATCGACCTCGACGGCCCCGATGCCGACGGCAGCCTCTATCTCCACGGCTCGGTCGCGGCCCGATGGCTGCAGCAGGCCGGCGGCGCGACGGTGTGCGTGACGGTCACCGAGGTCGACGGCCTGGTGGCGGCCCGGTCGGCCTTCCACCACTCGATGAACTATCGCTCGGTCGTCGTCATCGGCGCCACGCGCGTGGTCGAGGATGCGATGGAGCGCCAGCACGCGCTCGACCTGATCATCGACCACATGCTGCCGGGCCGGTCCGCGACCCTGCGGCCGAGCACCCGCAAGGAGCTGGCCGCCACCGCCGTCCTCGCGGTCCCGCTGCGGGAGGCGTCGATGAAGGCCCGGGCCGGCGGGCCGGTCGACGAGCCCGCTGACGCCGCGGCCGGCGTGTGGGGCGGCGAGCTGCCCGTCCGTCGGGCCTTCGGCTCGCCGGTCCCCGCGGAGGACAACCTGGCGGGCCTGACCGTCCCGCCGGACGTCACGGCCCGGGTCCGCCCCGCTGTCTGAGGCGGGACCTCAACCACCGAGTCGCTTGCCGTAGCAGCGCGACAGGGGCGCGTCGCGGTAGTAGCCGAAGCCGGGGATCTCGACGTAGCCGGCGCTGAGGTAGAGCGCGATCGCCTCGGGCTGGCGCAGGCCGGTCTCGAGGATGACGGTGTCGTGCCCGGCCGCGCCGGCCGTGTCCTCCAGCTCGGCGAGGACGGCACGAGCGAAGCCGCGCCCCCGCGCCTCGGGGACGACGAACATCCGCTTCACCTCGACGGCACTGGTGCCGTCGAGGACCTGCACCGGGGAGCGTCGCCACGCGCCGGTCGCCACCGGAGCACCGGCCGACCCGTGCGACCCGGCGTCGTACCCGACGACGAAGAGGCCCTCGGGCGGGTCGAAGACGACCGGATCGACGGGGCTCTCGTCGGGCGAGCCGTAGCGCTCGACGTACTCCGCCTGCACCCGCGCGACCAGCGCCTGTGCGTCCGGGTGCAGGTAGCCGACGCGGCGGAGGGCGAGAGGCGTGTCCATGTCAGGAACCGATGTAGCACCTGCGACACCCGCCTGTCACACTGATGGCATCTCACAGATGGCCCTGACAGCGTCGTCAGCCTCCCCTTGTGCTCGCCCCGATGGATAGGTTGAGACCGTGACCGACGCGATCCAGATACCCGCTGACCTCAAGCCCGCCGACGGCCGCTTCGGCGCCGGCCCCTCGAAGATCCAGACCAGCCACCTCGACGCGCTGGCCGCGACCGGCGACAGCCTGATGGGCACGTCCCACCGCCAGGCGCCGGTGAAGAACACCGTCGGTCGGGTGCTGCAGGGCCTCGGCGACCTGTTCTCGCTGCCCGAGGGCTACGAGATCGTCGTCGGCAACGGCGGCGCCACCGCCTTCTGGGACATCGCCGCCTTCGGCCTGATCGAGAAGAAGTCGCAGCACCTCTCGTTCGGCGAGTTCTCGAGCAAGTTCGCGGCCTCGACCAAGGCGGCGCCCTGGCTCGACGAGCCCTCGGTCATCAAGGCCGAGCCCGGCTCGCGCCCGGAGGCCGTCGCCGAGGAGGGCGTCGACGTCTACGGCTGGGCCCACAACGAGACCTCGACCGCCGTCATGGCGCCCGTCGTCCGCCCGGCCGGCACCGACGGTGCGCTGGTGCTGATCGACGCCACGTCGGGCGCCGGCGGCCTGCCGGTCGACCTCACCGAGAGCGACGTCTACTACTTCGCGCCGCAGAAATGCTTCGCCTCCGACGGCGGCCTGTGGTTCGGCATCTTCTCGCCCGCCGCCATCGAGCGTGCGGAGCGGATCGCCGCCTCCGACCGCTACATCCCGCCGTTCTTCAACCTCAAGACGGCCATCGACAACAGCCGCCTCAACCAGACCTACAACACGCCGTCGGTCGCCACCCTCTTCCTGATGGCCGAGCAGCTGGACTGGATGAACGGCCAGGGCGGCCTCAAGGGCATGGTCGAGCGGACCACCGCGTCGTCCGACGCGCTCTATGGCTGGGCCGAGCGGACGTCGTACACGACGCCCTACGTCGCGGACCCGTCGCACCGCTCGCTCGTGATCGGCACCATCGACTTCGACGACGCCATCGACGCCGCCGCGATCGCCAAGACCCTGCGCGCCAACGGCATCGTCGACACCGAGCCCTATCGCAAGCTCGGCCGCAACCAGCTGCGCGTGGCGATGTATCCCGCCATCGACCCGGCCGACATCGAGGCGCTCACGGCGTCGATCGACTTCGTGGTCGACAACCTCTGACAGGCAGTACGTCGACGCGGGTCGATCAGACGAAGAGGTCGACCCGCGGCCGCTCGATGACGTCGTGGCCGATCGCGTCGGCGAGGTCATAGCGGGCGATGCCGGAGACGGCGCCGGGGGTGGCGAGGGCGACGACCACCGAGCGCTGCAGGTCGCGGTGCTCCTGGAAGTGGCGGAGCGCGGCGAGGCGCCACTCGTCGGCGCCGGCGAGCGCGGTCACGCCGATCTGCTCGACGGCGGGACGGCTGCGGGTGAGCCACAGCGCGCACAGCCCGGCGACGGTGAGGGCCAGGAGCGCCGAGGTGAGTTCGATGGTCATGGTCGCCGCCTTTCGGTCTTCGGTGCGGTGGGGGTTGCCTCGATCAACGAGACCCTCCGCACCGGGTGACGACCGGACCGCCGAATCAGGACCAAGGTCCCGCCGAGGCGGATAAACCCCCGCACCTCGTGCGAGAAACCCCCGCACCTCGGCGGGACTAGCGACCGGCGCCGAGGCTTCCGCCGTCGACGACGATGGTGGCGCCGGTGACGTAGCCGCCGGCGCGCGAGGCCAGCCACACCGCCGTACCGCCGATCTCCTCGGGGCTCCCGATCCGTCCGAGCGGGATGGTGCCCATCGCGAGCTCGTTGACCTCTGGGGTCTCGACGATGAAGGCCGACATCTTCGAGGCGAAGAGGCCGGGGGCGATCGCGTTGACG
Organism: Nocardioides caeni; assembly: GCF_004912195.1. Classification (GTDB taxonomy): domain Bacteria; phylum Actinomycetota; class Actinomycetes; order Propionibacteriales; family Nocardioidaceae; genus Nocardioides; species Nocardioides caeni. The sequence goes on from NZ_STGW01000007.1 coordinate 165,653, forward strand.
AGGATGTGCTCGGGAGCGAGGCGCCGCGCGTGGTGGCGGGTGAGCTGGATGACCGCTGCCTTGCTGGCGGAGTAGGAGGAGTTGTCCATCATCGGCGCGTGGATGCCGTCGATGGAGGCGATGTTGATGACGCGCGCAGTCAGCTCGGGCGTCGCGGCGGCGCGCAGCAATGGCAGCAGGCTCGTCGTCAGGTAGTGCAGGGACTTCACGTTGAGGTCCATGACCTTGTCCCAGCCGACCTCCGGGAAGTCGTCGATCGACGCGCCCCAGGTGGCCCCGGCATTGTTGACGAGCACGTCGAGGCGTTCGGTGCGCTCGGTGACGGCGGCGGCGAGTGCCTCGACGCCGGCCAGCGCGGCGAGGTCGGCGACGATCCCCTCGGCCTCCCCCTCGCGCGACAGTACGTCGACAGCGCCGGCGAGCTCGTCCTCGTGACGGGAGCAGACGAGCACCCGCGCACCGGCACGGACGAGCTCCGTGGCGATGCCCAGGCCGATCCCGCGGGAGCCTCCCGTCACCAGGGCGGTGCGACCGGCAAGGGAGAAGAGGTCGTTCATCGGGGCATTCCTTCGTCGGTGGCGGCGGCGACCGGCCACGGCCGCATCCAGTCCTCGTTGGGCAGGGCCATGGCGTTGCAGAGGGTGCAGATCGTCCGATACCACCCGGCGACGACGAGTAGCTCCATCCGCTGCTCGTCGGTCAGGTCGAGCGCGGCCCAGATGGCGTCGCCGAGCGAGCCGGTGGCCTCCAGCTCATCGACGGCCGCGATCAGCGCGGAGTCCTGGGGCGACCAGCGGGGATCGTCGGGCCCGGTGAGGACGAGGGCGTCGCACTCGTCCTCCGTGAGTCCGGCGATCGGTCCCCAGAAGGCGGCCTGGCCACCCCACTCGTAGGCGCAGCGGATCTGGGCGCAGGTGCGCAGGATCGCGATGGTGCGCTGTCGGGCGCTCAGCTGACCGTGCAGATAGAGGGACTCCCCGAGCGCCCGCGTCCGGTCCGCCAGCGCCGGGATCCGTTGCAGGCAGCGGGTCAGCAGCAGCGGCGGATAGGTCGCCTCGGGATGTCCCCAGCGACCGATCGCGGTCGCGTCCTCGTCGCTCCACGGCTGCGCCAGTGGCGCCACGCGTCCTTGGGTGTCGGCCATGTCGGGAGCGTACTTATCGGCACTACTGCAGGCAAGTGTCGCCTGCGGGGGTCAGCGTCCACCGACCAGCCGCAGCGTCGCCCGCTCCAGTGCGGCCCGACGGGCGTCGTCCTCGGCCTCCGCGGACGTACGGCGGACGGCGGCCCGGATCGTCCGCCCCTCCTCGTAGGCGTCCACGACCCGCGGGTCGACGTACGACGAGCGCGCGAGAGCGGGCGTGTTGCCGAGGAAGTCGGAGACCTCGCGCATCGCCGCGGCCACCGTGCGTTTGCGGGCCGTCTTCGAGACCTCCGGCGCGGGCGGCGCACCGGCGAGCGCGACGGCCGCCAGGACGGTGCCGTGCCAGGTGCGGAAGTCCTTGGCCGTGACGTCGAGACCACTGACCTCGCGCAGGTAGGCGTTGACGTCCGCGCCGACGACGTCGAGCAGCCGTGCGTCCGTGCGGCGGCGCCGGCGGCGCCGCTCGAGCGCGGTGACGGCGACCTGGTCGTCGATCTCGACGTGATGCTCGACCCCGGACTTGCCGACGAATTCGAACACCAGCACCTCGCCGGAGCGGCGCACGTGCTGGCGCTCCAGCGTGGTCAGCCCGACCGAGCCGTACTCCTCGGCATAGATGTCGTTGCCGATCCGGAAGCAGCCCAGGTCGATCATCCGCACGGCGAGCGCGCAGGTCGCGCGCGTGCCGAGGTCGTCCTCTCCGAGGTCGGCGAGCACCTCCTCACGCAGCCGCGGCAGGCGACGGCCGAGACCGATGACGCGGGCGTGCTTCTCGTCGCTGCGGCGGGAGACCCACGCCGGGTGGTAGAGGTACTGCCGGCGCCCGGCGTCGTCGGTGCCGACCGCCTGCAGGTGACCGTTGGGGTGCGGACAGATCCACACGTCCTCCCACGCCGGCGGGATGACCAGCTCCTTGCACCGCTCGGCGTCCTCGGGCGACAGCCGCACCCCGTCGGTGTCGAGGTAGACGAAGCCGCGACCGGACCGGCGCCGGGTCCAGCCCGGCTGGGAGGCGGACGTACGACGCAGCCGGGGCATGCGCGGACAGTAACCGGAGGCAGCGATCCCAGCCGGTCAGCCCGGTCAGCCCGGTCAGTGCCGTCGCAGCGAGCGGACCAGCACGATCACCAGGAGGAGACCGACGAGACCGCCCAGGCCGCCGAGTGCCCACGGCCACCAGCCGCGCTCGTCGTCCGACGAGACGTCGACGGTGCAGGCCATCGCCGAGGCCGGGCACGGGTCGTCCGCCGGGAACTCCGAGGACAGCTCGCCGGGCTCCGCGGCCATCGCGGCCTGCACGTCGGCCGGCAGCTCGACCCGCAGGACGTCGGCGTGCTCCCCCTCGGAGCTGACGAGGATGTCGCCGGACTCGCTGACGGCGATGCCCTCACCCTGCGGCTGCGCCGGCAGGTCGAAGGTGCCGAGCCGCTCGAGCGCGGGCCAGGTGTAGACGGCGGCCTGGCCGTAGTTGCGCAGCAGCAGGTGCTGGCCGTCGGGGAAGAAGGTGCCGTCCGTCGCGACTCCGAGGACCCGGCCGTCGGGCTCCTCGAGGGGCGTCAGCTCGTTGACCCCCGAGGCGTCGAGCTCCTCGGGCGCCTCATAGATCCGACCGATGAACTCCTTCGCCACGACGTAGATCCGCCCGGTGACGGGGTGGACCAGCAGCGTCTCGGCGTCGTGCGGGCCGTCGCTGTAGGCGAAGCGCCACTGGGTCGCCTCGAAGTCGAGATCGCCCCGCGCGAACGGGACCTGCGAGACGACGACCTCCTCACGAGCCGCGGCGTTGTCGCCGATGTCCCCGACGAGCACGGAGTCCGTGCCGTCGGCGCCGGGGGCCAGCGCCTCGATGTCGACCGCGTCCGCCGACCACTCGCTGGTCCCGACCGTCTCGCCGGTCGCGGGGTCGACGGTGAAGACGCGACTGGAGTCCCCGGAGTCGTTGACGGTCACGACCAGGCCGGACCGGGCGACCAGGCCGCTGGACTCGCGGATGTCGACGTCGGCGAAGGAGAAGGCCACCTCCGAATCCGCCGGTTCCAGGGCCGATCCCGGTGTCAGCACGCCCACCACGAACGCCGTCGGCAGCAGGGCGAGCAGCACCCGCTCGAGTCCGCTCATCCGCCTCATCCGCCCGCCAGGAGCTCGCCGAGCCGCGGCCGCACGCCCCAGGCGGCGACCAGCTCGTCGTACTCCCCGACGACGGAGGCGTCGGGGACGTGGCCGGTCCGCACCGCACGCAGCAGCGTGTTGCGGGGCGTGTGCTGGCTGTCGACGAACTCCATCACGTCGACCCGGTAACCCTCGCGGCGCATCAGCATGGCGCGCACGGTGTCGGTCAGGGTGTCGGCGAACCGCTCTCGCAGGATGCCGTCCTTGACCAGTGAGGAGTACGGCGCCGGGGCGCTCCCGCGGCGCAGCTGAGCCGCGAGGTCGTGGTGGCAGCAGGGGGCGGCGAGCACGAGCGGCGCCCGCCAGTCGACCGCTCGCGCCAGGGCGTCGTCGGTGGCGGTGTCGCAGGCATGGAGCGCGAGCACGACGTCCGGCGGCTGGGGAAGCACCGCGTCGCCGATCGTGCCCGCGACGAACGACGCGTCGATACCCAGCTCGGCTGCAACAGCCGCGTTGTGGTCGCGCGACTGCTCCTTGACGTCGACGCCGATCACCCTGACGGGCAGCTCGCGCCGATCGGCCAGGAAGCGCTGCGCGGCGAAGGTGAGATAGCCGTTGCCGCACCCGAGATCGACGACACGCAGCGGGTCCTCGGCGCTCGGCCGGCGCAGGTGACCCCGCTCGAGGGCGTCGGCCACCGAGCGGTCCAGGATGCGCAGGAAGTCCTCGACCTGGCGATACTTCGCCATCCGGCTCGGCTTGATCCGTCCGCGCTCATCGGCCAGCCCGAGTGTCCGGAAGAGCGGGTCGTCCTCCGGCAGCTGTCGCTGTTTCACCCGGTCGTGGCCGCCCGTCTGCCCACCCGGCCGGCCGTCGGCCCCGCCGCCCGATGTCGCCTCTCCGGCGGCGCGGCGCGCCTCGTGGACGGCGGCCTCGCCCTTCTTGGTGACCCGCAGCGTCAGCTGCCGCTCGCGTGCCTCGACGGTCCAGTTGCCGAAGGGCTCCGCGAGCAGCCCGGCGACCGCCTGCGCAGCGGCCTCGCCCCGCAGGTGGTTGGCCGTGTGGGCCTGGGTGGCGTCATAGCGGGTGACCTGGAGGTGCCGCCCGGCCTTGAGGTCCACCCAGCGCAGCTCGACGCGCCGCCACGGCGGCGTCTCGGTGCGACGCCGTCCCGAGCCGACGGCCCGCACCAGGGTGGCCTCGTCGAGCAGGGCTACGCCGACGGCGTCGAGGCCGTCGGCGAGCGGCAGCGTCCGGCTCGCCATTCAGTGCCTCACTTGACGGCCGCGACGACCACGATGACCAGCAGCAGCACGAGGGCTGCCGGGATGATGAGTCGTCGGTGACGCGGATTCACCCCTCGATCGTACGGCGGGCACCAGCCCCGCCCCGCCGCGAGGTCCCCTCTCCGGCGGCGCACGCCCCACCTCCCCCGTGGGCAAAGTTTCCGGCGAGCAGGGCAGTCCGGCCGGGATCCCGCGTTAGAGTGCCCGGGATCCACTGGACCCTTGGGGGAGGGGACTGGAGTAGCACGGTGGCTGTCCTTTTCAGGCCATTGCTCGCTTTGATGCTGGCCGTTGCGGCCTGGCTGGTGGTCGGCAGCACCCCCGCCGCCGTCGCCGCGCCGACGCTGTCGCTGACGCGGCTGACCGCCATCCCCCAGCTCGGCGGTGAGCTGACGCTGCAGGGACGCACCAGCGACCCCGACCTCGCCGGGCTCTCCGTGGAGGTCTGGGCGGGCAGCGCGGCCGGGTGGCGCCCGACCAACCTCCCGCTGAGAGCCACCGGCGACGGCGGGTTCGACGTCGTCGTACCGCTCGACCGGTCGCCGCTCGACGTCGGCGGCCACCACCACTACCGCCTGGCGGCGGCGACCTCGGGCGAGCAGCCCGCGGCCACCTCACCCACGCTGAGCGTCTATGTGGTCGGCGGTCCGACGACGCCGTTCACGAGCGCGCCCTATCCGACCGTGACCGGCATCCCGACCGTCGGCGCCACCCTGCAGGCCGTGCCCGGCACCTGGGCGCCGACACCGGCCGGCGTCGGCTTCCGCTGGAACCGGGACGGCGTCTCCACGGGGGTCACCGGGGCGTCGTACCGCCTGACCGCGGCGGACCTCGGCCGCCGGATCACCGTGACGGCCGTGGGCTTCCCCAAGGACGGCTCGGGCCAGACCTATCGCGACTCCCGCCCGGGGACGCCGGTCTCCCCCGGCACGTTCACCACCACGCCGCCCGAGATCGTCGGCCGCGCCATCGTGGGCGAGCTGCTGCGGGCCGAGGTGTCCGGATGGTCCCCCGCGCCGACCACCCTGGGCTACCAGTGGCTGCGGGACGGCACCGCGATCGACGGCTCGACCGCGGCCACCCACACCATCGGGCCCGAGGACGCGGGGACCACGCTGTCGGTCGCCGTGCACGCGGAGACCGTCGGCGTGGCCGCGACCGACCGCACCAGCGCCGGGCTCCCGATCCCGGTGCTGGCCAGTGCCCGCGTGAGCCTGGGCAGCCGGATGACACCCCTGTCGACCCAGCCCTGGACCTCCGCCGACCTGACCTGGCGCATCGGGCTCACCAGCCCGGCCTGGTCGGCGACGACCCGCACCCGGTGGGACGCGCCCGGCGCCTTCACCCACTCCCAGGTCCCCCAGCCGCTGTTCACCCTCGCCAGCACGATGTTCGGGGTCGACTGGGCGCGGGCGGCCAACGGCGCGGAGTATCCCGGCACCAACCCGTCGGTGAAGAACGCCGATGTCTCCTTCCGGGTGACCGGCCGGCGCTTCGCGATCGCCTACCAGGGCACCCGGGCGATGGATGCGATGGTCTGGATCGACGGTCGCCCGGTCACCGGCACACCGATCCCGACCCAGAGCCCGACGGAGACCGGTCACGCCCTCAACTGGATCACGGTCGAGCTCCCCGCCCGCCGCACGGTGGGCGTGCGGTTCGCCGGCCCGCGCAGCTTCGTGGGCGTCGACGCGCCGGCCGCCGACGACGTGGTCGTCACCGCCGCGGCGCCAGAGCACACGGTCGGCGTCCTGTCGGACTCCTTCTTCGAGACCTGCGCCGAGGCCCTGTGCATGAGCCGGTCCGCCGCGGTCACGCTCGGGAGCCTGACCGGGTGGGGGGTCTGGAACTTCTCCGAGTCGGGGACCGGCTTCCTCAACGCCGCGTCGAGCCAGGCCTTCGGCCCGTACCAGTCCGGCGTCTTCGGATCCCCCCGGCGGCTCGCCGCGATCAGCCAGGCGCCGATCGACCTGCTGGTCGTCAGCGGATCGATGAACGACGTCGTAGCGGCGAACTACTCCGTGGCGGGGCACCGCGCGGCGGTCACCACCTTCCTCACCGAGCTCGCCGCCCTGCGCCCTGACCTGCCGGTCGTGCTCGTCGGGATCGAGCCGATGGGAGTGCTCAAGGCGCAGGTCTGGGACGACCGCGCCCGGGCGCTGACCGCGAATCTCGCCGCCATGGTCGGTCGCCACCCCAACGTGGTCGGCTTCATCGACCCCTACACCGACCGGTGGCTCACCGGCACCGGATCGATCGCCAGCCCCCAGGGCGACGGCAACCAGGACCGCTACATCGGCGTCGACGGAGCCCACCCCAGCGTCGCCGGAGTGGCCTACTACGTCGGCCGGATCGTCGAGGAGATGAGGACGCTGCGGGTCCCGGCACCGTGATCGGTGCCGGTGTCCGCGCGGGTCCGCGGCTGAGCGCTCACCAGTGCTCGAGCGAGGCGGACATGATCACGGCGATGTCGTCGCCGGTGACCGCCTTGGGTGCGGTGGCCAGCAGCCGCTGCTGCTGCAGTGCACCCTCCACCAGGTCGTCGACGTCCGCGGCGCCGTAGCCCACGGCAGCGAGACCGTTGGGGATGCCGATGTCCTGCATGAGCCGCGCCAGCACGTCCGGGAGTACGTCGCCTCCGGACCCCTGCGCGGCAGGGTCCAGCAGCCGGGCGGCCCGCAGGTGCCGCTCGGGCGCGGCGTCGAAGGTGAACCGGAAGGCCTCGGGCGCAGTGAGCGAGACCGCCATCCCGTGCGGCACCATCGCCTCGTCCTGGGGATAGCCGGCGGGCCGGAAGTCACGCACCCGCCCGGCGATCGGATAGGCGTTGGCGTGCGGGATGTGGACCCCGGCATTGCCGAAGCCGAGACCGGCGAAGGTCGCCGCCAGCGCCATCCGGTCGGCCGCCTCGGCGCCGCCCGGGTCCCCAGGCTCGCGGTTCACGGCCTCGCGGAAGGACTCGGCGAGCAGACCCAGGGCCCGCTCCGACCACAGGTCCGCGATCGGGTTGGAGCCGCAGTAGGGCACCCGCTGCTCCGCGGTCTTCGCGGGGAACTCCCCGAACCAGCGGGCGGTGTAGCTCTCCAGGGCGTGGCAGAGGATGTCCATGCCCGCGGCTGCGGTGACGCCTGCGGGCTGGGTCGCCGACAGTGCGGGGTCGACGACCGCCAGCCGCGGACGCAGCGCCGCGTGGCTGATCCCGGTCTTCACCTTGAGCGAGAGCACGTCCATCACGCAGATGGTCGTGGACTCACTGCCCGTGCCGGTCGTCGTCGGGACGGCGACCAGCGGCAGCACCGGCTGCTCGGGCGCGCGCGCCTTGCCCACCGGCGCGTTGACGTAGTCCATCAGCTCGCCCGGGTTGGTCACGAGCAGCGCGACCGCCTTGGCGGTGTCGATGGCCGAGCCGCCGCCGACGGCCACCACCGCGTCGAAGGGTCCCTCCCAGCGCGCGAACTCCACCGCCTCGACCAGCGAGACGTCCGTCGGCTCGACGTGGGTGCCGTCATAGACCAGGACCTCGATGCCGTGGCCGCGCAGGCTCGCGGCAACGGTCTCGGCGTGCCCGGCGGCCGCCACGCCGGGATCGGTGACGACCAGCGCACGGCGCGCACCCCAGCCGCGGACGTCGTACCCGACCTCGTGGGCGGCGCCGCGGCCGAACTTGAGGGCGGGCGCGGCGTAGGTGAAGACGGTCTCGGAGGGGGTGGTCACCCAGCCACGTTATCGCCGGCGAGCTCGATCGCGGCGCGCACCGACCCGTAGACCTTGAGCTTGCCTGCGGCGACGTCGGCCAGCGGCACCCAGGCGACGGCGTCGGTCGTGCCGCCGGTCTCGACGACCCGCGGCTCGCCCGCCTCGACGTCAGCGCGATAGACGATGCCGATCGCGTGGAAGTCCTCCGCGCGCCCGTTGGGCGCCGTGCCGGTGAAGTGGTGGTCGAGCACCGCCAGCAGGTCGGCGGCCTCGCCCTGCAGGCCGCACTCCTCCCACAGCTCGCGTCGCACCGTGTCGACCGGCGACTCGCCGTGGTCGATCCCGCCGCCGGGCAGGTGCCAGGTGCCGGGGTCGGGCGCGAGGTCCGAGGTGCGGGTCAGCAGGATCGCGTCGTCGCGGACGACATAGGCATACGCGGCAGCGCGCTGACGCTGCCGGATGCGGTAGGACGCCAGCGCCTCGGTCACGAGGGACACCGTCGGCACGGTGCCGTCCAGCACCTCCGCGATCGGCTTCCAGGCAGCCTCGGCGGTCGAGCCGTCGATCTCGACCACCTGTGGCTCCGGCGAGTCGGCCGGCACCCAGCCCTCGTAGACGATGCGGACCGAGTGCGCATCGACCTTGCGGCCACGCCGCCACGAGTCGGCGACGTGCAGGGAGTGGACGTGGGCGGTGTCGTCCACCGTCGCGCTGAGTCCCGTCTCCTCGTGGATCTCGCGGATGACCGCGTCGATCGGGTCCTCACCGTGGTCGACGCCGCCACCGGGCAGCGACCACAGCTCGCGCTTGGTCACCCGCTCGCTGAGTCGCGACAGGAGGATCTGGTCGCCGCGGACGATGACGGCGTACGCCGCCAGTCGCTGCACCCGCTGCCCCATCACCGTCTCCTGTTCGTCGTCCTCCACCCTAGTGGTGGGCGCAGTCCGGGTCAGGAGAAGGGCGGCCGGGCGTCCCGGGCGAGTGAGCGCCGGCCGGCCCAGCGCCAGATGCGGGCGGACCGGTCCCGGTCCTCGTCGGTGACCAGGTTGCCCATCCAGCGCAGCGCCAGCGTCATGAGCAGGTCCGAGCGCATGCCGACGGGGCCCAGCGCGGGCAGCAGCCGGGGGACGGTCACGAGACCGGCGAGGCGCCGTGCGATGGAGAACGCCTCGCCGTACTCCGCGCGCAGGAGGGCGGGCCACACGACGGCCAGGTCCGCGTCCGGCGTCCCGACGAGCAGCTCAGCGACGACGCGGCCGGTCTCGAGCCCGTAGTCGATGCCCTCGCCGTTGAGCGGGTTGACGCAGCCGGCGGCGTCACCGATGAGGGCCCAGTTGCGGCCGGCGACGTGCGACACCGCACCGCCCATCGGCAGCAGCGCGGATGTCGGCATCCGCAGCTCGGTGCCGAGGCCGAACTCCTCGCGGAGGCGGTCGGCATAGAGCGCCATGAGCGGCTTGATCGCGACGTCGGCGGGACGCTTGGCGGTCGCGAGGGTGCCGGCGCCCAGGTTGACCTCGCCGCTCTCCTTGCCGAGGGGGAAGATCCAGCCATAGCCGGAGAGGATCTCGTCCTGCTCGCCGCGCAGCTCGAGGTGGGAGCTGATCCACGGGTCGTCGGCGCGCGTTGACGTGACATAGGTGCGTCCCGCGACGCCATAGACGGTGTCGCGGTGCCACTCGCGGCCCAGCACCTTCCCCAGCGGTGAGCGGACGCCGTCGGCGACGATCAGGCGCCGGCAGGCGATCTCGAACGTGTTCTCGGTGGTTGAGGTGCGAGCTTGCGAGCCTCGAAACCTGACCTTCTCGACCCGGTCCCCGGACATGCGTACGTCGACCGCGCGGGCATCCTCCAGGCCCACCGCACCGGCCTTGAGGGCCGTGGTGCGCAGGTGGTCGTCGAGCTCCGTCCGCGACACCGCGCTACCCCAGTCGGGGAGGTGGCCGCCCGGCCACGGCAGGTGCAGCGTCTGGCCGAATCCGTGGGCACGCAGGCCCTGGTTGACCGTGTGGGCGCGCAGCCAGTCGCGCAGGCCCAGCTTCTCGAGCTCGTGGATCGCCCGCGGCGTGAGGCCGTCGCCGCAGGTCTTGTCGCGGGGGAAGACGGCCGCGTCGGCCAGCATCACGTCGACGCCTGCGCGGGCCAGCCAGGTGGCAGCCGCCGAGCCCGCGGGGCCGGCGCCGACGACAAGGACATCGGTGCTCAGTGCGGCGTCTCCAGTCACCCTCCGATTGTCGCAGCAGGGTCACCCGCCTCGGCCGTGAGGCTGCCGCTAGTGGTCATCTCCGGAAGTTGTTCGGGGGTGGCCCGTACGCCGAGTGCGTGCATCGCAAGGCGCAGCCGCGAAGCCATACCGGGTCGTCTCGCGAGCGGCGGCAACGCCGCGAGGTGCGTGCTCGGGGTGCGGGACACCCGGAGAACTTCCGGAGATGACCACTTGGGACGGAGGGCGGGACGGCACCTGCCGCTGGAGCGCTCCAGGCGCCATGATGTCGGCCACACCCGACCCACCGTGGAGGACCCATGCCCGAAGACGTCATCGTCGACATCGCCGACGGCATCTGCCAGATCACCATCAACCGTCCCGACGCCCGCAACGCGGTCAACCGGTCCGTCACGCTCGGCATCGCCGAGGCCGTCGACGAGCTCGACGCCCGCGACGACCTCTCGGTCGGCATCCTCGCGGGAGCCGGCGGGACGTTCTGCGCCGGCATGGACCTCAAGGCGTTCCTCGCCGGCGAGGACGTCACGGTGCCCGGCCGCGGACTGGCCGGCATCTGCGAGCGGCCGCCGCGCAAGCCGCTGATCGCGGCGGTGGAGGGCTGGGCGCTGGCGGGCGGCTGCGAGATCGTGCTCGCCTGCGACATGGTCGTGGCAGCCCGCGACGCCCGTTTCGGCATCCCCGAGGTCAAGCGTGGTCTGGTCGCCGGCGCGGGTGGCCTGCTCCGGCTCCCACGGCGCATCCCGCCCAACATCGCCAACGAGCTGGCCCTGACCGGCGACCCGCTGGACGCCTCCCGCGCCCACGAGCTCGGACTGGTCAACCACCTCACCGAGCCCGGCGAGGCCCTCACGGGCGCCCGCGACCTCGCCCTGCGACTCACCCGCAACGGGCCGTTGGCCATGACCGCGACCAAGCAGATCCTCGCCGAGTCCCCCGACTGGCCCATGGCCGAGGCCTTCGAGCGGCAGATGCCGATCATGCTGCCGGTGTTCACCAGCGAGGACGCCCGCGAGGGCGCCCAGGCCTTCACCGAGAAGCGGGACCCGGTCTGGAGGAACCGCTGAGGGGCCACACCTGGACGTACGTCGAGCAGCGGCCACCGTCGTTTCTCGGCCGCACGGATCTCGATACGCCGAAGGCCCCGCAGAGCAAGCTCTGCGGGGGCCTTCGGCTACTCGATCTGGCTCTTACACCAGAACTTCGCTGCGCTCAGTTCTGGTACGAGCCAAAGTCGAAGTCGTCCAGGGCGACCGCCTGGCCGGAGTTGCCGAACTCGTAGTCGTAGGCCTCGTAGCCCGTGACGGCGTACGCCGCGGCGCGCGCCTCCTCGGTCGGCTCCACCCGGATGTTGCGGTAGCGCTCCAGACCGGTACCGGCCGGGATCAACTTTCCGATGATCACGTTCTCCTTCAGGCCACGCAGGCTGTCGGAGCGACCGTTGATCGCGGCGTCGGTGAGCACGCGGGTGGTCTCCTGGAAGGAGGCCGCCGAGAGCCACGACTCGGTCGCGAGCGAGGCCTTCGTGATGCCCATGAGCTCCGGACGACCCGAGGCGGGCTTGCCGCCCTCGGACACGACGCGGCGGTTCTCCGCCTCGAACTTCGCCCGGTCCACCAGGTCGGAGGGCAGCAGGTTGGTGTCGCCCGACTCGAGCACGGTGATCCGGCGCAGCATCTGCCGCACGATGATCTCGATGTGCTTGTCGTGGATGGACACGCCCTGCGACCGGTAGACCTCCTGGACCTGGTCCACGAGGTGCTGCTGCGTACGGCGGACACCGAGGATGCGCAGGACCTCCTTGGGGTCCTCCGTGCCGGCGGTGAACTTGTCGCCGACGGCAACGCGGCCACCGTCCTCGACGAGCAGGCGCGAACGGCGGGACACGACGTACTCGATGACCTCGTCGCCGTTGTCCGGCGTGACGAGCACCTTGCGAGCCTTGTCGGTCTCCTCGATCTCGACCCGGCCGGCGGCCTCGGAGATCTGCGCGTAACCCTTCGGGGTGCGGGCCTCGAAGAGCTCGACGACGCGGGGCAGACCCTGCGTGATGTCGTCGGCCGACGCCACACCACCGGTGTGGAAGGTCCGCATGGTCAGCTGCGTGCCGGGCTCACCGATCGACTGGGCCGCGATGATGCCGACGGCCTCACCGATGTCGACGAGCTTGCCGGTGGCCAGCGACCGGCCGTAGCACTTGGCGCAGGTGCCGGTGCGGGCGTCGCAGGTCAGGACCGAGCGGACCGTGACCTGCTCGATCCCGGCGTCGATGAGCTCGGCGATCTTGACGTCGCCCAGGTCATCTCCGGCGCCGGCGAGGATCTCACCGCTGGTCGGGTGGGCGATGTCCTTGGCCGCGGTGCGGGCGTAGGCAGCGGTCTCGGCGTTGTCGTCCTTGACGACGACACCGTCCTCGACCCGACCGATGACCTTCGGCAGGCCCCGCTCGGTGCCGCAGTCGTCCTCACGGATGATGACGTCCTGCGACACGTCGACGAGACGACGCGTCAGGTAGCCGGAGTCGGCGGTCCGCAGCGCGGTGTCCGCCAGACCCTTGCGGGCGCCGTGGGTCGAGATGAAGTACTCGAGCACGGAGAGACCCTCGCGGAAGTTGGCCTTGATCGGCCGCGGGATGATCTCGCCCTTCGGGTTGGCCACCAGACCACGCATGGCGCCGACCTGGTTGATCTGGTTGAAGTTACCCGAGGCACCCGAGCGCACCTGCACGTAGATCGGGTTGGTCGGGTTGGCCTCGAAGGTCGACCGCAGCGCCTTGCCGACCTCCTGGCTGGCCTTCGTCCAGATCTCGATGAGCTCCTGGCGGCGCTCGTCGTCGGTCACCAGACCACGCTCGAACTGCTTCTGGATCTTGGCGGCCTGCGCCTCGTACTCTCCGAGGAGCTCGGACTTGTTCGGCGGCGTGATGACGTCGTCGATCGAGACCGTGACACCGGAGCGGGTCGCCCAGTGGAAGCCGTTGTCCTTGAGCGCGTCGAGCGACGCCGCGACGACGACCTTGGGGTAGCGCTCGGCGAGGTCGTTGACGATCTGGCCGAGGCGCTTCTTGTCGACCTCCTCGTTCACGAACGGGTAGTCGGCCGGCAGCGCGTCGTTGAAGATCGTGCGCCCGAGCGTGGTCTCCAGCAGGACCGGCTCGCCGGACTCGTCACCCTCGATGACGGCGTCGGCAAGGCGGATCCTCACCTTGCTCTGCAGCGCGATCTCGTTGCGGTCGTAGGCCATGATCGCCTCGGCCGGCGACGAGAACACCCGGCCGTCGCCGGGCGTGCCCTCACGCTCGGTGGTCAGGAAGAACAGCCCGATGATCATGTCCTGGGTCGGCATGGTGACCGGACGGCCGTCCGACGGCTTGAGGATGTTGTTGGTCGAGAGCATCAGGATGCGGGCCTCGGCCTGCGCCTCGGCGGACAGCGGCAGGTGGACTGCCATCTGGTCACCGTCGAAGTCGGCGTTGAACGCGGTGCAGACCAACGGGTGCAGCTGGATGGCCTTGCCCTCGATCAGCTGGGGCTCGAACGCCTGGATGCCGAGGCGGTGCAGCGTGGGCGCACGGTTGAGCAGCACCGGGTGCTCGGTGATGACCTCTTCGAGGACGTCCCACACCACCGGGCGGCCGCGCTCGACCATCCGCTTGGCCGACTTGATGTTCTGCGCGTGCGACAGGTCGACGAGGCGCTTCATCACGAACGGCTTGAAGAGCTCGAGCGCCATCTGCTTGGGCAGACCGCACTGGTGCAGCTTGAGCTGCGGGCCCGACACGATGACCGAGCGGCCCGAGTAGTCGACGCGCTTGCCGAGCAGGTTCTGACGGAAACGACCCTGCTTGCCCTTGAGCATGTCGGACAGCGACTTCAGCGGCCGGTTGCCCGGGCCGGTGACGGGGCGACCACGACGGCCGTTGTCGAACAGCGAGTCGACGGCCTCCTGGAGCATCCGCTTCTCGTTGTTGACGATGATCTCCGGCGCACCCAGGTCGAGGAGCCGCTTGAGACGGTTGTTCCGGTTGATGACGCGACGGTAGAGGTCGTTGAGGTCGGAGGTCGCGAAGCGTCCACCGTCGAGCTGCACCATCGGACGCAGGTCCGGCGGGATGACCGGGACGGCGTCCAGGACCATGCCGATCGGCTGGTTGCCCGTCTTGCGGAACGCGTCGACGACCTTGAGGCGCTTGAGCGCACGGACCTTGCGCTGGCCCTTGCCGGTCGCGATGGTCTCGCGCAGCGACTCGACCTCGGCCTCGATGTCGAAGTCCTGGAGGCGCTTCTGGATCGCCGTGGCGCCCATGTGGCCCTCGAAGTACTTGCCGAACCAGTTCTTCATCTCGCGGTAGAGGACCTCGTCACCCATGAGGTCCTGCACCTTGAGGGTCTTGAACGTGTCCCAGACCTCGTCGAGGCGGTCCAGCTCGCGCTGGGCGCGGTCGCGCAACTGCTTGAGCTCGCGCTCGGCTCCGTCGCGCACCTTCCGGCGCTGGTCGGCCTTCGCACCCTCGGCCTCGAGCGTGGCGAGGTCGTCCTCCAGCTTCTTGGTGCGGTCCTCGAGGCCGGCGTCGCGGCGCTTCTCGATGGACTGGCGCTGCAGGCCGATCTTGCCCTCGAGGTCGGACAGGTCGCGGTGACGCGCGTCCTCGTCGACGGAGGTGATCATGTAGGCAGCGAAGTAGATGACCTTCTCGAGGTCCTTCGGCGCCAGGTCGAGCAGGTAGCCGAGGCGGCTCGGCACGCCCTTGAAGTACCAGATGTGGGTCACCGGGGCGGCGAGCTCGATGTGGCCCATCCGCTCGCGGCGGACCTTGGAGCGCGTCACCTCGACGCCGCAGCGCTCGCAGATGATGCCCTTGAAGCGCACCCGCTTGTACTTGCCGCAGTAGCACTCCCAGTCCCGGGTGGGACCGAAGATCTTCTCGCAGAAGAGGCCGTCACGCTCGGGCTTGAGCGTGCGGTAGTTGATGGTCTCCGGCTTCTTGACCTCGCCGTGGCTCCACGTGCGGATGTCGTCCGCGGTGGCCAGGCCGATCTGAAGCTGGTCGAAGAAGTTAACGTCGAGCACGGGGCTGTGAGTCCTTCGTTAGTTCTGTGAAGAGTGAGACTGGGGACTGACGGTGCCCCGGCGGTTGAGGTGCGAGCTCGCGAGCCTCGAAACCACCGGGGCGATCCGGTCAGACTTCTTCGACCGAGCTGGGCTCGCGACGGGACAGGTCGATGCCGAGCTCCTCGGCGGCGCGGAACACGTCCTCCTCCGCATCCTTCAGCTGGATGGCGCTGCCGTCCTGCGACAGCACCTCCACGTTGAGGCAGAGCGACTGCATCTCCTTGACGAGGACCTTGAACGACTCCGGGATGCCCGAGTCGGGGATGTTCTCGCCCTTGACGATGGCCTCATAGACCTTCACCCGGCCGGGGACGTCGTCCGACTTGATCGTCAGGAGCTCCTGGAGGGCGTAGGCGGCACCGTAGGCCTCCATCGCCCACACCTCCATCTCACCGAACCGCTGGCCACCGAACTGGGCCTTACCGCCCAGCGGCTGCTGCGTGATCATCGAGTAGGGGCCCGTCGAACGCGCGTGGATCTTGTCGTCGACCAGGTGGTGGAGCTTGAGGATGTACATGTAACCGACCGACACCGGGTCCTTGAACGGCTCGCCGGAGCGACCGTCGAACAGGCTCGCCTTGCCGGTCTCCTTGACCATCCGGACACCGTCGCGGTTGGGCAGGGTCTGACCGAGCAGGCCGGTGATCTCGTCCTCGCGGGCACCGTCGAACACCGGGGTCGCGACCTTGGTGTTGGGAGCGGCCTCGTTGACCCCGATCGAGGTGAGGCGCTGGGCCCACTCCTCGTTCTTGAGGTCGGCGTCGATGTGCCACCCCTGCTTGCCGAGCCATCCGAGGTGCAGCTCGAGGATCTGGCCGATGTTCATGCGTCGCGGCACACCCAGCGGGTTGAGCACCACGTCGACCGGGGTGCCGTCCTCCATGAACGGCATGTCCTCGACCGGCAGGATCTTGGCGATGACACCCTTGTTGCCGTGGCGGCCGGCGAGCTTGTCACCGACGGAGATCTTCCGCTTCTGCGCGACATAGACGCGCACCAGCTGGTTGACGCCCGGCGGCAGCTCGTCGCCCTCCTCGCGGTCGAAGACCCGGACACCGATGACCGTGCCGGTCTCGCCGTGCGGGACCTTCATCGAGGTGTCGCGGACCTCGCGCGCCTTCTCACCGAAGATCGCGCGGAGCAGACGCTCCTCAGGCGTCAGCTCGGTCTCGCCCTTGGGCGTGACCTTGCCGACGAGCAGGTCGCCGTCGCGGACCTCGGCACCGATGCGGATGATGCCGCGCTCGTCGAGGTCGGCCAGCATCTCCTCGGAAACGTTCGGGATGTCCCGCGTAATCTCCTCGGGGCCCAGCTTGGTGTCGCGGGCGTCGACCTCGTGCTCCTCGATGTGGATCGAGGTGAGGACGTCCTCCTGGACCAGCCGCTGGCTGAGGATGATGGCGTCCTCGTAGTTGTGGCCCTCCCACGGCATGAACGCCACGAGCAGGTTGGTGCCGAGCGCCATCTCCGCGTTGTCCGTGCAGGGACCGTCGGCGATCGGCGAGCCGATCTCGATGCGGTCGCCCACCTCGACCAGCGGACGCTGGTTGATGCAGGTGCCCTGGTTGGAGCGCTTGAACTTCGAGAGGAAGAACGACTTGTTGCCACCCTCGTCGTTCATGACGACGACCTCGTCGGCGGAGACCGCGGTCACCACGCCGGCCACGTCGGACGTGACCACGTCACCGGCGTCGACGGCGGCGCGGAACTCGATGCCGGTGCCGACGATCGGGCTGTCGCTGCGGATGAGCGGGACGGCCTGACGCTGCATGTTGGCGCCCATGAGCGCGCGGTTGGCGTCGTCGTGCTCGAGGAACGGGATCAGTGCGGTCGCGACCGACACCATCTGGCGCGGCGAGACGTCCATGTAGTCGACCTCGTCGGCCAGGACCTCGGCGACCTCGCCGTTGCGCTGGCGGACCAGCACCCGCTCGTCGACGAACTTGCCCTTGGCGTCGAGCCCGGCGTTGGCCTGCGCGATGACGTAGCGGTCCTCGTCGTCGGCGGTCAGGTAGTCGATCTTGTCGGTCACCTTGCCGCCCTCGACCTTGCGGTAGGGCGTCTCGACGAAGCCGAACGGGTTGATCCGGCCGTAGGAGGCCAGCGAGCCGATCAGGCCGATGTTGGGGCCTTCCGGCGTCTCGATCGGGCACATGCGGCCGTAGTGCGACGGGTGGACGTCACGGACCTCCATGCCGGCGCGGTCACGGGACAGACCGCCAGGACCGAGCGCGGAGAGACGACGCTTGTGCGTCAGGCCCGCGATCGGGTTGGTCTGGTCCATGAACTGCGAGAGCTGCGAGGTGCCGAAGAACTCCTTCAGCGCCGCCACGACCGGACGGATGTTGATCAGCGACTGCGGCGTGATCGCCTCGACGTCCTGCGTCGTCATCCGCTCCCGGACCACACGCTCCATCCGGGCCAGTCCGGTGCGGAGCTGGTTCTGGATGAGCTCGCCGACCGTGCGCATGCGCCGGTTGCCAAAGTGGTCGATGTCGTCGGCGAGGACCTCGAGGTCCTTGCCGTCGGCGTCCTTGAGGATCTCACCGGCCGTGTTGGTGACGTTGACGTCGCCGTTGTGGAGCTGGACGATGTACTTGATGGTCGCGACCATGTCGGCGATCGTCATCGTCTGCTGGTCGAAGGCCTCGTCCTGGCCGAGCTTCTTGTTGATCTTGTAGCGACCGACCTTGGCGAGGTCGTAGCGCTTGGGGTTGAAGTAGTAGTTCCGCAGCAGGGTGAGCGCGGCCTCGCGCGTCGGCGGCTCGCCGGGGCGCAGCTTGCGGTAGATGTCGAGCAGCGCATCGTCGGGACCGGAGGTGTTGTCCTTCTCCTCGGTCAGCTGGATCGACTCGTATTGGCGCAGGTCGGTCATGACCGCGTCGTAGTCGTAGGCCTCACCGGTGTCCTCAGCGATGGCCTGGAGGGCCTTGAGCAGGACGGTGACGTTCTGCTTGCGCTTGCGGTCGAGGCGGACGCCGACCATGTCGCGCTTGTCGATCTCGAACTCGAGCCAGGCGCCGCGGCTCGGGATGAACTTGGCGGTGTAGATGTCCTTGTCGGACGTCTTGTCGGCCGTGCGCTCGAAGTAGACGCCGGGGCTGCGGACCAGCTGCGAGACGACGACGCGCTCGGTGCCGTTGATGACGAAGGTGCCCTTGGGGGTCATGAGCGGGAAGTCACCCATGAAGACCGTCTGGCCCTTGATCTCGCCGGTCTCGTTGTTGGTGAACTCGGCCGAGACGTAGAGCGGTGCGGAGTAGGTGAGGTCCTTCTCCTTGCACTCGTCCACGGTGTACTTGGGGTCATAGAAGACCGGGCTCTCGAAGGAGAGCGACATGGTCTCGGAGAAGTCCTCGATCGGCGAGATCTCCTCGAAGATCTCCTCCAGCCCCGACTTGTCGGAGACGTCCTCACCCGCGGCGCGGCGGGTGGCCAGACGCTGCTTGTGGACCTCGTTGCCGACGAGCCAGTCGAAGCTGTCGGTCTGGAGCGAGAGGAGCTTCGGCAGCTCCATGGGCTCGGCGATCTTCGCAAAGGAGATGCGGGACTTACCGGGGGTGGTGCGCGCGGCCAAGGGTTGTCCTTCGACGGGTTCGACTCCTCGAGAGCGCCGGGCCCACCACGTCATCGGCCACCGGGCAGGCCGAAGCGCATCTGAGGGCAGGCGCAAGGAGCCACGCTACACGAAATGGAGGCGCTGCACAACGCCGGCCGCATCACCTCATGCAGTCGAATCGCGGTCCGACCATCTCCTGCGTCGAACCGGTGCGCCGATCATGCTGCGCCGCCCCACGAAGGTCAAGGCCACCACGCCCGAGGGGAGGCGGAGGCGGCGCGAATTCGTCGGCCCCGGGCGACGGCGAACGCTCCGCGCTACTCGCAGCCGGCGTCCACGCAGACGTCGTCGACGAGCCATTCCGTCGCCCCTGCGTCGTCCCGCACGAGGTTGAACGTGGCCCAGCGACTGTCCTGCTTCGGATCCGCGCCCTTGCTGACGATGTCCTGCCGATAGAAGACCACGACGGTGGCCGTCAGGGTGTCCTCGCTCATCCGCGTCAGCCCGGCGGCCTCGCTCGTGGTGACGACCTGGAGCTGGTTGGTCACGACGTCGGGCGTCAGCTCCGCCCACAGCCGCTCTGTCTCCTCGAGCTGGTTGGCCGTGAGCAGGGCGTTGCGGCGCTCGGCGTCCTGGTCGAGCGTCCGGTAGTCGTAGGACAGCAGGTCCGGCACCATCCGCTCGGCGGCACCCTCTGCAGAGAGTGTCGCCTCCTCGACATCGGCGTTGCGCTGTGCCACGTCGCGCGGAGCGTCGTCGCCGAACAGCCCACCGCCCGGCTGGGCGAGGAGGAAAATCGCCATCGCGAGTGCCAAGAGCGCCGCCGTACCGACGGCGCCGAGCACCCACCCGGCCGGCGCGGAGGCACGGCTCGGGGCCTGCGGGGTGGGCGGGGTACTCGAGGTGCTCGGTGCACTCGGTGCACTCGGTGCCGGGATGGTGGCATCGTCAGCGACGGCCGCAGGCACGTCCGATGTCGGCTTCGTCAGGTCGACGGGCGCCGCCTCGGTGGGCGCTCGGGACGCTGCCACGGCCGCCTCGTCCGGCCCGGCCGCCTCGTCCGGCCCGGCCGCCTCGACGCCGGCATCCTCCGGCTCCGCGACGGGTTCCGTGACGGTCTCGTCCACGGGCACTTCGACCGGGGCGAGCTCGGCGTCGTAGGCCGCGCGGCGCTCGTCATCGAGCAGCACCTCGGCGGCGCTGCTGTAGGCACGGAAGATCGGGTCGGTCGGGTCGAGGTCGGCGACCGCCGTCTTCCAGGCCGCGCGGATCTCCTCCGTGGCGGCCGACCGGGCCACGCCGAGGAGTTCGTAGAGGCTGCTCACGATGCTCCCTCCGTCGCCGTCTCGCCCGGAGCTGCGGGAGTCGCGGGGTCGGTCCCCTCCCCCTCCGGGGTCGCCGACTCCGAGGGCAGCGGGACGCCCTCCTCCCCGAGCGGCTCCTCGCCCAGTGCGGGACCTTCGGTCCCGAACACGGCGAGGGTGTCCACCAGCCAGCGTCCCTCGACCTTCACCAAGGTGACCTCGGCGCGCAGGATCTGCGGCGGGAAGTCGACCCGCTCGGTCTCCGACTCCTTCGCCGAGGCGGGGTAGGAGGTCGTGGTCGTGCCGCCGACGATCAGGGTCGCGGAGTCCTCGTCGATCGCCGTGACGCCGACGGCATAGACGACGGCCTTCTGGCCGACGCCCTCCTCCCGGACGGTGTACTCGGCAATCTGTCGGGTCTCCTCGAAGACGCCGGCGAACTTGGCCGACATCAGGTCGCCGACCTCGGCGTAGGCCGGCATCGTGCCGTCCTCCGCCAGCATCGAGGGGTCGTAGGTGTAGAACCGCTGCACGAAGGTCCGGCCCGCGGCCAGCGCCTCCTCGCGGTCGCGACTGTCGTCGGTCGGCGGGTCCTGGACGGACGACAGCCGGTCGCCGATGCTCGAGCCGGCGCCGTTGACGAGCAGGACGAGACCGGACACCACGAGACTGGCGACCAGGACGCCGAGCAACAGCCCGAGGACGGTCCACCTGCCCCGCGACCTGCCGCCCCTGCTTGCCGGTCGACGATCGTCGTCAGCGGTCACGCACGTGTCTCCCAGCCTCGGCGCCCGGTCATTCGCCGGTCAGTTCGCGAGCGGCGCGAGGTAGAGCCACTTCCACGAGTCCTGACCAAGCGACGCCGGGGCCACGCTACCCGTCGGCTGGTCGAGGTCCGCCGGGGCACCCCAGGTGAGCTCGCCGGTGGTCTCGTCATAGCTGGCGACGACCTCGGAGCTGTCATAGATGTCCGGCGCCACGCGCGGCAGGTTCTGCGGACCGCGCGGGTTGGACTTGGTGATCGCCTCGGTGCAGCCGACGCCGTCGGGCATCGGCGGGTTGTCGAAGCGCTCGGACTCCGGGTTGCGCCGGTCCTGGACGTAGCCGGCGTAGCACGGGGTCGCGGTCGGCGCGAGGACGAGACCGAAGTGGGCGTCCCAGTGGCCGCTGCCTCCGTCGGCCACGGACCGCTTGCCGACGACCACCTGCCCGGCGCCGACGGCGTAGGGATAGATGATCAGCATCTGCTGCAGCGCGGGCAGGTGCCGGACCACGACCTCGCCGGTGGCGACGAGGTTGGCGAGCAGCTCGCTCAGCTCGACGCCGTTCTGCTCAAGGAAGGTGCGCAGCTGCGTCGCGGCGACGGATCCGTTGTCGATGACCTTGCGCAGGTCGGCGTCCGACCCGGCGAGTGTCTCGGAGAAGAGCGACAGCTGGCTGGCGAAGGTCCGCAGCGAGGACTGGGTGGCGAGCTGACCCCGCAGCACGGTGTTGGCGTCGCGGATCAGCGCGGTGGTGATGTCGAAGTTCTCGTCGGCGGTCTCGATGAACGAGGTGCCGGTGTCGATGATCCGCTGCAGGTCGGGCCCGGTGCCGGCGAAGGCCTCCCCCAGCTCCTTGATCGTGGTCTCCAGCGCCTCGCGGTCGACGCTCGACACGGTCGCCGAGAGGTCGCCGAGCAGCTTCTCCGTGGCGATCGGAGTGGCGACGTCGTCGATCTCCGAGCCGTCCTCCAGGTAGGGGCCGTCGTCTACCTGGGGCTGGAGCTCGACGTACTGCTCGCCGACGGCGGAACGGTTGCCGACCAGCGCGATCGTGTCGGCGGGGATCTCGTCCCACTTGTTGTCGATCTCGAGCTCGACGTCGACGCCCTCGTCGGTGAGCACCAGGTCACCGACCGTGCCGATGCCGACGCCGCGGTAGGTGACCTCGGCACCGGTGAAGATGCCGCCCGACTCCGGGTAGTGCGCGATCACCGTGTAGCTGCGGTCGATCACCAACCGGTCGAGCTTGGCGTAGCGGGCACCGACGAACGAGACGCCCACGAGGGTGATCACTGCGAAGACGATCAGCTGGATCCGGGTACGCCGGGTGATCATCGCGTCCCTCCCTTCGCAGCGACGAGCGGTCGGCCGAAGATGCTGACCAGGTCGGTGTCATAGGTGTCGTCGAACGTGCGCCACATGTCGTCGGCCTGGGTGTCACCGCCGGGAGCGGGCCTGCTCAGTCCGCCGCCGTCGAGGACGCTGCCGAGCAGGTCGGAGATCGCACGGTTGCTGGTCGCCGCCTGTCCGCTCAGGCCACCGCACAGCAGCTTGACGGCCTGGCACACGTTGTCGATGAGGTAGCCGGGGAGCTTCGCGCAGGCTGCAGGGTCCGGCGGCGTCTTCAGGCACGACTGCAGTGTCTTCGTGACCCCGGAGCACAGGTCCTTGAGGTCGATCAGGTCGTCGAGCGGCGAGTCCGGCAGCTCGTTGACCGGGATGCAGACCAGGTCGGGGATGCCGAGGTTGCCCACGTCGAGCTGCAGGTCCACCGACAGGTTGACGTAGTCGCCCATGTGCAGGTTGGCGGCCACCACCGGGTCGCGGCCCACGGCCTCGTCGATGAACGGGTAGGTGAGGAAGGTGCTGAATCCGTTGACGAAGTCGTCGCCGGCCTTGGCGAGGTTGAAGAGGATCGGGTTGAGCGCCTCGAGCGAGTTGATCGTGCTCGTCTTGGTCGTCTTGATGACCCGCACACCGACGTCGCTGAGCTCGGTGAGGCCCTCCAGCATGAGGACCAGGTCCTCGCGCTGACGATCGAGCGACTCAAGCGCGCTCGGCAGCTCCTCGAGCGCCAGGTCGATGCTGTCCTGGTGCTGGCGGGCGGTCACGGCGAGGTTGTTGATGGCGTCGATGGCGTCGACGATGTCCTGCTTGCGGTCGGACAGCTGGGAGACCAGCGACTCGACCTGGGTCAGGACCGACTTCGCCGAGTCCTCCCGGCCCTCGAGGGCCAGGTTGAGCTCGCCGGCGATCGTCTTCAGCTGGGCCACCCCACCACCGTTGAGGACCAGGCTCAGAGCACCCAGCACTTCCTCGACCTCGGGGTTGCGGCCGCCGTTCTCGATGACGTCGCCGTCGGAGAGCTGTCCCTGACCGCCCGTGCTGGGCGAGGCCAACGAGACGAACTTCTCGCCGAGCAGGCTGGTCTGGCGGATCGAGGCGATCGGGTTGTCGGGAAGGTCGACGTCGTTGCGGAGCTCCAGGGTGACCACGGCCTCGTAGCCGTCCAGCCGCACCTCGGTCACCTGGCCCACCGCGACGTCGTTGACCCGCACCGAGGACTTGGGGACGAGGTCGAGGACGTCGGCGAACTCCACCGTCACCTCGATCGGGTCGTCCCCGACGTCGGCGCCACCCGGCAGCGGGAGCTCGTAGACGTCGAAGTCACAGGCGCTGAGCATCGCCATGCCGAGCAACAGTGCGACCGTCGTACGGAACCGTGAGCGCAGGGTGGTCAGGGGTCGGCTCATCGCTGCGCCTCCACGAATCCGGCCAGCGACGGATCGAACGGACTGTTCCACGCACCCGATCCGAACGCCGACGCGCGCGGCAGGATGCCCTCGAGGATCCCGCACAGCGAGCCGTTCTTGTCAGCGGGCGCGATCAGGGCGCACACCGTGTCCGCAGGGTGGGTGAGCAGCTCGTGGGCCAGGTTGCCGAGGTTGGCGTTGGTGTCGAGCGTGCCGTCGGCGGGGTTGTAGGTGTGGAAGAGGTTCGTCAGCGCGAGCGGACCCGCCTGCAGGATCTCGTCGAGGGCAGCCCGCTGCCGGACCAGGACCTTGGCGACCCGGTTGACGTCGCGGATGTTGCGACCGAGCACGGCCCTGTTCTCCTTGACGAAGCGGGCGACCTGGTCGAGCGCGACGCCCAGGGTCTGCAGGGCCGTCGTCAGCTCCTGGCGCTCGTCGGCGAGAAGTGACGACACACTGCCGAGCGAGCGGTTGAAGTCACGCACCGTCGTGTCGTTCTCGGCGAGGGTCTCGATGAACGCCTCCAGCTGCGCGGTGGAGTCGAACAGCTCGTCCTTGTTGTTGTCCAGAGTCTCGCTGAGCCGACCGAAGTCCTCGATCGTCTGGTGGAACTGCTCGCCCTGACCGCCGAAGTTCTTCGCCGTCTGCTCGAGCAGGTCCGTGAGCGCACCCTCCTTGTTGGCGCCCTCGGGGCCGAGGGCGACGGTGAGCTTGTCGATGCTGGAGTAGATCTCGTCCAGCTCGAGCGGGATCGCGGTCTTGTCGTTCTCGATGACCGTGTTGTCGGCCATCACGTCCCCGGACTCGTAGGCCGGGGTGAGCTGGACGTAGCGGTCACCCACCACGGACGGCGAGACGATCACCGCGTCCGCGTCGGCGGGGATCTCCACGTCCTCGTCGTAGGACATGACGACCTTGACCTGCTGGCCCTCCGGGACGACCTCGTCGACCTGACCGACCCGGATGCCCAGGACCCGGACGTCGCTGCCTTCATAGACCGACACGGCACGTGGGAAGTAGGCCGTCACGGTCTTGGTGCCGCCGCCGCTGCCGAACATCCAGACCAGGGCAGCCGCGATCAGCGCGCCGATCACGACCAGCGGGACCCAGCGGCGCAGCCCGCCCGCAGCAGCAGTCATCGTGGTGCTCATCCGATCCCCACCCCCGGTCCGGGCACCGGCGGCAGGTTGAAGATGTAGGTGTCGAACCAGGGCCCGGTGCCGAGCGTGCTGGCGAAGACCCGGTAGAACGGCGCCATCGTGTGGATCGCGTCCTCGAGGTTGTCCTCGTTCTTGTTGATCACCTTGAGCACCGAGTCGAGCTGGGTGAGCGCCGGGTTGAGGTCGGCACGGCTCTCCTTGATGAGCCCGGTCAGTGTCGTGCTCAGCGTCGTCGTCGAGCGGAGCAACCGGTTGATCTGCGCCTTGCGTCCGACCAGCGCACGGAAGAGCGAGTCGGCGTCGCCCATGAGGTCGACGATGTCCTCGTCGCGGGCGTCGAGCACCGTCGAGACCCGGTTGAGGTTCTGGAGCAGCGAGTTGATCTCGGAGTCGCGGGAGGCGATCACCTCCGACAACGCCGAGACGCCGTCGAGCGCGGCCCGGAACTCCTCGGGCGTGTTGCGGGTCAGGTCGGCGAGCGTGGTCAACGACGCCGCCAACTGGTCGGTGTCGATGTCCGCCGACGTCTCGGCCAGGCCCGTGAAGGCCTCCACGACGTCGTAGGGCGAGGTGGTGCGGTCCACCGGGATGGTCGCGCCCTCGGCCATCTGGCCCTCGCCGCCCGGGACGAGGGCGAGGTACATCGAGCCGAGGATCGTCTTGACCCGGATGTCGGCCTGCGTCTGGTCGCCGAACTCGGCGTCGGTCTTGAGCTTGAAGCCCACCTTGACCGAGTTGCCGTCGAGCTCCATCGAGGTGACCTGCCCGACGCGGACGCCGGCGATGCGGACCTCGTCCTTGACCTTCAGCCCACCGGCCTCCGCGAACGACGCGTAGTAGGTGTCACCGGCGCCGATCAACGGCAGGTCCTGGGCCCGCAGCGCGGCGGTCAGGCCGAGCAGCAGGACGGTGATGCTGACGAGCCCGATGATCACCGGGTTCCGCTCACGGAAGGGCTTGCTCATGTCGACTCACCTCATCCCAACGTGCAGCGGTCGGCGCCGACGGCGTACTGCGCCGCGACGGGTTGCGGGAGGCCGGGAACCTTGATGGTCGCCTTGAAGTGACACAGGTAGAAGTTGAACCACGAGCCATAGATGGCGGTCCGGCCGATCTTGGTCAGCTTGATCGGCAGCACCTGGAGGCCGCGGTCGATCTCCTTCCGGTTCCGGTTGAGGTTGGTCGCGACCTTCCGCAGCTCCTTGATGTCCTGGACGAACGGATCCTTCAGGTCCGTGACCAGGCCAGCCGTCTGGACGGAGAGGTCGGAGATCGAGTCGAGCGAGGAGAGGATCGCCTCACGGTCGTCGTTGAGGCCGCCGATCAGGCTGCGGAAGCTGTCGATCAGCTGCGTCAGCTGGTCGTCGCGGTCCGCGACGTGGTCGAGGACGTAGTCCAGGTTCTCCAGCAGGTCACCGATCACCTTGTCCCGGGTCGCGAGCGTCTGCGTGACGCTGGCGGTGCTGGACAACAGGCTCTCGACCGTGCCGCCCTCACCCTGGAACACCTGGACGATCTCGTAGGAGAGGGTGTTGATGTCGTCCGGCGAGAGCGCCTGGAACAACGGCTTGAAGCCGTTGAAGAGCACCGTCAGGTCCAGCGCCGGCGTCGTGCGGGCGACCGGGATCATCTCGCCCTCACCGAGCACCGTGGCCTCCCCGCCGTCCTGGGTCAGGGAGATGTAACGCTGTCCGATCAGGTTGCGGTACTTGATGGTCGCATGGGTCGACTCGTCGATCCGGGTGTCGGTGTCGACCTTGAAGGTGACCAGCGCTCGCTCCGGCTGGCCCTCCTTGCTGACGATCTCCACGTCATCGACCGTGCCGACCTTGACGCCCGCGATGCGGATGTCGTCGCCCTTGTTGACGCCTGTCGCGTCGACGAACTCGGCGGTGTACTCCTTCGTGCTGCCGAAGGACAGGTTGCCGATCGTGATGATGAGGACGCCCGTGGCGAGGGCCGTGGTCACCATGAAGACGACCAGTCGGAGCAGGTCGCCGCTGGTGCGCTTGTCCAGTCCGCGGATGCCCATCACGCACCTCCCCCTGCGATCAACGGTGCCGCGAGCAGCACGTTGAGGTCCGAGCTGCCGCCGTCGGCGTAGTCCTGCTCGAGCAGGCCACGCAGAGCCGTGACGTCGTCGGGCGTGACCGCGACACCGGGTGCCGTGCGCAGGTTGCCCTTGCCGGTGTCACCCTGGACGCCGGTGTCGAGGTGCGGCAGCGGCGGATACGGGTTCTGCTGGCTGTAGGGCAGGTCCGGCAGACCGAGGCAGTCCGGGCCGCGGGTCTCGCCGAAGATCGGCGCGTCGGCCGCGGTGTACTTGCGCGGCTGGTCCTTGAGGGTCTCGAGCACGATGTGCAGCTCGAACCCGCGGAAGGCCTCGGCCAGGCGTCCCTGTGCCTTGACGATGCCCGCCGACATGCACGGGATGGTCGAGGAGTAGCGGGCCACCAGGCGCAGGATCGGCGTGCTGAGCTCACCCGCGCGCCGCAGCCGCTCGGCGTTGGCGTCCAGGAAGTCGCGGGCGGTGCTGGAGAAGCTGCGGATGTCGCGCAGCGTCGCGGTCAGCTGGGCCTCGCGCTCCTCGAGCGTGCCGGTGGTCGTCACGGTGTTCTCGAGGATCTGCGCCACCTCCGGCAGGATCTCGGCGTAGGTCGTCGACACCTGGGCGGTGAGCTTCAGGTCCTCCAGCAGAGCCGGGATCTGCGGGTTGAGTCGCTTGAGGTAGGAGTCGACGACCTCGAGGTTCTCACCCAGCAGCTCGCCACGGCCCTCGAGCGCGGTCGCGAGCGCCGTCAGCGTCGCGTTGAGGTCGGCGGGACGGACGGTGCGCAGCAACGGGTACAGGTCGGAGAGCACCTCCTCCAGCTCGGTGCTGACCTCGGTGCGGTCGATCGTCGCACCGACCTGGATGGCGCCGTCAGGCCCCGACTCGGGGACGACGAGGGAGACGTACTTCTCGCCGAAGAGCGTCTTCGGGACGATCGACCCGGTGACGTTGGCGGGGATCAGGTCCCGCTTGTCGGGGTAGATGCCGAGCGTCAGCACGGCGCCCTCACCCCGGCCGCCTCCCGACTCGGCCGAGAGCACCTCACCGACGATGACGCCACGGACCTTGACGTCCGCACGGGTGGGCAGCTGCAGGCCGATCGTCGAGGTCCGCAGGGTCACCTCGTCGTAGTCGGTGAACTTCTTGGTGAAGGTGGCGTAGGTCAGCCACACACCCAGCAGGAGCAGGGCGACGAAGACGACGCCGAGCGTCTTGTGGGCCGCGAGGATTCGGTTGCTCATGTCGTCACCCCGCCAGCCTGACGGTGGTCGAGGCTCCCCAGATCGCCATCGAGAGGAAGAGGTCGATCACGTTGATCGCCACGATGCTGGTCCGCACGGCGCGGCCGACGGCGACGCCCACGCCCGCCGGACCGCCGGAAGCGGTGTAGCCGTGGTAGCAGTGGATCAGGATCACGACCACCGCGAACACCAGCACCTTGCCGAACGACCACAGGACGTCGCCGGGTGGCAGGAATTGGTTGAAGTAATGGTCATAGGTGCCCGACGACTGACCGTAGATCTGGGTGACCACCAGCCTGCTCGCGACGTACGACGACAGCAGGCCGACCACGTAGAGCGGGATGATCGCGATCAGGCCGCCGATGACGCGGGTCGTCACGAGGAACTGCATCGACGGGATCGCCATGACCTCGACCGCGTCGATCTCCTCGGAGATCCGCATGGCGCCGAGCTGCGCGGTGAAGCCGCAGCCGACGGTCGCGGCCAACGCGATGCCGGCGACCAGCGGGGCGATCTCGCGGGTGTTGAAGTAGGCGGAGACGAAGCCGGCGAAGGCAGCCGTACCGAGCTGGTTGAGCGCCGCATAGCCGGACAGTCCGACCTGGGCGCCGGTGAAGAAGGTCATGCCGATGATGACGCCGACCGTGCCGCCGATGACGGCGAGCGCACCCGAGCCGAGGGTGACCTCGGCCAGGATCCGCAGGATCTCCCGCGGGTAGCGCTTGACCGACCGGGGCAGGGCGAGCAGGACCTTCAGGTAGAAGGAGAGCTCGTGACCCAGCGTGTCGAGGCCCTTCATGGGCCGTTCGTAGATCGCCTTGATGCCAGCCATGGTGATATGCCGCCTCAGCCCGTCTTCGGGGGCACGAGTTGGAGATAGATCGTGCTCAGGGTGAAGTTGACGACGAACAGGAGCAGGAACGTGATGACCACGGATTCATTGACCGCGTCGCCCACGCCCTTCGGCCCGCCCGCCGCGTTCATGCCCTTGTAGGCCGCGACGATCGCTGCGATGAGTCCGAAGATGAGGGCCTTGACCATGCCGATCCACACGTCCGGCAGCTGTGCGAGAGCGGTGAAGCTGGCGAGGTAGGCGCCCGGCGTGCCGTCCTGGAGGATGACGTTGAAGACGTAGCCGCCGCCGACGCCGACGACGCTGACCATCCCGTTGAGGAAGACCGCGACCAGCATGCAGGCGAGCACCCGCGGGACGACGAGGCGCTGGATCGGGTCGATGCCCAGCACCATCATCGCGTCCAGCTCCTCGCGGATCTTGCGCGCGCCGAGGTCGGCGGCGATGGCCGAGCCGCCGGCACCAGCGATGAGGAGAGCGGTGGCGATCGGGCCGGCCTGCTGGATGACCGCGAGGACGGACGCGGAGCCGGTGAAGGACTGCGCGCCGAACTGCTTGATCAGGCCACCGACCTGCAGCGCGATGACCGCGCCGAAGGGGATCGCCACCAGAGCCGTCGGGATGATCGTGACCGACGCGATGAACCATGCCTGCTGGATGAACTCACGGGTCTGGAACGGGCGGCGGAACAGTCCCCGCCCCACGTCGAGTGCGAAGGCGAAGAGATTTCCAGCCGTCCCGACAGGCCGGAGGATCCTGGCTGCTGTCAGAGACATTGGGGGATGCGCTCCGGTCAGTGCTGCTGGGATCCGCTGGCGTGCTCGGCTTCCTTGGTGAAGGAGCCCGGCGGCGGGGTGATGCCGTTGTCGCGGCACCACGCACCCGGAGCCCGCTGGGCCCGACGCGGGATGCCGTTGGACGGCTCGAGCTGCAGCGGGATCGGCGGCAGCGGCGGCAGGCTCAGGTCCTTCTCCGCGGCCAGCTGGTCGGCGTCCTTCTCCTCCGACATGCCGATCGGGCCGACCGTCTGGGCGTTCAGGAACTGACGCACCACCGGCTCGTCGGAGCTCAGCAGCATCTCACGCGGCCCGTACATCGCCAGGTGCTTGTGGTAGAGCAGACCGATCTGGTCCGGCACGACCCGCACCGAGTGCACGTCGTGGGTCACGATCAGGAAGGTCGCGTCGATCTGCGCGTTGAGGTCGACGAAGAGCTGATTGATGAACGACGTGCGCACCGGGTCCAGACCCGAGTCGGGCTCGTCGATCAGCAGGATCTCGGGGTCCAGCACCAGCGCGCGGGCCAGACCGGCGCGCTTGCGCATGCCACCGGAGATCTCGCCGGGCAGCTTCATCTCCGCGCCCAGCAGACCCACCAGGTCCATCTTCTCCATGACGATGTCACGGATGTCGGACTCCGACTTCTTCGTGTGCTCGCGCAACGGGAACGCCACGTTGTCGTAGAGGTTCATGGAGCCGAACATCGCGCCGTCCTGGAACAGCACACCGAACAGCTTGCGGACCTCGTAGAGCTCCTTCTCGGAGCACGTGGCGATGTCGGTGCCCTCGATCACGATCGAGCCCTCGTCAGGCTTGATCAAGCCGATGAGCGCCTTGAGGAACACGGACTTGCCGGTGCCGGACGGGCCGAGCATCACGGAGATCTCACCTGCCGGCAGCGTGAGCGTCACGCCCTTCCAGATCAGCTGCTTGCCGAACTGCTTCGTCAGGTTCGTCACTGCTACGTCGACGCCCATGTTGCCTTCTTCCTACGTCCGCTGAGCCGGCCCGTGCTGCGTGGGAACAACGCAGGCACGTGGCGCACGTTACGCGGTATCCGTGGGACGCGTCACGCCAACTCGACTATCGAGACCCGGAAAGTACTAGCGGGTAGCACTGGCGTCAACGTCCGCGAGTAGCCACGGCGCCACCACGCGGACCCGCGCGAGCACCCGGTGCCGAAAAAGACACGACCGGCAGAGCGCAGTGCGCTCTGCCGGTCGCGGAAGCTGACGGGTGTCAGCGAGGTGTCACTTGAGGGTGACGGTGGCGCCGGCGCCCTCGAGGGACTCCTTGGCCTTGTCAGCCGTCTCCTTGTTGACCTTCTCGAGGATCGCCTTCGGGGCGCCCTCGACGAGGTCCTTGGCCTCCTTGAGACCGAGGGAGGTCAGCGCACGGACCTCCTTGATGACGTTGATCTTCTTGTCGCCAGCGGACTCGAGGATGACGTCGAACTCGTCCTGCGCAGCGGCGTCGTCGCCACCCGCAGCGGCACCGCCGGCGGCGGGCGCGGCGGCAACGGCAACGGGAGCGGCGGCGGTGACGCCGAAGGTCTCCTCGAACTGCTTCACGAACTCGGAGAGCTCGATGAGGGTCATCTCCTTGAACGCGTCGAGGAGCTCGTCGGTGGTGAGCTTCGCCATGGTGGCGTGTCCTTTCTCAGTTGGCCTGCGTGCGTACGTCGCGCGCGGGCCGGGGTTTCAGGTGGTGGTGTCGCCGCGGCCTCAGGCCTCGGCGGTGTCGCCCTCGTCAGAGGCGGCCTCGGCTGCGGGCTCCTCAGGAGCCGCCTCCTCGGCGGGTGCCTCGTCGGCGGGGGCCTCGGCGGCAGCCGGAGCCTCCTCGGCGGCGACCGGCGTGCCGGCACCACCTGCGAGGATCGAGGGGTCCTCCTGCGCCTTCGCCTCCAGGGCGCCGGCGAGCCGGGCAGCCTGGGCGAGCGGGGCGTTGAGGAGGTAGACGGCCTGGCTGAGCGAAGCGAGCATCGCGCCCGCGAGCTTGCCCAGGAGCACCTCGCGCGACTCGAGATCGGCCAGCTTGGCGATCTCCTTCGCGTCGAGGAGCGCGCCGTCGAGAACGCCACCCTTGATGACCAGGGTGGGGTTCGCCTTGGCAAAGTCACGCAGACCCTTGGCGGCCTCGACGACATCGCCCTTGATGAAGGCGATAGCGGTCGGACCGGTGAGGAGCTCGTCGAAGCCCTCGATGCCCGCCTCCTTGGCGGCGAGCTTGGCCAGCGTGTTCTTGACCACGGCGTAGTTGGCGTTCGCACCGAGGGAGCGGCGAAGGTCCTGCAGCTCCTTGACGGTGAGACCGCGGTACTCGGTCAGCACAGCGCCTGCGGACTCGCTGAACGACTCAGCGATCTCCGCGACGGCGGCCTGCTTGTCTGCCCGCGCCATGGGTCTCCTTCCGGATGGTGACCACCGACGTCGACTCCGGAAAGACGAACGCCCCGAGCGCAGGCGCTCAGGGCGTGGAGTCCGGTCTCGCGACCGGTTCTCTGCTCTGATCCCCTGCGCAGGCCGTCCGCTTCGCGGATCCTTCGGTCCGGGCTGAGGCAGCTCGGACAACCGGCGGTCTAAAGGTTTCGTCGAGAAGACTACGGCGGCCTGCGCCCGGCGACAAAATCGCCGACCGACTGTGCGCGGACCGGCGGCCCGGCGCTGCGCCCGATGCGGCACGATGGACCCGTGACCAGCCAGACGCCACTGTCCGCCCTGTCCGCCGACGACCTCGCCGCGCGCCTGACGACGGTGCGCGCCGACTACGACGCCCTCAAGGAGCGGGGGCTGAAGCTGGACCTGACCCGCGGCAAGCCTGGCTCCGACCAGCTCGACCTGTCCAACGGCCTGCTCGACCTGCCCAGCGGCCTCAAGGACGCCGCCGGCACCGACGTGCGCAACTACGGCGGGCTCGACGGCCTGGCCGAGCTGCGCGCGATCTTCGCCGACCTGCTCGGCGTCGACGCCGCGGCCGTGGTGTGCGGCGGCAACTCGAGCCTGACGATGATGCACCAGGTCCTCACGGCGCTCCTGCTCAAGGGCGGACCCGACTCGCCGCGGCCGTGGTCGCAGGAGCCGGTCGTGAAGTTCGTGTGCCCCGTGCCCGGCTACGACCGCCACTTCACGATGCTCGCCGAGCTCGGCATCGAGATGGTGACGGTCCCCATGAACGCCGACGGACCCGATGTCGAGGCGGTCCGCGCCCTGGTCGCCGACGACCCGAGCGTCAAGGGCATGTGGATCGTGCCGACCTACGCCAACCCGACCGGGGCGGTCTGCTCCACCGAGGTCGCGGCCGAGCTGATGGCGATGCCCACGGCTGCGCCGGACTTCAGGATCCTGTGGGACAACGCCTATGCCGTGCACCACCTGACCGGTGAGGAGATCAAGAGCGCGGACGCCCTCGGGCTCGCCTCCGCCTCCGGGCACCCCAACCGTCCGATCGTCTTCGCCTCCACCTCGAAGATCACCTTCGCGGGAGCCGGTGTCGCCGCGCTGGCCGCGTCGCCCGAGAACCGGGCGTGGTACCTCGAGCGTCTCGGCTTCGCCTCGATCGGCCCCGACAAGGTCAACCACCTGCGCCACATCGAGTTCTTCGGCGACGCCGACGGCGTGCGGGCACACATGCGCAGGCATCGCGACCTGATCGCGCCGAAGTTCGACGCGGTGGAGGAGGCCCTCTCCGGTCGCCTGAGCGGCCTCGACATCGCCGAGTGGACGGTTCCGAGCGGCGGCTACTTCGTCAACCTCGACGTCCTCGACGGCACCGCCTCGCGCGTGGTCGCCCTCGCCAAGGAGGCCGGGATCGCGCTGACCCCCGCCGGATCCGCCTTCCCGCACGGCGACGACCCGCGCGATCGCAACATCCGCCTCGCGCCCACCTTCCCGGTGCTCGCCGAGGTCGAGGCCGCGATGGCCGGCGTGGCGGTCTGCGTGGAGCTGGCGGCGCTGGAGTCACTCGCCCGCGACTGAGGCGCGAAGCCGCGGACAACGACGAAGCCCCCGCTCACCTGTGCAGGTGACCGGGGGCTTCGTCGTACGGTGCGGTGCGCCTGGATCAGGCGGGCGCGTCATCCTCGACCGCGACGTTCTTGACGCGGTTGGGGTCGACCTGGACGCCGGGGCCCATGGTCGTGGAGACGGTGACCTTCTTGAGGTAGCGGCCCTTGGAACTCGACGGCTTGAGACGCAGGACCTCCTCCAACGCGGCGGCGTAGTTCTCGGCGAGCGCCTGCTCGGAGAAGGAGGCCTTGCCGATGATGAAGTGGAGGTTCGAGTGCCGGTCGACCCGGAACTCGATCTTTCCGCCCTTGATGTCCGAGACGGCCTTGGCCGGGTCGGGGGTGACGGTGCCGACCTTGGGGTTCGGCATGAGGCCACGGGGACCGAGCACGCGACCGAGGCGGCCGACCTTGCCCATCAGGTCCGGGGTCGCGACCACGGCGTCGAAGTCGGTCCAGCCGCCCGCGACCTTGTCGATCAGCTCGTCTCCACCAACGAAGTCGGCGCCGGCCTCACGAGCGGCCTCGGCCTTGTCGGCCACCGCGAACACGAGGACGCGGGCGGTCTTGCCCGTGCCGTGCGGCAGGTTGACGGTGCCGCGCACCATCTGGTCCGCCTTGCGGGGGTCCACGCCGAGGCGGAACACGACGTCCACGGTCTCGTCGAACTTCTTCTTGCTGCTGTTCTTCGCGATCTTGATCGCGGCGAGCGGCGCGTAGAGCTCGTTCTTGTCGAACGTCTCCGCAGCCGCGCGGTAGGTCTTGCTGCGCTGCATGGTCATCTCTTTCGCTTGCGGATCCCGCGACGGGCGCGATCTCCGGGAGTGGTGTGGTCAGCGGGCCAGCGCGGCCCTTCCACGGTGGTTCAGCCGTCGATGGTGACGCCCATGGAGCGCGCAGTGCCCTCCACGATCAGCATGGCGGCGTCGATGTCGTTGGCGTTGAGGTCGGGGAGCTTCGTCGTGGCGATCTCGCGCACCTGGTCCTTGGTCAGCTTGCCGACCTTCTCCTTGTGCGGGACGCCCGAGCCCTTCTTGAGGCCGGCGGCCTTCTTGATCAGCTCGGCGGCCGGCGGCGTCTTCGTGATGAAGTCGAAGGACCGGTCCTCGTAGATCGTGATCTCGACGGGGATGACGTTGCCGCGCATGGACTCGGTCTGGGCGTTGTAGGCCTTGCAGAAGTCCATGATGTTGACGCCGTGCGGACCGAGCGCGGTACCGACCGGCGGAGCCGGGGTGGCCGAGCCAGCCTGCAGCTGCACCTTGACCAGTGCGGCGATCTTCTTCTTGGGAGGCATTCCTCTATCTCTTTCTTCTCGTGGTCATGACGAGGCGTACGACGTACGCCCCTGCCACCGAACGTCACCCGTCGCAACGGGCAACCTCCCCATTCTGCGCTCGAGAGAGCAGGACGGGAAATCGTGGAGCGGGTGCTCAGACCCGCTGAATCTGGCTGAAGGACAGCTCGACCGGGGTCTCGCGACCGAAGATCTCGACGAGGGCCTTGACCCGCTGGGCCTCGGCGTTGATCTCGGTGATCGTCGCGTGCAGGGTCGCGAACGCCCCGTCGACGATGAGCACGGAGTCGTTGACGCCGAAGTCGGCGACCTCGATCGGCTTCTTGGTCGGCGTGACGGCGGTGCCACCGGCGCTCGCCGCAGCGGCCTCGGCCTGGGCGACGGCGGCCTCGACGACGGCCGGGGCCAGCATCTTCTCGACCTCGTCCATGCTCAGCGGCACGGGCTGGTGGCTGTGACCGACGAAGCCGGTGACCGACGGCGTGTGCCGCACGGCGGCCCAGGACTCATCGGTGAGGTCCATGCGGACCAGGACGTAACCGGGGAGAACGGTGCGCTTGACCATCTTGCGCTGGCCGTTCTTGATCTCCGCGACCTCCTCGGTGGGGACCACGATCTCGTGGATGTAGTCCTCCATGTTGAGGGAG
>NZ_STGW01000006.1:0-43547 GCF_004912195.1 Nocardioides caeni
CAGGGACGCCTCCAGCGGCAGGAGCTCGACAGCACAACGATCTGACTGTCGCCTGCCAGGAGGCCCCACCCATCACGGAAGGGGGCAGCGTTCCCGACCACTGGCTGGGCCGGACATGTCCTGGACGACTCGACCTCCGGTGCCCGGGACCACTCGGAGCATCCCGCCTTCAGCCGTGGCTCCACCCTACCACGACTTCGAACAAACGTTCGAGAGATCGAAGAACTTTCTCGGCCCGAGTCTCGGCCCGGACCTAGGTCCAAGCGTCCCCGAGGTCACCCCGACGGAGCCGGCGCTTCTTTCCGACCTTGCGCAGAACCGGCCAGGGCTCACGCTGGGCGCGGCCGCGGCGCCGGTCCTTGTGCGGACTGCAGATCGGGCAGCCCTTCTGCTGCCGATGGGACGAGTGAGCCATGGTGGCTCCGATCCGTGACCAACACCCGCCACGGAGGGCGGGGTGGGTCGGACGGTGCTCGCATGGCAGGAGAGTAGGCCGCGGGTCCGACGCAGGCCCTCAGGTCGACGCGATGAACCCGACCTGGTTGCCGGCGGGGTCGGTGAGCAGGACGAGCGATGTCCCGCCGCCCACCTCGCTGATCGGTCGTACGACGGTCCCGCCGGCCGTGACGACGTCGTCCACCTTCGCGGCGAGGTCGTCGGTGCTCCAGTAGACGACGGGACCGGTCATCAGGTCGGCCGCGCCGTTGGGGTTGAGGCCGATCTCCTGGCCGTCGACGTTGAAGCCGACGTAGTAGGGGGTGTCGGTGTGCGGCGCGATGCCGAAGGCGCTGGTGTAGAAGGCCGTGGCGGCGGCGAGGTCGGTCACGGGGATGACGATCGAGTGGTTGCTCATGGTTGCTCCTTGGTGAGGGTGTCTTCCCGCTGCTGACGAACGGCGCATCGCGGATGTGACCACCTCGGCGCGCGCTCACAACGGCCCGAACGCGTCCGTGACTTCCGCGTCCAGCGCCAACGCCTCCAGCACACCCAGCAGCTGCCGCTCCTCGTAGCGGAAGTGCGACTCGATGATTGCGGCGAGCCCCGCCAGGTGCCGGTCGAGCTCGTCCGGTGAGCCGCGACGGTCCACGACCGCCTGCAAGCCGCCTAGCAGGTGCGCGATCATCGAGTGGTCCTGCTCCAGGTAGCGGATCGTCTCCCGCAGCTCCGGGTGCCGGGCGGCGATCGCAGGGAACAGGGTGCGGTCCTCGCCCTCGTGGTGGGCGGTGAGCGCTGCGCAGAAACCGTGGCAGAAGAGCAGCAGGTCCCGGCTGGCCTGCTGGGCCCCGATGTCGTCCCCGACGGCCTGCCGGGTCACGGCCAGCGCCCGCCGGAGACGGTCGTGGACCTCGCGCATCTCGCGACTCCAGGCGGTCAGCCTGGCGCGCTCTGGCGCAGTGGGGTCGCCCTCAGTCACGGGAGGGCGAAGGGAACGAGCGACACATCGTCGAGCTCCTTCGGTACGGCGCCTCCATGCCTGACACGGTCTGCCACCGGCACGCGACGCTGAGGAGAGCCTAGTGTTCCTGGCGTCGCCGACGCGACTGAACGACAGGATCGTCCGGGACTGGTGGGCTCCGCCGTCAGCGCGCCGCTGCCCCGGAGGAGCGGTTCGGGTCGTTCGGTCGGTCCGCCACTCGTGACGTAGCGCTGGGTGCGCACGCTACTGCGTACCGCGGCCGTCGTACCCGACGAACCTGTCGTCAGGAGGCCGCCGGATCCCCAGCAGGTTCGTCAGGTACGACGAGCGCCGTCTCCGAGGAGCCCCTCTGCCAGCAGCTCCGCCAGGTGCAGCACTCGCGCCTCGGGTGCGAGCTCGTCGAGCTGGGTGCGGCAGGAGAAGCCGTCGGCGAGCACGACCCGCCCCGGCGCGCGTCGGAAGGCGGGCAGGAGATGTTGCTCGGCGATCGCGACGGACACGTCGTAGTGGCCCTGCTCGACGCCGAAGTTGCCGGCCATGCCGCAGCAGCCGGCCACCGCCTCGACCTGGGCGCCGCAGGCCTCCAGCAGCGCGTGGTCGGCCGACCAGCCCATGACCGCGTGGTGGTGGCAGTGCGGCTGTGCGAGCACCGAGATCCCCGACAGGTCGGGCGATTCCCAGTCGGGGAGCGAGCTCAGCAGCTCGGCGAGGGTGACCGTGGCCCCGGCGACCGTCGCTGAGTCGGGACCCGGGAGCAGGTCGACGAGGTCATGGCGCAGCACGGCCGTGCACGACGGCTCGACGCCGACGATCGGCACGCCGGCGCGGGCGTCGTCGATGAGCGACGTCACCAGTCGCGACAGCCGTCGTCGTGCGCCGTCCAGCTGGCCGGTGCTGATCCACGGCAGTCCGCAGCACTCCTGGCGCACGGTGATCCGCGGCGCGAAACCGGCCGCGCGCAGCACGGTCACCATCGCGTCGGCGGCCGCGGGCGTGAAGTGGTTGGAGAAGGAGTCGACGAAGAGCACCACGTCCCGGCCGCCGGTCGCTCCCGTGAACGTCCGCCGGAAGGTCCGCCGCGCGAAGGTCGGCATTCGCCGTCGCCGGTCCACGCCGGCCGTCGCCAGCGCCACCGACCGCACTGCCCCCACGGACATCGCGCCGTTGGCCAGGCGCGGCGTCAGCGAGCCGAGCCGGGCCCACCGCGGCAGCCACCCGAGCACGTAGTGCGACCGCGGCCGGAGGCGTCGCCGATAGGTCTGGTGCAGCACTTCCGCCTTGTAGGACGCCATGTCCGTCGACGTCGGGCAGTCCGACGCGCAGCCCTTGCACGAGAGACAGAGGTCGAGCGCCTCGTGCACCTCGGGCGAGGACCAGGTCGTCGGCGAGGCGCCGTTGACGATCTCCTGCAGCAGTCGCGCGCGCCCGCGGGTGGAGTGGATCTCCTCGCCGGTCGCCTGGAACGACGGGCACATCACGCCGCCCGTCGGGGAGTTGTCGGCGCGACACTTGCCGACGCCGGTGCACCGGTGGACGGCCTGCCCGAAGTCGCCGCCGTCGTCGACGTAGGCCAGCGCCAGACCGCCGCGCAGGCCCGTCCGCAGGGATGTCGACGACGAGGCCCGCAGGTCGGCGGTCAGCGGCGCGGGGTCGACCAGTACGCCGGGGTTGAGCACGCCGTCGGGATCGAAGACGTGCTTCACGCCGGCCATCAGGCGCATCGCCGCGGGGGAGTACATCCGTGGCAGCAGCTCGCTGCGGGCCCGACCGTCGCCGTGCTCGCCGGAGAACGAGCCACCCATCGACGCGACCAGGTCCGCGGCCGCCTCGATGAAGGAGCGGTAGCGGTCCGGGCCGTCGGTGCGGTCGAAGCCGAAGTCCAGGCGCACGTGCAGGCAGCCCTCGCCGAAGTGTCCGAAGGGCATCGCGGTCAGTCCGTGCTCACCCAGCAGCGCGTCGAAGGCGGTGAGGTAGTCACCCAGCCGTTCCGGCGGTACGGCGGAGTCCTCCCACCCGGCCCATGCCGGCCGACCGGAGGGGGCGCGGCCGGCGAGCCCGGCGCCGTCCTCGCGGATCCGCCACAGCCGGTCCGCGGCCACCTGGTCCGGCACCACGAGCCCGGAGATCCCCACCCCCGCGGCCACCAGGCCCTCGGCGCGCGCGGTCACCTCGGCCGGGTCGTCGCCGGTCAGCTCGACGAACATCCACGCGTCGCCCGCGGGCAGTGGCGGCACCGCGTCGAGTCCGCGCCGCTCGACGATCACCTCGACGATCCGCCGGTCGATGCCCTCGCAGGCCGACGGCGCGAACGCGAGCACGCCGGGGGTCGCGTGGCCGGCGGTCGGGAAGTCGGGGAAGCCGAGCACCACCATCCGCCGCACGATCGGGGTGCGCACCAGGCGCACCGTGGCCTCGGTGACGACGGCCAGCGTCCCCTCCGACCCGACGAGCAGCCGGCTGATGTCCAGGCCGTGCTCGGGCAGCAGCCGGTCGACCGCATAGCCGGAGACCTGCCGACCGAACCGGCCGAACTCGGTGCGCGCCGTGGCCAGGTCGGCGCCGATCACGCCCCGCAGGCCGTCCACCAGCGCCGCCGGTGCGTCGACGGTCGGCGTGCCGGAGGAGTCGTAGCCCGTTGCGAACGCTGATCCGTCGGCCAGCAGCCCACCCAGCCCCCGCACGTTGTGCGAGGTCCGGCCGAAGGCCAACGACCGGGCACCGCACGCGTCGTTGCCGATCATCCCGCCGATCGTGCAGCGCGAGCTGGTCGACGGGTCCGGTCCGAAACGCAGCCCCAAGGGCGCCGCGGCGGCCTGCAACACGGCCTGCACCACGCCCGGCTGGACGACGGCCAGGCCTGCGTCGGCATCGATCGAGAGCACCTGGTCCAGGTGGCGGCTGAAGTCCACGACGATCCCGGGCCCGATCGCGTTGCCCGCCACCGACGTCCCCGCGCCGCGGCTGGTCAGCGGGACGCCGGCCTCGCGCGCGACGGCCAGCGAGCGTCGTACGTCCTCGGTCGAGCGTGGCCACACGACCGCCGCTGGCGGGACGCGATAGAGCGACGCGTCCGAGGAGTAGGCCCCGAGAACCGCAGGGGAGTCCGACGCGTCCAGCCCGCTGGCGCGGAGCTGGTCGGCGATGGTCGGCACGTCCTCGAATCTATCGGCTCCTCTAGGCTCG
Source organism: Nocardioides caeni (assembly GCF_004912195.1). GTDB lineage: Bacteria > Actinomycetota > Actinomycetes > Propionibacteriales > Nocardioidaceae > Nocardioides > Nocardioides caeni. Next base: position 4,601 of record NZ_STGW01000006.1, read on the forward strand.
CCAGCGGATCCCGACCCGACCCAGCACACAGGAGGCCAGCAATGCGGCTCGGCATGATGATCGACTACTCCGGTGGCTTCGCCGAGACGGTGGAGCTGCTGCAGGACTACGAGCGCAACGGCCTGGACCTGGTCGCCGTCGCCGAGGCCTACTCCTTCGACTCGGTCAGCCAGCTCGGCTACATCGCCGCCCGCACCGAGAAGGTGCAGCTGCTGTCCGCGATCTTCCAGCAGTACACGCGCACCCCGTCTCTCACCGCGATGACCGCCGCCGGTCTGGACTTCGTGTCCAACGGCCGCTTCAACCTGGGCCTCGGCGCGAGCGGCCCGCAGGTGATCGAGGGCTTCCACGGCGTGAAGTACGACGCCCCGCTCGGCCGCACGCGCGAGATCATCGAGATCTGCCGCCAGGTGTGGCGCCGCGAGCCGGTCGAGTTCCGCGGCAAGCACTACACCGTCCCGCTCACCAAGGACGACGGTGGCTCCGGCCTCGGCAAGGCGCTCAAGCTCATCAACCACCCGGTGCGCAGCGACATCCCGATCTCGATCGCCGCCCTCGGCCCGAAGAACGTCGAGCTCGTCGCCGAGCTCGCCAACGGCTGGCAGCCGCTCTTCTTCCACCCCGCCAAGGTCCAGCAGGCGTGGGGCGACGCGCTCGAGGCCGGTTTCGCCAAGCGCGACGCGTCGCTGGGCGAGCTCGACATCCAGCTCCAGATCTCCTACCAGCTCGGCGAGCCGAGCCCCGACGCGATCGCCGCCGTCCGCAACCAGCTGGCGCTCTACATCGGCGGCATGGGCGCGCGCGACAAGAACTTCTACAACCAGCTGACCGTCCGCTACGGCTACGAGGCGGAGGCCAAGGAGATCCAGGACCTCTACCTGTCGGGCCGCAAGGCCGAGGCCGCGCAGGCCGTGCCGGAGGACCTCGTCCAGGCCGTCACCCTCTTCGGTGACGAGGACTCGATCCGCAGCCAGGTCAAGGAGCTGTACGACGGCGGCGTCCGCACGCTCCTCCTCAACCCGCTCGCCGCGACCTCCGACGAGCGGGTCGCGCAGGTCGGCTTCCTCGCCGGCGTGGTCGCGGACGTCAAGGGGGCGGCGCGATGAGCGAGGACCGCCAGCTGCAGGTCGCCCGCGACGGTCACGTCGCGACCGTCTCCGTGGCCGGTCCCGGCGGCAAGCCGGTCATGGACGCCCGCTTCTTCGAGGAGCTGGCGGCGACCATGGCGAGCCTGGAGGCCGATGACACGGTCCGGGCCATCGTCTTCGCCGGTGCCGACAAGCACTTCTCGTTCGGCCTCGACCTCGGTGAGGCGCTCGGCACCTTCGGGCCGCTCTTCGGGCGCACCGACGCCGGCGGCCGGGCCGGCTTCCTCGACCTGATCCGCCGCTGGCAGGGCTTCATCGACACCGTCGCCAACAGCAGCAAGCCGACCGTTGCTGCCGTGACCGGCTGGTGCGTCGGCGGTGGCGTCGACCTCGCTGCCGCCTGCGACGTACGCGTCGCCTCGGCGGACGCGATGTTCAGCGTGCGCGAGGCGAAGATGGCGATCGTCGCCGACCTCGGCAGCCTGCAGCGGCTCGTCGGGATCATCGGCGACGGCCACCTCCGCGAGCTCGCCCTCACCGGCGACGACATCGACGCCGCCCGCGCCGAGCGGATCGGCCTCGTCAACAGCGTGTACGACGACGCCGACGCCACCCGCGCCGCCGCCCTCGACCTCGCCGCCCGGATGGCCGCCAACTCGCCCCTCGTGCTGCGTGGCGTCAAGGACGTGCTCGGCGCCGAGCGGGCGCCGCGGGTCGAGGCCGGCCTGCGCTACGTCGCCGTCTGGAACTCCGCCTTCCTGGTCAGCGACGACCTCAAGGAGGCGCTCACCTCGTTCGCCGAGAAGCGCCCGCCGGAGTTCACGGGCCAGTGATCTCCCGCTTGGCGCGGGTGATCGCCGCGACCGCGCGGCCGTAGCGGATCGGGACGGCCCCCAGCGCCAGTGCGCGCTGGCGGGTCGGCTCGGTGACGTCGAAGTGCTCGGTGTGGGTGCCGGCGTTCTGGATCCAGCGTGCCTCCAGCCCGAGGTCCGCGGCGAAGGCCAGCAGCTCGCGGCGACCCGGCTCACCGGGCAGGTCGGACAGCAGGTGCGACCACACGCCGTCCACGACCGGTCCCACGGTCGCGACCAGCCGCATGTCGTCGACGTACACGGTCACCCGGTCACCCTCCCACGACCGTGCCGGGACTGAGCGGCGTCTGTCGCGCGAGGTCCTCGCGCCCGGGGATCGGCGGATCGACACGTCCCGGCCTATCCTGATCGGGCTGGAGACGAACGGGCGTCGGACAGGGATCTCGGGATGGGCATGGAGCCACGCGTCGGTGACCGCCTCGGCCGCTACGAGCTGGTCGAGGTGCTGGGTCGCGGCGGCATGGGCACCGTCTTCCGGGCCCGCGACACCGAGCTGCACCGTGACGTCGCGGTCAAGGTCATCAACGCGGTGCTGGCCGGCGACGACGAGTTCCGTGAGCGCTTCCTCCGCGAGGCCGTGGTGCTGTCGCAGATGGACAGCAACCATGTCGTCGCCGTCCACGACCACGGTGAGCAGGACGGTTCGCCCTACCTCGTGACCCAGCTGGTCCGGGGCGGCGACCTGCTGGCGCTGCTCCGCGCGCAGGGCAGCCTGGAGCCGTCGTACGCCCTCGACCTGGCGGGGCAGGTCCTCGAGGGCCTCGCCGACGCCCACGCCATCGGCGTCGTGCACCGCGACGTCAAGCCGTCCAACGTGCTGCTGCGCGAGGATCGGCGGATCGCCTACCTGTGCGACTTCGGGATCGCGACCTCCCCGGGACGGGAGCTGACCCGCACCGGCGGAGTCGTCGGCTCGACGGCCTACATGGCGCCCGAGCGGCATGCGGGCGACACCGGCGGTGCGACCGCTGTCGCCGGCGACGTCTATGCCGCGGGCTGCCTGCTGTGGACGATGCTGACGGGCTCGCAGCCCTACGTCGGCACGGATGCCGAGGTCGCCATGGGGCACCTGCGCGCGCCGGTGCCGCAGCTCCCCGGACGCTCGCCCTTCCTCGACCGGCTCAACGCGCTGCTGCGCCGCTCACTGGCGAAGGACCCGCGCCAGCGCTACGTGTCGGCGCGGGCGATGGCCGCCGACGTGGCCGCCGTGCGGCACCTGGTGCCCGGTGGGCTGGTGCTCCCTGACGTGACGGCGGTGCGCCAGTCCGTCGACCTGCCGAAGGAGCGTCCGGTCGCGCGGCGGGTCCTGGTGACCGCGGTCGTCGGCGCGCTGGTGGCGACGGGTGTCTACGTCGGCTCGCTGCTCGGCGGCGTCGAGATGGTGCCCTCGGTGCTGGCCTCCGACGACACCACGCCGACGGCCGCGCCACCGACGACACCGTCCGCCACCCAGCCGTCGTCGACCGCCACCCGTCCCGGCACGACCGGTCGCGACTCCGCCCCACGCACCACGGCGTCTGCGACCGGGCAGGGCGTGGTCCGCGACGTCGACGAGGGTTCCGGCGCCGACGGCGAGCGGGCGCCCGATGCCGGCACCGGCGGCGGCGCGCAGGGCTCGGGGCCCCGGGACCGGCCGGGCAGCGCGTCCACCCCTCGTGCCACCGCCACGGCCACGGCCACGGTCACCGCGGCACCGGCCGCGAACTACCGGTGCTGGAACGGCGTCGAGGTCATCGAGCTCGCCTCCTGCAGCAAGCCGACGGGCCGCGCCGGCGCCAACTGGGTCTTCCCCGGGGCGGGCTCCCTCGACCAGTGCCGCCCGCAGCGCAAGGACGTGCGCGGCTTCATCGAGGGCTACATCTGCGAGCGGACCACCGGCGACGGCACCGTGAAGTCGATCGCCTTCAGCCGCTGGACCAGCAAGGAGGCCGCCGAGGCCTACGTCTGGGGGCGCACCGATCCCGGCCGCAACCGCGCCAACGACCAGTGGGCCATCGACGGCGTGGTCTTCGGGCGCAAGCTCAACGGCTGGACCCGCTCCGGCTACGCCCACAACGCCCGGATCTACCGCAAGGACGGCATCCACTGGGCGCTGATGGCGCAGGGCCGCACGGTCGACAAGCGAGCCTCGATGTTCGGGCTCGTCGGCTTCCGCACGCCGTCGCAGCTGCTCGGCGTGCCGATCGGCTGACCCCGGAGACGGGGTCAGCCGGCAGGCTCCCAGGGCCGGAGCTCGGCCGGGTCAGCCGACCCGGCCGTAGAAGACGGACGAGGTCCAGATCCGCTCCTTGCGCACCGGGACGCCCGACCGAGACGCGTGGAAGACGGTGTGGTTCCCCGCGTAGAGACCCACGTGGTAGACGCTGCCGCCGCTGGTGAAGAACACGAGGTCGCCCAGACGCGGGCGGGCGACGCGACGCACGGCGCCGGCCTGCGCGCCGGAGGTGCGGGGGAGGCGGCGGCCGGCCTTGCCGTAGGCCCACTGGGTCAGGCCGGAGCAGTCGAAGGCGGAGGGGCCGGTGGCGCCGTAGCGGTAGGCCATGCCGGCGCGGGTCTTCGCGGCGCGCAGGGCGCGCTCCCCGACGGTGAGCCGGTTCTCCCGGCGGACCTGGGCGAGCTCGTCACGGTTGCGGTCGCTGGTGGCGACGCCGGGTGCCGTGTCGAAGGCCTCCTGGGCGTGGGCGACCGGCGCAGGGGTGATCGGGGCCACCGTGACGAGGGTGGCGGCGAGGGGGAGGGCGAGCAGGCGCGCAGCAGTGCGCGTCAGGGTGGTGGACATCGAGGTCTCCGCAGCGGCGCCTGCGAGAGGTGACCTGTCGGGCTAGGGCTGCTGGTGCCCTGGGCGACGCGATGCGCGTGTTCCTTCGCCCCGAGCCGGCGGTGCCTGTGGCGGCCGGCGTACTGCGTGGGTCTCCCGTGCCCGTGATGACTTCTCAGGTTCTCGTCACCTGTGTCGTCACGGGCCTCGGCGCGCCACAGGGGCCTCCCCGATGGGGGAGACGTCCTACGGTCACATGCTTGCAAAAGGCAGCACAGTGGCCGCGGTCACGATCGGGACGTGGCGATCCTCACTGATCGGCCGTTCCGATCGCCGTGGCCGGCGGCCTCAGACGCGCGGGAGCGTCGCGTACTCGACGCCGGAGATGTACTGCACGGTCCGCAGCACCTGGCAGGAGTAGCCGAACTCGTTGTCGTACCAGACGTAGAGGATCACGCTGTCGCCGTCGACGATCGAGGCGCCGCCGTCGACGATCGAGGCCGCGCGGGCGCCGATGAAGTCGGTGGAGACCGCGTCGGTGGCGGTGGTGTAGTCGAGGTTGCGGGCCAGCGGGCCGACCAGGGAGGCCTGGCGCAGGTGCTCGTTGACCTCGTCGCGGGTGGTCTCGCGCTTGAGCTGGAGGCTCAGGATCGCGATCGACACGTCGGGCGTGGGGACGCGGATCGAGTTGCCCGTGATGCGGGCGTCGAGGTCCGGGAGCACCTTGGCGACGGCCGAGGCGGCGCCGGTCTCGGTGATGACGAGGTTGAGCGGCGCGGAGCGGCCGCGACGGTCGGCCTTGTGGAAGTTGTCCAGCAGGTTCTGGTCGTTGGTGAACGAGTGCACCGTCTCGACGTGGCCGCGGACCAGGCCGAACTCGTCCTCCATCGCCTTCAGCGGGGGGACGATCGCGTTGGTGGTGCAGGAGGCGCAGGAGAGCACCTTCTCGTCGCGGTCGACGCCGAGGTGGTTGACGCCGTGCACGATGTTGGGGACGTCGCCCTTGCCCGGCGCGGTCAGCAGCACCTTGGCGATGCCGGGGCGCAGGTGCTGGGAGAGACCCTCACGGTCACGCCAGATGCCGGTGTTGTCGATGAGGATGGCGTCGGCGATGCCGTAGTCGGTGTAGTCGATCTCCTCGGGGGAGTTCGAGTAGATCACCTGGATCACGTTGCCGTTGGCGATGATCTGGTTCTTCTCCTCGTCCACGGTGATCGAGCCGTTGAAGGCCCCGTGGATCGAGTCGCGACGCAGCAGGGAGGCGCGCTTCTTGAGGTCGTCGCCCTTGGCCTTGCGGACCACGACGGCGCGCAGCCGCAGGCCGTTGCCGGAGCCGGACTTCTCGACGAGCAGGCGCGCGACGAGGCGGCCGATGCGGCCGAAGCCGTAGAGGACGACGTCCTGCGTGCCGGGGCCGGCGGTCTTGTTGGCGCCGGTCGCGTCGGCCAGCGCCTGCGCGGTGAAGTCCGGGATCGAGGCGCCCTCGCCGGCCGCGCGGTAGGCACGGATCAGCAGCGCGAGGTCGACCTTGGCGGCGCCGAGGTCGAGGTCGGCGATCGCCTCGAGGAAGGGGAAGGTGTCCGTGACGGACAGCTCGACGCCGTCGATCTGGCGCGCGTAGCGGTGCGTCTTGAGGATGTCGATCACCGACTTGTTCACCAGCGAGCGGCTGTGGAGCAGGATCGTGACGTCCTTCTCACGGTGCAGCTTGCCGACGATGGGGATCATCGTCTCCGCGAGCTCCTCGTGGTGCTTCCAGCGGGTGAACTTGTCCTCGGTGACGCTCAACGACTTCCCCTATGCCAATCGACAAAATCCGGTCGATCGTAGGCCGCGGGGACCCGTGGGGGTAATCGTGTCCGCGACTGGAGCGGGTGCGATGGGTCACACGCTCGACACCTGCTCGTTCCCCCCACATTGGTTGCCATGTCAACAGTCGGTGCTAGACTGGGCGTGTGGGGACGACGTGGTTGACCGAGGAGCAGCAGCGGGCCTGGCAGGGCTGGCTGGAGCTGCACGCGCAGCTGACCGCGCGGATCAACCGTGACCTGCAGGCGACCAGCGGTCTCTCCCACGCCGACTACGCGATCCTCGTCCAGCTCACCGCCGAGGACGTCCCCGACGGGACGCTGCGGATGTTCGAGCTCGGCGAGCGGCTGCTGTGGGAGAAGAGCCGGGTCTCCAAGCAGGTCTCGCGGATGGAGGCCCGTGGACTCCTCGCCCGACGCGACTGTGCCGACGACCGCCGCGGCTCCTTCGTCGACCTCACCGCCGCCGGCCGCGCCGCGATCGAGTCGGCGGCGCCCGCCCACGTGGCCATGGTCCGCGAGGTCTTCTTCGCCGGCGCCTCCGACGAGGAGGTCGCGGCACTCGGCGCGCTGACCGACCGCGTGCTGGCGCGCCTGGCCGCTGCGGACTGACCCGCCGGGGGCTCCTCGGTGAGGACTTTCTCATCGTCGGCTCATGCCCGGCTCACGGCCGCGGACGAGCGTTCGTGTCGACATCCCGCCGCCACGGCGACGACACGAGGAGTGGATCGACATGGGCACGACCGACAACACCCTGACCCGGCGGATCGCCGCGGCCGCACTGGCGGTGCCGCTGCTCGGCGCCGGCCTGACGCTCGTGACCAGCAGTCCGGCGTACGCCGACGACCGGGTGTGCCGCGGCGCCATCGGCGCCCGCACGATCGACGACAACGTCGTCGTGCCGCGTGGCGCGACCTGTCGGCTGATCGGCACCCGTGTCGAGGGCAACGTGCTGGTGAAGTCGGGTGGCACGCTGCGCGCCGAGGGCGTCCGCGTCGACGGCAACATCCAGGCCCAGGGCGCCCGCCGCGTGGTCGTCATCCCGCGCGCCGACCGGCGCTCGGTCGTGAAGGGCAACATCCAGCTCACGAGCGGCGGCCGTCTCGGTGGCGTCGTCCAGCGGAGCGTCGTCGACGGCGACATCCAGCTGTTCTCCAACCGCGGCCGCTTCGTCGTCCGCGGCAACGTCGTCGACGGCAACCTGCAGTGCAAGAGCAACACGCCCCGGCCGACCGGCGGCAACAACCGGGTCGAGGGCAACAAGGAAGGCCAGTGCCGCGGCCTGTGACGCGGTGACCACCGCGCCTTCCGATTCCGGCTGAACAGCCCCCGTGGCGGTGCCGCCGCCGCTAGCCTCCGACGCATCTGCTGATTGGCGTCTGGGGGAATGGTGGCTGACCGATTCTGTGGCACCTGCGGGACGGAAATCGTCGCAGGATCCGCCTTCTGTGGCACCTGCGGTACGCCGACCGCCGGCCCGCCTTCCGCGGCCGACCCACCTGCCCCGACCGCGGTCGTCGTGCCGCCGCCCGTGATGCCGGCACCGGTCGCGCCCCCACCCGGCGTGCCCGGTGTCGCCGAGGCGGCGGGTGCCGCCGCACCCGCAGGAGCCGCTGGATCGACGGCCGGGGCCGGCGGCCTGGGCGCCGCGGGCCTGCCCGTGGACCCGATGGCGGCCGCCGCCCTCGGCGGGTCCGGCGCAGCCGGGGTCGCGGGTGGGCTGCCGGCCGCGCTGGGCGGAGGTGCTGCCGGCGCCGCCGCGGGCGGTGCGGCCGGGGCCACGGCGGCTGGTGCCGCTGCAGGGGGTGGTGCCGCCGGGGCTGCCGCGGTCGGAGGTGCTGCCGCCTCCGGGGCCGGTGCGGTGGGCACCGGCCTGGGGAGCGCTGCCTCGCTCGGGGTCGGCGCCAAGGTGGCCATCGGCGCGGTCGCGGTCACCGCGCTCGCCGGGGCAGGGGCCGGGACGGCGTACTTCGTCCAGCGTGACGACCCCGAGGCGCCGCCTTCGAGCACGCCCGCCCGGACCGACCTGATCCGTGACGTCGACTTCGGCAACCTGGCGTGGGAGTACGGCGGCGCGGTCCTGGACTTCGTCGACGGCCGCACGACCACCCAGGGCACGTTCGGCAGCGGGGATTTCGTCCAGGGCCGGTGGGATCCAACGGCAGGCGAGGTGGCCGTCGGCGGGGTCCTCTATGTCGACCTCGACGGGGACGGCGACGAGGATGCTGCCGGACCGGTGCACGTGACCTACCTCGACGCCAACCAGGAGGCAGAGGCCTGGTTCGTCTGGCTCTGGGACCAGGAGACGGGCGAGGCCCGTCAGGTTCCCTGGGCGGTCGCGTCCGGTCTGCGCTGCGGAGACGCGATCGGAGAGGTGAGGGTCCAGGGTGCGAGCCTGCTCGTCGAGCAGCTCTGGCGCGACCCCGACAACCCGGGCTCCTGTGCGGATCAACCCACCGCCCGCAGGGAGAAGCACATCGTCGTCGAGGACGGCTATCCCGTCGTCCGCAGCGGCTCCGGTGGGTGGGGAGGCTACTGTCCTGCGATCCCCGGCGGGCCTGCCCTCGACCTCGCGAACGGTGTCTACATCCCGGACGACGTCCCCTATGGCGACGGGCCTCCCTACGAGTTCCGCGCCGCCCCGTCCGAGCACGCTCCGGTCGTCGGCACCGACCACCTCCAGTGGTTCGTCCCGCTCGTCGACTTCGGCAACCTGACCGGCGACGACCTCGAGTCCGGCTTCCATGACGGGTGGGAGCTCGCGCTCATCGGCCCGCCTGAGGCGGGCAGCGCGGACGGCACCGGGGATGGACCGGTCTGTGCCTGGATCCGCGCGGGCGGGTAGTCCGTTTGCCGGACGTCAGTCGCGCTGCATGTCCTCCACGGCGAGCGACGCGAAGGCCATCGCCGCGCCGAGCGGTGCGCCCGGGCCGGGATAGGCGGAGCCGAAGACCGACGCGGTGGAGTTGCTGGCGGCGTACAGGCCGGGGATCGGCTGGCCTGCCGCGTCCAGCACCCGGCCGTCGGCATCGGTGACGAGGCCGCCCTTGGTGCCAAGGTCGGAGAGGACGAACTTCGCGGCGAAGTACGGCGGCTGGTCGACGGGCGTGAGGGCCTTGTTGGGGCCGGTGCCGCCGGCGAAGAAGGTGTCGTACTCGTCGACGCCGCGCCCGAAGTCCTCGTCGACGCCGGTCGCGGTGAAGCCGTTGAACCGCTCGACGGTGGCCGTGAGGACGCCGGCGTCGAGGCCGGCGGTGCGGGCGAGGTCGGCGATCGAGTCGGCCTGCACCCAGGTGCCGGCCTCGAGGTGCTCGGCGGGGTCGCCCTCCGGCATCGCGATCGCGGGCAGGCGGCCGCCCTCGCGGGAGTCGAAGACGAACCACGATGGCACCCGGTCCTCGGAGGCTGCCATCACGCGGCCGAAGCGGTCGTAGGGCAGGCACTCGTTGCCGTAGCGGCGCCCGGTCTGGTCGACCATCAGCCCGCTGCGGAAGCCGAGGGTGAAGGTGCCGCTGCCGTCGGGCTGCTGCAGGCCGGGGCAGAACCAGCCCTCGCCGGAGAAGTCGGTGGCGGCGCCGAGCGCCGCCGCCGCGTCGATGATCTCGCCGGTGTTGGTGCCGCGCGGTGCCATCGTCCACGCCGCGTCGCCGGGGGTCCCGTGGGCCGCGCGCCGCTCGTTGCTGCCCTCGAAGCCGCCGGCCGCGACGAGGATGCCGCGGCGTGCGGTGACCTCCACCGGACCGTCGGGCCCGTCGACGAGGACGACGTCGACGCGGCCCGCCTCGTTGCGGCGCAGGCCCGTCACGTGGTGACCGGTCGCGATGGTCCCGCCGTCGCGCAGCACGATGGCGGCCAGCCGCCCGATCAGTGCCTGGCCTCCGGACAGCGTCGAGCGTCCGGTGCCACCGGCGCGGTCGCGCTCGACCGGTGGCCGCAGGATTGCACCGACCCGCTCGTCCAGTTCGTCACGTCGGACGTTCTTCGGCTGGATCGACCGGCCCATCGGGACCCGGCCGGGCGCGTCGTAGTACTCCGCGAACGGGATCCACTCGAACTCCATCAGCGGGTCCGCCTCGAGCTGCGCGACCAGCTTCGGCGCCTGGGTGAGCAGTGCCTCGACCCGGTCCTGGTCGGGCTCGTCGAGCACGGCGGCGAGGTACTGACGGGCGCCCTCCGTGGAGTCCGGCAGCCCGGCCCGCTGCTGGACGTCGGTGCCGGGCAGCCAGCAGGCGCCGCCGGAGTACGCCGAGGTGCCGCCGATCAGCGCGGTCCGCTCGAGCACCAGGGTGCTCAGCCCGGCGCTCGCCGCGAGCGCGGCACCGGTCAGGGCGCCGCCGCCCGAGCCGACCACCACGACGTCGTACTCCTGCTGCAGGGGCGCTGCCCCGACCACGCTGTCGCTCATGGCGAAACGATAACGTGTTCTAGTTTCTCGCGCTGTCGTCTACTCGCTCAGCAGGCGCAGCCGCCGGAGTCTTCGCAGGCCCGCAGGGTCGGTGCGTTCCGCCGCGCGCAACCCGGTCTGGAGGGCCGGTCGCACGGTGGCGGGGTCGAGGTCCAGCCCGATCGCGACCAGCGTGCTCGTCCCCGGTGGGGCGCAGGGCGTCACGTGGACCTGCCGGCCGACGACGTGGACGACGTAGCCCTGCTGTCGCCTCCCCGCATCGACGACGACGGTTCCCTTCATGCGATAGGCCCCCTCGGGTGGCGCCTCCAGCAGGTCGACCAGCGCACCCGGCTCGATCGGACCGGCGACGGTCACGGTCGCGGAGGCCGCATGCGCGTGATGGCGGTGCGCCGGGCGCTCGGCCCGCAGCAGCGCAGCGATCGGCAGCTCGTCCTCCGGCTCTTCGGCCGACGCGACGTCGTGGACGAGGGCCGGGTCGATCTGGCCGCGGCTCGTCCGCACGATCGTCACGTGGGGGTTGGCCTCGCGGATGCGCTCCTCGATCCGGGCCAGCGTGTCCTCGCGCTCGTCCTCGGGGAGCCGGTCGCACTTGTTGAGCACGACGAGCGAGGCGATGGCGAAGCGGGCCGGCGGGAGTCCGCCGCCGTCGACGGTGGCGAAGTACTCGACCGCATCGACGACGTCGACCACGCCGCCGGGTCGCACGTTGGCCGCTCCGCTGAACCGGATCATCCGGGCGAGCGCACCGGGCTCGGCGATCCCGCTCGCCTCGACGACGATCGCGTCGAGACCGCGCCGGGGATCGGCCAGCTTCTCGAGCGCCTCGTCGAGGCCCTCGCCGTCCTCGAGGCAGCACAGGCAACCGCCGGCGATCGACGCCGGCTCGTCGACCTGGCCGCTGACCAGCGCCGCGTCCACGTTGATGTCGCCGAAGTCGTTGACGACCACGCCGACCCGCGCGCCCGGCTGGCCGAGAAGGTGGTTGAGCAGCGTGGTCTTGCCGGCGCCCAGGTGGCCGGTGAGCGCGATGACCGGGACACGTGGCTGCACGGCGACGCATCCTACCGGCGATGATAACGATGCTCATTCCCATGCGAATGCACTAGTCTGCGGCCGGTGACCTCGAGTACGCCGACGCGAACCCGGCCGGCCGGCGCCGACCGCCAGGTGTGGCTCGTGCTCGGCATCCTGGTGGCCGCCGTACCGCTGGAACGGCTGGTGTCCTCCCGCCTCGACGACCCGGCCTTCCAGACCTGGGCGACGGTCTTCCTCGCGATCGTCGTGCAGTCCATCCCCTTCCTCGTCCTGGGCGTGCTGCTGTCGGGACTGATCTCCGCGCTGTTGTCGGAGAAGCTGGTGGCCCGCTTGCTGCCGCGCAACCCGGCGCTGGCCGTCCCGGTGGCCGGCTTCGCCGGCATCGGTCTGCCGACCTGCGAGTGCGCCGCCGTGCCGGTCGCCTCGGGACTCGCCCGCCGGGGGGTGCCGCCGGCGGTCGCGCTGACCTTCCTGCTCGCGGCTCCGGCGGTGAATCCGGCGGTGATCGTCTCGACGGCGGTCGCCTTCCAGGGACGCACGGACATGGTGGTGGCCCGCTTCGTCGCGTCGATGCTGGTCGCGGTCGTCATCGGGTGGATCTACGTCGCCGTGGCCCGCCGCGTGCCGGCCCTGCACCTGCCCCGGATCAGCGCGGTCGCGCACGGGCACGGTGGCGACACCCGCACTGGCCGCTTCCTCGGCGCGGCCTGGCACGACCTGCTGCCGGCGGCCGGCTTCCTGGTGATCGGCGCGTTGATCGCGGCGACCGTCAACGTCCTCGTCCCGCTGGACATCGTCGAGGGTGTCGCCGGCCAGTGGCTGCTGGCGATCGTGGTCCTCGCGCTGTTCGCGTTCGTGGTGGCCCTCTGCTCCGAGGCCGACGCCTTCATCGCGGTCAGCCTCACCGCCTTCTCCGACACCGCCAAGCTCGTCTTCCTCGTCGTCGGGCCCGCCATGGACGTCAAGCTCGCGGCGATGGAGGCCGGTCAGTTCGGCCGCCGTTTCGCCAGCCAGTTCGTGCCTCTCGTCCTCGTGGTCGCCACGGTGATCGCGTCCCTCGTCGGCTGGGTGCTGCTGTGAACCGCGCCGCGCAGGCTCTCGTCCTCACCGCCATCGGGGCCGTCGCCCTGCGGGTGGGGCTGACCGACGAGTACGCCAACTACGTCAACGCGTGGATGCGGTGGCCGCTGGTCCTCAGCGGGCTGCTCCTCGTCGTGCTCGCTCTGACGGCGGCCTTCGACTCCGACGCCTCCGACGACGACCGGCACCCGACGACGGTCGCGGCCTGGGCGCTGCTGATCCCGATCGTCGTCGCCTTCGTGGTCCGGCCGCCGGCGCTGGGCGGCTACGTCGCCGAGCGCCGGGTCAACGACATCGCCGCGGCGTCGTACGACGACCCGGCGGTCGCGCCGCTCGCGGAGGGCGTCACCCACGACCTGCTCGTCTCGGAGTTCGTCGCCCTCGCGGCGCTCTACGGCGAGGCGATCGAGGACCGCGACGTGCGGCTCCTCGGCTTCGTCACCTCCGACGGCGACGGGTGGTACGTCACGCGCCTGTCGATCCGCTGTTGCGCGGCCGACGCGTCCGCCTAACGGGTGCGAGTGGACGCCACCGCAGAGTCGGCACCGGCGGACGACCAGTGGGTCGAGGTGACCGGCACCTGGGTGACGGGCACCGGCGTCGGCACCGACGGCGACGAGGAGCCTGCCCTCGCCGCTGCTGAGGTCCGGAGCGTTCCCGAGCCGAAGCGGCAGTACGAGTGACCGGTGCAGCCCGCCGCCCCGCCGTCCCCGGCGTGCGGCTCGACCTCCTCGTCCTGCTTCTGGCCGTCCTGGGGGCCGTGCTCTTCCTGGCTCCGGGCGGCGACCGCGCGGAGCCGGCGCCCGCGCCGGACAGCGAGGCCGGCCCGGCGGACGCTCCGGCGACGCCGTCCGGCCCGGCTCCGAGCGAGGAGGCCTTCTGCAGTGCCTACCGCGACCTCGCCGCCGCCCAGGGGCAGTACGTCGCCCAGATGGACGAGCGGGGCGCCGAGCTGCTGCGCGAGACCGCCGACGAGCTGGTCGCGCTCGGCGTACCCGACTCGATGAGCGTGCTCGCCCGCACCGGCTTCCGCCTCGAGCTGTCGGGCATCTACGGATCGATCGGCCTCGCCCTCGACCCCACGGCCGTCCCCGGCGCGCTGACCGAGGACGGCGACGGGACGTCGCTCTCCGGCTCGGCGGGGGAGTTCGGCGCGTGGCTCTCCGAGCTCTGCCCCGCTCGCTGAGATCGTCGGTCGGCGCCGTCAGCCCTGTCGGGCCTTCATCCGCGGGTTCTGCTTGTTGATGACGTAGGTGCGTCCGCGGCGGCGGACGACCTGGGCGCCGGGCTGCTTCTTGAGCGAGCGGAGCGAGTTGCGGACCTTCATCGGGTCCTCCTTCCGGTGGTGGGATCGACGAGGCCTCGCTGGACGGCGGCGACCAGGCGGCGTGGCACGCGGTGCTCGACGCCGTCGACGGTGATCGGCACCAGGTCCGGTGCGGTGGCGCGCCACTGCGAGCGGCGGTGGCGCGTGTTGCTGCGCGACGTACGACGTTTCGGGACCGCCATTCAGGCCACCTCCCGGATCGGGCCGAGCCAGGGCTCGAAGCCGTCCTCGCTGAGGCTCCAGGAGCCGGTCTCGTGCTCGGCGAGCAGCAGGCCGTCGAAGGCCTCGCGCAGGTGGGCGGGGGCCACCCCGACGCCGGTGATGACGATGCGGGTGAAGGGCGTCCGGCGGCCCCAGGAGGCGTGGTCACCGATGCTCAGCTGACCGCCGGCGCCGTCCCACTCGACCGCCCGACCGGGACGGGTCGGCAGCCAGAAGCAGCCGCGGGAGCGGTGGGTGCCGGCACCGAGGAGCTCCAGCGACTCGAGAAGCCGGCCGGGGTGGAAGGGCTGCAGGGCCTGCAGGTCCAGCCGCCAGATGCCCTCGGCGTGCGGGTCCGGCAGTGCGTCGGAGCGGGTCGGACTGGTCCACGCGTCCGTGCGGCCGTGCTGGTGCAGGTGGCCGAGGAGGACGTCGCCGTCGACGCCGTGACCGCCCTCGGTCACGGAGACGCCGGGACGGGCGAGGGCCTGGACCAGGCCGCTCGCGACCGGGTCCACGCGGCTGCCGTCGGGACTGTCGAAGGTGATCAGGTCGGCGTACTCCACCATCGCGGCGAGCACCTCGCCCACGCCCCGCCGGTCATCCGGTGCGCAGTGGTGGCCGCGGTCGGCGAGCAGGTCGTCGCCGAGCAGGTCGCGGACGGGGTGCCGCGTGCCGAGGGCAGTGACGACCGAGGCGACCCGCAGGAAGCGGGCCAGCCGGGTGTCCCACGTGAGGACCGAGCACAGGTGGCCGGCCTCGGCGCCGACCGGGAGATGGGCGACGATGCTGCGCCAGCGTCCGTCGCGGGCGAGCCGCTCGAGCGTGGGCACGATGTCCTCGCGGATCGCGCAGCTCACGCAGGCGTGCTCGAGCAGCACCTCGTGGGTCTCCACCACGCCCGTCAGGTCGCTGACGGTGCGGCTGAGCACGCCGCGCTCGGGGTCGATGTGATGGCGGACGGCGACCGCGTCGGGCAGGTCGAACTGCAGGCCGACCATGGTCGCGGCCATCGCGTCGGGATCGACGCCGGTGAGGAGGACGACGGGGACGCGCATCAGGACCGGCCTCCCCGGTCGCGGCCGTAGCGCCGCTCGAACGCCTCGACGCGACCCTCGCTGTCGATCACGCGCCCCTGACCGGTCCAGAACGGGTGGCTGTGGACACTGACGTCGACGTCGACCACCGGATAGGTCGTGCCGTCGACCTCGACCCTCGCCTCGCCCGCGCGTCCCACGAGCGTCGAGCGGGTGAGCACGATCTCGCCCGTGGCGCGGTCGCGGAAGGCGACGGGTCCGTAGTCGGGATGGATGCCCTGCTTCATCGGTTGCCCTTCACGTTTAGAATGAGAATCGTTCTCAATCATGACACACGGACCCACCGAGGAGGAACCCCATGTCCCAGGTCTGTCAGGTGACCGGCACGCGGCCGGCATTCGGCAACAACGTGTCCCACTCGCACCGGCGTACGCGCCGCCGCTTCGACGTCAACATCCAGCGCAAGCGCTACTGGGTGCCGTCGCTCGGCCGCCACGTCGCGCTCCGCATCAGCGCCCGCGGCATCAAGACCGTCGACCAGCGCGGCATCGAGTCCGTCGTCGCCGACCTGCGCGCCCGCGGGGTCAGGCTCTGATGGCGAGTCGATCGGGCAAGGGCTCCGACGTGCGGCCGATCGTCAAGCTCCGTTCCACCGCTGGCACCGGCCACACCTACGTCACCCGGAAGAACCGTCGCAACGACCCGGACCGGCTGACCCTGCGCAAGTACGACCCCGTCGTTCGGCGCCATGTCGAGTTCAGGGAGGAGCGCTGAGGTCGTGTCTCCCCATCCTCGGCGGATGCCGACGTCGTCCAGGTGGTGCGATCGCAAGGCGCCGCCGCGACCACAGACCGGGTCGTCTTTTGAGCGGTGGCAACGCGGCGAGCGTGCCGCCTGGGCGGCGCTCGGCGCCGCCACGGGATGGGGAGGCGCGGCCTAATGGCCAAGCGGAGCAAGATCGCGGCCGAGGCGCGGAGGCGCGCCACGGTCGAGCGGTACGCCGGGCGTCGCGCCGTGCTCAAGGAGCGGATCCGGCGTGCCGAGCCCGGCTCGGACGAGCTGGCCGAGGCGCTGCGGGCGCTCGCGCGGTTGCCGCGCGACTCCTCGCCGGTGCGTCTGCGCAACCGCGACCAGGTCGACGGCCGGCCCCGCGGCCATCTCCGCAAGGCGGGGCTCTCGCGGATCCGGTTCCGCGAGATGGCCCACCGCGGCGAGCTGCCGGGGATCACGAAGTCGAGCTGGTGAGACCCGCCCGATAGCGTCGCCCCGGGACATCACCTCGACCCGGACGGCGACGAAGGAGGCCCGAGTGGGCGGCGGACATGCACATCGAGCGACGAGCGGCATCGACCGGATCGAGGTCGGCGCCACCGCCCGCGTCGCGCTCCTGGCCGGGCTCGGCGTGGCGCTCGTCGCGACGCTGGTCGGCCTGGTCGTGTGGTGGCCGCCGGGCGACGTCGCCGACCAGGCCGCCGAGAGCGGAGGGCCCGCCGCCCAGTTCGCCGCCGACGGCGTGACCTTCCCGAGCGGCGAGGTCGTCTCCGTTGCCCCGCGCTGCCCGGGCAAGGGCCTGCCCGACGGATCCGGCTGCAGCACCCTCGAGGTGGAGGTCGAGGGCGAGGACCTGACCGTCCAGGTCGCGGTGCCGCCCGAGGTGCTCGACTCGGGGGTCGCGGAGGGCGACCAGGTGGAGCTGCTCCGCACCCCGACCCCCGATGCGGTCGACGGCGCGGAGGCGTCGTACTCCTATTTCGCGACCGACCGCGACGGCACCATGCTCTGGCTCCTGCTGTTCTTCGTCATCGTGGTGGTCGCGATCGCCCGCTGGCGTGGGCTCTTCGCGCTCTTCGGCCTGGCGTTCGGCGGGCTGGTGATCTGGTGGTGGGTCCTGCCGGCGCTGCTCGACGGCGCCCCCGGGGTCGGGGTCGCGCTGACCGGCGCCTCGATGATCATGTTCGTCGTCCTCTACACGACCCACGGTTTCTCACTGCGCACCAGCACCGCGCTGGCCGGCACGCTGCTCGGCATCCTGCTGACCGCCGGGCTCGGGGTGATCGCGATCGGCAACGCCCACCTGACCGGGATCAGCGACGAGGCCGGCGCCATCCTGGCGACCTTCGGCGAGCTGGACTTCCAGGCGCTGCTCGGCTGCGCGCTGGTGATCGCCGGCCTCGGCGTGCTCAACGACGTCACCATCACGCAGGCCTCGGCGGTGTGGGAGCTGCGCGCCGCCAGTCCCGGCGCCTCCCGCACGGAGATCTTCAACCGGGCCATGCGGATCGGGCGCGACCACATCGCCTCGACGATCTACACGATCGTCTTCGCCTACGTCGGGACTGCGCTGATCCTGCTGATGGTGCTGCGGGTCTATGACCGCCCGCTCATCGACCTGCTCTCGACCGAGCAGCTGGCCGAGGAGGTCGTCCGCACGCTCGTGACGTCCATCGGCCTGGTCCTCGCCGTCCCCGTCACCACCGGCCTCGCCGCCCTCATCGCCTCGCCCCGACCCCACGAGGTGGGAACCTGAGCCCCGCGAAGTGGCACTCCGTGCGTGCCGAGGTGGGACTCCATGCGTGCCGAGGTGGCAGCCAAGGCCGCGTCCTCCCACTTCGAGCCCCGAGTCCTCCCACTTCGTGGCCTACAGCGCCGGATCCGACCACGCCAGCTGCACGGCCTCCGCGCCCCGGTCCCGCGTGACGACCCGGGCCCGGCCGGGCTGGGCCGGGCCGGCGCGCAGGTTGCCGATGAGCGCGCCCTCGTCGCGACTGCCCGACAGCAGGATCCCGGGCATCGCCAGGTCGCGCATCGACTGGATGACCGGCTCGTAGAGCGCTCGTGACGCGCCGCCCGAGCGCCGCGCGATCGCGATGTGCAGGCCGACGTCCCTGGCCTGTGCCATCAGCGGCTGCAGCAGCGCGATCGGTGAGCTCTGCTGGGTGGCGACCAGGTCGTAGTCGTCGACGACCACGAACACCTCGGCGCCCTGCCACCACGAGCGGTTGCGCAGCTGCTCGGGGGTGACGTCGGGTCCGGGGATCCGGTTCTGCAGGTACGTCGCCAGGTCGGCCAGCGCCGGCTGGGCCTGGTTGGCCGCGGTCAGGTAGTTGAGCAGGTAGTCCTCCGGCACCTCGCCGAGCAGCGATCGCCGGTAGTCGACGAGGACGATCTGGGCCTCCGCCGGCGTGCGGGTGCGCATGATCTCCTGGCAGTAGCTGCGCAGCAGCGTGGACTTGCCGGACTTGCCGTCGCCGAAGGCGAGCAGGTGCGGCTCCGCGTCGACGTCGAGCGGGACCGGCGCGAGCTCCTTCTCGTGGATGCCCAGCAGCAGGGACCGCGACGTGCTCTCCCCAGCGAGCTCGCGCACGTCGGTGAGCGAGATGCGGTCGGGCAGCAGGCGCAGCTTCGGCCCCTGCGGGCCGCGCCAGGCCTTGCTGACGGCGGTGATCATCGCGTCCACGCCGTCGCCGAGGCTCGTGGCCGAGGCTTCGCCGTCGGTGCGGGGCAGGGCCGCGAGGAAGTGGAGCTTGCCGGGCACCATGCCGCGCCCCGGGCGGTTGACCGGCACCAGCGCCGCGACCTTGCGGTCGATCTCGGAGTCGATCGGATCACCGAGCCGCAGCTCGAGGCGGGTGCCGAGCAGGTCGCGCATCGCGGCCCGGAAGTCCGGCCACCGGGTCGCGGCCGTGACGATGTGCAACCCGAAGGTGAGGCCGCGGGTCGCGAGCTGCTGGATCTCCAGCTCGAGGTCGTCGAAGTCGGAGCGCAGGGTGCCCCAGCCGTCGATGACGAGGAAGACGTCGCCGTAGCCGTCGTCGGCGCGGCCCTGGGCCCGGCGACTGCGGTAGGTCTCGATCGAGTCGATGCCGTGCTGGCGGAAGTACGCCTCGCGACGGTCGACGACGCCCTTGACCTCCGCGAGGATCCGTCGTACGACCTCGGGCTCGGAGCGGGTGCCGACGCCGGACACGTGGGGCAGCGCCGCCAGCGGGGCGAAGGTGCCGCCGCCGAAGTCGAGGACGAAGAACTGCGACTCGAGCGGCGTCGTCGTCAGCGACAGGCTGGTGACGATGGTGCGCAGCAGCGTGCTCTTGCCGCTGCGCGGTCCGCCGACGACCGCGACGTGGCCGGCGGCGCCGCTGAGGCTGACCGTCAGGGTGTCGCGACGCTGCTCGCGGGGCCGGTCCACGGTGCCGATCGGGACAGTCAGGTTGCCGAGCCGGCGCCACTCGGCCGACACCAGGCCCAGCTCCGGGTGCGGGGCGAGGTCGGGCATCAGCTGGTCGAGCGTGTCGGGTGCGTCGAGCGGCGGCAGCCACACCTGGTGCGCCTCCGGGCCACGGCCGTCCATCCGCCCGACGGCGATGTCGAGCAGCGAGGCGCCGTCCTCGCGCGGCGCGGGCCGCTGCTCCTCGCGCTCCTCGTCCGGCTCCGGGTCGAAGGTCTGCACCTCCGAGATCGTGAACGGCAGGATCCCGCGGACCTTGCCGCCGCTGTCCCGCGTGATCCGACGCCGCTGGCTCTGTGGCGGGCCCGAGACGTAGGCCGCCTTGAAGCGGGTCAGCTGCGTGGGGTCCGGCTTGAGGTAGCCGAGGCCGGGGACCGCCGGGAGCTCGTAGGCGTCCGGGACACCCAGCACCGCGCGCGACTCCTGTGCGCTGAAGGTCCGCAGGCCGATCCGGTAGGACAGGTGGGACTCCAGGCCACGCAGCCGCCCCTCCTCGAGCCGCTGCGACGCGAGGAGGAGGTGCAGGCCGAGTGAGCGACCGAGCCGGCCGATGGCGACGAACAGGTCGATGAACTCCGGCTTCGCCGACAGCATCTCGGAGAACTCGTCGACGACGATGAAGAGCGACGGCAGCGGAGCCAGCCCGGACGACGCCGGGTCGCCCGAGGTCCGGGCCTTCTCGTAGTCGCGGATCGAGGCGAAGTTGCCGGCCTCGCGCAGCAGCTCCTGGCGGCGCACCATCTCCCCCGACAGCGCGTCCTGCATGCGGTCGACGAGGGTGAGGTCCTGCGAGAGGTTGGTGATCACGGCGGAGACGTGCGGCATCTCCGACATCCCCGCGAACGTCGCGCCCCCCTTGAAGTCGACGAGCACCATGTTGAGCTGCTCGGGGGAGTGGGTCATCGCGAGACCGAGCACCAGCGTCCGGAGGAACTCCGACTTGCCGGAGCCCGTCGCGCCGATCACCAGGCCGTGCGGGCCCATGCCCTGCTGGGCGGACTCCTTGATGTCCAGGTGCATCGGTGCCGAGCCGTCGGTCACGCCGATCGGGACGCGCAGCCGGTCACGGGCCGGTCGCGTCCGCCACGCCACGTCGGGGTCGAAGGTGTGCACCTCGCCCAGCCCGAGGAGGTCCATGAAGTCGGTGGGCCCGCTGAGGTCGGCGTTGCTGTCGTCGCCGACCGAGGCCCCGGCGCTGGGGGTGTAGAGCGGCGTGAGTCGTCGCGCGAGCGCCTCGGCCGTCGCGACGCTGCACTGGTCGCCCCGCGCACGCACCGCCTCCGTCCGCAGTCGTACGGCGACCAGGGGCACCCCGTCCTCGTCGTACCGGTCGATCGAGCTGGTGGGCGCGGCAGGGTCCTCGAGCTCGAGGCGCAGCGCCGTGGGGGAGTCGAGCTCGCCCCACCGCGTGGGGAGGTCGATGACGGTGACGCCGTGGAGCCCGTCGGGCGGGATGACGTGGTTGCCGGGCGGCAGCTCGGCGCCGTCGTTGACGACGATGATGTGCGGGATCGCGGGCCGCTCGTCGGCGCCGAACCGCGGCCGCTCGCTGAGGTCGGGTGGCAGCATCGCGGCCAGGTCGGTGAGCGAGGTCGTCACCATCCGCGAGGGGCCGACGGCATCGTTGTGGTGCTGGCTGTGGGCCTGCGGCAGCCACTTCACCCAGTCCCAGTGGGCGAGGGTGGCGTCGGTGGCGAGCACGGCGATCTGCAGGTTCTCCGGGGACTGGAAGGTCGCCGCGGAGCAGAGCAGCGCGCGGGCCATCGAGCGCACCTCCTCCTCCGCGCCGCAGATCTCGATCCGGTCGAAGGCGCGCAGGTCGATCGAGGCCGGCAGGTCCGGCTGGAGGCGGTGGACGACCAGCAGCCGGTGCAGCGCCGAGGCGGAGGCGGGGTCGACCTCGTCGACGGGCGCGCCCTCCGGCGGGAGCAGCTCGAGGGCGAGGGGCTGGGCGCAGGTGCCGTAGCGCACCTGCAGGAACGCCTCGTCGGCCGCGGACCGCTCCCAGACCCGGGACCGGTCCTCGGCGATCGCCGGAAGCGCCGTCGGCACGGGGTGCGACCAGGTGAGGGCACGTCGCTGCTGGGTCGCGGCGTCGCGCGCGACCTTGCGGACGGTGGAGAGGTAGCGCAGGTACTCGGTGCGCGAGCCGGTCACCTGCTGCTGGCGCTGCTTACGCTGCCGGTCGATCTGGACGATGATGAAGCCGATCGTCGCGAAGAGGAACATGCCGGCCGCGATGAAACGCAGCGCCTGGTTGCCCCGGTCGCCACCGAGTCCGGCGACGAGGACGATCGAGCCGAGACTGCCGAGCATCGGGATCGCGTTCATCGCGACGCCGGCGGCGCCCTCGCTGGGCTGCAGCTGTGGCGGCGGCTGCACCTGCAGCTGCCCGCCCGGCATCTGGGGCCGCTCGCCGCGCCCGGCCCGCTGGGTCAGGCTGCCGGGCGCAGGCGCCGGCCGCGCCGGCGGTCGGCCGGGTGGCTTGCCGCGTGGACTGGGTTGGGTGACGGTCACGCTTGCCCCTGTCGTGGATGCCCGAACATCGAAGAGGGAGTGTCTCCCAGGCCCCGATGATAGGGCCGCGCAACAGGTGGGTAGGGACGCACGAGGGTCAGGGCTACCCTGCCGTCAGGGTCACGAATCACGATCCACTCATCCATCTCGGGAGGTTCGATGTCGGGAGCGAGGTCGCGCACGCCGTCGCGGACCGCCTCGACCGGCGCGGCGCTGGCGCTCACGGTCCACGGGCCCGCGGGCGTC
Source organism: Nocardioides caeni (assembly GCF_004912195.1). Taxonomy (GTDB): domain Bacteria; phylum Actinomycetota; class Actinomycetes; order Propionibacteriales; family Nocardioidaceae; genus Nocardioides; species Nocardioides caeni. The sequence continues at coordinate 27,203 of NZ_STGW01000006.1, forward strand.
CTCGACCTGACCGTCCCGTCGGCGGCGACCCTCGCCGACGTCGCGCAGGCGTACGCCGCCGAGGTCGGCCTCGCCGCGCCCCTGCCGTTCGTCAGCCGGATGGGCGAGCCGCTCCAGCTCTCGACCGTGCTGGCCGACGCCGGCATCACGTCGGGCACCGTCCTGGTCGCCGTCGAGCCGACCTCGCGTCCCGCGCCGCCAGGACCAGGGAGGGGCCGCGCGGGTGGCGGCCGCGCTCCTGACGGACTGCGTGCGTCGACCGGTTCGGCGATCTGGCTGACACTGGCCGCCGCCGCCGGCCTGGCGGCCGGCTGGTCGGCGGCGCAGCTGCCCGACGACGAGCGGTGGCCGGCCGTGGTCGCGCTGCTGGTGGCGGCGCTCGTCGGGTGCCTGCCGTTCGGTGCGCTCGCCGCGCAGCGGGTCCTCGCGGCGCCGGCGCTCGCGGCAGCGGCCGCCCTCGCCCTGGTCTGGGACCCGACGCCCGAGCGGCTGCCGATGGTCATCGGGACGATGGCGCTCGCGTCGTCGGTGACGGCCGCTGTCGGCCGCGCCCTCGCGGACCCTGTCGTGCTCGCGGAGGGGGTCGAGCGCGCCGGCGGTGCCGATGAGGGCCTGCGGGTGTGGATCTGTGTCGGCGCGGCCTGGTTCGTCGTGGCCGGGATCGGGACGCTCGCCAACGCCGCGCCGCAGGTCGTGTGGTCGGTCCTGCTGCTCCTGGCCGTCCTCGCGGCACGGTTCGTGCCGACGTACGCCGTCGACGTCCCCGACCAGTACCTCCTCGATCTCGAGCGCCTCGCCGTGACGGCCTGGTCGGCTCGCGAGCGCCCGACCGGGCGCCGTGGCCGGATCGTGGTCCCCGAGCGCGCGGTGGCCGGCGTGGCGGCGAGCGGTGCCCGGCTGGTGCGCGCCGCGGCCGCCGCGATCCTGGTCGTGGTCCTCGTGACAGCCCCGCTGCTGCTCTGGTCGGCCGACCTCCCGCTCGACCGGACGGGCGCGCGATGCCTGGTCGGCTTCGGCGGCGCCGCGCTGCTGCTGGCGGCGCGCAGCTACCGCCACGTCGTCGCGCGCCGGTTGCTCCGGCTCGCCGGCGTGGTCGCGCTCGCGTGGGTCGCTGTCGTGGTCCTGGGCATCGCCGGGCCCGGTGGCGCCGGCACATCCCCGGGATGGGTCCGAACGGTCGCGATCGTCGCGCTCGCCCTGGCGGCCCTGCTGGTGCTGGTGGCGGTCCTGGTCGGCCGCGGCTGGCGCTCGGCCTGGTGGTCGCGTCGTGCCGAGATCGGTGAGGCCCTGTGTGGCGCCTTCGCCGTCGGATCCCTCGTCGTCGCGGTCGGATTCTTCCGTCATCTGTGGGAAGTCACGGGCTGATGTTTAGCCCCTGCGCCAGTGGGGGTAGCACGAATCGCGTCGGCTCTTTGGAATGTCTCGGGAGCCACTCGGATGTGTCCATCTCTGAAGCGGGACTGCTGTGTCGTTCCCGCCTTCTGACCAACCCCGTTCAACCCCAAGGAGCAGACAATGACCGGTTCGAACATCGAGTTCGGCCAGGCGAAGGGCGCGCTCAAGGAGATCGCTGAGCGCGTCGTGCAGGCCAAGCAGGAGTTCGCCCAGCACTCCGCGACCATGGACGACCAGCTCGCCGAGCTCGCCACCAAGTGGCAGGGGTCGGGTGGACTGTCGTTCAACAACCTCAAGCAGGCGTGGCTGGAGAAGCACAAGGTCGTCATCACGGCGCTGGACCGCTTCCACGCGTCCCTGACCGAGACCGAGCGCGACAACGAGGCCGTCGACGAGGCCGCCGGCTCGGGCATGGTGTCGCTGCTCAACCGCCTCGGCGCCCAGTGACCCGACCCTGACCAGCCCTGACCACCCCCTGACCCACTCAGACAACGAGGAGACAGCACGATGACCGGACCTGACTACGGCGCCCTCGACGGACTGCGCGTCAACCACACCGCGCTCGACGCCGCCGCCGCCAACATGTACGAGACCGTCAAGAAGATGGATGGCAGCCTCAACGCCCTCGAGCAGGACATCGCCCCCAAGGTGGCGACCTGGAGCGGCGACCAGCGCGACGCCTACACGGAGTCGAAGGCCGCCTGGGACTGGGCGATGCAGGAGCTGCGCGACCTGCTCGACCGCACCCACAGCACCGTCTACGAGTCCAACGCCGACTACATGGCCGCCGACAGGCGCGGAGCGGCCCGCTTCCGGTAGACGCGGCAGCAAGGTCACGACGAGCTCGAGAGGGGCCGACGCCACGCGTCGGTCCCTCTTCCGCGCGCAGGTCGTGTGCAGGTCGTGCCGGCGCGGGAGTCCGTGCCACGATGTGGATCCCGGGAGCCTCCCCGGGTCTCGGGAAGGTGGAGCAGATGACGTCAGCCGCAGGTCGCGCCCCCGGTGCGGTCGCCTCGGGCCTCGTGCGGGTCACCGTCACCTCCGGCACCCGCCGGGTCGACCTGGTGCTGCCGGGTGCGGTGCCGCTCGCGGAGCTCCTGCCGGAGCTGGCGCGCAGCGTCGGGCTGCTCGACCCGGCCACGGTCCACGGCGGCTACCGGATCGGCACCGCCGACGGTCGCCGGCTCGCCCTCGACACCGGACTGGTCCTGCAGGGCGTCGAGGACGGCGGACTGCTCACCGTGACCGCGGGCGTCGACGACCCCGTCCCGCGGGTCTACGACGACGTCGTCGAGGCGATGACCGACGTCGTCGAGCACGACCTCACGCCGTGGCGTCCGGCCACCGGGCGTCGTACGGCGCTGATGGCAGCCGCTCTCTTCTTCGTGCTCGGCGCCGCCGCACTCCTGGTGCAGCGGGGCTCCGGCTTCGCGGCGGTGGCGGCGGTGATGGTGGCGGTCGCGCTCGTCGCCGGCGCCGTCACCCTCTCGCGGGCGCAGGGCGAGACCGACGCCGCCGTCGGTGTCGCCTGGCTGGGCGCCGGCTTCGCTGCCGTCGCCGGCGTCATGTTCGCGCCCAGTCCGCTGGTCTTCGCCGACCTCCTGGTCGCCGCCGGCGCGGGCACGCTGCTGGCGGGACTCGTCTGCGTCATCGGCCTCGGCCCGGGGCGGACCCTCGCGTTCCCACCGGCCGTCGTGGGCGCCATTGCCCTCGGCGTCGGGCTCCACCTCCGCTCGGCCGACGGCGACGGGCTGGCCCCGGCCGTGCTCCTGACGGTCCTGCTGGCGCTCGTGGTCCTCGTCGGCAGCATCTTCCCGTGGCTGGCGCTCGGGGCGACGTCGACGCGGATCGACCAGCTCTACTCCTCGCAGGACATCACCGCCGACCCCGACGACATCGATCCCGCGCGGGTCGCCGCCGACGCGCGGCTGGCGCACGAGATCCTCCTCGCCATCACCGGGACGGTCGGCCTGTTGCTGGTGCTGCTGACGCCGTTCGCCGTCGGGCTCGGCGTCTCCGGCACGCTGCTGGCCGTGGTGGCCTGCCTGATCGTCATGCTCCGCACCCGGCAGTACCGCACCGGCACCGAGGTGCTGGTCGGGCTCTGCTCCGGCATCGGCGGACTGCTCGTGGCTGCCCTGTCGGCGCTGGCGCTGCACCCTGACTGGCGTCCGACGCTCGCCGTCGTGCTCGCCGTCGCCGGCGCCGTGCTGATGGTCGCGACCCTCACGCCGTCCGCGCCGTCGGTGCGCCGAGGCCGCCTCGGCGACGTCCTGGAGTCGGCCGCCCTGCTGGCGCTGCTGCCGCTGCTCGTCGTCGCGACCGGCCTGTTCGACCACGTCCGTGACGCGCTGGGCTGAGCTGGAAGCGATCGATGGCCACCAAGAAGGACCTCGTCGAGGCGTACTCGTTCAGCCGGCGGCGGCTGGTCACCGCGTTCGTGTCCGGCGCGCCGGGCGGCCGGGAGGTCGAGCCTGCTCGCCCGGGCCGGATGATCATCGGCGGCATCGCGCTCGCCGTCCTGCTGGTCGCCGGGGCGGCCGTCGCGGGCGCGCTCACGAAGCGCGAGCCGGTGGACTGGAAGGAGCCGGGCCTGGTCACCGACGACCACGGCGCGCTCTACGTGATCCTGCCCGACGGCACCCTGCCCGGACCGACCCTGCGGCCCGTCATCAACGTCACGTCGGCGCAGCTCATCCTCGGCGCCGATGTCGAGACCAAGAGCGTCCCCGACGACAAGCTCGCCGAGCAGCGTGAGGGACCGTCGATCGGCATCCTCGACGCCCCGACGACCGTGCCGACCGCGGGAGAGCTGGTCAACTCGGGGTGGGTCTCGTGCACCGCCACGGGCCAGGGGATGCTGACCGAGATCAGCGACGACCCGGCGGTCGAGGCCGCTCCCGACCAGGGGTTCGTGGTGCGCGCCGGCCGGGGGACCTTCCTGATCGCCGAGGCCGACGCCCCCGGACTGCCACGGCGTGCCTACAGCTATCGCCTCGACCCCGGCAACGACGGGCTGCTGCCGGCGCTGGGGATCTCGCTCAACGACCTGATCACGGTGCCCGAGGCGTGGCTCGACCTCTTCCCCGTCGGCGGGTCGCTCGACGGGCGCGGTCTCGGCATCAGTGGGCTGGGTGATCCGGCCGGCCTCCCGGGAGCCCCGGGCGCACTCATCGGCGACCTCTACCTCGAGTCCGGCAGGCCCTACGTCATCACGGCCGACGGCATGCGCGAGCTCAGCCCCTTTGCCGCAGAGGTGCTGCGCCACACCTCCCTCGGCCCGCGCCTGCCGCGGGAGCTCGACGCCGACGACGCCGACTTCCAGTTCGCCACCGGCAAGCCGTACGCCGACGCGCACTGGCCCGAGGAGGTGCTCGCCGGCTCGCCGTCGGCCTCCGACCAGGTCTGCGGCGTGCTGGTGACCGAGGAGGGCGAGGAGCCGGCCGTGCAGCTCGCCCGGGTCCCCGACGGCGGCGGCATGGCCGACGCGGTCGAGGAGGGCGACCGGGAGGTGTCCGTCCTCTCCGGGCGAGGCGCGCTCGTCCGCACCGCGGGCTGGGCCAGCGACAGCGGCGGCAGCGTCCAGCTGGTCGACGACCGCGGCCAGATCTACCCGATCGCCGGCGAGGCCGAGCTGGGACAGCTGGGCTACACGGACGTCCCCGCCGTCGTCGTCCCCGACACGTGGGGCGAGCTGTTCAAGCCCGGGCCCGAGCTGTCGATCCTCGCGGCGCTCTGTCCACCGGCCATCCGCGACCAGGCACCCACGGAGTCCTCGTGCGGGTGATCGGCTGGGCTGGGCGGGGCGCGTCGGCGCTCCTCCTCGCCGCGTTGACGCTCGTCGCCGTCCCCGCGGCCCCGTCCGCCGCCGCTGCCGACGACCCCGATTGCGACAACGTGCAGACCGAGACCGAGGAGCGCAAGGTCGAGGGCGTCAACGACGCCAACGACGCTCTCCACGTCGGAGAGGCGACGGCGCTGCTGGCCCGCCGCGGCATCGGCCCGGGCGAGGGCGTCCGGATCGTCGTCGTCGACTCCGGCATCACCGGCCACGACGGCAGCGGGCCTTCGACGCTCGACTACGCCCACGGCCTCACGGCGGCCGGCATCATCGCCGGACCCGACCAGGACGACCCCGGCGTCGAGGTCGGGATCGCGCCCGCCGCGACGGTCGAGGGTCGCACGTTCTACACCCACCCCCGCGGCTCGGACGACGGCGTGACGCCGACCTCCGACGGTCTCGCCACCGCCCTCCGCGGCGTCGCCGACGACCGCTCCGCGGGCCGGCTCCCGCCGCGCACCATCGTGCTGGTGCCGATCGAGGTCGCCCACAGCACCGCCCTCGAGTCCGCCGTCGACCGGCTCGTCCGCACCGGCGTGCTCGTCGTCGCGGCCGGGGGAGACCGGCCCGCGCCGGAGTCCGGCTTCCTGCCGTCGTACTCCGGGGAGGCGGAGCCGGGCGAGGACGCCGCCCGCGACGTCTGGCCCGCGGCGGACGACCGGACCCTGGCCGTCGGTGCGTCGACCGACGGCGCGCTCGGCTCGGTGCTGCGCAGCTCCGCCATCGACGTCGCCGCCCCGGGGACGGGCGCGGTGTCTCGCGGTCTCAACGGGGGCTGGTGCCGGGTCACGAGTGTGTCGTCGCACTGGGCGGCCGCCCAGGTCGCCGGCATCGCGGCGCTCGTGTGGTCGGCCAACGGCGACGAGTCGGCCACGCGCATCCGGGCTCGTCTCGTCACCACGGCGAGCGGCAACACCCTGGGGGCGAGCCCGCTCGTCGGCCACGGGGTGGTGCAGGCCCTCGAAGCCCTGGAGCGGGTCCCGTCCACCGGGCGCAGCGATCGCGACGAGGACACCACCGCCCGGCCGGCCGACGCCCCCCGGGCCCGCGCCGACGTCCTCGCCCCGACTCGTGAGCGCGCGATCTGGTGGGGGCTGGGCGGTGGCGGTGCCCTCGCCGTCCTGCTGATCCTGCGCCCGGTCCTGGCGCGCCGCCGGCGATGAGCTGGCGGTGAAAAGCGAACGGCGCCGACTGTCGTCGACGCCGTTCGTCCGGCGGAGGTAGGGGGATTCGAACCCCCGAGGGCTATTAACCCAACACGGATTCCAGCCGTGCGCCATAGGCCACTAGGCGATACCTCCGCGGAGGAGGCTACCGGCAGCCGGCGGGGGGCCGGAAATCGTGCTCGTCCTCGACAGTCGCCCCGCCCGCGCGGCACACTCCAGGCAGCGACGGAGGATCGGGGAGGGTCATCATGGTCAGCTGGCTGCGTGGCGTGCTCGTGGTGGTGCTGGGGACGGTGTTGGCGGCGGGGAGCCTGCTGGCGACGGAGGGCGGGCACGCGTCCGCTGCCCGGACCGGCGGACCGGTCGCGGAGACCGCGGGCGTGAAGGCGGTGGCGCCGGCGACCCTGGTGCACGTCGTCCGGCACGAGGGCCAGGTGCTGCGGCTGCGGCTGCAGCTCGTCAGGACGCGTACGCCGGGCTTCCGCGTGCTCGTGCAGGGAGACTCGGGGTCCTTCGCCACGGCCGCGGCTCCGGCCCAGCGCAGCTACCTCGGGACCGTCGACGGACGCTCCGGGCTCGTCGCCGGCGGGATCCTCCGCTCGGACGGGAAGTTCGAGGGACTCGTGGTCTTCGACCGCGGCGGCACGTGGCACGTCGTCGACGGCGCCGTCGTCGGCACCCGCGGCATGACCCAGCCGACGACCTTCCGGTGGCCGGACGCGGCCGACGCCAGCCGCAACGTCACCCTGCTCCCGGGCCGGATCACTCCCGTGACGCGGCGCTGGGACATCGGCTACGACCTCGCGCACCGGTGGTTCACCGGCCCGACCATCGGGGGCTCGGTGGACCGGGCGCTCGACGCCGTCGAGTTCTCGACGATCGCTCTGCGGCTCGTCTACGAGACCAACGCCAGGCTGCGCCCGGCCACCGGCCGGGTCGTCATCCGCAGCTCCGCCACCGCCGAGCCCTATGGGGCCTACGACGACGTGCTCGCCGACGCCCGCGACGACTGGGCTGCCGCGCAGGCCGACGCCGGGGTGGACGCGATCGTGGTCTGGCAGGGCTCGCCGGGCGGTGGTGGCGTCGCCTGGGTCGGCACCATCACCGGTCCCTCGGCCATCTCCTCCAACGGCGGCACCGGCACCCCGTGGGTCGTCACCCGGCACGAGCTCGGTCACAACTGGGGAGCCCGCGACAACCACACCAACGGCCCCGAGGGCGCCACCATCGAGTCGGGCAACCAGTTCCACCGCTTCGACGGCACCGAGCTGCGCGCGATCCTCGACCAGCGCGACCGGGTGCGTGGTCAGCTGCCGTGGGTGAGGGAGTCGCTGGTGCCCCTGCCGCCGTACGCCGCCCTCGACCTGGTCCGCCACCAGACGTCGGGCACGCCCTTCTCCTTCCGGCCGACCCGCAACGACCACGACGCCAACACCGACGCCGTCCGGTTGCGCCGCGTCGATGCCCGCAGCCACCTGGGGGGTCGCGTCAGCCAGGCCGGGAGCGTCGTCACCTACACGCCACCGGCCGTCGCGTCCCCGACGACCGACTTCGTCCGCTACGTCGCCGTCGACGAGACCGGACGAACGGCGACCGGCGTGGCCCTGTTCCAGGTCGCCCCCGCGCCGACACCCGGCCCGGTCGGCAGCTGGCCGGTCGAGGCGCCGCTCCCGGGGCGCGACTACGCCGTCCGCAACACCCAGTCGGGGCTGTGGGCGGGCGTGGGCGACGGCAGTGCGCCGGTGCAGCGGACGCGCAGCGGTCAGCTCGCGGCCCTGGCGCTGCGGCGCGCCGGCGGTGCCTACACGGTGCGGCAGGCCGGCGCCGGCTGCCTGACGGCGGTGACGCGCGGCCGGACGGAGTTCCGGCGCTGTGGCACCGGTCTCGCCCAGCGGTTCCGCGTCGTGGAGCACCCGGTGGTCGGATCCGCCGTCGTCAACATGGCCCGCGGCACCTGCTTGATGCCGGCCGGCGCCTCGATGGCCGCCGGCGCGCGCTTGGTCCACGTCCCCTGCCGCCTGCTGCTGGCGCAGAGCTGGGACGTCACGCCGCCGCCCGCCGTCGCCTGGCCGTACGTCGTTCCGCCGACCGGTCAGGTGGCGCTGCGGCAGGTCACCTCGGGGCTGCTGGCCGGGGTCCCGGACGGTGCGACCGGCTCCACCGGGCTCTCGACGCGCGCCGAGGGCGGCACGGCCACGCAGGTCACGTTCGTGAAGCGGGCCGTCCTGGCCCATCAGGTCGTGAGTGCCCTCACCGGTCGCTGCTTCGACGCCTACGACGCGACGGCCGGCGGCGAGGTCGGCACCTGGGGCTGCGGCACCCAGGACAACCAGCGGTGGCAGGTGCGCGCCAACCCGGCAGGCGGCTTCTCGTTCCGGCTCGACCGTGGCGGTCTGTGCCTCGGCGTCGCGGACGTTGCGGCCGGGACGGGACTGACCATGCAGCCCTGCACGCTCGACGCGTCCGTGCGGTGGCGCATCGAGCGCTGAGGGCAAAGCGCAGCGGGCTGGGAAAAAGAAAAGGCCCCTCGCGCACCCGACAGAGCCCGCTTACCCTTGCTGCCTTCCGGCCCTGGGGGAGTTGGGCGAGATATCGCCGCACGAGGGGTTGGCCTCACTCTAGACGACGGTCCTCCGGTCGCCGAACCCGGACCGTGGACCGTCGTGATCGCGCGGCCAGCAGGCGGGCTGTCAGGTGTCGGGGCCGCTCGTTAGTGTTCAGGGGTGGACTCACCGCTCGCGCTCTACCGCCGCTACCGGCCCGAGACCTTCGCCGAGGTGATCGGGCAGGAGCACGTGACCGAGCCGTTGCGCGCCGCGCTCGCGGGCAACCGGGTCAACCACGCCTACCTGTTCTCCGGTCCGCGCGGATGTGGCAAGACGACGAGCGCCCGGATCCTCGCGCGCGCGCTCAACTGCGAGCGGGCGCCGATCGCGGACCCGTGCGGCGAGTGCGACAGCTGTCGCGACCTGGCCCGCAACGGCCCCGGGTCGATCGACGTGATCGAGATCGACGCCGCCTCCCACGGTGGCGTCGACGACGCACGCGACTTGCGTGAGAAGGCGTTCTTCGCGCCCGTGAAGAGCCGCTACAAGGTCTACATCATCGACGAGGCCCACATGGTGACGACGCAGGGCTTCAACGCCCTGCTCAAGCTCGTCGAGGAGCCGCCGCCGCACCTGCGCTTCATCTTCGCCACGACCGAGCCGGAGAAGGTCATCCCGACCATCCGCTCGCGCACCCACCACTACCCGTTCCGCCTGATCCCGCCGCGGCTGCTGACGGCGTACCTCACCGAGCTCTGCGACCGTGAGGGCGTCGCGATCGAGGCGGCCGCCCTGCCGCTCGTGGTCCGAGCCGGCGCCGGCTCGGCGCGGGACACCCTCTCGGTCCTCGACCAGCTGCTCGGCGGAGCGGGCTCGCAGGGCGTCACCTACGACCTCGCCAGCGGGCTCCTCGGCTACACGCCCGACACCCTCCTCGACGACGTCGTCGCCGCGTTCGCGGCGGGCGACGGCTCGGCGGTCTTCGGTGTCGTCGACAAGGTCATCGAGACCGGGCAGGACCCGCGCCGCTTCACCGAGGACCTGTTGCGCCGCCTGCGCGACCTCGTCATCATCTCCGCGGTCCCCGATGCTGCGGCCTCCGGCCTGCTCGACGTCTCCGGCGACCAGGCCGACCGGCTGGTCGCCCAGGCCACGGCGTTCGGCCGCGCGGAGCTGACCCGCGCCGCCGACCTCGTCGCGGCCGGGCTCACCGACATGCGCGGTGCGACCGCGCCGCGGCTGCTGTTGGAGCTGATCTGCGCGCGGATCCTCCTGCCCGCCGCCGACCACGCCACCGAAGGTGTGCTCGCCCGACTCGACCGCCTGGAGCGCCGCGCCGCGATCAGCGGTACGACGTCGGCCGAGGCCCTGCCCCCCGCAGCGCCTGCGGCGGCGCCGGCGGCCGACCGTCCGGAGCCGTCGCGCGCCGAGCGTGCGGCCCCGGAGCGCGTCGAGCGTCCCGCGCCGGTGGCCAACGAGGCCCAGCAAGCGGCCCAGCAACCGACCCCGCAACCGGCCCCACGCGATGCTGCCCCCGCTCCCGTGCCGGCCCCGGTGGTCGAGGAGAGGGCCCCGGCTCCCGCTGCGGTCGGCGACGAGCCCGCTCCCGTCGTCGAGGAACGCCCTGTCCCTGTCCCTGCGTCCGCTCAGGCTCCCTCGCCCACGGCGTCCGGTGGCCTGACGTTGGTCGACATCCGGCGCCTGTGGCCCTCCGTCGTCGACCGGATCAAGGGCGTCAAGCGGGTCACCTGGATCCACCTGACGCAGAACTCCCAGGTCGTCGCGTTTGACTCGGGGGTGCTCAGCCTCGGCTTCCAGGCCGACGGCCCGCGCCGCTCCTTCGAGTCGGGCGGCCACGTCGAGATCGTGCAGCAGGCGGTGATCGACGAGATCGGCATCCAGGTGCGGATCGACGCGATCGTCGATCCGTCCGCCAACCCGGGAGCGGCGGCACCCGCCGCGTCTCCGGCCCAGCAGCCGGCCCAGCAGTCGACCCAGCCGACCCAACGCCGGTCCGAGGCGGGCAGCACGCCCGAGTCCGGTGGCTGGCCCGAGACGGTCCGTCCGCCCCAGGCCGCCACGCCGGCGGCCACGTCCGAGCCGGCTTCCGGCGGTCCTCGCTTCGATGACGCCCCACCGTGGGACGTGGAGCCCGGGGGACCGCCCTCGAGCACCGCGTCGTCCAGCGAGTCGGAGGTGGCTCCGCCGCCTTCGCGACGGCCCCGCATGGAGGACCTGCAGGCACAGGTGGAGGCGCCGCCCGAGGACCCGGACGCCCACGTCGACCTCGACGACGCCGACGTCGACGCCGAGTCCAGCGCCGAGCTCCTGGCCCGGGAGCTGGGGGCGCAGATGATCGAGGAGATCCCCCGCGGCTGATGCCGTGGCCCCGCACCACCGTGATGGACCCAGCAGACCCAGCAGACCGACCAGAGACGAGCAGACCATGAGCCAGAACCCGTTCGACGCCCTCAGCGGTGGCCTCGGTGGCCTCGACCTGGGTGCCCTGATGCAGCAGGCCCAGCAGATGCAGAGCGACCTCCAGGCCGCGCAGCAGCGCCTGGCCGACACGGTGGTCGAGGGCACGGTGGCGGGCGGCGCGGTCTCCGTCAGCCTGACCGGCGCCGGCGAGCTGACGGCCGTCACCATCACCCCCGAGGCCCTCGACGGCACCGACGCCGAGGCGCTGTCGGATCTCGGCGACCTGGTGGTGGCCGCCTTCCGCGACGCCCGGGCGAAGGTCGACGCACTCGCCGAGGAGGCCATGGGCCCGCTCGCCGGTGGCATGCCGGGCCTGCCCGGTGTGGACGGCCCTGGCCAGGCTCCCGGCCCACTGGGCTTCTGATGTACGAAGGCGTCGTCCAGGACCTCATCGACGAGCTCGGCCGACTCCCGGGCGTCGGGCCGAAGAGCGCGCAGCGGATCGCGTTCCACCTGTTGCAGGCCGACCCCGCCGACGTACGCCGCTTCGCCGAGGTCCTGCTCGAGGTCAAGGACAAGGTGAAGTTCTGCAGCATCTGCTTCAACGTCGCCGAGGACGACCAGTGCCGCATCTGCCGTGACCCGCGGCGCGACCCGTCCGTGCTGTGCGTCGTCGAGGAATACAAGGACGTCGTCGCGATCGAGCGGACCCGTGAGTTCCGGGGTCGCTACCACGTCCTCGGCGGGGCCATCTCGCCGATCGACGGCATCGGCCCGGAGCAACTGCACATCCGCGAGCTGCTCACCCGGCTGGGCGACGGGGCGGTCACCGAGGTGATCCTGGCGACCGATCCCAACCTCGAGGGCGAGGCCACGGCGACCTACCTCACGCGGATGCTCGGGCCCCTGGGGTTGCGCGTGACGCGTTTGGCCAGTGGACTTCCGGTGGGAGGAGACCTGGAGTACGCCGACGAGGTCACCCTGGGTCGGGCATTCGTGGGAAGGCAGACAGCAACATGAGCAGCAACATGAGCAGCAACATGAGCAGCAACATGACCAGTGACATGACCAGTGACATGAGCAGCATGAGCGACAACACCACCACCGAGCAGCAGCTCCCGGGGCTCGCCGCCCTCGAGGCGCTGATCGCGGTCGAGACCGAGACCGTGCGTCTCGCCGACGACATCGCGTCGTCCGTCCGGTCGTTCCTCGACGGCCTCCGGGTCGTCGCGGCCGAGGCGACCGGCGGTCAGGCGGTCTCCCTCCTGCTCCTCCAGATCAGCCAGATCGCGCTGACGGGCGCCCGGCTGGGAGTGCAACGCGACTTCGCGCCGCGCGACGAGTACCAGCCCGACGACGGCCCCGACCCCGACGACATCGACGCGCTGCGGCTGCAGCTCGCCGGCCTGCTCGGCGACCTCGACACCTACAGCTATGTGTTCGACCCCTATCAGCCCGAGGTCGTCGAGGGTCTGCTCTCCGACGACCTCACGAGCATCGCCGCGGACCTCGCGATCGGCGTGCGCCACTACGAGGCGGGTGACGTCGAGGAGGCACTGTGGTGGTGGCAGTTCTCCTACGTCTCGTCCTGGGGTGCGCTGGCCGGCTCGTCGATGAAGGCGCTCCTCTCGGTGGTCGCCCATGATCGGCTCGACGTCGACCTGGACATCACGCAGGAGCTGGAGCTGGTCGAGGTGGCGTCCGCCGTGCTGGACGGCGGCGAAAAGGCGTAGCGCCGCTCGGTAGAATCGGTCGCGGACCTGGCGTCGCCAGGCTCCACGGCCCGGCGGCCGCGGTCGCAGGGGCACCGTCCCTTCCCCCGAACCGCCAGGAGTGAGCCCTCGTGGGCATTGTCGTGCAGAAGTACGGCGGCTCGTCGGTCGCCGACGCAGCCGGCGTCAAGCGCGTCGCGCAGCGCATCGTCAACACCAAGAAGGCCGGCCACCAGGTCGTGGTCGTGGTCTCGGCGATGGGCGACACGACGGACGAGCTGATCGACCTGGCCAACGAGGTCTCTCCGCTGCCCCCGGCCCGTGAGCTCGACATGCTGCTCACGGCTGGAGAGCGGATCTCGATGGCCGTGCTGGCCATGGCGATCCAGAACCTCGGCCACGAGGCACGTTCGTTCACCGGCTCCCAGGCCGGCGTCATCACCGATGCCGAGCACGGCAAGGCGAAGATCATCGACGTCACGCCGGGCCGCATCGAGGCCGCGATCGGCGAGGACGCGATCGCCATCGTCGCCGGCTTCCAGGGCGTCTCCCAGACGACCAAGGACATCACCACGCTCGGTCGCGGCGGTTCGGACACCACTGCGGTCGCGCTCGCTGTCGCGCTCAAGGCCGATGTCTGCGAGATCTACTCCGACGTCGACGGCATCTTCACCGCCGACCCGCGCATCGAGCCGCGGGCCCGGAAGGTCCCCCGGATCTCCTACGAGGAGACCCTGGAGATGGCCGCGCAGGGCGCCAAGATCCTGCACCTGCGGTGCGTCGAGTACGCCCGCCGCTACGACATGCCCATCCACGTCCGCTCCTCCTTCTCCGAGAAGGAGGGCACCTGGGTCGTCAAGGCCGCAGATGTTGCAGGCGTCGTCTCTGAGGAGAAGGAAGCACACATGGAAGCCGCGATCATCACCGGCGTCGCCCACGACCGCAGCCAGGCCAAGATCACCGTGGTCGGCGTACCGGACAAGCCGGGCGAGGCCGCTGCGATCTTCCGCGCCGTCGCCGACGCGCAGATCAACATCGACATGATCGTGCAGAACATCTCCGAGGCGAAGACCGGTCTCACCGACATCTCCTTCACCCTCCCGCAGGGTGAGGGCCAGACCGCCATGACGGCGCTGGACCGGGTGCGTGAGCGGATCGGCTTCGAGAGCCTGCAGTACGACGACAGCGTCGGCAAGGTCTCCATCGTCGGCGCCGGCATGAGCTCGGCCCCCGGCATCTCCGCGCGCTTCTTCGAGGCCCTGTCCGAGGCGGGCGTCAACATCGAGATGATCTCCACCTCGGAGATCCGGGTCTCGGTCGTGGTGGCCGAGGCGCAGATCGAGGCGGCCGTCAACGCCGCCCACGCGGCCTTCGAGCTCGGCTCCGACGAGATCGAGGCCGTCGTCTATGGAGGTACCGGACGATGAGTGTCAACATCGGCATCGTCGGCGCGACCGGCCAGGTCGGCGTCGCCATGCGCCAGATCCTCGAGGAGCGTGACTTCCCCGCGGGGCAGGTCCGCTTCTTCGCCTCCGCACGTTCCGCGGGCAAGGTGCTGCCGTTCCAGGGCAAGGACATCGTGGTCGAGGACGTCGAGTCCGCCGACCCCTCCGGTCTGGACGTCGCGCTGTTCTCCGCCGGCGCCACCACGTCGCGGGCGCAGGCGCAGCGCTTCGTCGACGCTGGCGTGATCGTCGTCGACAACTCCTCGGCCTTCCGCAAGGATCCGGCGATCCCGCTGGTGGTCTCCGAGGTCAACCCCGACGCGATGAGCGGCGTGATCGAGGCCGGTCGCGGGATCATCGCCAACCCCAACTGCACGACGATGGCGGCCATGCCGATCCTCAAGGTGCTGCACGACGCTGCCGGCCTGGAGAGGCTGGTCGTGTCGACGTACCAGGCCGTCTCCGGCTCCGGCGTCGCCGGTGTCGAGGCGCTCGCCGCCGGCGTCGAGGCGATCGCGGACCCGCGCCCGCTCGCCTACGACGGCGAGGCCATCGCCCTCGGCGACCCGGCCCCCTACGTCGAGTCGATCGCCTACAACGTGCTGCCGCTCGCCGGCTCGATCGTCGACGACGGCCTCAACGAGACCGACGAGGAGCAGAAGCTGCGCAACGAGTCGCGCAAGATCCTCGGCATCCCGGACCTGCGGGTGTCGGGCATCTGCGTGCGCGTGCCGGTGTTCAGCGGCCACTCGCTCGCCGTCAACGCCGAGTTCGGCGCCGCGATCACCCCGGACAAGGCCCGCGAGCTGCTGGCGGATGCCCCCGGCGTCCAGCTCGAGGAGATCCCCACCCCGCGCAAGGCGGCCGGCAAGGACCCGTCGTACGTCGGGCGGATCCGCACTGACGAGGGCGTCGACGGTGACCGTGGTCTGGCGTTCTTCATCTCCAACGACAACCTGCGCAAGGGTGCTGCCCTCAACACGGTGCAGATCGCGGAGATCGTCGCCGCCTCCCGCTGACGCCGAAGTACGCCGGTTTCTCACCCGAAGTGCGCCTGTTTCTCACTCGAGGTACGGCGGTTTCTCACCCTAGGTTCGAGAAAGCGCCGTACCTCGGGTGAGAAACCCTCGAACTTCGTGGGAGAAACTCTCGCACTTCGTCGGATCGGGCGTCAGGAGTCGTCGACGGGTTCGACGAAGGTTTTGGTGACCCACACCGAGGCGAGATAGCCGCCGACGCTGAGCAGCGGGATGATGATCAGCATCGACCAGCTGTCGAGCAGGTCGATCAAGAACAGCAGCGCGATGACGGCGACCAGGCCGACCGCGAGGAAGCTGCTGCTGCCCGGGTCGGGGATCGTGAACGCCTTGAGCAGCGCGCTGCCCAACAGCACGCACAGGGCGAAGGTGGCGACCAGCAGCACGAAGCCCGGCCCACCGCCACAGGAGGCGGTGCCACGCACGGCCTCGCAGCCGCGCAGCGACAGCCACGTCAGCACGACCATCGCGGCGCCCACGACGAGACCTGTCAGCGCGGCCGACTGATAGAGGCTCAGGAGCGGTCCCTGACGGGCCGCCAGGGCGGCGATCTCGGCGTCCTCGACGTCGAGGTCGGAGACGGGCTCCGGCTCGACGGCCGGGGTCGCCGGCTTCACCGTCCGGGTCACCGGCTTGTCGACCTTGGTCGGCTTCTCGACCTTGACGGGCTTGACGGGCTTGACGGGCTTGGCGGCGACCGGCTCGGGCTCAGGGGTCGGCTCGGGCTCGGGGATCGGCTCGGGCTCAGCGACCGGCTCAGCGACCGGCTCAGCGACCGGCTC
>NZ_STGW01000006.1:43559-57162 GCF_004912195.1 Nocardioides caeni
CTGCACGGTCTCAATGACCGCAGTCGGCTCGTCCGCGGGCTCGACGGCCTCCGGCTCGACGGCCGCCGGCTCGTCGATGACCTCCGGCTCGTCGATCGGCTCGGGCTCGTCGAGGACCTCGGCCTCGGCGCTCGGCTCCTCCGCGCCGGGCGCCTCCTCGGCGGCTGCGCGGGCAGGCGCGGGTGAGCTCGAAGCGGTCTTCTTCTTGCGACCGAACAGCTTGGGTGGCTCCAAACTGAGCTTCAGCTTGTCCTGCTCGTCTGCCATGGGCAGCAGTCTGTCATGGAGGCAGGCCCGATCGAGCGTCCGAGGTCACCAACGTGACGGGGGGTGCCGGGCGGCTGCCGAAAAATGTCGGTGGGCCCCCACCGGAGTGGGGGCCCACCGGGCTCGACGTCCTCGGACATCTGGCGGTCGGGCTGACAGGATTTGAACCTGCGGCCTCCTCGTCCCGAACGAGGCGCGCTACCAAGCTGCGCCACAGCCCGCCGTGCTCAGGCCCGCGCAAACGCGCCTGCTCACAAGCAGGGGAGCATAGCGGAGCCGAGGGTCCGGCCCGCAATCGGGGAGGCCCGGGAGGTCAGGCCCGGGGGAGCAGTGTCAGGAGCACGGCCTCGGGGCGACAGGCCACCCGCACCCGGCTGTAGGGGTTGGTCCCGACTCCCGCGCTCACCTCGAGCCACGCCGATCCGGCGTCACCCGGCCGGGAGTCGGCAGGGTGGCGGTGCAGGCCACTCGCCCGGGCAGGGTCGAGGTCGCAGTTGGTGGTCAGCGCTCGCGGGCCGCCCGGCCACGGCAGCCGGACCTGTCCTCCGTGGGTGTGGCCGGCGACGATGGCGTCGTAGCCGTCGGCGGCGAACTGGTCCAGCACGCGCAGGTACGGCGCGTGGGCGACCGCGAGGCGCAGGTCGGCCGCGTCGTCGGCCGGCCCGGCCACCGCGGCCAGGTCGTCGTAGCCCAGGTGGGGGTCGTCGACGCCGGCGAAGGCCAACGAGGTCTCGCCGACGGCGAGCCGGGCGCGCCGGTTGGTCAGGTCGAGCCAGCCGGCTCCGGCGAGACCGGCACTGAGCTCGCCCCAGGGCAGCTGCGGCACGTCGGTGTGCCGCTTGCCGCGGTCGGGCAGCAGGTAGCCGAACGGGTTGCGCAGGCCGGGCTCGAAGTAGTCGTTGGAGCCGTGGACGAACACGCCGGGCACCTCGAGCAGCGGAGCGAGGCTGTCGAGCACGGGCGACACGGCGTCGCGGTGCGCGAGGTTGTCCCCGGTGTCGATGACGAGGTCCGGGCGCAGCGTGGCGAGGGAGCGCAGCCACTCCTGCTTGCGGTGCTGGCCGGGGGTCATGTGCAGGTCGGTGAGGTGCAGGACCCGCAGCGGTCGCATGCCGGCGGGGAGGACACGCAGGTCGTGCCGGGTGACGCCGTACTGCCGGGCCTCCCAGTGGCCATAGCCGGCCAGGGCCGCGCCGCCGACCCCGCTCACCGCTGCCGCGCGGACCAGCGAGCGGAGGAATCCCATTGGTCCAGTCTCCTACAGGGCAGGCACAATCACCCCATGAGCACCCTCAAGGACCGTCTGCGCACCGACCTCACGACCGCCATCAAGGCGCGGGACGACGTGCGGTCCTCGACGCTGCGGATGATCCTCACAGCGGTCACCAACGCCGAGGTCGCGGGCAAGGTCGCCAAGGAGCTGACCGACGACGAGATCCTGACCGTGCTGTCGAGCGAGGCCAAGAAGCGCCGCGAGGCCGCGGTCGCGTTCGAGGACGGCAACCGTCCCGAGAGCGCGGCCAAGGAGCGCGCCGAGGCCGCCGTGATCGCCGACTACCTGCCCGCCCAGCTCGGGCCGGAGGAGATCGCGACGATCGTCACCGCCGTCGTCGACGAGCTCGGCCTCGCCGGGGCCGGCCCCAAGGCGATGGGTCAGGTCATGGGCAAGGTGACGCCGCAGGTCAAGGGCAAGGCCGACGGCGCCGCCGTCGCCGCGGAGGTACGACGCCAGCTCGGCGCCTGACCGGGCCTTCGCGTCCGATTCACCACGGTCGGTGGGCGAGTGTGCGCCTTCCTCGCGGAACTCCGCCGGGGAAGCGGCCACCCGTCTCCCTACCGTGGTGAATTGACCTCAGTCGTCGTCGCGGCCGCCGCCGCGACCGTTGTCCTGGCCGTTGCCGTTGCCGTTGCCGTTGCCGTTGCCGCCTCGGCCGCCACCACCGCCGCCACCGCCACCGCCGCCGCCACCGCCGCGGCCGTCGCCGCGTGAGCGGCGGGGGCTGCCGTCGGAGATGTAGAGCGTGACGGTGTCGCCCGAGCCGAGCCGGGCACCGGCGCCGGGAGCGGAGTAGGCGACCAGTCCGCGCTGATAGCTGGAATCGACCATGGGACCGCGGACCACGTTGAAGCCGAGGGCCTCGAGGCTGGCGCGGGCGTCGTCGTAGGAGCGTCCCGCGACGGAGGGCACGGGGACGAGCAGGCCGGCGATGTCGGTGGAGGAGGGTCGCTCGAAGTCGTCGTCGGGGAGGATCTCGGCGAGCGCCTTGAAGGCGTCACCCCAGATCGGCCCGGCCGTCGTCGATCCGGAGGAGGAGTAGAGGGTGTTGCCGCCGACGGACTTGCCGTCGAGTGACTCCGGCTGGCCGGCCGAGTTGACGCCGGCGACCATGCCGGCGCCCGACAGGGTCGGGGTGTAGCCGACGAACCACACGGCCTTGTTGTCGCTCGTCGTGCCGGTCTTGCCGGCCGAGGGCTGGCCGGGGTTGAGCGCCGACCCGAAGCCGCCCTCGATGACGCCACGCAGGACGTCGTTGACGGCGTTGGCGACCGGGGAGGCGAGCACCTGGTTGCAGGCCTCGGGGTACTTCTTCAGCACGTTGCCGTCGGCGTCCTCGATCTGCGTGACCGGGCGTGAGGAGCAGTGCACGCCCTTGGCGGCGAAGGTCGCGTAGGCCTCGGCCATGTCGAGGGCGCTGACGTCGGAGACGCCGAGGGTGAAGGACGGGATCTGCCACTTCTTGGAGAGGTTGATGCCCATCTCCCGGGCGAGCTTCCAGGGGTCGCACAGACCGGTCTCGAGCTCGAGGTTCACGAAGAAGGTGTTGACCGAGTTCTGGGTGCCCTCGTAGAGGTCGGGATTGGCCGAGGAGCTGGTCGAGTTGCCGGGCGTCCAGACCTCGCTGGACTGGTAGCTCCCGTCGCAGGTCTCGAACTCGTTGAGCGGGAAGTAGCCCGTCTGCGGGGCGGGGAAGCGCCGGTTGAGAGGCACGTCCTGCCGGATGGCGGAGGCCAGCACGAAGGCCTTGAAGGTCGAGCCGGGCTGGAAGCCGGCCGCGTCGCCGTAGGTCGTCGGCACGGTGTAGTTGAGGAAGGTCTGGCCCTTGCCCTTGCCCATCGGGCGCGACTGGGCCAACGCCTTGACGTTGCCGGTGCCGGGCTCGACCAGCGCCAGGGCGCCGATCGCGCCGTCGTCCTTGAAGACGTGCGAGGAGACCGAGTTCTGGGCTGCGTTCTGGAAGCGCATGTCGATCGTGGTGCGGATGGAGAGACCACCGCTGAAGATGAGGCGCTCGCGCTCCTCGGGGGTGGCGCCGAGGGCGGGGTCGGTCTTGAGCCACTCCACGACGTAGGCGCAGAAGAACTGGGCCTGGGAGTTGACGCACCCGTTGGCCATGTCCTTGACCTTCAGGCCCAGGCCGCGGTTGCCGACCTTGTCGGCACGCTCCTGGCTGATGACGCTGAGCTGTGCCATCCGGTCGAGTACGACGTTGCGGCGGACCTTGGCCTGCGCGGCGTTCTTGGTCGGGTTGTAGGCCTCGGGGCTCTGCACCAGGCCGGCGAGCAGCGAGGCCTGCAGCAGGTTGAGGTCCTTGGCGTTGACACTGAAGTAGTGCTGGGCGGCGGCCTGGACGCCATAGGCACCGTCGCCGAAGTAGGCGGTGTTGAGGTAGCGCTCGAGGATCCAGTCCTTGCTGTGGCGCTTCTCGAGCGCAATGGCGTAGCGGAGCTCGCGGAGCTTGCGGCCGTAGGTGTCGTCCGTGGCGGCCTCGCGCTCCTCCTCGGTGTCGGCCTGGTTGATGAGGGTCAGCTTCACCAGCTGCTGCGTGATCGAGGAGCCGCCCTGGACGACGCCGTCGGCGGCCTGGTTGGTGAAGAGCGCGCGCAGCGTGCCCTTCAGGTCGAGTGCGCCGTGCTGGTAGAAGCGGTAGTCCTCGATAGCGACGATCGCCTCGACCATCGTCCGCGAGATCTGGCGCAGCGGGACGTTGATCCGGTTCTGGTCATAGAGGGTCGCGATCGTGGTGCCGTTGCTGCCCTTGATCTCGGTGCGCTGCGGGAGCTGCTCGGTCTCGAGCTCCTGCGGCAGGTCGTCGACCGACTCGGCGACGTTGCGGGCGCTGAAGCCGAGCACGCCGGCGAACGGGATGGCCAGGCCGGAGACCACCACACCCAGGACGACGGAGACGAGCAGCATGACGCCCAGATGCGAGGCGATCTTGCCGGGCGGCAGGCCGTCGAAGCGGGTGCGGGACATGGGCTCAGGGTACGGGACCATGGGTCGAGTCCCCGAGTCGTCGCCAGCGGTGCAGCGGCGGCCCGACGCGGACCTTCGGCCCGGGTCGGGTCCCGGGCCTCGTCACCGGTCTAGTCCGGATTGACTACCAGAAGTGGGCCCAAAGAGCGGGTGTCGGTCGAGGGATTCGTCCTTTACCTTGTTGAGACCGGTTGGACCGAGCGCTGTGGGGGTGCTGGCCAACCGGGTGTGGGAATCACCAGGGGACACACATGTGGGTTGAGGACTGGGCGTTGAACGCCGCCTGCAGGGACACGCAGCCGGACCAGTTGTTCGTTCGAGGCGCCGAGCAGAACAAGGCGAAGCAGCTGTGCGCGGGATGCCCCGTGCGCACCGAGTGCCTCGCCGAGGCGCTCGACAACCAGATCGAGTGGGGCGTCTGGGGCGGCATGACCGAGCGCGAGCGCCGGGCGCTGCTGCGCCGCCGGCCCAACGCGTCGTGGCGCAACGTGCTCGAGGCCGCCCGCGAGGGCTCGGCCGTCCAGGTCTGAGCTTCGATTCGAGGCTGAGGCGCAACCGACCGGGTTTCGAGACGCGTCACTCGGTCGTCGCAGGCTCCGACCGAGCCGACGCTCCTCAACCTTCGGGCGTGTGGCGCGGGTTCGCAGGCTCACCCGCGGCGCCCGAAAGCAGTCCACCGACCCGACGCAGCCCGTCGAGGTCGTGGACGTCGCCGGCGAGCGCGGGTACGACGGCCGTCGCCACCTGCGGGTGAGCGGCGGCGAAGCGCTCGCGCAGCACGCCCTCGCGCCCGACCAGGCGGGTCCGGTCGGCGTGCAGCCGCAGGAGTCCCGCGGTGAGTGACTCCGGGTCGGCCGCGCGCAGCCGGTCGGCGGCGGCCATGGCCTCGTCGGCCGACAGCTCGCCCGCCGGCTGGGGGCTGGCACGGTTGACGACGAGCCCGGCCAGCGGCATCCGGTCCTCGGTGAGCCGCTCGACGAAGTACGCCGCCTCGCGCAGCGCGTCGGGCTCGGGCGCCGCGATCACGAGGAACGCCGTACCGTCGGCCTGGAGCAGGGAGTAGGTCTGCTGGGCCCGCTGCCGGAAGCCGCCGAAGACGGTGTCGAGCGCGGTGACGAAGGTCTGCAGGTCCTTGAGGAACTGCGCGCCGAGGACCTTGGTCAGCGCGTTGGTGATGATGCTGAAGCCGGCGGTCATGAGCTTCGCCGGTCCCCTCGCCGGGGCCAGCATCAGTCGCACGAACCGGCCGTCGAGGAAGCTGGAGAGCCGCTCGGGCGCGTCCAGGAAGTCGAGCGCCGAGCGGGATGGCGGAGTGTCGACGACGATCAGGTCGTAGTCGCCGGAGGACTCGGGACCGGAGGCGACGTGCTCGCGGTGGATCTGTCCGAGCTTCTCCATCGCCATGTATTCCTGCGTGCCGGCGAACGAGCTGGACAGTGCGATGTAGAAGGGGTTCTTCAGGATCTGCTCGGCCTTCTCGGGGCTGGCCTGGGAGAGCACGACCTCGTCGAAGGTGCGCTTCATGTCCAGCATCATCGCGTCGAGCGAGCCCTCGCCCACCACGCCCGTGACCGGGCGCGGGGTGTTGTCGAGCTCGGCGATCCCCATCGACTGGGCCAGGCGCCGCGCCGGGTCGATGGTGAGGACGACGACCTTGCGCCCGCGCTCGGCGGCCCGCAGTGCGAGGGCGGCGCTGGTCGTCGTCTTGCCCACGCCACCGGATCCGCAGCACACGATGATGGCGGTGGACCTGTCATCGAGGAGGGCGTCGACGTCCAGCTCTCCTGCTCGTTGCGACGGCGGCGTCGACGGTCCGACGCGGGAGGGGCGCTTCGCGCTGCTGCGTGCCATGTCTGCTCAGGCCATCCCTTGCTGTCGGAGGAGGCCGGCGAGCTCGTAGAGGCCGCCGAGGTCCATGCCACCGGCCAGGCGGGGCAGCTCGTAGGACGGGACGCCCAGACCGGCGACCAGCTCACGCTGGGAGTCCTCCAGGGCGCGGCGCTCGGCGTGGTCGGCGGCTTCGGCGAGCAGACCGTCGACGAGCGTGGCACCGGAGGTGCCGTCGAGTGCGACCCCCGCGCTGGTGAGGTCGGCCTCGACGCGGCTCCTGTCGAGCGTGCCCGCCCGGGCCGCGGACAGTGCCTCGCTCGAGAGGTCCTGGGGCCGGACCTGGTTGACGATGACACCGCCGACCGGCAGGTCGGCGCTGCGCAGCTCGGCGATCCCGTCGGCGGTCTCCTGGACCGGCATCTCCTCCAGCACCGTGACCAGGTGGACAGCGGTCTGGGGGGAGCGGAAGAGGGTCATCATCGTGTCGGACTGTGACTTCATCGGCCCGACCTTGGCGAGGCCGGCGAGCTCGTTGCTGACGTTGAGGAACTGGGTGATCCGCCCGGTCGGCGGCGCGTCGAGCACCACGGCGTCGTACTGGATGGCGCCCTTGTTGCGGCTGTTGCGCTGGACGGCCTCATAGACCTTGCCGGTCAGCAGCACGTCGCGGACGCCGGGTGCGATGGTGGTGGCGAACTCGATCACGCCGAAGCGGTCGAGGGCGCGGCCGGCGCGACCGAGTCGGTAGTAGAGGGCGAGGTACTCCAGCAGCGCCGCCTCGGCGTCGATGTGGAGGCCGTGCACGACGCCGCGACCGCCGTCGGCGTCCGGGAGTCCGGTCGTCAGGCGCCGCTCCTCGTAGGGCAGCGGGTCGACGTCGAACATCCGCGCGATGCCCTGGCGGCCCTCGACCTCGCACAGCAGCACGTTGGCGCCCTTGGTCGCCAATGCCAGGGCCAGGGCGGAGGCCACGGTCGACTTGCCCGTGCCGCCCTTGCCGGTCACCACGTGCAGCCGGACCTTCCCCCAGTCACTCACGTGGGCAGCGTAGCGAGCGCTCGTGCCGGAAACAGGCGAAGCCGCGACACGGTGAGCAGCGTTACGTCACGGGCTGGGGGGCGCGGTGACCGGCCCGGCCTGTCGTCCGGCCTGTCGTCCGGCCTGTCGTTCGGCGCGGACCGCGGCGCGATAGAAGACAGCGCCCGCCAGGCCGACCGCGCCGCCGGTGACCATCGCCGTCGGCGTCGTCGTGGCGGTGGCCAGCAGCCCGAGCAGCGGCGTGGCCAGCGCGAACGCGCCGAAGGCGGTCATCGAGTTGAGCGACAGCACGGTGGCCCGGTTGGCCGAGGTGGCCTCGCGGTGCAGCAGCGCCGAGTGCGACGGGCCGCAGGACCCGTGCATCGCGTAGGTGAAGAGATACGCGGCGACGAGGGCGACCGGGCCGAGCGCCAGGCCCATCACGATCGCGCCGAGGCTGTTGAGGACCCGGGCGACGACCGCGGTGCGGGCCACGCCCCACCGCGGCGTTGCCCAGCCGGCCAGGGCCGCCCCCAGCGCGAAGATGCCCCAGCCCAGTGCGGCGACGGCGCCCATCCATGCGCCGGCCTCCTCCGTGCTGCCGAGCAGCTCGGAGAGCCGCACCGGCTGGAAGGTCTCGAACACGACCATCGTGACCGACCAGCAGGCCTCGACCAGCACGAGCCCCTGCAGCACCCGGTTGCGCCGCACGAGGCCCAGGCCGGCGCGGATCACGGCCGGCGTCTCGCGTGCCGAGCGGGCGGCGCGATGCAGGGCGGTGCCGCCCGTGGGGTGCGGGCGGTCCTCCTTCATCAGCACGACGGTCGCGAGCAGGTGCAGGGCGTTGAGGACGACGAAGACGACCACCGGCAGCGTCAGGGCCGACCACCCGGGCATCGGCGCCCACAGCACCAGGCCGCCGGTGGCCAGTGATCCGAGGGCCATCGAGATGCCGAGCAGCGTGCCCTGCCGCGCCAGCGTCCGGTCGACGTCGGCGCCGGGCGTGGTCGCGTGGACCGTGTCCACGAACCACGCCTCGAGCGGGCCGGAGTCGAGGGCTCGGAAGACACCGAACAGGGCGGAGGACAGCGCAAAGGTCCAGAAGGAGTCCGCGAGGAGGAGCGCGACGGCGGCAGCGACGTTGGCGATCGCGGAGACGACGTAGACCGGACGGCGTCCGAAGATGTCGGCGAAGCCGCTCGTGGGGAGCTCCAGGGCGAGCACCACCCAGCCGGTGACGGCCGTCGTCGTCAGGGCCTGCGCGATGCTCAGGCCGTTGTCGAGCTGATAGAGGGTGAGGATGCCGGCGACGAACCCGACCGGCAGCCAGCGCGTCACGGTCAGCGTCAGGAAGGCCCGCCGCGCCGCCTCGGGGGTCAGCGGAGCGGGCGGCGCGGCCGCGGCCGACGGGGCCGACGGGGCCGACGTGGTGGTGTCGGGACTGCTCATCGCGTCGGCACGTCCGTCGGGTCCTGCGGGAAGCCGAGGTAGGCCACCGTCACGGTGCGGGCGGCCGGGTCGCCGTCGCCCGCCCGGGCGTAACGGGCGATGACGGCGGACAGCTCCGCATTGAGCTCATGCAGCTGGGCGGCCGTGACGTGGACGGCGTCGTCGCCCATCCCGGCGGCGTCCCGCCACGCGAGGGGCCAGCGCGCCTCGGCGTCCAGCCACTCGGCGTACCGCCCGGAGATCTGGTCGAGGTAGTGGCGCACCAGCCAGTTGAGAGCCTGCTCGGCGTCGGGGTCGCCTGCGAAGTCGCTGCGGTCCCACCCGTGCATCCGGGTCGACGCCTCCCACAGGCGACGCTTGCCGATGCCCGCGCCGGTGTCGGTCACCAGCCCGACGGACTCCAGCTTGCGCAGGTGATAGCTGGTGGCGCCCGTGTTGGTGTCGAGTCGTCCGGCGAGCTCGGTCGCCGTCGCCGCCCCGTCGCGACGCAGCTCGCTCAGCAGCCGCGCGCGCAACGGGTGCGCCAGGACGGCGAGGGACTCAGTGGTCAGACGGACGGACTCCATGCGTGCACAATAGTTGTGCACACATTCTCTGCACAAGGGCCGCGCGGTTCGCGGATAGGGTGCGGGCATGACCAAGTGGGAGTACCAGGTGGCGCCCGTCCTCAACCACGTCGCGGCGCAGATCCTCAACAACTTCGGCCAGGACGGGTGGGAGCTCGTCACCCTCGTCCCCGGCCAGGGCGGCAACGACATCGCCTACTTCAAGCGCCCCGCCGAGGGCTGAGCCCGTGCCGACCCCCGAAGAGCGGCTCGCCGAGCTCGGCCTCAGCGTGCCGGAGGTGGTCCCGCCGGTCGCCGCCTACGTCCCCGCCGTCGCCAGCGGGCGGCACGTGTTCACCGCAGGGCAGCTGCCCATGAAGAACGGCGTCCTGATGGCGACCGGCAAGGTCGGCGCCGAGGTCACCCCGGAGATCGCCCACGAGTGCGCCCGTCAGTGCGCCCTCAATGCGCTGGCGGCGATCCGCTCCGTCACCGGCGACCTGGCCGGCGTCCGGATCGTCAAGGTCGTCGCGTTCGTCGCGTCGACGCCCGACTTCACCGGCCAGCCCGGCGTCGCCAACGGCGCCTCCGAGCTCTTCGGCAAGGTCTTCGGGGACGCCGGCGTGCACGCCCGCTCGGCGGTCGGCGTCCCTGTCCTGCCCCTCGACGCCCCCGTCGAGGTCGAGGTGATCGCCGAGATCCCCGCGGCGATCGAGGGCGGGGTCGAGTGAGGATCCCGCTGCCGCCCGTCCCGCTTCCCGCGCACCTGGCCGACGTCGCCCGCGAGTACGCCGACGGCACCCGGGTCGCCGCGGAGCCCCGCGACGCCGCGACCGTGATCCTGATGCGCGCCGGAGCCGACGGAGCGCCGGAGGTCTACCTGCTCCGTCGCCATGTGTCGATGGAGTTCGCCGGCGGGATGTGCGTCTTCCCCGGCGGCGGCGTCGACCCCCGCGACTACGACCAGGACGTCGCGTGGGCCGGGCCGACCCCCGCCACGTGGGCCGCCCGCCTGGACGCCACCGAGGACGTCGCCCGGGCGCTGGTCTGCGCCGCGGTCCGCGAGACCTTCGAGGAGTCCGGTGTGCTGCTGGCCGGCCCGTCGGCCGACGAGGTCGTCGCCGACACGACCGGCGACGACTGGGAGGCCGACCGGCACGCGCTGGAGTCCCGCGCGCTGTCGATGACCGACTTCCTCAACCGGCGTGGTCTGGTGCTCCGCACCGACCTGCTCGGCACGTGGAGCGGCTGGCTGACGCCGGTCTTCGAGTCGAAGCGCTATCGCACCTGGTTCTTCGTCGCCCGGCTCCCGGAGGGTCAGGTCACCCGCGACGTCTCGACCGAGTCCTCGGAGGTCACCTGGCTCGGCGCCGCGGAGGCCGCCGAGCAGGCGGACCGCGGCGACCTCGCGATGCTGCCGCCGACCTACCTCACCTGCCTCGAGATCGGTGAGATCGGCCGGGTCGAGGGGGCCGACGGCATCGACGCGGTGATCGGCGCCAGTGCCGGGCGGTCGGTCACGATGTTCATGCCGGAGGTCGAGCCGCTCGGGGAGGGACTCACCCTCTCGATGCCCGACGAGCTCCGCCCGCTCGTCGCGTCCCGGAGGTCCTGACCGATGGAGCCCTGGTCGGGCGGGGAGTACGGCGCCCGCGGGCGCTGCGTGCTCGCGCCCAACCCGGGCCTGATGACCCTCGACGGCACCAACACCTGGATCCTGCGCGAGCCGGGTGCACGCCGATCGATCGTCGTGGACCCCGGTCCGCTGCACGACGACCACCTCGACGCGGTCGCTGCTGTCGCGGGGGAGGTGGAGGCGGTCGTCGTCACCCACCACCACATCGACCACACCGAGGCGGCGCGCTCCTTCGCGGAGCGGATGGGCTGCGGCGTGCGCGGTCTCGACGCCGACCAGTGCTGGCGCGCGGACCCCGTCGTCGACGGTGAGCAGATCGAGCTCGACGGGCTCGCGCTGCAGGTGCACCACACGCCCGGGCACACCCGCGACTCGATCTCGCTGCTGGTCGAGGCCGACCGGGCGCTGCTGACCGGTGACGCCGTGCTCGGGCGCGGCACGACGGTGATCGCCCACCCCGACGGGGATCTGGCGGGCTACTTCGCCTCGCTCGACCGGATGCGCGGGCTGGTGCAGGACGGTCGGGTCGCGACGCTGTGGCCGGCCCACGGGCCCGTGCTCGGCGACGCCGGCGGCGTGCTCGACCACTACCGGGCGCACCGGCGTGAGCGACTCGCCCAGGTCGAGGCCGCACTCGCCACGCTCGGCATGACCACCACCGCGCTGGACCCGGACGTCGCCGACGACCCGATCCTCGCCCGTCGCGTCGTCGAGATCGTCTATGCCGACGTCGACGAGGCGTTGTGGGGCGCCGCGGAGTGGTCGGTGCGGGCCCAGCTGGCCCATCTCGCGACCAGCTGAACCGAGGGTTGCGCCGCAAGGTAAAGAGATTGTTGTATCCGGGACGAGATCCCGCATTTTCTGGTGATATGTCACCATGCTCCCCCCATCTCGCAGGATCCGTCGATCGAGCGCGCTCGCTGCCGCAGCGCTGGCGCTGCTCGCGTCGTTGAGCCCCACCACCGCACTCGCCGAGGACATCGGCCCCGGCAGCGGCCCGGCCGCAGGCTCGGAGGTCGAGCCCACGCCGACCCCCACGCCCGAGCCCACGCCGACCCCCACGCCCGAGCCGACGCCGGACCCCACTCCTGAGCCCTCGCCCGAGCCCGCGCCGACTCCCACCCAGGAGCCGGCACCGGCGCCCGCCGAGGGCGACGCGCCCCCGCCGGCCAGCACCACCGAGGACGAGTCCGCCCCCGTCGTACCGACGCCGCAGCAGGCGCCCGGCCCGGTCGTCGTGTCCGGTGACGACTCGATCGTGGTGGAGGCGACCAGCGCCGCGGGCGCGGACGTGCCGATCCAGTTCTCGATCAGCGGTGGCTGGACGGACAGCCCGGTCGTGGTGGGCGCGTGCGCCCTCAGTGACGAGCCCGTGGACAGCGTCTGGGACTTCCTCGACCTCGACTTCCTGGGCTACACCTTCGGCACGTCGTTCTCCACCGTCGAGGAGCTCGCCGTCGGGACCTACTACGGCGGGTGCATGTGGGCGCCCTTCTCGCTGGCCAACCTGTTCCAGTACAAGTTCCACAGCTTCACCATCGAGGTGAAGGACCCGCTGCCGACCGTCACGGTGCCGGCCGACCTCAACGCGGTCGCGGTCGACGCCGACGGCGCCCCCGTCGACTTCAGCGTGACCGGCAACGACGTCATCGACGGCGACCTGCCCGTCACCTGCCTGAAGCCCGGCGACGTCCCGGTCGTGTCCGGTGACGTGCTCGCGATCGGTACGACGACCGTGACCTGCTCGGTGGTCAACTCCCGCGACGTGGAGGCCTCGGACTCCTTCGACGTCACCGTGACCGCTCCGCAGCCGACGGTGAGCGTCCCGGCTGACGCACTGCTCGAGGCCACCGGGCCCGCCGGGGCCGCTCTCGACTTCACCGTCACCGGGGCCGACTTCACCGGCGCCGCGCTGACGCCGACCTGCCGCCTCACGGACGGCGCCCCCGAGGACGTCGTCGTCACGGGCGCGACCTTCCCGCTGGGATCCACGTCGGTGACCTGCTCCGTCGAGGACGCCTGGGCGGGCACGGCGGACGCGGCCTTCGTGGTCGAGGTCGTCGACACCACGGGCCCGGTCCTCGACCTGCCCGACGACATCACCGTCGAGGCCACCGGCCCGTCGGGCGCGGCGGTCGAGTTCGTCGCGACCGCGACCGATCTCGTCGTCGGTCCGGTCCCCGTCACCTGCACCCCGGCCTCGGGCAGCGTCTTCGCGCTCGGTGTCACCGAGGTGTCCTGCAGCGCCACCGACGAGCAGGCCCCGATCCTGCTGCGCGCACCGGCCGTGTCCGACTCGTTCACCGTGACCGTGGTCGAGGCCGACGAGCCCGGCAACGTCGGCGGCGACACCGACACCGACGACGGCACCTCCGACGACGGTGAGGTCGCGGCCGCGGAGGCGCTGCCGGAGACGGGCGCGCCGTCCCTGGCCCTGCCGGCCCTGCTGGCCGGTCTGCTCCTGCTCGCCGGAGCCGCGCTGGTCCGCCGCCGCGCCTGACGCCGGACGCGGCGTGCTCCTCTCGGGGGGTACGCCGCGCCGGCCCAGCGGTCCGTCAGGACCGGTTCTGCCGGGTTCTGCCGGGTTCTGCCGGGTTCTGCCGG
>NZ_STGW01000006.1:57173-75328 GCF_004912195.1 Nocardioides caeni
CAGAGCAGGACGGCCAGCTTGTCGACCGCGCGGTAGCCCGCCGGCACCCCCTCGACCAGGCACGCGATCGAGGTCGAGTGCTCGGTGCGCAGCGGCAGGATCGCCTGATACTCCGCGGAGTCGTACCAGCCCCGCGCCGCGTCGGCGTCCGGGAACTCGACGATGACCAGGTCGCCGTCCCAGGCGCCCTCGGCGGGCGTCAGCTTGCCGCCGTGGACGAGGAAGCGCCCGCCGTACGGCGCCAGCGTGGCGTCGATCCGCTCGATGTAGTCGATGATCTCCGGCCCGAAGTCGACGTCGCGCAGGTAGGCGATGGCATAGACCTTCCTGCTCGTCGCGTGATTCGTCGTGAGGCTCGTGCTCATGGTGGTCTCCTTCCGGTGGCCGGCCCGGGCGGCCGGTGGTCCGATCCCACCCCGACGCACCGCCCGCGGTCGATGACCTCGGAGGTCATGGCGGTGCGAACGTCTGTCTCCTACGTTGAGCAGATGGGTGACGCAGGAGTCCTGATCCGGGAGTGGCGGCAGCGCCGGCACTTCTCCCAGCTCGAGCTGGCCAGCCGGGCCGAGGTGTCGACGCGGCACCTGAGCTGGATCGAGACCGGCCGCTCGCGTCCGACGAGCGCGATGGTGCTGCGCCTCTGCGACCACCTGGAGGTCCCGTTGCGGGAGCAGAACGCGGTCCTGCTGGCGGCCGGCCACGCGCCGGCCCATCCTGAGCACGGTCTCGGTGAGGCGCCGATGGCCGAGCTCAACACCGCGCTCGAGACGATCCTCGCCGCGCACCATCCCTACCCCGCGCTCGTCGTCGACCGGCGCTGGGAGCTGGTCGCCGCCAACGACGCGGCCTACGGCCTGCTCGAGGGCGTCGATCCGGCCGTCCTCGAGCCACCGATCAACGTGATCCGGCTGTCGATCGACCCGCGGGGCCTGGCCGGCCGCATCATCAACGGGGCCCAGTGGCGGGCGCATCTCGCGGCCCGCCTCCGCCGGGAGTACGACGCCACGGCGGACCCCTTCCTCGGCGCGCTCCACGACGAGGTGCTGGCCGCCGGGGAGCTCGACCACCTCGGCGTGACGGCCGCGCTCGTCACGCCGCTGGAGCTGCGGGCGGCCGACGGTGGCGTGCTGTCGTTCGTGTCGACCACGACGGTGTTCGGCACGCCCCGGGAGGTCACCCTCTCCGAGCTGGCGATCGAGGCGTTCTATCCCGCCGATGCCGCGACGCGACAGGCACTCGCCGCCACGGCGAGGGCCTGATCACGCGAGGGTCGGTCAGCGCGCGCGGCGCGACATCCGCTCCATGTCGAGGATGACGACGGAGCGCGGCTCCAGGCGCAGCCAACCGCGCGAGGCGAAGTCGGCGAGCGCCTTGTTGACGGTCTCGCGGGAGGCGCCGACCAGCTGGGCGAGCTCCTCCTGGGTGAGGTCGTGGTGCACGTGGACGCCGTCGTCGGCGGTGCGGCCGAAGCGGTCGGCGAGGTCGAGCAGCGCCTTGGCCACGCGGCCGGGGACGTCGGAGAACACGAGGTCCGCCACGACGTCGTTGGCCTTGCGCAGGCGGCCCGCCAGCTGGGCCAGCAGTCCGCGGGCGACGGCTGGGCGGCCCTCGAGCCAGCGGAGCAGGTCCTCGTGGGACAGCGACGCGAAGTCGGCGTCCGTCACGGCCGTCACGGTCGCGGAGCGCGGACCGGGGTCGAAGAGCGACAGCTCGCCGAACATCTGGC
The DNA here is from genome assembly GCF_004912195.1 of Nocardioides caeni. Taxonomy (GTDB): domain Bacteria; phylum Actinomycetota; class Actinomycetes; order Propionibacteriales; family Nocardioidaceae; genus Nocardioides; species Nocardioides caeni. Next base: position 58,900 of record NZ_STGW01000006.1, read on the forward strand.
CGGGGCCCATGATCGCCAGCAGGTTCTCGCGTCCGTCGGCCGAGGTGCGACCGAGCTTCACCTTGCCCTCGAGGACGACGTAGAGCTTGTCGCCGCTGTCTCCCTCGTGGAACAGCACCTCACCGCGACGCAGTCGGGTGGTCGCCAGCGAGGTCCGCAGGGCGGCCATGGCCTCGTCGTCGAGGGCGCTGAACAGTGGCGCCTGACGAAGTACGTCGTTGTCCACGCTTCCTCCAAGTCGTGTCGGGTGTCGCGGCCCGCCCCCCAGGACGGACGAGTCGGCGCGACTCCTCGCGAGGCATCCTATAGGCAGTGGTCGATCTCACAGCGCAGCAGCCCGCGGACCCGCCGACGGGCCGTCGCCGCACGGGGGAGCGGCGGTGTCGGCCCGCGCATCTAGAGTGTGCGACGTGCGGGAGATCAGGCGGGCCATCACGGTCGACGACGAGACCCCGACGCAGCGGGTCCGGCGGGTGCGCAAGATCGACCGCGTGCTGGCCGAGACCTATCCCGACGCCAAGGCAGAGCTCGACTTCGACGACGCGTTCCAGTGCCTGGTCGTCACGGTGCTCTCGGCGCAGACCACTGACAAGCGGGTCAACGCCGTGCGCCCCACCCTCTTCGCGGCCTACCCCGACCCGCCGGCGATGGCCGCCGCCGACCGCGCCCACCTCGAGCAGATCGTGGGCCCGTTGGGCTTCTTCCGCGCCAAGACCGAGTCGCTGCTCAAGCTGAGCGCCGCCCTCGTCGAGAAGTACGACGGCCAGGTCCCCGGCCGCCTCGAGGACCTCGTCACGCTGCCCGGTGTCGGCCGCAAGACCGCCAACGTGGTGCTCGGCAACGCCTTCGACGTCCCCGGGATCACGGTCGACACCCATTTCGGCCGGCTCGCCCGACGCCTGGGCATGACGGAGGAGACCGACCCGGTCAAGGTCGAGCACGCGGTCGGCGAGCTCTTCCCCCAGCGCGACTGGACGATGCTGTCGCACCACCTGATCTGGCACGGACGGCGCTGCTGCCACGCGAAGAAGCCGGCCTGCGGTGCCTGTCCGGTCGCCCGCTGGTGCCCGTCGTGGGGCACCGGCCCGACCGATCCCGTCGAGGCGGAGAAGCTGCTCCGCACCGAGGGGCCCAACTGATGCGGGGACGCGGGGCACGCGGCCTGGCGCTGGCCGCGCTCGCCGTGCTGCTCGTCGGGTGCGACGCCGGCGAGCCGAGCGCGCTCGAGTGCCGCGTCGAGGTCGACACGCCGGACCTGGTCGCCGACCGCGAGGCGGCCGGGACGGCCGACTGCCCGGAGATCGCCACCTCGCCGGGCGCGGCGGACCTGCCGGACCTCGAGCTGCAGTGCCTGGGCAGCACGTCGACGATGGCGCTGTCCGACGTCCAGGGCCCCGCGATGATCAACTTCTGGGCCTCCAACTGCGGCCCGTGCCGCGACGAGCTGCCCGCGCTGCAGGCCTTCCACGAGCGCTACGGCGACCAGGTCGCCGTCATCGGCGTCGACTTCCTGGAGACCTACCCGGCCGCCGCCATCGACCTCAACCGGCTCTCCGGCGTCACCTATCCCTCCCTCGCCGACGCGTGCGGCGACCTCAACGAGGCCGGCCTCGCGATCTACGGCCTGCCGCAATTCGTCTTCGTCGCGGCCGACGGCTCGGTCAGCAACGCATTGGGCGGCAAGGACAGCCTCGCGGACGTCGTCGCGCTCGTCGAGAAGCACCTCGACGTCGACCTGGAGCCGACCCGATGACGACGCCGATGCCGCCCGAGGTGCGCGCCCGCCTGGTCCGCGAGATCCCCGACGAGCTCCCGGCCGGCCTGCCCGACTGGCTGCACCCGCTCGCCGACGGCGCCCGACGCATCCGCGGCAGCGACCTCACCCAGTTCCTGCCGCCCGACGACGCCGACGTCCGCCGGGGGGCGGTCCTGATGCTCTTCGGTGACGGCGTCGCGGAGGGGTCGCATGGCGACGTACTCCTGACGGAGCGGGCGCACCACATGCGCTCCCACCCCGGCCAGGTCTCCTTCCCCGGCGGCGGGATCGACCCGGGGGAGACCCCGGTCGAGGCCGCGCTGCGGGAGGCCTGGGAGGAGATCGGCGTCGACCCGGGCGGCGTCGAGGTCTTCGGCACCCTGCCCGAGCTGTGGCTCCCGCCATCCAACTACGCCGTGACGCCCGTCCTGGGCTGGTGGCGCGACCCCAGCCCGATCCGGGTGGCCTCGCCCGACGAGGTCCACGAGATCCACCGCGTCGACCTCCGCGAGCTGATCGACCCGGAGCACCGCATCTCCGTGCGCCACCCCGGCGGGTGGAACGGTCCGGGCTTCCTCATCGGCGACGACAAGGACGTCATCCTGTGGGGCTTCACGGGCGGCATCCTCACCCGATTCCTCGACTTCCTCGGGTGGCTCCCCGCGGTCGAGGACCCGCCGGTGCATGATCTTCCCGACTACATGCTCGCCGAGTACGTCCGTCGCAGCCCCGGGTCGCAGGCGCGCACCGACAGCATGGACATCCTGGAGCCCGAGGAGGACGAGGCATGAACCTCCTCGACTGGCTGCTCCTGCTGATCGTGCTCGCCTATGCGCTCTCGGGCTACTGGCAGGGCTTCGTGACGGGCGCGTTCGCGACCGTCGGCCTGCTCTCCGGCGGCCTGCTCGGCATCGTGCTCGCCCCCCTCGTGCTCGGCAACCTCGAGCCGTCGCTCGCGGTGTCGCTCGGCGCCCTGTTCATCGTGATCCTCTGCGCCTCGCTCGGCCAGGCGCTGCTGCAGTACGCCGGAGCGCGGGTCCGCGAGCGGATCACCTGGCAGCCCGCGCGGGCCGTCGACGCGGTCGGCGGCGCCCTGCTCAGTGCGCTCGCGGTGCTGCTCGTCGCGTGGGCCCTCGGCGTCGCGGTGTCCGGCACGCGGATCGGCGGGGTGACCTCGATGGTGCGCAGCTCCGCCGTGCTCGCCAAGGTCAACGAGGCCCTGCCCGAGTCGGCGCCCAACGCGCTGCAGGCCTTCAACAAGGTCGTCGGGACCGGCTTCTTCCCGCGCTACCTCGAGCCCTTCGCGCCCGAGCAGATCGTCGAGGTCGCCCCCGGCCCGGCCGACCTGCCCGGCTCGCCGAAGGTCGTCGCGACGCAGCCGAGCGTCGTCAAGATCCGTGGCGCCAACAAGTGCGGTCGCGGCGTCGAGGGCACCGGCTTCGTCTACGCCGAGGACCGGGTGATGACCAACGCCCACGTGGTCGCCGGCGTCGAGGACCCCGAGGTCAGCATCGGGGGCGGCACCGAGCTGGCGCGGGTGGTCCTCTACGACCCCGACCTCGACATCGCCGTGCTGGCCGTGGACACCGGCGACGCCCCACGGCTCGCCTTCGACACCGAGGTGGAGGCCGAGGACTCCGTCGCGATCGTCGGCTATCCGCAGGACGGCCCCTTCGACGTACAGACCGGGCGGGTGCGGTCGATGCAGAACCTCCGCTCGCCCGACATCTACGGCTCCGGCACGGTGGTCCGCGAGGTGTTCTCGATCCGCGGCCTGGTCCGGCCGGGCAACTCCGGCGGCCCCATCGTGACGCCGCAGGGCGATGTGGCCGGCGTCGTCTTCGCCGCGTCGGTGACCGACGACGAGACCGGGTATGCGCTCACCGCCGAGCAGGTCGCTGACAGCGCCAGCCGGGGACGCTCCGCCGGGACCGACGGCGGCGAGGTCGGCACCGGCGACTGCGCGGCCTGAGCACCCTCACCCGGCGCCACCCGAGCTCCTGCCAGACTGACCCCATGACAGGGTCGTCGATGTATCCCGCTCTCCCCGCGCCGAGTGAGAAGGCGGTGCGGCTCTTCGAGGAGATGAAGCGCTTCCTCGCCGAGGACGTGCTTCCGTCGGAGGAGGCCTACGACCGCTTCCGCGAGGAGCACGGTCACGACGACCACACGCCGCCGCCGGTGCTCGAGGAGCTGAAGACGAAGGCGAAGGCCCGGGGCCTGTGGAACATCTTCCTGCCGCACGAGTCGGGCCTCTCGCAGCTGGAGTACGCCCCCATCGCCGAGCTGTCGGGCTGGAGCGTCGAGCTCGCCCCCGAGGCCACCAACTGCGCCGCACCCGACACCGGCAACATGGAGCTGCTGCACCTCGTCGGCACGCCGGAGCAGCAGGAACGGTGGCTGCGGCCGCTGCTCGACGGCGAGATCCGCTCGGCGTTCGCGATGACGGAGCCGGCCGTCGCGTCCTCCGACGCCACCAACATCGAGACCCGCATCGTGCGCGACGGCGACGAATACGTCATCAACGGCCGCAAGTGGTGGATCTCCGGCGCCGCGGACCCCCGCTGCGCCGTCCTCATCGTGATGGGCAAGACCGACCCCGAGGCGGCCACCCACCGCCAGCAGTCGATGATCATCGTCCCCACGGACACGCCCGGCGTCGAGATCAAGCGGTCCTACCCGGTCTTCGGCCACCAGGACCAGCACGGCCACTGCGTCATCGAGTTCACCGACGCCCGCGTGCCGGTCGCCAACCTGCTCGGCGAGGAGGGCGGTGGCTTCGCGGCCGCGCAGATGCGCCTCGGTCCCGGCCGCATCCACCACGTGATGCGGGCGCTCGGCGCCGGTGAGCGGGCGCTCGCGATGATGGTGGACCGGTCGAAGAGCCGTACGGCGTTCGGCAAGCTGCTCGCCGAGCAGTCGTCGGTGCGCGAGAAGATCGCCGAGTCGCGCATCGAGCTCGACCAGGCTCGCGCGCTGTGCCACCTCGCCGCCGCCACCATCGACAGCGACGGCAACAAGGCGGCCCGCCACCTGATCGCGGCCGCCAAGGTCGCCGTACCGCGCGCCGTGCTGTCGGTCATCGACCGCGCCATCCAGGTCCACGGCGCCGCCGGTGTCAGCGACGCGACCCCGCTGTCCGCCCTCTATGCCTGGCACCGCGCGATGCGGATCTTCGACGGTCCCGACGAGGTGCACCTCGCGACCCTCGGCCGCGCCGAGATCACCCGTGAGCCGCTCTTCGAGCTGCCGCGCGGCATCCACGACCAGTTCCGCTGATCCAGCTCCCGACACGAAGGACCCCCGTGACCACTCTCGTCCGCTACGAGTACGCCGACGGCGTCGCCCGCATCACCCTCGCCGACGGCGACCGGGGCAACCCGATCAACCTGGCCTCCGTCGCCGAGCTCCACGCCGCCGTCCGCTCGGCCACCCGTGACGGCGCCCGTGTCATCGTGCTCGCCGCCGAAGGGCGCTTCTTCTCGGTCGGCGGCGACCTCGGTTCCTTCGCCGGCGCCGACGACGTCTCGATCCTGCTCGACGACCTCGCCGAGGCCCTGCACCGCGTCGTCAGCGAGCTGATCCGCTCCAGTGCGATCGTGGTCAGCGTCGTCCAGGGCGCCGCCGCCGGAGCCGGCTTCCCGCTGGCCGCGGCCGCCGACATCGTCGTCGCCGCCGACTCGGTCAAGTTCAGCCTCGCCTACGGCAAGGTCGGACTGACACCCGACGGAGGCAGCTCGCTGCTGGTGTCGACGCTCGGTCTGCACCGCGTGCTGCGGCTGGCGATCCTCGGCGACGCACTCACCGCGCAGGAGGCCCACGCCGCCGGACTGGTCGCGCGCGTCGTCCCCGCCGACGAGCTCACCGCGACCGCGGACAAGATCGTGGCCACGCTCGCCGCCGGCTCAGGCGCCGCCCAGGCCGGCGCCAAGCGGCTGCTGCGCGACATCGCCGCCCCCGCACCCGAAGCGGCGCTGCGCAAGGAGTCGCTGTCGATCAGCGCCCAGGCCGTCACCCCCGACGGTCGGGAGGGTGTGGCCGCCTTTCTCGAGAAGCGGGCGCCGCGATTCAACTCCTGATCACGTCGTCCCGTGCAGATCGGTCGTGATCTGCGGCACTAGTCGACCGATCCGCACGGGACGACGCGCGTTGCTCAGCTGGCGTGTGCCACCGGGCAGCCGGGCACGGGGCTGGGCGCCGCAGCTGCCGCGTCCTTGAACGTGCCGAGCTCGGAGAGCAGGTAGCCGTTGGGATAGCTCTTGATCCGCGGCATGTCCGCGGAATAGGTCGGCTTCCGCTTCGACGGCGTGTGCCGCAGCAGGCGGGCGCGCGCCTTCATGACCGCGATGCTCACGCGGCGCACGAGGGCCGGCGCCTCGTCGTAGGCGAAGGCATCGAGGAGCGGGGTGTCCATGAGTGACCGGCTGAAGAGCTCCACGGGCCGCTTGGCGAGGCGCGGATAGAAGGTCGTCATCAGGTCGAGGGTCGCGTCGGCCACGCGACGGCCGCCCTCGTCGTAGGCGAAGTGTTGGCGCTCGTAGTCGTCCATGAGGTGCATGAACCCGTCATAGGTGTCGGGGATGTCCTTGATGTTCATGTGCCGGCCGAGGGCGCGGTAGTAGTTCACCCACGCCCGCAGCTCGGTGTCGGTGAACCGGCGCCAGCCGTAGTCGTCGAGCCAGCGCTTGGGCACCACGACGAAGGTGGAGAGGACGTAGAGGAAATCCTCGTTGCTGATGTCGTACATCTTGTGCATCTGGTTGATCCGGCGGATCGCGGTCTTGCCGTCCTCGCTCTCGAAGCCGTGGACGAACGGCGCCTCGAGGAGCAGCGCGGTGTCGTCGTAGCGCTTCTGGCAGGCCTGCGTGAACTGGCCGGTGTCGTAGAGCAGACGCCCGACGCTCGGGACGGCGTAGGTGCGGAAGAGGGCGAAGCTCAGCGACTGGGTGACGTCCCAGGTGAACTCATAGAGCGTGAGGTTCTGGACGATCTCGACGTAGTCGGTCTCGGGGTCGAGCGCCTCGTTGCGGTCGCGCCACAGTGTCTTCGCCATGGCGCGAGCGTAGGTCAGCGCGCAGACCACGGAAAGTGAGGATCTCTCACTTTGTGCTCACTTCTCGTGGGCGGGCAACTAGAACGTGTTCTTGTCGCGACTACGCTGCTGCCGTGGCGATCCCCGACGTCTTCAGCCCGACTGACCTGGGCCCGGTGCGCCTGCGCAACCGCACGGTCAAGGCCGCGACCTTCGAGGGCCGTACGCCGGACGGGCTGGTCACCGACGAGCTGATCGCCTATCACCGCGCACCGGCCGAGGGTGGCGTCGGCCTGACGACGGTCGCCTACCTCGCGGTCGCGCCCGACGGCCGCACCCATCGCGAGCAGATCGTCGTCGGCGAGCACTCCCTGCCCGGGCTGGCCCGGCTCGCGGACGAGATCCACGCGACCGGCGCGAGGATCGCCGGCCAGGTCGGGCATGCCGGACCGGTCGCCAACGGTCGCTCCAACGGGGTGCACGCCCTCACCTCGAGCGCGATGCCCAGCCCGCTGTCGATGCAGATGATCCGCACGGCCAGCGAGAAGGACCTGACCCGCGTCACCCGGGCCTACGTCGACACGGCCCGCACGCTCGTGCGCGCCGGCTTCGACGTGCTCGAGCTGCACATGGCCCACTCCTACCTGATCTCCTCCTTCCTGGCGCCCGGCCTCAACCGGCGGCGCGACCGGTGGGGCGGATCCCTCGAGCGGCGGGCCCGGCTCGCGCGACAGGTCGCGCGCGTCGTACGCGAGGAGGTGGGGGACGCCGTCGCCGTCACGGCGAAGGTCTCGGTCTCCGACGGCTTCCCCGGCGGCGTGACGACGGAGATGAGCGTGGAGCTGGCGCGGATGCTGGAGGCCGACGGCCACCTGGACGCACTGCAGCTCTCGGGCGGCTCGTCCCTGATGAACCCGATGTATCTCTTCCGCGGGGGCGCGCCGGTGTCGGAGTTCGCCGACACCATGCCGGCGGTCGTGCGCTGGGGCATGAAGACCCCGGTGGGACGGGGCTTCATGAAGGCCTATCCCTTCGAGGAGGCCTACTTCCGCGCCAAGGCACTCCAGGTGCGCGACGCCGTGTCGATGCCGCTGATGCTGCTGGGCGGGATCAACCGGCTCGACACGATGCAGCAGGCCATGGCCGACGGCTTCGACTTCGTCGTCATGGGTCGTGCGCTGCTCCGTGAGCCCGACCTGCTCAACCGGATCCAGGCCGGCGTCGCGCGCGAGGGCATCTGCATCCACTGCAACCGCTGCATGCCGACCATCTACTCCGGCACGCGCTGCCCCGAGTGGGCGGCCGGCGAGGTGATCCCGGTCCCCGCTGTTCGGTGACCCCTTCCCGAAAAGTAGAACCTGTTCTAGTCTGTGCGTCATGTCACATGGCCCCTTCGTAGTGCCCCGTCCCGAGAAGCCGCTGCGAGTCGTCGTCTGGTCCACCGGCACAATCGGCCGGCACGCCATCGCGGGTGTCGACGCCCACCCCGACCTCGAGCTGGTCGGCGTCTGGACCTCGACGGCCGAGAAGCACGGCCAGGACGCCGGCCGCCTCGCCGGCCTCGACCGGGACCTGGGCATCAAGGCGACCACGGACCGTGACGAGCTGGTCGCTCTGCGACCCGACTGCATCGTCCACGGTGCGATGACCGACGACCGGGTCTTCGAGTCGATCGCCGACCTCACCGCCCTGATCCGCGACGGCGTCAACGTCGTGTCCTCCGGACCGGTCATCCTGCTGCACCCCGACGGCACGCTCCCCGCCGAGATGATCGAGCAGATCCACGAGGCCGGGCGACAGGGCGGCGCGAGCCTGCACGTCAACGGCATCGACCCCGGCTTCGCCAACGACGTGCTGCCCCTGGTCATGACCAGCCTCAGCCAGCGCATCGACCACGTGAAGGTCAGCGAGATCGCCGACTACTCCACCTACTACCAGCCCGTCGTCATGCGCGACCTCTTCGGCTTCGGCCAGCCGATGGACTTCAAGGCGCTGCTGTGGGAGCCCGGCATCCTGACCACCGCCTGGGGCCCGGTCGTGCGCGTGATCGCCGACGGTCTCGGCGTCACCCTCGACGAGCCGCTCGTGGAGGAGGTCGAGCGTCGCCCCGCGCCCCGCAGCGTCGAGACCGTCTCGGTCGACGTCGCCGAGGGCACGATGGGCTCGGTGCGCTTCCGCGTCATCGGCACCGTCGACGGCGTCCCGCGGATCACGCTCGAGCACGTCACCCGCACCGATGCGGAGGCCGAGCCGACCTGGCCGACCCCCAACGAGGGAGACGGCTGCTACCGCATCGAGGTGACGGGCGAGCCCTGCCTCAAGGTCGAGTTCACCCACCACGGCGAGCATGGCGACCACAACGTCTCCGGGATGATCGTCACGGCCCAGCGCCTCATCAACGCGATCCCCGCGGTCGTCGCTGCGAAGCCCGGGCTGGTGACCCCGCTCGACCTGCCGCTCGTGACGGGCCGCGGCCTCGTCACCGGTACGACGGAGGGCTGACGCCATGGGCATCCTCGACCGCTTCGCCCTGACCGACCACGTCGCCGTGGTGACCGGAGCGGGCCGTGGCATCGGCGCGGCCACGGCACTCGCCCTCGCCGAGGCCGGCGCCGACGTCCTCATCTCGTCCCGCACCGAGGCGCAGCTCGCCGACGTCGCTGCCCGGATCGAGGCGACGGGCCGCCGCGCGGTCGTCGTACCGGCCAACCTCGCGCACACCGAGGAGGTCGCGGGCCTCGCGCAGGCGGCGTTCGACGCGTTCGGTCGGCTCGACATCGTGGTCAACAACGTCGGCGGCACCATCCCCAACGCGTTCCTCGACACCGACGTCGACTACCTCGAGGAGTCGTTCCACTTCAACGTCAGCACGGCCCACGCGCTGAGCCGCGCGGCGGTGCCGCTCATGCTCGCCTCGGCGGGCACGGCCGAGGACCCGCGGCAGAAGTCGATCACCTCGATCAGCTCGATGATGGGCCGCACCGCCGCCCGCGGCTACCTCGCCTACGGCGTCGCCAAGGCCGCGCTCGCGCACTGGACCCGTCTCGCCGCGACCGACCTGTCGCCGGCCATCCGCGTCAATGGCGTCTACGTCGGATCGGTGATGACCAGCGCGCTGGAGTTCGTCGCCGGGGTCCCGGAGATGAAGCAGCAGATGGAGGACGGCACCCCGCTCGGCCGGATCGGCGAGCCCGAGGACATCGCCGCCGCGATCGTCTACCTCTCCTCCCGCGCCGGGCAGTTCGTCACCGGCAAGTTGCTCGAGGTCGACGGCGGCATCCAGCAGCCGAACCTCGACCTGAACCTGCCCGACCTGCAGCCCGCCCCCCTGCCCGCCGGGACGCCTTCGTAGGCTCCGAGCATGAGCACAGGAGGAATCGCCACCGGCCACGCCATCTCGCCGGACTCCGGCGAGCACTGGGCGGCCGAGGGCGCCTGGCGGGTCGCGGACGGCATCCACCGCATCCCGCTGCCGCTTCCGATGGATGCCCTCAAGGCGGTCAACGTCTACGTGGTCGAGGGTGACGAGGACCTGACGCTCATCGACGGCGGCTGGGCGATCCCGGTCGCCCGTGAGCTGCTCGAGAAGTCCCTCAAGTCGGTGGGCTACGGCTTCGGTGACATCCACCGCTTCCTGGTGACCCACGTGCACCGCGACCACTACACGATGGCCAGCGTCCTGGGCAGCGAGTACGGCGCCGAGGTGGCCCTCGGTGTCGGGGAGCGGCCGGCGCTCGAGCTGCTCAACAACGTCGGCGAGCTCGACGAGAGCCCCTTCCTCGCGGTGCTGCGCACCGCGGGGGCGGAGGAGATCGCGGAGCTGTGGGCCGCCGGCAACGACGGCAAGCTCCCCGACCCGTCGGACTGGATGACCCCGGACCGGTGGCTGGAGGGCGACCAGTCCATCGAGGTCGGTCGCCGCCGCATCGACGCGGTCCACACCCCCGGCCACACCCCGGGACACTTCGTGTTCGCCGACCAGGCCGAGGGCGTGCTCTTCTCCGGTGACCACGTGCTGCCGACGATCACGCCGTCCATCGGCTTCACGGTGCCGCCCGCCGACCAGCCGCTCGGTGAATTCATGAGTTCGCTGGCGCGGGTGCGGCAGCTGCCCGACCTGCGCATCCTGCCCGCGCACGGGCCGGTCGCGCCGTCGACGTACGAGCGTGTCGACGAGCTGCTCGCCCACCACGAGTCCCGTCTCGACCAGTGCCTCGCCTCCCTGCGGGCCCGAGGGTCGGTCACCTCGATCGTCGTGGCGCGCGACCTGGGCTGGACCCGTCACGAGCGCGCGTTCGCCGAGCTCGACGTCTTCAGCCAGGGCATGGCGGCCATGGAGACCAAGGCCCACCTGGAGCTGCTCGTGGCCCGCGGTCAGGCGACGTCGATCGACCGGACCGACGGCGTGGTGTTCACCGCGACCACCTGAGCGCGGAGGCCGCCGGCGGTCCTCGGTAGAGTGGAGCCGTCCGACAGGGGAGCCGAGGCAATCGGCTGAGAGGACGCCAGCAGGCGCGTCGACCCTCCGAACCTGATCCGGTTAGCACCGGCGAAGGGAGTCACCTCGTGATCTCGCGCTTCCGTCCTGCCCCTGCTCGCACCGGCCGCGCCGGCCGTGCTGGCCGCACCGCCCTGACGGGCCTGGCTGCCGCGTCCCTCGTCCTGACGGCCTCCGGCTGCTCGCTCATCGGCGGCGACGACGGCGACGAGAAGGCCGACGCCACCGTCACGCTCATCACCCACGAGTCCTTCGCCCTGCCCGACGAGCTGGTCGCGGCCTTCGAGGAGACGTCGGGCTACGAGCTCGAGATCGTCAAGCTCGACGACGCCGGGGCGCTGACCAACGAGCTCGTCCACACCAAGGACAACCCGCTGGGCGACGTCGTCTTCGGGGTCGACAACACCTTCGCCACGCGCGCGCTCGACGAGGACGTTTTCGCGTCGTACGCCGCCGACCTGCCCCGTGGCGCGGAGGAGTTCGTCCTGCCGGGTGACGCCGACCAGCGGCTGACGCCGGTCGACACCGGCAACGTGTGCGTCAACGTCGACCGGGTCTGGTTCGAGGAGAACGAGATCGAGCCTCCGGCCACCCTGGACGACCTCACCGACGAGCGCTACCGCGACCTGCTCGTCGTCCCGGCCGCGAGCACCAGCTCGCCCGGCATGGCGTTCCTGCTGGCCACGGTCGGCCGCTACGGCGACGACTGGACCGGCTACTGGGAGGACCTGATGGCCAACGGCGCCAAGGTCGTCGCCGGCTGGTCCGACGCCTACTACACGGACTTCACCTACTCCCGCGGCGACCGGCCGATCGTGGTGTCCTACGACTCCTCGCCCGCCTTCACGCCCACCGAGGACGGCTCGGCGTCGGTGACCCGGAGCTTCGTCGACGGCTGCTTCGAGCAGGTCGAGTACGCCGGCGTCCTCGCCGGCGACGATGTCAACACCGAGGGCGCCGAGGCCGTCGTCGACTGGCTGCTCTCGCCCGAGGTGCAGGCGGCGCTGCCGGAGTCGATGTACGTCTTCCCCGTCGACGCCGACGTGCAGCTGCCGGCCGAGTGGACCGAGTTCGTGGTCCGTCCGACCGAGACCGTCGAGGTCGACCCGGGCGAGATCACCGCCAACCGGCAGGGCTGGGTCGAGGAGTGGAACGAGATCATCTCGCGGTGAGCGCGGGGCCCGGCACGGTCGCCCGGCGCCCCCCGGTGGGGCGGCGGTCGGCGGGCATCGCCGTCGCGGAGGTCGCGCGCGTCCTCCTCCCGGCGCTGGTCCCGGTCGCGGTCGTCGGGGTGTTCTTCGTGCTGCCGGTCGCGGCCATGCTGCAGCGCGGTGTCTGGCCCGACGGCTCCTTCGAGCCCGGAGCCGTCCTCGACGTCCTCCAGCGTCCGCGGACCCGCCGCGTGCTGTGGTTCACCGTCTGGTCCAGCACGGCTGCCACGACGATCGCGGTCGGGCTCGGCCTGCCCGCCGCCTACGTGCTGCACCGGCTGCGCTTCCCCGGCCGGGGCGTCATCCGTGCCGCGCTGCTCGTGCCCTTCGTGCTGCCCACGGTCGTCGTCGGCCTCGCGGTGCGCGAGCTCATCTCCACATCCGGGCCGCTGGGCTTCCTCGGGCTCGACGGCTCGGCCGCCGCGATCCTCATCGGCCTGGTCTTCTTCAACGTCTCGGTCGTCATCCGCACGGTCGGCGTCGCCTGGGAGGGCCTGGACCGGCGACCGGCCGAGGCGGCGGCGGCCCTCGGTGCGTCGCCGGTCCAGGTCTTGCGGACCGTCACCTGGCCGGCCCTGCGGCCGGCGGTCGTCTCCGCGGCCAGCGTGGTGTTCCTCTTCTGCGCCACCGCCTTCGGCGTCGTGCTCGTGCTCGGCGGCGTCCGCTACTCCTCGGTCGAGACCGAGATCTACCTCCTCACCGCCGACCTCTTCGACCTCCAGGCCGCCGCGGCCCTCTCGATCGTGCAGATGCTCGCCGTCATCGCCCTGCTCGTCGTGGTCGGCCGCCTGCGCCGTGTCCCCGACCCGACCGTCCGACGCTCGGTCGCCGCGGCGGCCCGGCCGCAGCGCCGCGACGCGCCGGCGATCGCCGCGACGCTGCTGGTCCTGGGAGCCGTCGCACTGCCGATCCTGGCCCTCGTCCTGGGCTCCCTGCGCCGCGACGGCCGCTGGACCCTCGCCCACTATGAGGCGCTGTCGGGCCGCGGCGACGACCTGCTCGCCGTACCCGTCACCGAGGCGCTCGCCAACTCGCTCCGCATCGCGGTCGACGCCACCTGGATGTCGCTGTCGCTGGGCCTCGTGGTCGCCGTCGTCGTCACCCGCCGGGTCCGCTCCCGCACCGCCGGCCGGGTGCGCGCCGTGCTCGACGGCTTCTTCATGCTCCCGCTGGGCGTCTCCGCGGTGACGCTCGGCTTCGGCTTCCTCATCGCCCTCGACGAGCCACCGCTGGACCTGCGCTCCAGCCCGCTGCTGGTGCCGATCGCTCAGGCGCTCGTCGCGCTGCCGCTCGTGGTCCGCACCCTGGTGCCGGTCCTCGCCGGCATCGACGACCGGCAGCGGCAGGCCGCGGCCTCACTCGGCGCCGGCCCGTGGCGCCGACTGGCGACGGTCGATCTCGCGGTCGTGTGGCGTCCCCTGCTCGCCGCCGCGGGCTTCGCCTTCGCCGTCTCCCTCGGCGAGTTCGGCGCGACGTCGTTCATCGCCCGGCCGACCGAGCCGACGATGCCCGTCGTCATCTACCGCCTGCTCGGCCACCCGGGCGCCCTCAACTACGGCACCGCCATGGCCGCCGCGGTCGTGCTGGCGGGCGTCACGGCGCTCGTCATCCTGGCCGTCGAGCGGCTGCGGGTGCCCGGCGTGGGAGCGTGGTGACGTGCTGGACGTCAGAGGCCTGACCGTCGCCTTCGACGGCCTCCCCGCGGTCGACGCCGTCGACCTGTCCGTGCCCGACGGCGAGGTCCTCGCGGTCCTCGGCCCGTCGGGGTGCGGGAAGTCGACCCTGCTGCGGGCCGTCGCCGGCCTCGAGCGCCCCGACGCCGGCACGGTCACCTGGGACGGCGACGACCTGACCCGCACGCCCACGCACCGCCGCGGCTTCGCGCTGATGTTCCAGGACGGCCAGCTCTTCGACCACCTCACCGTCCGCCGCAACGTCGGCTACGCCCAGCGTCTGCGCCGCGTCGACCGCGCCACCGTCCGCGCCGAGGTTGACGCCCTGCTCCGCCTCGTCGGCCTCGAGGGGTACGCCGACCGGCTCCCGCGTACGCTCTCGGGCGGAGAGCGACAGCGGGTCGCCCTCGCCCGCTCCCTCGCCGCCGCGCCGCGCCTGCTGCTGCTCGACGAGCCCCTCAGCGCGCTCGACGCGGAGCTGCGGATCCGCCTCGCCGCCGACCTCCGCCGGATCCTCCGCGACGCGGCAACGACGGCGCTGATGGTCACCCACGACCAGGACGAGGCGTTCGCCGTCGCCGACCGGATCGCGGTGATGCGCGCCGGCCGGATCGTGCAGGAGGGCCCGACCGCCGCCGTGTGGTCGGCGCCCGCCGATCCGTGGACCGCTCGCTTCCTCGGCTGCTCCGAGGTGCTCGAGGGCGACGCCGCGGCCCGGGTGCTCGCCGCCGCCGGACTGCCGTCCGCTGCGGGCGACCGGGTCGGCGTACGGCCCGGCGGGCTGCGCGTCGCCGCCCCCGGCCCGTCCGACGGCGACCGGCTCCGTGGCGTCGTCGTGGCCGTCGGACTCACTCCGGACGGCCGACACGTGCGGGTCGACGTCGACGGCGTGGGCGTCCTGGACGCCCTCGGCGGCCCCGGCTGGACCGGCGAGCCGGGGCAGGCCGTCGACGTCGACGTCGATCCGGTCACCCTCGCCCGGGTCGGCCCGTGACCGCCGTCACCCGGGGACGGCGGAGACGTCGGCAGCGGCGCACGTAGACTCCCTCACCGGACCCCGGGGTGACGACAGGAGTGGCATGGCAGTGAACCAGGCGCGTCCTCGCCCGCAGGCGCCGACGTCGTACCGCCGTGCCTACACCGTCCTGATCGGCACCGCCGCGATCATGGGTGGGCTGGCGATCTTCGCCGCGGTCAGCCTCGACCGGCCGCTGCTCGACCCCGAGGGCAGCTTCCTCGGCCCGTCCTACATCCGCCTCCCGCTGCTGCTCTTCGGCGCCCTGCTCCTCGACCTGCTGCCGCTGACCATCTGGAAGGCGCGCGGACGCGCGAGCCGGGTGGCGCCGATCGTGCGGCACCGGCTGCGCACCCACTGGACCAAGGAGCGCGCCACGCTCGTCGCGCTCGGCGTCATCTGCTTCTACATCACCTACGTCAGCTACCGGAACCTCAAGTCCTTCCTGCCGTTCGTCCGGGCCGCCGACGACTCGACCGCCGAGACGCCCAAGGCGCTGTCCTACGACCGCGAGCTGCACCTGATGGACAAGGTGATGTTCTTCGGGCACGACCCGAGCGACATCCTGCACTCACTGCTCGGCAAGACGATCACGGCCGAGATCCTGTCGCCGGTCTACCTCGTCTTCCTGCCGCTCGTCCCCCTCGCCCTGACCGCGTGGCTGGTGTGGTCGCGCAACATGTCCTACGGCTACTGGTTCGTCACCGCCCAGTGCCTGGCCTGGTCGCTGGGCACCCTGTCCTACTACCTGCTGCCCACGCTCGGCCCGGGCATCTGGAACCCGTCGGAGTACTACGGCGTCGACGGCCTCGCCCACACCGGCACGACCGACCTGATGAATGCGATCGTCAATGCGAGAGGCCGCGTGCTCTACGGCGGCGCGACCGGGTCGGTGAACTCGATCGCCGGCTTCGCGAGCCTGCACTGCGCGATCACGCTGCTCTTCGCGCTGATGGTGCAGTACACGCTGCGCTCGAAGCTCATCAAGTGGATCTTCTGGGTCAACTTCGGCCTCACCGTCGTCGCCACCCTCTACTTCGGCTGGCACTACGTCGCCGACGACATCGCCGGCATCGCGATCGCCGTCATCGCCTTCTACGTCGGTGGCCTGGCGAGGGGACAGAAATTCGACTCCCTCACCCACACCCATCCCACGACCACCACGTCGAAGGTCCCCGTCGACGCCGACTGACCTTCTCCTCCGGTGGTCGAGGAGGCCGGCCACGGCCGTCTCGAGACCTCCG
>NZ_STGW01000006.1:75410-219916 GCF_004912195.1 Nocardioides caeni
GCCCGCGCCGGACTGTTGTTGGTGGGTCGGCGCCTGCGGCGCCTCCCGGTCTCCGACCGGTGGGTCGGCGCCTGCGGCGCCTCCCGGGGCGCCCCCCGGCGGCGCAGAGCGGGGCCCCCGCCCTCGGCCACCCGCCCGCGCGGCTGACCCTGCTGCCAGCCGAGGGCACCCCGATGCGCCGGCGGGGGTCGCCCCGTCCGGCACCGCAGGCGCCGCCCGGCTTGGTCGCCCGTCCGGCACCGCAGGCACCGCCCCGCTTGGTCGCCCGTCCGGCACCGCAGGCGCGGACCGCTGACTCCACGATGGGTCACCCACTAGGTTCTGGGCATGGCCGACACCGACCCGACCACGGCGCCCGACCCGACCGGTCCGCCCGCACTCTCCGTCGACGTCCCGACGCTGACGGCGATCCTCGACGGGCCCCACGCGGAGGTCCGGCGCATGGTGCGCGAGCTGTTGCCGACGTACGCCGGGGTGCTCGAGGACGCCGAGACCATGGACCGCGACGCCTTCCGGGAGCGGGTCAAGGACGTGGTGCTCGAGATCGCGGACAGCGGGGCGGCGGCGATGGGCTTCCCGCAGGAGTACGGCGGAGGGGGCGACATCGGCGCCTCGATCGCCGCCTTCGAGACGCTCGCGCTCGGTGACCTGTCGGTGCTGGTGAAGGTCGGCGTCCAGTTCGGCCTGTTCGGCGGCGCGATCCTGCAGCTGGGCACGCAGCGCCACCACGACGCCTACCTGAGCGACATCGTCTCCGGACGGCTGCTCGGCTGCTTCGCGATGACGGAGACCGGTCACGGCAGCAACGTGCAGGCCCTCGGCACGACCGCGACCTACGACGCGGCGACGGCCGAGTTCGTCATCACGACGCCGACGGAGGCGGCCGGCAAGGACTACATCGGCAACGCGGCCCGGCACGGGCGGACCGCCGTGGTGTTCGCGCAGCTCGAGGTGGCGGGGGAGCAGCACGGGGTGCACGCCCTCGTCGTCCCGATCCGCGGCGACGACGGCCAGCCCCTGCCCGGCGTCCGGATCGAGGACGACGGGCCCAAGATGGGCCTCAACGGGGTCGACAACGGCCGGATCTGGTTCGACCCCGCCGGCACGGTGCGGGTGCCGCGGGAGAACCTGCTCAACCGCTTCGCCGACGTCACCGAGGACGGCGTCTACACCAGCGAGATCGAGAGCTCCGGGCGTCGCTTCTTCACGATGCTCGGCACGCTCGTCCAGGGCCGGGTGTCGGTGGGCGCCGCGGGTGTCAGCGCGGCCAAGGTCGCGCTGACGATCGCGGTCCGCTACGGCCTGCAGCGCCGGCAGTTCGAGACCGGCACCGGCGAGGAGGGAGAGGAGCAGCTGCTCCTCGACTACGGCCTGCACCAGCGGCGACTGCTGCCCCGCCTGGCGCGGACCTATGCGATGCACAGCGCGCAGCAGGTCCTGGCCGCCCACCTGCACGACGTGTTCTCGGGCGTCACCACCGACGAGGAGTCGCGGCGACTGCTCGAGTCGCGGGCAGCGGGCACGAAGGCGCTGTCGACGTGGCTGGCGACCGACGTGATCCAGGAGTGTCGCGAGGCCTGCGGCGGCGCCGGCTATCTCTCGGTCAACCGCTTCGCCGCCCTCAAGGCCGACACCGACGTCTTCACCACCTTCGAGGGTGACAACCACGTCCTGCTGCAGCTGGTCGGCAAGGGGCTGCTGACCGACTACGCCAGCGACTTCTCCGACCTCGACCAGCTCGGCATGGTGCGCTTCGTCGCGGGCCTCGCCGTCGAGACGGTGGTCGAGCGGACCCGCGTGCACAAGCTGTTCGAGCAGATCCGCGACGCCCTGCCCGGTGGCGGCGACTCGTGGGACACCGACAGTGGGCTGCTCGACCCGTCGTACCACGTGGCGATGTATCGCTTCCGCGAGGAGCACCTCATCGCCGGCGTCGCCCGTCGCCTCAAGCGCGGGGTCGACGCCGACATGAACCCCGGCGAGGTGTTCTCCCGCGTCCAGGACCATGTCATCGCCGCTGCGCGTGCCCACGTCGAGCGCCTCGTGCTGGAGGCGTTCGTCGACCAGGTGGCGGCTGCCCAGCAGGACCCGGCGGTCGACGAGGACACCCGGCTGGCGCTCAATGCCCTGTGCGACCTGCACGCGCTGTCCGGGATCGAGGCCGACCGCGCCTGGTTCATGGAGCACGGCCGCCTGACCACGCAGCGCGCCAAGGCGATCACCCGGGAGGTCGGCGACCTGTGTCGCCGGATCCGGCCGATCGCCGGTGATCTCGTCGATGCCTTCGCCGTGCCCACCGAGCTGCTGCGCGCGCCCGCCCTGATCACCCCTGAGACCGGCCCGGAGATCGTCGCATGATCCGCGCCGCACTCAGCAAGGTCCCCGGCCTCGGCGGCTGGTCCGAGGATCCGTTGTGGGCCAGCTTCTATGACTGGACGGTCGAGCATCCGCGGGCCGGTGGCGTGATCTGGCGTCTCGGGATGAACAGCGAGCTGGCGAAGCTCTATCGGGCCGCCGAGGAGATCGGCCGGCAGCCCGCCGGCAGCCGCATCCTCGACATCCCGAGCGGTGGCGGCGTCGCGCTCCGTGGCCTGACGCCCGGCCAGGGCGTGGAGTACGTCGCCGCCGACATCGCGCAGACGATGCTCGACCGGACCATGGACGCCGCGCGCGAGCGGGGCGTGGACGACCAGGTCGAGCCGCGGATCGCCGACGTCGGCGCGCTGCCGTTCGCCGACGGCGAGTTCGACCTTGTGGTCAGCTTCACCGGACTCCACTGCTTCCCCGACCCGGCTCGTGCGGTGATCGAGATGGCGCGGGTGCTCCGGCCCGGTGGCGTGATCACCGGCAGCGCACTCCTCAATGACACCGGCCTGCGCTATGCCCCGATCCGCGGCGTCGGCCGCACCGCCGGGCTGCTCGGTCCCGGGTGCACGGGCCACGACCTCGAGGCCTGGCTCGCCGGCCAGGGCATCCACGACGTCGTCCTCGAGCGCAGCGGCGCCGTCGGCTACTTCCGCGGCGTCAAGCGGACATGACCCGCCCGGCGGGCGCACGCAGGGTCGGGCGCGACGAACAGGCCGCGGAGCGTCGTACGGCGGTCTTCGCCGCGCTGCGCGACCTGCTGCTCGAGCGACCCTGGGGCGAGGTCACCCTGGAGGCCGTCGCCCAGGACGCCGGCGTGAGCCGCCAGACGCTCTACAACACCTTCGGCTCCCGTGTCGGCCTCGCCGACGCCTACACCCGCCACCTCGCCGACGCGCTGTGTGACGTGATCGCCGACGAGGTGGAGCGTCATCCCGGCGACCTGCGGGCGGGCCTGACCGCCGGCCTGGGCCTCTACCTCGAGCTGGCCGCCGGCGACCCGCTCGTCGGCCGGGTCCGCGGCGGCGAGGCCCACCACGACCTGATGCGGCTGGTGACCACCGACGCCGTCCCGCTCCTGCGCCACGTCGAGGAGCGGATCGAGGCCTTCCTCCGCCCGGCCTGGTCGGATCTCCCGGAGGGTCGGGTGCCGGTCCTGGCGGCGCTGCTGGCTCGGATGGCGCTCAGCTACGTCGTCACCCCGCCCGAGGACGACGAGAGCCCGGCCGCCGTGGCAGCCGGGCTCGTGTCGTTGCTCGTGCCGGAGGGTGCCTGAGGGACCTTCGGCAGTGCGGCTCAGTGGCCGGTGGTCTTGAACCGCTCGAAGGACGCGGCGATCTCGGCCTCGGCCTCGGTGCGGCCGACCCAGTCGGCGCCCTCGACGGACTTGCCGGGCTCGAGGTCCTTGTAGACCTCGAAGAAGTGCTGGATCTCGAGCCGGTCGAAGTTCGGCACGTGGTTGATGTCGCGCAGGTGCTCCATGCGCGGGTCGCCGGAGGGGACGCAGAGGACCTTGTCGTCGCCGCCGGCCTCGTCGGTCATCCGGAACATGCCGATCGCGCGGCACTTGATCAGGATGCCGGGGAACGTCGGCTCCTGCAGCAGGACGAGAGCGTCCAGCGGGTCGCCGTCCTGGCCGAGGGTGTCCTCGATGTAGCCGTAGTCGGCGGGATACATCGTCGAGGTGAAGAGGAAGCGGTCCAGGCGCATCCGACCCGTCTCGTGGTCGACCTCGTACTTGTTGCGGCTCCCCTTGGGGATCTCCACGAGGACGTCGAACTCCAGCACTGGCTTCCTCCAACACACGTCAATCGCGCCCTGATCATCACGGGCGCCGGGCCGGCCCGGGCGCTGCGGGTCAGCCCCGGAGCTGGCCCCACGCCAAAGGTCGCGGCCATTGTCCCGCACAATGACCCCGAACGCGCAGTCGGGGAGACTGCATGGACGGCCGACCCCTTCTGAACGGCGGGGCCAGTGGGTGAGGAGACACGGATTCCGGTGGGCGAGCGGGAGCGCGTAGGGCGTGCGCGGGGGCGGTCGAAGGTCGTCGCCGCAGTGCTCGCGGGCGCCCTCCTGATGCTCGTGGTCGCCGGGGGTGTCGCCTGGCGGACCGGCTGGGCGGACGACTGGTGGGACCGGATCAGCGGCGACGACCCGGCCGCCACGGCCGATCCCGCAGCGGTCGCGGCCCCTCCGGGGCTCGACCTGCCGGCCGTCGTACGCCCGGCGGTGGGGGCGCAGCCGGCCGACGGACGCTCCGGACTGAGCCCGGCCGCGCTCGAGCAGGCGCTCGTCGCGCTGAGCGACCCCGACCTCGGCGGCCACGTGCTCGCCGCCGTGGGCCCGCTGGACGGGACCGGCCTCGCCTACACGGCCGCCGAGGGCACGGCCACCGCCATCCCGGCCTCGACGACGAAGGTCGTCACCGCCACCGTCGCGCTCTTCCTGCTCGGCCCGGACCACACGTTCGACACCACCACCGTCCTCGACACGGCCGGCGGCGGCACGCCTCGGCTCGTGCTCGTCGGCGGCGGCGACCCGCTCCTCGCCCGCGCGCCCGCGGCGGCGGGCGACGGGGACGCCGGCAGTGCCACGATCCAGCCCCCGCGCGCCGACGTGCGGACCCTCGCTCGCCGGACGGCCAGGGCGCTGCGCGCCGACGGGGTCACCGAGGTCCGCCTCGGCTACGACGACACGCTGTTCTCCGGTCCCGCGGTCAACCCGACCTGGGAGTCCGACTACATCTCGACCGACGTCGTCTCGCCGATCTCCGCGTTGTGGGTCGACCAGGGACGCGAGGCGGACAGCTTCGAGCGGGTCGCCGACCCGTCGGCGACAGCCGCCCGCGTTTTCCGGTCCGCGCTCGCGAAGGCGGGGATCGCGGTCGTCGGGGCGCCGACGGTCGTGGCGGCGCCGGCGCGGGCGTCGGAGGTGGCCCGCGTCTCCAGCGCGCCGCTGTCCCAGATCGTGCAGCGTCTGCTCGAGGTCAGCGACAACGAGGCCTCCGAGGTGCTGCTGCGCCACATCGGCATCGCCGACCAGGGCGCCGGCACCTTCGTGGCCGGCCAGGCCGCCGTCGAGCGGGTCCTGGCCGCCAACGGGATCCCGATGGGTGGCTCCGTGCTCTACGACGGCAGCGGGTTGTCGCGCGCCAACCGCCTCGCGCCCTCGGTGCTGGTCGACGTACTCAGGCTGGCCGCCTCCGACGACCACCCCGGTCTGCGGGCGGTCCTCACCGGCCTGCCGGTGGCCGGGTTCACCGGCTCCCTGGCCGAGCGGATGGACGAGGGTCCGGCCGCCGGGCCCGGCCGGGTGCGCGCCAAGACCGGCACGCTCTCCAACGTGAGCTCGCTCGCCGGCATCGCCCTCGACCGCGATGGCCACCTGATGGCCTTCGCGCTGATGGCCGACCGGATCAGGGACCCGAAGGAGACCCTGGCCCGCACCGCCATGGACAACGCGGCCTCCAGCCTCGGCGCCTGCTCTTGCGGCCGCTGACCCCGAAGTGTGGGGGTTTCTCACCCGAGGTGCGCCGGTTTCTCGCCCGAGGTTCGTGAGTTTCTCCGTCGAGGTGCGCCGGTTTCTCCCGTACGACGCCCGGCCGGCGCCCTACTGGCCGAACACCTCGGGCTCGCACGGCTCGAGCCGGGCGAGCTGCTTCTCGGAGAGCAGCGGCTGGTCGGGGTTGTTGACGGCCCGCTTCCGTACGGCGGCCTCGGGGAGCCGCTTCTCCGCGCACGCCAGGATCTCCGCCCACTGGGCATCGCTGAGGTCGTAGCGCTTCTCGCCCTGCTGCTCGGCGAGCGTGGTCAGCACGAGGCGGGTCGTGCGCAACCAGTAGTCCACGATGCCGACACAGTCAGAGATCGCGGCGGCGTTGGCCGTCTTCACCGAGGTGGACGTGGTGTCCTCGGGGAGGGTGGCCTTGGTGAGGTCGTTGTCGAGGATGCCCTCGTCGACCAGGGTGTCGACCCCGAGCTCGTCGACCAGGCTGGTGGCCATGCACTCGACCTCGCCGTCTTCCAGGATCGGGTCCTGGCCGTTGCCGGGGTCGGTGTCCTCGGCGAGGGCGGTGGAGAGCGCCTCGATCGCGGTCGCACGGTCGTCGGTCTCCGGGTCGCCGTCGTCCTCGCTGCAGGAGGTGAGCGCCAGCAGGGCCAGCGGGACGGCGGCGACCGCGAGGCGGGGCGACGAGGTCGTGAAGGGGCGGCGCATGGCCTCAAGATAGGCGACGTCGGGCCCGGCGGGATGGAGCGAACCTCTACGCTGGCGTTCATGCCCGCCACGCCCGCCTCGACCTCCGACGGCCTGCCCGCGGCCGCCGACCTGCCCCCGATGATCGACTGGGACTTCGCGGTCTCGTTGGGCTCGCGGATCGCCGGCGAGGGGCCCACGGTGACGCGGGCCGAGGCCGACGACGCGGTGGCTGAGCTGCGCGCCGGTGCGGGCCGCTCCACGGGGTTGGTCCGGGAGTTCACCGGTCTCGACGCCCCCGACGGCACCGCGCCGATCCTGGTGGTGGACCGACCCGGGTGGGTGCAGGCCAACGCCGAGGGCTTCGAGGTCGCGACGCGGCCGATGATCGAGAAGCTGGTCGCGTCGAAGCCTCCGTCGGGCCTGAGCCTCAGGGTCGGCTCGAAGATCACCGGCGCCGAGGTCGGCGGCCTGCTCGGCTTCCTCGCCGGCAAGGTGCTCGGCCAGTTCGACCCGTTCCACGCGCCGCACGGGCGGCTGCTGCTGGTTGCGCCCAATATCGTCCACGTCGAGCGTGAGCTCGACGTCGACCCCACCGACTTCCGGCTCTGGGTCTGCCTGCACGAGGAGACCCACCGCGTGCAGTTCACGGCGGTGCCGTGGATGCGCGACCACCTCTTCTCCGAGATCCGCGCGATCAGCGATGCCGTCGAGCCCACGACGTTCGTCGACGGGGGCCTCGAGCGGCTGACCGAGGCGATCCGGTCCGGGCGCAAGGGCGGCAGCCTGGTCGAGATGTTCAGCACCCCCGAGCAGCGCGAGATCCTCGACCGGGTGACCGGGATGATGTCGCTGCTGGAGGGGCACGCCGATGTCGTCATGGACGACGTGGGCCCGAGCGTGATCCCGTCCGTCGACCAGATCCGCCGCAGGTTCACCCAGCGGCGCCAGGGTGTCGGCACCCTCGACCGCCTCCTGCGCCGACTGCTGGGCCTGGAGGCCAAGATGGCGCAGTACCGCGACGGCGCGAAGTTCGTGCGCTCCGTCGTCGACAAGGTCGGCATGGAGGAGTTCAACGCCGTCTGGGCGGCACCGGAGCACCTGCCCTCCAAGGCCGAGCTCAGCGACCCCAACGGCTGGGTCACCCGCGTCCTCGGCTGAGCCGGCCGGTCAACCGATGGGCCTCCATCCCGCGATCGCCGCCGTCCGTCTCGGCGTACGACGGACGTTGGCCACGCTCGAGCCAGGCTCCACGGTGCTGGTGGCCTGCTCCGGCGGCGCCGACTCGCTGGCGCTCCTGAGCGCGGCGGTGTTCGAGGCCCGACGCCGCGAGGTGCGGGTCGTGGGAGCGACGGTCGACCACGGCCTGCAGGAGGGCTCGGCCGACCACGCCGCCCGTGTCATCGGGCAGATGGCGGCGCTCGGCGCCCACGAGACCGCGTCGGCCCGGGTCCACGTCGACGCCGGGGGCCTTGGCCCCGAAGCGGCGGCCCGCCGGGCGCGCTACGACGTGCTCGAGCAGATGCGCGCCCACTTCGGTGCCGCCGTCGTCCTGCTCGGCCACACCCGCGACGACCAGGCCGAGACCGTGCTGCTGGGGCTGACCCGCGGCTCGGGTGGGCGCAGCCTCGCCGGGATGCGCCGGTCCTCCGAGCACTACAGCCGCCCCTTGCTCGACGTGGCTCGCGCCGACACCGTCGCTGCCTGCCTCGCCGAGGGGATCGACTTCTGGGACGACCCCCACAACAGCGACCCCGGCTTCACCCGGGTCCGCGTCCGCCAGCGGGTGCTCCCCGTGCTCGAGGACGAGCTCGGCCCCGGGGTCGCCGCGGCCCTCGCCCGCACCGCCGACCAGGTCCGCGCCGACGTCGAGGCGCTCGACGCTCTCGCCGACCAGGCCTGGTCCGCCCTCCGCGACCCCGACGGCCTCCCGCTGCGTCCCCTCCACGACCACCACGAGGCCGTCGCCTCCCGCGTCCTGCGGCTGGCCGCCCTGGACGCCGGTGCCACCGACGCCGAGCTGTTCCACGTCCACGTCCGCGCCCTGGTCGACCTGGCCGCCGGCGACGTCAACGGCGAGATCCAGCTGCCGGGCCACGTCACGGCGTACCGCTCCGAGGGGCGGCTCCGCTTCCGCCCCACTCCCTGACCCACGAAGTGGGACATCTCGTGGCGCGAGGTGGGACTTCTTGCGCATCGAGATGGGCCGGCTGGTGGGCGCTGTCGCCGACCGCGCGGAGTCCCACCTCGGCCCCCGCGCTGTCCCACTTCGCGGCGCCACCTCTCCCACTTCGCGGCGCGAGATGTCCCACTTCGCGGGGGCCGGGAGAGGGTGTGGCAGGCTGACGCCCATGCACGCGAGCGACGTTGCGGACGACCTGGTCGAGGTGCTCTTCACCGAGGCGCAGATCCAGGCCCGGTTGGCGGAGATGGCAGCGGAGATCGACCGCGACTACGAGGGCAAGGACCTCGTCCTCGTCGGAGTCCTGCGCGGTGCGGTGATGGTGATGGCCGACCTGTCCCGGGCGCTGACCCAGCACCTCGAGATGGACTGGATGGCGGTGTCGTCCTACGGCTCGGGCACCAAGTCCTCCGGCGTGGTGCGGATCCTCAAGGACCTCGACGCCGACATCGCCGGGCGCCACGTCCTCATCGTCGACGAGATCATCGACACCGGCCTCACCCTGTCGTGGCTGACGTCCAACCTCGGCTCGCGCGGCCCGGCGAGCGTCGAGATCGCCACCCTGCTCCGCAAGCCGGAGGCGCTGCAGATGCCGATCACGCCGAAGTACGTCGGGTGGGACATCCCCAACGAGTTCGTCGTCGGCTACGGCCTGGACTACCGCGAGCGCTACCGCAACCTGCGCGACATCGGCACCCTCTCGCCGAAGATCTACAGCTAGGTCGCAGGTCCGGGAGCCGATCATGGAACCCGGGGCGTCGGCCGTGCGTTGTCCCCTCGGGTCGTTCCAACGGCTCCGGTGGAGGCGCTCACCATGGACCAGCCAGAATAGGGCCAGGCGCGGCGTGTACCGTCGTGTGATTCGGTGACGGTGAGATGGGGAGCGGGTAAGTCTGTGAAGCGCGTTTTCAGGGGGCCTTGGCTCTGGATCGTGGTGGCGGTGGTCACCGTTGTCCTGGCCCTCGAGTTCCTTGCTCCGGGGGGCGGCTACGACGAGGTCCCCACCTCCAAGCTGGCGTCCTACATCGATGAGGGCAAGGTCAAGGAGATCACCTTCATCGACGGCGACCAGGCCATCGAGGCGACCCTCGACAAGGGCACCCGCGACCAGGGCGACAAGGTCATGGCCTACTACGTCCTGGGCCAGCAGGAGGGGATCATCGCCGCCGTCGACGAGCAGGTCGACAAGGGCACGATCGCCGAGTCCAACTCCAAGAACCCGAAGCCCAGCCTGCTCGGCTCCATCCTCGGCACGCTGCTGCCGTTCGCGCTGATCATCCTGCTGTTCATCTTCTTGATGAACAACGTCCAGGGCGGCGGCCGGGGCGTCATGCAGTTCGGCAAGTCCAAGGCGAAGATGATCACCAAGGACATGCCCAAGACGACCTTCGCCGACGTCGCCGGCTGCGACGAGGCGATCGAGGAGCTCGGGGAGATCAAGGAGTTCCTCTCCGAGCCCGCCAAGTTCCAGGCCGTCGGCGCCAAGATCCCCAAGGGCGTCCTGCTCTACGGCCCTCCCGGCACCGGCAAGACCCTGCTCGCGCGCGCCGTCGCCGGCGAGGCAGGGGTGCCGTTCTACTCGATCTCCGGCTCCGACTTCGTCGAGATGTTCGTCGGTGTCGGTGCCTCCCGGGTGCGCGACCTGTTCGAGCAGGCCAAGGAGAACGCACCCGCGATCGTCTTCATCGACGAGATCGACGCCGTCGGTCGCCACCGCGGCGCCGGCATGGGCGGCGGTCACGACGAGCGTGAGCAGACCCTCAACCAGCTGCTCGTCGAGATGGACGGCTTCGACGTCCGCGGCGGCGTCATCCTGATCGCCGCGACCAACCGCCCCGACGTGCTCGACCCGGCCCTGCTGCGTCCCGGTCGCTTCGACCGCCAGATCCAGGTCGACGCCCCCGACCTCTCGGGCCGCAAGCGCATCCTCGACGTCCACTCGCGCGGCAAGCCGCTGGCCGACGACGTCGAGCTCGTCAGCGTCGCGCGGCGCACCCCCGGCTTCTCCGGTGCCGACCTCGCCAACGTGCTCAACGAGGCCGCCCTGCTGACGGCGCGCAACAACCTGAAGCTGATCACGGCCGAGACCCTCGACGAGGCGATCGACCGCGTCATCGCGGGCCCGCAGCGTCGTACCCGCCTGATGACGGAGAAGGAGAAGCTGATCACCGCCTACCACGAGGGCGGCCATGCCCTCGTCGCGGCGGCGCTGCCGGGCACCGACCCGGTCCACAAGATCACGATCCTGCCGCGCGGGCGGGCGCTGGGCTACACGATGGTGCTGCCCGACGAGGACAAGTACTCCCAGACCCGCAGCGAGATGCTCGACAAGCTCGCCTACATGCTGGGCGGCCGGGCCGCGGAGGAGCTGATCTTCCACGACCCGACGACCGGCGCCGGCAACGACATCGAGAAGGCGACGTCGCTGGCCCGTGCGATGGTCACGCAATACGGCATGACCGACCGCCTGGGAGCGATCAAGCTCGGCGACTCCAACTCCGAACCCTTCCTCGGCCGCGACATGGGCCACCAGCGCAACTACTCCGAGGACGTCGCCGCGATCATCGACGAGGAGACGAAGAACTTCCTCGCCACAGCGCACCAGGAGGCCTTCGACATCCTCGTCGAGAACCGTGACGTCCTCGACGCGCTGGTCCTCGCGCTGCTCGACCGGGAGACGCTGGACAAGGAGGAGGTCGCGGAGATCTTCACCGCGCTGCGACTGCGGCCGAAGCGTCCGGCCTGGACCGGCTCGCCCGACCGGATCCCGTCCGACATCCCGCCGGTGGAGATCCCCGAGGAGATCCGCCGTCGCGCCGAGCAGAACGGTCAGCCCGTCGCCGTCCCCGACCACGGCGACGGCGGCCAGATCCTGACCCCGCCCGGCCCCGGCGGCGACGTCCTGGGTGGATCGCCCGTCGTGCCGCCGACCGACCCGCAGCCACCCGCCCCGCCCGCCGGGACCTGACAGGACGCGAGCCATGCCCGACCCGATCTCGCTCCCCGACCGGGGGGCGTCCGACGCACCCGAGTTCGACCACGGCCGGGCCGAGGCCGCCGTCCGCGAGCTCCTCGCCGCGATCGGCGAGGACCCGGAGCGTGAGGGCCTGCGGGACACGCCGGCCCGTGTGGCCCGTGCCTACGCCGAGCTCACCGCCGGGCTGCGGATGCGACCGGAGGACGTCCTCACCACGACGTTCGACCTCGGCCACGACGAGATGGTGCTGGTCCGTGACATCGAGCTGTGGTCGATGTGCGAGCACCACCTGGTGCCGTTCACCGGCGTCGCCCATGTCGGCTACATCCCGGCGGAGTCCGGCAAGATCACGGGCCTGTCCAAGCTGGCCCGCCTCGTCGACGTCTATGCCAAGCGCCCGCAGGTCCAGGAGCGGCTGACGACCCAGGTCGCCGACTCGCTCGTGGAGATCCTCGAGGCCCGCGGCGTGATCGTCGTGATCGAGGCCGAGCACCTGTGCATGACGATGCGCGGCGTCCGCAAGGCCGGTGCCCGCACGATCACCTCGGCGGTGCGAGGCAGCTTCCTCACCGACCAGGCGACCCGCGCCGAGGCGATGGCGCTGATCCACAGCCCCCGCGGCTGAGGACCGGCCCGGCGGACTGCTCGGGGAGGGCTCAGAGCCGCTCGGTGCCGTCCGAGGTGGCGCCGCGCAGGTCGAAGAAGCGCCCGGACGCCGCCACCAGGGCGGGTACGTCGAACGCGTCGTGGACCTGCACCAGGACGGTGAGGTCGGCGGCTCCGGCGGCGGCAGCGACGTCGGTCACGGCCTGCGTGCCCTCGACCCGCCAGTGGTCGACGAAGGGGTCGAAGTACTGCACCCGGGCGCCGAGCCGCAGCAGCTGCTCGGCGAGCGGCCGGGCGGGGGTCTCGCGCTGGTCGGCGATGTTGGGCTTGTAGGTGACGCCGAGGAGCAGCACGGTGGAGCCCTTGACCGCCTTGCCCTCCTCGTTGAGAAGCGACTGGATCCGCTGCACGACGTAGCGCGGCATCGAGGAGTTGATCTCCTGCGCCAGCTCGACGAAGCGGAACGGGTAGCCGAGCTTCTCCTGGACCCGGTGGGACAGGTAGTTGGGGTCGATCGGGATGCAGTGGCCGCCGACGCCCGGCCCCGGCCAGAAGGCCTGGAAGCCGAACGGCTTGGTGCTCGCCAGCCCGACGACGTCCCAGAAGTCGATGCCGAGCTCGTGGCTGAAGCGCACCATCTCGTTGACGAGGGCGATGTTGACGTGGCGGTAGGTGTTCTCCAGCAGCTTGGCCATCTCGGCCTCGCGGGTGCCCTTCGCGACGACCACCTCCTCGACCAGCTGTCCGTAGAAGGCCGCGGCCCGCTCGGTGCATGCCGGTGTCGAGCCGCCGACGATCTTCGGGGTGTTCTCGACGGTGAAGGTCTGGTTGCCGGGGTCGACCCGCTCGGGCGAGAAGGCCAGCGCGAAGTCCTCGCCCGCACGCAGACCGGAGGCCTCCTCGAGCAGCGGCTTCACGAGCTCCTCGGTCGTGCCGGGATAGGTGGTCGACTCGAGCACGACCAGGGTGCCTGCCGTCAGCCGCCGTCCGATCACGGTCATGGCCGAGCGGACCATCGACAGGTCGGGGCCGCCGTCCTCGGAGAGGGGGGTCGGGACGCACACGACCACAGTGTCGGCGTCGGCGATCACGGCGTCGTCCGTGGTGGCGGTGAAGCCGAGGGCGACCATCTCGGCCACCTCGGCATCCGAGATGTCGTCGACGTGCGAGCGGCCGTCGTTGAGCTGGGCGACGACCCCCGCGGAGGTGTCGAGACCGATGGCCGACACGCCGCGCCGGGTCGCCAGCTGGGCCAGGGGGAGGCCGACATAGCCGAGCCCGACGACGACTAGGGTGGACATGGATGCACTCCCGGATGCTCGTGTTCTGGACCGATGCCAGCCCGGCTGACAACGCAGAGGAAACAATGCCACCCCTCGTACTTCACATCACCGGCGCCCGGCCGAATTTCCCGAAGGCCGCGCCGGTCATGGACGCGCTGGCGGCGCGCGGAATGCGGCAGCTGCTGGTCCACACCGGCCAGCACTACGACGACAACATGTCGGCCGTCTTCTTCCGTGAGCTCGGCCTGCCCCATCCCGACGTCAACCTCGGCGTCGGCTCGGGATCGCACGCCGCCCAGACCGCCGCCATGATGACGGCGCTGGAGGAGGTCATGCTCGCCGAGCGTCCCGACCTCGTCATGGTCTACGGCGACGTCAACTCGACGCTCGCCGCGAGCCTGGTCGCCGCGAAGCTCGGCATCGCCATCGCCCACGTCGAGGCCGGCCTGCGCAGCTTCGACTGGACGATGCCCGAGGAGATCAACCGCGTCGTCACCGACCGGCTGTGCGACCTGCTGCTGGCGACCAGCGCGGACGCCATCGCACACCTCGCGTCCGAGGGCGTCGCGGCCGACCGGATCCACCTGGTCGGCAACCCGATGATCGACACCCTGCTGCGCCAGCTCCCCCACCTCGACGCCCGCGCCAAGGCCGACGAGCTCGGGCTGCCGGAGCACTACGGCGTCGTGACGCTGCACCGGCCCGGCAACGTCGACGACCCCGCCGCCCTGGCCCCCCTCGTGGCCGCGCTGCGCGATGTGGCCGACGAGCTCGACCTCGTGCTCCCCGTGCACCCCCGCGGCCGCGCCCGGCTCGAGGCGTCGGGTCTCTTCGAGCACCCGCGCGTCACCGCGACGGACCCGCTGGGCTACCGCGACTTCCTCGGACTGGTGCGCGGCAGTGCCGCCGTCATCACCGACTCCGGCGGCGTGCAGGAGGAGACGACCGTGCTCGGCGTCCCCTGCCTGACCCTGCGTCCCAACACCGAGCGGCCCGTCACCATCACCCACGGCACCAACCGGCTGGTGACGCCCGAGTCGCTGCTGGCCGCCTATCGCGAGGCCGTCGCCGCGCGCGCGGAGCGGGAGGGCGCCGTACCTCCGCTATGGGACGGCCGCGCGGGGGAGCGGATCGCGGACGTCACCGTGGGGTTCCTCGCGGCCCGCTGAGCGGATCGGTGGCCGCCCGGCTCAGCCGCGGCGGAAGACCGTCGCGCCCTTCTCCAGCCGGAGGTCGGTCCGCTCGAGGTCCGGGTGGCGGTCGTGCCACAACTGCGCGACCTCCTGCTCGTCGGTGCGGATCATGTCGTCGAGGACGATGCTGCAACGCCTGGCGAGGCGGTCCTCGAGCAGCGGGAGGGCGGGGAAGCGCGCGTGCTCGCCGACCGCGGTCGGCGGACCGTCGACGAACAGCAGGCCGATGTCCTCGAGGCCGGCGAGAGCCGTGGCGTCGTACCAGGTCCACTCGCGGTCGCCGACGGTGACCGGACCCAGCGGAGCGTCGCGGACCTCGGCGTGGTCGGCCACGCCGTGTCGGGCGAGCGTGACGCGGGTCTTCGCCGCGAACTCCCTGTCGTGGTCGAGCGCCACGATGCGCGTCGGGATGCCGTGCTGACGGGCGGCGAGGGCGAGCCACAGGGTCGAGACCCCGCTGCCGCACTCGACGACGAGGGCGGGCCGGCGCTCGATGAATTCGTCCAGCAGCGCGCCCACCAGATCGGCCGAGGCTGCCCAGCCGCCCATGGTCGGGACCTGGGCCGTCGTCGGGATGGAGGTGAAGAGCCGCACGGTCTCCTGGATCTGGCCCAGCATCGCGCGATTGCCCAGGACGCGCGCGTCCCGGTCGACGCGCTGGGCCTGGCGAACGCCGGCGACCGCCT
Source organism: Nocardioides caeni (assembly GCF_004912195.1). Lineage (GTDB taxonomy): Bacteria > Actinomycetota > Actinomycetes > Propionibacteriales > Nocardioidaceae > Nocardioides > Nocardioides caeni. The sequence continues at coordinate 90,896 of NZ_STGW01000006.1, forward strand.
TGCGGGTCTGGGCGAGACGACGATCGGCGCGGTCGAGCATCCGACGCTGGCGGCCGAGGCGGGTGTGGGCGCGGTCGACCTGTCGGTCGATCCGGTTGATGCGCCCGATTAGGTGGACGAGCAGGCAGAGGTTGGCGGCCACGCCGAGTGCGACGAGGGCCAGGCCCACGGCGAGCGCCCGGTCGTCGGAGCCGGCGATCACGACGGCCAGGAGGGCTGCGGTGATGGCGAGGGCGACGAGCGGCGCCCAGCGACCACGGAGTGACGACACGGTGAGGCTCTCTTTCCGGCGGTCGTGCGTGCGGCGAGGGACGCAGTGGCGGCACCGCACCGAGACCCGTGGCGTGCCACCCTACACTTCGGCGGGGGTGCCGATCGGACGGGAAGGGAGCCCACCGAGATGACTGCTGGTTCGGGTGAGCGACGGGACGGAGTCGACCCCGATGCAGGTGACGGACGGGGCCTCGAGTGGGAGCTCCGCAACGCCCGGCAGGCCTATGAACGGGTCCGCAGGGAGGCGATTCGCTTCCAGGACGAGCGGGACCAGGCTCGCGACAAGGCAGCCCACCTGACCGAGCGGCTGCGCGACCGCAACGCCAACCTGGCCAAGGCGAAGAAGCGCCGTGATGAGCTCAAGCTCGAGGTGGCCGCCCTCGAGGACCGTCTCCGTGACCTGGAGGACAGCCGGGCCTTCCGCCTCCAGTCCCGGGCGCGCGGAGTACGCCGCCGCCTGTCGGGCTCCCGGGCCGCCGCCCTGTCCCAGGCCGCCGCGGTCGGTGCACCCGACGAGCAGGCCGGTGGCAACGGCGTCCCGTCCGCGCCGGAGTGGGCACGACCCGTCACGTTCGGTTCGTGGCGCGGCCACGATCCCGACGTCCTGCGCGCCCGGGCCGATGCGGCCGCTGCAGCGGGGACGCGGCTGGGTGAGGCAGTGGCGAGCGGCGAGCGGCTGCGGGTCGCCGCGATCGTCGACGACTTCACCCGTCACTCGCTGGACCCCGAGTGCGAGCTGCTCAACCTGACCCCGGCGAGCTGGCAGGAGGAGCTCGACCGCTTCCAGCCCCACCTCCTCTTCGTCGAGTCGGCATGGCGCGGCCACGACGGGGCCTGGCACAACACCGTCCCGCAGCTGGTGCCCGAGCTGCAGGGGATCTTCGCCTGGTGCCGCGAGCACGGCGTGCCGACGGTCTTCTGGAACAAGGAGGACCCGGTCCACTTCGAGCGGTTCCTCCCGGTGGCGGCCGAGGCCGACGTCGTGTTCACCTCCGACATCGACCGGGTGGCCGAGTACCGGCTGCGCCTGGGCCACGATCGCGCGCACCTGCTGCCCTTCGCCGCCCAGCCGCATGTCCACAACCCCGTGGAGATCGGTGTTCGCCGTGAGGCGCTCGCCTTCGCCGGCGCCTACTACCCGGCCTACACCGACCGGATGCGCGACCTCCGGTCCCTGGTCTCGGCGGCGGCGGCGACCATGCCTGTGGAGATCTTCGACCGCAATTACGGCACCACCGTGCCGACCGCCCAGTTCCCCGAGGAGTACCAGCGTCACATCGTCGGCACGCTGCAGCCCGAGGAGATCGACGTCGCCTACAAGGGCTACCGGTTCGGCCTCAACCTGAACTCGGTGAAGTCCTCACGCAGCATGTTCGCCCGGCGGGTCTACGAGCTGCTCGCGTCCAACACCGTCACCGTGTCGAACCACTCGCGAGCGATCAAGCTGTTCTTCGGGGATCTCGTGCCGATGTCCGACTCGGAGAGCCTGATGCGGTCGACGCTCGCCGAGCTGGTCGCCGACCCCGACACCACCGACCGGCTGCGTGCCCTGGGGCTGCGCAAGGTGCTGCGCGAGCACACCTACGCCCACCGGCTGGCCGCGGTCGTCGCGACCGTGACCGGTGAGCCCCTCGTGCTGACTCGCCCGAAGGTCGCGGTCGCGGTCGTGGGAGACGACCGCGACGTCGTACGCCGGAGCGCGGGCCTCGCCGCTGCCCAGCGGGAGGTCGACGTCGAGGTCGTGGTCGTCACGGCCGCCGCCGACGTGACCGACTGGGCCGCCGGGGCAGGGCTGCGCACGGTGGAGCCCGCGCGACTCGACGGGATGACGCTGGGCCAGCTGGCCGGCCCCGAGGCTGCCGGGGTCGCGCTCTTCCACGGCGATGACTGGTACGGCGACCACTACCTCCGCGACCTCGCCGACGCGCGGACGTACGGCGACGCCGACGTCGTGGGCAAGGACCGCCGCTTCCGCGCCGACGGGAGTGAGGCAGCGGTCGAGGAGACGGGCTCCTCCTACGTCCCGGTCACCGGTCTGCGACTGCGCCGGGGACTCGTCGCGGCAGCGGCCGCCGCCCGGATGCCGGCCGCTGACCTGCTGGCGGACCGGCCGGTCGACACGTCCTTCGACCAATTCGCCGTCCACCGCTTCGACTACTGCGAGGCCGGCGTCGGCAATCCGTCGGCGGCGACCTGCGGCTCGTGGCTGCCCATCGACCAGGGGCTGGATCTCTCCGAGATCACCGCGGTCGCAGAGGGCGTCGAGGTCGACCGCTCGCTGGAGCCGTCGTTGGTCGTGCTGCCGGCGGAACTCCAGCCGGTCCCGGGCGCCGGTCAGGGCGAGGCCCCCGTCACGATCAACAACGCACGGGACTGGATGACGATCACCTCGCAGCTGGGCGAGGAGGAGTCGTCGTGGCTGGTCGGCTCGCGACCGCTCGAGATCAGCGAGGTGTGGCCCGACCGCGTGGCCCGCCTGGGCTTCCGCGCCGAGGGCGACGGTGACGTGGCGCTGGTGCTGCGGTTCAGGGCGTGCTCGGGGGAGAGCCTCGGGGCGACCGTCCACGGCCCGGGGGCCAACCACGTCGTGCCCGTCCCGGAGGGCGCCGTCTCCGCGACGATCGGCTGGCGCGTGACCGGCCCGGGCCGCGCGACGGTGTCGCCGGTGCACCTGACGTCCTGGCCCTTCGACGCCCCTGACGGGCTGATGCGGGGCGACACCCTGCTGGTCACCAACCAGTACCCCTCCTACGGCGACCTCTACCGCAACGCCTTCGTCCACGCGCGCGTCCGCCGCTACCAGCGGGCTGGTCTCACCGTCGACGTCTTCCGGCACCGGTCCGGGAAGCCCGTGCTCCACACCGAGTTCGAGGGCGTCGACGTGATGCGGGGAGACACCGATCGGCTGGCCTCGCTCCTGTCCTCCGGGAGCCATCGCCGGATCCTCGTGCACGCCCTGGACGAGGACATGTGGAGCGTCATCCGCAGCGTGGGCCCCGAGATCCCGGTGCTGGTGTGGGTGCACGGCTCGGAGATCCAGCCGCTGTCGCGCCGGATGTCCAACTACCCCGGTGAGGTCCCCGAGCGCGCCGCGGCCACCAGCGCCCGCCGGGTCGCGTTCTGGCAGCGCGTCCTCGACGAGGCCGGGCCGCACGTCCACTTCGTCTTCCCCTCCCACTACCTGGCCGAGACGGTGCAGGAGGACCTGCAGCGGACGTTGGCCGAGGAGCGCTTCACGGTCCTGCCCAACCCGATCGACACCGACGTCTTCCGCCATCGCGAGAAGGCGCCGGACCAGCGTCACCGCATCCTGTCAATCCGGCCCTACACGACGCGGATCTATGCCAACGACCTCGCGGTCGCCGCCGTCCTCGACCTGGTCGACGAGCCGTGGTTCGACGAGCTCGCCTTCCACTTCGTCGGGGACGGTCCGCTCTTCGACGAGACGCTGGCTCCACTGCGCGACCTGCCCAACGTGACGATCGAGCGTCGCTACCTCGAGCAGGCCGAGATCGCGGCCCTGCACGCCGACCACGGGGTGATGCTGATCCCGAGCCGGTCCGACACCCACGGCGTCACCCGCGACGAGGCGATGGCCTCCGGCTTGGTCCCGATCGTCAGCGCCGTCGCGGCGGTGCCGGAGTTCGTCAGCGAGACCGAGGGCTTCCTGGCGCCTCCCGAGGACCACCGCGCGCTGGCGCGGGCGATCGCAGAGCTCCATGCCGATCCCGACGACTTCCAGCGCCGTTCCGCGGCCGCCGCGGCGCGCGTGCGCCGGCAGGCCGGGATCGAGGTCACCCTGGCGCAGGAGCTCGCCCTGATCCGAGAGGGCCGATGAGAGTCGCGATCCTCGGCAGCTGCGTCTCGCGCGACGCCTTCGGCATCCACGAGGACGTGCTGGGCAAGCCACACCGCTACTTCGCGCGCAGCGGCCTCGCCAGCGCCCTGTGCCCGACACCGGTCCACGGGCTGGACCTCTCGGCCATCACGTCGGCCTTCCAGCGCTCGGTCGTGGCGATGGACCTGGAGAAGGCCTTCGTCCCGTGGCTGGAGACCGCTGACTTCGACCTGCTGGTCCTCGACTGCATCGACGAGCGGTTCGCCCTCCTCCGCGAGCCGGGTGGCGCACTGGTGACGCGATCCAGCGAGTTCGCCGCGGCCGGCGTCGACATCTCCGGGTGGGAGGTCGTCCGGCCCAACAGCGAGCAGTTCTTCGATCTGTGGGAGGAGGCCTGGGGCCGCTTCGTGGAGGTCCTCGACGCCACCGGGACCCGTGACCGCGTCCGGATCAACCGCGTCCGCTGGGCGACCGCCTTCGACGGGCCCGGCGCGGAGTTCCCCGCCTTCTACGGCCCCCAACGGATCCGGCGCTCCAACGAGTTCCTCGAGCGCGCCTACGCCCGGATGGCGCAGGACCTGACGCCCGAGCAGTTCTGGACCTACGACGACCACGAGCTCCTCGCCACCACCGAGCACCAGTGGGGGCCGGCGCCCTTCCATTACACGCCGGCCTTCTACCGCCGCTTCGTGCACCACCTGACCGGCATCGAGCTCCCCTCCCCGCGGCGGTCGCTGCGCCAGCGCTGGGTCGACCGGCGCGGGCCCGGGCGCTGAATCGACGCGGGCCCGGGCGATAGCCTCAGCCGCATGAGTGCGGTGCCGCTGGTGATGGGGGTCGTCAACGTCACCCCCGACTCCTTCTCCGACGGCGGCCGCTTCCTCGACCCGTCCGTCGCCATCGCGCACGCTCGCCAGCTCCTGGCCGCCGGCGCCGACATCCTCGATGTCGGCGGAGAGTCCACCCGGCCCGGTGCGACCAGGCCGCTGCTCGCCGACGAGCTCGACCGGGTGCTCCCGGTCATCGAGGCGCTCGCCGACGACGGCGCCACGGTGTCCGTCGACACCATGCGTGCCGAGGTCGCCGAGCAGGCGGTCGCGGCCGGCGCGCGGATCGTCAACGACGTGTCCGGTGGTCTGGCCGACCCTGCGATCCTCGACGTCGTCGCGCGCACCGGTGTCACCTACGTCGCCATGCACTGGCGTGCCCACAGCGACCGCATGCAGCAGCTGACGTCGTACGACGAGCAGGGCGGCGTCGTCGCCGCGGTCCGCTCCGAGCTCGCCGACCGGGTGGCGGCGATCCGGGCGGCGGGCGTGGCCGACGAGCAGCTGGTCCTCGATCCGGGCCTGGGCTTCGCCAAGCTGCCGCACCACAACTGGGAGCTGCTGCGCCGGCTCGACGTCCTGGCCGATCTCGGCTTCCCGCTGCTGGTCGGCGCCAGCCGCAAGACGTTCCTCGGCCGGCTGCTGGCCGAGGGTGACCCCGCTGCCGGCGGGGGCGACGGGTCGCCACCGCGGCCCGTCGACCAGCGCGAGGCCGCGGGCGTGGCGCTCAGCGCCCTCCTCGCGGCCGGTCTGGGCGGCGCGCCCGTCTGGTGCCTGCGCGTCCACGATGTGCGCGCCCATCGCGATGCGCTGGCCGTTGCGGCACAGTGGGGGAGCGACGGCGCCGATCGGGCGGTGCCGGTCGAGCACGGAAGCCGAGGTGACGCGTGATGGTCGACGAGCTGAGCATCACCGGCGTCGAGTGCTTCGCCCACCACGGCGTGTTCGACCACGAGCGACGTGACGGCCAGGTCTTCGTCATCGACCTGGTCCTCGGCGTCGACACCCGAGCCGCGGCCGCCTCCGACGACCTCGCCGACACGGCCGACTACGGCACGCTGGTCGACAGCGTGAAGGCGGCGGTCGAGCGCGACCCGGTCGACCTCATCGAGACCCTCGCCCAGCGGATCGCGGATGTCGTTCTGTTGGAGGGTCGTGTTGAATGGACCCGCGTGACCGTTCACAAGCCGGATGCGCCGATCCAGGCGACGTTCGCCGACGTACAGCTCACCATCACCCGCCGCCGCGAGGCGTCGGCCGGCGAGCGAACCGGAAAGGCAGAGGGCCCAGCATGACCGAGACCCCGAACCCGAACATCATCGACGCTGACACGCTCACCGGCGAGATGCGTCCGATCCGCCGGGTGGTGTTCGGCCTGGGATCCAACCTGGGGGAGCGCTTCGCCAACCTGCAGGGTGCCGTCGACGCGCTCGCCGACACCCCCAACGTGTGGGTCACCGGCGTCTCGCCGGTCTATGAGACCGATCCGGTCGACTGCCCCGACGACGCGCAGCCGTTCCTCAACGCGGTCGTGCTCGCCGACACCACGCTCTCCGCGCACCGTCTGATCGACCGCGCCCTGGCCATCGAGGACGCCTTCGACCGGATGCGCAGCAAGGTCAAGAACGCTCCGCGCACCCTCGACGTCGACCTGATCACCGTCGGCGACCGACGCAGTGACAAGCCCGAGCTCCGGCTGCCGCACCCGCGCGCCCACGAGCGCGCCTTCGTGCTGCAGCCGTGGGCCGACCTCGAGCCGGACGCCGAGTTCCCCGGCCTGGGGCCGATCGCCGACCTGCTCGCCAAGGCCGGCGCCGACGGTGTCACCCGCCGCGACGACCTGGAGCTCGGGTTCGAGTGAGCCGCGAGGTTCCGGCGGACCCTGATCCGGATCCGCAGGAGCCCGCCCGGGGGGCCCTGGAGCCCACCCCGCCGCTCTCGTTGCTGGGCTGGGCCGTCGTCGGCCTGGTCGTCGGCTGGGCGGTCCGTCCGCTCTGCGAGCGCCTGGACGTCGTCCCGCCTCTCGTGACGCCGGCCCAACCGCTCGCACTGGTGCTGCTGGCGGCGATGATCGGCTACGTCGCCTGGGCGACCCACCGCGCCGTGCACGTACGACGCGAGCGGCTCCAGTCGCACCAGGCGGTCAACCGGCTGGTGCTGGCCCGCGCCTGCGCGCTGGCCGGCTCGCTGGTCGCCGGCGCCTATCTCGGCTATGCCCTGAGCTGGATCGGGCACCCCGCGGAGCAGGCCGACGTCCGGATGATCCGCTCGTTCCTCGCCGCCGGGGCTGCTGCTGTCGCCGCCGGGCTGGCCCTGCTGCTCGAGCGGGCGTGTCGCACACCGGGCTCCGAGGACGGCGCAGGCTGATCCGGGACCGGCTCGTGGGACGGATGTGACGGGTGTGACGAGCGTGTCGTCCGCGTGGCAGCCCGCCCGAGGCCTACCGTGACGTCATGACGTCCCCAGTCGGCAGTTCCACGCCCCGCTCCTCCAGCCCTGCTGGCAGTGGCGCGGCCGGTAGTCGTCGCCGTCAGCGCTCCACCCGCGTGGTGGTCGCTGTCGTCCTGCTCGTGCTCGCCGCTGCCGTCGTGGCCGCGACCGCTGCCTCGGGCTCCGTGCTGCTCATCACCGGCGCCGCGGCCCTCGCCGTCGTGCTGGGTGCCGCCGCGACCCGCATCACCCACACCGAGCTCATCGACTCGCGCACCGCCGCCGCCCGCGACCGGGCGGAGCAGGCGCGCGCCTACGCAGACCTGACCGCGACCCGCACCGCCGAGAACGTCGAGTTCGCCTCCGACATGACCGGCCAGGTCGCCCGTCGCGACGCGACGATCTCCCGCCTCGAGAAGCGCCTGACGGAGGCCGCGGGCGAGCTCGCCCAGGCCCGCCGCGACCTCGGCGACGCCCGCGACCGGGCCGAGCGCACCGAGGCCGATCTCGCCACCACCCGCCGCAGCCTCGCCGCCGCCGACGAGCGGGCCACCCAGGCCGTCGTCCGGGTCGCCGAGCTGGAGCACGAGATCGACGTCCTGCGCGCCGAGTGGCAGGCCGCCGCGACCGCCCAGGAGGGCACCCGCCGCCGCGCGGTGTGACCCGGGTCTGAGCGTCGCCCCCGCGGTCTCGCCGAAGGACCGGTCAGGGCAGCTGCCCCACGGGCTCGTCCCTCCGCACGCCCACGCGCGGCAGGACGTCCTCGAGCACGGGCGAGAGGTAGTAGGCGAAGGCCGTGCTGATGTGGTGCGCGTCGCGATAGACCTGCAGCCCGCGCGCGATCAGCGGACACCGTCCGTCCACGCAGAACCACGGTTCGGTGTCCACGACCTCGACGCCCGCCAGCCCGGCCAGCGCCGCGTGCGCGGCCTCGCGCCGGTCCCGCGCCGGCGGTGCATAGACGCTCGTGCGCACGCATGCGGGCACGTCGTCGCGGTGCAGCGCCAGGCAGTCGGGGGCGCTCAGGTCGGCGAAGGTCCGGGGTGTGTCGCCCAGCACGACCACCTCGTCCGCGGCCGCCTGCAGCCGCCGCACCGTCTGCACCCAGGCGGCGGCCCACTCGGTGGCGCCGCCCTCCTTGCCGTGGCCCAGGAGCGGCGCGGCGTCGGCGCCGGTCACGATGACCAGGTCCGGGGCGATCTCCTCGATCTCACGGAGTACGACGCCCCGCCAGGTGCGGCACTCGACGTACTCCCCGGCGTGCTGGGTGGTCCCGATCCGCACCGCGGCGGGCGTGCAGGCCACCTTCGTCCGGTTGAGGAGGTGCCAGCCGCGGGACACGGCGAGCGAGCGCAGCGGCGGGAACCACTGCGCCGCGTGGGAGGCGCCGAGGAGCACGACGGTCGGGCCGTCGGGGTTGCCGTAGCCGCACTCGCCCGGCGGCTCGACGTCCGCGTAGTCGAGGTTGCAGCCGTCGCCGTAGGTGGCGGGCCCGTCGAGGGCGATCCGCTCGAGTGCGGGGAGGACGTCGTCGGGCACGCGTTGCGTCTGCAGCCCGGCGAGCAGCTCGGCGCGCAGCGTGGCGAGGTCGCCGACCCGCGGGACCGTCGAGGCGTCGACCGGGGTCGACGTGGCCGGCGCGGTGAGAGCGGTGAGACCGAGGACGACGGCCAGCGCGGTCGCGGACAGGGCGGCGCCCGCCGCGATGCCGCGGCGGGCTCGAGCCCGCAGGAAGGCCGAGGTCCGTGCCGGGTGCTCGACCCACCGGTAGGTCACGTGGGCGAGGGGCAGGGCGGCGGCGAGGAGCAGCAGGCCCAGGCCGAGTGAGGGCGGGCGGTCGAGAGCGAGCGGTCCGAGCACCAGCAGCGGCCAGTGCCACAGATAGAGGCTGTAGGAGATCCGCCCGAGATGGAGCAGGGGGGCGATCGACAGGACGCGTGCCACCGGGCCGGACGAGAGCGTCGTGCCCGCGACGATGACGAGCACGGAGCCGGCCACCGGCACCGCGATCGCCCAGGCGGGGAAGGTCGTCCACGCGCCGTACGCCGCGACCGTGCCGGCGACGGCCCCGGCGCCGAGCCAGCCGGCGCCGGCGGCGACGCGGGGCGAGAGCGAGCGCCAGGTCGGCAGCAGGAGGGCCACCAGGCATCCCGCCGCCAGCTCCCACGCGCGGGTGTGGCTCGCGTAGTGGGCGGTCGGCGCCGAGCTGGTCGCGACCACCACCGACATGACGTACGACGCCACCAGGATCACCAGCCCGACGGCGATCGCGCCGTGCCGGGCCCGGGTGGGGCGGCGACGGGCGAGGAGCAGCACCGCGAGCAGCGCGAGCGGCCAGCCGACGTAGAAGTGCTCCTCGACCGACAGCGACCAGAAGTGCTGGAAGGGAGAGGGCAGCGCCTCGGCCGCGACGTATCCGGTCTCCTCGCGGATGAACCGGTAGTTGGCGACGAACGCGAGCACGGACAGGGCGTCGTCGAGCGCCGAGGAGAGCCGGGTGACGGGATACCAGAGCCAGCAGGCCAGCGCGGTTGCCGCGACCACGACGGTCGCGGCGGGCAGGATCCGGCGGGCCCGGTGGGCCACGAAGGTCGGGAGCGAGATCGTCCGCGAGCGGTGCAGCTCCTCCAGCAGCACGGCGGTGATCACGAAGCCCGACACCACGAAGAACAGGTCGATCCCGACCGCCCCGCCGGCCGCACCCGGGAGCCCGACGTGGGCGAGCAGGATGATCGCGACCGCGACGCCACGGATGCCCTGGACGTCGGCACGGTGGCCGATGCCGATCCACCGCTCCTCGGGGGCGGCCGGGGGCGCGGGCGTGGTGGTCTCGCCGCCCCTCCGATCCGACCTGTCCCCCACGGCGGAGCATGCTGCCACCCGTCGCCTCGGAGCGCCGAGCCCGTGTGACCTGTCCCACGGGTGGCGACCCTTTTCGGCACTCGGCCCACAGGCGTACCGTTGACATCGGTCCGGAGCCTTCCGGACCGGAATCCACAACGTCCGGTACCCACACCGGCTCCCCACGGGGAGTGGTCGGAGGGACGGGAACGAGAGGTTCAGCGCATGACCCACCACTACCGGGTGGGCGTCGTCGGCGCGGGTCGCGTCGGTGCCGTCCTGGCCGCCGGCCTTCGCCGTGCGGGCCACACCGTCGTCGCCGCTGCCGGCGAGTCCGACGCCTCGCGCCGCCGCGCGGCGGACCTGTTGCCGGGCGTGCCGCTGCGCAAGCCGAGCGACGTCGCCCGCGAGGCCGACCTGCTGCTGCTCACCGTCCCCGACGACATGCTGCCCAACGTGGTCCAGGTCCTCGCCGCGAGCGGGGCGATCCACGACGGCCAGGTCGTCGCGCACACGTCGGGCCGTCACGGCCTCGCCGTGCTCGCCCCCGCCGCTGCCGTGGGTGCGCGGATCATCGCGCTGCACCCGGCCATGACCTTCACCGGCACCGCGGTCGACCTGGAGCGGCTGGCTGCCCCCCCGAGCGGCTGCGTGTTCGGTCTCACCGCGGACACCGACGAGCGCGCGCTCGCCGAGCAGCTCGTCACCGACCTCGGCGGCCGCGCCACGTGGGTGCCCGAGGAGATGCGCACGCTCTATCACGCCGGTCTCGCCCACGGCGCCAACCACCTGGTCACCCTCGTCAGCGAGGCCATGGGCCTGCTTTCCGCCGCTGGCGTCGACGACCCCGCCGGCACGCTGCGCCCCCTGCTCGACGCCGCCCTCGACAACGCGCTCGCCCACGGCGATGCGGCGTTGACCGGGCCGATCGTCCGTGGCGACGTCCAGACCGTCGCCGCCCACCTGCGCGACATCTCCCGCAACGCACCCGACACCGTGGCGTCGTACGTCGCGATGGCGTGGGCCACCCTCGACCGCGCCGTCACCGACGGCCGGCTCCTCCCGATCCGGGCCCGCAGCATGGCCGAGGTGCTCGCTGCCTACGACGGCAGCGACCAGCGCGCCCGCTTCGAGGCGCGCTTCCTGCGCACGGCCACTCCGGGAGTCGACCAGCAGTGAGCACGACCACCCTGCCGGCCGTCGTGCGCAGCCGGTCCGACCTCGCCAGCCTGCTCACCGAGCGGGCTGCGGGTGGCCCGCTCGTGCTGGTGCCGACGATGGGCGCCCTGCACGAGGGCCATGCCTCCCTGATGCGTCTGGCCCGCGAGCGCGCGGGCGCCGACGGCACCGTCGTGGTCTCGATCTTCGTCAACCCGCTGCAGTTCGGCGCCGGTGAGGATCTCGACCGCTATCCGCGCACCTTCGAGGCCGACCTCGAGCTCTCGGGTGCCGAGGGTGTGGACGTCGTGTTCGCGCCCGTCGTCGAAGAGATGTATCCCGATGGCATCCCGCACCCGGACACGGCGTCCAACGCGGTCACCGTCCAGCCGGGGCCGATCGCCGATCTCCTCGAGGGAGCCAGTCGGCCCGGTCACTTCCGTGGCGTGCTCACGGTCGTCGCGAAGCTCTTCGGCCTGGTCCGTCCCGACGTCGCGATCTTCGGCGAGAAGGACTTCCAGCAGCTCAGTCTGATCCGGCGCATGGTCGGCGACCTGTGCCTGGGCATCGAGGTCGTCGGCGCCGAGACGAGCCGCGAGCCCGACGGCCTGGCCCGCTCCAGCCGCAACCGCTACCTCGGCGACGAGGAGCGGCGTCGGGCCGTGGCCCTCAGCCGCGTCCTCTACGCCGCCCGCGCCGCCGGTGCGGCGGAGGGACTCGCGCAGGCCCTGGCCGCCGGTCGGGCCGAGCTGCGCGAGGCCGAGGGCGTCGACCTCGACTACTTCACCATCCTCTCGCCGGGGCTCACCGAGCTCCCCGAGGACGCCGCGCCCGGCACCGAGGCGCGTGCGTTGATCGCGGCCCGGGTCGGCACGACCCGTCTGATCGACAACCTGGCCATCACCCTCGGAGGTGCCTCCTGATGATGAGCACTCGCTCGCGAGGAACGAGCGAGCCCGGGCAACCGCGAGCGAAGCGAGCCTGGTTGCTCGGAACAGAGAGTCAGCGCCGCGAAGCGGCACCCAGCCTTCCGGGCGAAGCCCGGGTCCGAACGAAGTGAGGACAGAGATGCTCCGGACCATGATGAAGTCCAAGATCCACCGCGCCACCGTGACGCAGGCCGACCTGCACTACGTCGGCTCGGTCACGGTCGACGAGGACCTGCTCGACGCCGCCGACCTGCTGGCCGGCGAGCTCGTCCACATCGTCGACATCACCAACGGCGCGCGCCTGGAGACCTACACGATCGCGGGCGAGCGCGGCAGCGGCGTGATCGGCATCAACGGTGCCGCCGCCCGTCTCGTGCACCCCGGCGACCTCGTCATCCTCATCGGCTACGGCCAGATGACGACCGAGGAGGCGAAGGAGTACCAGCCGCACGTCGTCTTCGTCGACGCCGACAACAAGATCATGGCCACCGGCTTCGACCCGGCCGAGACCTTCGGCGACCCGACACTGTCCCGCGGCGACGTCGCCGCAGGCCGCTGAGCAGCCTGCCGAGAACGCTGCCGCGAGCACTGTCGATAGCCTGCACGGATGCCTGACGTGCCCGCCGCCGTACGCCGCCTGCCCGGTCGCCTGACCGCCCCCGGGCCGGGCTGGACGACACGCGCCGACGTGGTCATCGTCGGATCCGGGATCGCGGGGCTCACGGCTGCGCTGCGGCTGCGGCAGAAGGTCGACAAGGTCCTGGTGGTCACCAAGGACGTGCTCGCCGCGGGCTCCACCCAGTGGGCGCAGGGCGGGATCGCCGCGGCCCTCGGTCCGGGCGACACCCCCGAGGAGCACGAGGTCGACACCCTCGTCGCCGGCGCGGGCGCCTGCGACCTCGAGGCCGTGCGGGTCCTGGTCAACGAGGGTCCCGAGGCGGTCCGCGAGCTGATCGCGCTCGGCACCAACTTCGACCACACCGACGACGGCGAGCTCTCCCTGACCCGCGAGGGTGGACACCACCGCGACCGGATCGCGCACGCGGGCGGCGACGCCACCGGTGCGGAGATCCAGCGGGCGCTGATCGCGGCCATCGAGGCCGCGCCCGACATCGAGGTCATCCAGCACGCACTGGCCGTCGACCTCCTGCTCGGCCAGGACGAGACGGGCGCGACCGGTGTCGCCGGCCTGACCCTCCACGTCATCGGCGAGGGCGAGCGCGACGGCGTCGGTGCCGTGCACTGCCGGGCCGTGGTGCTGGCCAGCGGCGGTCTGGGGCAGGTCTTCTCCCAGACGACCAACCCGTCCGTCTCCACCGGCGACGGGATGGCGGTCGCGCTGCGTGCGGGCGCGACGCTGCGCGACCTGGAGTTCGTGCAGTTCCACCCGACGGTCATGTATCTCGGCCCCGACTCCCGGGGCCAGCAGCCGCTGATCTCCGAGGCGGTCCGGGGCGAGGGCGCCTTCCTGGTCGACGGCCTTCCCGAGGAGGGCGGCGTCCGTTTCATGCAGGGTGTCCACGAGCTCGCCGACCTCGCACCCCGCGACGTCGTCGCCAAGGCGATCATGAAGCGGATGCTCGAGACCGGGCTCCCGCACATGTGGCTCGACGCCCGCCACCTCGGCGCGGACTTCTGGGAGCGCCGGTTCCCGACCATCCTGGCCACCGCCCGCTCGCACGGGGTCGACCCGGTCACCCAGCTCATCCCGGTCGCGCCGGCCTGCCACTACGCGTCGGGCGGCGTGCGCACCGACCTGTTCGGGCGCACCGACCTGCCGGGCCTCTATGCGACCGGCGAGGTGGCCTGCTCGGGTGTCCACGGCGCCAACCGGCTCGCGTCGAACTCGCTGCTCGAGGGTCTCGTCTTCTCCCGCCGGATCGCCGACGTGCTGCCCGCCGAGCTGCCCGCCTGGCGCGAGTCGGCGACCGACGTGCGCACCGAGGGGCTGGTCTCCGGTGGGGTGCGCCGCGAGCTGCAGGAGGCGATGTCCTCCCGCGTCGGCGTGCTGCGCAACGCGCCGGGTCTCGCCGAGGCGTCGGTCGTGCTGGACAAGCTGGCCGGCCGCAGCGCCGAGTCGGTCGACCAGTCGTCCTGGGAGGCCACCAACCTCCTCACGATCAGCGCCGCCCTCGCCGACGCGGCCGCCCTGCGCGAGGAGACCCGCGGCTCCCACTGGCGCGAGGACTTCGGCGAGCGCGACGACGCCCACTGGGCGGGGCACTTCGACGTCCGGATGGCCGACGGGGTCACCACGGTGGCCTTCAGCCCCTCACCCGCGACCGATGGCCTGGTGGTCGAGGAGGCCGGCGACGGTCGTCACGAGACCCAGGTTCGAGACGAGGACGACCGATGATCGCCCGCACGCCGTACGACGCCCTCCCGGCCGCGCTCGTCGCCGAGATCACCGACGCGGGACTCGACCCGCGGGCGATCCACGAGCACGTCGCACTGGCCTTCGAGGAGGACCTGCCCGGCGGGGTCGACGACGTCACCAGCGCGGCGATGCCCGACATGGGCCACGCGGTCGCCGACTTCGCGGCACGCGAGCCGGGTGTGGTGGCAGGACTCGCGATCGCCGAGCTCGCCTTCGCCCAAGCGCTCGGCGACACGGTCGAGGTGACCGGCCGCGTGCCCGACGGCACGCGGGTGGCGCCGGGTGACGTCGTGCTGACGGTCTCCGGGCCGGTCCAGGGCGTGCTCACCGCCGAGCGCACCGCCCTCAACTTCGCCTCCCACCTCTCGGGGGTGGCGACCGCGACGGCGCAGTGGGTCGATGCGATCGCCGGCACCGGCGCCCGGGTGCTCGACACCCGCAAGACGCTGCCGGGCTGGCGGGCGCTGCAGAAGTACGCCGTGCGCTGTGGCGGCGGCACCAACCACCGGTTCAGCCTCGTGGACCGCGCGATGGTCAAGGACAACCACGCCGTCGCCGCGGGCGGGGTCGTGGAGGCCTACCGGGCGGTCGTGGCGGCCAACCCGGGTCTGCGGGTCGAGGTCGAGGTGATGGACCTCGACGAGTTGCGGGCCGTGCTCGCCGCCGGCTGCACCGAGGTGCTCCTCGACAACATGAGCACCGCTGACATGGCGGAGGCGGTGCGGATCAACGCGGACGCCGGACGTGCGGCCACCCTCGAGGCATCGGGCGGCCTGACCATCGAGCGCGCCCGGGAGGTCGCCGAGACCGGCGTCGACTTCATCTCCGTCGGCGCGCTCACCCACTCCGTCGACGTGTTCGACCTCGGTCTGGACTTCCGGACACACGGGGGCTCCGCCCCCGTGGACCCCCGACTGGGGGGCTCCGCCCCCCAGACCCCCCAAGGCGCTGGATGAGTCTGCTCGCCGCCGACATCGGCAATGCGCACACCGTCCTCGGGCTCATCGAGGACGGCGAGGTGGATGCGCACTGGCGGGTGTCGACCAACGAGCACCGCACGGCCGACGAGTGGGGCGTGCTGCTGCGCGGCCTGCTGGGAGACAGGGAGGGCGACGTCGACGGCATCGCGGTCTGTGCGACGGTCCCGTCGGTCCTCAACGCGTGGCGCGAGATGCTCGCCGTCCACTTCGCTGACGTGGCCCGCGTGATCGTCGAGCCCGGCATCCGCACCGGCGTGCCGATCGTGGTCGACAACCCCCGCGAGGTCGGGACCGACCGCATCGTCAATGCGCTGGCGGTGGCCGCCGACTACCCGAGCCCCGCGATCGTCGTCGACTTCGGCGGCACGGCCACGACCTTCGACGTGATCGACGGGCAGGGGCGCTACGTCGGAGGCGCGATCACGCCCGGCATCGAGATCTCCCTCGATGCGCTCAGCCGGGGTGGTGCCCAGCTGCGGATGGTCGAGCTGGTGCGACCGCGCGGGGTGATCGGCAAGAACACCGTCGAGGCACTGCAGTCCGGCATGGTCTTCGGCGTCGCCAGCCAGGTCGAGGGCATGGTCGAGCGGCTGACGGAGTCGCTGGGCTGCGACCCCGAGGACGTGGCCGTCGTCGCGACCGGCTACCTCGCCCCGCTCGTCGTCGACGAGTGCCGCTGCTTCACCGACCACGCGCCGTGGCTCACGCTGCGCGGCCTGGAGCGGGTCTTCCGCCGCAACGCGGGTGCATGACGCACCTCTTCCATCTCCTATGCTGACCCGGTGACCGAGCAGGAGACGACGCAGGATCAGGGCGCGTCCGACGCCATGCTGACGGGACTCAAGCAGGTGCCCGGCGGGGTCTGGCGCACCTACCTCGCCCCCGATGCCAAGGTCGTCTTCGAGTCGCTCAACAAGAACGCGTGCACCAGCCTGAAGTGGATGATGGCCGAGCTCGCGGGCGAGGACCTCGACGGCTTCCGGGCCGGGCCGCAGCCCTACATCGACGACTCCGAGCCGATCCACAATCGTGACCTGTGGAAGGTGTCCCCGCGGCTGGACGCGCTCGACGCCGAGCAGCGGGCGCAGATCCACCCCGACAACGGCTGGTTCGTCTTCGCGGTGGTCCGCGATCCCCGGCTGCGGCTCTTCTCCGCCTGGCAGAACAAGCTGCTCATCGAGACCCCGTTCAGCCACCGCTGGTCCAAGGAGTGGTGGTATCCGCGCCACCCCCTCACGGCCGAGACGGTCATCGAGGACTTCGCGAAGTTCGTCGAGCTGTGCGAGCAGGACCCGCCGCACTGGCTGCGCGCCAAGGACGCCCACTTCCGCGACCAGGTCGAGATGCTCGCCGAGGACTCGGTGCCCTACACGCGGATCTACGAGATCAGCGAGATGAAGCAGCTCCAGGCCGACCTCGCCGCCCACCTCGAGTCCGTCGGGCGCCCGGTCATCCCGCTGCCGCGCGCCAACCCGACGCCGTTGCGTCCGATCGGCGCGCTCTACGCCAACGGCATCAAGGAGCGGATCGAGAAGATCTACGCCGCCGACTTCGAGCGCTTCGGCCACCTCTGGGACTTCACCAAGACCGAGAACGCCGAGCCGTGGACCAAGGAGGCGCTCAACGCCTGCGAGCAGGAGGCCGTCCTCGGCCGTCGCATCGGCGAGCTCTATCGCATCGCCAAGAACCGCGGTGAGAAGCTCGAGAAGGCCAACGCCCGCATCGCCGAGCTCGAGCAGCGTGCCACGGTCAAGGGCCTCGCCCGCGCCAAGGCAGCGGGTGCCAAGCGCCGGCTGCGTCGCTCCTGACCTCTGGTGGTCGAGGAGCGTCAGTCGGGCGGGAGCGGCGTCGGCACGGCCGGCAGCCGGCTCTGGTTGCGCTCGGTGAAGCGCACCCGCTCGACGACCCGCTCGCAGTTGCCGCCGTCACGGAACGGGAAGGTCGCCTCGATCCGCGCCTGGTAGTCGGCCATCGGCGCCGCGCCGTGGTCGAGCGTCCGGACGGTCGCAGCCACCGCGTCGTCGAGACTCGCCGCGACCGGTCCGAAGCCGTCGCGCTCGTACTGGAAGTAGCCGCCGCGCCCCACGTGGCCACCGCCGAGCACCACATCGGCGTCGAACTGGAAGTAGACGACCGGACGCTCGAGGTAGGCGGCGTTGAAGGCGACCGACGAGAAGTCGGTGACGAACGCCCGGGCCCGGGCGAAGAGCTCCTGCGGGTCCTGACCCTCATAGGCGAGCGGCGTGACGTGCGCCGGCAGGTCGAGGTGCGGGACCAGCGGCTGCAGGTTGGGGTGCGGGAGGAAGCCCAGTGTCAGGCCGTGGCGCGCGCACGCCTCGGCGAGGCGCTCGTCGCGCAGATAGCCCAGCCACTCCTGCACGAAGGTGCTCTGCAGCACCGACAGGTCGAGCTCGCGCCGCTGCGACCCCTCGATGATCGGCGGCAGCAGTCCGTTGCGCCACGTCGGCGCCACGAGCAGCAGGTCGCGCTTGTCCACGGGGAAGCGCTCACCCACCTGCTTGAGGCGGTCGAAGCGCGGCAGGCCCGTCAACGCGACCTCATGCGTGGTGAAGACGTACGACGTGTGGTCGCCCGCGATCGAGGCCAGCTCCTGCGGCGTGCTGACGACGAAGGTGTCGAGCTTCTTGGGGTCCAGCCAGGACGACAGGTCGTCCTTGATGACGCCGTGCTGCAGGAAGTGGAAGCGCCAGTTCGGCGGCGCGAACTCCGTCACCGGTCGGGGGTTCACGATCGCCGCGTCGGCGTGCGAGGACAGCAGGTGCCGGGCGTGGGCCATCAGCATCCGCCACTCCAGCGACTTGTAGGCCACCAGCCGGTCGCCGTGGCCCTCGGCGCGGAAGCGGTCCCACTCCTTGCCGCCCTTCTCCAGCACGAACCAGGCGTTGATCTCCGGATGGTGCTCGCGGACGTGGCGGAAGAGGATCTCGGCACTGTCGGCCGCGTCGTGCACGCGGTCGACGAAGACCCACGCGTCGGCGTACTTCGCCCGCACCCGGGGGCGCAGATAGAGCTTCTGGGCGACCTTGCTCAGCCGCGAGACGGGGCGCCGGATCCGCAGTGGCTCGGGCACCTCCTCGCGGGCGCGGTCGGACTCGGCGCTCAGCCACCAGCGCAGCTGGCCCGGGGGAGCGACCCGCACGCTCTCGGGCTCGGCGCCATAGACGATGTCGGCCGGTCGCCCGTCGCGGCGCAGCTCCAGAGAGGTGGTTGCCGGCAGCCAGGCGATCCGCTGGCGGATCAGCGGACGGCCGTAGTAGGTCCAGTCGCGGACCTTGGCGTGCAGCGGCTCGATCTCGTCACCGTTGCCCCGCCACGACTCCTCCGGCAGGTCGCCGGTGAAGAGATAGCTGGCCCGCACGACCTCCTGGGTCGTGTCGAGCTCGGTGAGCGCGATCGCCGGCGCTCGCCAGGGTGATGCGTCATAGCCGTGCTCGAGGGCGAGGCGCGCGGGCCGCGGCACGGACGGCGGGAGGTACGGCGTCATCGCCGGCACGTCGATCTGCGCGAGGATCTGCGCGGTCAGTCGGTGGAAGCTCTCGGCGAGCTCGCCGTCGACCGGCCGCGGGCCGGACTTGGGGTCGGGCGAGGCGAGATACCAGGCGAGCTCGTAGAGCAGGTAGACCGCGACCCAGTCGGGCACCCGTCCGTAGCGCTCGGTCGCCCGCTGCAGCACGTCGAGGTAGCCGTGCTCGAGGACGGCGGTGTAGCGGCCGGGGTGCAGGCCGGCGGTCTGCAGCGTCGAGCTGGCGTCCTCGCGCTTGCGGTAGTGGTATATCGCGCCCTGCAGGAAGCCGACGACGGGGTGGTCGTAGGTGAACAGGTAGCGGCAGTTGAAGTGGCCGTCCTCGAAGTTCGGCCGGACGCGGTGGTCGAAGCGCAGGTCGTGCTCGCGGATGCGGTCGAGGGAGAAGAACGAGGCCGGCGAGCTCCCGTGGAAGCGCTCCGGGCTGCGGGACAGGTCGACCACCGGGCTGCCGACGAACATCGACTTCAGCGGGTGCCGGTCGAGGATCACGCCCCGGCCCTCCTGCCACAGCAGCCGGTTGGTCGCGGCCATCGCGGCGTCCGGGTGGGCGACGAGGAACTTCTCGACGACCTTGAGATAGGGCGGCTCGAGCACGTCGTCCGGGTCGGGGAAGGTGATCCACTCGCCCCGGGCCTCGGTGATGCCGCGGTTGCGCGCCGCGCCCTGGCCGCCGTTCTCCTGGTGCACCACCCGCACCAGATCGGGCCGCCGGGCAGCCCACTCGTCGAGCAGGCGGCCGGACTCGTCGGTCGAGCCGTCGTCGACCATGACGACCTCGACCCGGGACAGGTCGAAGTCCTGGGCCTCGATGGAGGCGATGAAGTCGGGCAGGTAGGGCGCGACGTCGTAGACGGCGCTGACGATGCTGAAGCGAGGGCGCTCCTGCTGCTCGGTCATCTCATCCCTCTCCGCTCGGCTGGTCCGGGGTCCGGGCCTGGGTCCCGCCCCGGGCCTGCGCCAGCATCCGCTCCAGCGGCGCGGCGAGGTAGGGCCCGAGGGTGTGGGCGTAGGTCGCCGTCAGGTGCGAGGCGTCGAAGTAGGTGATCACGCCGCCGTTGACGACCCGGCACACCTCACCGTCGCAGATGTGGTCGGTCATATCCACCAGCCGCAGCCGCGGGTCGCCGACCGCGGTCACCGCGTCCGTCGACGGGTCGGCGGGCAGCCAGTCGGCGCGGGTGCCGTCGCACTCCGCGTAGTCCTCGCCCGCATCGGCGATGCAGGTCGGGGTCGCCATGCCGGTGGCCGGGGTGTCCCGGATGACCAGCACCGGCACGTCGGCGGCCAGGAGGGTGTCGAAGACGCTGCGGAACCCGTCGGCGTAGAGCGGCAGGGAGCTGGCGAGGTCGCTCGACTCGGCCGCGCGGACCGAGACCCGGTTGGAGGTGACCACCAGGTCGGGCTGGGCTTCGGCGATCTGCTCGGCGGTCCGCTCCACCCACTCGAGGCAGGCCTGGCTGTAGTCGTCGGTCTGGAAGTTCTGGGCGATCGCGGAGAACGCGCACTGCGAGGCCAGGTAGGTGTCGACCCGCCAGCCGCGGTTGCTGGCGACCCGTTGCAGCGCCGGCAGCCAGTGGCCCGCGTGGGAATTGCCGACGAGCGCGATCGTGACGTCGCCGTCGGGGTCGCCGAAGGTGCACGGCCGGTCGGGGAACTCGGGCGTGAAGGACCAGCACTGCTGGCCGCCGACGTCCTTGTAGGCCTCCGACTTGTCCTTCGCCGCCAGCACCGGGGCGGGCAGCAGCTCGTCATAGGACACTGGCTCGCAGTCGGCGCCCGGCTCGAGTGCGGCCGCCCCGAAGCAGGATCCGCCCTCGCGGATCGCCTCGGCCAGCCGCTCGCGGTCGTCGGCCTCCTCGCCCTGGACGCTCTGGATGACCACCGTCGCCATCGTGACGACGACGGCCATGCCGGCGAGCCCGGCGGCGTAAGTGGTGCGCCGGTAGCGGCCGAGCGATCCGGACCGGAAGGGGCGCTCGACGTACCGCTCCGACAGGGCGGCGAGGAGCAGCGTCAGCGCGGCGATGCCGATCAGGTCGAACCAGCGGGTGTCGCGGCCCAGCGCGCTCGGCGCGAGGACGATCAGCGGCCAGTGCCACAGATAGACGGAGTAGGAGACGTCGCCCAGCCACCGTGACGGTCCGAGCGCCAGGAGGCGCCCGGGGCTGAACGGCAGGTCGGCGTCGGGGCGGCAGAGGATCACCAGCGCCGTGCCGAGCACCGGCAGCGCCGCCTGATAGCCCGGGAAGGGGGTTGCCCCCGAGTAGAGGAAGCCGGTCGCGACCATCGCCGCGAGTCCCAGCCAGGATCCGACCGCACGCACGAGCGGGTGGCGCAACGGCAATTCGCGCTGGCTGACCACGAAGGCCACCAGGCCGCCGATGCCGAGCTCCCAGATCCGCGTCGGGGTGATGAAGTACGCCGCCGCCGGGTCGTTCATCGTCCGCTCGACCGAGAACAGGAAGGACGCCAGCACTACCGTCGACAGCGTCGCGCCGACGACGTAGACGCTGCGCACGCGCAGGCGGCGCGAGGCCAGGAACGCGAGTCCGATGAGGATCGGCCAGCCGAAGTAGAACTGCTCCTCGACCGACAGTGACCAGAAGTGCTGCACGGCGGTGGGGACGTTGTCGCTGGCGAGGTAGTCGACGGCCCGGTCGGCCAGCGACCAGTTGACGACGTAGAGCGCGGCCGCGCGGGCGTCGTCGGCGTTGGGCTCCCACTGGGTGTCGGGCCCGATGAGGCGCACCGCGACGAGTGTCAGCGCCAGGACCAGCAGCGAGGCGGGCAGCAGCCGCCGGATCCGGCGGCCCCAGAAGTCGGCGAGGTCGACCGGCCGCCGCGGCGGGCGGTGCAGCAGGTGGGCGGTGATGAGGAAGCCGGAGATGACGAAGAAGACGTCGACACCGACGAAGCCGCCGGGCAGCAACGGGTGGTGGAGGTGATAGACGACCACCATCGCGACCGCGATGGCGCGGAGGCCCTGGATGTCGGTGCGGGTCGTCCGACTCTCGCCACTGCCCACTAGTCCTCGACCCCCTGCATCGCGCCCCTGAGGGTACGCGAGCGCGGCGATGCGGCCGAACCGACGCTCCGGTGTCGCGAGGCGCCGGTGCCCGCCGCCGTATGCTCTGCTCTCGTGTCCCGAGCCCGCTGGTCCCTGCGTCGCCCGGGTCGCCCGGGCCGCCCGGGCCGGAGCCGGCCCACGGTCAGCGTGGTGATGCCGGTGCACGACATGGCGCCGTACGTCGAGCGCAGCCTCGACTCGGTCCTCGCCCAGCCCGGCGTGGACCTCGACGTCGTCGTCGTCGACGATGGCTCCACCGACGGCTCCGGCGACCTCGTCGCGGCCTACGCCCGACGGCACCCGGCGATCACGCTGCTGCGGCAGGACAACGCGGGGGTCTCCGCGGCCCGCAACGCAGCGATCGAGCAGTGCCGCGGGGAGTTCCTGACGTTCGTCGACCCGGACGACTTCCTGCCCGCGCGGGCCTGGGCGCCGATGCTGGCGAGCCTGGAGCGCAGCGGCTCCGACTTCGCCGTCGGGATGATGGAGCGAGTCGACGAGGGCGGCCGGCGGCGCCGCCCCCCGTTGCTGGCCCGCAACCACGCCGAGGCCCGCATCGGGGTCGACATCGACGCGGCGCCGCTGATGATCGCCGACGTCTTTCCCTGCAACAAGCTCTTCCGGATGGACTTCTGGCGTCGCGCCGGGCTGAGCTTCCCGGTCGGCGTCTCCTACGAGGACCAGGTGTTCGCGGCCGACGCCTTCCTGGCAGCCCGTCGCTTCGATGTCCTGACCGAGGTCGTCTATGAGTGGTACATCCGTGGCGAGATGTCCTCTGCCACGCACCGCCGTGGTCGGATCGACAATCTGCAGGACCGCATCGTCACCAAGCAGATGGCCCTCGACCGGGTCCGGGCACACGGCAACCCGGTGCTCGTCGACACCCTCGTGCGGCAGGTGCTGCCGATCGACATGTGGGAGCACTTCCGTGCGGCGGTCGCGCCGACCACCGAGGACCCGGACCACTACTGGTCGCTGCTGCGCGACGCCGTGCGTTCCTTCTGGCACGACGACACGGTGCCCTTCGAGCTCACCGAAGTGCCGCCGGGGCAGCGCCTGATGGGCTGGCTGGTCGCCCAGGACCGGCGCGCCGACCTCGCCGCCCTCATCGCGGCGATCGACGGGCCCGGCGTACCTGTCGAGGACGGGCGCTACCTCCACCCGTGGCGCGACGAGCCCGGCGTCCCGGCGGTGCTCGGAGAGGTCAGCCCCGGTCGGTGAGGGCGAGCCGGGCCGTGCCGGTCTCGCGCAGCCAGGCGATGTGGCCGTCGGCGCTGGTCGACAGCGCCTCGACCCGCTCGTACGTCGCCGGCGACACCCTGTCCCGCAGCCCGGCCAGCAGCGTGTCGTCCGGCCGGTCGCCGGTCGGCTCCGGGGGCCGCGCCACCTTCGGCGCCGGTCGCAGCAGACGCTTCCAGCGGGGGCGGGCCGCCTCCGCCGCGGCGTGGGCACGGACCTCGTCCTCTCCTCGCCACCAGTCGACCTCGGCGCGGACGCGGGCCGCGGCGGCCGTCGCGATCTCGTCGATCGTGGCCGCGATCGCCGGGTCGCCGGCGACCTCGGGGTCGGTGCGCAGCGCGATCCGGTGCAGCTCGGCGAGGAAGCGCGGGTAGTAGTCCATCGTGTAGTGGACCTCCATCGCCCCCCAGGGGTGGTCGGCGAAGGTCACGTAGCGCTCGGCGCCGAGGTCGATGCTCTCCCAGCCATAGGCGGTGCGGGCGTGCTCGTTGAGCCGTCGCCAGAAGCGGCTGCCGGCCCGTGCCGCCCGCTGGCGCTTCGGTGGACCGAAGCCGGTCGGCGCGACGGCGCCGCGCCGGATCGTGCGGTCGACGTTGAAGCCGCAGTGCACGACCACCCGCGTGCCGGGGCACTCGGCAGCCATGAACGCCGCGAAGCGGTCCATCGCCTCGACCCAGACCGCGAAGTAGGCGTCCGGGTCGTCCTGCCAGTGCAGGTGGGTCACGGCGGGGTCGGCCAGCAGACGCTCGTGCAGGTCGGTCTTGTGGATGCGCCACCGGTTGTCGGTGACGTAGCGGCCGTCGGACAGCCGGATGACGCCGAAGTGCACGTCGCCGAAGAAGTCCAGGACGACCAGGTCGGGACGCTCGGCCGGCAGCAGCTCGAGGATCTCGCGGGTGAGGTCGGAGGCGACGTTCCACTGGCCGTAGGGCTTCATCGGCTTCACGGCCTGCCACGGCTCGTCGACCGGGGCGGACATCAGCGCGATCATCGAGCTCTGGTTGGTGGTCGGGCCGACCCGGAACCACCGCTTGTAGTCGGGATTGAAGCGGGAATTGAAGTTGTCGCGGGTGATGCAGCTGCCCATCACCGACACCGTCGCGACCGCCGGGCCGGCCGCATCGGTGGGAGCGGCGTCGTCCGGCTCGTCGTCGGGAGGGGCGTCGTCGTACGGCGCCTCGTCGGTCAGCCCGTCGGCGCCGTCGTCGGCGGGCTCCTCGGCGTGGTCCTCGAGCGGGTCGCCGCTCATCGCGGGGCGTCTCCACGCCGGGTCACCCGGGAGCGGGCCTTGCCCGCGAGTCGTCGGGCCAGCTCGCGGCCGGAGAGCTCCGCGTCGTCCGTGGCCCGGACCCCGCGGCGCGAGCGCAGCCGGGCGTTCTGCTTCTCCAGCTTCTCGATGCGGCGCTGCGCTGCGGTGAGGACCCCGGCGATCGCCTCGGCGGCAAGCTCGACCGGCACGGTCTCGATGGGACCGGTGGAGGCGTGGGAGGGCACCCGGCGCAGCGCATCGAGGTCGCCGATGACACCGACGCCGCTGCCCTCGATGCGGGCGATCGACGTGTCGGCCTCGGCGGCCGCCTGGTCCTGCGCCCACACGGGCAGCGCCAACTTGGGCTCGCCCGGGGCCGGCGTGCGGGAGTTGACGAGCCGCAGGGCGTAGCCGGAGCGGAAGAAGAGGGAGAACTGCTGCCAGGTGAGCTGGGCCCGGGTCAGCTCGATGGTCGCGCGCAGCAGCTCGGACTCGGGTGCGGTCAGCCCGCGGTTGCTGTGCGGCGGCGTGGCGTCGGCGAGCAGGCCCGCCGGCAGCTCCAGGAGCTGCTCGAAGGCGGTCGGCAGCAGGCGGCGGTCGGTCTCGTCGATGGCGATGACCCGGATCTGCTCGATGGGCAGGACCGTCGACCAGGCCTCGACCTGTGCCGCGGCGTCGGCCCAGGACCAGAAGCCCTTGGCTGCTGCTGCACCGGGCTCGGGCCGCCGGAAGGCCGACTCCAGCCAGGGGTCGAGGGCGCCGGTCTTGCCGTCGCGCAGGACCTGCTGCCACGTCGACAGGGCGATCGACCCGGGATTGCGGGCGGCGATCAGGACGTGGAGGCGCTCGGCCCCGATCTCCTCGACGATCCTGGCCCGCTGCGCGTTGTCGGCCAGGCCGAAGAACTCGCTGCTGACGACCGAGCGACCGGGGTGCGCGCGGACGGCGGAGACCAGGTCGCTCCACCGCTCCGACGGGGGCAGGGCGTCCTTGTCGCCCTCCCAGCCGGCGGCCGAGCCGATGAGGACCCGCGCCTCCTCGTGGTGGTGCGGCAGCGCACCGGGATAGAGGACGCCGGCCTCGAGCATCTGCTCGCGGGCGACGCCGAGCAGTCCCTGGATCGCGGTCGTGCCGGTCTTGTGCGGGCCGACGTGCCAGAGGATGGCGCCCGGGGGCAGTGCGACGATCGGGGTGGCCACGTCGGCGACCCTACCGGTTGTGCTCCGAGCGCCGATATTCAGCATTTCCGCGATATGCGCAGGAAGTCGCCGGAGGCGATATGCCGCAAATCCGGACAATGTGCAAGGATGACGAATAGCGACTTTATCGACGACGGAATGAGGAAAAGACAATGGCACAGCGGGTGAATATCGTCCTGGTCGACGACATCGACGGCAGCGAGGCCACCGAGACGGTGACCTTCGGTCTCGACGGCGCGAACTACGAGATCGACCTCAACGACGCCCATGCCGCTGCCCTCCGCGACGCCCTCGCCACCTACGTCGGACACGGCCGCAAGGTCAGCCGCGGCGGCGCGAAGCGCGCGAAGTCGGGCTCGTCGGTCTCCTCCGGTGCCTCCGCCAGCGACGTCCGCGCCTGGGCCCGCGAGAACGGCTACGACGTCCCCGCCCGCGGCCGGATCCCCGCCGACGTACGCCAGGCCTTCGACGCCGCACAGTAGCCCTCTGGGCCGAGCGTGTCGCCCGGTCAGGTCGGGC
Organism: Nocardioides caeni; assembly: GCF_004912195.1. Lineage (GTDB taxonomy): Bacteria > Actinomycetota > Actinomycetes > Propionibacteriales > Nocardioidaceae > Nocardioides > Nocardioides caeni. Next base: position 117,369 of record NZ_STGW01000006.1, read on the forward strand.
CGCACGGCCAGTCGCTGCGCTCGGGCCGCGGGCTGGACCTGACGCGGCTTCGCCGCGGGGCGCCACGCTGCCGGCCGCGCGGTTGGCTTCCGTAGGGCCTCTGTTGGTCTGGCGGCAAGACGCATCCGCCTGGTCGGGGCGTTCGCTCACAGCGGACGCCCCGGAGCCGTCAACCGGGAACGCGTAGGCTGTGAGCGGGGTTGTATCCCGTGAACACCCCAGGACGTGTGAGGAGCGTGCAGATGTTCGAGCGGTTCACAGACCGAGCCCGCCGGGTGGTCGTGCTGGCCCAGGAAGAGGCCCGCATGCTCTCCCACAACTACATCGGGACCGAGCACATCCTGCTCGGTCTCATCCACGAGGGCGAGGGCGTCGCCGCCAAGGCGCTGGAGTCCCTCGACATCTCGCTCGAGGCCGTGCGTGCACAGGTCGAGGAGATCATCGGGCAGGGCCAGCAGGCGCCGTCCGGGCACATCCCCTTCACCCCGCGCGCCAAGAAGGTGCTCGAGCTGTCCCTGCGCGAGGCGCTGCAGCTCGGCCACTCCTACATCGGCACCGAGCACATCCTGCTCGGCCTGATCCGGGAGGGCGAGGGCGTCGCCGCCCAGGTGCTGCAGAAGCTCGGCGCCGACCTCAACCGGGTCCGCCAGCAGGTCATCCAGCTGCTCTCCGGCTTCCAGGGCAAGGAGACCGGTGCGGCCGCCTCCGCCTCCGGCAGCTCCAGCGGCTCGGACGCGCCGTCGTCCTCGCTGGTCCTCGACCAGTTCGGGCGCAACCTGACCCAGGACGCCCGCGAGGGCAAGCTCGATCCGATCATCGGTCGTGGCGCCCAGATCGAGCGCGTCATGCAGGTCCTGTCCCGCCGGACCAAGAACAACCCGGTCCTCATCGGCGAGCCCGGCGTCGGCAAGACGTCGATCGTCGAGGGCCTGGCCCAGGACATCGTCAAGGGCAACGTGCCCGAGACGCTCAAGGACAAGCAGATCTACACCCTCGACCTGGGTGCGCTGGTCGCCGGCTCGCGCTACCGCGGTGACTTCGAGGAGCGTCTCAAGAAGGTGCTCAAGGAGATCCGCACCCGCGGTGACATCGTGCTGTTCATCGACGAGATCCACACCCTCGTCGGTGCCGGTGCGGCCGAGGGCGCGATCGACGCCGCCAGCATCCTCAAGCCGATGCTGGCCCGCGGCGAGCTGCAGACGATCGGTGCGACCACGCTCGACGAATACCGCAAGTACCTCGAGAAGGACGCCGCGCTCGAGCGCCGCTTCCAGCCGATCCAGGTGCCCGAGCCGTCGATCGCCGACACGATCGAGATGCTCAAGGGCATCCGCGACCGCTACGAGGCGCACCACCGGGTGACCATCACCGACGAGGCGCTGGTCTCCGCGGCGACGCTGGCCGACCGCTACATCTCCGACCGGTTCCTGCCGGACAAGGCCATCGACCTGATCGACGAGGCCGGCTCGCGGCTGCGGATCCGCCGGATGACGGCGCCCGCCGACCTGCGCGAGTACGACGACAAGATCGGCGAGGTGCGTCAGCGCAAGGAGGCCGCGATCGACGGCCAGGACTTCGAGGCCGCCGCGCGACTGCGCGACGAGGAGAAGCAGCTGATCCTCGCCAAGTCCGAGCGTGAGAAGCAGTGGCGCTCCGGCGACATGGACGAGGTCGCCGAGGTCGACGAGGAGCTGGTCGCCGAGGTGCTGGCGGTCGCGACGGGCATCCCGATCGTCAAGCTCTCCGAGGAGGAGTCCACGCGACTGCTCAAGATGGAGGACGAGCTCCACAAGCGGGTCATCGGCCAGGACGAGGCCGTCAAGGCGCTCTCGCGGGCCATCCGTCGTACGCGTGCCGGCCTGAAGGACCCCAAGCGTCCCGGTGGCTCGTTCATCTTCGCCGGCCCGTCCGGTGTCGGAAAGACGTGGCTGTCCAAGACGCTCGCGGAGTTCCTCTTCGGCGACGAGGACGCGCTGATCCAGCTCGACATGTCGGAGTTCGGCGAGAAGCACACCGTCTCGCGCCTCTTCGGCTCGCCTCCGGGCTACGTCGGCTACGAGGAGGGCGGCCAGCTCACCGAGAAGGTGCGCCGCAAGCCGTTCTCCGTGGTCCTCTTCGACGAGGTCGAGAAGGCCCACCCCGACATCTTCAACTCCCTGTTGCAGATCCTCGAGGAAGGTCGTCTGACCGACTCGCAGGGCCGGGTCGTGGACTTCAAGAACTGCGTCATCATCATGACCACCAACCTCGGCTCGCGCGACATCGGCAAGTCGGTGGGTCTGGGCTTCGGCGGCGGCGACGCGGCCGGCTCCTACGACCGGATGAAGGCCAAGGTCTCCGACGAGCTCAAGCAGCACTTCCGTCCCGAGTTCCTCAACCGTGTCGACGAGATCATCGTGTTCCCGCCGCTGTCGCAGGAGCAGATCGTCGCGATGGTCGACAACATGATCGCCTCGGTGGAGGTCCGGCTGAAGGACCGCGACATGAAGATCGAGCTCACCCAGAAGGCCAAGGCCCTCCTGGCCGAGCGCGGCTTCGACCCGGTCCTCGGTGCCCGGCCGCTGCGCCGCACGGTGCAGCGCGAGATCGAGGACGTCCTCGCCGAGAAGATGCTCTATGGCGAGGTCGGCCCCGGCCAGATCGTGCTCGTGGACGTCGAGGGCGAGGGCGCGGCCGCGGCCTTCACCTTCGAGGGCCAGAAGGTCGCCGAGCTGCCCGACATGCCGCCGCTCGAGACCGTCGCCGAGGGTCCGATCGAGATCGCGCCCGAGGTCGACCTCGACAAGGACTGACCCGACGCCGCGGATGGGCGTGTGACATCCGGCCCGACCTGGTTCGCCAGGTCGGGTCGGTTCGCGTTTTTCGGGGCAGGGACTATCGCTCAGGGCAGGCGGTAGCGGCCGTCGTCATCCAGCACGAGGAGGCCGTCGGTGAGCAGGGAGGCGAGGGCGCGCTCGCGTTGCACGGGCTCGTCCCAGGCCGCGTCGAGTCGCGCCCGGTCGACGCTGCCGGGAGCGTCGCGCAGGACGGCCAGGATTCGTCCTCGGCACTGCCGGTCGGTGCCGGCCCAGGCCTGGACGGGTCGCGGTGGCCCGTCGTACGGCGGAGCGCCGGCGGCCTGCCAGCGACACTGGTCGCTGACGGGGCAGGCGGGGCACTGGGGCCGGGCGGCCGTGCAGACCAGCGCGCCGAGCTCCATCACCGCCACGGACCACGTCGCGGCGGTCGGAGCGTCGCCGGGAAGCAGGTCCGCCGCCAGATCCCGCTCGGCGCGGTTGACGCTGCGGGCCGGGAACTCGACGCCGGAGACCGCCCGGGCGAGCACCCGGCGCACATTGGTGTCGAGGACGACCTGACGCCTGCCGTGGGCGAAGCTCGCGATCGCCGCCGCGGTGTAGTCGCCCACCCCGGGCAGGGCGATGAGCTCGTCGTAGCTGTCCGGGACCTCGCCACCGTGCTGCTCGGTGATCGCCACCGCAGCGGCGTGCAGGCGCAGCGCCCGTCGCGGGTAGCCCAGCCGTCCCCAGGCCCGCACGGCCTCGCCGCTGGACTCGGCAGCCAGCGCGGCAGGTGTGGGCCAGCGCTCCAGCCATGTCGCGTGCACCGGCAGCACCCGCACCACGGGCGTCTGCTGCAGCATGAACTCGCTGACCATCACCGACCAGGGCGTCGCGCCGTTGCCCCGCCACGGCAGGTCGCGGGCGTGCTCGTCGTACCAAGCGAGGATCGGGTCGACGAGGTCGGAGGAGGGACGGGACATGGCCGGCCCATTGTGACGCCCGCCGACTCGGGGGCTGCGCGGCGGGGCAACCGCCGGACGGCGCGGCGGCTGGCTACGGTCGGATCATGCCCAGCCGTCCGCCCACCGCCATGGCGCCACGCGGACCGCTGCCGGCCGGCGTCTACTGGCGGCGACGGCTCTTCGTCGGTGTCCTCGCGCTGTCGATCGTGTTCGTCATCGGCCGTTGGATCGCCGGCGGTGACGACGGCTCGTCCGACGACGGAGCAGCGGCCCAGCAGGCTGCCGCGCAGGTGCAGGCCACGGAGACGGTGACCGCCGGGGTCGACGACGGCGACGTCACGCCCGACGCCAGTGGCTCACCCTCGGCCGAGGCCACACCGCGACTGGCGCAGCCCGAGGGCCCCTGCACACCCGACGACGTCGTCGTCACGCCGTCGGTCGCCGAGGGTCAGGCTGCCGGCGCGGACGTCACCGTCCAGCTCTCCCTCCAGAGCCTCCGCTCCGAGGCGTGCACCTGGGAGGTCTCCGGCACCAGCCTCGTCGTGCGGATCAGCCAGTCGGGCGACCAGCTCTGGACGACCCAGCAGTGCCGCCGCGCCGTGCCCGACCAGTCCGTCGTCGTGCGACGCAGCGTCGCCACCGTCGTGCCGTTGACCTGGGACGCGCGCGAGTCCGACCAGGGCTGCTCCGGCCGCACCAACTGGGTCATGCCGGGGGAGTTCACGATTGCCGCCGCCGCCCTGGGTGGCGAGCCGACGGTGGCCGAGTTCGCCCTCGTGTCGCCGAGCGAGGACACGACCATCGACATGAAGTGGGAGCCGGCCCGAGCGTTCCGCTGATCCCGGGTCGGCGAGGACCGAGCGCGGGCCCGTTGGTCGAGGAACTTGCACAGCAAGCGTCTCGAGACGCCTGGCCGTGGTGCTGTGTCCGGCCCGGTCTGGCGCGGAGGATGCGGGGGTCTCGAGACGGCCGTGGCCGGCCTCCTCGACCAACGGAGGCAGTGGCTGGCCTCAGACGTACCGCTCGAGGATGGTCGACTCGGCCAGGCGACTGAGCCCCTCGCGAACGCTGCGGGCGCGCAGCTCGCCGACGCCCTCGACGGCCTGCAGGTCGTCGATGCCGGCGGAGAGCAGCTTCTGCAGGGTGCCGAAGTGGTCCACGAGGCCCTCGACGACGTTGGAGGGTAGGCGGGGGACCTTCGTGAGCAGGCGGTAGCCGCGGGGCGCGACCGCGCCGTCGAGGTGCTCCCCACCGCCGATGCCGAGCACCTTCGCGACGGCGGAGGGATCGACGAGGTCGGTGGCGGAGAGCTGCTCCAGCTTCTGCAGCAGGTCCTCCGGGTCCCGGCTGCGCCGGCGGGAGGGCACGTAGTCGCGGATCACGAGCTCACGCTCGGTGTCGACGCCGGTGATCAGTTCCTCGAGCTGCAGGGCCAGCAGGCGGCCGTCGGTGCCGAGCTCGAGGACGTAGTCGTCGATCTCGCGGGCGATCCGGGTCACCATCTCGAGCCGCTGGGCGACCACGGCGACGTCGCGGACCGTGACCAGGTCCTCGATCTCGAGCGCGGACAGGGTGCTGGAGACCTCGTCGAGACGCAGCTTGTAGCGCTCGAGGGTCGCGAGCGCCTGGTTGGCGCGGGAGAGGATCTGGCCGGAGCCCTCGAGGACGTGGCGGATGTCGCCGACGTAGGCGGCGATGATCTGCATCGACTGCGACACCGAGATCACGGGATGGCCGGTCTGACGGGCGACCCGGTCGGCGGTGCGGTGCCGGGTCCCGGTCTCCTCCGAGGGGATGCTCTGGTCGGGCATCAGGTGCACGGCGGCGCGGACGATCCGGTTGAGGTTGCCGTCGACGATGATCGCGCCGTCCATCTTGGCCAGCTCGCGCAGGCCGGTGGCGGTGAACGGGACGTCGAGCTCGAAGCCGCCGGTGCACAGGCTGTCGACCAGGCGGTCCTGGCCGATCACGATCAGGGCGCCGGTGCGGCCACGCAGGATGCGCTCCAGCCCGTCGCGCAACGGAGTGCCCGGTGCGATGGACGCGAGGGTCTCGCGAAGCCGGGGGTCGGCCGAGGTGACCACTGACTCTCCTGCGGGGCTGCGTGATGGGACAGGGTCACCTTATCGGCGTCCGGTCGTCCGCCGCCGCCAATATCGATCGTCCAGCGGTGTCACTCCTGGACGAGCTCCAGCGCCGCCGCGGTCCTGCGGTCGACCTGGAGCAGACGCAGCGCACTGGCCACGTCGGGCACCTCGACGACGCGCATCCCGTCGACCATCCGGTCGGAGGCCGCCCGCCGGACACCCTGTGCCGTCCCCGGATCGGCAGGTACGACGGCCATCGCGAACCCGAGCCGGGCTGCCTCGGCGAGGCGCTGGGGCAGGTCGCGCACCCGGCGCACCTCGCCGGAGAGGCCGATCTCGCCCATGGCGACGACCCCGGCCGGTGGGGCGGAGACGACGTGACCGGAGGCGATCGCGACGGCGAGGGCGAGGTCGCTGCCAGGGTCGGAGAGTCGGGCGCCGCCGACGGTCGAGGCGAAGACGTCGTGCTGGTGCAGCCGCAGGCCGCAGTACTGCTGCAGGACCGCGAGCACCATGGCGAGGCGGGACGAGTCGACGCCCGAGGTGGTGCGGCGGGGCCGCTCGGCCGGCGAGAGCGTGACCAGCGACTGCACCTCGGCGAGGACGGGCCGCCGGCCCTCCATGGTGACCGCGACGCACGTGCCGGGGACGCGGCCGTGGTGGCGCTCGACGAAGATCCCGGTCGGGTCCTCGACGGCGCGGATCCCGTCGGGTCCGAGATCGAAGCAGCCGACCTCGTCGACGGGTCCGAACCGGTTCTTGACGGCGCGCAGCATCCGGAAGCGCGAGTTGCGGTCGCCCTCGAAGTGCAGCACGACGTCGACGAGGTGCTCCAGCACCCGCGGGCCGGCGATCCCGCCGTCCTTGGTGACGTGGCCGATCATCACGACGGTGATGTTGCGGCTCTTGGCCATCCGGACCAGGGCCTGGGCGACCTCCTTGACCTGGGTCACTCCGCCGGGGACGCCGTCGACGCCGGAGGCGCCGATCGTCTGCACGGAGTCGATCACCACGGTGCGTGGCCGGACCTGGTCGATGTGGGTGAGCACGGCGCCGAGGTCGGTCTCGGCGGCCAGGAAGAGGTCGTCATGGATGCCCCCGGTGCGGTCGGCGCGCAGCCGCACCTGGGCCGCGGACTCCTCCCCGGTGACATAGAGGGTGCGCTGCGGGGCGCTCGAACCGGGGGCGCTGCGGGCGGTGCGGGCGGCCACCTCGAGCAGCAGCGTCGACTTGCCGACGCCCGGCTCGCCCGCCAGCAGCACGGCTGCCCCGGGCACCAGTCCGCCGCCGAGGACGCGGTCGAGCTCCGGCACCCCGGAGGGGTGGTGGGCGGCCTGCTCCGCCGAGACCTGGCCGATCGGCACCGCCGGACTGGTCACCGGCCCGGCCACCTGACGGGTCCCCGCGCCGCTGGGTGCCACCGCCACCTCGGCCACCGAGCCCCACGCGTGGCACTCGGCGCAACGGCCCACCCACTTGGCGGTGGTCCAGCCGCACTCACTGCATGCGTAGGTCGAACGTGTTTTCGATCCAGCCATGCGACGACCGTAGGGGACCGTGCCGACACTTCCTCGGGGACGCGCCCGTCATGGCACAGTTTCGGTGTGGAGAGTCCTCGAGCGCCGGCCACCCTGGCCGATGTCGCCGAGCAGGCCGGCGTCTCGCGGCAGACCGTGTCCAACGCGATCAACAACCCCGACCTGCTGCGCCCCGACACCCTCGCCCGCGTGCAGGCGGCCATCGACGCGCTCGGCTACAGCCCCAACCATGCCGCCCGTCAGCTGCGCACCCGCAGCTCACGCCTGGTCGGCCTGCGCCTCACCCCGTCACAGGAGTTCACCGCCAACATGGCGATGGACCGCTTCAACCGCAGCCTCGTCGAGGCCTGCCGCGAGGTCGGCTACCACGTGCTGCTCTTCTCCGGCGGTCCCGCCGAGGAGGGGCAGCGCCCCGACCCGCTCGGGGGGTACGACGACCTCCTCCGCTCCACGGCGGTCGACGCCTTCGTCGTCACCGACACCTATCTCGGCAACCCCCAGACCAGCGGGCTCGCGCGGCGCCGGGCTCCGTTCGTCGCGTTCGGCCGGCCCTGGGACGACCCCGGCGCGCGGCATCCGTGGGTCGACGTCGACGGCGCTGCCGGCGTACGGCTGGCCACCGAGCACGTCCACGGCCTCGGTCACCGGCGGATCGCCTGGCTCGGGTGGGAGCCGGGCTCGTGGATCGGGGAGGACCGGAGGGCCGGCTGGCACGCGGCGATGGACGACCTCGGGTTGATGACGGCGGGACTCGAGGCGGCGGTCGCCGACGACGTCCTCGAGGGTGGTCGCGCGGCCGCGGCGCTGCTCGACGTCGAGGAGCACCGGGCGCCGACCGCCTTCGTGTGTGCCTCCGACACCTTGGCCGTCGGGGCTCGCGGTGCGCTGGCCGATCGCGGCCTGGTCCCCGGCCGCGACGTCGCCGTCGTCGGCTTCGACGACTCCCAGGTGGCTCAGGTGCTGGGCCTCACGTCGGTCCGCCAGCCGCTGGAGGCGGTCGCCGTGGCGATCGTCCGCGCCCTGACCGACCTGCTCTCCGGTGAGCCGTCGCCGGCGGAGGGCCTGCTGCTGGCGCCGTCCCTCGAGGTCCGCGCCAGCTCGGGCAGCTCCGATTCAGAACGTGCGTGACCAGAGGTTCACGGCGTAGTCGACCTCGAGCCCCTCGTGGTGGCGCAGGATCTCCTCGGCGGTCGCCGGGTTGAACTCGATGCGGACCACCGCCGCGAGGTCCTCGCGGCTCGCGAAGCGCCAGCCCATGTCGACACGGTCGAGGGTCCAGCCGCGCAGGGTCCAGAACCGCTCGGTCTCCGCCGGCGGGTCGAGGTGCGGATAGCCGCGGCGGAACCAGGCGCCGAAGGTCGAGCGGGAGCCGTCGTTGTCGATGACCAGCGCGGTGCCGCCGGGACGCATCACCCGCGCGAGCTCGGCCAGGCCCGGTTCGCAGCCCCGCCCGAAGAAGTAGGCCCAGCGGGCGTGGGCCACGTCGACGGAGGCGTCGGGCAGGGGGATCTCCTGCGCCGTCCCCGGGAGGACGACGGCGTTCCCCACGCCGCGCGCGGTGAGCCGTCGCCGCGCGAGTCCGACCAGCCCCTGGTGCGGCTCCACGCCGACGACCCGGCCGGCGCGCTGCGCGAAGAGCGGGAGGTGGAAGCCGGTGCCGCAGCCGAGGTCGAGCACGGTCGCGCCGGTCCAGTCGGCCCGCGACTCCATCGCGGACCAGAGCCGGCCGTCAGGGTCGGCGGCGGTGTTCTCGATCTCGTAGGTCGCCGTGTGCTGCCAGATGTTGGGGCTGGCGATGGCGCCCCTGACCGGCTTCACCGGACGTCGTGCGGCAGCGGACGGGTGACGATCAGAGGTGGGGGATCAGAGGCGGACGATGCCCTGCGGGGTGAGCACCTGCGCGGCGAGGATGCCGGGCGTGCCGGGCGGGGCGACCCACTCGACCTTCACGTCCTCCAGCGGCGCCTCGACGGACTCGCCGAGCCACTCGCTCACGCGCTGCGGGTCACCGGCGATCTCGATGCCGGCCAGCGACACGGCGCCGTCGGAGCCGACGGAGGGGTGCAGGTCGCTGGGCGTGCCCCACTGGATGAAGAAGGGGAGCTGCGGGTCGGCGATGAGGCCGTTGATGCCGATCTGCTGCCAGCGCAGCTCGGTGCCGTCGGGGCGGTGCCGCGAGCCGGGGACGGCGGAGCGGCCCAGGCGCTGCTCGACGATGGAGATGTCGGGCACGGCGACGGCCCAGCCGAGCCAGCCGCCGCCGAGGGCGGAGCGGGCCTTCACGGCCTGACCGAAGGGCGCCTTGTCCGACGCCGGGTGGTCGAGGGCTTCGACGACCTCGAGGTAGGTGCAGTCGGTCAGCGGCAGGATCATGTTGCGGGTGCCGAAGCGCGGGTGGACGCCGCCGTCGACGAACTCGCAGCCCAGTGCTGCGCCCAGGCGCTCGGCGGTGCTGGCCAGTCCGTCGGGTCCGGCTGCGTACGAGAGGTGGTCCAGGCGCATGTCAGACATTCTGAACAGCGGCTGAGAGGGCCCTGCAGGCGGGGTCGCTGTCTCTTGACGTCGAGAGGTGGCCGTCACGCGGGGTGGACCGATTCACCACGGTATGTAGGGGAGTAGCCGCTTCCCGAGCGGGGTTCCACCGGGGAAGTGCTTGCTGACCTACCTACCGTGATGAATCGGTGCCGCCGGTCAGCGCGGGTCAGCGCGGGTCGGCGGGGTGCAGCGCGAGGGCCGAGCGCGAGCGCAGGTGCGCCTCGCAGTGGGCGACGAGGGCGTCGTAGGCCCCTTGGCCCATGAGGGCGACCAGCTCGGCCTCGTGGGTGAGATAGACCGGCTCCATCGCGACGTGCGCCTCGGTGTTGCCGGAGCAGTACCAGTCGAGGTCGTGGCCGCCCGGGCCCCAGCCCCGGCGGTCGTACTCGCTGATCGACACCTCGGTGTAGGTCGAGCCGTCCATTCGCTCGACGTCGCGGAAGGTACGGCGGATCGGCAGCTGCCAGCAGACGTCCGGCTTGGTCTCCAGCGGGTTGCGGCCGATCTGGAGGGCCAGGCCGTGCAGCGCGCAGCCGGCACCTGCGGCGAAATCCGTGCGGTTGGCGAACACGCACGAGCGCTGGCCGTCGACGGTGTGCATGCGGGTCTTGCGCTCACCGTCCTCGTCCTTCTCGACCCAGTCGCGTCGCTTGATCCGGCCGCTCTCGCGCTGCGGGTGGTGCTGCCACAGCTCGGGTGTCAGCTGGTCCACGAAGCCGGCGACCCGCTCCTCGTCCTCGGCGTCCGCGAAGTGCGCCCCGAGCGTGCAGCAGCCGACGTCGGGGGAGTCGGCGTAGATGCCGGCGCACCCGCTGCCGAAGATGCAGGTGTAGGACGACGTCAGCCAGGTGAGGTCGCAGCGCATCGTCTCGGTCTCGTCGGCCGGATTGACGAATTCCACCCAGGCACGGGGGAAATCCAGGGAGACCTCGGGCACCTGCCCAATCTATCGGCCGCCCCCTGCCGTCCTGATGCGGGCCGATTCGGCGGGACAGGCCGTGTGTCGGGCGTCGCGACCAGTACCGTGGAGACATGCGTCTGGGCGTCTTGGACATCGGATCCAACACCGGCCACCTGCTGGTCGTCGACGCCCACGACGGCGCGGCTCCCCTGCCGGCCTACTCCTACAAGGAGCCGTTGCGGCTCGCCGAGCACCTCGATGCCGCCGGCGACGTCTCGGCGACGGGCATCGAAGCGCTCGCGGCGTTCACCGCCCAGGCACTCCTCGTCGCAGAGGAGAAGGGCTGCGAGGAGATGCTGTCGTTCGCGACCTCCGCGGTCCGCGACGCCGGCAACTCCGAGGCGGTCCTGGCCCACGTCGAGCAGCAGACCGGCGTGCGGATCGAGGTGCTGCCCGGCGAGGACGAGGCACGGCTCACCTTCCTCGCCGTACGACGGTGGTTCGGTTGGTCCGCCGGACGACTCGCGGTCTTCGACATCGGCGGCGGCTCGCTGGAGATCGCGGCGGGCTCCGACGAGCGTCCCGATGTCGCGTGGTCGCTGCCGCTGGGCGCGGCGCGACTGGCGCGCGCCGAGTTCGCGGACCGCCCCGATGACGAGCAGCTGCGCCGGATCCGTCGGCTGATCCGGGCCGAGATCGCCCGCGACGCCGGTCACCTGCTGCGTGCGGGGGCGACCCATCGCGCAGCCGCGACGTCGAAGACGTTCCGCTCCCTGGCCCGGATCTGCGGCGCCGCGCCCTCGGGTGAGGGTCAGCTGGTGCCGCGGACCCTGCCGCTGACCGGGCTGCGCCAGTGGATCCCGAAGCTCATGGCGATGAGTGCCGAGGAGCTGGCTGCACTGCCCGGCGTCTCGCCCAGCCGCACCCACCAGATCGTCCCCGGCGCGCTGGTCGCCGAGGCCTGCATGGACATCTTCGACCTCGCCGAGCTGGAGATCTGTCCGTGGGCGCTGCGCGAGGGCGTGATCCTCGAGCGGATCGACAAGTTCCGGGTGACCGACGAGCCGTGACCGGCCCTCGGCGTCCGCGCATCGGACTGTCCACCAGCTCGGTCTATCCCGAGTCGACGGCGCACGCCTTCTCGTGGGCGGCGGCGGTCGGCTACGAGGCGGTCGAGGTGATGGTCGGCATCGACGCGCTGTCGCAGCAGACCAGCGCCGTCGCCCAGCTCTCGGAGCACCACGACATCCCGATCAGCGCGATCCATGCCCCCTGCCTGCTGTTCACCCAGGCCGTCTGGGGCGTCGAGCCGTGGGGCAAGCTCGAGCGCTCGGCCGAGATGGCCAGGGAGGTCGGCGCCGAGGTGGTCGTCGTCCACCCGCCGTTCCGGTGGCAGCGCGACTACGCCCGCGACTTCGTCAACGGCATCGCGGCGCTCGAGGAGTCCTCGGGCATCGCGTTCGCCGTCGAGAACATGTATCCGTGGCGCGCCTCGCGGCGTCACCTCGAAATGTACCTGCCCGGCTGGGACCCCTCCGAGGAGCCCTACGCCAACACCACCGTCGACCTGTCCCATGCGGCGATCGCGCGGTCCGACCCGGTCGCGATGGCCGAGCGTCTCGGTCCGCGGCTGCGGCACGTCCACCTCACCGACGGCACCGACTCGGCCAAGGACGAGCACCTCGTCCCGGGTCGGGGCGACGTCGGGGCCGCGCGCTTCCTGCAGCACCTCGCTGCCACCGGCTTCGCCGGCGAGGTGGTGCTGGAGATCAACACCCGCAAGTGCGAGACGCCGCAGGAGCGCGAGGCAGACCTGCGCGAGTCACTGGACTTCGCGCTCGAGCACCTCTCGCCCGTCGACTGACGCCCGGCGCTCCTCACGTCGTACGGCGAGCAGGCTGGTGATCGTCGTGACGACGAGGACGCCCACGACGACTGCCAGCGAGGCGCGGTTGCCGATGAGCGGGACGCTCTCCCACACGGTGTGCGCCCAGTGCAGGACCAGCTTGACCCCGATGAAGCCGAGGATGATCGACAGCCCGTAGGACAGGTGCACCAGCTGGGCGAGCAGGCCCTGGATGACGAAGTAGAGCGCTCGCAGACCGAGCAGGGCGAAGGCGTTCGTCGCGAAGACCAGGTAGGGGTCGGAGGTGATGCCGTAGACGGCGGGCACGGAGTCGACGGCGAAGACGATGTCGGTCATGAAGACCGCGACCGTCACCAGCGCGAGCGGGGTCAGCGCCCGTCGACCTGCCTGCTTCACCGTCATCCGGGTGCCCTGGTAGTCGTCGGTCAGCGGCCAGAAGCGGCGCAGCACCTTGACGACCCGCATCTCGTTGGGGTCGGGCGTCTCCTCCGACTCGCCGCGCAGGGCGTCACGCAGCAGCTTGGCGCCGGTGGCCAGCAGGATCAGGCCGAAGAACAGGAACACGATGGTGAAGGCGGAGAGGGCTGCCGCGCCCAGGGCGATGAAGATGCCGCGCAGCACCAGTGCACCGATGATGCCGAAGAGCAGCACTCGCTGCTGCAGCACCTTCGGCACGGCGAAGGCCGACAGCAGCAGCATGAACACGAAGAGGTTGTCGACGCTCAGCGACTTCTCGACGATGTAGCCGGTGTAGTAGCTGACGCCGGTCTCGTTGCCGTGCTCGGCGATCACCCAGCCGCCGAACGCCACCGGCAGCGCGATGTAGAAGAGGGACCAGAGGCTCGCCTCCCGCATCGACACCTCGTGGGGTCGGCGGGTCGCGACGAAGTCGACGGCGAGCAGGACGAGGACGGCGGCGATCGTGACCACCCACAACGTGGGGGTGGCGATCGTCTCGAGCCCGCCGGAGGTGGGATCGGCCGCCGCGAGTGGCGCCGTGAGGGGGGTGGTCGCGGGGACCAGGCTGGACAGGGACACAGGAATCTCCTCGTGCGTGGAGGCACGAGGTCTCCCTCACCGCTGGCCGCGCATCGCGCCGGCCGGGCGGCCTCCACCCGGGGAGCCAGTGGTGGCTCCGTACTGACCGGGGAAGAGTCTCGAGGTACTCCCCTCGAGAAGGAGTCTACGGGGCGGGCTCCTGTCACTCCAGCCGCCGCGGATGAGAGTTCTCTCATGGTGCTCGGGAGCCGGCGCGGGGCGTCGGATAGGGAGTCTGTTTGTAGATTCGGGCCATGCGACCGCTCCGGGACTCCCTGCTCTGGCTCTCCCGCAGCGGCACGGTCCGCGGGGCCGTCACGGCGTTCCCGCTGTCGGCGGCGGTGGTCCGCGGCTACGTCCCGGGCGAGACGGCTGCCGAGGCGATCGAGGTCGCACGGCAGCTGGCCGATGAGGGCATCGACACGACGATCGACCATCTCGGCGAGGAGACCCTCGACGAGGAGCAGGCGCGCGCCACGGTCGCGGCCTACGACGACCTGCTCGGCGCGATCGCCGCGGCCGGCCTGCCTGCGCGGGCCGAGGTGTCGGTGAAGCTGACCGCGATCGGCCTGCGGCTCGAGGACGGTGAGCAGGTCGCGCTGGCGAACGCCCGCCGGATCTGTGCGGCGGCCTCCGCGGCCGGCACGACGGTGACGATCGACATGGAGGACCACACGACCACCGACGCGACGCTGCGGATCGTGGCGGCGCTGCGTGAGGAGCATCCCCGCACCGGGGTGGTGCTGCAGGCCTACCTGCATCGCACCGAGGCCGACTGCCGCGCGCTCGCGGGCCCCGGCAGCAGGGTGCGGCTGTGCAAGGGCGCCTATGACGAGCCGGAGGAGGTGGCGTTCAGCGACGCCGGCGACGTCGACCGGTCCTTCGTGCGGTGCCTGAAGGTGCTGATGGCCGGCGAGGGCTACCCGATGATCGCGACCCACGACCCGAGGCTGGTGGAGATCGCCTCCGCCCTGGCCAGCCGCTACGGACGGGCGCTGGGCACCTATGAGTTCCAGATGCTCTACGGCATCCGCCCGCAGGAGCAGCGGCGTCTCGTGGCGGCGGGGGAGCGGATGCGGGTCTACCTCCCCTACGGCCGCGAGTGGTACGGCTACCTGATGCGGCGACTGGCGGAGCGTCCGCAGAACCTGTCACTCTTCCTGACGTCCCTGATCTCGAAGAAGTGAGCTCGAAGAAGTGAGCTCGAAGAAGTGAGCGAGGCCCGCGTGACCACCAGCAGCACCAGGCGCACCGCGGTCGTCGGCGCCGGCGTGATGGGCGAGACCCTGCTGTCCGGCCTGATCCGAGCCGGCCGCAGCGCCGCCGACCTGGTGGTCGTCGAGAAGCGTGAGGAGCGGGCCGCCGAGCTGGCCGAGAGGTACGGCGTCCCGGTGGTCGCCGACGTCGCCGCGGCCGCCGAGGCCGACACCGTCCTGCTGGTGGTCAAGCCGCAGGACATGGCCGACGTGCTCGCCGAGATCGCGCCCGCCCTGCGCCCCGGCCAGCTGCTCGTCTCGCTCGCCGCAGGCATCACCACGAGCTTCATCGAGTCGCACGTGCCCGAGGGCGTGGCCGTCGTACGGGTCATGCCGAACACGCCGGCGCTGGTCGACGAGGGCATGGCGGCGATCTCCGCCGGCACCCATTGCGACGACGCGCACCTGGCGGAGGCGACCGACCTGCTCCGCTCGGTCGGTCGCGTGGTCGAGGTCCCGGAGAAGCAGCAGGACGCCGTCACGGCGATCAGCGGCTCCGGCCCGGCCTATGTCTTCTTCGTCGTGGAGGCGATGATCGAGGCGGGTGTCCACCTGGGCCTGCCCCGGACCGTGGCCCACGAGCTCGCCGTCCAGACCCTCGTCGGCTCGGCGATCATGCTGCGCGAGACCAACGAGCACCCGGCGGTGCTGCGCGAGCAGGTCACCTCGCCGGGCGGTACGACGGCCGCGGCGCTGCGTGAGCTGGAGGTGCACCGCGTGCGCGCGGCCTTCCTCGCCGCCCTCGAGGCGGCCCGGGACCGCTCCCGCGAGCTCGGCAGCTGATCCCAGCGTCAGCCAAGGTCAGCCAAGGTCAGCCTGGATCAGGCGGCGCTCGACCAGCGCAGGTCGGCGAGCGCGCCCACGCGCTGCACCGGCGGGGCGGTGTCGCGGCCGGTGTAGCGGCCGTGCCGGTCGAGCAGCCGGGCCTGCAGACCTGCGGCACGGGCGCCGAGGACGTCGTGGCGCAGGGAGTCGCCGACCATCAGCGTGCGGGACGGCTCGACGCTGAGCCCGGCGCAGGCGGCGTGGTAGGACCGCGGGTCCGGCTTGGCGGCCGGCAGCGCGGAGGAGGCGAACACGGGGACGTCGGTGCGGAGCAGGCCGGTGCGGCGCAGCTTCTCGGTCTGGATGGACTGCTCGCCGTTGGTGAGGATGCCGACCGCGAGGCCCGCGGACACCGCCCGGTCGAGGGTGGCAGCGGCGTCGTCGAACGCCCGCCAGGCCGCTCGGTAGCACCCCAGGAAGCCGGCGAACACGTCGTCGGCCAGCGCGTCGTCGGCCAGGTCCCAGCCCGGGAGGAAGGCGCGGATCCGCACCCGTCGCTGCTCGGCATGGGTCAGCTCGCGCCGCTGGGCCCGCTGATGGTGCCGGGCCTCGAGGGCGAACCACCGCTCGACATGGCCCTCGAGCTCGGCCGGGTGCTCAGCCAGGCCCAGCCCGGCGAGCCAGGTCCGCAGGCCCCGGTCCGCAGCGCCGCGGTGGTCGAACAGGGTGTCGTCCAGGTCGAGGAGCAGCGCCTGGATCGTCATGATCCGCAGTCTGCCAGCGCCCGCCGACACCGCTGCAGGGGTATCACAACGGTGTAGTTCCCGCGCCTCGTGCGGCGTCAGGTCAAGCCGACACGCCGCGTCCCAAAAGTTTCACTAGACAAAGCCTTCCCCATGAGTCACATGCGGCCCTATTCTCACGCAGAGGCGTCCGCAGAATTCACAGTCGGGGAAGGCGGTGACGGACGCGCAGAAAGCGTGGTTGTCATGACTCCTCCTTCGCGTGAGCGTGCCGAGTCCCTCCCGGACCCCAAGTTCCTCACCATCGCCGAGGTCGCCTCGATGATGCGTGTGTCCAAGATGACCGTCTACCGCCTCGTCCACAACGAGGAGCTCCCCGCCGTCCGCGTCGGCCGCTCCTTCCGTGTCACCGAGGACAGCGTCAACGAGTACCTCCGCAAGTCCTATTACTCCGCTGGATAGGCCGAGCGCGTCGCCCTGTCGTGATCGTCCGCACCGCCGCTCGCTTCGCTCGGGCGGCGGAACGGTCACGACGCGGCTTCGCCGCCGGGGCGCCGCGCTGCCGGCCCGCGGTTGTCTCTCGTAGGTCCTGCCGCCGCCTGGAGGCCACCCCTGCGTAGTTCGTGGTGCACGAGGTGCGTGGGTTTCTCGCACGAGGTGCGTTGGTTTCTCTGTCGAGGTGTGGAGGTTTCTCCTCGAGCCCGCTCCGCGCTGCGCCGTACGACGCCCGCGGCTGCTGAGACGTGCGTCCCATCCCGGACGCTGATTCACTGCGCCCACCGACTCCCCGATAGGCTGAGCCGGAGCTCCGGGGACTGCCCGGAGCGCCGTAGCACCGTCGGACGGGCAATCGTCCGACGCATTGGAGAGGTTCCACGTGGGTTCTGTCATCAAGAAGCGCCGTAAGCGCATGGCGAAGAAGAAGCACCGCAAGCTGCTGAAGAAGACGCGCGTCCAGCGTCGCAAGCTCGGCAAGTGAGGCGCGCGGCCCGTCGGGGCCGCGGCCGTCGCCGCGCCTCCGGGCGCGGCGCCTGAGGCGGAGGAGTCGTTGAGGATGAGCGCCGGACGCACGGTCCTGGTCACCGGGGTCTCTCGCGACCTCGGCAGGACGTTCGCGCGCACGCTCGCGACCGACCCGGGCGTCGATCGCGTGATCGGCGTCGACGTCATTCCTCCGCGCGGCGACCTGGGTGATGTCACCTTCGTGCGGGCCGACATCCGCAACCCGGTGATCGCCAAGGTGATCGCCAAGGAGGACGTCGACACCGTCGTCCACATGAGCGTCATCGCCACCCCCGGCTCCGCCGGCGCGCGCGGCACGATGAAGGAGCTCAACGTCATCGGGACGATGCAGCTCCTCGCCGCCTGCCAGAAGTCCGACCAGGTGCGCCAGCTCATCGTGAAGTCCTCGACGACGGCCTATGGCGCGAGCAACCGCGACCCGGCCATGTTCACCGAGGAGATGGAGCCGCGGCGGCCTCCCCGCACCGGCTACGCCAAGGACGTCAGCGAGGTCGAGCGCTACGTGCGCGGCTTCGCCCGCCGCCGGCCCGACGTCGACGTCACGCTGCTGCGCTGCGCCAATGTCATCGGCGCGCGCGTCGTGAGCCCGGTGACCTCGTACTTCCGGCTGCCGGTCGTGCCGACCGTGCTCGGCTACGACCCCCGGTTGCAGTTCCTCCACGAGTCCGACCTCAACCGGGCTCTGCGCCATGCCGTCGTCGCTGGCCGGCCCGGCACCTTCAACATCGCCGGCGACGGGCTGCTGGTCCTGTCCCAGGCGTTGCGCCGGATGGGCCGCGCGAGCGTGCCCCTGCCCGCGTTTGCGTTCGGCGGTCTCGGATCCGCACTCAAGTCGGCCCGTCGTGCCGACCTGTCCCCGGAGCTCGTCTCCTTCCTCACCTACGGTCGCGGGGTCGACACCACTCGCATGCGCACCGAGTTCGGCTTCGAGCCCCACTACTCCACGGCGGGCGCGTTCGAGGAGTTCGCGGCGACCCTGCCGCCCGCGGCCCGTCGGTCGGAGCGCGCGCTCGCTGCGCTCGCCGACCGACTCCCCCCGGTCGACGACGACCGACCCGCCCAGCTCACCGTGGCCCCCGCCTCGCTGGCCGTGGCCCCCGTCCCGGAGGTGTAGGTCCCATGGCTGACGCCGAGATCATCCCGATCGGCACCCGCGGACAGCCCGGCCGCGCCACCGGCACCCGTCCGTCCTCGGCCGCGCGCGGCCTCGCGCCCGGTGCCGCGAAGAAGCCGACCCGCAAGGGCGCGGACGCCGCGGCCCCCACCGAGTCCGCCACTGCCGCAGGCAAGCCCGCTGACACGCGCAAGCCCGCTGACACGCGCAAGCCCGCCGCCCAACGGTCCGCTGCCCCGAAGGCCGCCGCGAAGCCCGCCGCCGAGCCCGCCCCTGCGGCTCCGCGCGACGACGATCCCGTGATCCGCACCGCCTCCCTCCTCGACCCGCCGGCCGCGTCGGCGCTGCCGGAGCAGGCCCGCCCCGCCGCCCGCACCGAGGAGCGCGGCGCCGGCCCGCTTGCCGGGATCCCGATCGGTGACTGGCTCGCCGCCTTCCAGCACGCGGCCCGCGAGCTGTTCGGTGACCAGTGGGAGCCGCAGCTGGCCCGCTTCCTGGCATTCCTGCGGCGACGGGTCACCGGTGACTACGCCGTCGACGAATACGGCTTCGATGCCGAGATCACCGAGCAGTTCTTCATGGCGGCGCTGCGTCCCATCGCCCAGAAGTGGTTCCGCATCGAGGTCCGCGGTGTGGAGAACATCCCGACCACCGGCGGCGCCCTCGTGGTGTCCAACCACTCCGGGACCATCCCGGTCGACGGCCTGATGACGATGGTGTCGATCCACGACCAGACCGGTCGCTTCCTGCGTCCCCTCGGCGCCGACCTCGTCTTCCGCATGCCGGTCGTGGGGACCGTGGCCCGCAAGGGCGGCGCCACGCTGGCGTGCAGCGAGGACGCGGAGCGGATGCTGCGCGGCGGCGAGCTCGTCGGGGTCTGGCCCGAGGGCTTCAAGGGGATCGGCAAGCCGTTCTCCGACCGCTACAAGCTGCAGCGCTTCGGGCGGGGTGGATTCGTCTCCGCCGCTCTGCGCACGGGGGTGCCGATCGTCCCGCTGTCGGTCGTCGGCGCCGAGGAGATTTATCCGTTGGTCGGCAACATCCCGTCGCTGGCCCGCCTGCTCGGGGTGCCCTACATCCCGATCACGCCGTTCTTCCCGCTGCTCGGCCCGCTCGGCCTGGTCCCGCTGCCGTCGAAGTGGCTGCTCGAGTTCGGTGAGCCCATCCGCACCGACGAGTACGACGCCGGAGCGGCCGAGGATCCGATGCTGGTCTTCAACGTGACCGACCAGGTCCGCGAGACCATCCAGCAGACGCTCTACAGCCTGCTGATGCAGCGGCAGTCCGTCTTCCGCTGACCGGGCCAACCGGGCCAACGGGTCCGATGGGCCGTCACGGCCTGCTGGTGCCGATCCGCGACGTGGACCGGCTGACCCTCGCGGGAGCCCGCGCGGGCGTCAGGAGCCGCCGAGCAGCCCGTTGAGGAGGCCGGCGACGCCGCCCGTGAGACCACCGATGACAGTTTCCTCGCCCGCGTCGCCGCCGTTGCCGGTCACGCCGTCGACAGCGCCCTTCACGGTGTCCTTGACCTTGTCGACCGTCTTGTCGATCACGGTCGTCGGGTCGCTGCCGGGGATGTCGGTGACCGTCTCGACGGGCGAGGCGGGCGGCTCCGACTCCTCGGCGGCCGGGGCCGATCCGCCCTTGGTCGGCCGGGAACTCGGGGCGGGACCGGTCGGACGACCCGGGTTGGTCACCGAGGCGGCCGACGGCAGGTCGACGTCGAGCACCGAGCTCAGCGCCTGGGTCGCGAAGTCGGGCAGCTGCGTCACGTCGCCGTCGGCGCAGACCGGGCAGAGCTCGAAGGCCGCGAGGTCGATCTGGCGCACCGTCTGCGTGGCGGTGATGAGCATCGACCGACTGTCCTCGGGGACGAGAGGGCCGAGCGCGCCGAGCAGGTCCATGCTGTCGGCGGCGAAGGAGCGCACGTGCGCGATGGCGTCCTCGTTGCCGGACGTCGCGTAGTCGTCGAGGGCGAACTCGGAGGCCTGCTCGGCCTGGTCGGTGAAGTCCTGCAAGGTCTCGGACACCGCGTCGGCGTCGGCGTCGCGAGCCGTCAGCTCCTGGACCTCGGACAGGCGGGCCTCGGCGTGCGAGATGAGCGTGTCGGCCTTGCCGGCCCCGTCGGACTGCAGGTTGGTCTGGGCGTTCTCGATCGCCCGCTTGATCGGATAGAGCACGTCGCCGGGCAGGGCGTCCTGCGCGGCCATTGCCATGGAGCCGGTCGCGGAGACGACGGCGAAGCCGCCGACGACGGCAGCGAGGCGGCGCTCGCGGGAGCCACGGCGCTGACGCGGGGTCAGTCGGGCGGCGAGGTCGTCCTCGACCCGTGCCGGCTCACGCTCGGCGGCAGCCACCAGCTGGGTGCGCAGGGACGTGACGAACTCGGGACGCGCGGTCGGTGCCGGCACGGCGCGCAGCGCGGCGACGAGCTCGAGCAGGTCTGCCCGATCACCGGGCTCGCCCTTGCCCGACACGAGCGCGTGGAACTCGTCCGCGCCTCGGGACCAGCCGTTGCCCCGCATCACCGTGACCACCCTCGCATCGCGCTTCGCCGCAACGTGGTCGCGACGACCTCGTTGCCCTGTCGAAGGTCCAACGACCTGGAGACGGTGCTGGTTACGGTGCGACCGGTCACTCCGGCATAGTCCGAACGGATCATCGCAATCCCTCCGGCATCAGCTTGGCGAGGTTGCGCACGCCGCGCAGCTGGAGCTGCTTGATCGCGCCGTCGCTGCGCCCGAGGGCGGCCGCGGTCTCCGCGATGCTCATGCCCTGCAGGAATCGCATGATGAGGCAGTCGCGCTGCTCGTTGGGCAACTGGGTCAGCGCCTCGAGCAGGATCTCGTTGGTCAGGCTGGCGAGGACGGCGTTCTCCGGTCCCTCGGTCGCGTCGTCGTGCTGACCCATGTCCTCGGTGGTCATCTCGAGGCGCGTGCGACCGGCCTTGAAGTGGTCCGTCGCCAGGTTGCGGGCGATCGTCATCAGCCAGGCGCCGAAGTCCTTGCCCTGCCAGCGGAAGGACGACATGTTGCGCAGCGCACGGAAGAAGGTCTCCGAGCACAGGTCCTCGGCGACCACGACCGAGCGGGTCCGGTAGTAGAGGAAGCGGTAGACCGACGGCTGGTAGTGGTCATAGAGCAGACCGAAGGCCTCGGCGTCGCCGCCACGGGCGAGCTCGACCAGCCCGATCAGCCGCTCGCGCGCCTCGGCCGAGTCCTCCGAGGAGGTGGCCAGCGTCGCGTCGCCGTAGTCGCTCGGGGATCCCGCGGCACGGTCGAACCCGTCCTCGGCGGGTAACTCGGCGCGCGCCTCGCTCAGCAGCCAGTGGCTGCCCGGGCGGGCGGGCGCTGCGGACGTGGCCGCACCGGAGAGCGCGAGTGCCGGGGTGAGGTCCGGGGCCAGGGCGGCGAGCACGGCAGCGCGCAGCGCGTCGAGACCACGCTCGAGATCGCTGCGTTGCCAGCCCATGACGAGCCCCTCCCTTTTCTCCCCCGGGGGCGATCCTACGTCCCCCCAGGCCGTCATGGTGCGGAAACCGATATCCGGTCGACCAGGATTCAGCCTGTTTCTCCCCACCCGAATTGACTACGTCGGGTGGCTCCGGCCGCGCCTGCTGCGCAGCGTGGGCAACCCGCTCAGCGGCCCCGCAGCTGCCGGCGTACGACGGCCGCGGCCACCGCTGCGCCGGTGGTCGCGGAGCCGAGGACCAGGCCGGCGCGCGCCGCCTTGCGGCCGGTCCGGTAGTCGTGGATCCGCCACCCCTGGGCGCGGGCGTGGGCGCGCAGCTTCGCGTCCGGGTTGATCGCGCACGGGTCGCCGACGAGGCCGAGCATGGGCAGGTCGTTGGCGGAGTCGCTGTAGGCGGAGCAGAGCGCGAGGTCGAGGCCTTCGCGCTCGGCGAGCGCGGTCACCGCGACGGCCTTGGCCGGTCCGTGCAGCATGTCGCCGACCAGGCCGCCGGTGTAGACACCATCGACGTGCTCGGCCACCGTGCCGAGCGCGCCGGTCAGCCCGAGGCGGCGCGCGATCAGGCTGGCGATCTCGATGGGGGCGGCCGTGACGAGCCAGACCCGCTGGCCCTGGTCGAGGTGCATCTGTGCCAGCGCACGGGTCCCGGGCCAGATCCGGTGGGCCATCGCCTCGTCGAAGATCTCCTCGCCGATCTCCTCGAGCTCGGCGACGGTGTGCCCGGCGATGAATGCCAGGGCGGAGTTGCGGGCCTCGGCCACGTGCTCGGGGTCCTCGACGCCGGCGATGCGGAAGTAGGCCTGCTTCCAGGCGGCACCGACCAGGTCGCGGGTGGTGAAGAAGTCGCGGCGGTAGAGACCGCGCGCGAGGTGGAAGATGCTCGCCCCCTGCATCACGGTGTTGTCGACGTCGAAGAAGGCCGCGGCCCTCGGGTCGGCGGGCGTGCTGAGGGCCGACTCGACCTCGGCTGCGGCAGCTGCGGCCTCACCGGCGAGCTTCGACCGTTGCGTGAGGTCCAGACGTCGGGGCCGGTCGGTGGGCGGTGCCATGGGCTCACTCTAGGGAAGCACTGACCAATGGCGCGGCGCGCAGTAGGCGGGAATGGTCAGTGGTTCCCTGAGAGAGGGCGGGCGCCGGGCCGAGGCATAGGATCGGCCCATGTCGCCGGAGGACGCCGTCGTGCCCGAGGAGCCAACGGTCCCCGGAGTGCCCGACATCGCGGCGCTGGTCGCCGCGGCCGCCCACGACGTCCCGGACCGCCTGGCCGTCGTGGAGGCCGAGGGGCGCGCGCTGACGTGGGCCGAGCTCGACACCGAGGTCGACCGGATCGCGACCGGGCTGGGCGCACTCGGCATCCGCGCCGGTCAGCGGATCATGCTCGCCCTCGGCAACCGCCTCGAGTTCGTCACGACCTATCTCGCCGTCCTGCGTGCCCAGGCCGTGGCCGTGCCGGTCAACCCGGGCTCCACCGCGGAGGAGATCGCCCGGATGATCGCGGACTCGGTCTCCCGCCTCGTGGTCGCCGATCCGGTCTCCCTGACGGCGGTCCGCGCTGCCGTCGACGCACCGTCCCAGGGTCCCGCCGGCCCCGCGGAAGGGCCGCAGGTCGTCGTCGTGGCCGCGGACGCCCGCGCCGGTGAGCGGGCCCACGACGAGCTGCGGGCCGAGACCGTCCGGGCGGTTCCCGCGTTGCCGGATCCCGAGAAGCTGGCCGTCCTGCTCTACACCAGCGGTACGTCGGGCGTGCCCCGCGCCGCCATGCTGACCCACCGCGCGCTGCTGGCGAACGTGGCCCAGGTCGCCGCGGTGGAGCCGCCCATGATCCACGCCGACGACGTGGTGCTCGGCGTCCTGCCGCTCTTCCATGTCTACGGCCTCGGTGCCGTGCTCGGTGGGGTGATCCAGCACCGGGCAAAGCTGGTCCTGACCGAACGGTTCGACCCGGAGGGCACCCTCGACCTGATCGAGGACGAGGCCTGCAGCGTCGTGCCCGTCGCTCCGCCCGTCTTCGCTGCCTGGCGCGACCTCGACGCCCTCGCCGAGCGGCTCGGTCCCGTGCGGATGATCCTCTCCGGATCGGCGCCGCTCCCGGCCGAGACGGTCGAGGAATTCACCGCCCTCAGCGGCATCCCGGTCCATCAGGGCTATGGCCTCACCGAGGCCTCGCCCGTCGTCACCAGCACGCTGCTGTCGCCGCACCCCCGGCCCGGGTCCGTCGGGGCAGCGCTGCCCGGCATCGACCTCCGGCTCGTCGACGAGGACGGGCAGACCTTCGACGCCGCCGAGGCCGACGACCCCGGCGAGATCCAGGTCCGCGGCGCCAACCTCTTCAGCGGCTACTGGCCCGACGGTGCCGACGGCCCCGACGCCGACGGCTGGTGGTCCACCGGCGACGTCGGCTTCCTCGACGCCGCCGGCGACCTCTACCTGGTCGACCGGGTCAAGGAGCTCGTCATCGTCTCCGGCTTCAACGTCTATCCCAGCGAGGTGGAGGCAGTGGTCCGCGAGGTCGCCGGAGTGCGCGCCGCCGCCGTCGTCGGCGCACCCGACGACCGGACCGGGGAGACGGTCGTCGCCTATGTCGTCGCCGACCCGGAGGCGGCCGATCCCGGCACGCTCCCCGCGGCCGTCGACGCTTCGTGCGCGGAGCGGCTGGCGCCGTACAAGAGGCCGACGCGGGTCGAGGTCGTCGACGCGCTGCCGCGCACGGTCACCGGCAAGGTGCGCAAGGCCATGTTGCGTGGTCAGTTGGGTGGTCAGCAGCGCGGTCAGCTGCGCCGCGCCCAGGGGGATCTGCTCGGATGACCGCGCGGGTCACGCTCTATGGCCGCCCGGGCTGTCACCTCTGCGACGACGCCCGCGCCGTCATCGAGGCGGTGTGCGCCGAGCTGGGCGAGGCGTACGTCGAGGTGTCGATCGATGACGATCCCGAGCTGGCGCAGCGTTTCGGCGAGGAGATCCCGGTGACCTTCGTCGACGGTCGCCAGCACGACTTCTGGCGCGTCGACGCTCAGCGACTGCGGCGCGCCCTCAGCGGCGAGCAAGGGATGCGGACGGAGTAGGGTCGGCCCGCGAACGACGGCATCCCGACCGACGACTGATCCCCGAGAGGCGCGATGAACTTCGACGAGCTGGAGATCGCAGCGATCGTCCCGTGCCACAACGAGGAGCTCACGGTCGCGGCTGTGGTTCGCGACCTGCGTGCGGCGCTCCCGTCGGCGACGATCTACGTCTACGACAACAACTCCACCGACCGCACGGCCGAGGTCGCGGCCGAGGCAGGTGCCGTGGTCCGGTCGGAGACGCGCAAGGGCAAGGGCAATGTCGTCCGGCGCGCCTTCGCCGACATCGAGGCCGACGTCTACCTCATGATCGACGGCGACGACACCTACGATGCGGCCGCGGCTCCGCAGCTGGTCGAGAAGCTGGTCTCCGGGCCCTACGACCACGTGGTCGGCTGCCGTGTCGACACCCAGGAGGAGAGCAGCTACCGCCCCGGGCATGCGTGGGGCAACAAGATGTTCAACCGGGTCACCAGCATGGCGTTCGGCGAGCCGGTCAGCGACATGCTGTCGGGCTACCGCGCGTTCTCCCGGCGCTACATCAAGTCCTTCCCCGCGAACTCCGAGGAGTTCGAGATCGAGACCGAGCTGACCATCCACGCCGCCAACCTCCGGGTGCCGCAGGCGGAGGTCGCGGTCGGCTTCAAGGACCGTCCCGAGGGCTCGGAGTCCAAGCTCAACACCTTCAGCGACGGCTTCAAGATCCTGGGCCTGCTCGGTCACCTGCTGCTGCACGAGCGGCCGTTGCTGGTCTTCGGGCTGATCAGCCTGCTGTCCACGCTGGTCGGTCTCGGCCTGGGCCTGCCCGTCGTGGCGGACTACCTGCGCACCGGCGAGGTCGATCGATTCCCGACGGCGATCCTGGCGTCGTCGCTGGTGCTCATCGGCGTGCTGCTGATGGGGGTCGGGATGGTCCTCAACGGCGTCCTCCGCGGACGCCAGGAGGTCCGGCGGCTGTTCTACCTGCAGCTGCCCGCCGCGCCGCGCCCGTGAGCGCCTCGTGATCCCGTCATGAGTCCGAGGATCGGCTCGCGCAGCTTCGACCGCTACGTGCTGGTCGGCCTCGCCAACACGGCGCTCGACCTGCTGATCTTCTCGTTCCTGTCGCTGGTCGTCGACCTGCCGGTCGTCGCGGCCAACGCGATCTCGACCGTGGTCGTGATGACGATCAGCTTCTTCGTCAACCGGGCCTGGGTCTTCCGCTCCGATGCCGGCGGCCTCGGCGCCTACGTGCGCTTCGCCGGGGTCACCCTGTTCACCGGGCTGCTCGTGCAGTCGTTGGTGATCGTGTCCGTGCTCGCCGCGTGCGACGCCGTCGTCCCTTCGCTGGCCGAGGAGATCGCCGAGCCGGGGGCCAAGCTGACCGCCATGGCGGTCGGGATGGTCGTCAACTACCTCGGCTATCGGTGGGTGTTCGCGCGGAGCCGTCCGGATCATCCGACGGCTGACGATCGTCGATCGCCATCAGCAGGATGACGATGGCCAGGCCGTAGGTGAAGCCCAGTGCATAGCGACCCCCGGCACTGAGCGGCGACATCACCACGATCCCGATCTGCAGGGCGAACGGCATCGCCCACAGCCAGGAGAACCGACGCCCGACCGCGATGGCGGCGGCACAGATCAGCACGAGCAGCACCGTGCGCAGCGAGTGCGACAGCAGCGGTCGGCAGGCCATCTCGTCGTAGCAGTCGTAGGCCTCGTCCCGCACGGCCGTGCGCGGTCCCTTGTTGAAGTCCACGGGCGCCAGCTGATGGTCGCCGACCGTCCGCTCGTAGGTGCCCGACCACGGCGGGTACCAGTTGGTGCCGCGGTC
This sequence comes from Nocardioides caeni, assembly GCF_004912195.1. Lineage (GTDB taxonomy): Bacteria > Actinomycetota > Actinomycetes > Propionibacteriales > Nocardioidaceae > Nocardioides > Nocardioides caeni. The sequence continues at coordinate 144,324 of NZ_STGW01000006.1, forward strand.
GAGCGGGTCGAGGTAGCGGTAGGACTTCATCACCAGCGCGTCGAGGAAGGTGTCCGGGTGCTCGGCCCCGGCCCGCAGCCAGATGCCGGTGAAGTCGTCCCAGTCCTCCGGCTGCACCGTCTTGTACTTGAAGCTCTCGGTCTTGCGGTCGAAGGGACCGCTCGACTTCACCGGGTCGGAGATGTCCGGATCGAACGCCTCGGCCATCGCCTCGAGGTCGAAGATCCGCGACAGTGCTGCGCGGTCCTCGTCGGAGAGCGCGTCCGGGTGCTCCTTGAGGATGAGCGCGAGCTGCTGCAGCTGGACGCCCTTCGTCTCGATCGGGTCGGACGGGATGATCAGGCCGGTCCCGACGGCGAGGGAGACGGTGCCGTGGACCAGCAGGCCGGGCACGGCCATGACGGCCAGCGGTGCCCACCTGCCGCGACGCACACCGAGCATGATCAGCGCCTGCGCCAGCAGGATCATCCAGCCGAACAGCACCGCGACGGCGAACACCAGAGACACCAGGGTCGTCTCGACGTACCACCGGCGCCCGACCGGCTCGGGGGAGTGGACGTACTGCGCGACCAGCGCCAGCCACCACACCAGGGCGGCCGCGAACAGCTGGTTCTTGCTGTGGGACATCGACCACATCGCGATCAGCGGTGAGCCGGCGACGATGGCGAACGCGGCGGCGCGGACCTTCCAGCTCTGGACCAGCGGCCCGAGGATCGAGAACGCGCGACCGAACGCGGCCAGGGTGAAGAGGAGCGAGACGGTGCTGATGACGAACACCGCCGGCATCAGGCTCCCGAACAATGTGATGCTGACCTTCGAGACGCCGCCGTAGTAGAGCATCAGGAAGAAGTTGTGGTGGTTGGACCAGATCCGCTCACCATCGGGCAGCAGGTAGTGCGACGTCGGGTAGGCCTCGTAGGGCGCGATGATCTCGTCGTTGAAGTCCGAGCGCTGCAGCAGGAACTCGCCGATCATCCGCGCGAAGTCCGGGTTCGGCTGACCGGGGTAGGACGTCAGGATCCACGGAAGCCAGAGGATCGCGATGGCGATCGCGGCCCGGTACCAGCGGGAGAACACCCACTCCATCAGCCGCGCGACCCGCGTCGACCACCGCCCGACGGGTTCGGTCGCGGCGACGCCCTCCCGCCACCGCGACATCCACGCGCACAGCCACCGGAACGCCACGCCGTAGAAGGCCAGGCAGGCGAGCCACAGCAGGACCGACCACACCGGCTCGGCCCGGACCTCGGCAGTGATGAGGCGATAGGGCGATCCGTCGATCCGGAGGATGCGGTGGATCAGGCCGATCGCGGTGGCGGTCGCCACCACGACGACGACGAGCCACCCGGCCACCACGGCGGAGCGCTTCGAGAGGCCGGCGAGCATGCCGGGGAGTGTAAGGCGTGCCGGGCCGCGGTCTATCCTCGGCGGATCATGACCACGCTCGTCCGCAGGTGGCCGGTCGGCCGCGGCGCCCTGACGGCGGCCCTCGCCGTGGTCGCGCTGGTCCTGTTGTTCCTGGGCCCCACCTTCGGCCGGGCCGAGCCCGACCACAACTACCGCCCCCCGCTGCCCGTGGACGCGATCGAGAGCGGCTGCTACCCGTTGCCGGGTGGCGCCCGGCTGGACGGACTGGCCTACCAGGTCCGTCGGGACACGGACGTCACGACCGCAGCGGGGGAGCGTCGGCGGCTGCGCGGGCACTACGACCTCGTCGACCGCGGGGAGGCTCAGCGGCTCCTGGTCGAGGCCTTCCGGTCCGTGGGCTTCACCCTCGTCCCCGAGGTTGCTGAAGACGCCGGGGACACCGGCAGCCATCCCGATGGCGGCTCCGGCGCAGTGCAGCTGCGCGCGGACGGCGAGACCGTCCGCATCACCGTGCGCGAGCTCCCGGACACCGATGCCGAGACCCTCGTCCGCGGCGAGTTCGTGCTGGACCTCCCCGTGGTCGCGGTGGCCCGGCCGGACGACCCGACGTGCGACCGGCCGTCGTCCACCAAGCGCTGGCCGGTGCCGTCGCTGTCGTCGAGCTGGGCGAGCCTGTGGTGACGCGCTGGCCCGCCCGCCTGCCCGTCCGGCCCGGCCAGACCGGGCTGCGGGCCGACGTACTCCTCGGCTGGCTGGTCGCGGCGCACGTCGTGATGAAGGTCCTGATCTATCCGCTCGTCCTGAACGCCGAGCCGTTCGGTGACGAGGCGGCCTATCTCGACGGCGGCATGGCGATGTCGAACCTGCTGCGTGACGTCGTCGCCTTCACCGCGCCCGACACCACCGAGCTGGAGCTCAACGTCGTCGGGTCGGCGTGGTTCATGCCCGGCATGCCCGTCCTGCTCGCCCCGCTCTACCTGCTCTTCCCCGACGCCCCGATCTGGCTCGTCCGCGGCTATCTCGGCCTGGTCACCCTGATGCTCTTCCTGGCCGTCGTCCGGTCCGTACGACGACGCCTGGGAGCGCGTTGGGCCTGCGTCGTCGTCGTGTTGCCGGGGCTCGTCCCGAGCTGGGTCGTCTTCACCTACGGCGCGTGGGGCGACCTGTGTGCCGGCCTCGTCCTCGTCCTGCTCCTGCTCCGCCTCGTCGACCTCGTCCGCGGCCTCCGGGCGGGCGAGGCGCCCAGCCTGCGAGCGGGCCTGGTGCTCGGGCTGCAGGCGATCGCCGTCCTCTACCTGCGGTCGAGCACCTCGGCGTTGCTGGCGGGCCTGGGGGCGGCCACGCTGGTGGCGGCGTCGGTGATGCTGCGCGGGCGGGTCCGGTGGCGTGGCCTCGCCGCGGCGGCCCTCGCCGGTGCGACCTTCGCGGCCCTGCTCGCACCTTGGTCGATCTTCGCGTCACGGACCCTCGACGCGCGGGTCCTCACGACCACGACCGTCCCGACCGTCCTCGCCAACACCTTCGGCGACCCCGACGAGCTCTGCTTCGGACGGTGCGACCCCGGCAGCACGATGTGGTTCGCGCCGCTGCGCTATGCCCGCGAGGTGGGGCGGGCGACCGACACCAGTGAGGTCGAGGTCCTCCAGGTGATGTCGGACCACGCGATGCGCGACGTGGGACCGGAGCGCTACTTCGACGGGGTCGCGCACAACCTGGCCGCCTACACGCTGCAGCCGACGAACTTCAACGGCTACCTCGCCCCGCCCGAGGGGCGCGGTCTCGTCGGCACCGTCGGCCAGCTGGTCGCCGACGTCCTGACGTGGGTGCTCTACGTCCCGCTGATGCTGATCGGTCTGGTGTCGTTGCTCTTCCATGCCCGCCGCAGCGTCGAGGCCCGGATCCTGGACATCGTGACGAAGCTGGCGATCGGTGGCCTGCTGCTCCAGCTCTTCGTCCACCTCGCCGGCGGCCGCTACTGGGCGACCGCGGCCATCCCGCTCGGGATCGCGGCCGTCTCGTTCCTTCGCGAGCGGCAGCTGGCCGGGTCCGACGGGCCGCCCCCGCCGCCGGACGACGTAGGTCCCTCCGACGAGGTCCTGGTGCGGTGGCTCGGTCGGGTGCAGGGACTGCTCCGTGCCGCCACGACCGGGGTCGTCGTCGTCCTCGCCGTCGCCGTCGTGCTCTGATCCGTCGTCGCCCGCACTCATCTAGGGTTGCCTCCCATGGAGCAGCGGCAGTCTGGACCACGCCGGATCGCGTACGTCCTCCCGGTCTACAACGAGGCCGAGGGCATCGACGCGTTCCATGCAGCCCTCGTCGTGGCGACCAGCACTCGCCCCGATCTCGAGTTCGAGTTCGTCTATGTCGACGACGGCAGCCGGGACGCATCAGTCGAGCGGCTGATCGGCCTGCGGGAGCAGGACCCGCGGGTCACGATGCTCCAGTTCTCCCGCAACTTCGGGCACCAGATCGCGGTGACGGCCGGGCTCGACCTGATCGCGGAGACCCGCACCGCCGACGCGGTCATCGTCATGGACACCGACCTCCAGGACCCGCCCCGAGTCAGCGTCGAGATGATCGAGCGCTGGGAGGCCGGGGCAGAGGTCGTCTTCGCGCAGCGACGCACGCGCAAGGACACTGCGTTCAAGCGGGCCACGGCGTGGGGCTTCTACTGGGTCCTGGACCGCATGGCGGCCGTCGAGATCCCACGCAACGTCGGCGACTTCCGGCTGATGGATGCGCGCGTGGTGGCCGAGATCTCCCGCTACCGCGAGCACGACCGCTTCCTGCGTGGCATCGTCGCGCACGTCGGGTTCCGGCAGGAGCCGCTGCTCTTCGACCGCGACGAGCGCTTCGCGGGCGAGACCGGCTATCCCCTCCGCAAGATGCTCAGCTTCGCCGCGAGCGGCATCCTGGGGTTCTCCACGACGCCGCTGAAGATGATCTCCCGGCTCGGCTACGTCATCTCGGCCCTCAGCGTGCTGATGGCGCTCTACGCGCTCTTCGTCCGGCTCTTCCGGCCCGAGGACTCCGTGCCCGGATGGGCCTTCCTGGGTGTCGGCATGTTCATGCTCAGCGGGATCCAGCTGGTGATGATGGGGGTCATCGGCAGCTATCTGGGACGGGTCTACGTCGAGTCGCAGGACCGACCGCTCTACACCCTGGCGATGGTGGCCCGGGAGAGCGGACGCGACGGGACCCACCGCGGGCCCGAGCGCCGCCGCCACCGAGACGTGGCCGCCCAGCCCGGGTTCGGGCCCTGAGCGGTCACGCGCGGCGCTCGACGGTCCTGCGGTTCGCCGCGGTCGGGATCTGCAACACCGCGATCGACGCCGTCCTGTTCGTGCTGCTGCACGACGACCTCGGCATCGCGCTCGCCAACCTCGTCTCGACGAGCGCCGGCATGGTGTTCAGCTTCGTCGTCAACGGCCTCTTCACCTTCTCCGCCGGCCGCCTGACGCTGCGCGACGCGCTCCTCTTCGTCGCCAGCACGGGGCTGGTGATGTGGGTGGCGCAGCCGCTGCTCATCCACGGCTGGCTGTGGCTGCTGGAGCGGGGCCCCGAGGTGACCTTGGGTGCGATGGCGGCGGACGACGTACGCCTGTGGGGAGCGAAGCTCGCCTCGATCGCGTGCAGCCTGGTGCTGAACTTCCTCGCCTACCGGTTCGTCGTCTGGCCTCACCGCCCGGCCGCGGGGACGGGGCCGGGGACGAAGCCGGGGACGGAGCCGGGGACGAAGCCGGGGACGCAGTAGCGCGCCAGTCCTACCACGGCCCTCCCCAAGCAGGTGAAGGGCCCCTCTGTCCAATTTGGTTCGCAGATTCACAAACTCCTACAGTGATCGAGCCTGGGCCCCACCGAACGGCTGGCCGAGGCTGGAAAGTGGAGCTGTGACCACACGGAGTTCGACGGACGCCACCCGGGTCATCCCGGAGGCCACGGTCGCCCGCCTGCCCGTCTACCTGCGGGCGCTGACGGCGCTGGCCGACAGCGGGATCCGCACGTGCTCCAGCGAGGACCTCGCGACCGCCGCCGGCGTCAACAGCGCCAAGCTCCGCAAGGACCTGTCCTACCTCGGCAGCTATGGCACCCGCGGCGTCGGCTACGACGTCGACTACCTGCGCTACCAGATCGCCCGCGAGATCGGCGTCACCCAGGACTGGCCGGTCGTCATCGTCGGCATCGGAAACCTCGGGCACGCCCTCGCCAACTTCTCGGGCTTCCGAAGCCGCGGTTTCCGGGTCGTCGCGCTGCTCGACGCCGACTCCACGCTGATCGGGCAGAGTGTCGCCGGCGTCGCCGTCCAGCCGTTCGACGAGCTGGAGCCGATCGTGCGCGAGCACGGCGTCGCCATCGGTGTCATCGCCACGCCCGCCTTCGCCGCGCAGGACGTCGCCGACCGGATGGTCGCGGTCGGCATCACCAGCATCCTCAACTTCGCGCCGGCCGTGCTGTCGGTGCCCGACGGCGTCGACGTCCGCAAGGTCGACCTGTCCATCGAGCTGCAGATCCTCGCCTACCACGAGCAGCGCAAGGCCGGCGGCGCCTCGAACGCCCCGGCTGACGGGGGTGCCGCATGAGTGTTCTGGTCGTGGGGATCTCCCACAACTCCGCGCCGATGGCGTTGCTGGAGAAGGTCGCGCTCGACGGCGACGGTGTCCACAAGCTGATCGCCGACGCCGCGGCCTGCGAGCACGTCAGCGAGGCGACGGTCATCGCCACCTGCAACCGGCTCGAGATCTACACCGAGGTCGAGCGCTTCCACGGCAGCATCGAGCAGATCTCGCGGCTCCTGGTCGACCGGGCCGGGCAGACGACCGAGGCGATGCTCCCGCACCTCTACGTCCACTACGACGACGGCGCGATCTCGCACCTCTTCCAGGTGGCCGCCGGACTCGACTCCATGGCCGTCGGCGAGGGCCAGATCCTCGGCCAGACCCGTGAGGCGCTGCGCCGCGGCCAGGAGCTCGGCACGGTCGGTCCCGCCCTCAACCTGCTCTTCCAGCAGGCACTCCGCGTCGGCAAGCGGACCCGCGCCGAGACCGAGATCGACCAGGTCGCCCCGACGCTGGTGAGCGCCGCGCTCGACCAGACCAGGTCCGCCGTCGGCCCGGTCGCCGGCAAGTACGTCGTCGTGGTCGGCGCCGGGGCCATGGCCGGCCTCGCCGCGGCGACCGCCTACCGCCTCGGTGCCGCCGACCTGGTCGTCGTCAACCGCTCGCCCGAGCGGGCCCAGCGCCTGGCCGACCTCTACCAGGGCCGGCCTGCGACCTTCGCGGACCTGCGCGAGGAGATCGGCCGCGCCGACATCGTGATCAGCTGCACCGGCTCGTCGGCCACCGTCATCGACCGCTCCCTGGTCGAGGCCGCCCGCGCCGGGCTGGGGGAGCGGCCCGTCGCCCTCATCGACCTGGCCCTGCCGCACGACATCGCTCGCGACGTCCCCGACGCTGCCGGGGTCACCCTGGTCGGCCTCGCCGAGCTGGCCGAGCTGCTCCAGGGAGGCGAGACCGGCCGCGAGGTCCAGGAGGTCCGCCGGATCCTCGGCGAGGAGGTCACGGCCTTCCTCGCCGCCCGTCGCCAGGCGAGTGTCACCCCGACCGTCGTCGCGCTGCGGTCGATGGCCACCGCCGTCGTCGACGCCGAGATGACCCGGCTCGAGAGCCGTCTGCCGCACCTCGACGCCGAGCTTCGCGAGGAGATCCGCCACACCGTGCGCCGCGTCGCCGACAAGCTGCTCCACGAGCCGACGGTCCGGGTCAAGGAGCTCGCCAACGAGCAGGGCGCCGTCTCCTACGCCGCCGCGCTCGCCGAGCTGTTCGCGCTCGACCCCGAGGCCGTCGACGCCGTGACCCGTCCCGTCGGCGTCGAGGAGGCGGGCGCATGACGACCACCACCCGCACCACGCGCACGCTCAAGGTCGGCACCCGCCGCAGCGCGCTCGCCACCACGCAGAGCGGCCACGTCGCCGACGCACTCACCGAGCGCACCGGCGTCCTGACCGAGCTCGTCGAGATCACCACCGACGGCGATCGCAGCCAGGCCAGCGGCATCCCGCTCGCCGGCAGCTCGTCCGTCGGCGTGTTCGTGAGCGCGTTGCGTGAGGCGCTGCTGGCCGGCGAGGTCGACGTCGCCGTGCACTCGCTCAAGGACCTGCCCACCGCCCCCGCCGACGGCATCACCCTCGCCGCGATCCCGTTGCGCGAGGACCCCCGTGACGTCGTCGTCGCCCGCGACGGGCTGACGCTCGGTGAGCTGCCCCCCGGCAGCATCGTCGGCACCGGCTCCCCGCGTCGCGTCGCGCAGATCCACGCCCTCGGACTGGGCGTCGAGGTGACCGGTCTGCGCGGCAACGTCGACACCCGGATCGGCAAGGTCCGCTCCGGGGAGTACGACGCCGTCGTTCTCGCCCGCGCGGGCCTGGCCCGGCTCGGCCGGCTCGACGAGGTCACCGAGGTCCTCGACCCGCTCCAGGTGCTCTCCGCCCCCGGGCAGGGCGCCCTGGCCGTCGAGTGCCGCAGCGACGACGCCGAGGCGCTGGCGCTGCTGGCCCAGCTGGACGACCCGGGCACCCGCGCCGCCGTCGTCGCCGAGCGCGCCGCGCTGGCGACCCTCGAGGGTGGCTGCTCGGCCCCGATCGGGGCGCTCGCCGAGCTCGCCGAGGGCGAGGAGGGCCCGGAGCTGTGGCTGCGGGCGATCGCCCTCTCGGAGGACGGCGCCCTCGCCGTACGACGCTCGGCGTCGACCACGCTCGACGACGACCCGGCCACCTGGCCGGAGGCAGCGCAGGCACTCGGTGACGCACTCGCGTCCGAGCTCCTCGCGGAGGGCGCTGCCGAGTTGATGAACGACACCTCGCCGGACCAGGACTCCCCGGGTCCGGCTGCCCACCCATCCGCACGATCTGCAGAGGTGCACCACCCATGACGCGAGCCACGACAGCCCGGACGGCTGCCCCGACTCCCGCCACGACGGCCGCCCCCACTCAGCCCGGAGGCGTGTCCTTCGTCGGCACGGGCCCCGGCGACCCCGACCTGCTGACAGTGCGCGCCGTCAGGCTCATCGAGGACGCCGACGTCGTCATCACCGAGGACCCCGGTCACGCCGACCTCGTCGCCGTCGTCCGCAGCCGTGCCGCGGTCGCCGGTGAGGTCGACGCCGAGGACGCAGGCCCCGAGATGATCGACGGCGGGTTCGGCGAGGACGGCCAACCGCTGACCCACGCCGCCCGCGCGAAGGTCGTCGTCAAGCAGGCCAAGCGCGGCCTGCGCGTGGTCCGCCTGCTCGGCGGTGACCCGTTCCTCTACGCCTCGGGTCCGGAGGAGGCGCAGGCCGTCGCCAAGGCGGGCTACGGCTTCGAGGTCGTGCCGGGCGTCTCGTCGGTGGGTGCGGTCCCGGCCTACGCCGGCATCCCGCTGACCACCAAGGACCACCGCGAGGTGGCGGTCGTGACGTGTGGCGAGAAGGTCGACTGGAGCCGCTACGCCGACACCCCGACCCTGGTCCTGCTCTCGGCCGTCGGCCAGATCGGCGAGATCGCCAAGCAGCTCATCGCGATCGGCCGCTCCCCGGAGACGCCCGTGGCGATGACCCGCGTCGGCACGACCACCGAGCAGCAGACGGTCACCTCGACGCTGGAGCGGATCGCCGCCGACGCCCGGGCCGCCCGGATCGCGCCGCCCGCCATCACGGTCATCGGCGCCGTCGTCGACCTCCGCGAGAAGCTGTCGTGGTTCGAGACCAAGCCGCTGTTCGGCTGGCGCGTGCTGGTGCCGCGCACCAAGGAGCAGTCGGCGTCGCTGTCGACGCGCCTGCGCGAGTTCGGCGGCGTGCCGGAGGAGGTGCCGACGATCTCCGTCGAGCCGCCGCGCAACCCGCAGCAGATGGACAAGGCCGTGCGTGGCCTGGTCGAGGGCCGCTACGAGTGGATCGCGTTCACGTCGGTCAACGCCGTGAAGGCGGTTCGCGAGAAGTTCGAGGAGTACGGTCTCGACGCCCGCGCCTTCTCGGGCCTCAAGATCGCCGCTGTCGGGGACAAGACCGCCCAGGCCATCGCCGACTGGGGCCTGCGCGCCGACCTCGTCCCGTCGGGCGAGCAGTCCGCGGCCGGTCTCCTCGAGGACTGGCCCGAGTACGACGAGCAGCTCGACCCCATCAACCGGGTCTTCCTGCCCCGTGCCGACATCGCGACGGAGAACCTCGTCGCGGGCCTGATCGACCTCGGCTGGGAGTGCGACGACGTCACCGCCTACCGCACGGTCCGGGCGGCGCCGCCGCCGGCGCCGGTGCGCGACGCGATCAAGACCGGCAAGTTCGACGCCGTCGTCTTCACGTCGTCCTCGACCGTGCGCAACCTGGTCGGCATCGCCGGCAAGCCGCACGCGTCGACGGTGATCGCCGTCATCGGCCCCGCCACCGCCAAGACGGCCGAGGAGCACGGCCTGCGGGTCGACGTCATGGCCCCCAAGCCCGACGTCGAGCTGCTCGTCGAGGCCCTCGCCGGCTTCGGCGCCGACCGTCGCGCCGCGATGGTCGAGGCCGGTGACCCCGTCACCAAGCCGAGCGACCGCAAGCCCAGCTCGCGCCGCAAGAAGGCCTGATCACGTCGCTGCGAGTGAGCTTGCGAACTCGCAGATGACGACGGGAGGTCGAGTAGCGCGACGACCGAGCTTGCGAGGTCGTCAGGCGCGTATCGAGACCAGCTGAGCCGGTCTCGATACGCCGTTGCGCTCGTTCCTCGCTCCACGGCTACTCGACCAGCGACAGGAGCGACGGCCGCGTCGAAACACGCCGGGCGGACCTCGTCGAGGTTCGCCCGGTGGTTTCGAGGCCACTCGCTGGCGCTCGCGGCACCTCAACCACCGGGGACGGCAAGAAAACTAGGATGGCTCCATGAGCGACATCCAGCGTCCGGTCGTCCGCCCCCGTCGCCTCCGCACGACCCCGGCGATGCGGGACCTGGTGGCCGAGACCGAGCTGGCGGCGCGCCAGCTGGTGCTGCCGATGTTCGTGCGGGAGGGGGCCGGCGAGCCCGTCCCGATCAGCTCGATGCCCGGTGTGGTCCAGCACTCCCGCGACTCGCTGCGCAAGGCTGCGGCCGAGGCCGCAGAGGCGGGCCTGCGCGGCGTGATGCTCTTCGGGGTCCCCGAGCGCAAGGACGCCAGCGGCAGCGGTGCGACCGACCCCGACGGCATCCTCAACCTCGCGATCGCCGACGTCGTCGCCGAGGTCGGCGACGCCCTCGTGGTGATGGGCGACCTGTGCCTCGACGAGTTCACCGACCACGGCCACTGCGGCGTCCTGGACGCCGCAGGACGGGTGGACAACGACGCCACCCTGGAGCGGTACGCCGAGATGGCGCGCGTCCAGGCCGCGGCGGGCGCGGGCCTCGTCGGACCGAGCGGGATGATGGACGGCCAGGTCGCGGTCGTCCGCGCCGCCCTCGACGGAGCCGGACACGAGGACGTCGGCATCCTCGCCTACTCCGCGAAGTACGCCTCCGCCTTCTACGGGCCCTTCCGCGAGGCGGTGGACAGCTCGCTGCAGGGCGACCGCCGGACCTACCAGCAGGATGCCCGCAACGCGCGCGAGGGCGTTCGTGAGGCGCTGCTGGACATCGAGGAGGGCGCGGACATCGTCATGGTGAAGCCGGCGCTCGCCTACCTCGACGTCCTGCGCCGGGTCGCCGACGCCGCGGGAGAGGTCGGTGTCCCGGTCGCGGCCTACAACATCTCGGGGGAGTACGCCATGGTCGAGGCCGCGGCCGCCAACGGCTGGATCGACCGGGAGCCCGCGATCCTCGAGACGCTCACCGCGATCCGACGGGCCGGCGCCGACATGATCCTCACCTACTGGGCGACCGAGGCGGCTGCATTCCTGCGCTGACCGCTGGTTGTGCTCGTCGCTGGTGCTCCTCGCACCTCAACGACCGGCGGGCAGAAATCGAGAGAGGCCCCGGACCGAAGTCCGGGGCCTCTCTCGTTGAGCTGCGTCGATCAGATGCCGTAGCTGAGCAGGCAGTTGAGGAGCTGCAGGCTCTGCGTGAGCTTCGGGAATGCCGCCAGGCACTCCTCCTTCGCCTCGGCCTTGGTCAGCGGGCCGAGCAGGCCGCCGATCAGGTTGGAGGTCACGGTGCCCAGGCCCTCGTCGACGGTCTCGACCGTCTCCTTGACCTTGTCGGCGGTCTCCTTGACCGGGTCGGGCACGTTCGGGGTGCCGCCACCGTCGGTGCCGCCGCCATCGGTGCCGCCACCGTCGGTGCCGCCGTCGGTCGAGCCGCCGCCGGTCGAGCCGCCGCCGGTGGAGCCGCCACCGTTGCTGGTGCCACCACCGTTGGAGAGGTTGCCGCCACCGTTGTTGTTGTTGCGCGGACCGTTGACCGCGAAGTCCGGCGGCTCGGGGACGACGTAGCCCGCGGCCGTGGAGTTGTTGGGCACGGAGGTGAAGTCGCCCTCGAGGTAGGCGTTCATGATCTTGAGGACCAGGTCGACGTAGTCCTGGCTGTGGTTGTAGCGGTAGACCGCGGCCCGCTGGCCGACGACCGCGGAGAGGTCGCCGTCACCGGAGCAGAGGTAGACCGCGGCAGCCAGCGCCGCGTCGTCGATGTCCTGCGGGTTGCGGGTGGCGTCGTCGTCGGCGTCCACGCCCACGACCTGCCAGGTCGAGGGGATGAACTGCATCGGGCCGACCGCGCGGTCCCACGTCGGGTCGTTGTCGTAGACGCCGGCGTCGGTGTCCGCGATCTCCTGGGTGTTGTTGGACCCGTCGAGTGCGATGCCGTAGATGCCCGGGGTCGCCACGCCGTCGTCGTTGAGGACGTTGCCGCCGAAGCGGCCGTGGTTGGACTCGACCCGACCGATGGCGGCGATGAGCTGCCAGGTGAGGTTGCACGACTCGTCGGCGGAGTTGATGACCGTCTCGGCCCGCTGGTAGGCCGCCAGGGCGGCCGCCGGGATCGCGTTGGTCGACGCCGCGGAGACGATGCCCGCCTCGTTGCCGCCGTTGAGGCCCTCGACCGCCAACGGGTCCGACAGGCTGGCCGGGTCGTCGATGGAGTCCTCGGGCACGCTCGTGCCGTCCGTCACCTGGCCGGGCGCCTCAGCGGCGACCACCGGTGCCGCGACGCTTCCGATACCGGCAACGGATGCCGTCCAGGCCGCCGACAGCAGGGCGAGCGGAATGATCGTGGCGACGCGTTGCAGCCGCCCCAAACGCTTCCTCGTCATGTCCTGTCTCTCTCCCCTGGCCCACAGGGCCGATCTCTCGTGTGGGCCGCTCCCTCTAGCTCCCACCTGCGTCCGCGTCGCCGGGACGACCGTGTGGTTGCCTCGCTGGCGCGACACCTGGACAACGAATCGTGACACACCGGCGTTACGGGTGTCACATGATCCGGACCAGACTTCGGGACAATGTCCTGTCGCCGGCACACAAAAGGCCCGGTCGGCCACTCTCCGCGTGGTCCCCGATGGGGGTTCGTTGGGTCCGATCGGTGACAATGGCGCGGTGCCCGACACCCCTGGCCGGCCCGCGCAGGCGGCCGCCCCGCTGACGTCCGGATCCGAAGCGCTCTTCGCCCGGGCCCGCGCCGTCACCCCCGGCGGGGTGAACTCGCCGGTCCGGGCCTTCAACGCCGTCGGCGGCACCCCTCGCTTCATCCGTTCGGCGGCCGGGCCGTGGCTGACCGACGTCGACGGCAACGACTACGTCGACCTGATCTGCTCCTGGGGTCCGATGCTGCTCGGGCACGCGCACCCCGCCGTCGTCGAGGCCGTCACGGCCGCCATCGCCCGCGGCTCCTCCTACGGCACGCCCACGGAGGGCGAGGTCGCCCTCGTCGAGGCGATCGTCGCCCGCACCCCGGTCGAGCGGCTGCGCCTGGTCTCCTCCGGCACCGAAGCGACCATGTCCGCCATCCGGCTGGCCCGCGGCTTCACCGGCCGCGACGTCGTCGTGAAGTTCGCCGGCTGCTACCACGGCCACGTCGACTCGCTGCTCGCCGCGGCGGGCTCCGGCCTGACGACCTTCTCCATCCCCGGTACGCCGGGGGTGCCCGCCAGCTCCACCGAGCTCACGCTCGTGCTGCCCTACAACGACCGGGCCGCCGTCACGGCCGCCTTCGCCGAGCACGGCGACCGGATCGCCTGCCTCATCACCGAGGCGGCGCCCGGCAACATGGGTGTCGTGCCGCCCGCCGTCGTCGACGGCCAGGGCTTCAACGCCTTCCTCGCCGAGACCTGCCGCGCCCACGGCGCCCTGTTCATCAGCGACGAGGTGATGACCGGCTTCCGTGCCTCGCCGCAGGGACAGTGGGGACTGGACGGCGCGGTCGAGGGCTGGGTGCCCGACCTGATGACCTTCGGCAAGGTCATGGGTGGGGGCTTCCCCGCCGCCGCGTTCGGCGGTCGTGCCGCCGTCATGGCCCACCTCGCGCCCGAGGGGCCCGTCTATCAAGCCGGCACGCTGTCGGGCAATCCGGTCGCGACCGCCGCCGGCCTCGCGACCCTCGAGGCGGCGACCCCCGAGGTCTACGACCGCCTCGACGTCGTCGCCGACGCGCTGCGGGCCGGCGCCACCGACGCGTTCACGGCAGCCGGCGTGCCGTTCGTCATCCAGTCGACCGGGTCCATGTTCTCGGTGTTCCTCACCGACTCCGCGGTCACCGACTACGCCGAGGCGCAGACCACCGACGTCGCGGCCTACGGCGCCTTCTTCCACGCCATGCTCGACCGCGGCGTGCACCTGCCGCCGTCGGCCTACGAGGCGTGGTTCGTGTCCGGATCCCACGACGACCGCGCCGTCCAGCACGTGCTCGACGCGCTCCCCGAGGCCGCGCGGATCGCGGCGGCCGCCTCCACCAGCGGGAAGGCCTGAGCCATGACCCCCGACACGATCGTCCACCTCGTCCGCCACGGCGAGGTCCACAACCCGCAGGGCGTCCTCTACGGCCGCCGCGACGGCTTCCATCTCTCCGACCGCGGTCGGGCGATGGCCGACCGGGTGGGCGAGCACCTCGGCGGCAACGACATCACCGTCCTGCGCTCCTCCCCGCTGGAGCGGGCCCGGGAGACCGCCGCCCCGTTGGCCGAGCGACTCGGACTCGAGATCGGCGTCGAGCCCCGTGTGCTGGAGTCGACCAACCGCTTCGAGGGCCTGACCTTCGGCAAGGGCAACAACGCACTGCGCAACCCGCTGCTGTGGCGCCACCTCTACAACCCCTTCAAGCCGTCGTGGGGTGAGCCCTATCGCGCGATCGTGACGCGGATGATGGCGGCCGTCCACGACGCCCGTCGCGACGCCGAGGGCCACGAGGCCGTGCTGGTCTCCCACCAGCTGCCGATCTGGACCACCCGTCTGGCGGCGGAGAAGCGGTCCTTCCTGCACGACCCCCGCAAGCGCCAGTGCACCCTTTGCTCGATCACGTCCTTCGGCTTCGCCGGCGAGGAGCTCGTCGCGATCTCCTACGCCGAGCCTGCGATCGACCTGATCCCGACCGGCGACATCGCCGCGCCGTTCTCGGCCGGTGACGCGCCGGAGGAGAACAAGCCGGAGGGGACGCCGCAGTAATGGCACGTCCGTGGCGCGCCCTCGCCGGCGCGCTGACCGCAGCGCTGCTGGCGTCGGGATGCTCCGATGTCGGCAGCACCGGCGACCTCGACTACGTCCCCGGCGAGGGACAGGTCGTCGAGGTCGCGATCGACGACCGGGAGGCTGCGGTCGAGATCAGCGGCGACACCATCCAGGGCGAGCGGCTCCACCTCACCGACCTGCGCGGTCAGGTCGTCGTCATCAACGTCTGGTGGTCCGGCTGTGGTCCCTGCCGCACCGAGATGCCGATGCTGGTGCAGGCCGAGGACGAGCTGGTCCGTGACCACCCGGACGAGGTCTCCTTTGTCGGCATCAACATCCGTGACCTCGCGCCCGAGACGGCCGCGGCCTTCGAGCGGGACCGCGGCGTCGACTACCCCTCGCTCTACGACCCCGGCAGCGAGACCCTGCTCGAGCTCGGGTCGTTCGCCCCGCCGTCGATGCCCGCCACCCTGGTCCTCGACCGCGAGGGACGGGTCGCTGCGCTGATGAACGGACCCGTGCCGTCGAAGAGCACTCTCACCACGCTCGTCGAGGACGTCCTCGCGGAGAACGCTGACTGACGATGGGTGAGTGGTTCCAGGAGCAGGCAGCGGTCGGGGCCCTCGGGCTCGCCGTGCCGGTGGCCATGATCGCCGGGCTGGTCTCCTTCTTCTCCCCGTGCGTCCTGCCGCTCCTCCCCGGCTACCTCTCCTACACGACCGGCCTGTCCGGCGCCGACCTCGCCGCGGGTGAGGCCGACCGCCGGCGGGGGCGCATGCTCCTCGGATCGTCGCTCTTCGTCCTCGGCTTCGCCCTCGTCTTCGTCGTCTACGGCACGGCGTTCGGCTCGATCGGGCTCTCCCTGCGCCGCTGGCAGGACGAGCTGGAGGTGGCCCTCGGCCTGCTGCTCATCGTGATGGGCCTGGTCTTCGCCGGCGCCCTGTCCTGGTTCCAGCGCGACGTCCGCTTCCACCGCATCCCGGCCGTCGGGATCGGCGCCGCGCCCTTCATCGGCGCCCTGTTCGCGATCGGCTGGACGCCCTGCGTCGGCCCGACGTTCGGCGTCATCCTCGGCCTCACCTTCCAGGACGGCGCGACCGCGAGCCGCGGCGGACTCCTCGCGCTCTCCTACGCCCTCGGGCTCGGGCTGCCGTTCATCGCCGTCGCCGTCGCCTACGGGCGTCTCGCCGGAGCGCTCGGCTGGGTACGACGCCACCAGGCCACCTTCATGCGGGTCGGTGGCGCCTTCCTCGTCCTCATCGGCGTGCTGATGCTCACCGGCTGGTGGGACCACGTCGTGCAATGGGCCCAGCTGCGGACCACCGAGTTCGGAGAAACCGCCCTGTGAGCACCCCCGACCGCCGCCCCGGTGAGCTGACCGCCCGCGAGCTGCTGCGCTGGACCTGGCGCCAGGTCACCTCCATGCGGACCGCCCTGCTGCTCCTGCTGCTCCTCGCGCTCGCCGCCATCCCCGGATCCGTCATCCCCCAGCAGGGCGTCGACTCCCTCGCCGTCACCCGCTGGAAGGCCGAGCACACCAAGCTCACGCCCGTCTACGAGCGCCTCGACCTCTTCTCGGTCTACAGCTCCGTGTGGTTCTCGGCCATCTACCTGCTGCTCGTGCTCTCGCTCGTCGGCTGCATCGTGCCGCGCCTGTTCGTCTACTTCCGGGGGATGCGGGCCCAGCCGCCCGCAGCCCCGCGCAACCTCGCGCGGATGCCCGTCCACGCGACGTACGAGACCGACCTGTCGCCCGACGACGTGCTGGCCCTGGCCCGCACCACGCTCGGCCGCCGCCACCGCCTGCGCTCCTCCGGCGACGACACGGTGGATCACGTCGCCGCCGAGCGCGGCTACCTGCGCGAGGCCGGCAACCTGCTCTTCCACCTCTCCGTCCTCGTCGTGCTCGCCGGCTTCGCCATGGGCGGCCTGTGGGGCTACCAGGGCGGCGTGATCATCGTCGAGGGCACCACCTTCAGCAACAACCTCACCCAGTACGACGACTTCAAGCCCGGCGGCCTCTTTCGCGCCGAGCAGATGAAGAACTTCCGTTTCTCCGTCGACGAGTTCAACGTCGACTGGCTGATGGAGGGTCCCCGCAAGGGTCAGGCCCGCAAGTTCGAGGCCGACCTGACCTATCGCGTCGGCGACGGAGAGGAGCAGCAGTACGACCTCCGCGTCAACCACCCGCTCGAGCTCGACGGCACCGACGTCTTCCTCATCGGGCACGGCTACGCGCCCGTCATCACCGTGCGCGACGCGACCGGCGAGATCGTCTACACGGGCCCGACGCCCTTCCTGCCGCAGGACGCGTCCTTCCTCTCCTTCGGGGTCGTCAAGGTCCCCACGGCGCAGCCGCAACAGATCGCGCTCGAGGGCCTCTTCTACCCGACCTTCATCATGAGCGACGGCAACCCGACCACGCTCGTCGGCGACGACCTCAACCCGACCCTGTCGATGCTCGCGTGGACCGGCGACCTCGGGCTCGACTCGGGCACCTCGCAGTCGGTCTACGTCCTCGACAAGTCCGGCGCCACCCCCATCGAGGACGAGGACGGCAAGCAGCAGCGCGTCGACCTCCAGCTCGGCGACACCGTCGAGCTCGGCGACGGTCTCGGCACGGTCACCTTCGAGCGCGTCGACCCGTGGATCCGCGTCCAGATCAGCCAGACGCCCGGCAAGGGCATCGCGCTCCTCGGTGTCGTCGCCGCGCTGATCGGCCTCTGCGCCTCCCTCTTCATCCGCCCCCGCCGGGTCTGGGTGCGCGCGACCGCCCTGCCCGCCCCCGGGGCCGGTGGGCCGGACGACGACTCGGACGATCAGGCAACGGACGGCACAATGAACGGCGGCGGCGCGCGCACGCGCGTCGAGGTCGCCGTACTCGACCGCTCGGGCAACGGCGACATGGACGAGGTCCTCGCGGACCTGTTGGCACGACTGGGCTCCGACCCGGCCGACACGACGAGCGGGAAGTGAGTGGCAGTGAGCAACACGGCGTGGGAGAACCTCAGCAACCAGGCGGTGGCGGCGGCGGGCGTCGTCTACTTCCTCGCACTGCTGGTGCATCTGGCCGAGTGGGCCGCGATGCGCCAGCCCGCCGCCGACCGGTCGCTCGTCGCCGCCGGCGGCCTCGAGAAGCGTGACGGCGCCGGCACTGCCGGCGACGACGTCACCGACACCACGGCCGGGCGCGGTGAGCGGATCGCCTTCCTCACCCGGCTCGGCTTCCTGCTGACCGCCCTCGCCTGCGCGATCCACTTCGTGTCCCTGCTGGGTCGCGGCATGGCCGCGGACCCCAACCGGGTGCCGTGGGGCAACATGTATGAGTTCACCCTCTCGGGCACCTTCGTCGTCGCGCTGCTCTATCTGGTGCTCTACAAGAAGTTCGCCCTGGCCTGGATGGGGCCGATCGTCGTCGCCTTCGTCCTCACCGTCCTGATGGTCGCCGTGATCTGGCTGCACGACGAGGTGGCCCCGCTCGCCGAGTCCCTCAACTCGCCGTGGCTGGTCATCCACGTCGTCTCCGCCGTGATCGCCACCGGAGCCTTCACGCTCGGCGGGATCGCCTCGATCATGTTCCTGGTCAAGTCCCGCCGCCTGCGCCTCGACGCCGAGCGGGGCGAGGACGCCGCGGCCGCGGGCTGGCTCGACCGTGTCCCCTCGCTGGACCGGCTCGACAAGCTCGCCTACCGCGTGCACGCCTTCGCCTTCCCGGTGTGGACCTTCGCGGTCCTGATCACCGGCCCGATCTGGGCGCACGAGGCCTGGTCGCGCTACTGGAACTGGGACCCCAAGGAGGTCTGGGCCTTCATCACGTGGGTGGTCTACGCCGGCTACCTGCACGCCCGCGCCACTGCGGGGTGGAAGGGCCGCAAGGCGGCCATGCTGGCTCTCGTGGGCCTCGGCACCCTGTGGTTCAACTTCATCGGCATCAACTACTTCTCCAGCACCAGCCAGCACGCCTACGCCGTCGAGCGGGTCGTCGACGTCGCAGAGGCACCGCCGCTCACCGGCTGACCCCCTGTCCGCCTCCCGGGTCGACCCCCGGCGGCGCAGAGCGGGGTCCCCGCCCTCGGCCACCGTCGTGCCCGGCTGATCCTGGCTTCCAGCCGAGGGCACCCCGATGCGCCGCCGGGGGTCGCCCGTCCGGCGCCGCAGGCGCCGACCCGCTTGGTGCGGGCTCGGGTCAGGCCTCGGGTGGGTCGGCGGGCGGGGGAGCCTTCGGCTCTCTCCGCTCGTGCCGGCGTCGCTGCCAGTCGAGGTCGCGCAGGAACGTCTCGTCGTCGTCGGGCGCGATCGGGCGGGTCGGCGGCTTCGGCCGGGACGGGCCTCGTTGTGCGGGCGTGCCGCCGTCGCCGCGGTCCTGCATCCAGCGGATCGCCAGATAGGTCGCGGCCGCGAAGATCACGACGACCAGCAGCAGCTTCACGCCTCCACACTAGGCGGCTGCTGGTTGGTGCCACGGCCGATCCTGCGAATCGGCGATGCGGTGTGCCGCGAGCGGCCCACTTACGCTGGTCCGGGGAAGGAGTTCTGGATCTACACCGCGCTGCGACTGGGCCGTTTCGTCGGGGCCTTCTGCATCGTCTTCGGCATCTGGTTCCTGATCGACGACGAGTCGGTCAACCTGTTCATCGTGATGATCGTCGCGTTCCTGCTCAGCGGGGTCGCCTCGCTGATCTTCCTCGACCAGCAGCGCAACGCCTTCGCGCAGCGGGTCGAGCGGCGCGCCGGCCGCATCTCGGAGAAGTACGACGAGATGCGCGCCAAGGAAGACCGGGACTGACCGCTCCCCGGAGTCGCAAGCAGCCGGGACGTCGGGGTCAGCCGATGAGCAGGCCGAGGCCGGCGAAGACGGCCCAGCCCAGCTCGGCGATGCCGGTCTGCTGCAACACCGGGATCAGCGCCGGGCCCTGCGCTCCGCCCAGGACGATGCGGGCAGCGGCGACGGCGGGCACGAGGAATGCCAGTCCCAGCAGGGCCCACCACGTGGTGAGGGCCGCCAGCACGACGACCGCGAGCGCGGACGCCAGCACCAGGGCGGCGTAGAAGAGCCGGGTACGTCGGTCGCCGAGCCGGACGGCCAGCGTCATCTTGCCCGCGACGGTGTCGGTGGGGATGTCACGCAGGTTGTTGGCGACCAGGATCGCGCAGGCGAGGGCGCCGACGCCGGCGCCGGCGGCGACCGATGCCCAGCCGATGTCGCCCCAGTCCTCGGTCTGCACCCACGTGGTGCCGACCACGGCGACGAGCCCGAAGAACACGAAGACCATGACCTCGCCGAGGCCGAGGTAGCCGTAGGGCTTGGAGCCACCGGTGTAGAACCAGGCGGCCAGGACGCAGACGAGCCCGACGGCGACCAGCCACCAGGCCGTCGTCGCCGCCAGCGCCAAGCCGGCGACGCCGGCGACACCGAAGGACAGGAACGCGGCGCGCTTGACGGCGGCGGAGGTGGCGGCGCCGGAGCCGACCAGGCGCATCGGACCGACCCGCTCGTCGTCGGTGCCGCGGATGCCGTCGGAGTAGTCGTTGGCGTAGTTGACCGCGACCTGCAGGGCCAGGCTGACCACGAGGGCGAGCAGCGCCTTCCACCAGACGGCCTCGTCGGCGTACGCCGCGATGGCCGAGCCGATCGCGACGGGGGCGACGGCGGCGGGCAGTGTGCGGAGCCGGGCTCCGGCGATCCACTGGGCGGGTGTGGCCATGACCGCCGATTCAAGCAGGTCCGGCCGGGTCACCGGGGGCAGGGGTCGTGCTGCCCCGTCCGTCGATCCGGTCGAGGTGGTCGAGCCGGTCGAGATGACGTTGGGCTGCCTGCGCGGCCGGATGGATCCCGACGGCCGCGACGACGACGATGGCCCCGATGACCAGCCAGCCCTGCGCGCCCCACTCCATCGCGAGGAACGTGTAGGCCGCGGGTGCCCAGACGGTGCCCAACGTGTAGCCGAGCTGGGCGACGCCCTGGTACTCGCCGCGACGCTCCGGGTCGGACAGCTCGGCCTGGAGGCCCCACTCGCCGGCGGACTGGAACAGCTCGGCGCCGGTGACGGTGACATGACCGATCCAGACGAGCGCGATCGTGACCCAGCCGACGGTGTCGTGGGTGACCAGCACGATGCCGCAGGAGGCGACGAAGAAGTACGCCCCCCGGCGTTGGGCGCGCAACGACTGGGCGACGGTGGTGATCCCGCGCGCCGCCGCGACCTGCAGCGCGACGGCCATCACGGTGTTGGTGCCGAACAGCCACGCCAGCAGGACCCGCGGCGCGTCGGTCTCCTCGACCAGCCACAGTGGGATCACGACGTTGAGCAGGACCTGGTGCGTGCCGAGGATGCCGCCGAGGACGGACATCGCGACATATCCCCGGTTGCGCAGGGCGCTGCGGCGGTCGCCCGGATCGTGGAGGACGTCCTCGAGGGGAGACTCGTGCGCCGTACCGACTGCGGCCGCCTCGGCGCCGGCGGCGGTGTCGATCCGCGCCGGCAGGCGCGTCACCCACCACGCGTTGAGCAGCAGGAGCGCGGCGGTGACGGCGGGGACGGCCCGGACCACGTCGTCGCTGTTGGTGGCGAGCGCCATGCCGGCGAGCCCCGCGCCCAACGTGTAGCCGACGTTGCGCGCGGCGCGGAAGTAGGCGTTGGACGAGACCCGCTCCTCACGGGGGAAGACGTCGAAGCGGTAGGCGTTGCGCGCCGACTTGCTGCTCGACGTGACGACCTGGAGCACCACGAGGACCGCGAGGAAGCCTGCGAAGCCGCCGACCGCCAGCCAGGCGAGATAGAGGAGCGCCTCCAGCAGCGAGGTGAGCGCCCAGACCCGACGGGCGCCGAAGCGGTCGCTGGCCTTGCCGAGCGGTACGGCGAGCAGGAAGGTCACGGCGCCTGCGACGCTGAGCCCGAGCCCGACCTGGGCGGCGGACAGCCCGACGACCTGGGTGAAGAACACGGCGCTGCCGGTGAGGAAGACGCCGTCACCGAAGGCGGACAGCACCGACTGGACCGACAGCCGCCGGACCAGCGGCGTGGGCCCGGCCAGCCGCAGCAGCCGGCCGGTCGCCTGCTCCGTGCCCGAGCCCGGTGTGCGCATGGTCCCGTCCTCCCCTCGACCGATAGTTTCTGTCAGGTGGATGTCTGGTCGGTGCGCGGGTCCTTCGACGAGGTCGTCGACCGTGTCCGCGACTGGCTGACTGACGACGGTCCGGTGCCGGACGTCGTGATCGAGACGTCGGGCTCCAGTGGTACGCCGAAGCGGGTCCGGCTCACGCGGACGGCGCTGCTCGCCTCGGTGGGTGCCTCGGCCGCCCGGCTCGGGGCGAGTGGCCCGTGGGTGCTGGCCCTCCCGCCGACGTACGTCGCGGGCCTCCAGGTCGTCGCCCGCTCGCTGGTCGCCGGTCACCGACCGACGCTGCTGGAGCGCGACGGCTGGCCCGACGGCGAGGGCTGGTTCGTCTCGCTCGTGCCGACCCAGCTCACCCGGATGCTGGAGTCCCCGGACGACCTCGCCGCGCTGCGGCGGGCGCACACGGTGCTGCTGGGTGGTGGGCCGATCGGCGCCGCCCTGCGCGAACGCGCCGCCGGGGCAGGGGTCTCGGTGGTCGCGACCTACGGCTCGGCAGAGACAGCGGGTGGCTGCGTCTATGACGGCATGCCGCTCGACGGCGTCGCCCTGGCGATCGGTGTCGACGGCCGGATCCGGATCGCGGGTCCCACCCTCTTCACGGAGTACGACGGCCAACCCGACCTGACGCGCGACGTGCTCGTCGACGGCTGGTTCCGCACCTCCGACGCCGGACGGCTCGACCACGACGGGCGGCTGGTCGTCATCGGGCGGGTCGACGACGTCATTGTCAGCGGCGGGCTCAACGTGCCCGGCCCGGCGGTCGCGGAGCGTCTGCGTGCCCACGCGGGCGTGGAGGAGGCGGAGGTGCTCGGTGTCCCGGACGCTGAGTGGGGCAATCGGGTCGTGGCCTTCGTGGTGCCCGCCCCGGCGATGGTTTCGAGGCTCGTCGCTGGCGCTCCTCACTCCTCAACCACCGCGGAGCTGCGGGACTGGGTCGCCGCCGCGCACCCACGAGCCTGGGCGCCGCGGCAGTGGGTCGTGCTCGACGCGATCCCGCTCCTGCCCAACGGCAAGCCGGACCGGCAGGCGCTGCGCGCGCTCGCCGCCCGGGACGAGACCGGGAACGAGGGGGCAGCGTCGTGAAGGTCGTCGCCATCCCGTTGACCACCCGGTTCCGCGGGATCACCGTGCGCGAGGTCGCGCTGCTGCGCGGGCCCGGCGGATGGGGGGAGTGGAGTCCGTTCCTGGAGTATCCGCCCGAGGTCGCCGAGCCCTGGCTGCGCTGCGCCGAGGAGGCGATGACGGGCGACTGGCCGGCCGCGGTCCGTGACCGCGTGCCCGTCAACGTGACCGTGCCGGCCGTCGACCCGCAGCGCGCGCACGCGATCGTCACCGCCGGTGGCTGCCGCACCGCGAAGGTGAAGGTGGCCGAGCCCGGGCAGACGCTCGCCGACGACGAGGCCCGGGTGGAGGCCGTGCGTGACGCACTGGGGCCCGACGGCCACGTGCGGGTCGACGCCAACGGCGCCTGGTCGGTCGATGAGGCCGTCACCGCGATCCGGGCCCTGGACCGGGCCGCCGGCGGCCTGGAGTACGTCGAGCAGCCGGCCGCCTCCGTCGAGGAGCTCGCGCTGGTGCGGCGGCGGGTGGAGGTCCCGATCGCGGCCGACGAGTCGATCCGCCGGGCGGATGACCCCTTCCGGGTCCGTGACCTCGATGCCGCCGACATCGCCGTGCTCAAGGTGCAGCCGCTGGGCGGCGTGCGTGCCTGCCTGCGGATCGCCGAGGAGATCGGGCTGCCGGTCGTGGTGTCCTCGGCGCTCGAGACCTCGGTCGGCATCGCCGCCGGGGTCGCGCTCGCCGCGGCGCTGCCCGACCTGCCGCACGCGTGCGGGCTCGCCACCGTCCAGCTGCTCACCGCGGACGTGGTGACCCACCCCCTGCTCCCCGTCGACGGCTGCCTGCCGGTGCAGCGGCCGACGGTCGACGTACCGTCGGTCGAGCAGCTCGCCGCCGCGCCGGACCGTCACCGGCACTGGGAGGCCCGGCTCGCCGAGGTCCGGGCCGTGGGGGAGGATCGTCGGTCATGAGCACCTCTGCCGGGCCGCCTGACAGCGCCGCGGCGCTGGCCGACGGCGTCGTCGCCTGGCTGCTCCGGGCCGGGGTGACCGACGTGGTGGTGGCGCCGGGCTCGCGCAACGCCCCGCTGTCGCTGGCGATCTGGGCCGCTGCCGAGGTGGGCGACCTGCGCCTGCACGTGCGGATCGACGAGCGCACGGGCGGCTTCCTGGCGCTCGGGCTCACCAAGGGGTCGGCGTCGGGGCCACGGGCCGCCGTCGTCACGACCTCCGGCACGGCCGTCGCCAACCTGCATCCCGCCGTGCTCGAGGCCGCTCATGCGGGCGTCCCGATCGTGGTGGTCTCGGCTGATCGCCCGGCCCGGCTGCGCGGCACCGGGGCCAACCAGACCACCGACCAGGTCGGCATCTTCGGCGCCCTCGTGGCGACGCACGACCTCGACTCCGTCGCCGCCCTCGACGCCGTCGCCGCACTCACGGACGCCCCCGTCCACCTCAACCTCCAGCTCGACGCTCCGCTCGTTCCCGCCCGCCCCGCTGCGATAGTCCCTGCCCAAAAGCACCGGATATCGCCCGAAAACGGTGCTTTTGGGCAGGGACTATCCCGGCCGAGCGCCTTGCCGCGAGGGCCGCGGACGGTGGTGGTGGCCGGAGACGACGCGGGTCCGCCGGCGCGACAGCTCGCCGAGAGGGCCGGGTGGCCGCTGCTGGCCGAGCCGTCGAGCGGTGCGCGCACCGGCGACCACGCGCTGCGGACCTATCGCCTGCTGCTCGCGACCGCGCTGGGCGAGCAGGTCGAGCGGGTGGTCGTCCTCGGCCACCCGACCCTGTCCCGTCCGGTCACGCGGCTCCTCGAGCGCAGCGACGTCGAGGTGCTCGTCGTCCGCGGGCTGGGTGTGTGGCCGTCGTCGCCGCCAGGCTCCACCCACGTCGACGAACCGTGGTGGGAGGGCGAGCCCGACGACCCGGCCTGGCTGAGCGCGTGGCGTGAGGCGGACCGTGAGCTCGGCCGCCGGGTCGACCGGCTGCTCGCCGCCGAGCCCACGCTGACGGCGTACGACGTCGCCGCCACGACCTTCGCCGCCCTCCCCGCCGGCGGCCTGCTCGTCGTCGGCGCATCCAGCCCGATCCGCGACCTCGACCTGATGGCACGCCCCACCCCGGTCGGCAGTCGGCGCCGGGTGATCGCCAACCGGGGCCTCAGCGGCATCGACGGCACCCTCAGCACCGCCATCGGCGCCGCACTCGGGCGGGAGTCGACGCGCAGCCTCGCGCTGATGGGCGACCTCACCTTCCTCCACGACCAGACCGCGTTCGTCATCGGTCCGGACGAGCCGCGGCCGGACCTCACCGTGGTCGTCGTCAACGACGACGGCGGAGCGATCTTCTCCGTGCTCGAGCAGGGCGCGCCCGCGCACGCCGCGTCGTTCGAGCGGCTCTTCGGCACGCCCCACGGCATGGATCTCGCGAGCCTCTGCGCGGCCGCCCGGATCCCGCACCTGCAGGTCACCTCACGCCCGGAGCTCGAGCAGGCGCTGGGCTCACCCAACGGCGGCATCGAGGTCATCGAGGCGGTGGTGTCCCGGGCCGGGCGCCGCGACCTCGACGCGGCCGTCCGGGCCCTCGTCGACCGAGCCGACGGACTCGAGGTGGGGTGAGACATGGAGATCGCGCTGCTGCTGGTGATCATCGCCGTCGTCGTGCTGGCCGTCACGGCCCTCGCCGACCGGGTCGAGATCCCCGCGCCCCTGGTGCTCGTCGTCGTCGGCATCGGGGCGTCGTACGTCCCCGGTGTGCCGGAGCTGCGGCTCGAGCCCGAGGTGGTGCTGCTCGGGCTGCTCCCTCCGCTGCTCTACTCGGCCGCCATCACGACGTCGTTGGTCGACTTCAACGCCAACCGCAAGCCGATCCTGCTGCTGTCGGTGGGGCTCGTGGCCTTCACCACGCTCGGGGTCGGGGTGGTCGTCAAGCTGATCGTCCCCGAGCTGCACTGGGCGCTGGCGATCGCGATCGGCGCGGTCGTCGCACCCCCGGACGCGGTCGCCGCCACGGCCATCGGGCGGCGGATCGGGCTGCCTCGCCGGATCGTCACGATCCTCGAGGGTGAGTCCCTCCTCAACGACGCGACCGCGCTCGTGGCGCTGCGCACGGCGATCGCCGCGCTGGGTGCGACGGTGGCGGCGACCGAGGTCGGGCTCGACTTCCTGGTCGCGGCCGGCGGCGGCGTCGCGGTCGGCGGTCTGACGTTCCTGGTCGTCGGCTTCGTGCGCAAGCGGGTGACCGACCCGTTGCTCGACACCGCCATCTCACTGGTGGTGCCGTTCGCGTCGTACGTCCTCGCCGAGGAGATCCACGCCTCCGGCGTGGTGGCCGTCGTGATCGCCGGCCTGCTGCTCGGCCACGTCGCACCGGTGCTGCAGACCGCGCCGTCGCGCATCGCTGAGCGCACCAACTGGCGCACCATCGCCTACCTCCTCGAGAACACGGTCTTCCTGCTGATCGGGCTGCAGGCCGACTGGCTCCTGGGCGAGGTCGGCGACAGCTCGATCGACGTCGCCACCCTGCTGACGCTCTGCGCGGCGACGCTGGTGGCGGTCGTCGTGCTGCGCCTCGCCTGGGTGTACGCCGCCCAGGCCCTCCTGTTGCGCCGCGTCCCGGACGCGGTCACGGGCGAGACGCCCTCCTGGCGCTACACGTTCCTCATCGGGTGGGCCGGCATGCGCGGCGTGGTCACCCTCGCGGCAGCGTTCACCGTGCCGGAGGACACCGAGCACCGCGAGGTGCTGCTGCTCGTCGCGTTCACCGTCGTCGCCGGCACGCTGCTCGGGCAGGGGATGACGCTGCCGTGGCTGGCCCGCCGCCTCCGGGTGCCCTCACCCGACCCCCACGACGACGCGCTCGCGCGGGCCACGCTCCTGCAGCAGGCCGCGAAGGCCGGCTTCCACCGCCTCGACGAGCTGGCCGGCGAGAGCGAGGACCCGCACAACGTGCACGACCTCATCGTCCAGCGCATCGAGCAGCGCAACTTCGCCGCCTGGGAGCGGCTCGGCACCACCGAGGGGGAGGAGTCGCCGAGCGACCTCTACGCCCGCTGGCGCGGCGAGATGATCGACGCCGAGCGCCGCCGGGTGCTGGAGATCCGCTCGACAGGAACCGTCCCGTCGGACATCGTGAGTGACGTCCTGGCGATGCTCGACGTGGAGGAGTCCATGCTCGACGCCGCCGAGTCCGAGCGAGCCGAGCTGAGGAGTGCGACCTCCACGATGAGCCGCGACGGTTGTGAGCACCTGGCGTCCGCACCCCTGATCGACCCACCGGACGAGCCGCAGTGCGCGGCCTGCATCGCCGAGGGCACCCGCTGGGTGGCCCTGCGGATGTGCCTGGCCTGCGGCGAGGTGGGTTGCTGCGACTCCTCGCCCTCGCGGCACGCGACGGCGCACTTCCGCGAGACCCAGCACCCCGTCGTGCGCTCGGCGGAGCCGGGCGAGGAGTGGCGGTGGTGCTACGTGCACCACCAGACCGGTTGACGAGGAGAGCTCGATGCGACTGACCAAGTTCGGCCATGCGGCCGTCCGGATCGAGTACGACGGCACGTCCCTCGCCGTCGACCCCGGCATCTGGTCCCAGCGTGAGGCGGTCGAGGGCGTCGACGCCGTCCTGGTCACCCACGAGCACTTCGACCACTTCGACGTCGACCACCTGCGCGCCGCCGACGCACCGATCCACACCATCGCGGCGGTCGCCGCCCAGATCCGCGAGCAGGCCNTTTTTTTCGCGGCGGTCGCCGCCCAGATCCGCGAGCAGGCCCCCGATCTGGGCGAGCGGGTCGTCGTGGTGCAGCCCGAGCAGTCGTGGTCCGTCGGCGGGATCGCGGTCACGGCCGTGGGGGAGCTGCACGCGGTCATCCATCCCGAACTCCCGCGCTTCCACAACAGCGGCTACCTGCTGCGTGCGGGCGGCCAGACGGTGTTCCACCCCGGCGATGCCCTGACCGGTCCGGGGGTCGCGGTCGACGTACTCCTCGCACCGGTGTGTGCGCCCTGGATGAGGTCCAGCGAGGGGGTGGAGTTCGCCCGCAGCGTCGGCGCCGCGCGCAACGTGGCGATCCACGACCGGGTCTACTCCGCCGAGGGGCTCGGCGTGGTGGACCAGCAGTTCGCTCGCCTCCTCGGCGCCCGCGGCCAGGACTACGTGCGGTTGGCCGACGGCTCCGAGCTCTGACCGGGCCGGTCCACGGCCCGGACCCCTGAGAGGAGCTCTCAGCCTCGCGCGGCATGATGTCGGGATGCCCATCGCGCGTTCGACCCTGGCCGGCATCTCCACCGGCATCGTCCTCCTCGCTGGCGCGGCCGGCTTCGGTATCGGTCTGCCCAAGGTGATCGACGAGCCCGACGCCGTTGCTGCCGGCGAGGTCCCGACGCTGCCGGACCGCCTGGACGACCGGATGATCTCGCTGAGCGCGCTGACGCCGGAGAACACCGGGGTGAGCACGGCCGAGCTCGTCACGGCGATCTCCGAGGGTGCGATCAACTCGGTGGAGTCCGACGACGAGACCACCGCCGCCCTCGCCGACATCTACGGTGCAGCCTCGGTCCGCACCTACATCGACGCCGCGGCCCTGGGCCAGACGATGGAGACCCAGGACGGCAGCATCGCGACCGGTCAGCTCGTGGTCACGGTGATCCCCGACGGCGGTCTCGCGGCCCTGCCGCGCGGTCCCTACGTGGTCGACTCCTCGGGCGTGAAGTACGAGCCCACGGAGATCGACGGGCACCCGTGCGCGGTCAGCGAGATCTACGTCGACCAGCAGACCGGACAGCCGATCGAGGGCGACATCCCCGCAATCAACTACTCCGTCGAGTGCCGTGGGCAGAGCAACGGCCTCGGCTACGTCGTCAGCTCCGCGGCGATGCTGCCCGAGGAGGTCGCGGCCTACCTCGAGCTGGTCATGGAGCAGACCAGCTGAGCGGACCCCG
Source organism: Nocardioides caeni (assembly GCF_004912195.1). GTDB lineage: Bacteria > Actinomycetota > Actinomycetes > Propionibacteriales > Nocardioidaceae > Nocardioides > Nocardioides caeni. The sequence continues at coordinate 173,371 of NZ_STGW01000006.1, forward strand.
CTGAGCCCCCGGGGTGGTCAGCTCCAGTAGATGATCACCCGGTCACCGAGCGCGACCTGGTCGAACAGCCAGGCGACGGCGTCGTGGTCGCGGACGTTGACGCAACCGTGGCTGGCGCCGTTGTAGCCGGTCGCGGCGAAGTCCGGTGAGTAGTGCACCGCCTGACCGCCGGAGAAGAACATCGCGAACGGCATCGGGGTGTCATAGAGGCTCGACACGTGGTCGCGGCTCTTGCGCTCGACACTGAACTCGCCCTCGCGGGTCGGCAGCTCGGCCGAGCCGAAGCGCACGTCGACCGTCTTGCGAACGTCGCCGTCCACCACCCACCGCAGGGTGCGGGTGGTCTTGTCGATGCACAGGACGCGCCCGGTCTGGCAGCGCGGGTCGAGCGGGCCGGGGGTGTTGCTGCCGGTGCCGGCCGGCGGGGTGTTGGTGAGCTCGGCGGAGGTGGGCTCGGTCGTCATCTCCTCGAGCCGGTCCAGCGTGCGTTGGTCGACCTCGCCCGTCGCCTCGAAGCCGCGCTTGGCCTGGAAGCCGCGCACCGCCTCGGCGGTCGCGTCGCCGTAGTGATCGGTCACGTCTCCGCTGAACCAGTCGATCTGCTTCAGCCGCGCCTGCACCTCGCGGACCTGCGGGCCGTTGTCGCCCGGCGCCAGCAGGGCCGGGCCGGCCGGCGGGGGACCGGGGTCGGGCTCCGGGGTGGAGCCCCCCTTGCTCGGGTCGTCGATCCCGGGGGCAGGAGTCGACGGATCGTCGGTTGCGCCGTTGCCGTCGCCGCCACCGCCGTCAGCGTCGTCGGTCGCGCCCTCGCCGGTGCCCTGTCCTGCGGGCCTGCCGTTGCCGCTGCCCGAGGCCTGCGGACGGTCTGCAGTGGCGGAGCGGCCCGCGGTGTGGTCGGCCGACTCCCACGGCATCAGGTCGCCGCGGACGGCCCATCCGGCGCCGTACGCGAGCACGGAGCAGACGGCGGCGACGACCGTGAGGAGGGTGAGGCGGCGAGCGAGCCGGGCCCGCAGGCGTGGCGTGGTGTTCATGCCTAGGTAGACGCCGCAGGACGCCGGTTGGTTGCCAACGATTTTGCGCCGATAGTCTTCGTGGGTGGCCCGCGCAGAGCTCGACAAGCAGCCCGCCGACGTGCGACGGATGTTCGACACCGTCGCCCGGCGCTACGACCTGACCAACGACATCCTGTCCTTCGGTCAGGACCGGCGCTGGCGCAAGGAGGTGCTGGCCGCGGTCGACCCGTCGTACGGCGACCGCGTGCTCGACCTCGCGGCCGGCACCGGCACGTCGAGCCAGCCCTTCGAGGACGCCGGCGCGCAGGTCGTGCCCTGCGACTTCTCCATCGGGATGCTGCAGGTCGGCAAGCAGCAGTTCCCGCACCTGCCGTTCACGGCGGGCGACGGCACGAAGCTGCCCTTCCGCGACGCGAGCTTCGACGCGGTCACCATCTCCTTCGGCCTGCGCAACATCGTCGACCCGGTCGCCGGCCTCGCCGAGATGCGCCGGGTCACCCGTCCGGGCGGGCGTCTGGTAGTGTGCGAGTTCAGCCACCCGACCTGGGCGCCGTGGCGCACGGTCTATCTCGAGTACCTCATGAAGACGCTGCCCGCCGTCGCGCGCGCCGTCTCCTCGGCCCCCGACGCCTACGTCTACCTCGCCGAGTCCATCCGCGCCTGGCCCGACCAGGCCGGCCTGGCCGACCTGATCGCCGAAGCCGGCTGGACCCGCCCCGAGTGGCGCAACCTCTCCGGCAGCATCGTCACCCTCCACCGCGCCACCGCCTGACCGCACCCCGGACGGGCCGCTCGTCCCTCGCGGGCTCCCCGACCACGGAGCGGCGATTTTGACAACCATCTCGTGACCTAAATCTGCAGGTCAGGCCCGCTTTCCGCGTTTCACCTGCGCGTTTCGTGGTGCGTGTCACCCCCCTGTAGACCCGTCCGTCGGGAGGGTGTTAGATGTGTTCCACGCCACTAGTGATTCTGTTCACAAGATCACGAGAGGGAGGGCTGATGGAGCTCTACACGCCGGTCCTGGTGCTGGCCGCACTGGCTGCGCTCTTCGCGGTCGGATCGATCGTCATGAGCGCCTTCGTGGGGCCGAAGCGCTACAACCGCGCCAAGTACGACTCCTACGAGTGCGGCATCGAGCCCACGCCCCAGGCGCTGAGCGGCCGATTCCCGGTGAAGTACTACATCACCGCGATGCTCTTCATCGTCTTCGACATCGAGATCATCTTCCTCTACCCGTGGGCCATGCAGCTGGACAACATGGCGTGGTTCGGGCTGATCGAGATGGTCCTCTTCATCGCCACTGTCTTCGTCGCCTACGCCTACGTGTGGCGTCGGGGTGGATTGGATTGGGACTGAACTGATGGGTATCGAGGAGAAGCTCCCCAGCGGAGTCCTGCTGAGCACGGTCGAGGGACTGGCCGGCTACATGCGCAAGGCCAGCTTCTGGCCCGCCACCTTCGGCCTCGCGTGCTGTGCCATCGAGATGATGACCTCCGGTGGTCCGAAGTACGACCTCGCACGCTTCGGCATGGAGGTGTTCCGAGCCAGCCCCCGCCAGGCCGACCTGATGATCGTCGCGGGCCGGGTCAGCCAGAAGATGGCGCCCGTCCTGCGCCAGATCTACGACCAGATGGCCGAGCCCAAGTGGGTGCTCGCCATGGGCGTGTGTGCCAGCAGCGGCGGCATGTTCAACAACTACGCGATCGTCCAGGGCGTCGACCACGTCGTGCCCGTCGACATGTACCTCCCGGGCTGCCCGCCGCGCCCGGAGATGCTCATCGACGCCATTCTCAAGCTGCACGACAAGGTCCAGCACGACACCCCGTTCGGCAAGAACCGACTCGAGCAGATCCAGCAGCTCGAGGCCGAGGCGCTCGTCGCGCTGCCGACCGGTGACCAGCGAGGGCTGCTCCGATGAACGAGGAGAAGAAGGCGAAGGACGCGACGCCCGCCGGGCCCGAGAAGGCCGTCGAGCAGCCCGCGGTCGAGCAGTCGCCCGAGAACGCCCCCGAGGCCCTCGGCGAGCCGGGCGCCGAGATCCGCGCGGTGGGTGAGCGCCGCGGCATGTTCGGCGCCGCCGGCTCGGGCGACACGAGCGGCTACGGCGGCCTGGTCGCGCCCGTCGTACTGCCGGGGGAGGCGCAGCGCCCCTTCGGCGGCTGGTTCGACACCGTCGCCGACAAGCTCGACGCCCTCATCGAGCGCGTGGTGATCCACCGCGGCGAGATCACCTTCCACGTCCACCGCGACCGCCTGCTCGAGGTCGCCCGGCTCCTGCGCGACGACCCCTCGCTGCGCTTCGAGTTCCTCTCCGGCGTCAGCGGCGTCCACTACCCGGGTGACAGCGGGCACGAGCTGCACGCCGTCTATCACTTCGGCTCCTACACGTGGAACCGCCGGATCCGGGTCGAGGTCGGCGTCCCCGACAGCGACCCGCACGTGCCGTCGCTCGTGCCGCTCTATCCCGCCGCCGACTGGCACGAGCGGGAGACCTGGGACATGTTCGGGCTGCAGTTCGACGGCCACCCGTCGCTGTCCCGGATCCTGATGCCCGACGACTGGCCGGGCCACCCGCAGCGCAAGGACTACCCCCTCGGTGGCATCCCCGTGGAATACAAGGGCGCCACCGTTCCTCCGCCGGACCAGCGCAGGAGCTACAACTGATGGTTTCGACAGGCTCAACCACCGATCAGGACTTCTACGCCGATCCCACCGACACGGCTGAGGGCGGCGACAACAAGGTCTTCACCGTCACCGGTCAGGACTGGGGCGACATCGCCGCCGGTCTCGGCGACAACGACGCGGCCGAGCGGGTCGTCGTCAACATGGGTCCGCAGCACCCCTCCACCCACGGCGTGCTGCGCCTGATCCTCGAGATCGAGGGCGAGACGGTGACCGAGGCCCGCTGCGGCATCGGCTACCTCCACACCGGCATCGAGAAGAACATGGAGTTCCGCACCTGGACGCAGGGGGTCACCTTCTGCACCCGGATGGACTACCTGTCCCCGTTCTTCAACGAGATGACCTACGTGCTGGGCGTCGAGCGGCTGCTCGACATCGAGGACGACATCCCGGAGAAGGCCCAGGTCATGCGGGTCCTGCTGATGGAGCTCAACCGCATCTCCTCCCACCTGGTGTGCATCGCCACCGGAGGCATGGAGATCGGCGCCCTCACCGTGATGACGATCGGCTTCCGTGAGCGCGAGCTGGTGCTCGATCTCTTCGAGCTCATCACCGGGCTGCGGATGAACCACGCGTTCATCCGTCCCGGCGGCGTCGCCCAGGACCTCCCGCCCGGTGCGCTCGACGAGATCCGTGGCTTCGTCGACCTGATGAAGAAGCGACTGCCGGAGTACGCCGCCCTCTGCAACGCCAACCCGATCTTCAAGGCCCGCCTGGAGAACGTCGGTCACCTCGACCTCGAGGGCTGCATGGCGCTCGGCCTCTCCGGCCCCGTGCTGCGCAGCACCGGCTACGGCTACGACCTGCGCAAGGCGCAGCCCTACTGCGGCTACGAGACCTACGACTTCGACGTCCAGACCTGGGACACCGCCGACTCCTACGGCCGCTTCCGCGTCCGCCTCAACGAGATGTGGGAGTCGCTCAAGATCATCGAGCAGGCCGCCGACCGGCTGGCCCGGCTCGAGGGCGAGCCGGTGATGATCGCGGACAAGAAGGTCGCCTGGCCCGCCCAGCTGTCCATCGGCGCCGACGGCATGGGCAACAGCCTCGACCACATCCGCCACATCATGGGCGAGTCGATGGAGGCGCTGATCCACCACTTCAAGCTGGTCACCGAGGGCTTCCGGGTCCCGGCCGGCCAGGCCTACGTGCCGGTCGAGTCGCCCCGCGGCGAGCTCGGCGCGCACGTCGTCTCCGACGGCGGCACCCGACCGTTCCGCGCGCACTTCCGCGACCCGTCGTTCAACAACCTCCAGGCGATGGGCCTGATGAGCGAGGGCGGCCAGATCGCCGACGTCATCGTCGCCATCGCGAGCATCGACCCCGTGATGGGAGGGGTCGACCGATGATCGACGACAAGACCCTCGACGAGCTCCGCGAGATCGCAGCTCGCTATCCCGAGGCCCGCTCCGGGCTGCTCCCGATGCTGCACCTCGTGCAGTCGGTGCAGGGACGCATCACGCCCGAGGGCATCGAGGCCTGCGCCGCCGTGCTCGACATCAGCGCCGCCGAGGTCAGCGGCGTCGCGACCTTCTACACGATGTACAAGCGCCACGGCGTCGGCGACTTCCATGTCGGCGTCTGCACCAACACCCTCTGCGCGGTGATGGGCGGCGACGAGATCTTCAGCCGGCTCAAGGAGCACCTCGAGATCGGCAACGACGAGGTCGCCGTCCAGCGCCAGGGCGACTCGAAGACCGTCAGCCTGGAGCACATCGAGTGCAACGCGGCCTGCGACTACGCGCCGGTGATGATGGTCAACTGGGAGTTCATGGACAACCAGACGCCCGACTCGGCCGTCCAGCTCGTCGAGTCGCTGCGCGCCGGCCACGAGGTGTCCTCGACCCGCGGCCCCCGGCTCTGCAGCTGGCGCGAGGTCGAGCGGGTCCTCGCCGGCTTCCCCGACGGCCGCGCCGACGAGGGCCCCACCGCCGGACCGGCCAGCGTCGCGGGCCTGGAGATCGCCCGCGAGCGCGGCTGGACCGCACCGCCCGGCGCGAGCGCGGGAGCCCGTGATGACGTGGCCGACGTACCCGACGACAAGCAGGAGGCGGTCGAGGAGGCCGACACCTCTCGCGCCGAGTCCGAGACCGTGCAGGAGGCCAGCGATGACTGAATCGACCCACGGCGCCCTCACCCCCGTCCTCACCGACACCTGGGACGCCGAGCAGGGCTGGAAGCTCGACACCTACGCCGCCAAGGGTGGCTACGACGCCCTCGACACGGCGTTCGCGATGAGGCCCGACGACGTGATCACGGCCGTCAAGGACAGCGGCCTGCGCGGACGCGGCGGCGCCGGCTTCCCGACCGGCATGAAGTGGTCGTTCATCCCGCAGGACAACCCCAAGCCCAAGTACCTCGTCGTCAACGCCGACGAGTCCGAGCCGGGCACCTGCAAGGACATCCCGCTGATGATGGGCAACCCGCACGTGCTCGTCGAGGGCGTGATCATCAGCTCCTACGCCATCCGCGCCAACAAGGCGTTCATCTACATCCGCGGCGAGGTCGTCCACGTCATCCGCCGGGTGCAGGCCGCGGTCGCCGAGGCCTATGCCGCCGGCCACCTCGGCAAGGACATCCACGGCTCGGGCTACGACCTCGACGTCGTCGTGCACGCCGGCGCCGGCGCCTACATCTGCGGCGAGGAGACCGCCCTGCTCGAGGGTCTCGAGGGGCGGCGTGGGCAGCCGCGGCTTCGGCCGCCGTTCCCGGCCGTCGCCGGCCTCTACGCCAGCCCGACGGTGATCAACAACGTCGAGTCGATCGCCTCCGTGCCCGCGATCATCCGCAACGGCGCCGACTGGTTCGCCTCCATGGGCACCGAGAAGTCGAAGGGGCACGGGATCTTCTCGCTCTCGGGCCACGTCGAGAGACCGGGGCAGTACGAGGCGCCGCTCGGCATCACGCTCGCCGAGCTCCTCGACCTGGCCGGCGGGATCCGGCAGGGCCACCAGCTGAAGTTCTGGACGCCCGGCGGCTCCAGCACGCCGCTGCTGACGGCCGACCACCTCGACGTGCCGCTCGACTTCGAGGGTGTCGGAGGTGTCGGCTCGATGCTCGGCACCCGCGCCCTGCAGATCTTCGACGAGACCGTCTGCGTGGTCCGCGCCGTCCTGCGCTGGACGGAGTTCTACAAGCACGAGTCCTGCGGCAAGTGCACCCCGTGCCGGGAGGGGACGTGGTGGCTCGTCCAGGCGCTCACCCGGCTCGAGAACGGCCAGGGCAGCGAGGCCGACCTCGACCAACTGCTCGACCAGTGCGACAACATCCTCGGCCGCTCGTTCTGCGCACTGGGCGACGGTGCGACGAGCCCGATCTCCAGCTCCATCCAGCACTTCCGCGACGAGTACCTCGCCCACCTGTCGCACGGCGGCTGCCCGTTCGACCCCGCCCGATCGACCGCCTGGGCGGGACAGGAGGTGACGGCGTCATGACCACGACACCGGAGCGGACCGCGACCGGAGCGGTCGAGAAGACCGATCTCGTCACCGTCACCATCGACGGCGTCCAGGTCAGCGTCCCCAAGGACACGCTCGTCATCCGGGCCGCCGAGCAGGTCGGCGTCCAGGTGCCGCGCTTCTGCGACCACCCGCTGCTCGCGCCCGTCGGCGCCTGCCGCCAGTGCCTGGTCGACGTCCCCGACGCCGGCAACGGCCGCGGCTTCCCCAAGCCGCAGGCCTCCTGCACCCTCCCGGTCGCCGAGGGCATGGTCGTCAACACCCAGGTCACCAGCCCGGTCGCCGACAAGGCGCAGCAGGGCGTGATGGAGCTGCTGCTCATCAACCACCCGCTCGACTGCCCCGTGTGCGACAAGGGCGGTGAGTGTCCGCTGCAGAACCAGGCCATGTCCAACGGGCGCGGCGAGTCCCGCTTCTCCGACGACCGCAACCGCGGCGTGAAGCGGACCTTCCCCAAGCCGATCAATCTCTCCCCGACGGTGCTGCTCGACCGCGAGCGCTGCATCGTGTGCCAGCGCTGCACCCGCTTCGCCGAGGAGATCGCCGGCGACCCGTTCATCGCGCTCGTGGAGCGCGGAGCCCAGCAGCAGATCGGCATCGCCGAGGACGCGCCGTTCCTGTCCTACTTCTCCGGCAACGTCATCCAGATCTGCCCGGTCGGCGCGCTCACCTCCGAGCGCTACCGCTTCCGCTCGCGGCCGTTCGACCTGGTCTCCTCGCCCGGCATCACCGAGCACGACGCCTCTGGCGCGGCCATCCGCGTCGACCACCGCCGCGGTGCCGTCATGCGCCGTCAGGCCGGCGACGACCCGGCGGTCAACGAGGAGTGGATCACCGACAAGGACCGCTTCGCGTTCACCTACGCGCAGGGCGACGACCGGCTCGCCTACCCGCAGGTGCGCGACCAGGACGACCCCGCCGGCCGGCTCCGCCCGGCCTCGTGGCCCGAGGCCTTCGCGGTCGCGGCCCGGGGCCTCGCCGCAGCCCGCGCCGCCGGCGGCGTCGGCGTGCTCACCGGTGGCCGGCTGAGCGTCGAGGACGCCTACGCCTACGCCAAGTTCGCCCGCGTCGCGCTCGGCACCAACGACATCGACTTCCGGGCACGGCCGCACTCCGCCGAGGAGACGGCCTTCCTGGGCAGTCGCGTCGCGCTGACCGGCCCCGCCTCCGGTGCCGTGACCTACGGCGACCTCGAGACCGCCTCCACCGTCGTGCTGGTGGGCCTCGAGGTCGAGGACGAGGCCGGCACGATCTTCCTGCGATTGCGCAAGTCGGTCCTGGCGGGCGGCACCGAGGTCGTCGCCCTCGCGCCCTTCACCACCCGCGGCATGGAGAAGCTGTCCGCCCGCCTGGTCGCGACCGCTCCGGGCGCCGAGCCCGCCGCGCTGGCCGGGCTGTCCGGCGAGCTGGACGCGACCAGCGTCATCCTCGTCGGTGAGCGCCTGGCCGCCGTACCCGGTGCGTTGACGGCCGCCGCATCCCTGGCCGATGCCACCGGAGCCCGACTGGCCTGGGTGCCGCGGCGTGCGGGTGACCGCGGTGCGGTCGAGGCGGGCTGCCTGCCCACCCTGCTGCCCGGTGGCCGGCCGGTCGCCGACCCGGGTGCCCGCGTCGACACCGCGACCGCCTGGGGCGTCGACCATCTGCCGGAGACCGAGGGACGCGACGCCGACGCGATCGTGGCCGCGCTCGTCGCGGGTGAGCTCGGCGGTCTCGTCGTCGCGGGTGTCGACCCCGCCGACACCACCGACCCCGCCGCCACCCGGGCCGCGGTGGAGGCCGCCGGTTTCGTGGTCGCCTTCGACCTGCGCCGCACCGCGGTGACCGACCGGGCCGACGTCGTCTTCCCGGTCGCGCCGACGAGCGACAAGGCAGGCACCTTCGTCAACTGGGAGGGCCGGGTCCGGTCGTGGGAGGCCGCGCTGCACAACCCGTCCTCCCTGCCGGAGCTGCGGGCGCTGTCGGGCATCGCCGACGAGCTCGCGGCCCTGGGGCAGGGCAGCCGACTGGGCTTCCGGACCGTCGCCGAGGCTCGCGCGGAGATGGCCCAGCTCGGTCCCTGGGACGGTGAGCGCCTCCCGCTGGTTGAGGTGCGAGCGCCAGCGAGCCTCGAAACCGAGGGCGAGTCGGAGGTTTCGAGGCTCGTCGCTGGAGCTCCTCGCACCTCAACCACCGACACCCGGCTGCTGTCCTCGTGGAAGCTCCTGCTCGACAACGGCGTGATGCAGGACGGTGACAAGTACCTCAAGGCCACCGCCCGGATCCCCGTTGCCGTCGTCAGCCCGGCCGACTTCGACGCCTTCGGGCCGACGGTCACGCTCACGGGCGACCGTGGGTCCATCACCCTCGCCGCCGAGATCGCCGACGACCTGGCCCCCGGCGTCGTGTGGGTGCCCGCCAACTCCGTCGGTGGCGGCATCCTCGCCGACCTGGCCTCGCCGGGCAGTCCGGTCACCATCAGTGGAGCCGAAGGGGTGCACGGATGAAGCACCCCACTCGATTCTTCGCTCCTCCGCTTCGCTCCTCCACGAACAATCGATCGGGGACCCCGCGATGATGCACCCCACTCGATTCTTCGCTCCTCCGCTTCGCTCCTCCACGAACAATCGATCGGGGACCCCGCGATGAATACGACACTGAGTGCGTTCGGCAACGACGTCTGGTGGATCGTCCTCGTCAAGACGGTCCTCATCTTCGTGATCCTGGTGCTGCTCACCCTGTTCAACATCTGGTGGGAGCGCCGCGTCGTGGCCCGGATGCAGCACCGGATCGGCCCCAACGTGCACGGGCCCTTCGGCCTGCTGCAGTCGCTGGCCGACGGTGTGAAGCTGGCCTTCAAGGAGGACCTGATCCCCAAGGCCGCCGACAAGGTGGTCTTCATCCTCGCGCCCGTCATCGTGGTGGTGCCCGCGTTCGTGACGTTCAGCGTGATCCCGTTCGGCCCCGAGGTCACCCTCTTCGGCGAGCGCACGCCGCTGCAGCTCACCGACATGCCGGTGGCCGTCCTGTTCGTCATGGCGATCGCCTCGATCGGGATCTACGGCATCGTCCTCGGCGGCTGGTCGAGCGGCTCGACGTACTCCCTGCTGGGCGGGTTGCGCTCCAGCGCCCAGATGATCTCCTACGAGGTCGCCATGGGCCTGGCCCTCGTCGCGGTCTTCATGTACGCCGGCTCAATGTCCACGAGCGAGATCGTGGCCGCGCAGGACGACCTGTGGTTCGGGCTGATCCTGCTGCCGTCGTTCGTGATCTACGTGATCGCGATGGTCGGCGAGACCAACCGCGCGCCCTTCGACCTGCCCGAGGCCGAGGGCGAGCTGGTCGGCGGCTTCCACACCGAGTACTCCAGCCTGAAGTTCGCGCTCTTCTTCCTCGCCGAGTACATCAACATGGCGACCGTCTCCGCTCTCGCCACGACCCTGTTCCTCGGCGGCTGGGCCGCGCCGTTCTGGATCGACGAGTTCTGGGCCGGCGCCAACGAGGGCTACTGGCCGGTGCTGTGGTTCTTCGGCAAGGTGCTGGCGTTCATCTTCATGTTCATCTGGCTGCGCGGCTCGCTGCCGCGGCTGCGCTACGACCAGTTCATGGCGTTCGGCTGGAAGCGCCTCATCCCGATCTCGCTGGCCTGGATCGTCGCCGTCGCGACGATGCGGGTGGCCCGCAACGAGGGCGCCTTCGACGGCGGCTTCAGCGAGAACCCGCAGTTCTGGATGGTGATGATCGGCGTCGTCCTGGTGGCTCTCCTGGCGAGCTTCCTCGTCCCGGAGAAGTCCAAGGACAACAGTGTCGCCATCACACCGCCACGACCGGGCGGCTACCCCGTGCCACCGATGCCGACCGGAGGCGCCGTACGCGGCGCGGCCGCACCACTGGTCTTCCGGGCCGACACGTCCACGGTGACCACGGTGCCGTCCACCCCGACCCCCGACACGGGAGCGAGCAATGGCTGAGCCAACCACCGGGCAGGAGAAGGGCCCCACGCTCAAGGAGCAGCTGTGGGACCCGATCGCGGGCTTCGGCGTCACCTTCCGGACCATGTTCCGCAAGGTCGTCACCGAGCAGTACCCCAAGGAGAAGCTGCCGACGGCGCCGCGCTTCCACGGCCGTCACCAGCTCAACCGGTGGCCCGACGGCCTGGAGAAGTGCGTGGGCTGCGAGCTGTGCGCCTGGGCGTGCCCGGCCGACGCGATCTATGTCGAGGGCGCTGAGAACGTCGATGACACCGCCGTGGTCGGCGAGGACGGCCAGCCGGTGTCCGGCCGCTTCTCGGCCGGTGAGCGCTACGGCCGCGTCTACCAGATCAACTACCTGCGCTGCATCCTCTGCGGCCTGTGCATCGAGGCCTGCCCGACGCGGGCATTGACGATGACCAACGAGTACGAGCTGGCCGACGACAGCAGGGCCAGCCTCATCTACGAGAAGTCCGACCTGCTGGCGCCGCTGCTGCCCGGCATGGAGCAGCCGCCCCACCAGATGCTGCTCGGCACCGACGACGACTACTACCGCGGCAACTTCCAGCAGCCGATCCCCGTGCCGCCCCTTCCGGCCGCGCCGGCTCGGCCGAACCGACCGCAGGCCACACCGGAGGTGACCGCGTGATCGCGTTCTGGGTGCTCGCGCCGATCATGGTGGTGGCGGCGCTCGGCATCCTGTTCGTCCGCAAGGCCGTGCACGCCGCGCTGCTGCTGGCCGTCGTGATGATCAGCCTCGCCGTGCTCTACGCCGTGCTCGAGGCGCCGTTCCTCTTCGCGGTGCAGATCATCGTCTACACCGGCGCGATCCTGATGCTGTTCCTCTTCGTGCTGATGCTGGTCGGCGTCGACGCCTCCGACTCGGTCGTCGAGACGATCAAGGGCCAGCGGGTGCTGTCGTGGGTGACCGGCCTGGTGTTCGTGGTGCTGGTCGTCGTCGGTCTCCTGCAGGTGACCTTCGGCGCCGCGGTCGGGCTCGACGGTGACGGGGGAGCCAACGAGGGCGGCAACATCCAGGCCCTCGCCAACCTGATCTTCTCCCGCTACGTGTTCATCTTCGAGGCCACCAGCGCGCTGCTGATCACCGCGGCCGTGGGCGCGATGGTGCTGGCGCACCGCGAGCGGCTCACCCCCCGCCGTACCCAGCCCGATCTCGCCGCCGACCGGATCCGTGCCTACGCCGAGTCCGGCGAGCACCTCGGTCCGCTTCCCGCGCCCGGCGTCTACGCCCGCCACAACGCCGTCGACACCCCGGCGCTGCTGCCCGACGGCAGCCCCTCGCCGGCGTCGGTCTCCCGGGTCCTCGCGGCCCGCGGCACCATGCAGTCCGCCGGTCTGACCGACATCGAGGCGATCAAGGACCAGCTGGGCGTGGATCCCGCCTCGGCTCCCGAGACGGCCGGCCGCGACGCGGCCACCGGCTCCACGGAGGAGAGCGCCGCACCGATCGGCTCGGCCGCCAAGGAGACGACCGATGACTGAGTACATCATTCTCTCCGCGATCCTCTTCTCCATCGGATCGATCGGGGTCCTGACCCGGCGCAACGCGATCGTGGTGTTCATGTGCGTCGAGCTGATGCTCAACGCCTGCAACCTCGCGTTCGTCGCCTTCGCCCACCAGCACGGCAACCTCGACGGGCAGGTCGCGGCGTTCTTCGTCATGGTCGTCGCCGCCGCCGAGGTCGTCGTCGGACTGGCGATCATCATGACCATCTTCCGGACGCGTCGCTCGGCCTCGGTCGACGACGCGAGCCTGCTGAAGTTCTGAGGAGCAGCGGATGTTCAACGCCATCGCCCTCGCAGCCACCGAGGTCCACGTGCCGGTCGTCTCCCCGACCGACGCCGACGGCCCCTACGTGCTGCTCTGGCTGATCATCGGTCTGCCGCTGCTGGGTGCCGCGGTGCTGCTGCTGGGCGGCCGCGCCACCGACAAGTGGGGTCACCTGCTCGGCACGGCCACCGCGGTCGGGTCGTTCCTCATCAGCCTCGTCCTCTTCATCGGTCTGATGGGTCGCGACGAGGGCGACCGGCAGATCACCCAGCACCTGTGGGACTGGATCAACACCGGCGGCTCGTCGGCCGAGGGTGGCCTCGGCATCGGTCTCGACCTGCTCTACGACCCGCTCTCGGCGCTCTTCCTGCTGCTGATCACCGGCGTCGGGTCACTGATCCACGTCTACTCGATCGGCTACATGGCGCACGACCCGCGCCGGCGCAGGTTCTTCGCCTACCTGAACCTCTTCGTCGCCGCGATGCTCATGCTGATCCTCGCGGAGAACTACGTCGGACTCTTCCTCGGCTGGGAGGGCGTGGGCCTGGCGTCGTACCTGCTGATCGGCTTCTGGCAGCACAAGCCGTCGGCGGCCGCCGCGGCCAAGAAGGCGTTCGTCATCAACCGCGTCGGCGACATGGGTCTGGGCCTCGCGATCTTCCTGATGTTCGTGACGTTCGGGACGACCAGCTTCAGCGGCATCAGCGCCGTGTCCTCCGGCGCCACCGAGACGACGCTCAACTGGATCGGCGTCCTGCTGCTGGTCGGCGCCTGTGGCAAGTCCGCCCAGGTGCCGCTGCAGGCCTGGCTGCTCGACGCCATGGAAGGCCCCACGCCCGTCTCGGCGCTCATCCACGCGGCCACCATGGTCACCGCCGGCGTCTACCTGATCACCCGCTCGAACTTCATCTTCGAGCTGGCTCCCGCCGCGCAGACCGCGGTCGTCATCGTCGCCACGGTCACCCTGCTGTGGGGCGCGATCATCGGCTGCGCCAAGGACGACATCAAGAAGGGCCTGGCCGGCTCGACGATGAGCCAGATCGGCTACATGATGCTCGGCGCGGGCCTCGGTGTCGCGGGCTACGCGTTCGCGATCTTCCACCTGCTGACCCACGGCTTCTTCAAGGCCAACATGTTCCTCGGCGCCGGATCGGTGATGCACGCGATGGACGACGACGTCGACATGCGTCACTACGGCGCGCTCAACAAGATGTTGCCCGTCACCTTCCTGACCTTCGCGATGGGCTACCTCGCGATCATCGGCGTCCCCCCGTTCGCGGGCTTCTGGTCCAAGGACAAGATCATCGAGACCGCGTTGGTCGAGAACCCGGTCGTCGGCATCTGCGCGCTGCTGGGCGCGGGCATCACCGGGTTCTACATGACGCGGATGATGCTGATGACCTTCTTCACCCAGAAGCGCTGGGAGGCCGACGTGCACCCGCACGAGAGCCCCAAGGTCATGACGATCCCGCTGATCGTCCTCGCGGCACTGTCCGTCCTCGGCGGACTCATGCTCGCCGGCGACTGGATCGTCGACTGGCTGAGCCCGGTGGTCGGCCACGCCGAGCACCACGATCCGCCGGTGCCGGTCATCGTGCTGACGCTCATCACGGTGGTCGTCGTCGCCGTCGGTGTCGCTGCCGCCTGGTTCCTCGTCGGCAAGCAGGAGGTCCCGCGGGAGGCGCCCGCTGACGTCTCGTTCGCGACGAAGGCCGCCCGCGCCGATCTCTACGGCGACCAGATCAACGAGACCCTCGTGGTCACACCCGGCAAGGCGACCGTGGCGGGCCTGCTCACGGTCGACCGGACCGTCGTCGACGGGCTCCTCAGCGGCACCGCCGGGTTCTTCGCCGGCACCGGCGAGGCACTGCGCCGACTGCAGACCGGCTACGTCCGCTCCTACGCGCTGTCGGTCCTCGCCGGCGCCGCGCTCCTCGTCGCGATCCTCGTGGTGGTGAACTGATGACCCTGAGTCTCCTGGTCTGGCTGCCGATCGCCGGTGCGATCGCGGTCGCCCTGCTGCCGCGCTCGGTCAGCAAGGTCACCGGCCTCGGCGTCGCGCTGGCCACCCTCGTGATCGGCCTCGTCGTCGCGCTCCGCTACGACGTCGACGGCGGCCGGCAGCTCGAGGAGGTCCACGACTGGATCGAGGCCTTCGGCGTGCACTACGCCCTCGGTGTCGACGGTCTCGGCCTGCTGATGGTGCTGCTGACCGTCCTCCTCGTCCCGCTCGTGCTCGGTGCCGAGTGGCTGAAGGCCGACGACCCCGACGGCGCCGGTGCTCGCTCGTTCGTGGCGTGGACCCTCGCCCTGGAGGGCCTGTCCCTCGCGGTCTTCTGCGCGACCGACGTCTTCCTCTTCTACGTCGTCTTCGAGGCCACGCTGATCCCCGCCTACTTCCTGGTGGGCGGCTTCGGCCGCGACGGCCGCGGCGCGGTGGCGCTGAAGTTCCTGATGTTCCAGCTCGCCGGCGGGCTGATCCTGCTGGCGTCGGTGATCGGCCTCTACGTCGTCTCGGCGCAGCAGGGCGAGCCGTCCTACCTGCTCTCGGACCTCGAGCAGCTCAGCATCGACACCGAGCCGGGCCGCTGGCTGTTCCTCGGCTTCTTCATCGCCTTCGCGATCAAGGCGCCGCTCTTCCCGGTCCACACCTGGCTCGCCGACACCACCGAGAAGGCCACGCCCGGCACGGGCGTGCTGCTCGTCTGCATCCTCGACAAGATCGGCACCTTCGGGATGCTGCGCTTCTGCCTGGGAATCTTCCCCGAGGCATCGCAGTGGGCGACGCCGCTGGTGGTCACCCTGGCGCTCATCTCGATCGTCTACGGTGCCCTGATCGCCATCGGCCAGGACGACATCTTCCGCCTGATCGGACTGACGTCGCTGAGCCACTTCGGCCTGATCACCCTCGGCATCTTCACGTTCAGCAGCCAGGGCGGGACCGGGTCCATCCTCTACATGGTCAACCACGGACTCGGCACGGCGGCGCTGTTCCTCGTGGCGGGCTACCTCTACGACCGGCGTGGCACCTCGCTGATCAGCGAGATGCGCGGCATCGAGAAGGTCGCCCCGGTCCTCGCCGGACTGTTCCTGGTCGCCGGCCTGGCCACCCTCGGCCTGCCCGGCCTGTCGCCGTTCGTCAGCGAGTTCCTGGTGCTGATCGCCGCCTTCGACTACGGGTGGTACGTCGGCGCCATCGCGATCACCGCGGTGGTGCTCTCCGCGATCTACGTGCTCTGGATGTATCAGCGGACCATGACCGGTCCGACGCCGCCCGAGGCGGAGGGCACCCGCGACCTGGGTCTGCGCGAGATCGCCGCCGTCGCGCCGCTCATGGTGGCGCTGGTGTTCTTCGGCTTCTATCCCGCCCCGCTGCTCGACGTGAGCAACCCGATGGTCGACGACCTGCTGCACCACGTCGGCGTCGATGACGGCGCGCCGGTGGTCGAGCACGGATCCGACGACGGCGCCGGACACGCGGACGGGCAGCCGAGCGAGGGGGAGGAGCACTGATGGAGTTCATCAAGCCCGAGATCGAGTACGTCGAGCTCCTGCCGCTCCTGCTGGTCCTCGGAGGCGCCTGCGTCGGCGTGCTGTTCGAGGCGGTGTTCCCCCGCGAGGTGCGCCGCGTGCCGCAGGTCGTGCTCACCATGTCCGTCCTCGTCACCGCGCTGGTCTCCACGATCGTCGTCGGCACCGACCTCGAGGAGCACGCCGGCGGAGCCGGCAAGGGCCTCGTCGGAGCCGAGGGCAGCGTCGTCGTCGACGGTCCGACCACCTACCTGTGGGGCCTGATCCTGGTCTTTGCGATCGGCGGCGTGGCGCTCTTCGCCGAGCGGCGCCTCGAGGGCGGTGTGTCGGCGTTCACCGGCCAGGCCGCGGCCCTCCCGGGCACCGAGACCGAGCGCGAGGCCTCCACCAAGGGCCTCGAGCACACCGAGGTCTATCCCCTCATGCTCTTCGCCGTCGGCGGCATGCTGCTCTTCCCCGCCTCGGGTGACCTGCTGACGATGTTCGTCGCGCTCGAAGTCCTCTCGTTGCCGCTGTACCTCCTCTGCGGCCTCGCCCGCCGGCGTCGCCTGCTGAGCCAGGAGGCGGCGATGAAGTACTTCCTCCTCGGCGCCTTCTCCTCCGGCTTCTTCCTCTACGGCGCCGCGCTCATCTACGGCTACGCCGGCTCGATGACCTTCGCCGGCATCAACGACGCGGTCCGCGCCGGCGGCGGCAACCAGACCCTGCTGCTCTTCGGCATCGGCCTGCTTGCGGTCGGCCTGCTCTTCAAGGTCGGCGCCGTGCCGTTCCAGGCATGGACGCCGGACGTCTACCAGGGCGCCCCGACCGCGGTCACCGCGTTCATGGCCGCCGGCACGAAGGTCGCCGCCTTCGGCGCGCTGCTCCGGCTCTTCTACGTGGCGTTCGGCGCCGAGCGCTGGAGCTGGGTCCCCATGCTGTGGGTCGTCGCCATCGCCTCGATGGTCGTCGGCGCGGTCCTCGCCGTGGTCCAGAGCGACGTCAAGCGGATGCTGGCCTACTCCTCGGTGGCCCACACCGGCTTCATCCTCGTGGGCGTGCTCGGCGTGCAGAGCACCGACGAGCTCGGCTCGACCGGCTACACCTCGCTCGAGGGCGTGCTCTTCTACCTCACCACCTACGGCTTCGCGATGATCGGTGCCTTCGCCATCGTCACGCTGGTCCGCGACACGGGTGGCGAGGCGACGGCCTACGAGCGGTGGGCCGGGCTCGGCCGACGCTCACCGCTGGCCGCCGGCGCCTTCGCCTTCTTCCTGCTGTCGATGGCCGGCATCCCGCTGACCGCCGGCTTCATCGGCAAGTGGGCGGTCTTCACCTCGGCGATGTCGGCCGGCGCGTGGCCCGTCGTGCTGGTCGCGATCGGCAGCAGCATCGTCGCGATCACCTTCTATGTGCGCCACATCCGGCTGATGTTCTTCACCGAGCCGTCCACCGACGGCATCGGCGCGGTCACCCAGTCGTCCCTGCTGACCTCCGGCACCATCCTGGTGTGCCTGGTCGCGACGCTCCTGCTGGGCGTCGTCCCGGGCCCGGTTCTCGATCTCGTGACCCATACGGGAGACTTCATCAGGTGAGCTCCTCAGCGACCCCTGCTCCCTCGCCGGCCGAGCTGGCCCTGCCCGTCGTTGACGAGGCCCTGGCCGGGCGGCTGAGGGATCGGATGGCCACCGTCGAGGAGGCCCTCTATGGGCACGCGACCAGCCGGGCGCCGTACGTCACGGAGGCAGCGCGACACCTGCTGGCCGCTGGAGGCAAGCGCTTCCGCCCGCTCCTGGTGCTGCTCGCGGCCGAGTCCGGCCCGCGTCCGGAGGCCGACGAGGTGCTGACGGCCGCCTGCGTCGTCGAGATCACCCACGTCGGCTCGCTCTATCACGATGACGTCATGGACGAGGCCGAGCTGCGCCGGGGCGAGGACTCCGCCAACGCCCGCTACGACAACCTCGTCGCGATCCTCACCGGCGACTGGCTCTTCGCGAAGTCCTCCGAGCTGACCTCCCGCCTCGGCCCCGAGGCCGTCCGGATCCAGGCCGAGACGTTCACGCGCCTCGTCGAGGGCCAGATCCTGGAGACGGTCAAGCCCGCTCCCGGTGAGGACCCGCTCGCGCACTACCTCGAGGTGGTCGCCGGCAAGACCGGCTCCCTCATCGCGACCTCCGCCCACTACGGCGCCCTGTTCTCCGGCGCGTCGCCCGAGATCGTGACGGCGCTGACGGAGTACGGCGAGCTCGTCGGCACCGCCTTCCAGCTCTCGGACGACATCCTCGACGTGGCCTCGGAGTCCGAGGAGTCGGGCAAGACCCCGGGCACCGACCTCAAGGAGGGCGTGCCCACGCTGCCGGTCCTCATCGCCCGGGCCTCGACCGACCCGGGTGACGCCCGCCTGCTCGAGCTGCTCGACCCCGCGCGCTCGGACCTGGCCGCCGACGCCGACCTGCACGCCGAGGCGCTCGACCTGCTGCGCAAGCACCCGGCAATGGCCGAGGCGCAGGCCTACGTCGTCCAGCGGGCCACGGAGGCCAAGCAACTCCTCGAGGTGCTGCCCTCCGGCCCGGTGCGCTCGGCGCTGGAGGCCTTCGCGGACGTCGTGGCCGTCCGCTCCGCCTGACTCTCCGACGGCCTCGAGCCGGCTGATCGGCGGAGCCTGTCACCTCTTCGGCGGAACCGTCGCCCGATGGCTCCGGTTCCGGCCGTCGGCAGGACACCATGGACGACGGGCCAGGAACCAGCCGGACGTGGGGTGCGGCCCTGACCCGACGCCCCGTGCGGTGGCGGCGTGCACCCCGCCGCCACTGCACGTGGCCGTGGTTGCCGGGTGGGGGTCGCCCCGTCCGGCACCGCAGGCGCCACCCCTCAGAGGGCGCTGGCCTCCGCGGCGAGGGCGAGGGTGCGGCGGTGGTGGCGCACGGCCTCCACGGAGAAGATCACCAGGGCCAGCCAGACCAGCGCGAAGCCCGCCCAGCGACCGGGCGGCATGTGCTCGGCGAAGAGGGTGATGCCGAGGACGAACTGGATGACGGGCGTCAGGTACTGCAGCAGGCCGAGGGTCGTCATCGGGATCCGCGTGGCGGCCGCGCCGAAGCACAGCAGCGGCACCGCTGTCACCACGCCGCTCGCGACCAGCAGCGCCACGTGCCCGCCGCCCTCCCCGGCGAAGTGCGCCTCGCCGGCGGAGCCGAGCCAGAGCAGGTAGCCGGCGGCGATCGGCGTGAGCAGCGCCGTCTCGAACGTGAGGCTCTCGACGGTTCCGACGCCGGCGGACTTCTTCGCCAGGCCGTAGGTGCCGAACGAGAAGGCCAGCACGAGGGCGATCACCGGGAGGCGGCCGTAGTCCAGGGTCAGTACGACCACGGCCAGGAAGCCGATCCCGAGCGCCGTCCACTGGGCGGGTCGCAGCCGCTCGCCCAGGATCAGCACACCCATCAGCACCGTCACCAGCGGGTTGATGAAGTAGCCGAGCGAGGTCTCGACGACGCGGTCGTTGGTGACGCCGTAGATGTAGGTGCCCCAGTTGGACGTGATCGTCACCGCCGCGAGCACGAGCAGAAGGACCTTGCGGCGGTCCTGCAGCAGGACACGCAGTTGCGTCGTACGACGCAGCACCAGCACGAGTGCTCCCATGACGACCAGCGACCACACGATGCGGTGGGCCAGGATCTCGACGGGGGCGCTGGGCTCGAGCAGCGGCCAGTAGAGAGGGAAGCCGCCCCACAACAGGTAGGCGAGCAGACCCAGCAGCAGGCCGCGGCGGGAATCCGACACGAGCCGACAGTAGTCCCGGGCCGGAGGTGCGCAGGGCGGGGGTGGTTTGAGAGAGTGGTGGGGCGGGCACCCGGTTCCCGTTCACACCCCACGATGACCAGGAGTTGTCTCCTCATGCGTTTCACTCGGATCCTGACCGCACTGATCGCGGCGTTCACCGCCGTGATGCTCAGCTTCACGATGGGCTCCTCCGCCCAGGCCGCCCCGGTGGCCGACGGCCCCGTGGCGACGAAGGTCGCCAAGCCGAAGCACACGTTCACCCGCCTCAAGGCCGACGAGACCCGCCGCGAAGGTGTCTTCTACGTCCAGGCCCGGCTGACCTCCAACCCCGGCCAGCGTGTGTGGCTGCGGTCGTGGCACCGCTCCACCAACCGGTGGCGCAACGTCAAGTCGGTCATCACCCGCTCGGACACGGGCGGCTTCAAGATGACGTTTGCCGGCCGCTGCGGGACCCGCTTCCGTCTCTACGCCGCCGAGACGGCCAGTTTCGCCCGCACCGAGGTCTACATCGGGGCCATCACCTGCAGCTGACCTGCTCCATCACGACGAAGGGCCCCGCCATCAGCGGGGCCCTTCGTCATTGCAGGCGTCTTGTGACGGTTGCTGCGAAACCTCCTCGACGACCGGTTCAGTCGATGGTCCAGGTGTCGCCGGCGTTGATGAGCGCGGTGAGGCGCTCCTCGTTGGTGCCGGAGACCTTCTCCTTCGAGACCGCGACTTGGGCGCGGGCCTGGTCGTCGTAGGTCGGCCGGTCGACCTGGCGGAAGATGCCGATCGGGCTGCGGTTGAGGTAGCCGGCATCGGTCAGGCGGCTGATCGCGAACGCCGTCGACGGGTCGGGGTTGGCCGCGTCGTGGACCAGGATCGCGTCGGCGGCGACTGCGGCGGTGTCGACGATCTCGATGCTGCCGTTTGCGCCGCGGACGAGGGCCTTGTCGCCCTGCCCGGTTGCCTCGTCACGGCTGCCGAACGTGATCGGCTGGCCGTGCACCAGCGGGATCACGGCGTGCTCGGCGGTCGCACGGTCGTAGTCACCCATGCCCTTGATGGCGTCGAAGGCGCCGTCGTTGAAGATCGGGCAGTTCTGGTAGATCTCGACGAGGCTGGTGCCGCGGTGGGCGGCGGCTGCGGCGAGGACGGCGGTGAGGTGTTTGCGGTCGGAGTCGATGGTGCGGGCCACGAAGGTCGCTTCGGCGCCGAGGGCGAGGGAGACGGGGTTGAAGGGTGCGTCGATGGAGCCGAGGGGGGTGGTCTTGGTGACCTTGCCGACCTCGCTGGTGGGGGAGTACTGGCCCTTGGTGAGTCCGTAGATGCGGTTGTTGAAGAGCAGGATCGTCATGTTGACGTTGCGGCGCAGGGCGTGGATGAGGTGGTTGCCGCCGATGGAGAGGGCGTCGCCGTCGCCGGTGACGACCCAGACGGAGAGGTCTTCGCGGGCGGTGGCGAGTCCGGTGGCGATGGAGGGTGCGCGTCCGTGGATGGAGTGCATGCCGTAGGTGTCGAGGTAGTAGGGGAACCTCGAGGAGCAGCCGATGCCGGAGATGAAGACGATGTTCTCGCGCTTGAGTCCGAGGTCGGGGAGGAAGGACTGGACGGCCTTGAGGACGGCGTAGTCGCCGCAGCCGGGGCACCAGCGGACTTCCTGGTCGGAGGAGAAGTCCTTGGCGGTCTGCTTCTCGCCCTCGGGGAGGGTGGGGACGAGTGCGGTCCCGAGCTGGGGCATGGGGAGATCGATGGCAGTCATGATCAGGCCTCCTCGGTGTTCTCGTGGTCGGCGGGCAGGTTGAGGCCGTGCTCGCCGAGCTCGACCTCGCGGCCCTCGGCGTCGCCGATGAGGCGTCCGATGGCCTCGGCGAGCTCGGCGGCCTTGAGCGGCAGGCCGTAGACGTGGTTGTAGCCCTGGGCGTCGACGAGGTACTCGGCGCGCAGGAGACGGGACAGCTGGCCGAGGTTCATCTCGGGCACGAGGACCTTGTCGTAGCGGGACAGGATGTCGCCCAGGTCCTTCGGGAACGGGTTGATGTGACGCAGGTGGACCTGCGCGACGTCGTAGCCGGCGCGGCGCACGCGGCGGCAGGCCGCGCCGATCGGGCCGTAGGTCGAGCCCCAGCCGATCACGAGCACCTTGGCACCATCACCTGGGGGGCCGGACGGGTCGTCGACGCGGAGCGGGTCGAGGCCGTCGGCGATGCGCTGCACCTTCTCGGCACGGATCCGGACCATCTTGTCGTGGTTGGCCGGGTCGTAGGAGATGTTGCCGTGCCCGTCGCCCTTCTCGAGGCCGCCGATGCGGTGCTCGAGACCGGGAGTGCCGGGGATGGCCCACGGGCGGGCGAGGGTCTCGGGGTCGCGCAGGTAGGGCCAGTACTCGTCGGGTGCGCCGTCGCCGTCGTTCTGGCTCTTGGCGGAGACGTGATTGGGACCGGTGGCGAAGTCGGGGTCGATGTCGGGCAGGTCCGCGACGTCGGGGATGGCCCACGGCTCCGAGCCGTTGGCGAGATAGCCGTCGGTGAGCAGGAAGACGGGGGTGCGGTAGGTGATGGCGATCCGGGCGGCCTCGACGGCGGCGGCGAAGCAGTCGCCGGGTGACTGGGCGGCGACGATCGGGACGGGTGCCTCGCCGTTGCGGCCGTACATCGCCTGCAGCAGGTCGGACTGCTCGGTCTTGGTCGGCAGACCCGTGGAGGGTCCGCCGCGCTGGACGTTGACGACGACGAGCGGCAGCTCGGTCATGACCGCCAGGCCGATGGCCTCGCCCTTGAGGGCGATGCCCGGTCCGGAGGTGGTGGTGACCGCGAGCTGGCCGGCGAAGGCGGCGCCCACGGCGGCGCCGATCCCGGCGATCTCGTCCTCGGCCTGGAAGGTGGTCACACCGAACGACTTGTGTCGGGCCAGCTCGTGGAGGATGTCGGAGGCCGGGGTGATCGGGTAGGAGCCGAGGAAGACCGGCAGGTCGGCCCGGACGCCGGCGGCCACCAGGCCGTAGGCCAGAGCAAGGTTGCCCGTGATGTTGCGGTAGGTGCCGGGACGCATCTTGGCCGGCTTGACCTCGTACTGGACGACGAAGGTCTCGGTGGTCTCACCGTAGTTCCAGCCGGCCTTGAACGCCGCGATGTTGGCGCCGAGGATCGCGGGCACCTTGGCGAACTTCTTCTCGAGGAACGCGATGGTCGGCTCGGTGGGGCGCCCGTACATCCACGACAGCAGACCGAGGGCGAACATGTTCTTGGCCCGCGAGGCGTCCTTGCGGGACAGGCCGAACTCCTTGACGGCCTCGACCGTGATGCCGGTCAGGTCGACGGGCTGGACCTGGAAGCCGGAGAGGATGTCGTCGACCTCGCCGAGCTTGTCCAGCGGGTTGGACTCGTAGCCGGCCTTGTCGAGGTTGCGCTTGGTGAAGTCGGCGGTGTCCACGATGATCGTCGCGCCCTTGGGCAGGTCGCCCAGGTTGGCCTTCAGCGCTGCCGGGTTCATCGCGACCAGCACGTCGGGACGGTCACCCGCGGTGAGGATGTCGTGGTCGGCGAAGTGGATCTGGAACGACGACACCCCGGGGATCGTGCCCTGGGGGGCGCGGATCTCGGCGGGGAAGTTGGGCAGCGTCACCAGGTCGTTGCCGAACACCGCCGACCCCTGGGTGAACCGGTCACCCGTCAGCTGCATGCCGTCACCGGAGTCGCCCGCGAACCGGATGATCACCCGGTCCAGCTGCTTGACCTGCTTGGTCTGGCTCACGTCGGTCCACTCTCTCAACATCTCGGGCGAGCCGCTGTGGTCGGCTCGTCGCCACTGATCCTACGGCGAATCTAGAACACGTTCCACTTTAGGTGGACACCTGTCCAGTCGCAGCCGTTGTCCGAGTCTCACGGCCTTTCCCACGATAGACGGCCGCAGCGCCGCGCTCGATTCGGCGCCACGGTGCGGTCAGATTCGCCGCGGCTGACGCCGATGGCCGGCCACGCCCGCCGCGCGGGTGTGACCTGCGTCATCCCGGGGGTTCATTTCGGGTGCAGGGGCAGCGCCTTCAATCTCTTCTATGTGTAGTATTCCACTCAAGTTAACCGATCCGGTGTGGGACAGCGCCGGACCGACCGAAGGTATGGGTGCAATGAAGCGAGTGATGAAGGCTGCTGCCGTCGCAGTGACGAGCGCACTGGCGCTGTCGGCCTGCGCGAGCGCAGGAGGCTCCGACGATGCCGAGACGATCAACATCGTCGGGTTCGCCGTCCCGGAGGCCGCCAACAAGGCGATCGCCACCGAGTTCAACAAGACCGACGCGGGCGAGGGCGTGACCTTCTCCGGCTCCTACGGCGCCTCCGGCGAGCAGAGCCGCAAGGTCGCCGACACCGACGGCAAGGACGTCGACTACGTCCACTTCTCCCTCGAGGGGGACGTGACGCGACTCGTCGACGCCGGCCTGGTGGCCGACGACTGGAACGCCGGCCCCAACAAGGGCATCGTCTCCTCCTCGATCGCCGTCATCGCCGTCGAGAAGGGCAACCCGCTCGGCATCACCGGCTGGGAGGACCTGACCCGCGACGACGTCAAGGTCATCACCGCCGACCCGGCCAGCTCCGGCGCGGCCCGCTGGAACATCCTCGCGCTCTACACCCACGCCCTCGCGCAGGGCGCCACCGAGGCCGAGGCGGACGCCTACCTCAAGGACGTCTTCGGCAACGTGGCCACGTGGGCCGCGAGCGGCCGCGAGGCCACCGAGGCGTTCAAGAAGGGTGTCGGCAACGTGCTGATCACCTACGAGAACGAGGCCATCCTCGCGAAGCAGAACGGTGAGGAGCTGGACTACGTCGTCCCGGAGACCTCCTTCCTGATCGAGAATCCCGGCGCCGTGCTCGAGGACGCCGACCCGGTCGCCACCGACTGGCTCGAGTTCGTGCTCAGCGACGCCGGCCAGACCGAGTTCGTGAAGAAGGGCTTCCGCCCCGTCGGCGACCTCGACATCAGCGACATCGAGGTGGACGGCGCCAACGACCCGGCCGACCCCTTCCCGGCTCCCGCCGGGCAGCTCTACACGATCGCCGACCTCGGCGGCTGGTCCGACGTGACGGCCGAGTGGTTCGGCAAGGACGGCGTGAAGCTGCGCTTCGACAAGCTGTACGCCGCAGCCACGAAGCAGTGACCCGCCGATGACACAGACGCTCGTCGCGTCCCCGCCCCCGGCCCGCCCTGCGGGTCGGGGGCCGGGGCGTGCTGGTCGACCTGGTCGACGTGGTCGCGGGAGCGCCGCCAACGGTGGGCTCTTCCGCCTGACCCCGACGTCGGGACTGGGCCTGGGCGTCGCCCTGGTCTGGTTCAGCGTGCTCGTCATGCTGCCGCTGGCAGCGGTGATCGGCGCGGCCGCCGAAGGTGGCTGGGCGTCGTTCTGGGGCACGCTCACCGACGCCCAGACCTTTGCGGCCCTGAGGCTCACGGTCGTCGAGGCGTTCCTGGTCACCGTCGTCAACGCCTTCGTCGGCACGGTCGTCGCGTGGGTCCTGGTCCGTGACCACTTCTGGGGCAAGCGGGTGCTGGACGTCGTCATCGACATCCCGTTCGCGCTGCCGACGATCGTCGCCGGCCTGGTGCTGTTGAGCCTGTGGGGGCCCGACAGCCCGGTCGGGGTCAACATCGTCAACACCCGGGAGGGCATCTTCCTGGCGCTGCTGTTCGTCACGCTGCCGTTCGTCGTGCGCACGGTCCAGCCGGTGTTGATCGAGCTCGACGCCGACGTCGAGGAGGCTGCGGCCTCGCTGGGAGCCTCGCGCTTCACGACCTTCCGTCGCGTGATCCTGCCGAGCCTGGTGCCGGCGATCGCGGCCGGCTCCTCGCTGGGGTTCGCCCGGGCGATCAGCGAGTTCGGCTCGCTGGTCCTCATCTCGGGCAACACGCCCTACCAGACCGAGGTGGCGTCGCTGAAGATCCTGAAGTTCCTCGAGGGAGACAACCAGGCGGGTGCCGCCGCGGTCGCCGTCCTGCTGCTCCTCGTCGCGGTCGTCACCATCGTGGCGCTCGACCTGATCTCGCGAAGGGTGGCGCGTCGTGGCTGAGACCTCGATCCGGTCCCGCAAGGGACCTGTGACCTACCTGCTCCGGATCTTCGTGATCACCTACCTCGCGGTGCTGGTCATCTGGCCGCTGTGGGAGGTCGGGCAGCAGACCTTCTTCCCGCCCGACCGCGGCGCCGGGGGTGGCTTCGGGGCCTTCGTCGAGCGGCTCAGCGACCCGTCGGTGTCCTACGCCTTCAACCTGACCGCCACGGTGGCGTTCTGGTCGGTGGTGATCAACACCGTCTTCGGCGTGGGCATCTCGCTGCTGATCGTGCGCTACCGCTTCCCGGGACGGCGGATCCTGTCGGTCCTCGTCGACCTGCCGATGTCGGTCTCGCCCGTCGTCGTGGGGCTGGCGCTGGTGCTGGCCTACAGCACCGGGCAGGGCTGGTTCGGCAGCGCTCTGGCGTCGGTGGGCTTCTACATCATCGGCACCACGCCCGGACTGATCATGGCGACCGCCTTCGTCAGCCTGCCGCTGGTGATCCGGGAGGTCGTCCCCGTGCTGGAGGAGATCGGCACCGACGCCGAGCTCGCCGCCAGCAGCCTCGGGGCCACCGGGTGGCAGACCTTCCGGCGGATCACGCTGCCGAGCATCAAGTGGGCCGTGGTCTACGGCGTCGTGCTCAGCATGGCCCGCTCACTCGGCGAGTTCGGGGCGGTCAAGATCGTCAGTCCGGGCGCCGAGTTCCGTGGTGAGACCGCCACCCTCCTCATCCAGAACCGCTACACCAATTACCAGGAGCCCACGGCGTACGCCGCTGCCTTCGTGCTCGTGCTCGCGTCCGTGCTGGCCCTGGTCGTCGTCTCGCTGATCCGCAAGGAGGATCACGTATGAACATCCTGATCGCGGGCGTCAACAAGTCCTACGGGGACTTCGTGGCGCTCGACAACATCAACGTGTCACTGCCGACCGGACAGCTGACCGCCCTGCTCGGGCCGAGCGGCGGTGGGAAGTCGACCCTGCTGCGGATCATCGCCGGGCTCGAGTCGGCCGACTCGGGCTCGGTCGAGATCGAGGGCATCGACGCGACCAAGCTGCCGCCGCAGAAGCGCAATGTCGGCTTCGTCTTCCAGCACTACGCCGTGTTCAAGCACATGACGGTCGCGAAGAACGTCGCCTTCGGCCTCGAGATCCGCAAGCGGCCCAAGGCGGAGGTGAAGACCAAGGTCGCCGAGCTGCTGGAGCTCGTCCACCTCTCGCAGTTCGCGCACCGGCTGCCCTCGCAGCTCTCGGGTGGTCAGCGGCAGCGTCTCGCGCTGGCACGTGCGCTGGCGGTCGAGCCCAACGTCCTGCTGCTGGACGAGCCCTTCGGTGCTCTCGACGCGAAGGTCCGCAAGGAGTTGCGCGACTGGCTGCGCCGTCTCCACGACGAGGTCCACGTGACGACCGTGTTCGTCACCCACGACCAGGAGGAGGCGCTGGAGGTGGCCGACGAGATCGTGGTGATCAACGAGGGACGGATCGAGCAGGTCGGCACGCCGGACCAGCTCTATGACGAGCCCGCCAACGACTTCGTGATGGGCTTTCTCGGCGAGGTCACCCGCCTCGGGCCGTTCCGACTGCGTCCGCACGACATCGAGCTCTCGACCACGCCCGGCGCCCCCGGCGTGCTCTCCGGCGTGATCGAGCGATCCCTGCGGGTCGGCTTCGAGGTGCGCCTCGCCGTCGACGTGGAGGGCCAGGGCGAGCCGGCGCTGGTCGTGCTCTCGCGGACCCACGCCCGCGCCCTCGACCTCGAGGTCGGGACCCGGGTGTGGCTGCGGCCCACGGCCGGGGCCACGTCGGTCCCGGTCCTGGAGGTCGCGTCCGCGTAAGAGGCCGCGTCTCCCCTTCCCGGCGGCGCCCAGGTCGCCCAGCACGCACGCTGGCGGCGTTGCCGACGCTCAACGTGCGCCCAGCATGTCTTCGCGCCGGCGCCTTGCCATCGCACGCGCTGGACGACCCGGGCATCCACCGAGGAAGGGCAGACACGACCTAGGCTGGGGCGGTGAGCTACCTCCGAGCGACCCGCGTGCTGTGCTGGCTGCTCGGGGTGGCCTTCGTGATCTCGATCGTCCACTACGTCGACAACTACGCCAACTACGACGACTACCCCGTGCCCGGTCCCGACGCCTCCATCCCGGCGCCGTCGGCCGGGCTCGTGGGCGTCGGGTGGTTCCTCTTCACGGCGTTCGGTGCGGTGGGGCTGCTGCTGTGGTTCCGCCGTCACATCACGACGGCCGCGATCGCGCTCACCGGCTACTCGGTGTCGGGACTGATCGGCATCGCGCACTACTCGGTGCCGGGCGCCTTCGAGATGCCGCTGTGGCGCCAGGCGCACATCGTCGCCGACATCCTCTGCGGCGTCGCGATCCTCGTGTTCGCCCTGCTCGCCGCCCGCTACTCCGACGACCTCATCCCGCCGGCGGCGAAGCAGCCAGCGCCTCCGCGCGTGCCTTGAGTCCCTCGGCATGCCGGCGGAAGCCGTCGGCCACCCGCCCCGGTCCGGCCAGCCGCACCAGCGGTCCGCTGAACTCCTCGACCGTCTCGTAGGAAGTCGGACCGCCCGGCCGTTGCGTCAGGGTCTGGTGGCGCACCCCGCGCACCAGGCCGAGTCGTGCCGGCCAGCCCTCGAACACGTAGGACATCCGCGCGGTCGTCGTGCCGTCCGGGGAGGTGGTGGGTCCGTCGAGCGTCGTGATCCGCTCGGGCGATCGGGTGCCACGGCCGTTGGCCCAGCGCACGTGCAGCACGATCGGGTTGTCGATCGCCGCCGGCTGCGCCGTCTCGGCCCGCACCACGAAGGGGTTCCACTCGCCGTAGGACGTGGTGTCGACCATCACCCCCCAGACCAGCTCCAGCGGGGCATCGATGTCGATCGCGGCACTCGGGTTCACGCGCCCATGGTGCCCGAGGTGTGCCGGTTTCTCGCCCGAAGTGTGGGGGTTTCTCACGCGAGGGGCGTGGGTTTCTCACGCGGGGTACGACGCCGCGTAGGTTCGATCCCCGTGGACACGGATGCGGTGGCGGTCGTCGGCGGGGGGATCGTCGGGCTCGCCGTCGCGCGCGAGCTGACCCGGCGCAGGCCCGGTCTGCGCGTCGAGGTCTTCGAGAAGGAGGACCGGGTCGGCGCGCACCAGACCGGTCACAACTCCGGAGTCGTGCACGCGGGGATCTACTACCGGCCCGGAAGTCTCAAGGCCGAGCTGTGCACCCGCGGCCGGGACCTGATGCGCGACTACTGCGCCGAGCACGCGATCCCCTACGAGGCCTGCGGCAAGCTGGTCGTCGCCGTGGACGCGGCCGAGAGTGCACGCTTCGATGCGCTGGAGGCCACGGCTCGCGCCAACGGCGTCCCGGGCCTGAGCCGGCTGGACGCGGCCGGCCTGCGGGAGATCGAGCCCCACGCCCGCGGCCTCGCGGCGCTGCACTCGCCGCAGACCGCGATCACCGACTTTGTCGCCGTGGCCGAGTCCCTGGCCGCCGAGGTCGTGGCCGCCGGGGGAGCGGTGCACCTGGGCCACGCCGTGACGGGAGTACGGCGGACGGCTGGCGCCATCGAGGTCGCGACCCCCGGGGCCCGGCACCGGTTCGGCCGGCTGGTGCTGTGCGGCGGCCTCCAGTCCGACCGCCTCGGGCGGCTCGTCGGCGGCCCGCCGCAGCCCCGGATCGTGCCCTTCCGCGGCGAGTACCTCAGCGTCGTCCCCGCCAAGCGGGACCTCGTGCGCGGCATGGTCTACCCGGTGCCCGACCCTGCCTACCCGTTCCTCGGCGTGCACTTCACCCGCCGGGTCGACGGCGGTCTCGAGATCGGGCCCAACGCCTTCCTCGCCCTGAGCCGCGACCGCTACGGCCGGGCCTCCCTCTCGCCCCGCGACGCCGCCGCGACGCTCGGGTTCGGCGGCTTCTGGCGGTTCTCCCGGTCCCATTGGCGCACCGGCCTGGAGGAGCTGCGCGGCGTGATGTCCGTGGCGTCGTACCTCCGTGGCGCGCAGCGCTACGTCCCGGCGATCGGCCCAGCGGACGTGCGGCGGGAGCGGCTCGGTCTGCGGGCGCAGGCGGTGGAGGCCGACGGCTCGCTGGTCGACGACTTCGTCATCCATGCCAGCGACGGCATCACCTCGGTGCGCAACGCACCGTCGCCGGCGGCGACGTCGAGCCTGGCGATCGCCGAGCACGTCGTCGACCGGATGGGCTGAGCCGGGAAGTGCTCAGCCCGCGGCCACGGCGTAGCTGTTGGCCAGGCCCGCGATGTCGGCGACGTAGGCGTCGGAGTGGTTGAAGCTGAAGACCGCCCGCTGCCAGGCTTCGGGGGTGTCGAGCTCACCGCTGTGGCACAGGTAGCGGCCCGCGGCCAACGCGGCGTCGTCGATCTGGTCGGGGTCGGCGGTGCCGTCGCGGTTGCCGTCGGCGGCCCAGTCGGCCCACGTGGACGGGATGAACTGCAGCGGGCCGACCGCGCGGTCCCACGTCGTGTCGCCGTCGAGGCTGCCGCCGTCGGTGTCGCGGATGGCGGCGAAGTCGCCGCCGTCGAGGGCGGGCCCGCGGATCTCGGGGGAGGGGCGGCCATCAGCGCCCAGCTGCGCTCCGCCGAACGTGCCGTGCCCGGACTCGACTGCACCGAGCGCGGCGACGGTGTTCCACGCGACCGCGCAGTCGGGCTGCTCGTCGAGGATCTGCAGGTGTGCCCGGGCATAGGCCGCCAGGGCCCGCTCGGGAATGCCGGTCGCGGCCGCCGTACGACCGAGCCATGCGGGGTCGGGCAGGTAGGGGTCCACGACCACACCCACACTCGCCCCGGTGCTGGCGCCAGTGTCAGCGCGATCGACCACTCCCGGCGGAGGAGGAGCCGGCGACTGGATCGTGACCTCGCCCGCCCGCTGGCCATCGCCGCCGATCACGCCGTTGGCCAGGGCGACCGCGGCGCCGACGATGCCCAGCGCGATCACCGTGAGCGTCACGACGGTGACGCCCAGGGCGCGGTCGAAGTTCACGGAGGGAAAGGTCAGCGGTAGTTGGTGAACTGCACGGCGAAGTCGTAGTCCTGCGCCTTGACCAGGGCCTGGACCGCCTGCAGGTCGTCACGCTTCTTGGACGAGACGCGCAGCTCGTCGCCCTGGATCTGCGCCTTGACGCCCTTGGGGCCCTCGTCGCGGATCAGCTTGGAGACCTTCTTGGCATCCTCCGAGCTGATGCCCTCCTTGAGCGTGATGCCGATCTTGGAGACCTGGCCGGACGGGCGCGGCTCGCCGGCGTCGAGGATCTTCAGCGACTGGTTGCGCTTGATCAGCTTGTCCTGGAAGACGCTGAGGACCGCACTGGCGCGGTCGTCGGCGGACGCGGAGATCTCGATCGCGTGCTCGCCCTTCCACTCGATGGTGGCGCCGGTGCCCTTGAAGTCGAAGCGGGTCGCGATCTCGCGGGCGGTCTGGCCCAGCGCGTTGTCGACCTCCTGGCGGTCGATCTTGCTGACGATGTCGAAGGAGGAGTCGGCCATGGTGGTCACCTGCGCTGGTTTCGGTGGGACGGGTCTGCTGCGCTATTGTTTCGCCTCGTTGCGGACCAGCCAACTCAGCACCGTTCGACAGGCGCGGACGGGGTCCGCAACAAACCCGGCAGATTGCCCGAGTGGCCAAAGGGAGCTGACTGTAAATCAGCCGGCAACGCCTACGTAGGTTCGAATCCTGCATCTGCCACGGGTACGACACCGCCCCCGGTCCTGGACCGGGGGCGGTGCGCATTTTCACGGCAGGACGCGGCGCACCCTCGTCGCGACGGCGTTGGCGAGGCCGGCGGTCCGCATCATCGCGTTGAAGCCGCGGGACTGCGGTGCGGGCAGCATGCCGGTCGTCTGCACGGCGTCGAGAATGTCGTAGAGCGTCTCGCCCTCATACATCAGCCCGTCGGCGTTGAAGTGGTAGCGGTCGACGGCCGTGCACTGGACGAAGGCGCCGTTGCCGGGGATGGTCATCGCCGTGTCGTCGTAGGGATGCAGCTTGAGCGGACCGACGAGGTGGCCGCTGCCGTAGTAGCGGACCGCCATGCCCATGGAGCCGTCGGGACGCGGGTCGAGGAAGACCTGGCCGGGGATCGGGTCGTAGCGCCAGTCGGGGATCGCGTCGAAGAAGGCGAAGTTGTAGTCGACGAATTCCTTCAGCCCCCGGGTGTAGCCGCCCATGGTGGTGACGTCCTTGTAGAGGAGGTCGTCGGTGTAGAGCTCGTGGTTGAAGCTCATGTCGCGCACCAGCCAGCTCCACCAGTACTTCTTCGCCCACTCGAGCGTCCAGCCGATGTCGAGCCCGTGGTCGGCGTAGAACGCGATCTTGGCCTCGTACTCGGCGAACCATCGGCGGGTCATCGCGGAGAGCTCGTCCTCGTCCATGACCGGGATCGGCTCGGCGCGGGTCAGGAGCACGTCGGGAAGGGGCTGGCGGAGCCGCGGCTGCCTCAGCGCCTCCTGGAACATCTCTTCGGTGAACACCATCGCAGACTCCGCCAGTATTGTCTCAATGTCAACAAGCCCCGGTGAGGCGCCCGACCGGGCGTAGGGGTCAGCCGACGAAGGCGATGACGTCACCGAGCACGCGCACACCCACCCGGTCGCCCGCGGCCGGCACGGTGTCGGCCGGGGTCCGGGCCGTCACCGTCGGACCCGCGTCGAGGCGAATGCGGACGGTGGCGTCGTGGCCGTAGAAGCTGGCGTCCAGGACGGTGCCCAGGACGCCGTCGTCGGCCTCGCGTGCGACCTGCACCTGCTCGGAGCG
The DNA here is from genome assembly GCF_004912195.1 of Nocardioides caeni. Lineage (GTDB taxonomy): Bacteria > Actinomycetota > Actinomycetes > Propionibacteriales > Nocardioidaceae > Nocardioides > Nocardioides caeni. The sequence goes on from NZ_STGW01000006.1 coordinate 206,350, forward strand.
CACCGCGAGCTGGACCGGGCCGGTCGCGGGCGTCGCGCTGCGGACCGCGACCTCGCCGAGGGCGCATCGGGCGCGCCCGTCGCCGGTCGCCTCGCCGGGCATCAGGCTGGCGTGACCGATGAAGGCCGCCACCCGCGGGTCCGCCGGCGTCAGGTAGACCGCCGCGGGCGGGGCCACCTGCAGGAACTCACCGCCCGCCATGACCGCGACCTGGTCGGCCAGCGACAGCGCCTCACCCTGGTCGTGGGTGACCAGCACGGCGGCGGCCTCGGCGGCACGCAGCGCCCGTACGACGGCGCGGCCGGTCTCCTCGCGCAGCGAGGCGTCCAGGGAGGAGAACGGCTCGTCGAGCAGGACGAGGCCGGGACGGGGGGCCAGTGCACGGGCCAGGGCGACCCGCTGCTGCTGTCCGCCGGAGAGCTCGTGGGGCAGGCGCCGCGCCAGGTCCGGGGAGATCTCGACGAGCTCGAGTGCCTCGGCGACCCGCGACGCGGAGTCCCGCCGCTCGGCCCGGGACAGCCCGAAGGCGACGTTGCGGGCCACGGTCAGGTGCGGGAAGAGCGCGCCCTCCTGCGGCACGTAGCCGACGCCGCGCCGACGGGCGGGGACGCTGCGACGCCCCGGTGCCACCACCGTCTCGCCGTTGACGACGATGGAGCCGCCGGTGGGCTCGACGAAGCCGGCGACGGCCCGCAGCAAGGTGGTCTTGCCGCAGCCGGATGAGCCGAGGATCGAGGTGACACCACCTGGCACCGTCAGGTCCACTCCCCGCAGGACGGGAGTCGCGCCGTAGCCGGCCGTGACGCCGGAGATGGTCAGGGCGGCGGGGTTCCCGCCGGTCAGCGTGCTCACGTGGCCTCACCACTCCTCATGCTCAGCCTCGCCAGCAGCCAGGTCGACGGCACCGACAGGACGATCAGGGCCAGGGCGTACGGCGCCGCGGCACCGTAGGCGATCGAGGACGCGTCCGACCAGAACTCGGTCGCGAGGGTGTCCGTGCCGAGCGGCGCCAGCAGGAGCGTGGCGGTGAGCTCGGTCGACGTCGCGAGGGCGACGAGCGCGGCGGCGGTGGCCATGCCGGGGAGCACCAGGGGGAGGGTGACCCGGGCGGCGACGCCGGGACCGCTGCAGCCGAGGTTGCGCGCCACGTCCTCGAGGCCGGGCGGGACGAGCTCGAAGGTCGCGCGGACGCTGACGACGGCCCGCGGCAGGAAGAGGATGAGATAGCCGGCGACGAGCAGGGCGAGGGTCTGGTACATCCACGGCACCGACCGGATCGACACCGTGACCAGGGCCAGGGCGATGACGATGCCCGGCAGAGCGCTGGCGGTGTAGACGCTGCGCTCGATGGCGGTGGTGAGCAGGCCGCGGTGGCGCACCGTCAGCCACACCACCGGGACAGCGGCGGCGGTGGTGACGACGCCGGCGAGCAGCGCGAGGCTCAGCGTCGACCAGATCGCGGAGGTCAGCTCGGCGGTGTCCAGACCCGCGGAGGTGCCCCGCGCGAGCCACCGCACGAGGGCGGCCAGGGGCACCCCGAGCGACCAGACGGCCAGGCCGGCGAGGCCGCCCACGACGGCCGGGCGGAGTCGTCCCAGGCGCAGGGGCGTCGCGGTGCGGCTGGTGCCGGCGCCGACACGCGCCCGGGGTCGTCGTCCGCGCAGCAGCAGCTCGAGGCCGAGCAGCAGCAGGCAGAAGGTGACCAGCACGAGGGCCAGCAGGGTCGCGGCCGGGCCGTTGAACACGGTGGCGTACTGCTGCAGGATCGCGGTCGTCAGGGTGGGGTAGTTGAGGAGCTGGAGGGCGCCGTACTCCGCCAGGAGGTGGAGGCCGACCAGCAGGGCGCCACCGAGCACCGCCGGGCTGATCGCGGGCAGGGTCACCCGCAGGAACACGGCACCGACGCCCTTGCCGAGCGCGGTCGCGACCTCCTCGACCGACGGGTCGAGTCGCCGCAGCGCGGCCACCGTCGGCAGATAGACGAGCGGGTAGTAGGACAGGGTCACCACCATCACCGCGCCCCAGTAGGACTGCACGGCGTGGGTCGTCGACACCCAGCCGTAGCCGTTGACGAACGCCGGCACCGCGAGCGGGGCGCAGAGCAGACCGTGCCACCAGCCCCGTCCCGGTACGTCGGTGCGCTCGACGATCCACGCGCCCGCGACGCCGACGACGGTGCTCGTGAGGACCCCGACGACGAGCAGGCGCGTGGTGTTCCACAGCAACTCGCCGATGCGAGGACGCCACAGGAACTCGGCGGCCTCGTCGCGCCCCAGCTCGGCCGTCGTCCAGATCACGTAGCCGAGCGGCACCAGGGAGAGGGCCGCGATCGCCAGCCCCACCAGCAGCAGGGGCAGTGCCGGCGCGGCGATCCCCCGGGACCGGCCGGCGGTCACGGGGGATCGGTGCCATGTCGTCCCGGTCGTCAGAGGAAACCGACCTCGGTCATCAAGTCCACCACGGCGCGGGCGTCGAGGTCCGAGACGTTGACCTGCGGCGGCTCGAGCTCGCTGAAGGGCTGGGCCACGCCCTCGAGCTGGATGTCCGGGTTGAGCGGGTACTCCAGCGCGTAGCTGTCGGCGAGGATCTGCTGCCCCGACTCGTTGACGAGGAACTCGATGAACTGCTCCGCCTCGTCCTTCATGTCACTCGAGGCGAGGATGCCGGCGCCGGAGACGCTGACGAAGGCACCGGGGTCGCCGTCGGAGAAGTAGTGCTGCTCGCTGTTGTCGGAGACGTCACCGTTCTCCTTGCGGTCGCGCTCCCAGTAGTAGTGGTAGACGATGCCGACCTCGGACTCGCCGGAGTCGACGGCCTCCAGCACGAGGTTGTTGCCGTCGTAGACCGTGCCGTTGGCCTTGATGCCCTCCAGCCACGCGCGGGTCGCCTCCTCTCCCTCGAGCTCGAGGACGGCCGCGACGATCGCCTGAAAGTCGGCGCCGGTGGGGGAGAACGACAGGCGTCCCTCCCACTCGGGGTCGGCGAGGTCGAGCAGCGAGTCGGGGAGCTCCGAGTCCTCGATGGCATCGGTGTTGTAGACCAGCACGGTCGAGCGGGCGACGAACCCGGTCCACAGGCCGCTGGTGGGGCGGTAGAGCGCGGGGATCGGGGCGACCAGGTCCTCGGGCAGCTCCGCGAACAGTCCAGCGGCCTCGACCTGCGACATCGCGGGGGAGTTCTCCGTCAGGAAGACGTCGGCGGGCGACGCATCGCCCTCCTGGACGAGCTGGTTGGACAGCTCGAGGTCCTTGCCGTTGCGCAGCTCGACCTCGATGCCCGTCTCCTTCGTGAAGGCAGGCGCGAGCTCGGCGAGGAGCGGCTCGTGTTGGGCGTTGTAGATCACCAGCTTCGGCTCGTCCTCACCGCAGGCGGCGAGCAGCGGGCCCAGCAGGGCGGCCGCGGCGAGACCGAGGGTGAGGCGGCGGGTGGAGACGTTCATCGGACTTCCTGTCGGTGGAGGTGGGCGGGAGCGTAGCCGGGCCGGACCCGGTCGATCAGTCCGGTCCAGGCGGGCACGAGGGACACGAGACGGGCGACGGCGATGCCGACCGCCAGCGACGCCAGGAGGCCGCCGAGCGGCCACCAGTCCTCGAAGTGGGGATAGACCTGCCAGTGGGTCAGGTAGACGAAGAGCGAAGCGGCGGCGAGGGTGCCGGTGGGACGGACCAGGACCCGCGGCCAGGGCACGGTGCGCAGCCAGATCAGGGCGAGCACCCCTGCGGCGATGATCGCGTCCCGCTGGACGTCGCCGGTGAAGCCCCAGACCCCGACGAGGGCGAGCGTGCTGACCAGCAGGCGCTGCGGCATCGTACGGGCCACGGCCGCCGCCCAGCCGACGGTGAAGAGCCAGGCCACGAACGCCGAGGAGTGGATGACGTCGCCGCCGTAGCCGGTCTCCGTCCACAGTCTCGGCACCAGCGTCACGGCCGTCAGCGAGCTGGCGAGCAGGAAGCGGTGGCGACGTTCGAAGCGCATGACGGCCGGGATCGAGGTCAGCACGCCAGCGGTGACGCACAGCAGGAGCACGACCTCGACGAACCAGTAGTGCCACGCGGGCTCGGACCACCGTCGCCCGCCGGTCAGGTCGTTGAGCAGCACCACGCTGCGCCACGGGTACGTGCCCGCCACCACGGTGACCGTCCCGATCCACAGCACCGACGGGACGGCGACCCGGCTGGCTGCCCGCGCCACCCGTCGCAGGCGCCGGCGGGGTCCCTCGTCGGCGAGGTGGAAGCGGACGAAGTTCGCGCCCGCCACGGCCAGCAGCACGTGGGCACCGCCCACGACGGTCCACAGGTTCGTGTGCGAGCCGACGATCGCGAGGATGCCGACGGCGCGCAGCACGATCCCCGTCTCGATCTCGGCCCACCGCCGGGAGCCCCGCCGCGCCGTCGTGGACGCCGCAGCCAGCTCCGACAACTGGGCAACCTCCATCCGCGGCCAGGTCGAGGGAAGCCGGCCCAGGACCGTTTCGAGTCGCAGCGCCAGCTCGACGTAGGACAGCGAGTCGCCGCCGAGCCCCACGAACGAGTCCTCCGGCCCGACGGAGCGCCCCAGGACCCGCTCGAAGAGCAGTGCGATCGACGACGTGCTCGCCGGCGCCTCGCCCTCGAGCGCGCGCTCGAGGAGTCCGACCGCCTGGTGGTCGACCTTGCCGTTGGCCCGGCGCGGCAGCGACCCGACGGGTACGACGCGGATCGCGTGGGGCGGAAGGCCGGTGTCGGTGGCGGTGGCGGCGGCCACCTCGGCGAGCAGCAGCGGGTCGGGGTCACCCGGGACGGCCACCACCAGCTGGGAGCCGTCAGCGGCCTCGGCGCACGCGGCGTCGTACCCACCGAGGGCGAGGAGGGTCTGGACCCGGTCGAGGTCGATGCGTTGGCCGAACAGCTTGGCGAAGCGGGAGCGGCGACCGACGACCTGCACGATGCCGTCCTCGTCGAGCCGCGCGAGGTCGCCCGTGCGGAGCTCGTCGAGCTCGGCGTCACGGGCCAGGTCGGCCGGCCGCTCGGCGTAGCCCATCATCACGTTGGGGCCGGCGTAGACGAGCTCGCCGACGCCCGGCGCGGCGCCCTCGACCGGCTCGAGGCGGAAGCGGCCGCCGGGGATCGCGATCCCCACGGCCTCGGGTCGCGTCAGCCCGAGCGCCGGCGGCAGCCAGGCCATCCGCGCGGTGGCCTCGGTCTGTCCGTACATCACGACGAGGTCCCAGCCGTCACGACGGCCCTGCTCGGCCAGCGCCCGGACCCGGTCGGGAGCCATCCGCCCGCCCGCCTGGGTCACCCGGCGCAGCGTCGGCAGCTGCGGCCACCCCGTGGCGCCGAGCAGGTCGAAGGTGTAGGGGACGCCCGCGACGGAGGTCACGCCGGCGGCGCGGGCGTCGGCCCAGAGCCCGGGATCGGTGACGGACCGGTCGTCGAGGACCACGCTCGCCCCGGCAGCGAGGTGGCTGTGCAGGACGGAGAGTCCGTAGCAGTAGTCGAGCGGGAGCGTCGTCAGTCCGACGTCCTCGGGGGACAGGTCCAGGTAGTCGGCGATCGCCCGGGCGTTGCTGTCGACGTTGGTGGCCGAGAGCCGCACGAGCTTGGGGCTGCCGGTCGACCCGGAGGTGCTGAGCAGCAGCCGGAGGTCGGGATGCAGCGCGGGCGGCGTCACGCCGGTCGGCTGCCATGCGCCGCCAGCCCGCCGCAGGGAGGCGCCGTACGCCGCCGCGAGCCCGGTGTCGTGGCCGAGCAGTGCGACGTGGCCGGCACGCAGGACGGCCAGCCAGGCGACGACGAAGTCGACGGTGGGCGCCGGCCGCAGGTGGACGAGCTGACGCGCCCCTGTGGCCCGCAGTTCCTCCGCCGCACGCTGGACACTGTCGTCGAGCTCGGCGTGGGAGAGGGCAAGGTCGCCGGCGCGCAGCGCGAGCCGGTCGCCGTGTCGCGCGAGGTCGTCGGCGAAGCCCGCCGCCGCGACCTGTGCGAATCCCGTGTTGTCCCCCACGGGAGGAGGCTAAAGCAAGGCTCGCCTCAGCAAAGCCAGCCTGTCCTGAGTGCGGACTGTCAGCGAGGGGTCAACAAGAACACCGGGATCACCCGGTCGGTCCACTCGACGTACTTGTCGTAGTTGGGCCACACGGTGACCATGTGCGCCCAGGCCCGCTCCTTCTCATCGCCGGTGATCTCGCGCCACGTGCAGGTCACCGTGCGGCGTCGATAGCGCACCTCGACGGTCTCCGCCGCCCGCACGTTGCCGACCCACACGGGTGGCTTCGGGGCGCCGAAGGAGGACCCGGCGACGAGCCAGCCGCCCTGCCACGGCACGCACAGCAGCGGCGTGGAGCGGGGGATCCCGCTCTTGCGTCCGGCGACCGTCAGCAGCAGGCCGGGCAGGCCCGCGAGATCGACGAAGCCGACGCGCCCGCGGGTGAGCCGCTGCAGGTGCTTGTCGATCCACGTGATCTGCGGCAGCAGCCGCGGCATCCAGGAGAACGAACCGAGCTTGATCGCGACCGGCGTGAGCAGACCCATGGCCGCACCCTAGTGCTCCGCGTCGGTGGGAGGATGTCGGCGTGAGCAACCCGGAGAGCGATCCCGACGCCGTGGTGTGCACGAGCCGGCCGGCCGGCTCGGTGGAGCTGATGGCGCCGCGCGAGGTCCCGCTCGGCGGCCCCCGTGCGATGGCCGTACGACGGACGCTGCCCCAGCGTCATCGCTCGCTCATCGGCGCGTGGTGCTTCGTGGACCACTACGGCCCCGACGAGGTCAGCGCGACCGGCGGCATGGTCGTCGCGCCGCACCCGCACACCGGGCTGCAGACGGTCAGCTGGGTCTTCACCGGGGAGATCGATCACCGCGACAGCGCGGGCAACGTCGCGACCGTGCGGCCGCAGGAGGTCAACCTGATGACCGCCGGGAGGGGCATCAGCCACTCCGAGGTGTCGACACCGGGGACGACCGTGCTGCACGGCGCCCAGCTGTGGGTGGCCCTCCCGGCCGAGCACCGCGACACCGAGCCCGGCTTCCAGCACCACGCTCCCGACGAGGTCGCGGGCGACGGCTGGCGCGCGCACGTCTTCCTCGGCTCCCTGCTGGGCGACGCCTCCCCGGTGGCCACGTTCACGCCGCTGCTCGGGGCCGAGCTCGTGCTCGACCCTGGCACCCACCTGTCCGTGCCGGTCGATCCGACTTTCGAGCACGGTGTGCTGGTCGATGTCGGCCACGTCGAGGTCAGCGGTCTGGGGGTGGCGTCCGGAGATCTCGCCTACGTGCCCACGGGCCGCGAGGAGATCCACCTGGAGGCCGGTGCCGACGGAGCCCGGGTGCTGGTCCTCGGCGGACCGCCGTTCGGCGAGTCCATCGTCATGTGGTGGAACTTCGTCGGCCGCAGCCACGACGACGTCGTCGCCTACCGCGACGCGTGGCAGGCCCAGATCACCGAGGCCGGCGCGGTCGTCCGCGACGGCCGACAGGTGGCACCCGGACGGTTCGGCATCGTCCCCGACCAGCCACTGCCCCCGATCCCCGCGCCGGCGCTGCCCAACGCGCGTCTCCGCGACCGCCGGTGATCACCGGTCTGACCGGGCTGATCGCGTTCCAGCTCGTCGGGGAGCTCCTCGTGCGGGTGCTCGACCTGCCGGTGCCCGGTCCCGTAGTCGGGATGCTGCTCCTCTTCGCCTTCCTCCGGATCCGGTCGTACGACGACAGCGGCTCCATCGTCCGCGCGGGCTCCGCGCTGCTGCGGCATCTCCAGCTCCTCTTCGTCCCGGCCGGCGTCGGTGTGGTGGCCTATCTCGGGGTCCTGGGCGACGACGCCGTGCCGATCGTGGTCGCGATCGTCGGCTCGTGGCTGATCGGCCTGGTGGTCGTCGGGTGGACGGCGGTCGGGCTGGAGCGCCTGCTGGGTCGGCCCCGCGACGACCTCCCCGACCTCCCCGACCTCCCCGATGCTCCCGGGACGGCGTCGTGAGCGGCCTCGCCGAGGCCGGTGACGCAGCGCTCGAGGTGGCCCGGTCGCCGTTGGCCCTGCTCGGGGTCACGCTGGGCGGCTACCAGCTGGGTCGCTGGCTGCAGCGCCGCACGGGTGGGCACGCCGTGGCGCAGCCTGTGCTGGTGGCGATCGTGGTCGTCGGCGTCGCGATCACCGTGCTCGACATCGACTATCCCGACTACCGCCGTGCGACCGAGCTCATCGCCTTCTGGCTGGGGCCGGCCACCGTGGCGCTGGCGATCCCGCTGCACCGACAGGCCTCGCGGCTGCAGGGCTTCGTCGTCCCCATGCTCGTCGCGGTGGCCGTCGGTGCCGTCGTGTCGATCGTCTCGGCGGTGTGGCTGGCGCGGCTGCTCGGCGCCGGGGAGGACATCGAGCGCACGCTCGCCACGAAGGCCGCGACGACGCCGGTGGCGATCGCGTTGACGGAGTCGCTCGGCGGCATCCCCGCGCTGGCGGCGGTGTTTGCGATCATCACCGGCATCATGAGCGCGATCCTCGCGCCGGCGACCCTCAGCGTGTTGCGGATCCGGGACCGGCGGGCCCGCGGTCTCGCGGTCGGCGCCGTGTCCCACGGCATCGGCGCCTCCCGCATGCTGCGCGAGGACGAGACGGAGGGCGCGTTCGCCGGCCTCGCCATGGGCCTCTCTGCGCTCGCGCTCAGCCTGCTCGTCCCTGTCTGCGCGCTCTTCCTCTTCTGACGCGGATTCCTCCCGTGGTCGGAGGTCCGGAGGCGCCGGTCGGGGCTAGGTTGCCTGCCATGCGCGTGCACGCCTTCTCCGATGATGCCCTCGGCGACCTCGACGCGGTCGGTCTCGCCGAACACCTCGAGGCCGGCAAGGTCTCCCGCTCCGAGGCCGTCGAGGCGGCCATCGCCCGGATCGAGACGCTCTCCGACCTGAACGCGATGGCGTTCACGGCCTACGACCGGGCCCGCGCCCTGGCCGCCGCCGGAGCCGCGGGCGCCGGGTTCCTCGCCGGCGTCCCGACGCTCGTCAAGGACAACGTGGACGTCGCGGGCATGCCGACGATGTCGGGCACCGACGCCTGGGACCCGCGACCGGCGAAGAAGGACGGCGACTTCGCCGCGATGTACCTCGGCACCGGCCTGGTCCCCCTCGGCAAGAGCCAGCTGTCCGAATACGGCTTCAGCGCCTCCGCCGAGCACCCTCGGCTCGGCGCGGTCCGGTCGCCGTGGCACCTCGAGCACACGGCCGGTGCCTCCAGCTCGGGTTCGGCCGCGCTGGTCGCCGCGGGCGCCGTACCGCTGGCGCACGCGAACGACGGCGGCGGCTCGATCCGCATCCCCGCCGCCGTCAACGGTCTGGTCGGCCTCAAGCCGACGCGCGGCCGGCTGGCGCAGGACAAGCTGTTTCGCGACATGCCGATCCGCATCGTCTCCGACGGCGTGGTGACCCGCTCGGTGCGCGACACCGCGGCCTTCTACCGCGAGGCGGAGCGGATCCACCGCACGCTCGAGCTGCCCCCGATCGGCGACCTCACCCGGCCGATCAAGCGCCGGCTGCGGATCGCGATCAACACCTCCGGCGTCGGACGCGGCGCCGACCCGGAGACCACCGCCCTCACCCTCGAGACCGCCCGTCTCCTGGAGGACCTCGGCCACACCGTCACCGAGGCGGACGTGCCCGTCGGACCGTCCTTCGCCGACGACTTCCTGCTCTACTGGGCGCTCCTGGCGCAGGTCATGCTCACCACCGGGCGCCCGTTCCACGGCCGCACCTTCGCCAAGGCCCGTCACGACAACCTCACCCTCGGCCTGGCCCGGCACGCGCGCCGCAACCTGCACCGCGTGCCCGGCGCGATCACCCGGCTCAAGCGCGCCGCCGCCCAGGCCGAGCCGTGGTACGAGCGCTACGACGTCGCGCTCACCCCGACCCTGGCCATGCCGACGCCGCGCATCGGCCACCTCGACCCCACCCAGGACTACGACGTCATCATGGACAAGCTGCTCGACTGGGTGGCCTTCACCCCGTGGCAGAACATCACCGGCGCCCCCGCCATCTCCCTGCCCGTCGCGACGGCCGCCAACGGTCTGCCACAGGGGATGATGTTCGGGGCCGCGCCGGGCCATGAAGCGCTCCTGATCGAGCTCGCCTACGAGCTCGAGGAGGCCCGTCCGTTCGCCCGGATCCAGGACTGAGTCGACGTTGAGCAGCCGCCCCGGACCGGCAGGACGCCGCCGATTTTCACGTGCGACACACGCCCGTGTATCGTTCTGCGGCGTTGCCCCTTTAGCTCAGTCGGCAGAGCGTCTCCATGGTAAGGAGAAGGTCTACGGTTCGATTCCGTAAAGGGGCTCGGAGACAGGGCGCCACCGCCTCAGCCCCCGGGCGCGGCGGAGGCGCCCTCCTCATGTGGCGGGGTAGCTCAGACGGTTAGAGCGCACGACTCATAATCGTGAGGTCACGGGTTCGATCCCCGTCCCCGCTACCAAACAGACGACCGGCATCACCACCAGCAACAAAAGGACACTCCAGTGGCCAGCAAGAGCTCTGACGTTCGCCCGAAGATCACGCTCGCCTGCGTGGACTGCAAGGAGCGCAACTACATCACCAAGAAGAACCGGCGCAACGATCCCGACCGGATCGAGCTGTCGAAGTTCTGCCCGCGGTGCCGCAAGCACACCGCGCACCGCGAGACTCGTTGAGCCTGTTTGTCGGGCCGAGCGCGTCGCCCGTCGACGTCGGCGCGCAGGCACTCGCAAGCTCGGCCCACGCTTGACGCCGACGCGGCTTTGCCGCGGGCGCCGCGCTGCCGGCCTGGACCCGTCCCACCTACGTGGGGCGGGTCCGCTGCATTTCGCGCCGCACTAGATGAGTAAGTCCAAGGGGTCGTGCGTGCGAGCGGCGCTCGGCGCCGCGCCTGCAAGGCGCCGGCGCGACGGCGGTCTGGTTGCACCATCGAGCGTCGGCAACGCCGCGGGCGTGGATGCTGAGCGTCGCGCAGCGTGCGAGCCCTTGGACTTACTCATCTAGGCTGGGGCCATGCCGATCGACGCGTCCCTGGTCGGGCGGGCGTTCCCCCCGACCCCCGTCCACGCCGTGACGGCCGAGTCCGTCGCCGCGTTCGCCGCCTCCGTCGGGGGAGCGGGCGGTGCCACGGTCGCGCCGACGTACCCGATCGTGGTGACCTTCGCGGCCCTGCAGGACTTCCTGGCCGCGGAGGAGCTCGAGCTCTCCCGGATCGTCCACGGCGACCAGCGGTTCCGCTACCACCGGCCGGTGGCCGTCGGTGACGAGCTCACCGCGGCGCTCACGGTGACCGGGCTCCGATCGATCGGCGGCAACGACATCATCAGCACGTCCAGCGAGATCGTCGACGCCTCCGGCTCCGTCGTCTGTACGGCGACCGCGACCCTCGTCCACCGAGGAGGTGTCTGAGCCATGGCTCTGCCCGCAGCCGGGACCGCGCTGGAGCCGGTCACGTTCGAGATCACCCGCGCCGACCTCGTCGCCTACGCGCACGCCAGCGGCGACCACAACCCGATCCACCAGGACGAGGAGATCGCCCTCGCCGTCGGGCTCCCGGGCGTCATCGCGCACGGGATGTACACCCTCGCCCTCGTCGGCCGCGCGGTCGGCGACTGGACCGGCGGTGCCGAGGTCGTCGAGCTCGGCGGCAAGTTCGTGGTCCCCGTCGTCGTCCCTGCCGACGGCGCCGCCCGGGTGACCGTCGCCGGCACCGTCGGCGAGCCGAACGCCGACGGACTGGTGCCCCTCGCGCTCGAGGTCACCAGCGACGGCGCGAAGGTGCTCGGGGCGCCGAAGGCCCTCGTCCGTGCCTGATCCCCGGCTCGCCGACCTCACGACCCTGCGGCTCGGCGGTCCGGCATCGCGCTACGTCGAGGTCGCCGACGTCGACGCCCTCATCGACGCGGTCAGCGGAGCCGATGCGGCGAACGAGCCCGTCCTCGTCGTCGGGGGCGGCAGCAACCTCGTCGTGGCGGACGCCGGCTTCTCCGGCACGGTCGTGCACCTGGTCGGGGAGCGCGAGGCCGCTGAGGACGCCTTCTGCGCCGGCGAGTGGGTGACCGTCTGGGCCGGCGAGCCGTGGGACGTGTTCGTCTCCCACGCGGTCGAGAACGGCTGGGTCGGCGTCGAGGCACTGTCCGGCATCCCCGGCACCGTCGGGGCCACCCCGGTGCAGAACGTCGGCGCCTACGGGCAGGAGGTCGCCCAGACCATCGCCCGGGTCCGGGTCTGGGACCGCAAGCTGCGCGGCATCCGCACCTTCACCACCTCCGAGTGCGGCTTCGGCTACCGCACCTCGCGCTTCAAGGCCGACCGTCACGACGCGTGGGGAGGTCGCCATCTCGTCCTCGACGTGAGCTTCCAGCTGCCCAGGGGCGACCTGTCCGCGCCCGTCACCTACGCCGAGCTCGCCCGCACGCTCGGCGTCGAGGTCGGCGCCCGGGCGCCGCTGACCGAGGTGCGCGCCGCGGTCCTCGACCTGCGCCGGCGCAAGGGCATGGTGCTGGACGCCGACGACCACGACACGTGGAGCTCCGGGTCGTTCTTCACCAACCCGATCGTGGCGCCCGACCTCGTCCCGACCGGCGCGCCGTCGTACGCCCAGGGCGACGGGACGGTGAAGACCAGCGCCGCGTGGCTGATCGAGCACGCCGGCTTCGGCAAGGGCTTCGGCCTCGACCGGCCGGCGGCCACGGTGTCGCTGTCGACCAAGCACACGCTGGCGCTCACCAACCGCGGTGGCGCGAGCACCGACGACCTGCTCGCCCTGGCCCGAGAGGTCCGCGACGGGGTGCAGGAGCGCTTCGGCATCGAGCTCGTCAACGAGCCCGTGCTGGTCGGCTGCACGCTCTGACCCGGGTCTGACCCCGGTCTCAACCCGGTGGGTGTCAGGCCGTGGTGCCGGCGAACAGCGCCACCAGCAGCGCGATGAACGCCACCACGACCAGGAGCATCAGCAGGCCGAGCACGATCCCGACGATCCCCGTGATCAGTCCCGCCAGCGCCAACCCCTCGCCGCTGTGCTGCCGCGGGTTCGCCTGGATCTGGCGGCGTGAGCTGATGCCGAGCCAGATCGCGAAGGGCGAGGCGAGCACGGCCACGAGGGACACGAGCAGGAAGGGTGCGAGGACGACGCCCACGATGCCGACGACTCCCAGCACCAGGGACGTGATCGCCATCGGGTGGGCCGGCGCGCCGTGCGCGGTGAGGTAGCGATCGGGGATCGGGTAGGCGTCGGGAGTGGCTGGCCCCGGACCCGGCGCGCGGTAGCCCGGCCACGGGTCCGCGCCGGGCGACGGTCCGGGGGACGGGGGAGTCAGGGGAGCCTGCTCACGGCCTGGAGTGCTCATGGGTGCAGCCTTCCGCGCGCCGCTCCGGCTGAAACGGTGCTCATCCTCGGCTCAGGGGGACGGCGCGGACAGCCAGGCGTCGATGTCGGTGAACGCCCGGTCGAGGACGTCCTTGGGCGCCCGGCTCGCGCGGAAGGACATCCGGGCCAGCTCGGCCAGGCGGGCGTCGTCGAGGTCGTGCGCCGCACGCATCGTCGCGTACTGCCCGGCCAGCCGGGATCCGAAGAGCAGCGGGTCGTCGGCGCCGAGCGCGAC
>NZ_STGW01000015.1:0-1304 GCF_004912195.1 Nocardioides caeni
CGCGACGGCATCCTGGTTGGCTGTTGAGCGGGTCCGGTGCGGCCAGCGCGCCCGTTTCGTGGCGCTCGGTCGTCGTTTGCCTGCGGATCCGGGTCACAGCTCGGGGCGGAACTCCCGCAGCTGGTGCAGGAAGGTGTCCGGGTCGACCATCGACGCGTCGACGACGAAGGGGTCGAGGCCCCGCCGCAGGAAGCGGACCGACCAGCTCGGGTCACCGGGGCGCCCACTGACCTCGACCTGGGTGTCCGGCTTGCGGATGTCGAAGCGATAGGTCGTCTCACCCTGCTCGACGTAGACGATCCCGCGCACCACGCTCACCACGATGGGTACGACGCGGGTCCGCGCCGCCGCCCACGCGAGGCCGAGCGTCAACGCCACCATCACCAGGCCGAAGACCGAGAACAGCTTGCCGTTGATCAGGGCGAGCAGGGTCACCATGCCGGCGACGACGGCCGTCGCGCCGAGGACGAAGGACAGCACCCGGGGGTCACTGCCGTCGCCGGTGATCGGGTCGCCGCCGACCTCCCCGTCGAAGAGTGAGATCGTCGAGCTCTGCTCATGGGCCGCCAGGTCGGCGCGAGCCTGCGCCAGCTGGCCGGTCAGCTCGGCGACCTGCGCCTCCGCCTCCGCGCAACGCTGCGCCAGCGCGTCCCGCTCGGCGCGCAGGGATGCGTTGGCGTCGGCGTCGGTGATCTCGACGTCGCCCATCAGATCTCCGGTCGCCACTGGCGCAGAGCCTCGAGGAAGGTGTGGGGCTCGACCATCCGGGAGTCGATGGAGACCGGCGACATGCTGCGCCGCAGGATCATGATCCGCCAGTTGCGCTGGTCGGGTGCGCCCGTCTGCTCGATCTTCGTGTTGGGGCTGGTGAGGTCGAAGCGGCTGTTGGCGTCGCCGATGGTGACCTTGAGGACACCCTCCTCGTCGATGTGCACCGTGCGGGAGCTGTTGCTCATCCGCAGCGCATAGATCAGCAGCGCAGCGGCCGCGACCGTGAGGGTCGCGCTGAGGCCGATGTCGTCCCAGACGGTTCCCAGCCAGGCCATCCGACCGACCACGGCCGCGCAGGCCAGCGCGGCGAGGATCGCGATCGGCGCCAGGCTGTCGCTGCCCCGCTTGGAGTGATACGTGCGGTGCTTGACACCGCTCGATCCGGCCGCGGACCGGGCAGCGGTCGTCTCCGGCTCGGCGGCACGGGTCCGCTCCTTGACCGGGCGTTCCTTCGGGGCCTTCGCCGCCTTCGCCGCCTTCGGCTCCTTGGCCGGCTTCGGCTCCTTCGCGGGCTTCGGCTCCTTCGCGGGCTT
>NZ_STGW01000015.1:1343-1583 GCF_004912195.1 Nocardioides caeni
GGCGGGCTTCGCCGACTTGCTCGTCGTGTCCGCCAGCGCGGCCACGACGGCAGCACCGGCGGCGGTCGCGTCGGCCCGCTGCGGGTCCTCGGGCGCCTCCACCTCGTCAGCGCTCTCGTCAGCGCTCGCCTCGGCCGGCTCGTCGACGGGCTCCTCGACGGCGTCGAGTACGGCGGTCGCCGGCTCCGGCTCCGGCTCGGGCTCCACGACCGGCTCGGGCTCCGGCTCCACGACCGGCTC
>NZ_STGW01000015.1:1617-25767 GCF_004912195.1 Nocardioides caeni
GGACGTCGGGGGAGATCTCCTCGACGTCCTCGCTCTCGTCGATGCCGAGATCCATCGACTCCGACGCCTCTGCCGAGGCGCGCCACCGGGCGACCAGGCTGTGGTCGGGGTCGGTGAGCGGGTCCGCGCCGGTCGCCGTCGCCTGCCACTGCTCGAGGAGCGACAGCGGGCGGTCGTCCTGCTCGGTGCGCTCGACGGACTCCAGACCTGCCTGCGCGTAGGCGTCGTCCTCGTCGACCAGACCGGCTTCGGAGTCCCCCTCGTCGTCGGAGCTGAGCAGGAAGTGCGCCGCCGTGGGCACCACCAGGGCGGCGGGCTCTTCGGCCACGGGCTCCTCAGCGACGGGTTCCTCGAGGATCGGTTCCTCGAGGATCGGTTCCTCGAGGACCGGCTCCTCGACGGCGGGCTCCTCGGCCACGGGCTCCTCGACGGCGGGCTCCTCGGCCACGGGCTCCTCGACGGCGGGCTCCTCGGCCACGGGCTCCTCGACGACAGGCTCCTCGACGACAGGCTCCTCGGCCACGGGCTCGTCGATGACGGGCTCTTCGACGGCAGGCTCTTCGACGGCAGGCTCTTCGACGGCCGGCTCTTCGACGGCAGGCTCTTCGACGGCCGGCTCTTCGACGGCAGGCTCTTCGACGGCGGGCTCTTCGACGGCGGGCTCTTCGACGGCAGGCTCCTCGACGGCAGGCTCTTCGACGGCAGGCTCTTCGACGGCAGGCGCGTCGGCCAGTCCAGCCACGGCCTCGGGCGCGTCGGGGGCATCCAGACGAGCCCGGATGGCGGCCAGCTGGTCGGCGAGGCCCGCGGCGGTCGCGGCAGCCTCGGCGCGGCTCTGGGAGGCATCGGCGAGGAAGCGCTCGCGGTCCTCGGCGAGCGCGGCAGCGCGGGCCTCGGCAGCGGCGCGGGCGTCGGCCTGCTCGGCGGCGGCCTGCTCGGCGGCTGCGGCCTCCGCGCGGATCTGGGACGCATCGGCCAGCGCGCGCTCGCGGTCCTGGGCGAGCTCGGCAGCGCGGGCCTCGGCGGCGGCCCTCGCCTCGGCCTGCTCGGCGGCGGCCTGCTCGGCAGCCACCCGGGCGCGGGCGTGCTCCAACGCTGTCTCCCGCGCCTGGACGAGCTCGGACTGCAGCGCGTCCAGCGCCTCGACGTGTGCGGAGGCAGCCTGCTCCAGCTCGGCCAGAGCGGCCGACGCCTTCGCCTCGGCCTCGGTGCGGGCCTGGGTCGCCTCGGCGGCGAACTCGGCGGCCAGGGCCATCGCCTCGGTGGCTGCCTTCTTCTCCTCGGCCAGCGCGGCGGCGGAGTCATGGGCGGCAGCCGCCGCGGCCTGGGCTTCGCGAGCGAGGTCGAGCTGCTCGCGGGCGGCGACCTCGGCGAGCCGTCGTGCCTCGTGTGCCTCCTCCGCGAGACGCGCCTGCTGGGCGGCGGACTCGTCGGCGGCGACGCGCGCGGCGACCTGGACCTCGGCCCGGGACGCGGCATCCTCGGCACGCCGCTCTGCCGCCTCGGCGGTCTCCATGGCGATCCGGGCGAGGTCGGCCTGCTCGAGCGCGGCCTGCTCGGCGGCTGCTCGCGCCTGGTGCGCTTCCTGGGCGAGGCGGGCGTGGTCGGCCGCGGCCTGCTCGGCCACGGCGCGCTCCTCGACGGCCTGTCGCGCCATCGCGCCGTGCTCCTCGGCGCTGGCCGCGGCCTGCTCCGCCAGCAGGCGGGCGCGCTCCTCGGCGGCCTCGGCGGCCTGGTGCGCCTCCTGGGCGAGGGCGGCCTGCTGACGCGCGGCCTCCTCGGCGAGTGTGCGGGCCTGCGCGATCTCGGTCGACGTACGTTCGGCCGCTTCGCGCTCCTCGAGCATGCGGCGCGCGAACTCGGCGTGCTCCGCCGCGCTGACGGCTGCGGCCTCCGCCATGACGCGGGCGCGGTCCTCGGCGGCGGCGCGGTCCTCGTGGGCCTGCCGTGCGGCGACGGCATAGCTCTCGGCGGCGTGCTCCGCCTCCTGGCGCGCAGCCGCGGCGGCGGCGGCCTGGGCTGCCTGCTCGCGGGCGTTGGCCTCGGCCTGCTCACGCTCGGCGTGGGCCGCAGCGGCCAGACGCGCCTGCTCGACGGCGTGGCGCTCGGCCTCCTCGCGGCGCGCCGACTCGGCGTCGGCGAGCTCGGCGCGCTCGCGGGCGGCGCGCTCGGCTGCCTCGCGGGCGTTGGCCTCGGTGCGGGCCAGCTCCTCGGCCTCGGTGCGGGCGCGGTGCGCCAGCGCTGCGGTCTCGGCCTGCTCCTGGGCGAGGCGGTCGGCCTCGGCCCTGGCCTCGTTGGCGCGCTGCGCGGCCTCCTCGGCCGCGATCCGCTCGGCTGCCTGGGTGGCGGCCGCCAGCTCGGCGTCGCGACGCAGACGAGCAGCCAGTGCGGCGACGACCTCGGCGTTGGCGGGGCCTTCGGCGTCGACGGCCTCGCCGTCGCCGCTCTGCGGCGCGATCTCGTCGGTGTCGGCGGCGGGAGCAGCCAGCTCGGCCTCGATCTCGGCGCGGGCGTGGGCCAGCACCTCCGACGGCCTGAGCGGCACCTCCGGCGCTGCGTCGACCTCGGGGATGCGCTCCTCGAGCAGCGGGGGTTCCACCACCTCGGGCAACGGGCGGGCGTCGGCGCGGGGAGCGGCCGAGGCTGGCGTACGGCGACGCAGTCGCGCGAGTCCGCGGGGGGCGGCCACCGGCGTGGGCTCCGCGAAGCCACCGTCCATCGCGGCCGCGATGACCCGCTGCCCGGCCTCGTCCTCGGTGATCGGCTGCACCGGTCCGGCCGTCGTGCGGGCCGCGGACGCGTCATCCACCACCGGCTCGTCCACCGGCTCGTCCACCGGCTCGTCGTCGGGCTCCTCGGCGTCCTCTGCCTCGTCGGCCGGCTCAACCGCCGGCTGCTCGACTGGCTCGTCTGGCTCGACTGGCTCGACTGGCTCGTCAGCCTCGTCAGCCTCGTCGGCGGCGGCCGGGGCAGGGAGCTCGTCCGTGGGAGCGACGGCGCCCTCGGCGGCCTGCGCCGTCGCCGCGTCGTCCAGGTCGAGCCAGATCTCGGCAGTCAAGGGGTCACTGGGGTCGACCACGGCAGCGGCCGGCTCGGCCGGCGTCGCCTCGGCTGCGGGCGCTGTCGAGGCGGGCGGCAGGTCAGAGGTCGCTGCTGCGGGCGCCGTATCGCGGCGGGTTGCGCGCTCGATGATGGAGGACCAGTCAGTCAGGTCGGCCGGGTCGCTGCCCCCGCCGGTCGGCTGGTCGTCGGGACCCGCGGCCTGCTCGGCGTCTGCCGTGGTCGACTCCGTGGTCGACTCCGTGGTCGACTCCTCCGTCGGGTCGAGGTCCTCGGGCTCGCCGCTCGCCTCGTCCTGCGCTTCGCGCAGCCGGTCCAGGCGCGCGGAGAGTCCACGGTCGCGTGAGCCGGCGGGCTCGAAGGTCTCCGCGACCTCCGGGTCGGCGGTGACGCGGGGCGCGACCGAGCGGTCGATGACCGCGAGCCAGTCGATGTCCTCGTCGGACACGGTCGGCGCGGCAGCCTCGGGGCGGACCGGTGACTCGGTCGTCGGCTCCGCCGCGGTCTCGAGGTCCACGTCGGCCGGCGGCTCCAGCACCGCGTCGGTGTCGTCGTTGCCGTCGACATCGTCGGCGTTGCTCTGCTCGCCGGGCAGGGTGTCGGACTCCGCCTCGATCGCGTCGGCCGTCTGCTCCGCCGGCAGCGAGGTGTTGCTCAGGCGCATCAGCTCGGCCGCGTCGTCGGCATCCATCTCCCCGACAGCGGGCGTCTCGTCATCGTGACGGCGCCACAGCCGTCCGCGCCGCCCCCGGCCGCGCCCGGAGCGCGACTCGTCGAGCCCGGAGCCGTCGCGGCCCGGCTCGTCATCGGTGGCAGAGCTCATGGAAGGTCAATCTACTCAGGCGGCCCGGAGTTACGCCGGAATGTCCGGATCGTCCGCTCGTCGGTACTGGACATGGGTATCGGCCAGAGCATGGCCGAAGCCGAGCGATTCGTACATCCGACGTGCCGCAGCGTTGTCGGACTCGACGTAGAGATGGATCTCGTCGACCCCGCGCGAGGTCAGGTGCCGTAGCCCCGCGAGGGTCAGCAGGCGGCCCAGGCCGCGCCCCTGGGCGTTCGGCGAGACGGCGACGACGTAGACCTCGCCCGTCGCGGCGTCGTGCTGCTTGGTCCAGTGGAAGCCGAGCAGCTCGCCGTCGTCCTCGACCGCCAGGAGCAGGCCTGCCGGGTCGAACCACGCCTCGGCGCGCCGCTCCGCGAAGCCGGCGACGTCGAGGGCGCCCTGCTCGGGGTGATCGGCGAAGGCCGCGGCGTTGACGGCGAGCACGGCGTCGGTGTCGCCGTCGCCGAAGTCGCGGATCCGGACTCCGTCGACCGGCCCCGCCTCCGGCAGCGGTACGACGGTGGGCCGGCGCATCACCCACAGCGCTCGTTCACGGGTGAAGCCGAGCCGGCCGGCCAGGGCGCCCGCGGCGGGGTGGTCGCCGTGGGACCACGCGGTCAGCGCACCCGGGGCGGTGGTCGCCAGGATGCCGAGCGCCCGGCCGTGGCCCTCCCCGCGGTGTGCGGGGGAGACGGCGAGGTCGAGCTCGGTGCCCCGGCGCAGCGCGAAGCCGCGGTTGTCGACCCAGTGCCCGATGCCGTCCAGGCCGTGGTGTCGCAGGCGCAGCGTGGCCGCCTCGTCCAGCGGGTCGACGCCGTCGTGCTCGCGGCAGGCGTGGCGGACGGCCTCGATCGCCGTGATCGCAGCCGGTCCGTCGAGCATGTCGCCGTTCACGTGCCGGACGCTATCGCGCCGCCACGAGCAGGTTCAGCTTGGATTCACCGATTTCCCGCTGCTGCGCGCCACCCGATGGAGCGTCGGCTGCGTTGCCGACGCTCGACAGACGGCCAGTCTGGCTTCGCGCCGGGCGCCTTGCCGCCGCACCCATCGGGTGACGCTCGCGACGCGGCAAATCGGTGATTCCAAGCTCAGGCCGGCTGGTTGTCCCGCCCGGCGATCCGCGCGGCGTCGTTGCTGGCGTCCTTGCTGGGCAGCACGAAGCGGTAGCCGACGTTGCGGACGGTGCCGATCAGCGTCTCGTTCTCGGGGCCCAGCTTGGCGCGGAGGCGACGCACGTGGACGTCGACGGTCCGGGTGCCACCGAAGTAGTCGTAGCCCCAGACCTCCTGCAGCAGCTGCTGGCGGCTGAAGACGCGGCCCGGGTGCTGGGCGAGGAACTTCAGGAGCTCGAACTCCTTGAAGGTGAGGTCGAGGACCCGGCCGCTGACCTTCGCGGTGTAGGTCGCGTCGTCGACGACGACCTCGCCGGAGCGGATGACGTGCGCCTCGGGGTCGGCCGCGTCGCGGGCGGCGTTGAGCCGGCCGATGGCGAGCTTGATGCGGGCCTCGAGCTCGGCGGGGCCGCAGGTGTGCAGCACGACGTCGTCCATGCCCCAGTCGTGGTTGACCACGGCCAGGCCGCCCTCGGTGGTGACGAGCAGGACCGGGACGTCGGTCCCGGTGGTGCGGATGAGCCGGCAGAGGTCGCGGGCGCTGGCGAGGTCCTGGCGACCGTCGACCAGCAGCAGGTCGGCGTCGGGGGCCTCGAGCAGGGCACTGCCCTCGGCGGGCAGGATCTTGACCTGGTGACCCAGGAGTGCGAGACCGGGCAGGACCTCGGCAGATGGCTGCAGCGCGCTGGTCAGTAGCAGCAGAGTGCTCACGGGGTCTCCTCACCGGCGTCGGCAACGCACACGCCTGTCGAGAGACCGAAACGCAACGCTGGGCCCCGGTCGGTTTTCGTGTAGGGAAGGATACCGACACATCGGCGCAACGGGGAAGGAGGTCGGCGATGAATGAGATGCAGGTCATCCGGGTCCGCTACTGGGCCGCGGCGCGCTCCGCGGCCGGCGTGGCCGACGAGCTGGTGGCCGTCCCCGGTCCGGTCAGCCTCGTCGAGCTGCGCGCGCGGATCGCGGACGCCCATCCCGGCTCGCGGCTGCCGGACGTGCTGGCGGTCTGCTCGGTGCTGGTCGGTGATCGGCCGGTCTCCTCGCTGGACCCGGAGACGGTCGTCGTACGCCCCGGGGACGAGGTCGAGTTCCTCCCGCCGTTCGCCGGCGGATGAGGGATCCGGCGTGGGCTTCGGGATGCTGCCGCGCGGACGCGGCCGCGGACACTAGACTCGCGCCGTCCAGGGTTCGGCATGGTGGAGGTGTGATCGGTGGCAGGTGGCACTGACACGTTCCACCGTCTGCGCACCTCGGTCGTCCCGACGATCCTGATCTGGGCGGTCATGGGCGGCCTGGTCGCTGCCTCGACGGTCTCGCTGATCGCCGGCATCGCGACGATCGTCGTCGCGCTGGGCGTGGTGCTGATCCTGACCTTCGGCACCGAGAAGATCGCCGCCGTCGGATTCATCGCGGCCGCCGGCTTCGGTCCGCTGCAGGGTCTGACGCTCCCCGGTGCCTCGTTCGTGACCGCGACCGACCTGCTCCTCGTGCTCTCGGCGTTCGTGCTGGCACCCTCGCTCGTCACGCGGCCGTTCAAGTCGCCGTGGCAGTTCACCATCGGCGCGGCGCTCTTCTTGATGATCGGGGTCGTCGCCTCGCTCGCGGCCCTCAACCCCGGGCCGAGCCTCTTCGTGTTCGTCCGCATCGTCATCGGGATGCTGTTCGTCCCGATCCTCTACCTCTGGTGGGCGCCCAACCGGGTCCAGATGCTGTGGTGCGCCGGTGCCTACCTCGTCGGCGTCTGCGTCGACATCGTCTATGCGCTCGCCGTGGGCCCGGACCCGAACCTGGGGCGCTATGTCGGACTCGCCGAGACGCCTCCCGCGTTCGGCTTCTCCGCGGTGCTCGCCATCTCCCTGGTGCCCTTCCTGTGGTGGGAGGCGGGCCTCTACCGGCGCATCTTCGTCGCGGGCGCGGCGCTGTTCGCCATCTATGGCATCTGGATCAGCGGCACCCGGTCGGCGCTCATCCTGTTGGCCGCACTCGTCGTGATCTTCCCGTTCCTCGAGCGCTCCCTCGTCGCCTTCGGCGGGCTGGCCGCCCTCGGCGCCGTCGGGTTGGTGATGTTGCCGCGGGTGATCGACCTCGACGGGACCAACGCGCTCGCCCGTCTGCTCGGTGGTGGCGGGTCGCGCGGCTCGGACCAGGCGCGACTCGACGGCCTGCGCAACGCGCTCGAGGTCATCGAGACCAGACCCCTGATCGGCAACGGCTTCGCCGACGTCACGGGTGGCGCCTACGGCTCGTTCCAGTCCCACAACATCTACACCCAGGTGACGCAGAGCGCGGGGCTGTTCATGCTCGTCGCGTTCCTGCTGCTGGTCTGGGCCTTCGTGCGCCCGCTGTTCCTGGCGCTGCCCGAATACCGACGCGTCGCCTACCCGGCGCTCGCCTACATCCTGGCGGGCCCGATCACCCCCAACCTGGGGAGCCGCTACGTCTGCGTCCTGCTGGCGCTGGCGCTCACGGCGACCGCCTTCATCCCGCGCAAGGACGGCGCGGAGGACGGCGGCGAGGACAACGTCGGGGACACCGCCGACGGCCCCGGGCCCCAGGCGATCGCCCGCGGCTGAGCCGCGGGCGAGAGCCGCTCAGCCGCGCATCAGGCCGGGTCGGGCAGCGGCGTCCGCGACAGCCACGCGGTGCCGAGACGATCGGTGACGGGCTCGTCGAGGACGACCTGGAGCCCGGCCGAGGCGAAGAACTCCTTCAGCTCCGCCCACGAGTGCCCGTCGACGGGGTGGTACTCGAGCACGACTCGCTGGACCGACGCCCACGCAGCCGGGTCGGACGGCAGCACGATGTCGTACTCCGCGCCCTCGGTGTCGATCTTGACCAGCGTGATGTCGCCGCCGGCCCGCTCCATCGCCGTCGCGAGCGACACGCAGGGGATCTCGATGACCTTGGTGCCCTCGGGGGCGGTCAGGCCGTTGAGCCCGCTGCCGCCGGCGTTGTCGGCGAACGACAGGGTGCCGTCGTACGACGTCACGCCCTCGTTGTTGAGGGTGACCCGGTCCTGCAGCCCGTTGCCGTCGATGTTGCGGCGGGTGAAGGCGGCCGTCGCGGGGGAGGCCTCATAGGTCCAGATCCGCGCGTCGGGCCGCTGCACGCTGAGGGCCGTCGTGAAGCAGCCGATGTGACCGCCGATGTCGAGCGCGCGGACGGTCGGCAGGTCCTGGGTGAACCAGTCGAGCCGGTAGGCGTTCTCGGCGAACACCTCATAGACCGGGACCCGCGCGCCGGCGATGTTGGGGCACGTGATCGTCAGCTCGCCGGTCTCGAACACCAGCTCGTCGCTGCGGCGGGCGAGCCCGGCAAGGAGGGTGGTGCCGTTCTCGAACGACGTCACGGTCTGGCGCAGGCGGCGCGCGGTGAGCGCGATGGGGCGTGCCGGGGGTCGGGCCACGTGTCAGATCCTCGCAGGTTCCAGATCGGGGGGAGGGGTGGACGGTCGTTTCTTCTTGCGTCCCAACCGGATGGCGGGGCGCTCCACGACGTACCAGGAGAAGTAGGCGAAGGGGAGCGTAGCGACCGCGACGATCGCGATGAACAGCCACTCGGGCATCGAGTGGTCGATCGTCCACACGGCGAGCAGCTGGGTGACGGGGTAGGCGTAGATGTAGACGCCGTAGGCGAGGTCGTTGGGGTTGCTGATCGTGGTGAAGCGCTTGCTGCAGGCCCCGTAGAAGAGGGCGTAGGTCAGCGGGAGCGCCGCGAGCAGGTGGAAGTAGCCGGTGATGCCGAGCACGACGCAGACCGCGATGCTCACCGCGAGCAGCCAGCGGCGCAGCGGGATCCGGTCGCGCATCAGGAAGAGGATCACGCCGGCCATGAAGAACATGCCGAGCCGGGCCGTCGGCTCGGCCAGGTTGATCCACGCGGGCGCATCGGTGCGGGCGTCGGTGTCGTGGGCGTCATAGATCCAGCCCTGGGCCATCGCGAGGCCGCGGATCCCGATGAAGACCGCCAGTGAGGCCCAGGCGGCGGCTGTCAGCCAGCGCCGGGGGAACATCGAGACCATGATCCCGAGGCCCATCCAGAGGCCGAACTCGAAGAAGAGGGTCCACGCCGAGAAGTTCCAGACACCCTCGACCGGCACGTCGGTCAGGGTGCCCTCGACGCCGAACTGGCGCAGCGCGAGCAACAGGTTGTTGCTGATGTAGCCGAGCGCGGAGTTCCAGTCGTAGGAGCTCTCGCTCCCGGCGACGATCAGGGACAACGGCCCGAAGAGGAACGCGACCATGACCAGCGACAGGATCCAGCCGGGATAGATGCGCAGCACGCGGCGGTAGAGATAGCTGCCGAAGCCGGACTCGCCGAGCCGGCTCATCACGATCACGTAGCCCGACATCCCGAAGAGTGCCGCGAGGGCGTAGGTCCCGACGGTGTCGTCGAAGCCGAAGTAGGGCATGTCGTCGTGGTAGCCACCGAGGGTGGTGCAGTGCACGACGAGGACGATGAAGGCGCACGCGAGGCGCATGGCATTGAGGCTGTTGGCTCTCGGGTCGAACGACGAGCCCAACGTCGGCCGGGGAGAGTCCTGGGGGGACGGCACGGGGTCACCTTAGTGGTCCAGACCGGTTTCGCCGGACGATTGCGACAACTCGCCAGATTCATGGCTGGATGACCTATCTTGTGGCCCGTGATTCCCCCCAAGGTCGCCCGCCTGCTCCCTCCTGGGCACTGGTTCTACCTGCTCTGCCTCCTGGTGCCGGTCGCGCTCGTCGATCTGGCCTGCCAGACGATGCGGTTGACGACCTGGGGGACGACCTTCGGGTCGCTCACCTACTTCGAGCAGATCCGCTCCGACGTGGTCTTCCATGTCGGTCACTTCGTCTTCTGGGTGGGGGTCTTCCACCTCGTGCAGGCGCCGAAGGCGCGGCGCCGGCTGACGATCCTCTTCCACGTCTGGTTCACGGTGCTGTCGTTCTTCATCGTGATCGCGCAGGTCTACTGGATGCAGCTCGACGTGGTCGTCACCTACCAGTCGATCCAGCTGGTCACGCTCCTGCTGAGCGTCAGCATGTTCAAGATCATCGCCGCCGAGATCAAGGGGATCGCGCTGCTGATCCCCGTCCTCGGCATCATCCTCGCCAACCGGCTGCCGCTGCTGATCAACCGTCGCCGTTGGGAGCCGCGACGGCTCTCGACCCCGGCGCCCGAGCTCACCGAGCTCACCGAGGGCGACGGGGGCGACGGGGGCGACGGGGAGCCTGAGTCCCGCACCCCCCGCCGTTTCGTCGCGATCTGGAGCGCCGCCCTCGTCGTACTGCTGGTCGCGGCGCTGCTGCCGGACGGGCAGGGCACCACCAACGCCACCCGCAACCGGGTGCTGGCCATCCCAGCCCAGGCGATCTCCGACGTCCTGCGCGGTGACCCCGACGGCTACGTCGCGCCCAACGAGGACGACCTCCCGATCCACACCGACCTGGTGCCCACGAGCGAGACCCGGCAGCGCAACGTCGTGATGATCATGCTGGAGTCGACCAGCTGGCACGCGACCACCCTGGGCACGCCCGAGCGCGCGACGACGCCGTTCCTGGCCGAGCTGGCGCAGGACAGCCTCGAGGGCACGCGGGCCTACACGACGGTCCCGCACACGTCGAAGGCGCTGGTCGGCGCCAACTGCGGTGTGATGCCGCCGCTCGACACCGGCAACACCGAGGTCAAGCCCGGCGGGATCGGCTCCCGCTGCCTGGCGTCGTTGCTGGCCGACGAGGGCTACGCCACCGCGTTCTTCCAGACCGCGACGGAGAATTTCGAGCACCGCGGGCCGCTCGTCGAGGCGTTCGGCTTCCAGGAGTTCTCCGGACTCGAGTCCTACGAGGACAAGTCCGGCTTCGACGAGACCAACACCCTCGGCTACGAGGACGACCTGATGCTGCAGCCGTCGCTGGACTGGGCGGTCGAGCAGAAGGACGCCGGCAAGCCGTTCATGCTCGAATACATGACGCTCACCGCGCACACCCAGTACGTCCTGCCGGAGGGCTTCGAGGAGATCGACTACGTCGACGACCCCATCGAGAACCTCTACCTCAACACCGTGCGCTACCAGGACGAGTTCGTCCAGCAGGTCGTCGAGGGCTTCAAGGAGCTCGGCCTCTACAAGGACACGGTCTTCGTGATCATGGGCGACCACGGCGAGGGCTTCCGCGAGCACGGCCGCCGCCTGCACAACGACACGATCTGGAACGAGGGCACCCAGATCCCCTACCTGATCCACGCGCCCGGCCTCATCGAGGGCCAGAAGGTCGAGACGCCCTTCCAGGCGTTGGCGACGCTGCCGACGGTGGCCGACCTCCTCGGCTACGACATCAAGGGCGGCACCTATCCGGGCGCCTCCGTGCTCGCCGACCCGTCGACGTTCCCGCGTCTGTTCATCAGCTGCTGGAGCAACCAGCAGTGTGCGACCACGATCGACCCGCAGACGCTGAGGCAGTACATCTACTTCTACGGCTTCCACGCCTCGGAGTACTACGACCTCGGCAAGGACCCGCTGCAGGAGAACGACCTGCACGACGAGCTCGACGGCGACGAGCGCGAGGAGCTGGAGAACTACATCCTGCGCCAGGACGCCGAGACCAAGGCCCGCAACAAGCTGAGCCGGGAGCTGGCCGCAGAGTGACGAGCTGCCCGGTCGGCTGCCGGTTCGGCTGCCCGGTCAGTTGCCCGTCGTCGCCGTCGTACGACGCCGGGCGAGCCGCTCGCTGAAGGCGATCGGCTTGACGTCGCCGGTGAGCCAGGGCAGCCAGCCGCGTGACTGCAGGAGCAGGCACAGCGCGATCGGCACGAGGTAGGCGACGAGGAAGTCCGGCCATCCGCCGTCCCAGTCGGTGCCCATCGCCAGCAGCAGCACGGGGTGCAGGAACATAGCGAACGTGGCCGTGCCGGCGACCTTCACCAGGAACGGGCCGACCTGCTCGGGGATGAAGCGCTCGAGCGACTCGCAGAGCAGGAGCAGGCCGATCGAGAAGGTGGCGCCGACGACGAGGCCGGCCACGGGGAAGCCGAAGTCGGCCGTCTTGACCTCGATGATCGTGCCGTCGAGGTCGTGCGAGGCGCCGAGGGCGATCGCCGCGGCCGAGGCGCCGGCGAGGAGGAGCCCCGTCACGAACGGGTGGGTGATCCGGGCCCGGTAGCGCTTGAGCTCCTGGCCGGCGGCGATGAACAGCAGGCAGGCCAGCGCCAGACCGGAGCCCAGCGGCCCGAACCACAGCAGCGTGGGCGCGACCACGGTGACGACCAGGGTCAGGCCGATCACCAGCCAGGTCCACTTCCGGGCGTAGCCTCCGAGGAAGCGCATGATCAGGCAGGCGCAGAACATCACGCTGAAGAACCAGCAGGCGCTGTAGGGGATCGGTGCGAACTGGGCGCCGTAGGCGAAGGCCGGGAGGAAGACGGCGGCGGCCTTCGCGTCCTCGGTGAAGGCCCAGGCGAAGAACGGGATCGAGATCAGCACCATCCAGCACACGAAGGGCACCATCAGGGTGCTCGCGCGGTGGTCGAACTCCTTGGCCATCGTCCGCTTCTCCGACCACAGGTAGCCGGTGAGGACGAAGAAGACCGCGATGGCCCACGGGCAGGCGATCTGGGCGACGAAGCCGTCCGGGTCGTACCAGGTGTGGCGGAGCACGACGATGAAGATCGCGATGACCCGGACGAGGTCGATGGCGATGCTTCGGCGGCGGGTGGTGCTGGTGCTCACGAGAGGGACAACTGCCGATCCGGTGGGTGGTCACGTCGAACCGTCTCAAAGTAGCCCGAAACAGGGCTGCACCCCCGCTATGCTGACCCGGCTCACCCTCGGGCACTCCCCCCACTCGAGCCAGTCAAAGGCGGACATGAAGCGCGCGTTCATCACCGGAATCACGGGTCAGGACGGTTCCTACCTCGCCGAATTGCTGCTCGAGAAGGGCTACGAGGTGCACGGCCTGGTGCGTCGCTCCTCGTCGTTCAACCGCGGCCGGATCGACCCGATCTGGACGACCCACCCGCAGGCGGCCGATCACCTGCACCTGCACTACGGCGACATGACCGACGGCGTCAGCCTGGTCAACCTGATCCGTGACATCGCCCCCCACGAGGTCTACAACCTCGCGGCGCAGAGCCACGTCAAGGTCTCCTTCGAGATGCCGGAATACACCGCCTCGGCCGACGGCATCGGCACGATCCGGCTCCTCGAGGCGATCCGGCAGGCGGGCCTGGAGAGCCGCTTCTACCAGGCGTCGACGTCGGAGATGTTCGGCGCGACCCCGCCCCCGCAGGACGAGCAGACGGCGTTCTACCCGCGCTCGCCCTATGGCGCGGCGAAGCTCTACGCGCACTGGGCGACGGTCAACTACCGCGAGGCCTACGGCATGTATGCCGTCTCCGGGATCCTGTTCAACCACGAGTCGCCGCGTCGCGGAGAGACCTTCGTGACCCGCAAGATCACCCAGGCGGTCGCCCGCATCAAGCTGGGGCAGCAGGACCGGCTGGTCCTCGGCAACCTCGACGCGGTCCGTGACTGGGGCTACGCCAAGGAGTACGTCGAGGGCATGTGGCGGATGCTGCAGCACGACGAGCCGCAGACCTTCGTGCTCGGCACCGGGGTCGGCGCGACGGTCCGCGAGTTCTGCCAGACGGCCTTCGAGCACGTCGGCCTCGACTGGGAGGCGCACGTCGACTACGACGAGCGCTACGAGCGTCCGACCGAGGTCGACGCGCTCATCGCCGACCCCAGCAAGGCGATCGACATCCTGGGGTGGAAGGCGACCACGCACGCCCGCGAGCTCGCCACGCTGATGGTCGACGCCGATCTCGAGCTGTTCTCGCGGGGATGACACGCAGGGTCCTGGTCACTGGCGTGACGGGACAGGACGGCGTCCTGCTGGCCCGTCGGCTGCAGGCTGCCGGTGACACGGTCATCGGCACGGTGCGGCCGGCGACCACGTCGCCGATGCAGACCTACCTCGACGGTGTCGAGCTGGTCGATCTCGACCTGAGGGACCCGGCGGGACCGGAGAAGGTCGTCGAGGCCGTCGCGCCCGACGAGATCTTCCACCTCGCCGGCTTCACCTCGGTCCGGGACAGCTGGGACGCGCCGGAGGAGGTCACGGAGGTCAACGTGGCCGCGGTGGAGCGGTTGCTGGGTGCCGTGGAGCGTCACGCGCCCGACAGCCGGGTGTTCCTCGCGTCCAGCTCGGAGGTCTACGGCCCCGACGCGACCAACCCGCAGACCGAGGAGACCCCGCTCGCGCCCGTCAGCCCCTACGGACAGGCCAAGGCCCGGCTGCACGGCCTCGCCGCCGACCACCGGGCGGCGGGCCGTCACGTCAGCGTCGGGGTCCTCTACAACCACGAGAGCCCGATCCGCGGCACCGGCTTCGTCACCCGGCGGATCAGCCGCCGGGTCGCGCAGATCGCTGCCGGCCGGGCCGACCGCCTCACCCTCGGCAACCTCGACGTCTCCCGCGACTGGGGGGCCGCCACCGACGTCGTCGACGCCATGGTGCGGATGGTGCGCGCGGACACTCCCGGCGAGTACGTCGTCGCGACCGGTGTCCTGCACACCCTGCGTGAGCTGGTCGAGGCCGCCTTCGCGGTCGCCGACCTCCCCGAGCCCTGGACGTACGTCGAGCAGGACCCTGACCTCGTCCGGCCGGTCGACGCCCCGGGCGCCTGCGGCGACCCCTCGCGCGCCCGGACGGCGCTGGGGTGGGAGCCGACCACCACGTTCGCCGAGGTGGTGGGCGCGATGGTGCGCGCCGACCAGGAGCGGCTGCGCCGCGGCATCGACGAGCACCCCGACTACCTCTCCGTAAGGTGACGACCGTGACCGAGCCCTACCGTCCCAGCGACGCGACCCTGCGCTTCTATCCCGAGGCAGCGGTCGGTGGCTATCCGCACGTCGACGGCGAGATCGAGTTCTATCTCCGGGTGGGCGCGCTCGTCGGCCCGGAGAGCCGGGTGCTGGACCTCGGCGCCGGTCGTGGCCAGTGGGCGGTCGAGCCGGCTCCGCGCACGCGACGCGACATCCGCAACCTGCGGGGTCGGGTCGCCGAGGTCGTCGGCTGCGACGTCGACCCCGCGGTGCTCGACAACCCCGCGCTCGACCACGCGGTCGTGGCGCCGATCGGTGAGCCCCTGCCGTTCGACGACGACTCCTTCGACCTCGTCATCGCCGACTACGTCCTGGAGCACGTCGCCGCCGAGGACGTCGACCAGTTCGTGGCCGAGATCCTGCGGGTGCTCAAGCCCGGCGGCTGGTTCGCCGCCCGCACCCCCAACAAGTGGGGCCTGATCGGCCTCGCGGCACGAGCCGTGCCCAACAGCCTGCACACGCGGGTCCTGAGCCGGGTCCAGCCCGAGCGCAAGGACATCGACGTCTTCCCGACGCGCTACGCGATGAACACCCGGCGCAGGCTGCGTGAGCTCTTCTCCGGCCACGAGCTGTTCGTCTACGGCGACGAGGCGGTGCCGACGTACTTCGAGCAGCACCGCGCCGCCTGGCTCGCCGCATCGCTCTATGGCCGGCTCACGCCGCGCCGGATGTCGTCGACCCTGCTGGTCTTCGTCCGCACCGCATCGTGACGAACACCGCCGAACCGACTGTCGACCTCCACTGATTCGACTAGCCTGTGCGCGTGCCGAGCCCCGAGAACCCGATCTGCGCGGTCTGTTCGACGTCGCTGGACCTGTTCGACCGGGCCCTCCTCCTGCGTCGGCACGAGGTCGACCTCTTCCGGTGCCCGCAGTGCGGCCTGATGGCGTTCCCCGACCCGTGGTGGCTCACCGAGGCCTACGAGAGCGCCATCTATGACGGCGACCAGGGCCTGCTGCGGCGCAGCCGCCTGCTGTCGCGGGTCACGGCGACGCTGATCCGTGCGGAGGGCCTCGGCGCGGGACGCTTCCTCGACTGGGGCGGCGGCTACGGCACGCTGACGCGGATGATGCGCGACAAGCACCTCGACTACTACACGGCCGACGCCTACGCGACCAACATCCTCGCCCCCGGGTTCACCGGTGACGAGAAGGAGACCTACGACCTGGTCACGGCCTTCGAGGTGCTGGAGCACCTGCACGACCCGATGGAGCAGCTCGCCACGGTCACTTCCCACAACGACCGCTTCTTCTTCACGACGGTGCTGCACGACATGAAGGCGCCGCCGCGACCCGGGACCTGGTGGTACTACGCCCTGGACTCCGGCCAGCACATCGCCTTCCACACCAAGCAGTCACTCGCCATCCTCGCCGAGCGGATGGGCTACTCCGTGACCAGCGACGGCGACAACTACCACCTGTTCCACCGCGGCCCCGTGCGTCCCGCGACCCGCCTGCTCCTCTCGGAGCGGGCGGCCGGGGCGAAGCGCCGCGGGGTCGAGCTCGCCCGGACCATGACCGGGCGGCGCCCAGATCAGCCCGGGATGCGCGCGTAGACGTCGAGGACGTTGCGGAAGAACAGGTCGCGGTCGAGCAGGGCGTTGACCGGACGCGACGCGCGCTCGGCGGCCTTCTCGGAGATGCCGAGGGAGTGCAGGTAGCTCGCGGTCGTCAGTGAGTAGCGCACGTGCGGCTCGATCGAGACGACCTCCCAGCCGAGTCGCTCGAGCGTGGCCCGCATGCTCTTCACGGTGTGCAGGCTCATGTGGTGCATCGCCATCCGGCGATCGGTGATCCGCGACGCCCGGCCCTTGGTGGCGTCGTGGGCGACCATGCCCATGCCGTCCATCTTCGACCAGCGGGGGGTCTGCAGGAACATCAGGCCCCCGGGCTTCAGCACCTTCTTGACGTCCTCGAGCAGGACGTCGCCGTCGGGCACGTGGGCCAGCACGCACCACAGCGTGACGGCGTCGTGGAGACCGGCGTCGAGGGTCGCGAGGTCTCCCTTGTGGAGCTCCACCTTGTTGCGCTCCCACGCCATCTCGATGGCGCCGCTGGAGAGCTCGTTGCCGGCGGGGGCGAAGCCGCGCTCGCGAGCCATCGCGAGGAAGCCGCCGTCGCCCGCGCCGACGTCGAAGAGGCTGCGGCCGGGCTTCGGGCCGACGAGCTGGTCGATGCGCTCGAGGACCTCGGCGTGGCTGCTGTCGATGACCTCGGGGCGGGTGATGTCGGTGAAGGCGGCGTAGGCGTCGGCGTCCATGTCGTAGTCGCTGACCACGGCATCGAGGGAGAGCCGGTCGCGCAGGAAGCGCAGCCCGCAGTCGCGGCACTGGAGGATGACGAAGCCGGTGCGGCCCGACGGCGCGTGCGTGCGGACGTCGCGGCTCCTGCAGGCCAGGCAGGTGTCCACCGTGACCAGGGAGTCGGCGGGCGGTGCGGGGGGACTGTTCATGGTTCCTCGGAGTCTACGGGCGATCGGCCGGTCGAGCCGGCTCGGCGGCAGGGGTGGAGCTGTGCTTGCGGCGCATCGCGGGTGCCTCGATGAAGCGGAAGCCGAGAGCGCCCAGGATCAGGGTCGGCACGCACACCATCACCATCGACACGGCCCAGCCGCCGAGCGTGGTGTAGGTCGCCGCGTCGACGTGCAGGCGGAAGAACCAGATGACGACGAAGTGCCACAGATAGACGCTGTAGCTCCACTCGCCGGTCAGCCGGAAGAGCGGACTCTCCAGCACGCGGACCATTGCGCCGACGTGGCGCGGCGGGTGCGGCAGCCGCAGCACCACCAGCAGGCCCAGGCAGGTCACGCCGGTGGCGACGGAGATCCAGTCGGTCCCGCGCGTGGCGAGGATGCCGACCAGGCCCGCCAGCAGGACCGCCCAGGCGGCGCGTCGCGTGTGCGCCGTACGACGGTCGCCGACCGCCGCGTGGGCGCTGACCAGGACCACGGCGATCATGCCGAAGGCGATCAGGTCGCCCTGCACGGCGATGGAGCGGTACCACACCGCTGCCCACGTCGAGCCGGAGTGGAGCTCCTCGACCGAGCGGCCGCTGCCGGAGACGTAGGAGGAGTAGGCGTAGCGGCTGATCGAGCAGGCGACCAGCATCAGCAACGGCGGCAGCAGCGCGGCGACGAGCGGCGGCAGGCGACGGGCCAGCCACACGCCGAGCAGCCCCAGGAAGGGGAGCACCAGATAGAAGGTGAACTCGGTGATCAGCGACCACGACACCCCGAGCCCCGTGAAGATCGTCGACGGGAACCAGCCCTGGACCAGGAACAGGTTGGCCAGGAAGGTCACCGGATCGGTGAGGTGGCCGAACTGCGACGGGTGCCCGCCGATCGGCGCCGGCCCGTCGGTCGTCTTGACGGTGATGCCGATGATCGCCGCGGCGATCAGCACGAACGTGTGGGCGGGATAGATGCGCAGGATGTGGTTGCGGATGTAGGTCGGGATCTGTGGCGCGGCCCGACCGCGCATGATGGCCGCCACCCACGGTCCGTAGAGCAGGAAGCCGGACAGGGCGAAGAAGAGGGTCAGGCTCTGCAGGAGGATCGCCGTGAGCTTGCCGACGACGGCCTCGGCGCCGACCGGGCCGACGAGCAGCAGCGACGCGTGCCCGATCATGATGGCGAGGGCGGCGCCGCCGCGCAGCCCGTCCATGCCGTCCATCCGCCGGCCCGTGGCGGGCGGCGGGCGGGTGGAGTCGACCATCTGACCTCCGGCATCGACACGTTCCGGGCTGGGGGGAGCGCCCGGCGGCGACAGCATAGTCACGCTCGGGCCTCTTGCGTGGCCGATCCAGCAGGCGTCTAGACCTTTTCGCTCATGTCCGTCCGTGACACCGGGTGTTGCCCTAGGGTGGCGCGGTGCCGCAACCCCAGGAGACCGACGTGCCGTCGGTCCGGAGCCGCGGTCTCGCCGCCTTCCTGTCGATCGCCGCGACCGGCTTCGGCATCCAGATCCTGACCGTCCTCTCGGGCCCGCTGGTCGCCCGGATGCTGGGTCCGGACGGGCGGGGCCTCATGGGCATGCTGGTGGCCGTCGCGTTGCTCTGCTCGCTCCTCGGCGTGGGTGGGCTGCCGGCCGCGATCGCGCATGCCGTCGCCGCCAAGGACGCCCCCGCCCGCGACGTCGTCCGCGGCAGCCTCGGGCGCTGGCTCGCGTGGATGGCCCTGCCCTCCCTGCTCGCCGCGGGCATCACCGCCTGGTTCGTCCGCGACCAGGCCCACCAGGTCTGGCTGTCGGTCCTGGGTGGGGTGCTCACCTATCTGCTGGCGGCCAACTTCCTGCTCTCGGCGATGGTGCTGGGCGAGGGCAACGTCCGCAAGGTCAACATCCAGCGCGTGGCCGGCATGGCGTCGTACGTCGGGGTGGTGCTGGTCCTCTTCCTGGTCCACCCGACCGAGAGCGCCGGCGTCATCGTCGGCATCTATGCCCTCTCCCTGGTCGGCGGGGCGTGGATGTGCCTGGCGTTCCTCAAGCCCGCCGCCAACGACCCGACGGCACGGGCCGAGCCGGCCGAGGTGCACGCCTTCGCGCGCAAGGGCTGGGTCAGCGGGCTCAACGCGCTCGACGGACTGGGCGCCGACCAGCTGCTCGTCGGCGTCGTCCTCGGCCAGGTGGCGCTCGGCTTCTATGCGGTGTCGGTGTCGATCGCGAGCTTCTCGTCACTGGTCCTCGGCGGTGTCGCCGCCGTGCTGCTGCCGCGCATGGTCGCGGCCGGGGCGCAGGCGTCCGTCGCCGTGATGCGCGGCTGGCTCGCCATCGCCCTGGTCCTCGACGTGCTGATGGTCGTCGGCATCGTCGTCGTGGTGGGCCCGGCGATCCGGATCTTCTTCGGTCACGAGTTCGAGCCGGCCATCGAGGTCACCCGGGTGCTCGCCGTCGCCTGGGGCGTCCTCGCGATGCGCCGCGTCCTGACCGCCGCCGCCCAGGCCCAGGGCAAGGTCGCGACCGCGTCGGTCGCCGAGGCGACGGCCACCGTCCTCTTCCTCGTCGGCGCGATCCCCGCGATGCACGTGTGGGACCTCGAGGGCGCCGGCTTCGCCATGCTCCTCGCCGGCGGCGTCTTCTGTGTGTGGATCAGCTGCGCCCTGTCCTGGCGCCGCCCCGCCGACCACCCGCTGGACGAGGTCGAGCTCACCGATGTCGTGGAGATCGACGACGGCGAGCACCTCCACCCCTGACCCGCACGAGGTGCGCCGCTTTCTCGCACGAAGTACGCCGGTCTCTCGGCCGAGGTGCGCCGGTCTCTCGCCTAGCGGGGCGCTCCGGCCAGCTCGGCCACCATCAGCTCCCGCATCACGCTCGCGGTGTGTGCCCAGGTGAAGTCGGCGGCGTGGGCCCGGGCCTCGACGACCCGCTCCGGCCCCCAGGCCTCGCAGCGCTGGACCGCGTCGGCGAGCGCCGGAGCGTCCCAGCCGTCCATGACCTCGGCGTGGCCAGCAGTGACCTCGACCAGCGCCGGCTCGGGCGTGATGACGACGGGGATGTCCATCCGCATCGCCTCCACGGCGGGCATGCCGAAGCCCTCGAAGTCGGACGGGAAGACCACCATCCCGGCGCCGGCGAAGACCTTGCGGAATTCGTCGTCCGGCAGCCAGTGCATGGCCGTGACGCGGTCGGTGAGGCCGAGGTCGGCGATCTTCTGCTCGACCTGGGGTCGCACCGATCCGCCGAGCCCGACGATCCGCAGCGGCCGGGTGTTGCCACGCTTCTCCAGCTCGCCCCAGGCGTCGATGACGAGATCGACGTTCTTGTTGCCGTACTGACCGAAGGCCAGGGCGTAGTCGCCGGGCACGTGGGGTCGCGGCCAGCCGTCGACGTGGTCTCCGCCGAGGTAGGCCAGCACCACGGGACGGTCCGCGAGGTGCGGGCGCGACGCGAGCAGGTCCTTGCGGGTGCGGTCGGAGATGCAGCCGATCGCCGCCGCCTGCTCCCAGCGATAGCTGAAGCGCCGCTGGATGCGGTTCATCCGGCTGAACTGCTCCGGACGCAGCTCGTGGCGCAGGTCGTAGGCGATGAGGAACTTGGGGCACGGCATCTTCACGATGGCCGTGGTCGGCAGCGTCGCGAGCAGCGCGTCGGCGCCGATCTCGCGAGCCAGGCGGGGCAGGACCGTGTTCTGCCGGTGGATGCGGCTGATCGTCTGGCTCCGACCGAACGGGACCTGGTGGACGATCACCCCGTCGGGCACCGTCAGCTCCGCGTTGGGCCCGACCGCGAGGTGCAGCTCGTCCTCGGGGGCGTGCTCGAGCCAGCCCTCGAGGAGGTGCTCGGACACGATGGCCAGCGACTGCCCGGTGATGGGCAGTCCGTCGAAGAGGATCTTCACGACTCAGTACACCGTCCCGATGTGGACGACGGTCCCCGCCGGGACGTCCTGTCGTACGACGGCACGGGCCGCCACGACGCTGCCCTCACCGACCACGGTGCCGCGCAGCACGAGGGCGTCGGCGGCGATCCACGCGCCGTTCTCGATGGTGATGGGTCCGTTGTCGCAGCGGAAGTCCGACGAGCGGTGGTCGTGGCTGCCGGAGCAGAGGAAGGCTCCCTGGGACAGGCAGACGTCGCTGCCGATCCGGATCGGCTCCACGTTGTAGATCCAGGAGTCCTCGCCGATCCACGAGTCGTCGCCGATCGCGAGCTTCCACGGCCACGTCACGCGGACGCCGTGACGGATGACGACGCCCGTGCCGATCTCGGCGCCGAACGCGCGCAGCACGGTCGGACGCAGCCGGCGGGGGAACCACCACTTCTTGAAGAACAGGTGCTGCACGGCGAACCAGATGGCCAGCCAGTGCGCTCCGCGGCCCTTGTCGTAGCCGCCCGGAGGGAAGGTGGCGAGGCGTGGATAGCTGACGGTCACGGCGTGCATCCTGCCACGCCGGGGACGGGTCCTGCGGTTGTTCGGTCTAGACCGGCCCGAACGCCCTACACTCTGCCCGGTGAGCCGACTGCCGAGCGTGTTGCAGCCGGCGTGGCCCCTCTTCAAGCGTCTCTACCGCTGGGCCACGCTGCTGACCGGAGTGGTGGCTCGCCGACTCTCGCGACTGGTGCCCGGCCGGGCCCTGCCGCAGCGGTCCCACCCCACCTCGGCAGCGACCGCCGCGGCCGAGCCGGACGGCGTCCGGCTGCACCGCGGCAGCCATGCCGAGCAGATCCGGCGTCAGCCGCCGGCGGGCGATCCGGCAGGTCACTGGCGGATGACGGACGCCCGCGAGTGGGACGTCCCCGAGCAGTACGTGCTCGAGATGGCCGGGGGAGCGGTCGCCGGTGACTGGGGGGCCGTCGTCACTCCCGGAGGCGCTCTCGACATCGAGACCAGCGAGTACTTCGGCATCGAGTCGTGGCGCGAGCACCCCGTCTTCCTGGCGAGCAAGCTGCCGCCGGTCGTCGAGGTCGACGGCCCGGTGGTCGCGCTGAGCACCCGCGGCGGCAACCGGAACTACTACCACTTCCTGATGGACGTGCTGCCGCGCTGGGGCGTGTTCACCGAGACGGTGCCCGGCGTCGAGCCCGACGCGATCGTCGTCTCCGCGTCCACCCGCTACGAGAAGGAGCTGCTCGCGCTCACCGGCCTCGACCGCCACCGGATCATCGAGGTCGTGCCGCAGGCGACAGTGCGCTCGCCGCAGCTCTATGTCCCGTGCCTGCAGAACCCCCGTGAGATGGCCCCACGGTGGACCGTCCAGTGGTTGCGCGCCCAGCTGCCGCCCCAGCAGCTGGAGGGCCGCCCGAAGCGCCTCTACGTCACGCGCCTGGGCGGCCGCAACACCCGACGTCTGGTGCAGGAGGAGCAGGTGTGGGCGGCGCTCGAGGAGCGCGGCTTCGTCCGCATCGACCCCGGCACCCTGACGGTGCAGGAGCAGATCGACCACTTCGCCGCAGCCGAGGTCGTCGTCGGCCTCCACGGCGGCGCGCTCGCCAACCTGCTCTTCTGCTCGCCCGGCGCCCGCGTGCTGGAGATCTTCCCCGTCAACTACGTCAAGCACTGCTACTGGTCGATCTGCGCCAGCCTCGACGACGTCACCTATGAGTACGTCGTCGCCGGCCGTCCCGACCAGCACGGACGCGACAACCCGATGACCGGCATCCAGGCCGACATCGACATCGACCCCGCGCGGGTCGTCACCGCCGTCGACCGACTGCTCGTCGGTCACGCCATCGAGGAGAGCCCATGAGCCAGTCCCGCAGCCAGTCGATCGGCCGCCGTGCCCGTCTCCTGCCGCTCTATGCATCGTGGGCCGTGCGCGGCCTGTGGCCGACCCGCAAGGTCACCCGCCACGTCCAGGGCGTCGACCTCGTCCTGCCGTGGTCGCACCGGCTTCCCGACTACGCGAAGTTCTCGCCCGACTACGGGCAGAACCTGGTGCAGCTGGCCGCCGCCATCGCCCGTGAGGACGGCGCGCCGCTGACCATGCTCGACATCGGTGCCAACGTCGGCGACTCGGCCGTCCAGGTGCTCCACGCGGCCGACGGCAGCGTGCTGTGCGTCGAGGGCGACGCCTACTACCTGGAGTTCCTCCACGCCAACGTCGACAAGGACGCCCGCGTCGTCGTCGAGGAGTCGCTGGTCGTCACCGACGGCTCGGACTCCCTGGTCGCCGTACGCTCCGGCGGCACCTCGCGCTTCGAGGAGTCGACGTCGGGCGCGAAGGTCGCCACCCTCAGCCCGGAGGCCCTGCGCGCCAAGTACCCCGCCTTCGACGGCCTGCGCCTCATCAAGTCCGACACCGACGGCTACGACGTCACCCTCGTCCCCGCCGTGACCCGCGCCTGGCAGCCCGCCACCCCCGTCCTCTTCTTCGAGTACGACGAGCGGCTCAGCGCCAAGGCCGGCAACGACGCCGCGCAGGTCTGGCCGGAGCTGGCCGGCCTGGGCTACGCCCACGTGGGCATCTGGGACAACGCCGGCGAGCGGATCGGCCTCGTGCCGATCGCCGACGTCCCCGGCCGCCTCGGCGAACTGGCCGCGGGCATCGAGTCCGGCGCGTTCCACTACTGGGACGTCGCCGTGACCCACGCCGACGACGCCACCGGCACCGCGGCCCTGCGGAGCCTGTTCGCCTGACCGGCGGACTGGGGTGGGTCGGCGCCTGCGGCGCCTCCCGTGGCGTCCCCCGGCGGCGCAGAGCGGGGCCCCCGCCCTCGGCCACTCATCGGCGCGGCTGACTGTTGTTTCCAGCCGAGGGCACCCCGATGCGCCGGCGGGGGTCGCCCCGTCCGGCACCACCGCCGCCGCCCCGCCCCTGGTGGTCGAGGAGCCCCGCGAGGGACGAGCGGGGCG
>NZ_STGW01000015.1:25927-73755 GCF_004912195.1 Nocardioides caeni
CGGCGCCTGCGGCGCCTCTCGTGGCGTCCCCCGGCGGCGCAGAGCGGGGACCCCGCCCTCGGCCACTCATCTGCGCGGCTGACTCTGGTTGCCAGCCGAGGGCACCCCGATGCGCCGGCGGGGGGTCGCCCCGTCCGGCACCCCAGGCGCAGCCCCTCCGCTGGTTGAGGTGCCGCGAGCGCCAGCGAGTGGCCTCGAAACCTCTGTGCCTCTCAGGCGGGCTGTGGCGGCCTGTCAGGCGACGGCGTCGGTGTCGGCCGTCGCAGCGGCCGTGTAGCCGTGGGCCCGCGCGGTGCGCAGGGTCCGGACCCGGGTACGGCGTCCGCGGACCATGTCGAGCGCGGCCTCGGGGGCCAGCGGCTTCTTCACGCCGAAGGTGATGAGCACCGTGAAGAGCAGGATCTTGAAGTCGGTGCGGATGCTGTAGCCGTCGGCCACCATCCGGGCGTAGGCGGACTCGAGGTCCAGGCGCTGCTGGTCGGTGAGCGCGATGCGGCCGACGAGCTGCGGCAGGCCGGTGAGGCCGGCGGGGGTGCTGTCCCACCGCTCGTCGATCTGTCCGTGCTCCTCGAGGAGCGCGTCGCGCACCGCGTCGGTGAGCGGCCGGGGGCCGACGATGGTCATCTCGCCGCGCAGCACGTGGACGAACTGCGGGATCTCGTTGATCCCGAGCCGGTCCAGGATCCGGCCGACGCCGGTGTAGAGGGGCGAGTCGGGCGGGGTGTTGAGGAAGCGTCCGGCGTCGACGGACTCGAGCACCTTGTTGGCGTGGGGGACCATGACCCGCAGCTTGACCATCTCGATCGCCGCCTTGGGACCTACCCAACGGCGGGAGCGGTAGAAGATCGGCCGGCCGGAGAACACCAGCACGGCAAGGGCAGCCACGGCTACGACCGGCACCCAGGCCACAGCAGCGAGCACGATGACCACGACGTCGAACAAACGCTTGCGCAACTCGTACCTCCTCGCGATGACCAGCCGAGATCCGGTCCCCGGAATGCGGGTGGGGGGGACCCGCAATCACCCCAACGAGCGAGTTGCGAATGAGATACGGACTACTTGTAACCCTTCATTTCGTTGGAGGACATCAACGCCGGTGAGCGCTCAGGATGCCCTCGAACGAGGTCGCGCAGCCGGCCAGGGCGAACTCCTGCTCGGCCAGGTCCCGAGAGGCCTCACCGAGCTCGTCGCGCAGGTCGTCGTCGGCGAGGACCCGGGCCGCCCAGCGGCCGGCCTCGTCGATGGACACGTCGGCGGGCGGCAGGACGAGGCCGCCGGCGCGGTTGACCAGGGCGGCGGCGAGGTTCTCCCCGGGCATCAGGCCCAGGACCGGTCGCCCGGCGCAGAGGTAGGACAGCGTCTTGGACGGCACGGAGAAGGCACCTGCCGCCTGCTCGAGCAGGACGACGAGGACGTCGCCAGTGCCGAGGACCTCGGGGAGCCGCTCGTAGGGCTGGAAGGGGAGCAGCGTGAGCGGGACGTCGAGACGCTCCGCCTCCGCCCGGAGTACGTCGACCGCGGGCCCGGAGTTGACGACGACCAGCCGGACGGGCTGGCCGGCGTCGGCGGTGGCCTTCGCGAGGCGCACCAGCAGCTCGGGGTTGTGCTTGAGGCCCAGCGTGCCGGAGTAGAGGAGGGTGCGGGTGTCGTCGAGCCCGTTCTCGGTCGCCCAGTCGTTCTTGCGGGCGACCGGGACGATCTCGTCGAGCGGCGCCCAGTTGGGGATGACGGTGACCTTGTCCGCCGTACCCCACTTCTCGTGGACGGGCACGAAGGAGGGGGCGATGACCACGACGGCGGCCGCGCGACGTGAGCACCAGCGCTCGGAGATCTCGAAGATCGACGCGACGACGGCGAAGTGGCGGGGGAGCTTGTCGCCGACCATGGAGCGCACGGCGACGGCGTAGACGTCCTGGTGCCACAGCACCCAGGGGCGTCGCAGCACGGCCATCGCGAGCGCGAAGATCACCAGCGTCGGGATCTGCACGTTCGAGACGAGCACGATGTCGGGGTTGACCCGGCGCACGTGCTGGACGAACTCGAAGCCGCGCCGGACCTCGCGCACGAGGCGTCCGAGCAGCGCCTTGCCGCCGAGCTGCTTGTCGACGAGCTTGGCGCCGCCGATCCCCTCGAAGACGACGGTCTCGCCGGGCGCGGCTTCGAGCCGGCCCTTGCCGGAGACGTAGCCCTCCACGTAGGAGTGGGTGACGGTGTGGCCCCGGCGGGCGAGCTCGCGGCTGAGCTCTGCCTGGAAGGGATGGCCGCTGTGGTCGTGGACGAGGATCCGCACGTCAGCTGGTGATGGCGTTGTGAGTGGCGGTGTGGATGCGGGGCCGGTCAGCCCTGCGCACGCTTGACCTGGTCGTAGACCCAGGCGTAGGTCTTCGCGAGGCCGTCGGCGAGGCTGATCGACGGCT
Organism: Nocardioides caeni; assembly: GCF_004912195.1. Lineage (GTDB taxonomy): Bacteria > Actinomycetota > Actinomycetes > Propionibacteriales > Nocardioidaceae > Nocardioides > Nocardioides caeni. The sequence continues at coordinate 28,345 of NZ_STGW01000015.1, forward strand.
CCCAGCCGAAGACCTCGTTGATCATCGTGTTGTCGGAGTTGCGGCCCCGGACGCCCTGCGGCGCGCTGAGGTCGTACTTCCGCTCGCACTTGATCCCGGCGATCTCCTCGACGATCGAGTAGAGCTGGTTGATCGAGACGAGCTCGGCGGAGCCGAGGTTGATGGCGTCCTCGAAGTCGCTGGCGAGGATCATCTGGGATCCCTTGACGCAGTCGTCGATGTACATGAACGACCGGGTCTGCTCGCCGTCGCCCCAGATCTCGAGCTCGTGCTTGCCGGAGATGACCGCCTCGGCGATCTTGCGGCAGACGGCGGCGGGCGCCTTCTCGCGGCCACCGGTCCACGTGCCCTCGGGGCCATAGACGTTATGGTAGCGCGCCATGCGGGTGGTCAGGCCGAAGTCCTCACGGAAGTGGCGGGCCATCCGCTCGGTGAAGAGCTTCTCCCAGCCGTAGCCGTCCTCGGGCATGGCGGGGTAGGCGTCCGACTCCTTGAGCGCGGTCACGCCCGGGTCGGTCTGCTTGTCGGCGGCGTAGACGCACGCGGACGAGGAGTAGAAGTAGCGCTCGACGTCGTACTTCTGCGCGGCCTGGAGCATGTGGGTGCTGGTGAGCACCGTCAGCATGCACAGGGCCTTGTTGTTCTCGATGAAGCCCATGCCACCCATGTCGGCGGCGAGCATGTAGACCTCGCGCGCACCCTGGGTCGCGGCCTCGGCCTGGTCGAGCAGGGACAGGTCGCCCACGCTGTTCTGTGCGTCGGGGTGCACCTGGTACCACTCGTCCATCGGCTTGACGTCCACCGAGCGGACCGTCTTGCCCTGCGCCAGCAGGTCGGCCACGAGGTGGCCTCCGATGAAACCGCCGCCTCCGGCAACCAGAACGTCGACCGTGCCCGAACTCATGCTTCTCTCCTTGATGGCTTGGTGGCCCTGCCCCGATGCAGTGTCCCGATGCGCCCCCCAGCGTGAACCGACCAACGACCATCGGGCCCGGGGGTCACGCCGCCGGCAGGGGCGGGTGAGGCGAAATCAGCCGCTGCGGCGGCGTCCGCCCTTGTCCTTGTTGATCGGACCGCGCGCGGAGGAGCCCTTGGAGGTCGACTCCTCGTAGTAGTAGTAGTAATAGGCGCCCACGGCGCGCTTGGCGACCATGTTGACCACGACGCCATAGAGGCGGCCGCTGATGTGCTGGATGCGGCCGATGGCCTCGCTGACCTGGTCGCGGGTGGTCCGGCCGTGGCGCACCACGAGGATCACGCCGTCGCCGAGGGTGGCGAGGACCGAGGCGTCGGCGACCGGCAGCAGCGGCGGCGCGTCGATGATGACCATGTCGTACGACGCCCGCAGCCGCAGGATCAGGTCGTGGGTGATCTTCGACTGCAGGATCTCGGTCGGGTTCGGCGGCTTGGCGCCGCTGGCGAGCACGTGCAGTCCGCTCGGCTCGTGCACCTGGATCGCGTCGTGGATCTCGGTGCGGCCGACGAGGGCGGTGGTGAGACCGATCGCCGGGTCGAGGCCGAGGGTGCTCGCGACGCGCGGGCGTCGGAGGTCACCGTCGATGATCAGCGTGTTGCGACCGGTCTGGGCGAGCGCGACGGCGAGGTTGGTCGACGTCATCGTCTTGCCCTCGCCGGGCACGGCGCTGGTGATGACCAGGCAGCGGGGCTGGTGGTCGAGGTCGATGAACTGCAGGTTGGTGCGCAGCAGTCGGAAGGCCTCGGTGCGTGCGGCGAAGCCACCGAGGTCGGTGAGCAGCGGCGCGGTCTTGATGTCGCCGTCGAAGCCGATGCTGGCCAGGACCGGCGAGTCGGTGAGCTCGGTGACGTGGGCCGCGGTCTGGATGGTGCGGTCGAGCAGCTCGCGGGTGATGGCCAGGGCGATGCCGGCGAGGATGCCGAGGATCGCGGCGATCGCGAGGTTGAGGATGATCCGGGGACTGACCTGGCCGCGGTTGAGGTTCGCCTCGTTGCTGACCTGGACGACGACGTTGGCCTCGCCGCCGCTGGAGGTCTCGAGCGACTCGACGTAGTTGATGAACTCGTCGGTCGTGACCCGGGCGATCAGCTGGGCGCGCTCGGGGTCGGTGTCCTCGACCCTCAGCTCGATGAGTGAGGTGCTCTCGACGACCTCGGCGCTGATGTTGGAGGAGAGGTCCTCGGGCGTCATCTGCAGGTCGAGGCTCTCGACGACGCGGTCGGCGAGCCCGGTGCTCTGCGCGAGGTTGGCGTAGGACGCGGCCCGGCTCTGGGCGAACAGCAGCGCGGCGTAGGCGTCCGTGGTGTCGCGGACGTCGACGCTGAGGAAGACCTGCGACTTCGACTCGTACTTCGGGGTCGCCGTGAAGGTGATCGCGGAGCTGATGGCCAGGGCGACCAACATTGTCACGACGATCGTGCGCCACTGGCGCCGGAGAACGGCGAGAAACTGTTTGAAGTCCAAGACCTGACCTTGCTTCGAGGTGCACCCGTGTAGGGACGATCGGTTTGTCGCGGGTTGCATGACCGGACGGTCGTTGATCCTAGGGCACATCCCCAGCCCTCGCGGGAGCGTGGCCGAACCCGCGCTGGAACAGTCGTGATCGTGTCCCGGTCGGCGGTCCCGTGCTGCGGTACTGTCGCCCTCGATGTCGCCCGAGGTTCGTCGCCGCAGGAGCCCGGCCTGGAAGCGCCGCTGGCGCCGACTGCGGCGTTCCCCGGTGAGGTTCTGGTCGCTGGTCGGCGGCCTCTCGCTGCTGGGCCTGGCGTTGCTGTGGTGCGCGTGGACCGTGTGGGCCACCGCCCAGGACCTCCGCGAGGTGGAGGAGGAGGCGCAGATCCTCCGCGCCGCCCTGGTCCGCGGCGACGTCGACGGCGCACGCGAGACGCTCGGCCGCTATCGGGAGGCGGCCGACTCCGCCGCCGGTCGTACGTCGGGCCCCACCTGGGCGGTCTTCGAGCACGTGCCCGTCCTCGGCGACGACGCGGAGGCGATCGCGATCGTCTCCGGAGTGCTCTCCGACGTGGGCCGGGACGGGCTGGAGCCGGTCGCCAACGCCGCGCAGAGCGTCACCAGCGACGCCTTCCGGCCCGCGCAGCACCGCTTCCCCATCGACCGGATCGCGGCGCTGGAGGAGCCCGCGGAGGTCAGTCAGGCGGCGTTCGGCGACGCGGCCGCGACGCTCGCGGGGGTCGACAGCTCGCGGCTGATCGGTCCCGTGCAGACGGCCTTCGACCAGCTGCGGGGCCTGGTCGACGACGCGCGGGCGACCCTCGACTCGACGTACCGCGCCTCGCGGCTCATCCCGCGCATGCTCGGTGAGGAGCGTCCGCGCTACTACCTCCTCGTGCTGCAGAACAACGCGGAGATGCGCAGCGGCGGTGGACTGGCCGGCGCCCTGTCGCTGGTGCGGATGCAGTCGGGGTCCATCGACATCGTCGGGCAGGAGGACATGGCCGACGTCGGCCTCGGCTCCGACAGCCTCCCGCTGACCAAGGAGGAGGAGCGGGTGTTCGGCGCCAACCTCACCCGCGCCGGTGGCAACGCGACCCTGACCCCCGACGTCGCCCGCTCCGCCGACCTGATCCGCGCCCGCTGGGAGCAGGCGATGGGGGGCCGCCTCGACGGCGTGGTCTACGTCGACCCGGTGGCGGTGTCCTACCTGCTGCGCGGCGTCGGCTCGGTGCCCGTGCCGGGCGGGGGACCGGTGGACGCCACCAACGTGGTCTCGGCCGTGGAGAACCAGATCTATCGCCTCACCGGCGACCGCAGCCTGCAGAGCGACTACCAGCAGGCCGTGGCCAAGGCCGTGTTCGACGCCTTCGCCGACGGCCGCGGCGACACGGTCGCGGCGATCCAGGGCCTGGTGCAGGCCGTGGGCGAGGGCCGGATCCGGATGCACAGCTTCGACGCCGAGGACCAGGCCGAGATCGCCGGCACCGACATCGCCGGCGACTTCCTGCGCGAGGCGGAGTCGAAGCCGCATGTCGGCATCTATGTCAACGACTCCGGCCCGACCAAGATGCAGTACTACCTGCAGTACGAGGCGACGGTGACGGCCCGCTCGTGCACCGACGACGACCGGCAGGTGATCGCCGGGTCGATCGAGCTCCACAGCAACACCCCGACGGACCTGTCGATGCTCACGCCCGCGATCACCGGCGAGAACTTCCCCGGCGTGCGGGTCGCGCCGGGACACCAGCTGCTGACCATCTATCTGACCTCGCCGGTCGGCGGCGAGATCCAGGAGCTGCGGGTCGACGGCCAGCGCGTGTCCACGCCCGTCGTCGAGCCGTTCGCCAACCGGAGCCTGTCGCGCATCGGCGTCGAGCTCGCGCCGCAGTCGAGCCACGAGATCGAGTTCCTGATGGCGAGCGGGGAGGACCAGCCCGGCGAGATCGACCTCCGGGTGACGCCCGGCGCCTTCCCCTCCAGCTCCAACACGTCGGCGCCGTCGGCCTGCGTCGTCTACTGATCTCAATATTTGGACTCGCGTCTCGCGATGTGGAATCTCGAGTTCGTGATCCTCGGGGCTGCGCCTAGGCTCTTACCCATGTCGACGACTCTGCTGCTGACCAAGCGGCGCGCGGTGGACAACTGCCGCGTCAGCTCGGCGCTGTGTCGACCCTGCTGACGGGTTCCCTCTGAGGCGTCTGCCTCGCGACCCGTCCATCCCGGCCACGTTCGGTGGGGCCAGGAGCACGACGTCCGTCATGCCCTCCGCGCCGACGCGTCGGTCGATCCGCAGCACCGTCGTTTCGCGCACCACCACCCATCCCGCACATCACGAAGGAATCACCATGAGCCGCGAGAACTCGCTCGTCTCCGCCCAGTGGGCCGAGGACAACATCGACACCCCCGGCGTCGTCATCATCGAGGTCGACGAGGACACCACGGCCTACGACAAGGGCCACATCAAGGGCGCCATCAAGCTCGACTGGACCACCGACCTCCAGGACCAGGTCCGCCGCGACTTCGTCAACAAGGAGCAGTTCGAGGCCCTGCTGTCCTCGCGCGGCGTCTCCAACGACGACACCGTCGTGCTCTACGGCGGCAACAACAACTGGTTCGCGGCCTACGCCTACTGGTACTTCAAGCTCTACGGCCACCAGGACGTCAAGCTGATCGACGGCGGCCGCAAGAAGTGGGAGCTGGACAGCCGCGAGCTGACCGACGAGCTGCCCGAGCGTCCCACCACGACGTACGTCGCCCAGGAGCAGGACCGCACGATCCGCGCCTTCCGTGACGACGTCGTCGCCGCGATCGGCACGCAGAACCTCGTCGACGTGCGCAGCCCCGACGAGTACGCCGGCCGCCTCCTCGCCCCGGCCCACCTCCCGCAGGAGCAGTCGCAGCGCGCCGGCCACATCCCGACCTCGGTCAACGTCCCGTGGTCCAAGAACGCCAACGACGACGGCACCTTCAAGTCCGACGCCGACCTGCAGGCCCTATACGAGGAGGTCGGCTTCGACGAGTCCAAGGACACCATCGCGCTGTGCCGCATCGGTGAGCGCTCCTCGCTGACCTGGTTCGTGCTGCAGGAGATCCTCGGCAAGAAGAACGTCAAGAACTACGACGGCTCCTGGACCGAGTACGGCTCGCTCGTCGGCGTCCCGATCGCGCTCGGCGACGAGCCCGGTGACGCCTGATGTGCGGCGCGAAGGTCGGTGGCCTCTCGGTTGAGGGCATCAACACGACCAAGGAGGCCGTGATCCAGGGCCAGGTCCTGCGCGGCACGGGCGACGACGCGACCCCGGTCGCCGGCGCCTACGTCCGGCTGCTCGACAAGTCCGGCGAGTTCACCGCCGAGGTCCCCACCTCGGCCACGGGCCACTTCCGGTTCTTCGCCGGCGACGGCCAGTGGACCCTGCGCACCCTGGCCCCCAAGGCCGACCCGGTCGACCGCGTCGTCCAGGCGCAGACCGGCTCGGTCGCCGAGGTCCAGATCTCGATCTGACCCACCCCCGGTGGTTGAGGTGTGAGGCGCGCCAGCGCCGAGCCTCGAAACCTCCGGACCCTGAGAGGCCCACTGTGATGTACGTCGACGGCGGCTCCCGGAATCCGGGGGCCGCCGTGGTCGTTGGAGGCTGATGTGAACCCCGGACTCGTCGTGCTGCTCGTCGCCCTCGCCGCGGCGACCGCCTTCGGCCTGTGGCGCCGCCGCACCGACGGCCGCTTCGCCGCCCCCGGTCGCCGAGGAGCGAGCGCCCTCCCCGTTCGTCGAGGAGCGAGCGCCAGCGAGCGTCTCGAGACGCCCGCAACCCCCACACCGGACCCAGCCACGCCCATCTCCACCCCGTCCCCCTGGTCCGCCCTCACCGCGGTCCTCCCGTCGGCCACGCTCGGCGAGCGCGCGACGTTCGTGCAGTTCTCCAGCGCCTTCTGCGCCCCCTGCCGCACGACGCGGGTCCTGCTGGCCGACGTCGCCGGCAAGGAGTCCGGCGTCGCGCACGTCGAGATCGACGCCGAGGAGCACCTCGCGCTGGTGCGCGAGCTCGACATCCGCCGTACGCCGACCACGCTGGTCCTCGACGCCACGGGCGCCGAGATCGCGCGGGCGGCCGGCGCACCCCGCCGCGAGCAGGTGCTCGCCGCCCTGCCCCAGGAGGTCCGATGACCACCAACGACGCGGGAGCGGGCATCGACCCGCGCGGTCCCCGCTTCACGGCCTCGGTGACCCTGGTGGTCTTCGCGGTCGCCCTGCTGCTGTCCGACGCCGCCCCGGAGGTCGCCGCGGTGATCACCGCGGTGCAGGGTGTGCTCTTCGCGATCGGCGCCGGTCTCGGCGTACAGATGACGCCGACGGGGCTGTTCTTCCGCAGTGTGATCCGTCCGCGGCTCGCTGCCCCCGACCACCTCGAGGACCCGGCTCCGCCGCGCTTCGCCCAGGCCGTCGGGCTGCTCTTCGCCCTCGGCGCGACCATCGGCTTCGCCACCGGGGCGGTCCTCGTGGGTCAGGTCTTCGCCGGCCTCGCGCTCGTCGCGGCCTTCCTCAACGCCGTCTTCGCCTTCTGCCTCGGCTGCGAGATGTATCTGCTGGGCCTCCGCCTGGCCCGCTGACGGCGTCGTCCCGTGCGGATCTGTCGTCTCTCACGGGATTTTCGGACCGTTCTGCACGGGACGACGGTGTCGGAGCCAGCGTTCGCGTTGCTCCACTGTGAGCGCCCGACGCAGGGCAACCGTCGAGGTGTCGACCCACCAGCCGGGCTGCTCGATGGTCCAGGACCGTGGTCCGGGCCCGCGGCTGCGGGCGTAGGCGCCCTCGAGCCGATGGAGGAAGCGCGCGCGCTCGCCGGCGCCCGACATCATCGTCACGACCTCGATGCCGTGGCGCCGACTGACCTCCTCGCGGCCCAGATCGCGGCTGCGCGCCCGGCCGGACGCGTGAACGTCGCCTTCGTACTCGCCCGCGACTCCGGCCTCGAGGTCGAGCAGGTCAGGGGTGAGGAGGTGGTTGCCCGCGGCGTCGAAGATCGGCTGGTTGCACAGCAGCGGACGCTGGTGGTGCAGCTGCCAGAAGCGTCGCATCACCACCTCCATCGGTGACCAGGCGTTCTCGCTGGCGACCGAGAGCGCGCGTTGGAGCTGGACCTTGCCGGGCCGGGCGACGAGCCGCGCGGTGTAGGCCGCGAGCTCGTCGAGGGAGACCAGGTCGTCGTACGTCGCCATGTCGATGAGGCACGTGGCCGTGATCTCGCTGTCCGCCGTGCGTGCCTCAAAGGTCACGGCACGCGCAGGGATCGTGATGGGCAGGCCGTCGATGACGATGACGTCGTCGTCGAAGAGCCAGTCCTCGGAGACCAGCGTCCCCGCCCGCTGTCGTACGACGTGCCGCTCGCCGACCGCGACCGGGACCGGCAGCTCGCGCCCGTCGGCGTCCAACCCGTTGGACCAGCGGGCTCCGAGCCAGTGGAGGGCCGCCCACCCCGTCGCCGCGCAGCCGTCGGGCAGGGCTCCGACAGCCTCCACGATGCGTTGCTCGGTCGTCGACGGGCTGTCGACGGACTGGTACCACCCGGCGCGGAGGCCCCGCCACCGTGGCCCGCGCGCCTGTCCCGGTGTCGGGCCCGTCTGCCCGGTGGGGTCGACGTGCACCGGCGCGACCAGTCCCGGTCGGGTGAGGTGGAGCTCCATGCGGGAGAGGATGCGCCGATCGTCGTACCTGCGCGCGCGTCCTCCACAGCCCCCTGCGTCGTCCCGTGCGAATCGGTCGAGAATGCTGCCGAAACGCAGCAGATCCGCACGGGACGACGGGCGTCAGAGCCTCAGTCCTTCAGCGCCTCGGTGATGAGGTCGGCGACGAAGTCGGCCTCGGCGAGGTAGGGGTGCCACGGGACGGCGTCGCCGTCGAGCGCTTGGGCGCCGGCCACCCACGGCTCGTCGCCGCAGATGTCGTGGCCCTCGCTGGGGGTGAAGGTGTCGATGTAGGTGATGCCGGTCTGGGCGGCGGCGGACTGGAGCGCGGTGTTGATGTCGATGTTGACCTGGCGCACGAAGTCGAGGTCGCCCTTCGCGATGGGCAGGTTGTCGCAGCCCTCGTCGCCGGCGGGGAAGATCTGCGGATAACCGATGAGGAGGATCCGGGCGTCGGGCGCCTTGGCCTGCACGGCCTCGATGACGCCGACCAGGTTGTCCGGGACGGCCTCGAGCGCGTTGGCGACGTTGTCCTCGGTGGCGGCGTCGAGCTCGGTGCAGGGGCTGCCCTCGGGGTCGGAGACGGCGAGCTGCGGGCAGCCGGCCATCACCCGGGTGGTGAGCGCGAAGTCGTTGAAGCCCAGCCCGATGGTGACGAGCTTGGTCGCCTCGGCGACGGCGTCGAGCTGCGGGGCGACCTCGCCGCCCGAGGGGAGGGTCTGGCGGCCCTGGACGTCCTTGGTCTGCGCACTGGAGCAGCTGACGTCCTTGAGGACCATGTCGGTGGCCTCGGCGACCTGCTGCGGGTAGTTCTCGGAGGAGCGGACACAGCCGTCGGTCACGTCGCGCGGGCCCATGTAGGGGCTGGCCGTGTAGGAGTCGCCGAGCGCGACGTACTCCGCCTGCTTGCCGAGTCCCTTGCAGCCGGTGAGGAGTCCGGCGAGGCAGATCAGGGCGGTCGCGAGAAGGACGGTCTGGCGGCTCACGGCGTCGAGCCTACCGAGCGCGTCCGAGCCGGACGCCTCATCCCGCGGCGGTGTCCAGGAGGACGGTGAAGGGGCCGTCGTTGACGGACGCGACCTGCATGTCGGCGCCGAAGACGCCCCGCGCGACGGGGGTCCCGGCCGCCTCGAGGGCGGCACAGACGGCGTCATAGAGCGGCTCGCTGACGGGGCCGGGGGCGGCGGCGATCCAGGTGGGTCGTCGGCCCTTGCGGGCGTCGCCATAGAGCGTGAACTGGGAGACGACCAGCGCCGGTCCGCCGGTGTCGGCGAGCGACTGCTCGTCGGGGAGGATCCGCAGGTCGCGGATCTTGCGCGCCATCCAGGCGACCTCGGCGGCGCCGTCGTCGTGGGTGACCCCGAGATAGACGAGGAGGCCGGGGGAGTCGATCGCGCCGACGATCTCGCCGGCGACGGTCACCGACGCGGACTGGACCCGCTGCAGCACGGCCCGCATCAGTAGACCAGCGCCTGTACGCCGTCGCGCAGCGCCTCCTCGACGAAGGCGGGCGCCCCGGCGATCCGACAGCCGGGCAGCAGGTCCGCCTCGGTGAGCGAGCGTCGCGCCGCGCACTGGGCGCAGACGGTCACGGTGCCGCCGGCGAGGACGGCGTCGAGCAGGTCGGCGACGGGGGTGGCGAGGGGGAGCTCGAGCTCGGCCGCCCGGCCGGGGACGGCGAGCCAGGCCGCCTCGCCGGTGAGCCAGAGCGAGACGGGGACGCCGGACGCGGCGGCCGCGCCCGCGACGGTGAAGCCCTGGTTGGCCCGCTCGGGGGCGTCGGTGCCACAGGTGACCTTCACGACGAGTGCGCGCGACATGGGCCGAGCCTACGAGCACGCCTAGACTGATCTGTCGTGGCCTTCGAACTCCCCGACAACCTGCACCCGAACTGTGGCCCCATCGCCTGGATGCTCGGCACGTGGCGCGGCAACGGGCACGGTGACTACCCGACGATCGAGAGCTTCCAGTTCGGCCAGGAGCTGATCTTCACCCACGACGGTCGCCCGTTCTTCCACTACATGGCCCGCTCGTGGATCGTCGACGAGCAGGGCGAGAAGGTCCGCGACGCAGCGATCGAGACCGGCTTCATCCGCGCCGTCGGTGAGGGCAACTTCGAGATCCTGCTGACGCACAACACCGGCATCGCCGAGATCTGGCACGGGGAGGCGGCCGACGGGAAGTTCGAGTGGACCACCGACGCTGTCGCCCGCACCGAGACGGCGAAGGAGTACGCCGCCGGCAAGCGCCTCTACGGCAACGTCGAGGGCGATCTCCTCTACGCCTTCGACATGGCTGCCGTGGGACAGCCGCTGCAGCCGCACCTGTGGGCGAGGCTCAAGCGTGTCTGACGCTCCCTCCGCAACCTCCACGCCGGACTGGCGCGCCGCCCTCCGCGCACAGGGCTACCGCCTCACTCCGCAGCGCGAGCTGATCCTCGCGGCCGTCAACGAGCTGGGCCACGCCACCCCCGACGAGGTGCTGGCGAAGGTGCAGGAGACGGCGAGCACGGTCAACGCCTCGACGGTCTATCGCACCCTGGAGGTGCTGGAGCAGCTGGGCCTGATCCGTCACGCGCACCTGAGCGACCGCGCTCCGACGTACCACTCGACGACGGACCACGAGCACTTCCACCTGGTGTGCCGCGGCTGCAAGGGCGTGACCTCGGTGGCGGCGGAAGAGGCAGCCCCCTTCGTGGCGTTGTTGGCAGAGAGGGGCTTCGTCCCGGACCTGGGTCACCTGACGGTCTTCGGCCGGTGCGCGGCCTGTGAAGGAGAGAGCAATGCCTGACGGCAGCAGCAACACGGCGGGTCGCACTGTCCTGACCTACGGGACCTTCGACATCTTCCACATCGGCCACCTGCGCCTCATCGAGCGGCTGGCCGCGATGGGCGACCGTCTGATCGTGGGCGTCTCGACCGACGAGTTCAACGCGGGCAAGGGCAAGCGCTCGGTCGTGTCCTACGACGACCGCGCGGCCATCGTCGCCGCGATCAAGGGCGTCGACCTGGTGGTCCCCGAGGAGTCGTGGGACCAGAAGCGCAAGGACGTCGTGGCGCACGAGGTCGACGTACTCGTCATGGGGGACGACTGGACGGGGAAGTTCGACGACCTCAAGGACGTGTGCGAGGTGACCTATCTGCCGCGCACGGCGGGGGTGTCGAGCACCGAGATCAAGCAGCTCCTGAGTGCGCTGGATCCGCGGCACCTGGAGGAGATGTCGCAGGCGGTCAGCACGTTGACCAACCTGCTCGAGCACTACCGGGACCTGACATGACGGACGCGACCTCTGCGAGCCCCCTGCTGGCCCTGCCCGGCGCGGTCGCCGGCGACGGCGTCGACGCCGGGGTGGCGGCGCACTACGGCAGCCTCTTCGGCGAGCAGCGCGCGCTGGCGGCGGGGGAGGGCTTCGTCGACCTGTCGCACCGCGATGTGCTGCGCGTGGCCGGCCCCGACCGGCTGACCTGGCTGCACTCGTTGACGACGCAGTTCTTCGAGGGCCTCGAGCCGGGCCGCTGGGTGCACGCCCTGGTGTTGAGCCCGCAGGGTCACGTCGAGCACGCGTTCGCCGGCGTCGACGACGGCGAGGCGTTCACCGCCCACACCGAGCCCGGCCGCGGCGCGGCGCTGATCGCCTACCTGGAGCGGATGAAGTTCTGGTCCGAGGTCGAGGTCAGCGACGTCACCGCCGAGATCGCCGTCGCCTGGCGGCCCGGCCGCTACGACCTCGTCCCCCGCGCTCAGCTCCAGCAGTACGCCGAGGCGGCCGGCCCCGCCGCGGGGCTGTGGGCCTTCGAGGCGCTGCGGATCGAGCGGGGCGAGCCCCGCTTCGGCATCGACACCGACGAGCGGACGATCCCCAACGAGGTCGGCTGGCTCGAGGCGGGGCAGCCGTGGGCCGCCGTACATCTGGACAAGGGGTGCTATCGCGGCCAGGAGACGGTGGCGCGGGTCAACAACCTGGGCCGCCCGCCGCGTCGCCTGACCCTGCTGCACCTCGACGGCTCCGAGAACCGTCTCCCCGCCCAGGGCTCCCCGGTCGTCGAGGACGCCGCGTCCCTTCGTTCGTCGAGTAGCCCGCGAGGAACGAGCGGGCGTATCGAGACGCCTGAAGCCCGCCCTCCCAAGCCCCTCGGCGTCGTCGGCTCGTCGGCGCGTCACCACGAGTTGGGCCCGATCGCGTTGGCGCTGGTGAAGCGCAACCTGGATGTTTCGGCGCCGTTGCTGGCCGGTGACCTGCCGGCGGCGCAGGAGCCGATCGTCGACCCGGAGGTCGGACTGCACTTCCGTCGCGACCGCAATTGAGAGTCAGGTCACGTGGGAGCACCCATTCTTTAACCCCGGATCCACCGATGAGCTTGGTGGTAATCGCGTGATCCGGATCGCCGTGGGGTGAGCGGCTGTGGGCGTGGGGATCTGCCGGACCTTGCTGTCCGGGTCGTCCTTTGGTCCTCGGGTCGCGCAGCGGTGGCTGCTGGGTGGGTCAGGCCGCGAGGCCGGGCGGCGGGTCGCTGACCCGGTCGAACAGGGCGGTCCAGGCGTTCTCCCAGGGCCAGGCTTGGGGCAGGTGCAGGGTGATCCGGCGCGCTGAGGTCGCTACCCTCGCGGGCACGGTGATCAGCTTGCGTCGGATCGTCGCGGTGCTCGCCCGTGCCAGGTCTGGTGCGGCGAGGGTGCCTGCGGCGCGGGTGAGGTTGAACGCGATAGCGGCGAGCACCAGCCAGGCGGCGTTGGCGGTGAACACTCCGGACGGCAGGTGGGCCAGCGCGGATCCTTTGAGGTCGGCGTGGACCTGCTCGATGACGGCGTGATGGCGGTGGGTCTTGTCCGCCGCGACGGTGTCCAGGAGCACGGGGTCGGCGGTGGTGAAGAACGCGTGGAAGCGCCACACGTCGAACAGGGTGTCCTGGCCGGCTGCCTTGTTCTTCTCGGCGTTGAAGTCGGGGATCCGACGCACCACCAGCCGCCCGGGCACCTGCTCGGACTTCTTCTGCGCGGCGAAGGCGGTGAAGGGAATCTCGGCGACCTCGGCGCGAGAGATCCACTTCTGCGAGGTTTCGTCGAAGACGGCGTCGGTGTACTCGATGGTGGTCCACGCTTCGTGGCCGATTGTGGCGATCGCTTTCTTGACGGCCTTGTCCATCCGCACCGTGACCGACACATCGGCGCCGCCGACCAGGGCGGCGTGGACTGGTCCGCGGCCGTAGAACGCCGAGTCCATCCGGACCAAGACCAGCTGACCCGTGCCGAGCAGTCGCCGGGCGGTCCTCACCGCGTCGCCGACCAGCCGCTTCGCGCCGCGTGGCGCCCCCGCCGCGCCCTTGCGGAGCCGCTGGGCCACGATCACCGGCGCCGTCGTCGCGGTCGTGAGCGTGGCCAGCAGTGCGTTGAGCCCGCGCACACCGGAGTAGCCGAACCCGGCGCCCTGCTTGGAGTGGCCGTGGACCTCGATGATCGTGTCGTCGACGTCGAGCAACGCGTACCCGGCACCGGCTCCTGACTCCTCGGTGCCGGCGCCAAGACCGGTCCCGGCGCCCAGGAGCCGGGTGAGTCCGGCCACCGCGATCAGGAACCTCGATGCGACTGCGTCGAGCTGACGAACGTGGCCGAAGGTGAACGCTCGCAGGAACGAGCCCAACGTCGAGGGCGCGTAGGCGCGGGCGAAAACCCGGCCCATCCCGCCGTGCCGCAGCAGCGCCATGTCATCGATCGAGTCCGCGCCGGCGACCATCCCACCGACGAGCGAGGCGACCTTCAATCCGGCGTTCGCGCCCTTGTGCGTGGGCACCGTGAGGTGGGTATCAGCCAGATCCCGCAGCCCACCACGGTCGGCCAACGCGAGCACCGGGACCAGGCCGCCAGTCGACACGAGATTCGGATCATCGAAGGCTGCCGACGTCGCTCGAACCGTGTGAGAGAGTTTCATCCCAGAGATGCCCTTGCTGCCGGTGTGAATCTTTGCCTGAAGAACTCAGATTCTCCTGCCCTGCAAGGGCATTCTCGTTCTACGCCACGCTCACGTCACCAAACTCATCGGTGGATCCGGGATTAGCCAACAGCAGGATGCCGCCAGCGCGAGGATGTACGAATGAGTGAAACTCCTGCAACGAACGCCGCAGCTCGAACGCAGATGGAGCACGCGTCGAGACTCGTCGAGTGGCAGACGAGGTCCCTGCTGACCGGGACTGGATTGCTGGTCGCACCGGCAGCTGTCGGATTCGGATGGACGATCAGCAACGGCGACGAGCCCGCACTCTTCGTTTGTTCGTTCCTCGGCTTGTTCGCCTTCATCTTCCACCGGCTGTGGATCAGGGCGCCACGGCCCGAGTGAACGCTGGTCCGTCGCGCAGTCACGACAAGAGGCCGCCCCGCCCTGACGGGCGAGACGGCCTCTGGAGGGCTGGAGAGTCAGCCGTTGATCATGCCCGCGCCGACGCGGCACGCAGTTCGACACCCGCGTCTCGTTGCCCAGCCGTCAGGTTCCCGTGGCACCGCAATGACGAACGGCGCCCGCTCCGAGCGGAGTGGGCGCCGTTCGTCGTACAGCTGGCCGAGCTGGTCAGCCGTTGCTCATGCCCGCGCCTACGGTGACGTCGGTGGCCTCGTCGATGAGGATGAAGGAGCCGGTGGTCCGGTTCTTCGAGTAGGGGTCGACGAGCAGCGGGACCGGGTGCGCAACGTGACGCGGCCGATCTCGTTGACGCCGAGCTCCTTGGTCTCCTGGTCGCGGTGGAGCGTGCTGAGGTCCAGGCGGTAGGCGATGTCCTTGACGAGCGCGCGACCGTTGCGGGTGGTGTGCTTGATCGCCAGCTTTTGCCGTGGCTGCAGGGGAGCGGTGGTCATCCAGGAGACGATCGCGTCGATGTCCTGGCTCGGCGTCGGAGCGTTGTTGACCCGGGCGATCATGTCGCCGCGGAAGACGTCGACGTCGTCCACGAGGCGGACCGGGAGAGCGCTACCCATTTCGGCTGGTGGGTCGTGCATTCGGTCGACCCCGCCGCGGGTCAGGTGCTCGATCCGGCTCGATAGGGAGACGAGGAACGGCACCTTGGCGCGCAGGGGTGACGCGGCCAATCTCGTTGCTGCCGAGGTCCTCGGTCTTCTAGATCCCGCGAACGAGACTCAAGACGCCCAGTACCGCTAGGACCGCAACGACAAGGAGGACCATCCCGACCACCAAACACGTGCGGAGGCATGAGCGAAGAGACGGGAGGCCGGTGTTCGATTCGATGCCGACGGGCTCTGCACTTGCCACCCAGTCTCGGACGTGGTGCCAACCGCAGAACCTGAGGCGTGCCGCGAGCCCGCCCTCTGCCGCGTTTTCCACCACGAGCTGGAACGGCGTTCCATGCTCGCGCCACCAGCGTCCGCAGACGGCGCACCTATCCCCGTCTGGGTCGTTCCCGCTCACTAGCTCACTCAAGTCCGATCCTGTTGACGGTGTTCCGTAATCGCCAGCCTCCGTCCGGGCTGCAGTGACCTAGCGATCTGGGCCGAGGTTCTTCAGCGACGCTGACCCCGGCGAAGGCGGCTCGTCATTGGCATCGAGCAAGTCCAGGACGGCGTCAGATGGAAACGGCGCCGTGGTTCTCGGTAGCCACACCAGCAAGATGATGATGCTCAGGACCACGCCGAGGCCGGCCCCCGCCGCGGCGCCCCCGCCATCGGCGTCGATGATCCCGCCCACGATGCCCAGCGCCACGGGAGTGAGGACGAGAACCGCAAGCACGTTGCCAGCGGTCCGCACCAACCACGTGAACAGCTGCGTCTGGTGGATCATTTGCGCCAGCGCTGGCGATCCAGTCTCCTCGTTTGCCACGAGCTGCATCCTGCCAGGCTTGGCCAGGCAGCACAGAGGCCGTCTCGCCCGATCCGGCGAGACGGCCTCTGCAGGTGGCTGAAGCGGTCAGCCGTTGATCATGCCCGCACCGACGGTGACGCCGGTGGCCTCGTCGATGAGGATGAAGGAGCCGGTGGTCCGGTTCTTCGAATAGGGGTCGACGAGCAGCGGGACCGTGGTGCGCAGGGTGACGCGGCCGATCTCGTTGACGGCGAGCTCCTTGGTGTCCTGGTCGCGGTGCAGCGTGTTGACGTCCAGGCGGTAGGCGATGTCCTTGACCAGCGCGCGACCCGTGCGGGTGGTGTGCTTGATCGCCAGCTTCTGCCGCGGCTGCAGGGGAGCGGTGGTCATCCAGCAGACCATCGCGTCGATGTCCTGGCTCGGCGTCGGCGCGTTGTTGACCCGGGCGATCATGTCGCCGCGGGAGACGTCGACGTCGTCCTCCAGGTGCACCGTCACGCTCATCGGCGGGAACGCCTCGGTGATCTCCTTGTCGAAGAGGTCGATCTTCGAGATCTTCGACGTCATGCCGGAGGGAAGGACGACGACCTCGTCACCGGGCTTGAGGACGCCACCGGCGACCTGGCCGGCGTAGCCGCGGTAGTCGTGGAACTCGTCCGACTTGGGGCGCACGACGTACTGCACGGGGAAGCGGGCGTCGATCAGATCGCGGTCCGAGGCGACGTGGACGTGCTCAAGATGGTGCATGAGCGTGGGACCGGAGTACCACGGCATGTTGTCCGAGCGCGTCACGACGTTGTCGCCCTGGAGCGCCGAGATCGGGATGACCTCGAGGTCCGGGACGTTGAGCTTCGTCGCGAACTGCGTGAAGTCACGGTGGATCTTGTCGAAGACCTCCTGGTCGAAGTCGACCAGGTCCATCTTGTTGACCGCGAGCACGAGGTGCGGGACGCGGAGCAGCGACAGGATCACCGCGTGACGGCGCGACTGCTCGGTGAGGCCCTGGCGGGCGTCGACGAGCACCAGGCCTAGGTCGGCGGTCGAGGCGCCGGTGACCATGTTGCGGGTGTACTGCACGTGGCCCGGGGTGTCCGCGATGATGAACTTGCGGTTCGGGGTCGCGAAGTAGCGGTAGGCGACGTCGATCGTGATGCCCTGCTCGCGCTCGGAGCGCAGACCGTCGGTCAGCAGGGCGAGGTCGGTGTAGTCGTAGCCCTTGGCCTCCGACGTCGCCTCGACGGCCTCGAGCTGGTCCTCGAAGATCGCCTTCGAGTCGAGCAGCAGACGACCGATGAGCGTCGACTTGCCGTCGTCGACCGAGCCGGCGGTGGCGAAGCGGAGCAGGTCCATGTCAGTGGTAGCCATCAGAGGTTTCCTTCCGTGGTCTCGTGACGGCCGCGGGCGGCCTCCTCGACCTCCTGGTGAATCGCCATCAGAAGTAGCCCTCCTTCTTGCGGTCCTCCATGGCAGCCTCGGAGAACCGGTCGTCGCCGCGGGTCGCGCCGCGCTCGGTCTTGCGGGCCACGGCGACCTCTTCGATGATCTCGTCGATCGTCGACGCGGTGCTCTCGACGCAGCCGGTGAGCGTGATGTCGCCGCAGGTGCGGAAGCGGACGGTGCGCTCCTCGACGACCTCGCCGTCGCGGGTCGGGTTGAGCGGGGTCTCGCTCATCAGCATGCCGTCGCGTACGAAGACGCGGCGCTGGTGGCTGAAGTAGATGCTGGGGATCTCGATGCCCTCGCGGCCGATGTAGTCCCAGACGTCCAGCTCGGTCCAGTTCGAGATCGGGAAGATCCGCATGTGCTCGCCCTCGTGGAGGCGACCGTTGTAGAGGCTCCACAGCTCGGGACGCTGGTTCTTCGGGTCCCACTGGCCGAACTCGTCGCGGTGGGAATAGACGCGCTCCTTGGCGCGAGCCTTCTCCTCGTCGCGGCGACCGCCACCGAAGGCGGCGGTGAAGCCGTTCTCCTCGATCGCGTTGAGCAGCGTCGGGATCTGCAGGCGGTTGCGGCTGATCTTCGCGGCGTCCGGGATGATCCCGTTCTTGATCGCGTCGTCGATGCTCGCCACCACGAGGTTGATGCCGAGGCGCTCGACCCAGCGGTCGCGGGTCTCCATGACCTCGGGGAAGTCGAGACCGGTGTCGACCTGGAGGATCGAGAACGGGATCTTCGCGGGATAGAAGGCCTTCTCCGCCAGGCGGAGCATGACGATCGAGTCCTTGCCGCCCGAGAACATCAGCACGGGCTTCTCGAACTCGGCCGCGACCTCGCGGAAGATGTGGATCGACTCCGCCTCCAGCTGGTCCAGCTGGCTCAGGCGGTAGTCGCTGTGGGTCTGGGTCATCTGCCCGCGCGTCCTTTCGTTCGCTGCAAGTGCAAGCCCGGTCATCGTGCCATGCCTGGCCTGTCAGTGGCGTATTCACGCGAGCGGCGTAGACAAATCTGCGAGTTTGAGCGTGAGTGCACCTACGATCGGTGTCGTGACCGTCGACTTCGTCGCCCGACTGGGCTCCCGGGGGTCGGTCCCGGGCGAGGTCCGGTCGGCCGGCTCGGTCCATGAGTACGTCGACCTGATGAGCCCCCGCGCCGGCCTCGACGCCGAGCTCCGGCGGGTCGCCCGCCGCGCCCGATCCGTGCGGCGCACCGACCCCGACCGGCTGCTCGCGGTGCTGCGGGCGGTGGCCGAGCCACCGGCGACCGAGCTCAACAAGGCGCGGGTAGCGGAAGCTGCGGGCATCCCGGCCACCACGCTGACGCCCTACCTCGACATGCTCGAGACGCTCGGGCTCATCAGGCTGCTCCCCGGATGTCGCTCGCCGGTTGCGAAGCGGCCGATCGGTCGGCCGATCGTCGTGCTGCCCGACCCTGTCCTGGCGCTGCACCTCGCCGGCAGCGCGCCGGGAGACCTGCTCGCCTTCAGCGGCCGGGCGCGCCTGGCGCCGCTGCTCCGGGGCGTGGTTGCGGGAGAACTGCTCCGGCAGCAGCAGGTCAGTGCCGTCCCGCACCGGGTGAGCCATCTGCGCGAGCGCAACGGCCTGCAGGTCGACATCGTGATCGAGATGCCCGACGGCAGCGTCTATGGCGTCGAGGTCCGGACCGCTGCTGCGTTGCGCCCCCACCAGTTCTCACGTCTGGAGGCCCTGGCTGCCCGCGCCGGCTCCGCCTTCCGTGGGGGAGTGGTGCTCAACACCGCGTCCTCCGGCCACCAATACCGGCCGGGCCTGTGGGGCCTGCCGATCTCAGCGCTGTGGGAGTGGTGAAACGCCAGGCGGCCGCAGTTCAAGGGATTCATGAACACCCCCTGAAGGCTTTGCCGATGCCAGGCAAAGCGCCTTTTTTCGCGCCTACGCTCGGGAAACGTGAAGATCGCAGTAGTGGGAACCGGCTATGTCGGGTTGTCGAACTCGGTGATCCTGGCGCGGTCCCACGAGGTGTGGGCGCTCGACGTCGACCCTGACCGAGTCGGCCTCGTGAATGCCCGGAAGTCTCCGATCATTGACGCCGAGCTCGAGGAGTACCTCTCCACTCAGGCGCTCAACCTCACGGCCACACTTGACCGGGAGGCGGCCTACTCGAACGCCGACTTTGTCGTCGTTGCGACCCCGACCGACTATGACGAGGAGTCGAACTACTTCGACACCACCACGGTCGAGACGGTCACGGCAGAGGCGCTCGCTATCAACCCCGGCGCGTCCATCGTCATCAAGTCGACGGTCCCGGTGGGCTTCACCGACAGGCTTCGCAAGAAGCACCCGGGCGCGTCGATCATGTTCAGCCCCGAGTTCCTCCGCGAGGGTCGCGCCCTCCACGACAACCTTCATCCGTCGCGCATCATCGTGGGCTCGGAGACCGCCGAGGGAAAGGCGTTCGCCTCCCTGCTCGCGGAGGGTTCACACGACCGCGAGGTTCCCGTCCTGTTGACCGGATCGACCGAGGCCGAGGCGATCAAGCTCTTCGCCAACACCTACCTGGCGCTGCGCGTCGCGTACTTCAACGAGCTCGACACCTATGCGGCCACGCTCGGCCTCGACTCGCGCCAGATCATCGAGGGCGTCGGGCTCGACCCACGGATTGGGACGCACTACAACAACCCGTCCTTCGGCTACGGCGGCTACTGCCTGCCCAAGGACACCAAGCAGCTGCAAGCCAACTACTTCTCCGTCCCGCAGAACCTGATCAGCGCCATCGTCGACGCCAACACCACCCGCAAGGACTTCGTCGCCCACGACATCGTCAAGCGCGAGCCCGAGGTCGTCGGCGTCTATCGCCTCATCATGAAGGCCGGCTCGGACAACTTCCGGATGTCGTCGATCCAGGGCGTGATGAAGCGGATCAAGGCCAAGGGCATCCCGGTGATCATCTATGAGTCGGAGCTGGAGGAGGACACCTTCTTCCACTCCGAGGTGGTCCGCGACCTCGACGAGTTCAAGCGTCGCGCCGACGTCATCATCGCCAATCGGCGCACCGACGTGCTCGCCGACGTCGAGGACAAGGTCTATACCCGCGACATCTACGGACGTGACTGACCGCACGCCGGATCCGTCGCGCCGACGCGGCCAGCTGTGCAACCCTCGGGCCATGACGACGCAGCGGATGGCAGCCCTCGCTGCGCTCACCCTCCTAGCCCTGCCCCTGACCGCATGCAGCGGTGACGATGAGTCGCCCGACGCGGACAAGGGCGTCGACGGACCCTGCGCCGCCCTGGACGAGGGCGAGTTCGCTCCCGCGTCGACGTACGGCGACTACGTGATCGGCTCCTTCGCGATCCAGTACGAGCTCTCCGACGGGTCGTCGGAGTGCGTCGTCATCGACGAGGCGGCCGCCGTCGGCAGCTATGAGGTCGCCGGCAAGGACACCCAGATCTACGTCGACCTCGGGGACGTCGACCTCGGCCTGACCGTCGACATCGCCTCCTACGTCGAGGAGGGCGACGAGCCCCTCGCGCTCGGAGCGGTGCCCGGCGGCATCGGCCTCCAGATCGAGCAGCGCTACTACTCCGCCCCCGACCCGTCCGCCTGCACCGTGACCCTCGCCGAGCTCACGGCCGAGACCTTCGCCGGCTCCTTCACCTGCGACAACGTGCCCGGCTACGCCGACTTCGTCGGCCCGTTCGGTGGAGAGAAGACCGACGCCAGCGTAGTGAGCGCCGCGGGCTGGTGGCGGGCGTCCGCCGCCTGACCTGACGGCAGCGCCGTGGCGCGGTGTGAGGTCCGAACGGCTTACTGACGCCACTCGACCGCCAGCGGCGGCGTGACGGGAGTCCGCACGGCTCGGCGGTGGGAAACGATGGCCTTTCGCCCATTTAGGGGCGCCGAGCTCGGCGCGAGTGCGTCAGAGGCTAGGCCAAGGGGTTGAGTTCCCGTCCGAGCACGTACTGGGCTCTGAGCGGGAGGGGACGGGTCACACCTGCGAGAGCCTTGTTGAGTGGCTTGGTTCGTCATCGGTCGTCCCTTGGTGGTCCTGGTGGCGAGGAGGGTCGGTCAGCACTGAGCCGGCGGCACATGCGTCGCCAAGAACTCGATCTGGTGGGCGATCACGGTGTCGAAGTAGGGGTCGAGGTAGGGCTCGAAGTGCTGGCAGTCGTAGGTCCGGACCTCACCTCGGGGCAGCCGCTTGGCGGCCTTCAACGCGACCTGAAAAGGCGTGACGGTGTCGCGCTCGGCGATCTGGACGAGGGTGGGCGCGATGACCCGCGGGGTACGGCGGCCCGGGGAGTAGAACGGCACCCGCAGCGCAATGCGCGCGGCGACGTCGTTCTGGTCGAGCAGCTCCTCGTAGCGGTCCCCGGCTAGGCGGATGGCCATCGGCGCCGCGTCGGGGGAGGTCATCATGGCGACCTCGCCCGGGTACCCAGCCGCGGGGACCCTGTAGGGCTGCCGCCCGGTGATCGCGCGAAGCTGGTCGCGCGCGCCGGCGGCGACGAGTCGCGCAACGAGGCTCGGCGGCTGTGAGAACGCGGACGCCGGACCACTGATGTGCGGAACCTGCGCGATGACCGCCGCCACGGCGTGATCCGCGGACGCCAGGTGCAGCGCGTGGCCGCCGCCGAAGGACGTGCCCCACAGCACGACCTTGGCGGTGTTCACACCTTCGAGGCTGCGGGCGTGGGCGACGGCGGCGCGCCAGTCCTGGTGCTGGGCGCGGATGTTGAGCACCCGCCGCGGCTCGCCCTCGCTGTCGCCCCACCCGCGGTAGTCGAAGACGAGCACCGCGTAGCCGGCTTCGGCGAACTTCTCAGCGTAGGCGTCGAGACGGAGCGCCCGGATCGCCGCGAAGCCGTGGGCCATCACGATGATCGGCGGGTTCTCCGCGCCGGTCGGACGGTACAACCATGCCGCGCAGGCCGTTCCGTGCGAGTCGATCTTGACGTCCTCGCGTGTATAGCCGCTCAAGGGCGTTCTCCCTGCTCCTTAGTTGAATGCCGATCAAGACGACACGGTAGCAGCGCCTTGAATCACGATCAACAGTCTTCTAGAACTTCGTTCAAGAGATCGGTAGGCTCTCCACGTGCCGGCGACGAGACATCATCAGGAGCGTGAGGAGAAGCGCGCCGACCTGATCGCTGTCGCTCGACGCCTCTTCGTGGAGCAGGGCTACGAGGACACCTCGATGGCGAGTCTCGCGAAGGCGGCAGGTGTGGCCGGCAACACCATCTACTGGTACTTCGACGACAAGGACGCGATCCTCCTTGCCGTCCTCGACGCCGTGTTCGGGGAGGCTCTCGCCGATTACGAGCAGGTCGCTGCCAACCCTCTCGAGGAGCAGCTGAACTGGGTGGTGCAACGACTCCAGCAGATGCATCGGCTGGTGACGACCGTCCACAGCCGGGCCGCACACTCGCCGGCCATCTACGAGTGGCACACCAACTTTCATGCCGTCACCGAAGGCATGTTCCGCGCCGTCCTCGAGCAGAGCGGCATTGACCGCGAAGGAATCGAAGCCGAGGTCCGGATCGGCGTCTTCGCTGTCGAAGGCCTGCTCACCCACGGCCTCGACGAGGCGCAGCAGCGCGCCATCTGCAAGCGCCTCGCCGAGCAGTGGACCCGCATCTGATCAACCGGCGGGGTTGCGGGTCGTCATCTCGGGGCGGACCCTTGGCGGGCGGTCGCCGCCTGAGCCCTCCCTGCGGGGGACATCGGATCTGCTGGCGGACGTGGAAGGCGGTCGTCTGCCAGCATCACGGCTATGCGCTCGTCCGTCACGGTGGCTCTCCTGCTGATCGCCCTCGCCTCGTCGTCCTGCGGCGACGACGCCCGTGAGGCCGATGATGATCGGGCGTCAACGAACGACGACAGGTCATCGATCAGCGACAAGTTCGATGGCTCGGACGACGATCCCGGCAGCGAGGAGGACTGCCTCGTGGAGGAGAGCACCGTCGCGACTGCCGCTGAGGCGTACTACGCAGCCAACGGGAGCTACCCGTCGTCGCTCGAGGCGTTGGACGGCGAATACCTCACGGACGTCGACAAGTTGACGTACGTCGTCGACATCGACGATGACGGCTCCCCGGTCCTGGTCGACGACGCCCCGTGCTGAGGGCACGCATCCGTCCTGCAGCGCCGCTCCTCTCCTGACTCGTTCGAACTATGGAGAACGGTCTCATCGTCGGAGGTATTGAGTTGCCGGTTCGGCGTACCGTCGAACCATGGAGATCCTCTTCAGCCTCGGCGCCGCCTGGGTGGCCGCTGCCGCTGCCGTGACCTTCGGTCTCGCGCACGCGGCGACGCACACCCAGCCGTTCGCCATCGAGCGCGGACCGCGCCGCATCTGACTAGGTCAGGCACGCGATGTCCGAGGACATCGGTGCCGGCGGCCGCGCTCTGACGCGCCGCAACGGGCGTCGCAGCGGCCTCAGAGCTCGGCAGGAAGCCCGCGCAGGTAGAGGTCCGTGAGGTCGGCGGCGTTCCTCAATGCGTCGATGACCCGAGGGTTCGCCTCCGGGAAGACCTCGGGATAGTCCTGCTCGCCGAGCTCGACACGCACGGGCCAGGCGAGCTGCTCCGTGTCCAGACGGAATTGGGCGTCGACGCCCGGCTTGTTGCCGCGCGGGTCCTGGCGATGCCACGAGCCCTCGAGGTGGATGGCCACCAGGCCGTGGAGCATGAAGGTGGACTCGTCGTCGGTCAGCAGCTGATAGCAGAGCCCCGTCGGGATGCCATCGGCCCGCAGCAGTGCGGCCAGGAGATGTGCCTTGGGGTAGCAGAGGCCCGTGCCCTGCTCCAGGGCCTCCGACGCGCTGACGGTGATGCGGGGGTCCTCGGCATCCCAGGAGTGGGACACCTCGTCCCGCACGTGCTCGAACGCCGCCCGCCCGAAGCCGACGTCGTCCGGGTACGCGCCGCGTAGCTCGCGTGCGAGGTCACGGATGGCGGGGTGGGAGTGATCGACGATCTCGTCCTCGCCGAGGTAGTCCGCGGGATCGCCGGCGATGAGCTGCACGGGCTCAAGGTAGTGGACGGAGAACCGGGTGACCTAGGTATTGCATTCGAACACCAGTTCTATTAATATCCATCGTATGGACTCCCCGATCGCCCACGACGACCCGCCCGCCGGGTCGTTGCGCGCGGCCGGAGTCGCGGCTGCCGCGGGCGAGCTGGTCGCCACCGACTGGTCGGCGGTCCCGAGCGACGACCTGCCGGCGATGGTCGCCGACATCGCGCGGGCGCAGGCCATGCTCGGTGCGTCCCTGCTGGCCGTCGCCGATCGTCTCGGCGAGTGTGATGCCGTCCAGGAGCTCGGCTGGGCCTCGGTCAAGGACTTCCTCACCCACATGACGGGTGGGCACAAGGGATCCGGCAGCGGGATCATCCGGACGGCAGGTCGGCTTCGCCACCTTCCGGCGGTGAAGGAGGCGCTCGAGGAGGGCCGGATCTCGATGGACCAGACACGAGCCATCGCCACCCAGGTCTCCCGGTTTCCGCTGGAGCAGGAGATCCGCAGCGACATCGCCGGCATCCTGGTCGAGAAGGCCACCCAGGGGCTGGACGCGAGCGATCTCGTCACGAGCGTCCCTGCCGCGGTTCGTGAATACGACCCCGACGGGTCGATCCTGTCGCTGGAGGCGGACCGGGCGCGCAACGAGCGCAACGCCCATGCCAACCGGTTCCTCTCGTTCACCAACGACATCCACGGCGGCGTCAGCGTGCGGGGCTACGCCACGATCGAGGACGTCGAGCGCATCAAGACGGTCCTCATGCCGCTGTCTGCGCCGGTCGCGAGCGAGCCAGGGGCCTGCGGCGGGGTGCCCCACGTGCCGGGCGCGCCGATCCTCGACGACGACGGCCAGCCGATCGCTCGTTCGTCCTGCCCCGAGCCGGGATGCGCCCACGACGGCAGCGACCCCCGCGAGCACGGAGTCCGACTCTGGGACGCCCTCGTCGAGCTCGCCGAGCGGGCCCGTGCCACCGACGACCTCCCGCACGACCACGGCGCCCGGCCCCGGATCGTCGTGACTATCGACCACGAGCGGCTGCGCCGCGACCTCGCCGACACCAACTTCGTCCCGATCGACGACCAGGGTCGTCTCGGCTCGGGCCAGCTCCTCAGCGCGGGCGTCGTACGCCGGCTCGCCTGCGACGCCGAGATCCTGCCCGTCGTCCTCGGCTCCGAGAGCGAGGTGCTCGACGTCGGCCGCAGCCACCGCCTCGTGACACCCGCCCTCTGGAACGCGCTGGTCCTCCGCGACCGCCACTGCGCCTTCCCCGGCTGCAGCCGACTCCCGCTCGCCTGCGACGCCCACCACATCGTCCACTGGGCAGACGGCGGAGTCACCAGTCTCGCCAACCTCATCATGCTCTGCCGACATCACCACACGACCATCCATCGAAGTCCATGGACGGTCGCCATCGACCCGGCGACCGGACGCCCCGTGTGGACCAGACCACCCGGGGCCCGGATCGCACGCCTCGGGCCCATGCCGGCACCGCACGCGGCCTGACCTCCGGGCAACCCCGCAGGTTCCCATCCGAGCTGCCGATCACTCCGAATGACACCCGGAGCGGCAGGAAGGATCGACGATGGACAGCGCCCTGATGATCGCGGTGGCCGGATGGCTCGCCGTCCAGCTGCCGCTCGCCGTCCTCGTCGGACGAGGCCTCGCCCGCGCCGAGGCTACGAGCTGACGCCCTTGCGGGCGCTGCTCGGCGTCCGCTTGCCGTAGTCCTCGATCTCCGCGACGTACGGCGCCCCGAAAGCCGGCAGCCCGTGTCGCTTGCGCAACATCCCCCACACCAGCGGCACCAGGACCAGCATCGCCACGCCGACCGCCGCGACCGTCACGGCCTCGAGCGTGTCGTGCCCCTCGCCGTAGGGGTGCAGCCCGGCCTTGAACAGCAGCGCCACCCCCGACATCGTCAACACGATCACGATGCCCCGCCGGATCACCGACTGCGGCACCCGCGGCGCCAGCCGGGCGCCCAGCAGCGTGCCCGGCACCGAGCCCACGATCAGCGGGATCACCAGCTCCCAGTCCAGGCCGTGGATCGCGATGTTGGCGATCGCCGCGCTCAGCACCAGCGGCACCGCCTGCACCAGGTCGGTGCCGACCAGCTTCACCGCGGACAGGCCCGGATAGAGCATCAGCAGCGCGATCATGATGACCGAGCCCGAGCCGACGCTCGTCACGCCCACCAGCAGCCCGCCCAGCATCCCGACGAGCAGCGTCGGGACCGGCCGGATGCGCGGGTTGTCGTCGGGCTCCGCGCCGCCACGACGTACGCGGATCAGGTTGATGTAGAGCCGCAGCGCATAGGTCGACGCAGCGAACAGCAGCGCGATGCCGATACACAGCTTGAGGGCCGACTCCAGCTGGTCCGGATCGTCGGTCAGCCACTTCACCAGCCACGGACCGGCGAACGCCATCGGCACCGATCCCGCGATCAGCCACCCCGCCAACCGCAGGTTGGGCGAGCCCTCGCGGGCGTGGGTGATCGCCCCGCCCGTCTTGTAGACCGCGGCCGCGGTCAGGTCCGCCGTCACGATCGCCGCCGTGTGGCCCACGCCCAGGAAGATCAGGGCCGGCGTCATCAGCGCGCCGCCGCCCATCCCGGTCAGACCGACCACGATGCCGACGAAGAAGCCCGCGGCGGCGATCGAGAGCGCCGTCCAGGTCAGGAGATCCATCAGTCGTCCGCCTCGGGTCCGGTCAGGCGCCCGAGCACGGCATCGAAGAGAGCATCGATCTGGTCCGCCGATGCGTCCGCGGCGGTCCGTCCCCGACGGAACGGGTCGCGGATGTCATGGTGGTCGCTGGCGCCGGCCCGGCGGTGACCCACCGCGGTCACCAGCGCGCGACCGTTGAGGTCCGCGTCCACCCGCGCCACCGACTCGGCGAACTGGCCGAGGGTGAAGACCTTGCGGAAGGCGTTGGGGACCTCCTCCAGCACGTACTCCCGGTGCGAGGCCTCCGCCGTCAGCACCAGGTCGGCGCCGGCGATCAGCTCGCGGGTCAGGCGCTGGCTGGCGAACGAGTCGATCAGCTCGGTGCTCACCCCCCGCGCGCGCAGCGACTCCGCCATCGTCTCGTCGACCGCGTGGGCCCGGAAGCCGTGCGTGCCGGCGCTGATGAACTCGATCCGGTCGTTCGCGCCGGTCAGTGCCCGCGCCCGCAGCTCCATGTAGGGCGAGCGGCAGATGTTGGCGGTGCAGATGAAGAGGACGCGGAGGGGGGAAGGCGGGCTGGGAGCGGCCGCTGCGGGCGTCTCGATACGCCCGCTCGTTCCTCGCGGGCTACTCGACGAACGAACAGGAGAGGTGGCTGCGGGCGTCTCGTGACGCTCGCTGGCGCTCGCTCCTCGACGAACTGGGGAGTCGACGTCGATCAGGCCCTCGGTGCGCAGCGCGGCGATCACGTCCTCGAGGGCGTCGTCGATCGTGCGGCCGGTGGTGTCGACGCGGACGTCGGCGTCCTCGGGCTCCTCATAGGGGGAGGAGATGCCGGTGAACTCGGGGATCTCGCCGCGACGGGCCTTCGCATAGAGGCCCTTGCGGTCGCGGCGTTCGCACTCCTCCAACGGCGTGGCCACGTGGACGAGGAAGAAGCGGCCGCCGGCGCTCTCCACCATCTCCCGCACCTGCTGGCGGGTCTCGTCGAAGGGCGCGATCGGGCTGCAGACCGCGAGCCCGCCGTGCCGAGCGATCTCCGCGGCGACCCAGCCGATCCGGCGGATGTTGGTCTCGCGGTCCTCCTTGGAGAAGGTCAGTCCCGCCGACAGGTTCCGTCGTACGACGTCTCCGTCGAGGCTCGTCAACGATCGCTGGCCCTGCTCGAGGATGCGGTCCATCAGGGCTCGCGCCAGCGTCGACTTCCCGCTGCCGGACAGACCGGTGAAGAAGAGGACCAAGCCCTGGTCGGCGGGCTCCGGGTGCTCCTGCGCGGCGATGTCGGCCAGCTCAGGGATCACGGAGCCGCCCTGCACGAGCTCGACGATCGGGTCGGCGCCGGCATACCAGGCCAGGACCGAGGAGCGGAGCTTCTCGTCCTCGGGGCGGCCGTGGTCGGTGAGCGGGATCGCGACGACCTCCGCGTCGATCAGCGACGCGACGCGCTGGGCTGACCGCAGCAGGCCGACGGGGGAGACCGCCGGACGGCCGACGCCGACGAGGGCGGCCAGCAGCACCGGTCCCAGGCCACGGAGCTGGGCGAGCTGGGCGTCGGTGATCAGGTCGGTGACCGGGACGACGACGCGGCCGCCGTATTGCTGGCGGGCGACGTCGGGCGCCAGGTGCAGGCGCCGGAACGGGCCGAACTGGGCGTGCGTCAGCGGCTCGACGCTCAACCCCCGCAGGGTCTCTCGGATCAGCGCCAGCGGCAGACCCTCCGGGTCGACGATCTCCACGGGGTGGCCCTCGTCGAGGTGGGCGACGATCGCGTCCGGGAGCGCCAGCGTGATCGGGCTGCCCGGCTCGTTGAACCCGACGATGGGACCGGCCGCGCCGGAGGTCAGCAGCTCGAGGTCGTCCAGCTCCCGAGGCGTCGGGCAGTGCTGGGGAACGGGCGGAGTCGACACGTGCGTGATCGTACAGAGTCGAGTGAGTTGATCTGCTTTTGCAGATTGATCGGCGGAGCCTGTCGCTGCGGTCCTCGCACCTCGTGTGAAGGACCTCACGTGCTGCCTGCTTGCAGTTTGCTAACTATTGCAAGCATCATGGTGGACATGGCAATGGGCAAGGTCGGCAAGACCGTCGAGTCACTGGGCGACTACCTCAAGGAGCAGCGGGTCTCGTCCCGTCTGTCCCTGCGGCAGCTCGCCGAGCAGGCCGGCGTCTCGAACCCGTACCTCAGCCAGATCGAGCGTGGACTCCGCAAGCCGTCGGCCGAGGTGCTCCAGCAGATCGCCAAGGCCCTGCGGATCTCCGCAGAGCAGCTCTATGTCCGGGCCGGGATCCTCAGCCCGGACGACGGCGTGGGGGGATCGGTCGAGCTCGCGATTCTGGGCGACACCGGTCTGACCGAGCGGCAGAAGCAGTCGCTCCTCGATGTCTATGCATCGTTCCTCGCGCTCAACGCGGCCGAGGCGGAGGACTCCGAGGAGTCCACCGACGCGACCGAGGAAGAGCTGGCGCACGAGGACGCGCCGATCACCACCGAGACGAACACCGTCACCAACGAAGGATGAATTCCATGCCGAAGCTCGAGCTCCCCAAGATCGAGATCCCCAAGGTCGAGATCCCCAAGATCGACCTCAAGAAGATCGACCTCCCCGACGTCCCCGAGGTCGCCGCGAAGCCCGTCTACGCCACCGTCGGCGCGACCGACCTGGCCGTCGAGAAGGTCCGCGGCTACGTCGCCGACGTGCAGTCCAAGGTGACCGCCAAGGTGACCGAGGTCCGCAAGGACGTCACCGACCGCGTCGAGGCCGTCCAGGCCAAGGCCAAGGGCTTCGAGCTCCCCGAGCCGAAGTCGCTGCAGGACAAGGCCACCGCGACCATCGCCGACTTCCAGGCTGACGCCAAGGCCCTGCCGACCAAGGTCCAGACCTCCGCGAAGGCCGCCTACGACGAGAACCTCGACAAGGCCACCGCGCTCTACGCCGACCTCGCCAAGCGCGGCGAGGGCGTCGTCGTGAAGTTCCGCTCCGGCGAGACCCCGGCCCCCGCCCCGGCCAAGAAGGCGCCCGCCGCCAAGAAGGCCCCGGCGAAGAAGGCTCCCGCCAAGAAGGCTCCGGCCAAGAAGGCTGCTGCGAAGAAGGCTCCGGCCAAGAAGGCTGCCGCCAAGTGAGCTGACGCTCTCCGCCGTCCCTGAGACGGCCACGCCACGACCCCGGGGTATGAGCCCGGGGTCGTGGTGTTTTTGCACAGGTCATCGAGAAGCGAGCGCCAGCGAGCGTCACGAGATGTCTGTGGTCACCTCGACGAGGTCCGCACTGGGGTCTCGTGACGCCCGCTCGTTCCTCGCGGGCTCCTCGACCACCGGAGGCCGGTAGGCTGTGCGGCATGGGTGGGGGATTCGTGCCGGCAGTCAGCAATGCCGAGCTGTGGATCAACTTCGGCGTCGCCTACGCCCTGCTGATCATCAAGATCGTTGCCCTCGTCAGCGCCCTCGTCTTCTCCGCCGAGTCCTACGTCGCGGCCGACAAGCTCACCAAGACCACCTGGTCGGCGATCCTCGGCGCCGGTGTCGGCCTGCAGCTCGCGCTATGGCTGGGCATCGACTTCTCGATCATCAACCTCGCCGCCACCGTCGCGGCCTGCGTCTACCTCGCTGACGTGCGCCCCGCTCTGTCGGGGCTGCGCCGCCGCTGAGCGTCTCTTCGGTCGTCGAGACGGTCGCTGCGCAACCTCCTCGACCACCGGGATCAGATGAGGTCGTCGAGGCGGCCGGCGGCGCCGTCCGGGCTGTAGGCCTGGGCGACCTCACCGGTGCCGATGACCCGGATCTCGCCGTCGCCGGCGTCGGCATAGCCGGCGTCGCCGCGGCGGAGGTGGATCATCTCCTCGCGCTCGTTGATGAGCGCGACCTCGCCGCCGGTGCAGACGAGGAGGCGCTGCCCGCTCGCGGGGAGTACGACGCCACCCGGGTCGGCCTGCGAGCTCTGGGTCACCGACAGGGCGAAGTCGCGGCCCGGGGCGAAGACGTCGGTCGACGTACCGAACAGCTGCGGGGTGACCCGCGCGACGCGGGACATGCCCTCCTCGAGGCACTGCACGAGGCCGGCCGGGTCGACGTGCTTGCTGGTGAGGCCCGCGCGCAGCACGTTGTCGGAGGAGACCATCACCTCCAGGCACATGCCGGAGAGGTGGGCGTGGATGATGCCGCTGCCGAGATAGGCGGCCTCGCCCGGCTGCAGGGTGAGCCGGTTGAGGAGCAGGGAGACGACGACGCCGACGTCGCCGGGGTAGTAGTCGGCGATCTCCAGCGCGGTCGCGTAGGCGCGCTTGATGTCGATGCCCTCGCTGAGCGCGCGACGGCAGCCCTCGACCACCTCGGCGACCGCGTCGGCGCTCGGCGGGTCGAGGAGCAGGCCCTCGACGAGCTTGACGATGCCGGCGAAGCCGGGGTTGCCGCGTAGCTCCTTGGCCAGCGCGTTGGTGACCGGGTGCTGGATCGGCAGGAGCAGGCGCAGGATCTCGGCGGTGGGGCGGAAGCCGACGAGTGAGTCGAAGGTGGAGAGGGCGTAGACCATCTCCGGCTTCGGATAGGGGTCCTTGTAGACCCGCTCGGGGGCGTCGATCGCGACGCCGGCGGCCTCCTCGGCCGCGAAGCCGGCGCGTGCCTGCGCCGAGTTGGGGTGCACCTGGATCGAGAGCGGCTGGTTGGCCGCCAGCACCTTGAGCATCAGGCCCAGCTCGCCCGAGACCTCCGTCAGCGGCTCGCCCGAGTGGGAGGGGCCGAGGATCGTCGCGGTGCCCAGCGGGTGCGTGCCGACCCACACCTCGGCGACCGGCTTGCCGTCGCCCTCGCGGCGCTGGAAGCCGGGAATGTCGTCGATCGAGCCCCAGTCGTAGGACTGGGTCGGACAGCTGAGGACGAGCATGGAACCTCCGGTCGGGGGAGCCGACACGTTATCGGATCCGAGGGTGCCAGCGGCACCATGGCCGGGTCAGTACGCGCCGCGGGAGCTCGCGACGGCGGTGATGGTGCGGGCGAGGATGCTGAGGTCCTGCACCATCGACCAGTTGTCGACGTAGTAGACGTCGAGCCGCATGGCCTCCTCGGCCGTCAGGTCGCTGCGCCCCGACACCTGCCACAGGCCGGTCATGCCGGGACGGACCAACAGGCGGCGCGACATGCCGCCCTCATAGAGGTCGACCTCGCGCTGGACCTGCGGACGCGGGCCCACCAGGCTCATGTCGCCGCGCAGCACGTTGAAGAGCTGCGGCAGCTCGTCGAGGGAGAAGCGACGCAGCCACTTGCCGGGCTTGGTGATCCGCGGGTCGTCCTTCATCTTGAAGAGCAGGACGTTGCCGCTCTCCTCCTGCAGCGCCGCGAGCCGGTCCTCGGCGTCGGTGACCATCGTGCGGAACTTCAGGCAGTCGAACGTCTCGCCGTTGCGGCCCACGCGCGGCTGGCGGAACATCAGCGGGCCACGGTCGAAGATCCAGACCCGCGCCGCGATGAAGAGGAGGATCGGCGAGAGCATCGCGATCAGGGTCGCGGAGCCGACCATGTCGAACGCCCGCTTGCTGATCCGGCCGGCCTGCGCCCACCGCGGGTGGTCGACGTGGATGAGCGGGAGCCCGCCGACGGGGCGGACCCGCATCCGGTCCTGCGAGATGTCGGTCAGGCTCGGTGCGATCACCAGGTTGATCCGGTGCTGCTCGAGCTCCCAGCCGAGCTCCTTCATGTCCTCCGCGGACGCGGTCACACCGCCGGTGAGGAAGATGGTGTCGGCGCCCTGCGAGCGGGCCAGCGTGACGAGGTCGCTCGTCGGGCCCAGCACGGGGATCCCGGCGTCGGTCTCCTCCCGCAGCTGCTCGACGGGGAGCGCGGCGCCGATGATGCGGCCAAAGAACGCGAATCCTTAACTGTTCGGGCCCCGTAGTCTTGGTCACATGAAGGTCCTCGTCACCGGCGGAGCCGGCTACCTCGGCTCGATCACCGCGAAGGCACTGGAGGAGGCCGGCCACGTCCCGGTCATCCTCGACTCCCTGCTCAGCGGCCCGCGGCAGTACGTCGGCGACCGCATCTTCTATGAGGGCGACATCGCCGACCGGGAGCTGCTCGCCCGGGTCGTCGCCGAGCATCCCGACATCGAGGCGACCATCCACATGGCCGCCCGGATCGTCGTACCGGAGTCGGTGGAGCAGCCCTACATCTACTACCGCGACAACGTCGGCAAGTCGCTGGAGATGTTCGACGCGCTGACCGGGCTCGGCAAGCCCCGCATCCTGTTCTCGTCCACCGCCTCGCTCTATGCGCTCACCCCGGAGTTCGAGGTGACCGAGGAGGACGCGGTCGACCCGACCTCGCCGTATGCCCGGACCAAGCGGATGATGGAGATGGTCCTCGAGGACCTGTCGCGGGCGAGCGACCTGCGCGCGATCATCCTGCGCTACTTCAACCCGATCGGCGCCGACCCGGACCTCGACACCGGCTATCACCTCAAGGACGCGACGCACGTCGTGCCGCTGATGGCGCAGACCGCGCTCGGCTACCGCGACACCTTCACCATCACCGGCACCGACCACCCCACCCGCGACGGCACGGGGATCCGCGACTACATCCACGTCTGGGACCTCGCGAAGGCACACGTGCGGGCCATCGAGGAGTTCGACCACGTCCTGGAGCAGGTCGACGCGCCCTTCGCCTACATCAACCTCGGCGCCGGCGACGGCGTCACCGTCCGTGAGCTGCTCGCCGCCGTCGAGCGGGTCGTCGGCCGCCCCGTCCCCGTGACCGAGGCGCCGCCGCGCCCCGGCGACGCTGCCGGCGCCTTCGCCAACGCCGACAAGGCCCACGAGCTGTTGGGCTGGAAGACCGAGCAGTCGCTCGACGACGCCATCTCCTCCGCGCTCGCGTGGGGGGAGAAGCGCAAGGACGTGCTGGGCTACGAATGACCCCCTCGGTGGTGGTCGAGGAGCCCGCGAGGAACGAGCGGGCGTCACGAGACCCTCTGTGGTCGCCTCCGCCAGGTCCGCACAGGCATCTCGTGACGCTCGCTGGCGCTCGCTCCTCGATGACCGGGCTCCTCGTCGGGCTGCTCCTCCTGGCCGGCTGTGCGACGGACACCGACCCGGGAGGTACGTCGCCCGCGTCACCGTCTGCGACGTCGTCGGCGTCCGCGCGGGGCGTCGAGCTCTCGCCGGCCGTCCCGGCACGGCCGCTCACCGGCATGGTGGTCGTCCTCGACCCCGGTCACCAGCTCGGCAACGGGCATCACGGGGGCGAGATCAACGACCCGGTCGACGCGGGCGGTTTCGAGAAGGCCTGCAACACCACGGGCACCGCGACCGACGCGGGCTTCCCGGAGGCGACCTTCACCTGGGAGGTCGCGACCCGGATGCGGTCGATGCTGCGACGGCTCGGTGCCCGGGTCGTGATGACCCGCGACGGCAACAGTGACGAGGAGTGGGGGCCCTGTGTCGACGTGCGGGGCTCGATCGGCAATCCCGGTGAGGGGCGCCCGGTCGGTGACGTGCGGATCAGCATCCATGCCGACGGGGTTCGGGGCGACGCCGCCACCGGCTTCCACGTCATCCGTCCCGGTGGGCTCGACGGCTGGACCGACGACATCGAGGCGGACTCTGCCGTCCTCGCCGACGACGTGCGCGATGCCCTCGTCGCCGGAGGGTGGCACCCGTCGACGTACCGCGGCGTCGACGGCGTCGACGTCAGGACGGACCTGGGCACCCTCAACCGCTCCGACATCCCTGCAGTGATGGTGGAGCTGGGCAACATGCGCGACGCCGGGGAGGGCGCCGTGATGGCGACCTCGGCCGGGCAGGGTCGCTACGCCCGCGCCCTGGTCGCGGGCGTGCGCGCGTGGCTCACGCGATGATCGAGCCCCGGCCCGGATCCGGGTGACGGACGGCCCCGGCCGGTGGCACGACCGGGAGCGCATGTCGGAGCAGCGGTGGCCCGTCGGGCTCGTCGACGTGCCGGTGATGAGCCGGTGACGTTCGTCGACGCGAGTGCCGCTCGATGTGAGGGCACCGGCGCGGGCCGTACTTGAACAGGCAACGCATCTTGCGCTGCATCCTGCGGATGGTCATGTCGAGACTCCAGGGGGGAGGGAGCGCCCACGGACTTTCCCGAGAAGCTTCGACATTAACACCGTCGGAGGCGCCGTGGGACCGCTCGGGGCCATTGATTCCCGGCCGGTAGGTTGGCGACCATGTCGACCCGGGCGATCCGCGCAGCCCACTGGGACGACTGGTCCCTGGCGGGGCTGTTGGGAGCCAAGGGACAGCAGGGATCGACCGTCAGTCTCGTGGTCCCCGCCCGCAACGAGGCGGCCACCGTCGGCGCCGTCGTCAGCCGCGTGCGCGAGGCGCTGATGGAGACCGTGGACCTCGTCGACGAGGTCGTCGTCATCGACAGCGACTCCGACGACGACACCTTCGCGATCGCCGCCGAGGCGGGCGCGCGGG
This sequence comes from Nocardioides caeni, assembly GCF_004912195.1. GTDB lineage: Bacteria > Actinomycetota > Actinomycetes > Propionibacteriales > Nocardioidaceae > Nocardioides > Nocardioides caeni. The sequence continues at coordinate 63,789 of NZ_STGW01000015.1, forward strand.
TGCACCGCTCCGCCGAGATCCGGCCCGACCTCGGCACCCACCCCGGCAAGGGCGAGGCGATGTGGAAGTCGCTCTTCGTGACCACCGGCGACCTGATCGTCTTCATGGACGCCGACCTCCACGACTGGGACACCCACTTCGTGCCGGGCCTGCTCGGTCCGCTGCTGACCGACCCCGACGTCCAGCTGGTCAAGGGCTTCTACGAGCGCCCCGGCGCCGACGGCCCGCTCGAGGGAGGCCGGGTCACCGAGCTCGTCGCGCGCCCCCTGATCGCGCTGCTGTTTCCCGAGCTCGGCGACCTCGTGCAGCCCCTGGCGGGGGAGTGGGCCATCCGCCGGGACTGGTTCGCCGGGCTGTCGGTCCCCACCGGCTATGCCGTGGAGCTGGCCGCCCTCGTCGACACCGTCCGCGCCGCCGGCCCCGAGGCGATCGCCCAGGTCGACCTCGGCGTCCGCGCCCACCGGCACCAGGCGCTGCGCGACCTCGGGGGGATGGCCACCCAGATCATGGCGGCCGCCCTGGCGCGGGTGGCTGGTGCGGTTCACCAACCGAATTTGTCGTCAGATGGTGCCCAAGAGGACAAATTCGGTTGGTGCGCGGCGAGCCAGGCGCCGGTGCTGCGGCAGTACGGTCGCGGGCTCACGCCGATCGAGGCCGTCGTACCGCTCGAGGAGCGACCTGCCGCGAGGGAGTACCTGTGCTGAAGCTCGGACGCCACACGTTCGCCGACGACCAGCCGTTGATGATGGCGATCGTCAACCGGACCCCGGACTCGTTCTTCGACAAGGGCGCCACCTGGGCCGAGGACGCCGCCTTCGCGCGCGTCGCCGAGGTCGTCGGTCAGGGCGCCGAGATCGTCGACATCGGCGGCATCAAGGCCGCGCCGGGCGTCGAGATCGGCCCGGCGGAGGAGAAGGCCCGCGTCGTCGACTTCGTCGCCCGGGTCCGGGAGACCTGGCCCGACCTGGTCATCTCGGTCGACACGTGGCGGGCCGAGGTCGGCGACGCCGTGTGCGCCGCCGGGGCCGACGTCCTCAACGACGCCTGGGGTGGCGCGGACCCCGAGCTGGTCGACGTCGCCGCCCAGTGGCGCGCGGCCCTCATCTGCACCCACACCGGCGGTGTCACGCCGCGGACCCGCCCCTATCGGATCGAGTACGACGGGCCGGGCGGCGTCGTGGCCGCGGCCATCGCCGATACGGTCGCCTACGCGGAGCGGGCGCTGGCCGCCGGGGTCGAGCGGGACTCGCTCGTCATCGACCCGGCCCACGACTTCGGCAAGAACACCTTCCACTCCCTCGAGCTGACCCGACGGCTCGACGAGATGGTCGCGACCGGATGGCCGGTGCTGGTGTCGCTGTCCAACAAGGACTTCGTGGGGGAGACCCTGGGCCTCGAGGTCGGCGAGCGGCTCATCGGCACCCTCGCCGCGACCTCGGTCTGCGCGCTCGCCGGGGCCCGCATCTATCGGGTCCACCAGGTCCTCGAGACCCGGCAGACCGTCGACATGGTCTGGTCGATCGCCGGCCGACGCCCGCCGCTGCGCGCGATCCGGGGGCTGCAGTGAGGACCGTGCTCGTGCCGGGCGTCCCGGCCCTGTTGAAGCGTCACGCCTCGCTGGAGGACCCGGTGGCCGAGCTGCGCGCGGCCTGCGCGACCGCGATCGGCCGGCTCGGTCCCCGCGTCCGCGTCCTCGCCTCCGGACCGTCGGCCGAGCGGGTCGGCAGCCAGCTGGTCTGGCAGGCCGGCGGGCTGGTCGTCGAGGACGACGAGACCGGCCTGCTGGTGGTCGGCAACGGCTCGGCGAAGCGCACCGAGAAGGCGCCCGGCCACTTCGACCCGCGAGCGGAGGCCTTCGACGAGGGCCTGCGCACGTCGTTCGCCGGGATCGACCCGGCCCTCGCCGACGAGCTGTGGGCCGACACCGGGATGCTCGGCATCCTGCCCGCCCTGACCGACGCCGAGGTCCTCTACGACGACGCGCCCTTCGGCGTGCAGTACTGGGTCGCCTTCTGGGGCTGATGTTCGGTCATCGAGGAGCGAGCGCAGGACCATCGGTCATCGAGGAGTGTGCGCAGGACCATCGGTCATCGAGGAGCGAGCGCCAGCGAGCGTCACGAGATGCCTGTGCGGACCTTGCGGAGGTGACCACCGGGGTCTCGTGACGCCCGCTCGTTCCTCGCGGGCTCCTCGACCACCAGCGGTGAGGGACCAGGGGTGCGCCACACTGTCCGCCATGGGTACGACGACGCGCAGCCGCCCCGAGTGGCAGGTGGCCGGTGTGGTGACGGCGGGATTCGTCGTGGTGCTGTGGGCGATCGAGGTCGTCGACGTCCTCGCCTCCCACCGGCTCGACGGCTGGGGGATCGAGCCCCGGTCGGCGGAGGGCCTCCTCGGGATCGTCGCCGCGCCGCTGCTGCACGGCGGGTGGGGGCACCTGATCGCCAACACCGTGCCGGCGCTGGTGCTCGGCTTCCTCGTCCTCGCCTCCGGTCTGCGCCGCGGGCTGATCGCGACCGCCGTCATCTGGCTGCTCGGCGGGCTGGCGGTGTGGCTGGTCGCCGGCGGCAACTCCGTGCACATCGGGGCCTCCGGCCTGGTCTTCGGCTGGCTGACCTATCTGATCGTGCAGGGCTTCGTGGACCACAAGCCGGGCGAGATCGCGATCGGCGTCGTCGTCTTCCTCGTCTACGGCGGCGTGCTGTGGGGCGTGCTCCCCGGTCAGCCGGGCGTCTCGTGGCAGGGCCACCTCTTCGGTGCCGTCGCCGGCGTGGTCGCGGCCGTGCTCGTCAGCGAGCGTCGCGGCGCGGCCCAGCGGTGAAGGACCTGCGCTGGCCGCTGGTGTGGCTCGGGGCGTGGCTGCTCCTGATCGGCGTCGTCGCGTGGCTGTCGCTCTCCGCACCGCCGCCGGCCCCCGACGTACCGCAGAGCGACAAGTGGCAGCACCTGCTCGTCTATGGCGCGCTGGCGCTCGTCGCGGTCCAGGTCTTCCGGGCCGGTCGCCCGCTGCTGCTCGCGCTGGCAGCGCTGGTCGCGGTCGGCGTCGTGCTCGAGGTGGCGCAGGGCACGCTGACGAGCGACCGGGTGATGGACGTGCGTGACGCGGTGGCCAACACGCTCGGCGTCGCGCTCGGCGGGCTGAGTGTGCGAACGCCGGCGCGCGACCTGCTGCGCGCCTGGGTGGGACCCCCGCCGGTGGCCGTGGAGTGAAGCCGAGGGCTTCAGATCGCCGAGATTCAGCGTCAGACTTAACATCGATCTACTTCAGTCATAGACTGAAGCGGTGTTCACCGTGATCGGCGACCTCGTCGACTCCCGTCGCCTGCCCGACCGGGCGGCCGCCCAGGAGCGCCTCGGCGACGTGCTCGTCAGCGTCAACGACGACCTCGCCGAGCACCCGCTTCATCCACCGATGAGCCAACCGCTGCACGCCACCATCGGCGACGAGTTCCAGGGCGGGGCCGACGACCTCGCGACCGCCCTCCTCGCCGGGCTCCTCGTCCGCCTGCGGCTGCTGCCCGCGATCGACGTGCGCTGCGGTTTCGGCCACGGCGAGATCACCGTGCACGACGCCACCCGCCGCCCCCTCCTCCAGGACGGACCCGGCTGGTGGGCGGCCCGCGCGGCCGTCGAGGAGCTGGGACGGCGCCGGACGGCGCGCAGCTGGTACGACGCCGGAGAGCCGTCGGGGACCTCTGATCCCGTCGCCGCCGGGCAGGTCGGGCAGATCAATGCCTTCCTCCTCGCCCGCGACGGTCTCGTGGACCGGCTCAACGATCGCGGTCGGCGACTGCTGGACGGCCTGCTGTGCGGCCTCACCCAGCGCGAGCTCGCCCGTCGTGAGGGCATCAGCGAGGGCGCGGTCTCGCAGCAGGTCGCCCGCGGCGTCGGCGCCGTGCGAGAGGCTCATCGCATGCTGTCGTCAGGAGCGCCCCGATGAGCCTGATGGTCCTCGGCGCCTTCCTCGCCGCGGTGGGCCTCGGCGACCTCGGCCGCGCCGACCACGGCCCGGTCAGCGGCCGTCGCCAGCTCGCCGTGGTCGCGACGGGAGCCGTCCTCCTCGGGACCTTCCTGCTGTGGGCGGGCGACTCCGGGCTCGGCGCGATCGCGCTGCTGGTGGGGCTCGTCGCCGCCCACACCGGCTGGGTCGTCGCGACGTCCGCGGCCCTCGCCGTCGGTGGCCCGGCCGCCCGCGGCTGGCGTACGGCGGCCTTCGCCTCCCTCGGCGTCGGCGCGGCGATCAGCCTGCTCGGGGTCGGTGCCCTCGAGCCGTGGGTCGAGTGGCCGACGTGGCTGCGCGACACGGCCCTCGGCCACTGGCCGGCTGCCGACGTCATGGTCTCGGCGGGCGCCGTCCTGCTCCAGCTCGCAACCGGCAACCTGCTGGTGCGCCTCGTCCTCGACGCGGTCGGGGTGCCCGCGGTCACCAACGAGAAGCGGCTCAAGGGCGGACGCCTGCTCGGACCGATGGAGCGGATCTTCATCGTCGGTCTCGGCCACATCGGTGAGGTCACCGCCGCAGCGATCGTCGTGGCCGCCAAGGGACTGCTCCGGTTCCCGGAGATCCAGGCGGGGGTGAAGGAGGGGCCGAGCGACGTGACGGAGTACTTCCTCATCGGCAGCTTCACCAGCTGGCTGATCGGCCTCGCCGGGGTGGCCCTCATCTACCTCGCGTGAAGCCCGAGGCTCGGCGTCACTGCGCTTCGGCGGGTGAGTGCTGACGACCTGCTGATCGACCGCGACCGGCTGGGTGCCGGTGTGCTCGAGGTGACCTTCAACCGCCCCGAGCGCCGCAACGCGTTCACCAAGGACATGTATCTGCGGCTGCGGGACCTGTGGGACGTCACGGCCCGCGACCGGGGCATGCGGGTCGTGGTGCTCCGGGGCGCGGGCGGCAAGGCATTCGCTGCAGGCAACGAGATCAGCGACTTCCTCGAGGCCGACGCCGTCGACTACGAGAACTGGATCCGGGAGATGTTCGACCGGCTCTGGGCGCTGCCGCAGGTGACCATCGCTGCGGTCGACGGGGTCTGCGTCGGCGGCGGTCTCGCCGTCGCCACCCACTGCGACCTGCGGGTCGCGACCTCTGCGTCGAGGTTCGGCTATCCGATCGCCCGGACGCTGGGCAACGCCCTGTCGGGGACGGTGCTCTATCGCTGCCAGGCCATCTTCGGCGAGTCCCTCACCCGCGAGATGCTCCTCGCCTCCCGGCTCGTCGCGGCCGAGCGCGCCTACAACGCCGGCGCCCTGACCGCCGTCGTCGACGACGCCACCGCGCTCGACGCCGAGATCGCCGCGCTCGCCGACGGCATCGCGCAGGCGTCCCGGGTGACGATCGAGACCACCAAGCACCAGCTCATCTCCCGCGCCCGCCCCGCCGAGTCCTCCATCGCCGGCGAGGAGGACCTGCTGCGCGAGGTCTATGGCGGCGCCGACTTCGCCGAGGGCGTGCGCGCCTTCCTCGCCAAGGAGCGACCGGCGTTCAAGGGCTGAGGGTCGCCGCAGCGGCGTACGGTTGAGCCATGTGCCGCAACATCCGCCCGCTCAACAACTTCGAGCCGCCGGCCACCAACGACGAGGTGACGGCGGCGGCGCTGCAGTTCGTGCGCAAGGTGTCGGGGACGACCAAGCCGAGCCAGGCCAACCAGGAGGCGTTCGACCAGGCCGTCGCGGAGATCGCCCACATCACCCGTCACCTCATCGACGACCTCGTCACCACGGCCCCGCCGAAGGATCGTGAGACCGAGGCGGCCAAGGCGCGCGAACGTGCCCGACTCCGCTACGGCGCCTGATCTCGTCGGCGCCGCGCTCGAGCGGTGCGCCGCCGGCCCGCTGGTCGTGCTGACCGGCGCCGGGCTGTCCACGGACTCCGGCATCCCTGACTACCGCGGCCCGCAGGCACCCGCGCGGATGCCGATGACCTACCAGGAGTTCGTGTCGGGTCCGCTCGCGCAGCAGCGCTACTGGGCGCGCAGCCACCTCGGGTGGAGCCGGATGCGTCGCGCGGATCCCAACCCGGGACACCGCGCCGTCGCGGCCCTCGGCGCCGACCTGGTCATCACCCAGAACGTCGACGGCCTGCACGAAGCGGTCGGCACACCCGGCCTGGTCGCCCTGCACGGACGGATCGCCGACGTCGTCTGCCTCGCCTGCCGTCGTACGACGCCGCGCACCGCGCTGCAACAGCGCCTCGAGGACGCCAACCCGGGCTGGGCCGGTCGGCACGCGGACGTCGAGGTGCGACCCGACGGCGACGTCGACCTGGACGACACGACGGGATTCGTGGTGCCCGCCTGCACCGACTGCGGCGGACCGCTGAAGCCGGACGTCGTGTTCTTCGGCGAGAACGTCCCGAAGCCGCGCGTCGAGCGGTGCTTCGCCGCCGTCGAGGCGCTGGCCGACCGCGACGGCACCCTGCTCGTCGCCGGCTCCAGCCTCACCGTGATGAGCGGCCTGCGCTTCGTGCGCCGCGCCGCCCAGCGCGGCATCCCGGTCGTGATCGTCAACCGCGGCGCGACCCGTGGGGACGACCTGGCGACCCACCGCGTCGAGGCCGGCACCAGCGAGTGGCTGCCCGCCCTCGCCGCCGCGCGCCCTTCGTTCGTCGAGTAGCAGGCGAGCGCCAGCGAGCCGCGTATCGAGACGACCGCAGCCCGCACACCGGACCGGGCCGGTCCCGGCACCGCCGCGCCGCGTCTCGATACGCCCGCTCGTTCCTCGCGGGCTACTCGACGACCGACGGGTGGCTTGACGACCGACGGGCTACTCGACGACGGAGGTGCGGGGTCAGAGCTCGAAGAACTCCGCGTCCTCGCCGGTGACCACCACGACCCGGCCGTCGGGCATGGGGACGGCGCGGACGTGGTCGACGTCGTTGCCGTACTCCACCTGCACCAAGCGCTCGAGCAGCTTGCCCTCGCGGACCTTGACCTCCGACACGTAGCCGACGCGGCGGCCGCCGGTCCAGCGCTCGACGACGGTCAGGATGATCCGCTGGTCGGGCAGCCAGGTGAAGGCGCGCGGGTCGACGGCGGCGCGGGCCTCGGAGCCGCGCGGGTAGTGGTGGACGTTCATCTGCCGCACGTTGGTGACGTCGCGGACGTTGAACAGCGCGATCTGCGCGCCCCAGCCGCGGCCGTCGGGGTTCGGGCCCTCGCCGACGCCGACCATGCGCAGCTCGCCGAGCGGGTTCAGGTAGGAGGAGAAGCCGGGGATCTTCAGCTTGCCGAGCAGTCGCGGCGTCGCGGTGTCGGTGAGGTCGATCGCATAGAGCGGGTCGATCCGGCGGAAGGTGACGACGATGGCGAGGTCGTCGAACCAGCGCACCGACTTGATGTCCTCGTTGACGCCGAGGTTGTCGAGCCGGCCGTGCTCGACGAGGCGCTGGCCGCTGCGCTCGAGGGTGACGACGGAGTTGAAGTTTCCGGTCTCGCTGGTGGGACCGACGGCCACGCGCAGGATGCCGTCGGCCTCGTCGATCGACCAGCGGTCGCGGATCGAGCCCTCGACCTTCCCCGAGGCGACGTGGGTCGCGGTGATGCCGTCGAGCTCGAAGTCGAAGACGTGGGAGACGCCGCTGGGGGAGTGGTCGAGGGTGGGGGAGCCCATGTCGCACCAGTCGATGCAGCGGGGCCACATCGTCGAGCCCCAGCCGCCGTCGGTGGCGAGGTAGAGGTGGTCCGCGGACTCGTAGGCGATGCCGATCTCGCCGGCCAGGCCGATCGCGTCGACCGTCCCGGTGGTGCCGGCATCGAAGCCGACCACGCTGGTCGTGCCGACGAACAGGTCGTCCGACGGGATCGCGACCTCGGTGCAGTCGAGCAGCTGCGCGGCCGTGCCGGCCTCGTCCGGGGTGCCGGCGGTGATGGTCGGCAGCCAGTCCTCGATGGTCGAGTCCTCCACCAGCGTGCGGTTGTCACGCTGGGCCTTCGCGGGGCTGACCTTGTCGCCCGGCGCCACGAAGTCGAGGTCGGGCAGGCCCGAGGAGAGGACGAGCCGCAGGTCGGCGCCGTGCTGACGGGCGGAGACCAGCGCGGCGTCGTACTGCACGTCGGAGGTGATCTCCGGCTCTGCCGGGTCCGCGATCGAGATGCCGAGGACGCGGGTGCCGCTCGCGTCCGCGCCGGTGTCGTCGACGCCGATCGCGACCACGGTGTCGCCGCTCAGCACGATCTCCGCGTCGGCGATGCCGGGCAGGGCGAGCGAGGAGAGCTGCTCGGTGGAGTCGCCCGTGACGTCGTACGTCGCCAGCTCGTCGTCGCGCACCGTCAGCAGCAGCTCGCCGTTGGTCTTGACCGTGTCGGGCTCGTCGACCGCCGCCTCCTGCACGTTGGTGCCGGTGTCGCTGTTGACCTGGCGGTCGGTCTGGGGGGTGGGGGCGCGGTAGCTGCTTTTCAGTGCCGTGCCATCGGCCGCTTCGGACTGCGCAGCGGTCGCCAGATCGCGAAGGAACACGTCACCGGTGAGGTGGAGCCTGTCATAGACCCCGTTGCCCCAGCCCCAGGCCGACACCAGCGGCAGCGCCCGCTCGACGTAGGTCTCGAGCAGGTCGTCGCACGACTTCGCCGGGGCCAGGTCGGCCTGGAAGGCAACCCGCTGCGGGAGGTCGCCGCTGCCGGGACCGCCGTCGCCACCGGGGCCGTCGCCGCCGGCGACCAGCGTGCCCGTGACGAATGCGCCGACGAGCGCGGTCGCCGCGGCGGCGGTGAGGACCGGTCGGGTCACCAGGCGGCGTCGGGCGCTGCCCGCGCCGCCGGCGCTGCCCGAGCCGCCAGCGCTGCCTGCGCCGGCCTTCGCGAGGATCGCGTCGACAGGGGGCTTGCCGGCGGGGTAGTCGTCCCACATCTTCTCGAGGTCGCTCATGACTTTCCTCCGGACAGGTCGATGAGATGGTCGTTGGCGGCCAGGTGGGCCAGGGCGCGCGACAGCCGGCTCTTCACGGTGCCGGCGGGGACGCCGAGCACGTCGGCGGTCTGCCGCTCACTGAGCTGGACGAAGTAGCGCAGCACCACCACGTCGCGGTTGGGCTTGGTCAGGGAGCCGAGGGCGCGGTGCACCGCGTCGGCGATCGCGATCCGCTCGGCGGCGTCGCCGGCGTGACCGGAGCGCGTGGCCCGGGGCTGGTCCTCGAGCGGCGAGGCGTCGTACTGCCGGTCCTTCCACCAGCGGGTGCGTCGCACGTCGCGCAGCCCGTTGAGCAGCATCCGGTAGACGTAGGCCTCCCGGTTGTCGGCCGACGACACCCGGTCCCACCCGGTGTAGCAGCGCACGAGTGTCGTCTGCGCCAGGTCCTCGGCCTCGTGCGGTCGCGCGCCGAGGAAGACCGCGGCGCGGACCAGTGACGGCCAGGCCTGGGCGACGTAATCGGCGTACGCCGCTTCGTTGTCTGGGTCCACGAGCTCTCCTGATCGGGGTGTGCTGAACCTACGACGGCCCCACCCGCCCCGAAGGTTCCATCCGCCGACCACCGATTTCTCGCTGGTGGTCGAGGAGCCCGCGAGGGACGAGCGGGCGTCACGAGACCTGTGTGGGACCCTGGCGGAGGTGGGCACAGGCATCTCGTGACGCTCGCTGGCGCTCGCTCCTCGATGACCTGTGGTCCTGCCCGTGCCTCGATGGCCGGGATGCCTTCTGGTGGTCGAGGAGCCCGCGAGGGACGAGCGGGCGTCACGAGACCTCTGTGGGGACCTGGCGGAGGTGGGCACGGGCATCTCGTGACGCTCGCTGGAGCTCGCTCCTCGATGACCATGGAACGTCTGCGCACCGAGATCACGCGGTGATCCCCAGGCTCGGGGGCGTCGGGTTTCCGCGAAGAACGACGCGGTGAGCGTCGGGTCATGGCGTGGACCTACATCCTCGAGTGTGCTGACGGCAGCTTCTATGTCGGCAGCACAACCGATCTGACTCTCCGGATCGAACAGCACAACTCCGGCTACGGTTCGGCTTACACCCGTCGCCCGGGACGCAG
>NZ_STGW01000004.1:0-511 GCF_004912195.1 Nocardioides caeni
CGTGAACGCCGCCCAGGCGCGGGTCATCGTCGCGGGCATCGACGACCTCCCCGACCGGCTCGGTGCCGAGCTCGCTCTGGAGGCGGAGAAGACCCTCGTCGGGTACGCCACCCGCCACCGCCCTTCTGCGCTGCGCACCCTGGCCCGCCGCATCCTCGACGTCGTCGCCCCCGAAGTCGCCGAAGCCGAAGACGCCAAGCGTCTCGAAGCCGAAGAACGACGAGCCCGCGAAAAGGCCTCCCTACGGTTCCGCCGCAACGGCGACGGCACCACCCGCATCAACGGACTCGTCCCCGACGCCATCGCCGGACGACTCCAGAGCTACCTCGACGCCTACACCAGCCCCCGCCACAACACCTAACAGCAGGAAGGTCAGGTGGGTGGTGAGGCCGGTGGTGAGGCCGACCGCATCCCACAGCACCGCAAACGCGCCCACGCCCTCGCCGCACTGCTGGAGCACCTCGACCCGAACCACCTGCCCGAACACGGCGGCCTGGCCACCACCGTCATC
>NZ_STGW01000004.1:691-77728 GCF_004912195.1 Nocardioides caeni
ACCCAGGGCGGCCACACCGACATCAAGGACGGCAAGAGCTTCTGCTCCCATCACCACCACCGCATCCACGACCCCGCCTACGGACACGAACTCCTCCCCAACGGGGACGTCAGGTTCCACCGGAGGCGGTGAGGGCTGGCGAGGGGTCTCGTGACGCCCGCTCGTCCCTCACGGGCTCCTCGACCACCTGGCGGGGCCGGAATCGAGTGCGCCCAGGAACGTCATCACCGTGAAACGCTTGTTTCGCATCGCCTTCACACAGAAGATCTAGTTTCAGTGCGCGACGAGGCGACAGGCAGGAGGTCCCGTGGGGATCGAACGGTTCAACGGGCTGAGTGAGGACGACGCCGCTACCGCGCTGCGCGCCTGCGTGCGGATCGACTCCTGGGTCGCTGCCCTCCTCGCCTCCCGGCCGTACGACGACGCCCACCATCTCCTCGCCACCGCTCGCGCCCACGCCGCGCGATGGACACCGGACGAGGTCGACGCGGCGCTGGCCGACCACCCCCGGATCGGCGAACGACCCACCAGCAACGGCACGACCGCCGACCACTCACGCCGCGAGCAGGCCGGTGTCGACGCCGCCGACCAGGCACTCGCCGACCGGCTGGCCGACGGCAACCGCCGCTACGAGGAACGCTTCGACCGGATCTACCTGGTCCGCGCCAAGGGCCGCAGCGGCGAGGAGATGCTCGACCTGCTCGAGCAGCGGCTCGGCAACGACGACGCGACCGAGCGCGAGGTCACCCGCCAGCAGCTCGCCGAGATCGCCCTGCTGCGCCTCGCCGACTTCCTCGACCTGGAGATCGACCCGGAGATCGACCCGGAGCCCACCACGACCGGAGGCCTGCCATGACCACCTGCTCCACCCACGTGCTGGACGCGGCTCTGGGACGACCGGCGGCCGGCCTGCCCGTCGTACTCACCGACCCCCAGGGGACCGTCGTCGAGGAGGCCGCGACCGACCTCGACGGCCGGGTGCGCTTCACCGCCGACCTGGGGCCGGGCCCCCACCGGCTGACCTTTGCGACGGGCACCTGGTTCGACGCGCAGGAACGCGAGTGCTTCTTCCCCGACGTCACGATCCACTTCGCCGCCGGCGCGGAGGCCGACCACGACCACGTCGCCGTGCTGCTCAGCCCGTTCTCCTACACGACCTACCGCGGAAGCTAGGACCCCGACGATGAGCGACTACCACCTCTCCGACCTCCAGCACGGCAAGGCCGAGTGCCGGCTGGTCAAGGTCGACCGCAGTGCGGCCGACGGGTCGGAGCACGTCCTCCACGACCTCAACGTCACGACCCAGCTGCGCGGCGACTTCGCGACCGCCTACACCGCCGGCGACAACAGCCACGTCCACGCCACCGACACCCAGAAGAACACCGTCTTCGCCCTCGCCCGCCAGCACGGGGTCGGCAGTCCGGAGGAGTTCCTGCTCGTGCTCGCCGAGCACTGGCGCGCCCAGCCGTGGGTCACCGGCACCTGGTTCGCCGCCGAGCAGTTCGCGTGGGACCGGATCCCCGCCAACGGCCACTCCTTCGTCCGCTCCGGCCAGGTCACCCGGACGGCCTGGGCACAGACGTGGGGCGAGGACACCTACGTGCTCGGCGGGCTGAAGGACCTGACCGTGCTCAAGAGCACCGGCAGCGAGTTCCACGGGTTCCCTCGCGACCGCTACACCAGCCTCGCCGAGACCGACGACCGGATCCTCGCCACCAGCGTGTCGGCAACCTGGCGCTATGCGGCGCCGCTGCAGGACACGTCGTACGACGGCGTCTTCGACACCGTCCACGAGGCGATGACCGGCGCCTTCGCCGACACCCACAGCCTGGCGCTGCAGCAGACCATCCACGCCATGGGTGCGGCCGCGCTCGACGCCTGCGCCGACCTGGCCGAGATCCGGATCAGCTGCCCCAACAGGCACCACTTCCTCGTCGACCTCGAACCCTTCGGCCTCGACAACCCCGGCGAGGTCTTCCTCGCCGCCGACCGCCCCTACGGCCTGATCTCCGCAACGCTCTCCCGGACCGGCGTCGACGAGCCGCGGGCCTGGACCGGGATGCCCGGATGACGCAGACCATCGCCGCCCGCCGCACCCTGGTCGACGGCACCTTCACCGACGCCACCCTCACCGTCGCGGACGGGCGGATCGCCGCCATCGGCCCGTACGACGAGAGCGCCGGCCTGACGCTGCCCGACTCGTCGTACCTCCTGCCCGGCATGGTCGACACCCACGTCCACGTCAACGAGCCGGGGCGCACCGACTGGGAGGGCTTCGCCTCCGCCACCCGGGCCGCCGCGCTCGGCGGCGTCACGACGATCGTCGACATGCCGCTCAATTCGATCCCACCGACCACGACCCCCGAGGCGCTGGCCCTCAAGCAGGCGGCGGCGCGCGACCAGGCGGTCGTCGACGTCGGCTTCTGGGGCGGCGCCGTCCCCGACAGCCTCGGCTCGCTGGAGCGGCTGTGGGAGGCCGGCGTGTTCGGCTTCAAGTGCTTCCTCGCCCCGAGCGGCGTCGACGAGTTCCCGGCCCTGGACCCGGCGCAGCTGCGGACGGCGTTGCAGGAGATCGCCTCCTTCGACGGCCTGCTCATCGTCCATGCCGAGGACGCGGCCGTGCTCGACGCGGCGCCGCACCCGCCGAGCCGGGCGTACGCCGACTTCCTGCTCAGCCGACCCGACGAGGCCGAGACGACGGCGATCCGGCGGCTGCTCGACGGGGCGCGGGAGACCGGCTGCCGCGTCCACGTGCTCCACCTGTCGAGCGCGCGGGCCCTGGACCTGCTGGCCGACGCTCGCGCCGAGGGGCTGCCGGTGACGGTCGAGACCTGCCCGCACTATCTCTGTCTCGCCGCCGACGCCATCCCCGACGGGGACGCGGCGTTCAAGTGCTGCCCACCCATCCGCGACGACGCCAACCGCGACGCCCTGTGGGCCGCGCTCGTCGACGGCGTGATCGACCTGGTGGTCAGTGACCACTCCCCCGCGACGACGGCCATGAAGTGCGCGGGCGACGGCGACCTCCAGCAGGCGTGGGGCGGGATCTCCGGGCTGCAGGTCGGTTTCACGGCGGTCGCCGACGAGGCCCGTCGGCGCGGCGTCGGGCTCGACCTCGTCGCGCGCTGGATGGCCCGAGCGAGCGCCGACCTCGTCGGGCTGACGACCAAGGGGCGCATCGCCGTCGGCTGCGACGCCGACCTGACCGTCCTCGACACGGCGACGCCCGTGACCGTCGACGTCGCCCGACTCGCCCACCGCAACCCGATCTCGGCCTACGACGGCCGCACCTTCGCCGGATCCGTGACCCACACCTTCGTGCGCGGCGTCGCCGCCGACCGCGAGCCCACCGGACGACTGCTGGAGAGGACCCGCTGACGATGCCGCTGGACGAGATCGCGCCTCCCCCGAGGCTGCTCATGGGCCCCGGGCCGATCAGCGTCGACCCGCGGGTGCTGCGCGCCATGGCGGCGCCGCTGGTCGGCCAGTTCGACCCCTTCATGACGACGACGATGAACGAGGTGATGGCGCTCTATCGCCACGTCTTCGCCACCGACAACGAGCAGACGTTCCTCGTCGACGGCACCGCCCGCGCCGGCATCGAGGCGGCCCTGGTGTCCCTCATCGAGCCCGGCGACCGCGTGCTGGTGCCGGTCTTCGGCCGCTTCGGCCACCTGCTCGCCGAGATCGCCGGCCGGTGCGGCGCCGAGGTGCACACGATCGAGGTGCCGTGGGGCGAGGTGGTCGCGCCGGAGCAGGTCGAGGAGGCCGTCCTGCGGCTGCGCCCGAAGGTCGTCGCCTGCGTCCAGGGCGACACCTCCACCACCATGTGCCAGCCGCTCGACGACATCGGGCGGATCTGCGCCGAGCACGGGGCGCTGCTCTACGTCGACGCCACCGCCTCCATCGGCGGCAACGAGTTCCGCACCGACGACTGGCAGATCGACATCGCCACGGCCGGGCTGCAGAAGTGCCTGGGCGGTCCGTCCGGATCGGCGCCGATCACGCTCTCGCCCCGGGCGGTCGACGTGATCAACGGCCGCCGCCACGTCGAGGCCGGGCTCCGTGAGATTCCGGGGGGCGAGGACTCCGACACCGCGTCCGGCCGTGTCATCGCCAGCAACTACTTCGACCTCGCCATGGTCATGGACTACTGGGGCCCGCGCCGGCTCAACCACCACACCGAGGCCACCTCGATGTTGTACGCCGCCCGCGAGTGTGCGCGCTTGCTGGTGGCCGAGGGCATCGACGACGCCGTGGCCCGCCACGCGCGGCACGGGGCCGCGATGCTCACCGGCGTGCAGGGGCTGGGCCTCGGGGTCTTCGGCGACCTCGCGCACAAGATGCACAACGTCGTGGCCGTGGGGATCCCGGCTCAACTGGGCGCCGTCGGCGGCGACGCCGTCCGTGGCCGGATGCTGGAGGACTTCGGGATCGAGATCGGCACCTCCTTCGGTCCGCTGCACGGCAAGGTCTGGCGGATCGGGACGATGGGCTTCAATGCCCGCAGGGACGCGGTCCTCACCACGCTCGCGGCCCTCGAGCAGGTGCTGCGCGCGGCCGGGGTCGCGGTCCCGCCCGGCGGTGGCGTCACCGCCGCGCTGCAGAGCTATGCAGGAGCCGGCGCGTGACGACCGCCGAGCAGGTCCTCGGCCGCTGCAGCGAGCTCGACACCATCTCCGCCTCGGACACCTGGCTGGAGCGCACCCACCTCACCGCAGAGCACCGCGCCGCCAACGACGTCGTCGGGAGCTGGATGGAGGCCGCTGGCCTGTCGGTGCGCCAGGACGCCGCCGGCAACCTGCTCGGCCGGCGCGAGGGCACCGAGCCGGGGATGCCCGCACTGCTGCTGGGCTCCCACCTCGACACCGTCCCCGACGCGGGCAGCTTCGACGGGATGCTCGGTGTCGTCATGGCGATCGCCGTGGCCGAGCGGCTGCGGCACGCCGTGCTGCCCTTCGCCCTCGAGGTGATCGGCTTCAGCGACGAGGAGGGTGCCCGCTTCGGCAAGGCGCTGCTCGGCAGCCAGGCCGTCGCCGGCACCTGGGACGAGGACTGGTGGGACCTGGCCGACCGCGACGGCACCACGCTGCACCAGGCGTTCCTCGACTTCGGCCTCGACCCGCGTGCGATCGGCGATGCCGCGCGACGACCCGAGGAGCTCGTCGGCTACCTCGAGGCCCACATCGAGCAGGGCCCCTTCCTCGAGGCCGCCGACGCCTCGCTCGGCTTCGTCACGACCATCGCGGCCGCCCGCCGGTTCCGGCTGTCGGTGACCGGCGAGGCCCGGCACGCCGGCGGCACGCCGTACTCCCGCAGGCGCGACGCGCTCGTCGGCGCCAGCGAGATCGTGGTGGCGGTCGAGCGGATCGCCAAGGGAGCCGGGACGCTGGCGACCGTCGGCCGGATCCAGGCCCAGCCCGGCGCCGTCAACGTGATCCCGGGGCGCGCGGACCTCAGCCTCGACCTGCGCGCCGCCACCGACGACGAGCGCGACCGCACGTGGGAGACGATCGAGCTCGAGGCCGAGCGGATCTGCGCCGACCGCGGCCTGCGCCTCGACGTCGCGCTGACCCACGTGGCACCCGCCGCGCCGTGCGCTCCCTGGCTCCAGGACGCCGTGATCGAGGGGATCCGGAGCACGGGCGACACCGATCCGATGGGGCTGTGGAGTCCGGCCGGTCACGACGCGATGGCGATCGCGGCGATCACCGACATCGGCATGCTGTTCGTGCGCTGCCACGACGGGATCAGCCACCACCCCGACGAGGGGGTCCGGGAGGTCGACGTCGCCCGCGGCCTCGACGCCTTCGAGCAGGCGGTCCTCGCGATCGCCCGGGACCTCCCATGACCACCCAATCGACCCGGCAGCCGATCGACGAGCGGATCGCCGAGCGCCATGACCTGCTCAGTCCCCAGGAGCGGCGAGCGGCCGCGACCCTGCTGGAGCACCTCGACGACCTCGCGACCTACCGGGCGGCCGAGCTGGCCGACCTCGCCGGCGTCTCCCGCGCGACGATGAGCCGACTCTTCCGCAGCCTCGGCTTCGAGGGCTTCGACGACGTCCGCGACCACCTGCGGGTGCTACGGACCTCCGGTGAGCCGCGACGGGTCGACGGCGCCCCCAACACCGCGGCCGTGGCCGCCGGCGAGCACGCCGCCATCGTCCGCGCGATCGAGCACCCGCGGCTCCCGGAGGCAGCAGGCCTGATCGCGCTCGCCGACCGGGTGCTCGTCGCCGGGTGGCGCAACAGCTATCCGGTCGCGCTGCACCTGCGCGAGCAGCTGGCCCAGGCCCGCGACGACGTCCGCATCGCGCCGGTGCCCGGGCAGACCACCGGCGAGGAACTCGTCGGGCTGGGCGCCGACGACGTGGTGGTCGTCGTGGGCTTCCGACGACGACCGTCGCACTTCGGCCGCTTCCTGGGAGCCGCCCGGGCCACGGGCGCGACGGTCGTGCCCGTCGCCGACCCCTCCGCGCTCGGCCACGCATCGTCGGCGAGCGTCTGGCTGGAGTGCCCGTTGCAGCACGAGCTCGCCTTCGACAGCTATGCCGCGCCCATGGCGCTGGTCAGCGTCCTCGCCGACGCCGTCCTCGCCGCCTGCCGCCGGACCGGACCCGCCCGGGTCCGCGCCATCACCGAGACCTACGAGACGCTGGGAGAAGTCGAGTGACGTCACCGGAGAGCCCCGACCACACCTGGCTGGCCCGCGCCGTCGACCTGGCCACGGCCAACGTCGCGGAGGGAGGTGGGCCCTTCGGTGCGCTGATCGTCCGCGACGGCACGGTCGTGGCGACCGGGCAGAACAGGGTGACCCGCGACCTCGACCCCACCGCCCACGCCGAGGTCGTCGCGATCCGCAGCGCCTGCCGGGTGCTGTCCGACTTCAGCCTCGCCGGCTGCATCCTCTACACCTCGTGCGAGCCGTGTCCGCTGTGCCTGTCGGCTGCGCTGTGGGCCCGCGTCGACCGGGTCGTCTTCGCCGCCGACAGGGACGACGCGGCGCGCGGCGGCTTCGACGACCGCGCGTTCTATGACCTCTTCGCCACGCCCCGGTCGGAGTGGTCGATGACCGTCGACAACGTCCGGCCCGCCGACGCGGCCGCGCCCTTCGACGCATGGCTGGACCACGAGTCGCGCACGGCCTACTGACCGACGAGGTGCGAGGGTTTCTCACCCGAGGTGTGGGGGTTCTCACCCGAGGCGCGTCCTCAGTCGGCCTGGAACCGCGCGTCGACCTCCGCCGAGACCTCGATGTCCTCCGGCGAGAGCTCCAGCTCCCCGCCACCCTGCTTGCCGGCGGCGGCCATCCGCGCGAAGGGCGCGGCGGAGTCGCCCATCGGCGAGAGGCCCTGGCCGAGCATCCCGGAGTCCGCGATCGCGACCGGGCGCACGACGCCGAGGCCGAGCGCGTCGGCGTACTCCTGCGCCCGCTGGGCGGCATTGCGGACGGCGCGGGTCCGCACCGCGCGCTCCAGCTGGAGCCGGTTCTGCTCCGTCAGCGCCCACACCACGCCGTCCAGGGAGAAGCCCTGCGTCGAGGCCACCTGCTGACCGACCCAGCGCGACAGGGCGGCGAAGTCGCGGAACTTCGCCTCGACACCCACGCTCGCGTGGTGCACCAGCGGCAGCTGCTTGCCGTCCTGGTTCCACGGTCGCTGCGCCCAGGTCCGCACGTTGCCCGTCGCCCACCAGGTCACCGGCCCCCGCTCGGGATCGTGCAGGGCGCCGATCGAGGAGCGCACGGACTCGACGTCGCGCACGACGCGGTCATAGACCGGCTGCAGCGCCGGGCCCTCCAGGGCCAGGGTGACCCGCACCGTGGCTCGCTCGGGGGCGTGGAAGACGCGGTGCGAGCCGCGGACGACGAACTCGGTGGCCATGGCCCGACCCTACGAGGTCGCCGGGCGGCGGGCCTCCAGCACACGGAAGCCCTTGGCGCTCGCCAGCCGGCCGGTCGGATAGCCCTGATCGTCCAGCCACCGCTGCAGCGAGTCGGCGCCGAGGTTCTTGCCGACCACCATGACCGCCCGGCCGCCCGGGACCAGCCGCGGCAGCCAGGTCAGCAGCAGCTCGTGGAGCGCCGCCTTGCCGATCCGGATGGGCGGGTTGGACCAGATCTCGTCGTACGACGCCCCGGGCTCGACCTCCTCCGGCGTCACCGCGGAGAACCGGTCGGCCACACCGAGCGAGGCGGCGTTCTCGTTGGCCAGCAGCACGGCCCGCTGGTTGACGTCGACAGCCGTGACCGTGGCGCTCGGCGCAGCGACGGCACAGGCCAGGCCGATGACGCCGTAGCCGCAGCCGAGGTCGAGGATCCGGCCGCCGGCGGGTGGGTCGGTCTCGCGGAAGAGCACGGAGGTCCCGATGTCGACGCGCCCGCGCGCGAAGACGCCCGAGCCGCTGACGAGGCGCAGGTCGTGGCCCCAGACGGTCGCCTCGACGGCGGCGCGCTGGAAGGGCGCCGTCGGGTCGGCGGTGAAGTAGTGCTCCTCGCGCTCGTCGCTCATGCGCCCTCCCCCGGCTCGATCGGTGCCCGGCGGGCCGTGGTCAGCTCGACCCGCTCCGCCAGCCCGGCGTCCTCGGGATAGGCGACCTCCTCGAGGGTCAGGCCGTGGGCGGCCACCACCGGGACCTGCGGGTCGCGCGCGCGAGCCACCAGCACCTCGGCGGCCCACTCGACGGGCTTGCGACCCTCGCCGACGGCGATCATGCAGCCGACCAGGGCGCGGACCATCGAGTGGCAGAAGGCATCGGCGCGGACCCGGCCGACGAGCAGGCCGTCCGGCTCCCGCGTCCAGCCGAAGTCGAGCAGGGTGCGCACGGTCGTCGCACCCTCCCGGCGCTTGCAGAAGGCGGCGAAGTCGTGGAGACCGACCAGGCTGGCCGCCGCGCGGTCCATCGCCGCGACGTCGAGGGGCCGGGGCCAGGCGAGGACGTGGTGGCGGGTGAGCGGGTCGACCAGCGCGGGGTCGTCGGCGATCCGGTAGGCATAGCGGCGCCACAGCGCGGCGAAACGGGCGTCGAAGCCGTCGGGCGCCACCACGATGCGGTGGATCCGCAGGTCGCGGTCCACGACCCCGTTGAGCCGCCGGGTCAGCTGCTCGAGCTGGCCCAGCTGACGCGCCGCGGCGGGCGACCCGTCCGGCGGTACGTCGACGTGGGCGACCTGGCCGCGCGCGTGCACCCCGGCGTCGGTGCGCCCGGCGCAGACGACCTGCAACGACCCCTCCGGCAACCGCAGCACGGTGGTCAGGGCGGCGGCGAGCTCGGCCTGCACGGTGCGCAACCCCGGCTGGGCGGCCCATCCGCGGTAGTCGGTGCCGTCGTAGGCGAGGTCGATCCGGAGCCGCACGCCCTCAGGGTAGGGGGTGAGCCTGGGTCCACCGATCCGCGGCTGCCGAGCGGCCCCATCCGGGCGCCCTGGCGGCGTTACGGACGCTCAACGGTGCAACCAGACCGCGATCGCGCCCGTGCCTTGCCATCGCACCCGTCTGGTGCCGCTCGCCACGCCGGGGACCGGTGGATACAGGCTCAGCCGAGCTCGTCCCGCGTCGGCGGATCGGCGCCCGGCCGGGCGACGGTGACCGCCGCGGCGCGGGCCGCCCAGGTCAGCGCAGCGGTCCACCCCGGCGGGTCGAGGTCGCCGAGGGCGTCGCGGGTGGCGTCCGGGCCTGCGGCGAGGAGCGGCCACAGGTGGTCGATCAGCGCGGCGGCGAAGGTGTCGCCCGCGCCGATCGGGTGGACCACGTCGGCGGGCAGGGCGTGGACGCCACCGGTCGACCAGTCGGCGCCGTGGCAGGCGTGCCACGACGCGCCCTCGCCGCCATGGGTGACGACGACGGCGGCCGGCCCGAGCCCGAGCAGGTGGGTCGCGGACTCCCCGGGGAGGCGATCGGGCCAGAGCGCGACCAGGTCCTCGTCGGAGGCCTTGACCACGTCGCTGAGCGCCGCCATCGCCTCGACGCGGGCGCGGACGTCCGCCCCCATTCCAGTGATCCCCGGTCGCAGGTTGATGTCATAGGACACCGCCGTGTGCGGCCGCAGCGCCTCGACCAGGTCGAAGGTCGACGCGCCGCCCGGGTCGACGAGCGGCCCGAGCGACGTCACGTGCACGACCCGCGGCACGTCCACCGCGTCGACGTCGGCCGGCAGCGACCACCCGATGTCGAACGAGTACGACGCCGCGCCGGTCGCGTCGACGACCGCCTCCGCGCGACCCGTCGAGTCGAGCACGTCGGGGTCGCCGATCAGGACGACGCCTGCGGCGGCGAGATGGGCGCGGATCAGGCCGCCCGCCCGGTCGGGGCCGAGGGCGGTGGCCAGCTGCACCGGCCGGCCGAGGCGGGCGAGGGCGACGGCGGCGTTGACCGCCGAGCCGCCCGGCCGCTGCTCGGCGGGACCCCCGTCGCCATCGTCGTCGGGCGCGACGAGCACGTCGAGCACTGCCTCGCCGATCACCAGAGCGCCACTCACGCCCCCACTGTGGCCCGCGCGGTCGGCCCCATCAAATAGGCTCGCGGCCATGGCACTCGAGACGTCGTTGGAGAAGCCGGCTCCGGTCCGCGCGATCGCCAACGCGATCTCGGGCTGGATCGACCGGCTCGGCGCCGTGTGGGTGGAGGGCCAGGTCACGCAGATCAGCCGGCGCCCCGGCCTGCAGACGGTGTTCCTGACGCTGCGCGACTCGGTCGCCGACATCTCGATCCCGGTGACCTGCTCGCGCGTCGTGTTCGACGGACTCGCGACGCCGGTGACCGAGGGTGCGAGCGTGGTGATCCACGGCCGCCCGACCTACTACGCCAACCGCGGCAGCCTGTCCCTGCAGGCACGCGAGATCCGGATGGTCGGTCTCGGCGAGCTGCTGGCACGCCTGGAGCAACGCCGGCAGCTGCTGGCGGCCGAAGGGCTCTTCGAGGCGCACCGCAAACGCCGGCTGCCCACGCTGCCCGCCCGGGTGGGCCTGGTGACCGCGCCGCGGTCGGCCGCCGAGCGCGACGTGATCGACAACGCCACCCGCCGTTGGCCGGCGGTGGTGTTCGAGGTGGCGCACGCGGCGATGCAGGGTCAGCGGTCGGCCGCGGAGGTGATCGAGGCGGTGCGCCGGCTCGACGCGCACCCCGAGGTCGACGTCATCGTGATCGCCCGCGGCGGCGGCTCGGTCGAGGACCTGCTGCCCTTCTCCGACGAGGGCCTGATCCGGGTGGTGGCCGCGGCCCGCACCCCCGTGGTCTCGGCGATCGGCCACGAGCCGGACACGCCCCTGCTCGACTACGTCGCCGACCTGCGCGCCTCGACCCCCACCGATGCCGCGAAGCAGGTCGTGCCCGACATGGCGCAGGAGCGGGCGCGGGTGCTCGAGGCCCGCAGCCGCCTGCGCGCCGCCCTGGACCGCCGACTCGACCGGGCCCAGGGCGACCTCGACACGCTGCGTGCCCGACCCGCCCTCGCCGATCCCCACACCCTGCTCGACGACCGGGCCGCGGAGCTCGACGACTGGCGACACCGGATGCGCCGCCAGCTGGGCCACCGGCTCGACCGGGCCCACGACGACGTACGTCACCATCGGGCCCGAGTGCAGGCGCTCTCGCCGCTCGCCACCCTCCAGCGCGGCTACGCCGTCCTCCAGGACGGCGACGGCCACGTCGTGACCAGCATCGAGGGCATCGCCGCCGGCGCCCCGCTCAGCGTGCGGGTGGCCGACGGCCGCATCCGCGTGACCACCACCGCCACCGCCACCGCCACCGAGGAGAGCCATGACTGACGCGACTGACGAGTCCGCCGGGGCCGCCGAGTCCGCCGAGAAGCCGTCCTACGAGGACGCCCGCGCCGAGCTCGTCGAGGTGGTCCGCCAGCTCGAGGCCGGTGGCGCCACGCTGGAGGAGTCCCTCACCCTGTGGGAGCGCGGCGAGGCATTGGCCAGCGTGTGCCAGGAGTGGATCGACGGCGCGCGCGAGCGCCTGGACGCCGTCGTGGCCGAGGCCGAGGCTGACGACGAGGACGACGAGAGCTGACCGCGAGCGTCAGTCGATCGGGGCGGTGGTTAGTGAGGCGACGACGGCCTGCAGCTCCGCCTCCGGCGCCGAGCCGCAGACGAGGACGGTGACGTCACCGACCTCGGCGACGTAGCCGACATTGCGGTCACCGTCGGAGTAGCCCTCCCACTCGCGCGCGACCGGCCGCGGTACATCGGTGGGAACAACGAATCCGTCGATCTCGACAGGCTCCTCGCCGTTGAAGCACCCGCCGACCAGGGTCAGCGGGCTGGCGTCCTGCTGCTCGACGCTGACGAACTTGTCGTCGTCGGTCAGGAGGCCGACGCGAAAGACGGGCTCGCCGGCCGGGTCGACCTCGACGCTCGTCGCGATCCAGCCGTCGGGCAGCCTGGCGGGATAGATCGGCTCGAGGTCCGCAAGCTGCGCGGCCGCGACGGTGTCGAGGTAGTCGACCGCCTCCGGCCTGGTCTCGAAGTCGGGCCGGAAGATCCCCATGAACCACAGCAGCGCACCGACGCCGAGGACGGTGACGACCATGGAGGCGACGAGGCCCCCGGTGGTCCGCTGGTAGCGACCGGGACGACCGGGCGCCTGCTGCTCGTTGCTCATGTCCTCCCCAGTGTCCCAGCCACATCGACGGGCGGTGACAGCGGCCCACCGGCACCCCGCATCCCGATCCGCACGTGAGACACCGTATCTGTTGAAAATGACGAGTTCACTGCCAGATCGGTGCAATTCTGCCGCAGATGCGACATCGTTGAACCCGTGACCACCTATCGCGTGGCCGAGGCCGCAGAGCTCCTCGGCGTCAGCACGGACACCGTCCGGCGCTGGATCGAGGCCGGCCGTCTCGCCGGTACGACGGCCGAGGGACGCACGACCATCGCCGGCACCGACCTCGCCGACCTGGCGACGTCGCTGCTCGACGATGCCGACCGGGGCCGCACCCGGGCCGGCGAGGTCAGCGCCCGCAACCGGATGACCGGGATCGTCACCCGGGTCGTCGCCGACACCGTGATGGCGCAGGTCGAGATGGTCTGCGGGCCCTATCGGATCGTGTCTCTGATGAGCGCCGAGGCGGCTCTCGAGCTCGGTCTCGAGCCGGGCGTCCGGGCGATCGCGTCGGTCAAGTCCACAGCCGTCGTCGTCGAACGGCCCGTCTCCCGGAGGTACGGGTGAACCGTCGCCGCGCCCTCGCCGTCCGCACTCAGGTCGCCGTCCTGGTCGCCGCGCTCGCCCTGCCGCTCACCGCCTGCGGCGACGACGGCAGCGAGGGCGAGGGCGGCCGCCAGAAGCTCACCGTCTTCGCCGCCGCCTCGCTGACCAGCACCTTCGAGCAGCTGGAGGCGCAGTTCGAGAACGACCATCCCGACGCCGACGTGCAGCTGTCCTTCGGTGGCTCCTCCGACCTGGTCGCCCAGATCGCCGACGGGGCGGCCGCGGACGTGTTCGCCTCCGCCGACACGAAGAACATGGACCAGTTCCTCGACGCCGATCTCGCCGACGGCGAGCCGACGGAGTTCGCCACCAACACGCTGGTCATCGCGGTCCCGCCGGGCAACCCGGCCGGGATCACCGGGCTCGCCGACCTCGGCAAGGAGGACCTCGACATCGTCGTCTGCGCCCCGGAGGTGCCCTGCGGCAACGCCGCCGTGCAGGTCGCCGACGCCGCGGGCGTGAGGCTGGCGCCCGACAGCGAGGAGCAGTCGGTCACCGACGTCCTCGGCAAGATCGAGTCCGGCGAGGCCGACGCCGGGCTGGTCTACGTCACCGACGTGGAGGCCGCGGACGGTGCCGTCGAGGGCGTCGAGTTCCCCGAGGCGGTCGACGTGGTCAACCACTATCCGATCGTGGTCGTCGCCGGGAGCGACGAGACGGACCTCGCCCGCGCGTGGATCGACCTCGTCCTCGGCGACGGACAGGCCGTCCTCGGCAGGGCGGGCTTCGGCCCGCCGGCCTCCTGATCGATGATCGACGCATGAGGACGTCTCGGACCCGCCACGTCGGCCTGCCTCGGTGGGTGTTCGTGCCCGCCGTGCTGGCCGGCGTGTTCGTGGTGCTTCCGGTCGCCTCGCTCGCCACCCGGATCACCTGGTCGGACTTCCCCGACCTGATCGCCTCCGACGCCGCGCTCGAGGCCCTCGAGCTGAGCCTGCGTACCTCGTCGGCCAGCACGACGCTGTGCCTGCTGCTCGGCATCCCGCTGGCGCTCGTCCTGGCGCGCAGCCAGTCCCGTTGGCTCGGCCTGCTGCGG
This sequence comes from Nocardioides caeni, assembly GCF_004912195.1. Classification (GTDB taxonomy): domain Bacteria; phylum Actinomycetota; class Actinomycetes; order Propionibacteriales; family Nocardioidaceae; genus Nocardioides; species Nocardioides caeni. Next base: position 14,944 of record NZ_STGW01000004.1, read on the forward strand.
TCGCTCGTGCTCCTGCCCCTCGTCCTGCCGCCCGTGGTCGGCGGCATCGCCCTGCTCGCGGCCTTCGGGCGCCGCGGTCTGCTGGGCGAGCAGCTCGACGCGTGGGGCGTGCAGATCGCGTTCTCGACGATCGCTGTGGTCATGGCGCAGACCTTCGTCTCGCTACCGTTCCTCGTCGTCAGCCTCGAGGGCGCGCTGCGCACCGCGGGTGAGCGCTACGACGTGGTCGCGGCCTCGCTCGGCGCCGCACCGACCACGGTGCTGCGCCGGGTGACCCTCCCCCTCGTGCTGCCCGGTCTCGCCTCCGGCACCGTCCTCGCGTTCGCCCGCTCGCTGGGCGAGTTCGGCGCCACCGTGACCTTCGCCGGCAGCCTCGAGGGCACCACCCGCACCCTGCCGCTGCTGATCTACAACCTGCGGGCCGTCGACGCGGACGCCGCCGTGGCCATGTCGTTGCTCCTGGTCGCCGTGGCGATCCTCGTCATCGGCCTGGTCCGTCCGCGAGGTGCGTCATGAGCACGCCCGGCACCCCCGCAAGCACCGCCACGAGCGGCGCGCTGGCGGTCCGCGTCGGCGTCGACCAGCGCGACGTGGACGTCGCGTTCGAGGTCGCACCCGGGGAGACCGTCGCGATCCTCGGGCCCAACGGCGCCGGCAAGTCGACGACGTTGGAGGTGATCAGCGGTCTCCTGCGCCCCGACAGCGGCCATGTCGTGCTCGACGGCCGGGTCCTCACCGGGCCCCGCGCCTGGGTCGCGCCCCACACCCGCCGCATCGCCCTGCTCGCCCAGGACCCGCTGCTCTTCCCCCATCTCAGCGTCCTCGACAACGTCGCGTTCGGCCCGCGCAGCACCGGCTCCGGGCGTCGCGACGCCCGGGCGATCGCCGGACGCTGGCTCGGCGCCGTCGACGCCGTCGACCTGGCGGAGCGCCGCCCCGCCGAGCTCTCCGGCGGGCAGGCCCAGCGCGTCGCGGTCGCCCGCGCCCTCGCGGCCGAGCCGCGCGTCCTGCTGCTCGACGAACCCATGGCCGCCCTCGACATCGCGGTCGCCCCCGCCCTGCGTCAGCTCCTGCGTGACGTCCTCGTCGACCAGACCACCGTCCTCGTCACCCACCACGTGCTCGACGCGCTGCTCCTGGCCGACCGGGTCGTCGTCATCGAGGACGGCCGCGTCGTCGAGGACGGGCCGACGGGCGTCGTACTCTCCCGGCCGCGGAGCGCCTTCGCCGCGCGCTTCGCCGGCCTCAACCTGATCGCCGGCACCGCCACCGGCACCACGACCGCGACCGGTGTACGCCGCCCCGACGGCACCGTCGTCCACGGCGTCCCCGCCGACCCCGCCCCCCGCCCGGACGCCCCCGCTGTCGCGGTCTTCCGTCCGTCCGCGGTCGCGGTCCACCGAGTCGCCCCCGGCGGCAGTCCTCGCAACGCCCTGCCCGTGACGATCACCGAGCTCGAGCCGCTCGGCGACCTGGTCCGGGTCCGCAGCCACGACCTCGCCGCCGACGTGACGCCCGCCGCCGTCGCCGATCTCCGCCTCGCCCCCGGCCTCCCCGTCACGTTCGTCGTCAAGGCTTCCGAGGTCGACGTCTTCGCCAGCTGACCCGTCCCCCCACGAAGTGCGCCGGCCTCTCACCCGAGGTGCGAGGGTTTCTCACCCGAGGTTCGAGAGTTTCTCGCCTCGCCCGTCCGGCAGGCGCACGAGTGCCGGCGGAGGGCCGCGCGGACGATAGGGTTCGCCCCATGAACGACGACCTCGCCGTGGAGCCGCCCGCCCCCGACCGCAACCTTGCGCTCGAGCTGGTCAGGGTGACCGAAGCCGCCGCGATGGCCGCCGGACGCTGGGTCGGCCGGGGCGACAAGAACGGCGCCGACGGCGTGGCCGTGCAGGCGATGCGCGTCATGATCTCGACCATCGGCATGGACGGCACGGTCGTCATCGGCGAGGGCGAGAAGGACAACGCGCCGATGCTGTTCAACGGCGAGCGCGTCGGCGACGGCAACGGGCCGGAGTGCGACGTCGCGGTCGACCCGATCGACGGTACGACGCTCACCGCCAAGGGCATGCCCAACGCGGTGGCCGTGCTCGCGGTGGCCCCGCGGGGCACGATGTACGACCCGTCGGCCGTGTTCTACATGGAGAAGCTCGTCACCGGCCCGGAGGCGGCCGAGGTCGTCGACATCCGCTATCCCGTCGCCGAGAACATCCACCAGGTCGCCAAGGCGAAGGGCTCGAACCCCTCCGACGTCACCGTCGTCCTGCTCGACCGCCCCCGCCACGACCAGCTGGCCGAGGAGATCCGTGCCACCGGCGCCCGGATCAAGTTCATCACCGACGGCGACGTCGCCGGCGCGATCATGGCCGCCCGCGCCGACACCGGCATCGACCTGCTGATGGGCATCGGCGGCACCCCCGAGGGCATCATCGCCGCCTGCGCCATGAAGGCGATGGGTGGCACCATCCAGGGTCGCCTCTGGCCGACCGACGACGCGGAGCGCCAGCGCGCCATCGACGCGGGTCACAACCTCGACCCCGACCACGTCCTCACCACCGACATGCTGGTGACCGGTGACGACTGCTTCTTCGTCGCCACCGGCATCACCGACGGCGAGCTGGTGCGCGGCGTGCGCTACCGCGCCGGCGGTGCGGTCACGCAGTCGCTCGTCATGCGCTCGCGCAGCGGCACGATCCGCACCATCACCTCCGAGCACCAGCTCTCGAAGCTGCGCGGCTTCTCCAGCATCGATTTCGACTAGGCGGTCTCGACGACCGACAGGCCGCCCGCGGCGGCTGCGGTCCGATGGCGCACCAGCGCCTCGGTGACGGCGTCGATGACGCGCGGGTCGACGGCCATGCCGACGTGGGAGGCGCGGACCTCGACGGCCTCACCCTGCGGGTCGATGCAGGCCGGCCAGGCGACGATGCCGTCGCGCCGTGAATAGATGTTGGTCATCGCGACATCGGAGCGCAGCGGCTCCTGCGACTCGGTGAAGCTGAGGTGGGCACACTCGCCACCGATGCACTCCGCCGTCATCACCTTGGGCACGCCGGCAGCGGCGAGGCGGGTGAGGACCGAGGCGCCGCGGGTGAGCAGCGCGTGGTGGGCCGCGGGCGCGCGCATCGGGCTGCCCATCGTGACGATCCCGGCGACGAGATCGGGTCGGCGGGCGGCGAGCCCGCGGGCGATCATGCCGCCGAGACTGTGGCCGACGATCTGCACGCGGGCGCCGCGGCGCTCGGCGAGCTGCTCGAGGCGGCCCTCCATCGTCAGGGCGGTGTCGAGGGTGCAGCCGACGTTGGCGGCGATGCTCGAGCGATAGGTGCGGAACCCGCGGGCACGCAGCTCCGACGCCATCAACCGCAAGGTCCAGTCGCCCGCGAGGAAGCCGGGGATGAGCAGCACCGGCTCACCGATCCGCTCCGCGTGCCGGGCGGCGTACGGCGTACGGCGGCGCGCACCCCGCAGCGTGCGCTGGCCGACGGCGTAGCGGCCGGCCTCGGTGACGATCGAGCCCTCACGCAGCAGGGCGGCCAGTGCGGGGCGCCGGAACCCGTCGGGGAGCAGGAACGGCGCCATGGTGTTCTCGCTCACGCTTTCACGTTACCCAGTTGAAACCCGAACTACCCGGGTTTGGGCACACTGTGGGTATGTCTCGCCGGCCTGTCCGTCCGTCCCCCTCCGAAATGACCACCTCGGATGAGTTGTTCGCGCCAGTGACGGAGGGGGTCGAGCTCTGCTATCAGACCTTCGGCGATCCCGACGCCGAGCCGCTGCTGCTGGTGATGGGGCTCGGCGGTCCGATGACCTGGTGGCCGGAGGATCTCTGCCGACAGCTGGCGGCCGCGGGCTTCCACGTCGTGCGGTTCGACAACCGGGACACCGGTCGCTCGACCCGGATCCCGGGTCGGGTGCGCTTCGACCACCTGCTGCGCGGGTTCGCCGGACGCCGGGTGAGGGCGCCGTACTCCCTGGAGGACCTCGCCCGCGACGTGTTCGGCCTGATGGACCACCTCGGACTCGCGTCTGCCCACGTGGCCGGGATCTCCATGGGCGGCATGATCGCCCAGACGATGGCCCTCACCGCGCCGCAACGAGTGCGGAGCCTGGCCAGCATCATGTCGAGCACGGGTGCCCGGGCCGTGGGCTGGCAGAACCCGGCGTTGATCCCGACGCTGCTCGCGCCGCGCGGCCCCGGTGTCGAGGCCTACATCCGCCGCAGCCTGATGGTGTGGGGCATCATCGGCTCGCCAGGTTTCCCGCAGGCGGAGGACGAGCTGCGCAGTCGCGCTGCCGAGACGTGGGAGCGAGGCATCGACGAGCAGGGCGTCGTTCGCCAGATGCTGGCGGTGGTGACACAGCGCGACCGCACTCGCGCGCTGCGCGACCTCGATGTCCCGACCGTCGTCCTGCACGGCCTCGCCGACAAGATGGTCCACGTCTCAGGTGGTCGGGCGACGGCGGCAGCGGTCCGCGGCGCGCGGTCCGTCTTCGTGCCCGGCTGGGGCCACGACCTGCCCAGTGCCCTGTTCCCGACGTTCGTCAGCGAGATCCGGCGCAACGCCGACCGGGCGGTAGGCGTCGGCTGATCCCGGCGCCGACCCTCAGCCCGCGCTCAGCCGGCGCCGACCTCCGCACCCGGGATCCGGCCCGCGCGCTCGCGGTCGACGGTGAGGTTCTCCCCGCTGGCCGGGTCGAAGAGGTGGATGCGCCCCCCATCCACCCAGATCTCGGCGTCCTCGCCCTCGGCGATCCTGCTTGATCCGTCGAGCGAGACCACGAGCTGGGTGCGCAGCGAGTCGCCGTCGAGGTCCTTCTCGAGCTGCTGGAGTTGCTCGCGGACCTCGTCGGGCGCCTCGAAGGGGATGTAGGCGTAGGTCTCGTTGCCCAACCACTCGACCGTCTCGACCTTCGCCGAGAAGGTCGAGCCGGAGCGCTCCTCCTCCGCGGCCAGCGAGGCGTCCTCGAAGTGCTCGGGCCGGATGCCTGCGATGAGAAGGCCCCGGCCCGCCGCGCGCTCTGCGCGGTCCGCCGGGATCTCGACCGAGCCGAAGGGCAGCTTCACGGACGTGCCCTCCACCGTCGCGGGGAGGAAATTCATCGGCGGGGAGCCGATGAAGCCGGCGACGAAGAGGTTGCCCGGGTTCTCGTAGAGCTCACGCGGCGTCGCCAGCTGCTGCAGAACGCCCCGCTTGAGGACGGCGACCCGGTCGCCGAGCGTCATCGCCTCGGTCTGGTCGTGGGTGACGTAGACGGTGGTGATGCCCAACCGCTTCTGCAGCCGCGCGATCTCGGTGCGCATCTGGCCGCGCAGCTTGGCGTCGAGGTTGGACAGCGGCTCGTCGAAGAGGAACGCGTCGGCCTGCCGCACGATCGCGCGGCCCATCGCGACGCGCTGGCGCTGACCGCCGGACAGGTTGCCGGGCTTGCGCTCGAGGTGCTCGTCGAGCTCGAGCGTGGACGATGCATCGCGGACCAGCTTGTCGACCTCGCCGTCGGGCATCTTCGCCAGCCGCAGGGGGAAGGCGATGTTCTCGTAGACCGTCAGGTGCGGATAGAGCGCGTAGTTCTGGAACACCATGGCGAGGTTGCGCTCGCGTGGCGCGAGATCGTTGACGCGACGCTCCCCGATGACCATGTCGCCGGAGGTGATGTCCTCGAGTCCCACGATCATCCGCAGCAGCGTGGACTTCCCGCAGCCGGAGGGTCCGACGAGGATCATGAACTCCCCGTCGGCCACGTCGATCGACACGTCGTTGACGGCCGGGAAGCCGTCGCCGTACTGCTTGACGATGTTCTTCATCGTGATGGCGGACATGGGGCACCTCAACCTTTCACGGCGCCGGAGGTGAGCCCGGCGACGATCTTTCGCTGGAAGATCAGGACGATGACGATGATGGGGATGGTGGCGATCACGGCGCCCGCGGCCAGCAGCGAGGCCGGCCGGTTGAACGGGTCCGCGCCGACGAAGAACGACAGCGACGCAGGGATGGGCCGGGCGTTCTCGGTCGAGGTGAGCGAGATGCCGAAGACGAAGTCGTTCCAGGCGAAGAAGAACGTCAGGATCGCCGCGGTGAAGACGCCGGGAGCGGCGAGCGGCACGATCACCTTGCGGAAGGCCTGCCACGAGGTCGCGCCATCGACCTGCGCAGCCTGCTCCATCTCCCACGGGATCTCCCGGAAGAACGCCGACAGCGTCCAGATCGCCAGCGGCAGCGTGAACGACATGTAGGGGATGATCAGGCCGGGCCAGGTGTCATAGAGCCCGATCGCCCGCCACATGTCGAAGAGCGGGCCGACGAGCGAGACGACGGGGAACATCGCGATCGCCAGCGAGAGCGAGAGCACCAGCTTCTTGCCGCGGAACTCCAGCCGAGCGATGGCATAGGCCGCCAGCGTCGCCACGACGATCGAGAGCAGCGTCGCGATCAGGCTGATGCCGATCGAGTTGAAGATCGCCCGCCGGAACTGCTCGTTGTCCCAGACGGCCTGGTAGTTGGCCCACCCGGCCGAGGTGCCCTCCGAGGGGAGGAAGCCGGGGTTGCCGTTGGTGATCGATGCCTCGGACTTGAACGACAGCGAGATGATCCAGGCCACCGGGAGCAGGCACCAGACCATGATCAGCAGGCAGCCGACGACCATGCCGACGCGGTTGAGGGTGCGGTTGTTCATCTCACGCCTCCTGCCGTGCCTGCGCCAGGTCGACGCGGAAGATCTTCACGATGAGCCAGGCCACCAGGAGCACCGACAGGAACAGCAGGACCGAGAGCGCGGATCCCATCCCGAGCTGGAACTGCTCGATGGTCTGGCGGTAGGTCAGGAAGCTGATCGACTCGGTGTTCACGGCGCCGGCGGTCATCACGAAGATGTTGTCGAAGATCCGGTAGGCGTCCAGCGCGCGGAAGAGGACGGCGACCATGATCGCGGCCCGCATGTTCGGCAGGATCACCCGTGTCAGCCGCTGCATCCAGGTCGCACCGTCGACCTTGGCGGCCTCGATCATGTCCTCGCTGACCTGCGCGAGACCGGCGAGCAGCAGCAACGACATGAACGGCGTGGTCTTCCAGATCTCGGAGACCATGATCGCGATCACCGCCGGCGTCTGCTCGCCGAACCAGTTGAAGTCGTCACCGATGAACGGCAGCCAGCTGTTGACGAAGCCGTTCTGGAAGGAGAACGCGAACTGCCAGGCGAAGCCCGAAACGACCGTGATGATGCCGTAGGGGATGAGGATCGAGGTCCGGATCACCCCGCGGGCGAAGATCACCCGGTGCATCACCATCGCGAAGATGAATCCGATGACGAGCTCGATCGCGACGGTCACGACCATGTAGAGCACCGTGATGCCGGTGGTCTTCCAGAAGAGCGGATCGGTGAGCGCGGTCAGGTAGTTGCCGACCCCGATGAACTCACGGTCGTCGGGCGCGGTCAGCGCGTAGTCGAAGGTGGAGAGGTAGATGGCCCGGAGCATCGGGAAGGCCGTCACGATCAGCATCAGCACGATCGCGGGGGCGACCAGCTTCTGGCCGAGTCGGGTCTCGGCGCGGGCGCGGTCGCTCGCGACCGCCTTCTCCTTGCGCTTGCCCGGTGCGGGCGCGGTCACGGTGCTCACAACAGTGCTTTTCCTGCCAGGACGTCGGCGAGATAGTTCGCCGACTCCTCCGGAGTCGAGTCCGGGTCGACCGAGTTGGGCGAGTGCCAGCGCGACTGGATGGCGCCCGAGATCATCGCGTAGAAGGCACTCTCGGGCCGCGGCCCGCCCTCGTCGACGCTGGTGCGGAACAGTTGGATGAGGTCCTTCGGGTAGTCACCGCTGGCCGCCACCTTGTCGTAGGCCGCGTTGGTCGACGGCATCAGCCCCGCCTCGAGAGCCAGGTCGACCTGAGCCTGCTCCGAGGTGATGCACTCCGCTGCCGCCATCGCCCACTCCGGGTGCTCGGAGTAGGCCCCGACGCCGATGTCGATGCCGCCGACCGGCGGCTTCGAGGTCTCGCCCTGGACCGTCTGCGGGTAGCGCACCCAGCCGAGGTCCTCGAACTGCTCCTTCGTGATCCCGTCGGGCTGGTCGATCAGTCCCTCGTAGTTCTTGTAGACGAACGTCCAGTTCGTCATGAACTCACCCGCCCCCTCGGCCGGGAACATCTGACCGAGGCTCGTCCCCTCGTTGGAGACGGACAGGTCCGGCTGCGCCGCGGCGGACTCGGCGAGCTTCTGGATGATCGCCGCTGCCTTGCGGCCGGCGTCGGAGTCGAGCTCGACCTTCGCGTCCCGGCCCGCTTCGGTGTCGGACAGGATCTCGCCGCCGGCGCCCTGGACCAGCGCGTTGATCCACACCACGTAGGCCTCGTACTTGTTGGCCTGGACACCGACCGTGCCGTCGTTGTCGGCGGCCGCGTCGATGATCTGGTCCCACGTGACGGGCTGCTTCATGTCGAGGCCCGCCGCCATCGCCAGCGACTTGCGGTACCAGAGCACCTGGGTGTTGGCCCACAGCGGGATCGCATAGACCTTGTCCTCCCAGGTGACGGTCTCCGCCGCACCTGAGAGGTAGTTGCCCTGGCCCTCGACGCTGGCCGTCACCTCGTCGGCGATGTCGCCCTCGACCTCCTGCAGCCACCCGGCATTGGCGAACTCGGCGACGAAGACGGGGTCGAGATTCATGATGTCGGTCGAGGAGTCCTCGGCCGCGAGTCGTCGGGCGAGCTGGGTCCGCTGGTCGGTCGCCCCCGATGGCAGCAGCTGGACCTCGATGTCGTAGTCGCCGGTGCTGCACTCCTCGGCGTACTTCATGAAGACGTCGACGCCGTCCGGGTTGACGTACCAGTTGAGCACCGGCTTGTCCGAGCCTCCGCAGGCTGCGAGTCCGGTGGCGCCGACGACGCCGGCGCTGATCGCGGCGACGGTGCGGAGACGGCGGCGACCGGGCGGCCGCGACGGCCGCTCCTCGCCCGAACGACGCAGGGGTTTCATCGACCAGACCACCTTCCGAGTTGTGGTGCCCGTCACAGTCCTACCCCTCCGGTCGCTGGTTGTCCACGCCCGGCAGGCACTTGGGGGTGGAGGCGCATTACCCCAGCGCCACGTCCTCAGACGTACTTCTTGTGACGACGGACACGCCCTGCGCGCCGGGGCGTAGGTTGCCTCCATGGCGCTGCACGTGGTCGCCGCTCGGACCGATCCCGCCCTGATCCGCCTGCCCTGGTCGCGCCCGCTGGCCGACTGGGAGGACTGGCACGTCGTTCCGCTGCCACTCGGCCTGTCACGCCACGTGGTCCGCGTGGTGCAGGTCAGCGGGCAGTTCCTCGCCGTCAAGGAGACCGAGGAGGCGATGGCCCTGCGGGAGTACGACCTGCTGCGCGACCTGCAGCGGATCGGCCAGCCCACCGTCGTACCGCGGGGCGTCGTGACGGGCCGCGTCGACGCCGACGGTGCCCCACTCCCGGCGGCGCTGCTGACCGAGCACCTGCACTACTCGCTCCCCTATCGCACGGTCTTCCAGCACGGGTTGCGCACCGAGCAGGTGCCGGCGCTCATCGACGCACTGGTCGTGCTGCTGGTGCGCCTCCATCTCGCCGGCTTCTTCTGGGGCGACGTCTCCCTCTCCAATGCGCTCTTCCGGCGCAGTGCCGGCGGCTTCGCCGCATTCCTCGTCGACGCCGAGACCGGCGAGCTGCGCGCGTCGGTCTCCGACGCGATGCGGGAGCAGGACGTGCTCGTCGGCACCGAGAACATCTTCGCCGAGCTGATGGACCTCGCCGCGTCCGGCGACACCGATGCCCAGGTCGACGGCCACGCGATCGTCACCCAGCTCTCCGAGCGCTATCACCAGCTGTGGGCGGAGCTGACGGCCGCGGAGGAGTTCGGCGCGGACGAGTGGTCACGCATCGAGCAGCGGATCGCCCGTCTCAACGAGCTGGGCTTCGACGTCGACGAGCTCGACGTGCGGGCCGACTCCGATCGCGTGCGGATCCAGCCGAAGGTGGTCGAAGCGGGTCATCACCGACGCGAGCTCCGCGAGCTCACCGGTCTGCTCGTCGAGGACGCCCAGGCCCGCAAGCTGCTCAACGACCTGGCGGCGTTCACCGCGCACGGCGGCTACGACCGCGACGACCGCAAAGACGTGGCGCAGCGGTGGTTGACCAACGTCTACACCCCGATCATCGGGCTGCTGACCGGTGACCTGCGCGCCCGGATCGCGCCCGCGGAGTTCTTCCACGAGGTCATGGAGCACCGGTGGCGGCGCTCCGAGGAGCTCGGCCACGAGGCCGACATCTTCGAGTCCGCCCGCGACTACGTCGCGACGGTCCTCCCCCACCGTCCGCCCGACATGCCGCCGTCGATGACCTGACCAGCTCCACCGCGGATCTCTACGGCCGCCCTCGTACGGCGAACACGTCGGCCACCTGCGCCCGGGTCGCGCCGGTGGCGGTCAGCGCCCACAGCAGCAGCCGCGCCTTCACCGGTGCCTGCCAGCCGGCGCCGATGGCACCGCGAGCGATCAGGTCGACCTCGGAGCCCGGATAGCCGTACATCGCCCGACCGGTCGGGCCCGAACCCGTCCGCGAGGCGAAGACCACCGGCACCGCGGCGGCGAGGTCGCCGATCGCCTCGGCCATGGCCGGGGACACGTGGCCCGCGCCGAACCCGGCGACCACCACGCCGTCGACACCGGCCTGCTGCAGCGCCCGCAGCGCATGGCCGTCGTCGCCGAGGTAGGTCGTCACCAGCGGCACCCGCGGGTCGCCCACGCCGACGACGACGCCGTCGGGCAGCACCAGCGGTGGCACCCGCTGCGGCGCGACGCCATAGAGCACCTCGCCCTCCACGCACCGCCCGATCGGGCCGAACACCGGCGACCGGAAGGCGCCGGTGGAGACCGAGTCGGTCTTCGCGACCCACCGGGCCTCATGAATCTCGTCGTCGAAGGCGACCAGCACGCCGCGGTCGCGCGACCGGGGCTCGGCGGCGCAGCGCACGGCCGTGAGCAGGTTGGCCGGACCGTCGGCCCCGGGCGCGTCCGGCGAGCGCATCGCACCCGTCACGACGAGCGGCTCGGGGCGGTCCCAGAACAGGTCGAGGAGACACGCGGACTCCTCGAGGGTGTCGGTGCCCTGCGTGATCACCACGCCGGCGGCGCCATCCGCCACCGCCGCGTCGGCCCAGGCCAGCGCCCGCAGCACGGTCGGCTCGTCGAGCGCGGGACTCGGCAGCATCGCCAGCGTCTCGGCCCGCACGTCGGCCACCGCCGCCAGGCCGGGCACCGCGGCCGCGAGTCCCTCGGCGGTGACGGTCGGCACCACCTCTCCGCCTGCCGTGCTGGCCGTGCTCGACGTCGAGGCGATCGTGCCGCCGAGTGCGCCGATCGCGACGGTGGGGATGTCCATGGCTCCATCATCGCTGTCGGTGGCCTCTGCCAAGGTGAACGGCATGGCGAGCGACCCGATCCCCGGCCGCATGGGCGGCAGCGCCGAGCGCCCCGCGCGCTTCTTCGCCGACGCTGCCGAGTTCGGCGCGTGGCTGGCGCTGCACCACGACACCGAGACCGAGCTGTGGATGGGCCTCAAGAAGAAGCACGTCCCCGACCGCGGACTCACCTGGGCAGAGGCGGTCCCCGAGGCCCTGTGCTGGGGCTGGATCGACTCGGTCGCACAGCGCATCGACGAGGACGCCACCCGCCAGCGCTGGACGCCGCGGCGCAGGACGAGCATCTGGAGCAAGGTCAACATCGACCTCGTGGAGAAGCTGCGCGCCGAGGGCAGGATGCAGCCCAGCGGGCTGGCGATCTGGGAGCAGCGGCGGCGCGATGTCGCGCCCTACACCCACGAGGTCGACGGCGAGCTGGCCCTGCCCGATGCGTACGCCGCCCAGCTCGCCGCGTCGCCGGCCGCCACCGCGTTCTGGGAGGTCGCCACCCGCACCTACCGGCGCGTCTGCATCAACTGGGTGATCACGGCCAAGCAGGACGCCACCCGCGACCGGCGGATGACCCAGCTGGTCGAGTGCTCCGCGGCCGGCGAGCTGATCCCGAGCCAGCGCTACGGCGAGGTCCCGAAGTGGACCGCACGGGCGGCCGAGGCCGCCCGTGCGGCTCAGGACGCCTCGGGCTCCACATAGACCGTCCCGCCGAGCTCCACGAACTCCGCGGACTTCTGCGCCATGCCGGCGGCCCGGACCTCGTCGGCGAAGCGCTCCCGCACGTCCTGGCTGATCCTCATCGAGCAGAACTTCGGCCCGCACATGGAGCAGAAGTGCGCGGTCTTGGCGTTCTCCGCGGGCAGCGTCTCGTCGTGGAAGGCCTCGGCGGTGACCGGGTCGAGGGAGAGCGCGAACTGGTCGTGCCAGCGGAATTCGAAGCGGGCCCTCGACAGCGCGTCGTCCCAGTCGCGGGCGCCGGGGTGGCCCTTGGCGACATCGGCGGCGTGCGCGGCGAGCTTGTAGGTGATCACACCGGTCTTGACGTCGTCGCGGTTGGGGAGGCCGAGGTGCTCCTTGGGCGTGACGTAGCAGAGCATCGCCGTGCCGTGCATGGCGATCGCGGCTGCGCCGATGGCGGAGGTGATGTGGTCGTAGCCCGGCGCGATGTCGGTGGCGAGCGGCCCGAGGGTGTAGAACGGCGCGCCGTGGCACCAGTCCTGCTGCAGCCGGACGTTCTCCTCGACGAGGTTGAGCGGCACGTGGCCCGGGCCCTCGACCATGACCTGCACGTCGTGCTCCCACGCCCGGGCGGTGAGCTCGGCGAGGGTGCGCAGCTCGGAGAGCTGGGCCTCGTCGTTGGCGTCGGCGGTCGCGCCCGGGCGAAGCCCGTCGCCGAGGGAGAAGCTGACGTCGTACTGCCGGAAGATCGCGCAGAGCTCGTCGAAGTGCGTGTAGAGGAAGTTCTCCTCGTGGTGCGCCAGACACCAGCCGGCCATGATCGAGCCGCCGCGGCTGACGATCCCGGTCACCCGGTGGGCCGTGAGCGGCACGTAGCCGAGCAGCACCCCGGCATGGATCGTCATGTAGTCGACGCCCTGCTCGCACTGCTCGATCACGGTGTCGCGGAAGACCTCCCAGGAGAGCTTGTCGGCCTCGCCGTTGACCTTCTCCAGTGCCTGATAGATCGGCACCGTCCCGATCGGCACGGGCGAGTTGCGGATGATCCACTCCCGCGTGGTGTGGATGTCCTCGCCGGTGCTGAGGTCCATCACGGTGTCGGCGCCCCACGTGATCGCATGGGTGAGCTTGTCGACCTCCTCCGCGATGCTGCTGGTGACGGCGGAGTTGCCGATGTTGGCGTTGACCTTCACCAGGAACCGCTTCCCGATGATCATCGGCTCGGTCTCCGGGTGGTTCACGTTGGCGGGGAGGATGGCGCGGCCGGCAGCGATCTCGCTGCGCACCAGCTCGACGTCGCACTGCTCGCGCTCCGCGACGTAGCGCATCTCCTCGGTCACGATCCCCGCGCGGGCATAGGCCATCTGCGTGATGTTGTCGCCGCGGCGTGGACGCCGCTTCTCGCCGCGCCAAGGATCCTGCGCCTCGCCCCGGCGGACCGCCGAGCGACCGTTGTCGAGCAGCTGGGTCTCCCTGCCGTCGTACGACGCCGTGTCGGCGCGCCCTTCGATCCAGGCGGCCCGCAGGGGCGGCAGGCCCACCACCGGGTCCGACCCGGGCCCGGACGTGCAGTAGCGGTCGAAGGTCTCGCCGTTGGTCAGTGCGACGCGCGTGAACGGCACCTGGATGTCACTGCGGTCACCGCTCCTGTAGATGCGGGTGTGGGCGGGATGAACCGGATGGATGGTCATGCAGGGGCTCCTAGCGTGGGTGGGGAGGTGGGGACGAACAGGTGGGCAACCGGCCCCCGGCCGCGGCCGAGGGTCCAGTCCTTGCTGTGGTGGAGCTGGCGGGCGACGAAGGCGTCGGCGCGGGCGGCGGCGGTGGCCCGGTCGACGCCGTGGGCGAGGTACGACGCCAGGGCGCTGCTGTGCGTGCAGCCGGTGCCGTGGTCGTTGCTGGTGGCGACCCGGGTCGCGACGTCGCCGCCGCGGGTGACGAGCACGTTGGCGGCGTCAGGCCGGCCCAGGGCCTCGAACTCGTCCTCGTTGGGGGTCACGACGGTCGCGACCGGCAGCAGGTGCTCCCGGTAGGCGCTGACGACCTCGACCGATCCGAGCACGGCACCGGAGGTCGCGACGAGCACCGGGTCGACGACGAGCAGCCGGTCCGCGCAGCGCGACGCGACGAGGCGGACCACCTCGGGGGTGGCGAGCATGCCGGTCTTCACCGCCACCGGGTCGAGGTCCTCGAGGACCGCGTCGAGCTGGGCGGCGACGACGTCGAAGGGCACCGGGTGGATCGCGCGCACGCCGGTGGTGTCCTGCGCCGTGACGGCCGTGACGACACACGCGCCGTGGACGCCGAGCGCCGCGAACGTGGTGAGGTCGGCGCCGATGCCGGCCGCACCGCCGGAGTCCGAGCCCGCGATGGTGACGACGACGGGCGGATTCACGTGACCTCCCGGAGCAGCGCCGCCACCACGGAAGCGGGATCCTCGGCCCGCATGACCGCACCCATCACGGCGACACCGAAGGCGCCGGCCTCCCGGGCGGCCGCCACGTTGGCGGGGGTGATGCCGCCCAGGGCGTAGGCCGGGAGCGGCAGTCCCGCGAAGGCGCTGGCCGGTAGCGGCGGTCCGTGGCCCGGCTTGCTCGCCGTCAGTGCGTACGGCGACAGCGTGGTCCACCACGCGCCCTCGCTCGCCGCCGCGGCCACGTCGGCACGGGAGTGGCAGGAGCGGCCCCAGCGGATGGGTTGGCCGGGTGGCGGCGCGCTCGCCGGCAGGTGGACGCCGGAGCAGCCCGACACGGTGCGGTGGGCGGCGATCACCTCCAGGCCGCAGCTGCGGGCATGGGCGGCCAGGCGGTCCCGCTCGGGATCGGGCAGGTCGGTCTCGCGCAGGAGCAGCTGGTCGGCTCCCCCGTCGGCGACGGCGGTGATCACGTCGCAGAGGCTGCGGCCGCGCGGGACCTGGGTGCGGTCGGTGAGCACGACCAGTCGACGGCTTCCCGGGCGGCTCACGAGACCCGACCCGTCATCGGGCTGGAGGCGCGTGCGACCTCGCTGCGCGGGATGCGCCCGGCGGTGTGGGCGAGCCGACCCGCCTCCACGCCGAGCCGCAGCGCTCGGGCCATCGTGACCGGATCGTCCGCCCGGGTCACGGCGGTGGCTGCCAGGACCGCGTCACAGCCGAGCTCCATCGCAAGGGCGGCGTCGCTCGCCGTACCGACACCGGCGTCGAGGACGACCGGTACCTCCACGGCCGCCCGCACGGCGGCGATGGCGTACGGGTTGAGCACGCCGAGACCGGAGCCGATCGGCGAGCCCAGTGGCATCACCGCGGCGCAGCCGGCGTCGACGAGGCGGCGGGCGATGACGGGGTCGTCGGTCGTGTAGGGCAGGACGATGAAGCCGCCGCGCACCAGCTGCTCCGCAGCGTCCAACAGCTCGACGACGTCCGGCAGCAGCGACGCCTCGTCGCCGATCACCTCGAGCTTCACCCAGTCCGTGCCGAGGGCCTCGCGCGCCAGCTCCGCGGTCAGCACCGCCTCGCGGGCGGAGAGGCAGCCGGCGGTGTTGGGCAACAGCCGGACCTCGGCCTCGCGGAGGACCGAGAGCAGGCTGCCGTCGGCGAGCGAGGAGGCGCGGCGCATCGAGACCGTGACCAGCGCGGGCTCGGCCGCGGCGAGCACCGGACCGACGAGCGACACCCGCGGCAGGCCGCCGGTGCCGAGGAGGAGCCGGGACGGCAGCTCGACGCCCGCGATCGACAGTGCGGTCACCGGGTGGTCGGGCATGGTCATCCGCCCTGCACCGCCGTCACGACGTCGACGACGTCGCCGTCGCAGAGCAACGGAGCCGACCACACCGACCGCGGCACCACCTCGCCGTTGACGGCGACCGCGACGCCGTCGGGCTGCGCGGCACCCAGCCGCTGTTGCAGCAAGGCGGCGATCGTCCGTGCGGCGATCCGCACGGACTCGCCGTTGCAGGTGATCGTCATCGCATTCCTTCCATCGGGCGGCGGGGATCGAGGACGGGGTCGACCCGTCCGGTCTCGAGGTGGTCGACGACGAGCTGCGCGGTGAGGGGCGCAAGCAGGACACCGTGGCGGTGGTGGCCGGCGGCGAGCAGCACGCCGTCGACGCCGCTCGGTCCGACGAGCGGGAGCCCGTCGGCGGTCGCGGGCCGGTCGCGGGCGGTGGTCTCGAGCAGCTCGGCGCGATCGACGGCGGGCCACAGCCGCCGAGCGGCGCCGAGCAGACGGTGGACCCCGCCACCCGTGACCACCGCTGGTCCGTCGTGCCGCTCCGACGTCGCACCGATGACCACCCGCCCGTCGCCGCGCGGGACCACGTAGACGGGCTCCCCCGCGGACCAGCCGCGCACGGTCCGGGTCGGCGGGTCGTCCGAGCGCAGGCGGAGGATCTCGCCACGCACTCCCGACACCAGTCCGGCGAACGGTCCCGGGAGACCGGCGCCGGTCGCCACCACGGTCACGTCGGTCCGCCCCCTCGGTGCGGCGGCCACCGGCACCCGCTGCAGCAGCGCGGCGCACACCTCTCGCGGGTCGACGCTCGCCTCGCCGGGCAGCAGCGCACCACCGGCCACGCGGGCGAGCGTCGGCTCGCGCTCGCGGACCGCCGCCCGGTCGAGCGGCTCGACCGGATGCCCGTGCCGGGCCAGCAGCTCCACCTGCCGGTCGACCTGCTGGAGGTCGCCCGCGTCGGCCCCGACCAGGAGGGAGCCGTGCTGCCGCAGCTCGACACGCAGTCGCCCGGCCAGCTCCGGCCACAGGCGGAGCGACTCCAGACCGAGCCGGAGCAGCTCCTCCTCGCCGTGCCAGACCTCGGCGGCCGGGCTCAGCATCCCTGCCGCGGCGTACGACGCCCCGCGGGCCGGGCGCGGGTCGATGACCGTCACGTCGTGCCCCCGCCGGGCCAGCTCGTCGGCGACGGTCAGCCCGATGATCCCGGCTCCGAGCACCTCGATGCGCAGTCCGCTCATGTCAGGCCACGGCCGTCACGAGCTCCTTCGCTGCTGCCAGGGGATCCGGTTGTCGCCAGATCGCGCCGATGACGGCGACGCCGTGGGCGCCGGCTGCGCGGGCCTCGACGGTGGTCGCCGCGGTGAGCCCGCCGATGGCGAGGAGCGGCAGCACGCCGGCCGCCTCAGCGAGGGCGGCGACGCCCAGGGGCTCCGGCAGGCCGGCCTTGGACGAGCTCTCGAAGAGCGGGCCGAAGCCGGCGTAGTCGGCTCCGGCCTGCGCCGCCGTGATGACCGCCGAGCGCGAGCGGCAGGTTGCTCCGACCACCAGGCGCGGGGCGAGTCGTCGGGCATCGGCCACGGCGAGGTCGTCGGCGCCGAGGTGCACGCCATGGGCACCCGCCGCCAGCGCGACGTCGAGCCGGTCGTTGACGATCACGCGGGCGTCGTACGGACCGACGGCGGCCAGCACGGCACGGGGCAACGCGACGAGCTCGCGGGTGGGCAGGCCCTTGGCGCGGACCTGGAAGCCGTCGACGCCCGCCTCGGCCAGCGCAGGCAGGAGGGAGAGGTCGTCGGTCTCGGAGACCAGGCAGAAGAGCCTGGGAAAGCCAGGAAACACAGTCATCGTCCGTTCCTTCGCCGGCATGATCCGGATCAGGTGTGACGGTCGGAGCGGCTCCAGCTCCCTCTCAGCCCGCTGCCGCGGACTCCCGTGGGTGGTCGGTGTCGACCGTAGCGGATGACGGCGTCAGCACGGTGAGACGGGTCACGAATCGGGCGAGAACGTGACTCCGGGCCAATTGTGGCGTTGAATCCCTATTGGGGGATGTCTGAAATACCGTGGTCAGAGTTAAACGTGGTTGGCTGACGCGGAACACATGGTCTTTTCATCACCAGCAGGGAATGGGGTCCCGAGCGTGCGCAAGTTGCTCACCTTCTTCGCTTTCGTCCTGACGGGCGTTGCACTCACAGCCGTGCCGGCTCCGGCACAAGCCGCGCCGGTCTGGTACTACTCGGCCTCCACCGGCGCCACCTACGTCAACGTGCTCAACAGCACGGTGTCCTCCGACCTGACGGCGCAGACGTCGATCTCGGGTGGGCCGTCCAAGACGGCGCAGAACAGCACCGCTGCGGTCGACGTCAGCAAGCTGCTGTCGGTCGGCGCTGCCCAGACCAAGACCTCCGCGGTCAACACGGGCAACGAGGTCACGATGACCTCGTGGGCACGCACCGCCGGCGTCAACCTGCTCAACGGCCTCATCACCGCCGACGCGCTCGAGACCACCACGACCACCGTGGGCAAGGCCGACGGCACGGTCAGCGCCACCGGCGAGACCAAGCTCCTGGGCCTGAAGATCATCGGCGTCAAGCTGCCGCTGACCATCCCCAAGAACTACTCGGTCTCCATCCCGGGCGTCGCGACCATCACGGCGAACACCACCATCCAGAAGGGCGACAGCGAGCTCTCGAGCACCAACTCGTGGGCCCTCGCGGTGCAGCTGCTCAAGCCCCGCGACGGCTACGCCGCCGGCGTGACGCTGATCGTCAACCCGATGGTCCAGTACATCACCGGGGTCGAGCCGTCCAGCGAGCCCGCTCGCCTCGCCGGCTTCTCCTTCAGCAGCCGCGTCCAGGCCAACGTCGGCGACGCCGTCAAGGTCGTCAGCGACCCGACCGCCTACATCGGTGTCCCGATGGCCGGCAGCAACGGCAACACGCTCAAGAACAGCACCGTCTCGGCCAACGTCCCCGGCGTCCTCACGCTCGGCACGCTGACCTCGACCAGCACCTCGAGCCGTGACGAGGTCGGCAACGCCGACGTCCTGACGACCAACAAGACCGCCGGGATCAATGTCCTCGGCGGCCTGGTCAAGGCCGACGCCATCGAGGTGTCCGCCCACGGGGTCTACAAGCTCAACACGCAGACCAACAAGTTCGAGTACACCTCCGAGCTGAAGATGACCACGCTCAACCTGGTCATCGCCGGTCAGGCGATCCCGGTCAACGTGGGCCCGAACACGACGCTCAACATCCTGGGCCTCGGCAAGGTCGAGCTCAACAAGCAGGTCACCTACCCCGGCTCGAAGATGAACCGGATCGACGGCCTCAAGATCACCCTCGACACCGCGCAGGCCGGCCTGCCGGTGGGCGCGACGATCGAGTTCGCCATCGCGGCGACGATCATCACGCCGGGCTCGAACGGCTGATCCAGCACCACCCGACAGCGGGGGCGGTGGCGACGGAAGTCGCCACCGCCCCCGCTGCGTCGTGCGGGGTGATTCGGCGATATCCTCGGTGGTTGTGGCTGAAGCAGAGTTCCGGTATTCCGACCTCCTCCCGACCGGCAAGGACGACACGCCCTATCGGTTGATCACCACCGAGGGGGTCGAGACCTTCGAGGGCCCGGACGGCACGACCTTCCTCAAGGTCGACCCGACCGCGATCCAGCGCCTGACCGCCGAGGCGATGCACGACATCAGCCACTACCTGCGGCCCGCCCACCTCGCGCAGCTGCGCAAGATCATCGACGACCCCGAGGCGTCGGGCAACGACCGCTTCGTGGCGCTCGACCTGCTCAAGAACGTCAACATCTCCGCGGGCGGCGTGCTGCCGATGTGCCAGGACACCGGCACCGCGATCGTGATGGGCAAGAAGTCCGAGGGCGTGCTGACCGGCGCCGAGGACGGCGAGTGGATCAGCAAGGGCGTCTACGACGCCTACACGAAGCTCAACCTCCGCTACAGCCAGCTCGCCCCGCTGACGACCTACGAGGAGAAGAACACCGGCACCAACCTGCCCGCACAGATCGAGCTCTACTCGACGGCGCAGGGCGAGAAGGGCCCGGAGTACAAGTTCCTCTTCATGGCCAAGGGCGGCGGCTCGGCCAACAAGTCCTTCCTGTTCCAGGAGACGAAGGCCGTCCTCAACCCGAAGCGGATGCTGGAGTTCCTCGACGAGAAGATCCGCTCCCTCGGCACCGCGGCCTGTCCGCCGTACCACCTGGCGATCGTCATCGGCGGCACGTCGGCGGAGTACGCCCTCAAGACCGCGAAGTACGCGAGCGCGCACTACCTCGACAACCTCCCCACGGAGGGCTCGATGAGCGCCCACGGCTTCCGCGACCTCGAGCTCGAGGAGGAGGTCTTCAAGCTGACCCAGTCCTTCGGGATCGGCGCGCAGTTCGGTGGGAAGTACTTCTGCCACGACGTCCGCGTCGTGCGCCTCCCCCGCCACGGTGCGTCCTGCCCGGTCGCGATCGCGGTCTCCTGCTCCGCCGACCGCCAGGCGCTCGGCAAGATCACTGCCGACGGCATCTTCCTCGAGCAGCTCGAGACCGACCCGGCGCAGTACATGCCCGACGCCGGCGTCGCCGAGGACATCTCCGGCGGCGAGGTCGTCAAGGTCGACCTCAACCGGCCGATGAGCGAGATCCTGGCCCAGCTGTCGTCGTACCCGGTCAAGACGCGACTGTCGCTGACCGGCCCGCTGGTCGTCGCCCGGGACATCGCGCACGCGAAGATCCAGGAGCGTCTGGACGCCGGCGAGGAGATGCCCGACTACCTCAAGAACCACCCGGTCTACTACGCCGGCCCCGCCAAGACCCCCGAGGGCATGGCGTCCGGCTCCTTCGGTCCGACGACCGCCGGCCGGATGGACTCCTACGTGAAGTCCTTCCAGGCCGCGGGCGGCTCGATGGTGATGCTGGCGAAGGGCAACCGGAGCAAGCAGGTCACCGAGGCGTGCGACGAGTACGGCGGCTTCTACCTCGGCTCGATCGGCGGCCCCGCCGCGCGGCTGGCCCAGGACTGCATCAAGAGCCAGGAGGTCATCGAGTATCCCGAGCTCGGCATGGAGGCGGTCTGGAGGATCGAGGTCGAGGACTTCCCGGCGTTCATCGTCGTCGACGACAAGGGCAACGACTTCTTCACCGACCCCGGCGGCGCCGTGACCGTGCCGATCACCGGGATCCGGGTGCGCTCGGCGGAGTAGCGCCGGTGTCCGGGGGCCGGGGAACCCTCGCCACGTCCCGTCCGTTGCAGGAGAGAACGCCCCTTCGTGGAGAGGACCCCCATGCGCTGCCCCGTCGATGAAGCCACCCTGGTGATGAGCGAGCGGAACGGGATCGAGATCGACTACTGCCCGCAGTGCCGCGGTGTCTGGCTCGACCGCGGCGAGCTCGACAAGATCATCGACCGCTCCGTCGGGCAGCCCCAGCCGGCTCCGCAGCAGGCGCCGCCGCGCCAGCAGCAGTACGACCGCTACGACGACCGCCGCGGCGGCTACGACCAGGGCCACTACAAGAAGCGCAAGAAGGAGAGCTGGCTCAGCGAGCTCTTCGACTGATCACGGCCGCGTCAGCGGACGTGATCGTTGGTGGTTGAGCAGCGACCACGACCGGGGCACGAGGTCGTGACGGAGCGTGTCGAAACCCGGTGAGGCATCCGGCGGACCGCATCACTTCTACCGGGCCTTTGTAGGCTCGGGACGTGAGTGACTCCGAGCAGCGGTTCCGCATCGAGCACGACTCGATGGGCGAGGTCCGCGTCCCCGTCGACGCCCTGTGGCGAGCCCAGACGCAGCGGGCCGTCGAGAACTTCCCGATCAGCGGCACACCGATCGAGCCCGCGTTGATCCACGCCCTCGGCCGGGTCAAGGCGGCAGCGGCGACGGCCAACCTCGCCCTGGGCGTGCTGTCCGAGGACCAGGGCACGGCGATCCTGGCCGCCGCCGACGAGGTGGCCGCCGGTGACCACGACGGCCAGTTCCCGATCGACGTCTTCCAGACGGGCTCCGGCACGAGCTCCAACATGAACGCCAACGAGGTGATCGCCACGCTGGCCGCCCGCGAGGGCGTCGAGGTCCATCCCAACGACCACGTCAACGCGAGCCAGTCGAGCAACGACACCTTCCCGACCGCGATCCACGTCGCGGCGGCCTCGTCCGTGGTCGACGACCTGCTGCCGGCGATCGACGTCCTCGCGACCTCGCTGGAAGCCAGGGCCGGCGAGTTCGCCGGCCTGGTGAAGTCGGGCCGGACCCACCTGATGGACGCGACCCCGGTGATGCTCGGCCAGGAGTTCGGAGGCTATGCCGCGACGGTCCGCTACGCCGCGGAGCGCCTCGACGCCGTCCTGCCCCGAGTGCGGGAGCTGCCGCTCGGCGGCACCGCGGTCGGCACCGGGATCAACACGCCTCCCGGCTTCGCGGAGACCGCGATCGCGGCCCTCTCCGGGGCCACGGGGCAGCCCTTCACCGAGGCCCGGGACCACTTCGAGGCTCAGGGCACGCGCGACTCGCTCGTCGAGCTCAGCGGCGTGCTCCGCACGATCGCCGTGGGACTCACCAAGATCTGCAACGACCTGCGCTGGATGGGATCCGGGCCGACGACCGGGCTCGCCGAGATCCACCTGCCCGACCTGCAGCCCGGCTCATCGATCATGCCCGGCAAGGTCAACCCGGTCCTGCCGGAGGCCACGCTGATGGTCTGCATGCAGGTGGTCGGCAACGACGCGGCCGTCACCGCGGCCGGAGCGAGCGGCAGCTTCGAGCTCAACGTGGCGATGCCGGTCATGGCCCGCAACGTGCTCGAGTCCGTGCGGTTGCTGGCCGCCGCCATGCGCACCCTCGCCACCCGCTGCATCGACGGGATCACCGCCGACGAGCAGCGGATGCGTCGTTATGCCGAGTCCTCGCCGTCGGTCGTCACTCCGCTCAACAAGCACCTCGGCTACGAGAGCGCCGCAAAGGTCGCGAAGCAGGCCCTCGCCGAGGGCGCGACGATCCGCGAGACCGTCCTCGCGCTGGGCTACGTCGAGCGCGGCGTCCTGACCCTCGAGGAGCTGGACGCCGCGCTCGACGTGGAGTCGATGACCCGGCCGTGACCGGGTCGCCGGGTCAGACCTTCTTGCGGCCCGTCAGCGTCGCGGCGACGACGACCGCGGCGGCGGCGACACCCACCTGCCAGAGGTGGCGCAGCCAGTCGATGCCGTTGGTGGTGTTGTCCCACGTGGCGGGGTGGTCGTCGAAGCGCCCGTTGTTGTGACCGAAGAGCACCCAGTAGAGCAGGCTGCCCGCGAGCATGCCCACGATGCCGCAGACCATGGTCAGCCACAGCGGGAACCTGGTCCGGTCGCCCGGCGCGACGGCCTTGCCGAGGAGGCCGATGATGGTGCCGCCGACGATCGTCACGATGATGGTCCAGAGCATCGCGGGCTCCTTCCGTCCTGCGGGGCACCCGAGCCCCGTCCATGACCGCATCATGCACCCCCGCACCTCGCGAAGCGAGGATCCGGGAGGATGGGTGTCGTGCCCGGGCTCCTCATCGCACTCGCCGCCGGGTCCGGCCGACCCGTCACGGTCGACGGCAGCACGCTGACCGGAGCCGAGCTGCTCGGGGCGGCTGCCGCCGTGGCCCACGACCTCTCGGCGCTGCCACGCTCGTCCCGGGTCGCCGTGCACGCCACACCCACGATGGAGACCGTGGTCGCCGTGGTCGGCGCGCTGCTGGCCGGCGTCACCGTCGTGCCCGTCCCACCGGACTCAGGGGCCGCCGAGCTGCGCCACCTGCTCGGCGACAGCGCGCCGTCCTGCTGGGTCGGCGCCGCGCCCGGAGCCCCGAGCGGGCTCCCGCGCGTGCCGGCGGACCCGGCCGCGCGGGCGTCGTACTCCCCCGTGGAGATCTCCCCTGCTGACACCGCGTTCGTCCTCTACACGTCCGGCACGACCGGCCCGCCCAAGGGCGTGGTGATCACCCACGGTGCCGTCGCGCACGACCTCGACGCGTTGGCCGACGCGTGGGGCTGGACGTCCGCCGACGTGTTGGCGCACGGGCTGCCGCTCTTCCACGTGCACGGTCTGGTCCTCGGCGTGCTCGGTCCCCTCCGGCTCGGCAGTGGTCTCGTCCACACCGGGCGTCCGACGCCCGAGGCGTACGCCGATGCGGCCCGCGCGGGCGCGACGATGTTCTTCGGCGTGCCGACCGTGTGGAGCCGGCTGGCGGAATCGCCCGCGTCGGCAGCCGCGTTGCGCGACGCGCGACTCCTCGTCTCGGGCAGCGCCGCCCTGCCGGTCCCGGTCTTCCGCCGGATCCGTGAGCTGACCGGGCACGAGGTGGTCGAGCGCTATGGGATGACCGAGTCGCTGATCACCGTGGCGACGCGGGCGGACGGGCGCCGCGAGGCCGGCTGGGTCGGCGTGCCGGTCACAGGCATCGAGACCAGGCTGCGCGACGACCTCGGCGCCCCCGTGCCCCGCGACGGCGAGTCCGTCGGGCAGCTGGAGGTGCGCGGGCCGACCCTGTTCACCGGCTACCTCGACCGCCCGGATGCCACGGCAGAGGCATGGACGGACGACGGCTGGTTCCGCACCGGCGACGTGGCCTGCATCGCCGCCGACGGCCGGCACCGGATCGTCGGCCGCGCCTCGGTCGACCTGATCAAGTCGGGCGGCTACCGGATCGGCGCGGGCGAGATCGAGTCCTGCCTGCTCGGCCACCCCGCGGTGGCCGAGTGCGCCGTCGTCGGGGTCGCGGACGCCGACCTGGGCCAGCGCATCGTCGCCCACGTCGTGCTGCGCTCACCGGCGACCGACGAGACCGCGCTGGCCGGCGAGCTCACGTCGTACGTCGGCGCGGAGCTCTCCGCCCACAAGCGCCCGCGCGAGGTCCGGTTCACCGACGCGCTCCCCCGCAACGAGATGGGGAAGGTCAGGAAGTCCCAGCTCGCCTGAGCCGGCTCAGTACCAGCCAACAGCTTCTGAGTGGCCCCAGGCGCCGCACGGGCTGCCGTAGCGGTCCTGGATGTAGCCCAGGCCCCAGCGGATCTGGGTGACCGGGTTGGTCGCCCAGTCGGCACCGGCGGAGGACATCTTGGAGCCGGGCAGCGCCTGCGGGATCCCGTAGGCGCTCGAGGTGGGGTTGTCGGCGTTCCAACGCCAGCCGGACTCGCGGGTCCACAGCGAGTCGAGGCAGTCGAACTGGTCGGAGGAGAAGCCGAACTCCGTCAGCAGCGCGCGAGCGATGTCCTGCGGGTCGGAGTCGGAGAGCTTGCGCTCCTCGGTGACGGCCTCGGGGGCTGCCTCGACGAGGGTGGCGGCCTTGACGGTCTCGCCGGACGGGCGCCGGTCGGAGCGGGAGACGACGGCCTCACGCTCGATCGTGACGAGCGGCGTCTCGACGCCGGCCGGGGCCAGGGCCTCGACGTCGGTGCTCGCCTCGGAGGTCGTCTGCTGGCCCAGGACTCCGGCGGTCACGGACACGCCGGTCACGGCGACCGCCACCGACGACAGCAGCATCACGTTGCGGGCTGCCTTGCGGGGGGCCTCGGCGAGGTGGGCGTGCTTCGGGGTCCCACGGTGCTTGGGCGCGGGCGAGGCGTGCTTCGACAAGGGCTCGTTTCCGGGCTCGACGACAGGGGGTCCGGTCACCCTCCGAGTGGGTTCGACGCCGTTGTCATCACCTGCGGCAACCAGCGACCACCCTGCCTGACGATGCAGGGGCATGCAAACCGAACCGCACAACCGGTGGAGGAACACCGCGACGATGCGCCTCAGTCGTCACAGCAGTCACTCGCGTCCCAGTTGCCGTCCTACGGCGCGGGCCGCCGCACGTCCGGCCCGGTTGCCGCCGATCGTGCTGGCCGAGGGGCCATAGCCGACCAGCTGGACCCGCGGATCGGCGGCCGCGGTGGTCGCCGACTGCACATCTTCACCGCCCGCGAGGAGCCGGATGCCACCGTGCTCGCTGGTGAGGTGCAAGGGCGCCAGGTGCGCGACAGCGGGGCGGAAGCCGGTCGCCCACAGGATCGTGTCGACGGGCTCGAAGCGCTCGGGCTCGTGCCACCGGACGCCGTGCGCCTCGATCCGGTCGAACATCGGCAGCCGCTGATAGGCGCCGAGGGCCGCGGCCCGCTCCTCCTGCGGTCGCAGCCGCAGACCCGTCACGCTCACCACCGATGCCGGCGGCCGGCCCTCGCGGACGCGCTCGAGCACCTTGCGGATGGCGGCCCGGCCGTCGAACTCGCCGCCCTGGCTCCACACCGGCTCGCGGCGGGTCACCCAGAGGGTGTCGGTGACCGGCCGCAGCTCGCCGAGGAACTGGACGGCGCTGGCGCCGCCACCGACGACCAGGACGCGGCGGCCACGGAAGTGGTCGCGGCCGGGATAGGTCGCCGTGTGGAGCTGCTCGCCCGCGAACTCCTCGATGCCCGGATAGAAGGGGATGAACGGCCGGGTCCACGTCCCGGTGGCGTTGATGACGGTCCGGGTCGTCCAGCGGCGCTCGCCCGCCTCGACGACGAGCAGGTCGCCGTCGGACCGGACGGCGTCCACCCGGACCGGCCGGATCACCGGCAGCCCCTTGTCGCGCTCATAGGCAGCGAACCACGCCGCGATCACCGTGTTGGCCCGGGCGTCGCCCCGCCCGGGCGCGGGCGAGTCCGGCAGGTCCGCCACGCCGTGGACGTCGTCCATCGTCAGCGAGTCCCAGCGGTGCTGCCACGCACCCCCCGCATGCCGGTCGGCGTCGAGCAGCACGTGGTCGATGCCCAGCCGGGTCAGGTGGAAGGACGCCGACAACCCCGCCTGACCGGCGCCGATGACGACGGAGTCGTGGACGTGCACGTCAGCAGAACGCTGCGGGCACGGCCGATCTTCCTCGATCCCGGTTTGTCAGACCACAACGTTCTCCAGCATCTCGGTGACGAGGGCCGCGATGGGCGAGCGCTCCGACCGGGTGAGCGTGACGTGGGCGAAGAGCGGGTGCCCCTTCAGCTTCTCGACCACCGCCACGATGCCGTCGTGGCGTCCCACCCGCAGGTTGTCGCGCTGGGCGACGTCGTGGGTCAGCACCACCTTGGAGTTGGCGCCGATCCGGGAGAGCACCGTGAGCAGCACGTTGCGCTCCAGGGACTGCGCCTCGTCGACGATCACGAACGAGTCGTGCAGGGAGCGCCCGCGGATGTGGGTCAGCGGCAGCACCTCGAGCATGCCGCGGTCCAGGATCTCGTCGACCACGTCACGCGAGGTGAGCGCACCGAGCGTGTCGAAGACGGCCTGGCCCCAGGGCGACATCTTCTCCGACTCCGAGCCCGGCAGGTAGCCGAGCTCCTGCCCGCCGACGGCGAAGAGCGGCCGGAAGACGACCACCTTCTTGTGCTGCTGGCGCTCCATGACCGCCTCGAGGCCCGCACACAGCGCGAGGGCGGACTTGCCGGTGCCGGCGCGGCCGCCCAGGGAGACGATGCCGACGTCGGGGTCCAGGAGGAGCTCCAGGGCCACGCGCTGCTCGGCGCTGCGACCGTGGATGCCGAAGGCCTCCCGGTCGCCGCGCACGAGGTGCACCTGCTTGTCGGCGCCGACGCGACCGAGCGCCGTACCACGGTCGGAGAGCATCACCAGGCCGGTGTGGCAGGGCAGCTCGCGAGCCTCGGCGAGATCGAGTGTGCCGTCGTCATAGAGCTCGTCGAGGTCGGCGGCCGCCACCTCGACCTCCGCCATGCCGGAGTAGCCGGTGTCGGAGTCGCTGATCGCCTCGCCGCGGTATTCCTCGGCGGCGAGTCCGACGGCCGAGGCCTTGATGCGCATCGGCAGGTCCTTGGAGACCAGGACGACGTCGTTGCCCTCGTCGGCGAGGTTGCGGGCGACCGCGAGGATCCGGGTGTCGTTGTCGCCGAGCCGGAAGCCGGAGGGCAGCGAGGCGGCGTCGGTGTGGTTGAGCTCGACACGCACCGTCCCGCCCTCGTCGCCGACGGGGACCGGGGTGTCGAGCCGACCGTGGTCGACACGCATCTCGTCCAGCGCGCGCAGGGCGCTGCGGGCGAAGTAGCCCAGCTCGGGGTGGTGCCGCTTGGCCTCCAGCTCGGTGATGACGACCACCGGCAGCACGACCTCGTGCTCGGCGAACCGGCGCAGCGCGGCCGGGTCGGCCAGCAGGACGCTGGTGTCGAGGACATAGGTACGACGCACGACGCTGGGCTGAGCCTGGGTGTTTCCCACTGTTCACACCTCACCGGACCGCGCGCCTCCCCTGTCTGGGGCGCCCGGTCCTATCCCTGGTAGACGGACCGGGCGGCGGTGTCGTGATGCGTCACGTCGGGCCTCCCGATGTGGCCGGCTTCCCCACCTGCCACTGCCTCGGAAAGTACGCCCGGCAGGTGTCGGTTTGGCGCGCCACGCCGGTGCGGCGAGGTTAATGTCAGGTGACGCGCCGGTAGGCCAGGTCGGTGATCGTGCGCTCCTTCGCCACGCCCTTGCGCTCGAACTTCGTCACCGGCCGCTCGCCCCAGCGCTCGACGACGCCGCCCTCGAGCGTCGCCTCGGCGTCGAGGACCTCACGCATCTGCTCGGCGTACTCGAGCCAGTCGGTCGCGAGGCGCCACGACCCGCCGGGTGCGAGCCGCGAGGCGATGAGGCGGGCGTTGTCCTCGTTGACGAGACGCCGCTTGTGGTGGCGCGTCTTGTGCCACGGATCGGGGAAGAAGGTCCACACCTCGGCCACCGATCCCTCGGCCAGCAGGTGCTCGAAGGTCCACACCGCGTCGACGCTGCAGAAGCGCACGTTGCTCGCGCCGGCCTCCCCCACACGCCACATGCTCTCCGCGACGCCGGGCACCCAGACCTCCAGCGACAAGATGTCGTACGACGGCCGGGCGGCCGCGAGCGCCGCCGTCGCCTCGCCCACGCCACCGCCGATCTCCACGATCAGCGGCGCCTCCCGCCCGAACCAGTCCGACCAGGCGAAGCCGGGCTCGTCGACCGCGTCGTCGGGGATGACCCACCGCTCGGCGTACGTCTCCCAGCCGCGCTGCTGGCGCGGAGAGCTGAGCCGGCTCCCCCGTCGTGCGTAGGTCAGGACCTCCCGCTGCCGCCGACCGTCGTCGGTGACCTTGGTGTGCGGGCGGGCGGGACGGACGCCGGGATGCTGCTGGTCGTTCACGAGGGCCATTCTCCCGGCTCCGCACGCGCAGCCCGAAATGCAGGAGCCCCCCGCACCCGAAGGTGCGAGGGGCTCCTGACAAGCAGGTCAGATCAACCAGTTCACTTGGTGATCTTCGTGACCCGGCCGGCGCCGACGGTGCGGCCACCCTCACGGATCGCGAACTTCAGACCCTCGTCCATGGCGATCGGCTGGATGAGCTCGACCGACATGTCCGTGTTGTCGCCCGGCATGACCATCTCGGTGCCCTCGGGAAGGGTCACGACGCCGGTCACGTCCGTGGTCCGGAAGTAGAACTGCGGACGGTAGTTGTTGAAGAACGGCGTGTGACGGCCGCCCTCCTCCTTCGAGAGGATGTAGACCGACGCCTCGAAGTTGGTGTGCGGGGTGGTCGTGCCCGGCTTGATCACGACCATGCCGCGCTCGACGTCCTCGCGCTTGGTGCCACGGAGGAGCAGACCGACGTTCTCGCCCGCCTGGCCCTCGTCGAGCAGCTTGCGGAACATCTCGACACCGGTGACGGTCGACTTGATCGCGCCCTCGCGGATGCCGATGATCTCGACCTCCTCGTTGACCTTGACGATGCCGCGCTCGATACGACCGGTGATGACGGTGCCACGACCGGTGATCGTGAAGACGTCCTCGACGGGCATGAGGAACGGCTTGTCGATCTCACGCTCGGGCTGGGGGATGTACTCGTCGACGGCTGCCATGAGCTCGCCGACCGAGTCGCCCCACTTGGCGTCGCCGTTGAGGGCCGGGAAGGCCGCCACGCGCACGACGGGGACGTCGTCGCCCGGGTACTCGTACTCGGAGAGGAGCTCGCGCACCTCCATCTCGACGAGCTCGATGAGCTCCTCGTCGTCGACCATGTCGCACTTGTTGAGCGCGACGACCAGGGCGGGCACGCCGACCTGGCGGGCGAGCAGCACGTGCTCGCGGGTCTGCGGCATCGGGCCGTCGGTCGCGGCGACCACCAGGATCGCGCCGTCCATCTGCGCGGCACCGGTGATCATGTTCTTGATGTAGTCAGCGTGACCCGGGCAGTCGACGTGGGCGTAGTGACGCGCCTCGGTCTGGTACTCGATGTGCGCGATCGAGATCGTGATGCCGCGCTGACGCTCCTCGGGAGCCTTGTCGATCTGGTCGAACGGCGAGGCCTCGTTGAGGTCCGGGTACTTGTCGTGCAGGACCTTCGAGATCGCCGCGGTCAGCGTGGTCTTGCCGTGGTCGATGTGACCGATGGTGCCGATGTTGACGTGCGGCTTGGTCCGCTCGAACTTGGCCTTAGCCATTGCTGGCTCCTCCTGGGATTGTTACTTGACTCGTACTGGAAGGGTGGTGCGCCGAATGCACGGGCGAGTGTCCCCCGGTCGGGGGTACTTGGGGGCGGAGCCCCCAAGCGTCACTCACCGCGCGCCTTCTTGATGATCTCGTCGGCGATGTTCGTGGGAACCTCGGCGTACGAGTCGAACTCCATCGAGTACGACGCCTGACCAGAGGTCTTGGACCTCAGGTCGCCAACGTACCCGAACATCTCGGAGAGCGGCACGAGGCCCGACACGACGATGTCGCCGTGACGCTCCTCCTGCGCGCGGATCTGGCCGCGACGGCTGTTGATGTCGCCGATGACCGTGCCGAGGAAGTCCTCGGGGGTGGTGACCTCGACGGCGAACACCGGCTCGAGGAGGACCGGCTTCGCCTGGCGAGCGGCCTCCTTGAACGACTGGATGCCGGCGATCTTGAACGCGAGCTCGGAGGAGTCGACGTCGTGGTAGGCGCCGTCCTCGAGGGTGAACTTCACGTCGACCATCGGGTAGCCGGCGAGGACGCCGAACTCCATGGCCTCCTGGCCGCCGTTGTCGACCGACGGGATGTACTCGCGCGGGACGCGGCCACCGGTGACGTTGTTGACGAACTCGTAGCCCGCACCGAGACCGGTCTCGGGGTCGAGGTTCGGCTCGAGCGAGATGACGACCTTCGCGAACTGGCCCGAACCACCGGTCTGCTTCTTGTGCGTGTAGCTGTGGTTCGAGACAGTGCCGCGGATGGTCTCGCGGTAGGCGACCTGCGGCTTGCCGACGGTGGCCTCGACCCGGAACTCGCGCTTCATCCGGTCGACGAGGATCTCCAGGTGG
Organism: Nocardioides caeni; assembly: GCF_004912195.1. GTDB lineage: Bacteria > Actinomycetota > Actinomycetes > Propionibacteriales > Nocardioidaceae > Nocardioides > Nocardioides caeni. Next base: position 46,039 of record NZ_STGW01000004.1, read on the forward strand.
AGCTCGCCCATGCCGGAGATGATGGTCTGGCCGGTCTCCTCGTCGGTCTTGACGACGAAGGTCGGGTCCTCCTCGGCGAGACGGCCGATGGCGACGCCCAGCTTCTCCTGGTCGGCCTTGGTCTTCGGCTCGATGGCGACCGAGATCACGGGAGCCGGGAAGGTCATCGACTCCAGCACGACCTGCTTGGACGAGTCGGAGAGCGTGTGCCCGGTCCGGGTGTCCTTGAGGCCCATGACGGCGACGATCTGGCCGGCGCCGACCGACGCGATCTCCTCACGCTTGTTGGCGTGCATCTGGTAGACCTTGCCGATCCGCTCCTTGCGGCCGTTGCTCGTGTTGAGCACGGTGCCGCCGGCCTCGAGCTTGCCCGAGTAGACGCGGACGAAGGTCAGCTTGCCCAGGTGCGGGTCCGCGGCGATCTTGAACGCCAGCGCAGCGAGCGGCTCGTCGGACGACGGCTTGCGGACGATCTCGTTCTCCTCGGTCTCCTCGGCGCCCGGCTTGTGGCCGACGATGCCGTCCACGTCGAGCGGCGAGGGGAGGTAGTCGACGATCGCGTCGAGCAGGGGCTGGACGCCCTTGTTCTTGAACGCGGTGCCGGTGAGGATCGGGTTGACCTTGTCGGCCAGGGTCGCGCGACGGATCGCGGCCTTGAGGGTCGGGACGTCGAAGACGTCGCCGTCCTCGAGGTAGACCTCCATGATGTCGTCGTCGGCCTCGGCGAGGGTCTCGACGAACTTCTCGCGGTACTCGGCGGCCTTGTCGGCCAGGTCCGCGGGGATCTCCTCGACGACGTAGTCCTCGCCCTGCTCGGTCTCGCCGCGCCACACCTTGGCGTTCATCTCGACCAGGTCGACGATGCCGATGAAGTCGCCCTCGGCGCCGATCGGGAGCTGCAGCACCAGCGGCGTGGAGTTGAGCTTGGCGACGATCGAGTCGACGACGCGGTAGAAGTCCGCGCCGGTGCGGTCGAGCTTGTTGATGAAGCACATCCGCGGGACGGCGTACTTGTTGGCCTGGCGCCACACCGTCATCGTTTGCGGCTCGACACCGGCGACACCGTCGAAGACCGCGACGGCGCCGTCGAGGACGCGCAGCGAGCGCTCGACCTCGACGGTGAAGTCGACGTGCCCGGGGGTGTCGATGATGTTGATCTGGTGCTTCTTCCACCAGCAGGTCGTCGCGGCGGACGTGATCGTGATGCCGCGCTCCTGCTCCTGCTCCATCCAGTCCATCGTGGCGCCGCCATCGTGGACTTCACCGATCTTGTAGGTGATGCCGGTGTAGAACAGGATGCGCTCGGTGGTGGTGGTCTTGCCGGCGTCGATGTGCGCCATGATGCCGATGTTGCGGACGACGTTGAGGTCCGTCGTGATGTCGACTGCCACGTGAGTCAGCGTTCCTTAGGTTTGTGGATGGAGCCGGTGGGTGCCGGAGCGGGCGCCGCGGTGGCGGGCCCGCTCCGACGAGATCACCAGCGGTAGTGAGCGAAGGCCTTGTTGGACTCGGCCATCTTGTGGGTGTCCTCGCGCTTCTTCACCGCGGCACCGAGGCCGTTGGCTGCGTCGAGGATCTCGTTCTGCAGGCGCTCGGCCATCGTCTTCTCACGACGCTGCTGCGCGTAGCCCACGAGCCAGCGCAGGGACAGCGTGGTGCCACGGTTGCCCTTGACCTCGATCGGGACCTGGTAGGTCGCGCCACCGACGCGGCGGGACTTGACCTCGAGCGCGGGGCGCACGTTGTCGAGCGCACGCTTGAGGGTGATGACCGGGTCGACGCCCGTCTTCTCGCGGGTGCCCTCGAGAGCGGCGTAGACGATCCGCTGAGCAACCTGCTTCTTGCCGTCCTGGAGCACCTTCGAGACCAGCTGGCTCACCAGCTGCGATCCGTAGACCGGGTCGACGTCGATGGGGCGCTTCGGCGCGGGGCCCTTGCGCGGCATGTCAGCTCTTCTCCTTCTTGGCGCCGTAGCGGCTGCGAGCCTGCTTACGGTTCTTCACGGCCTGGGTGTCGAGCGCGCCGCGGATGACCTTGTAGCGAACACCGGGCAGGTCCTTCACACGACCGCCGCGGACGAGCACGATCGAGTGCTCCTGCAGGTTGTGACCCTCACCCGGGATGTAGGCGGTGACCTCGACGCCGCTGCTCAGACGCACACGGGCGACCTTGCGGAGGGCGGAGTTCGGCTTCTTCGGGGTGGTGGTGTAGACGCGGGTGCACACACCGCGTCGCTGGGGCGAACCCTTCAGGGCAGGCGTCTTGGTCTTCGACACCTTGTCCTGGCGGCCCTTGCGGACCAACTGATTGATGGTGGGCACCTGGTGGTTCCCTTTCTGTGGTTTTCTCGTCACGGCGCGGCGCTCTGCCGGGCTCGGAGGTGTTGCGGTGAAGCGATCGTGCCGATGCGCTGGCCGCGGCTCGGCGGATCCGCTGGTGCGGAAACGGCGTCCGGGCATGCTCAACGTGCCGGGGAGGCCCAGACACGAGAATCGAGGTTACCGGCCGCCCAAACCCCGGTCAAAATGGCGCCACGCGGCCGTTCACGACGTGAGCAGTCGCGTGATCGGGTCGATCGCGAAGTAGACCAGGAAGAGGCCGGCGACCACCCACAGCAGGGGGTGCAGCTCCCGAGCCCGGCCGGCGACGATCCGCAGGAAGACGTAGCTGACGAACCCGGCGCCGATCCCGACGGTGATCGAGTAGGTGAACGGCATCAGGACGATCGTGAGGAACGCCGGGAGCGCGATGCCGGGATCCTTCCAGTCGATCTCGGTGACCTGCTGCATCATCAGGAAGCCGACGAGCACGAGCGCGGGCACGGCCGCCTCCGACGGGATCATCGCCACGAACGGCGACAGGAAGATCGTGAGCAGGAACAGCACGCCGGTCACGACCGAGGCCAGTCCGGTGCGAGCGCCCTCCCCGACGCCGGAGGCCGACTCGATGTAGGAGGTGTTGGAGGAGACACCGGCCGCACCGCCCGCGATCGCCGCGACCGAGTCGACGACGAGGATCCGCTCGGGGTTCGGCGGGTTGCCGTCCTCGTCCAGCAGAGCGGCCTCGGCGCCGATCGCGGTCATCGTGCCCATCGTGTCGAAGAAGTCGGCCAGCAGCAGCGAGAAGACCAGGAGCAGGACGCTCACGACCCCGACCCGGTCCCAGGAGCCCAGCAGGCTGAACTCGCCGAGGGTGCCGAAGCCGGGCGCCTGGATGTCGTCGGGCCAGGCCGGCACGGTCAGCGCCCAGCCACCCGCCTGCTCGGAGGCGCGGCCGAGGTCTGCCACGGCCTCCACCACGATCGCGACCACGGTCATGGTGAGGATCGAGATGAGGATCGCGCCCCGCACCTGGCGCAGCCACAGCGCGAGCATCAGCAGCAGGCCCGCGATGAACACCACGACCGGCCAGCCGCTCAGGTTGCCGTCGCCGCCCAGCTGCACCGGCACGGTCGTGCCGGCGATGTCGCCGATCCGGGTCACGAAGCCCGCGTCGACGAAGCCGATCAGGGCGATGAACAGCCCGATCCCGACCGAGATCGCGACCTTGAGCTGCGCGGGCACTGCCCGGAAGACCGCGGTCCGGAAGCCGGTGAGCACGAGGACGAGGATGACGATGCCCTCCATCACCACCAGGCCCATCGCGTCGGCCCACGTCATCTGGCTGGCGACCGAGAACGCCACGAACGCGTTCAGCCCCAGACCCGTGGCGAGCGCCATCGGGTAGTTGGCCACCACGCCCATCAGCAGCGTCAGCACACCGGCCACCAGCGCGGTCCCGGCGGCGATCGCGGCGAGATCGGGCTCGGCCCCGCCACCGAGGTACTGGCCGTCGGCGTCGACCGCGTAGCCGAGGATCAACGGGTTGAGCACCACGATGTAGGCCATCGTGAAGAAGGTGACGACCCCTCCGCGGATCTCGCGACCGACCGTGGAGCCACGCTCGGCGATGCGGAAGTAGCGGTCGATCCGGCTGGCAGGGGTCGCAGTGCTGCTCACGAGCGAAGCATGACAGCAGCCCGCCCCGTCGGCTCCCCCGCGGTCCGTTCGGCCAGCGCCCGCACCGCGACGGCAGCAGCCACGCCGACCAGGACGAGTGCGCCGCCGACGACGAGCGTCCACCGGGCACCGAAGTGCTCGCCGATCCACCCGATCGCCGGAGCACCGAGCGGCGTGCCACCCATGACGATGGTCAGGTAGATCGCCATCACCCGCCCGCGCATCGCCGGCTCCGACTCGACCTGGAGCAGGGCGTTGCAGGAGTTGAGCACCGTGATCACGGTGACGCCGAGCAGCGGGCACAGCACCACGAAGACGAGGTACGACGGCGCGAGACCGGCCACGATCTCCAGCACGCCGAACGCGACCGCGGCACCGAGCAGCAGGCGCAGTCGCACCCGCGTGCGGCCGGCCGCCAGCAGCGCCCCGGTGAGCGAGCCGATCGCGAGCACCGACCCGAGGACGCCGTACTCCTCGGCGCCCTTGCCGAAGACCTCGGTCGCCATCAGCGCCGAGGTGATCTGGAAGTTCATGCCGAACGTGCCCACGAAGAAGACGAGCACCAGGATCAGCAGCATCTTGGGCTGGCTGCGGACGTAGGCGAATCCGGCCCGCAGCATGCCGGGGGTGCGGGCGACCGGGCGGGCGGAGTGCAGAGCGTCCGGGTCCATCCGGCGCAGCTGCCAGATGACGGCGAGGTAGGACACCGCGTTGGCGAGGATGACCCAGCCGGTGGCCCGCATGCCGCCGCCGCCGACACCGATCAGCAGCCCGGCGAGGCCGGGACCGATCATCCGGGCGCTGTTGAACGCCGCCGAGTTGAGGCTCACGGCGTTGGTGACGTCGTCGGGCCCGACGAGCTCGGAGACGAAGGCCTGACGGGCGGGCGCGTCGAAGGCGGCGCCGATGCCGAAGACGAACGCGAGCACGTAGACGTGCCACGTCTCGGCGACCCCGAGGGCGGCGATGACGCCGAGGGCCGCGGCGGCGAGGGCCATGGTCGCCTGGGTCAGCTGCAGCAGCCGCCGTTTGGCGAACCGGTCGGCGATCACGCCGGCGTAGGGGGAGAGCAGGAGGACCGGAAGGAACTGGAGGCCGGTCGTGATGCCGAGGGCGGCGCCGCCGTTGCCGGGGATCGTCAGGACCAGCCAGTCCTGGGCCACTCGTTGCATCCACGTGCCGACGTTGGAGACGAGGCTCCCGGCGAAGTAGAGGCGATAGTTGGGATGTGCGAGGGAACGGAATCGGGGACTCGTGGGGAACTCCTCCTCGGGGTTCGGTGGGTGTCGGCGCGTCACGGCACACCTCTGCAACACCGACGGCGCCCCGGTTGTTCCCTCGATGAGTTGGCCCCGGCGGGCGGGGTTACGATCACGAGGTGGAGCTCCGTGACGACCAGCCGACCCAGCACGAGATCGGCAAGCGCACCTATCTGATCGCGCCGGTCGAGCCGCTCGACGTCGACGGCGTGCGGACCGTGCAGGTCGGCACCGTCGTGTTCCTGGTCGCCTTCGTCGCGTTGCTGCCCTTCTATGGCCGACTCGAGGAGGAGGGCCAGACCTGGCTGCTGTGGATGTGCCTGACCGGTGTCGGGCTCGGGCTCCTCGGCGTCGAGTACTGCAAGCGCCGACGCCAGCTCCGGACGGACCACGACGAGCTGCCGGATGCCTGACGCGTCCGACCCGCTCCCTCCGACTCGCTGGGCGCTCGGCGGTGCCCGGAACGCCGGCTACGGCGACCGCTTCGCCCAGCTGCTCGACGCAGGTGAGGACATCGTCGGCGAGGCCCGCCTCGCCGACGCGATGGTCCCGCGCGGCGCGCGGATCCTGGATGCCGGCTCCGGCATGGGCCGGATCGGCGCCTGGCTGCAGGACCGCGGCCACCACGTGGTGGCGGCCGAGCCCGACCCGGTCCTCGTCACGCAGTCACGCGATCTCTGGCCCGACCTCGCCGTCCTCCCCCTCGAGATCCTCGCGCTGACGGATGCGGCCCTCACCGCGGCCGACGCGCCGACGTCGTACGACCTGGTGGTGTGCGTGGGCAACGTGCTGACCTTCGTCGCCGACGGCACCGAGGTCGCGGTCCTGACCCGGCTGCGCGACCTGCTCGCACCGGGCGGGCGGATCCTCGCCGGCTTCCACCTGGTCGGCGGGCCGGCGACGGCACGCGCCTACGACCCCGATGACTTCGTCGCGGACGTCACCGCGGCGGGGTTGCGGGTGGACCACCGGTTCGGCGGCTACGACCTGCGTCCGGTCGACGACCAGTACGCCGTCTGGCTGCTCTCGCGAGGCTGAGCGACCAGGCCGCGGCCTGCCGTCAGAACCGCTCGAGCTCCTCGCCCGAGATCGTGTCGACCACCGGGGGTGCCGGCGGCTGCGTCTGCTGCCGCTTGCTGAGGCGGACCTCGGAGTGGGCGCCGCAACCGTGCTGGTGGGCGACCACGCGGCCGTCGTCGTTGGCATCGCCGTTGGCGCACACGCCGAACATCTCCGACATCGGCCCGGCGAGGCGGACCAGGAAGCCACAGGAGTGGCACTGGTGGGGCGCCGACTTGGCGATCGGCGCGTCGGGGCCGGCATCGCCGTCGTACCACCGCTCGGCGGCACGGTCGCGACCCTCGGGCGAGAGCACCCGCACCCAGCCCAGGCCGAGGTCCTTGGCGACCTGGCGCACCTGGGCCTTCTCGTCGGCGTCGAGCGGGTCGTCGCCGAAGGAGTACGTCGGCACGAGCCGCGGGTCGTCGTCGTCGACCGGCAGCAGGTCGCCGGGCGACATGTCACCGGGCTGCAGGCGGTCGCGGTAGGGGACCCAGGCCGGCGCGATGATCGCATCGGGGCCCGGGAGCAGCACGACCTCGACGACCGTGACCTTGCGCTGGCGCGACGCGCGGGTGAGGGTGACGGCCCACTGCCACCCGACGTAGCCCTTGCGGCGGCACTCGAACAGGTGGGTCACGACCCGGAGGCCGTCGACGGTCACTCCGGCGTGGTCACCCACGTCGGCGGCATCGACCTCGACGACCAGCGCCTCGCGGGCGGCGTCGACGGCGTCGGCGGTGACGGCGTCGGTCAGCTTGCGCTCCAGGGTGGACACCGGCACAGCATCCCCCATCCGGGCGACGATCGTCACGTCGGGGGGCGTCCTGGCGTGCGGGGTCGGAGGGAGCAGGCAAGATAGGAGCCGTGAGCTCGCACGGCCCTCCGCCTCCCCCGCCGCCGCCGGGCCCCACGGACGACACCGGGTCCACCCGCGCGGTCGACGCCGCGCGCGCGACGGCGCGCGGGCTCAGGGGCGCGGCCGTCGTGACGGGGCGCGCCGGGCGGGCGACCTTCCGCCAGGCCCGCAGGGCCGCGGGCGCGCAGGGCGCCGAGCGATCCGGGCTGAAGCGACTGATCGAGCTGCACTCGGCCAACGCGGCAGGCGACTCGGCCTTCGCCATCGCCCTGGCCGGCACGGTGTTCTTCGCCGGCGCGACCAGCGGGCAACGCGGACCGGTGCTCCTCTTCCTCGGGCTCACCATGGTCCCGTTCGCGATCGTCGCCCCGCTGATCGGGCCGTTCCTCGACCGCTTCAGCCACGGACGCCGCTGGGCGATCGGCGCGACCTTCGCGCTGCGCGCCTTCCTGTGCTGGGTGCTCGCGGGCGCACTGGAGGACGGCTCGGCGCTGTTCTACATCTCGGCACTCGGCGTCCTCGTGTCCTCGAAGGCCTACGGCGTGGCCAAGGCGTCGGCCGTCCCGCGCCTGCTCCCCCACGAGATCACCCTCGTCAAGGCCAATGGTCGCGTGGCCCTCGCCGGTGTGGTGGGCGCCTGCGTGTCCGCGCCCCTGGCCGGCGCGGCCTACTGGATCGGCCCCGAGTGGGCCTGCCGCTACGCGTTCGTGGTCTTCACCATCGGCACGATCGCGGCGATCCTGCTGCCGGACCAGGTCGACTCCAAGGCGGGCGAGGAGTCCATCGACGCCCCCCGCAGCGCGGTGACCGGCACCCGGCGTCCCACCGGACTCCCCCCCAAGGTCGCCTTCGCGCTGCGCGCCAACTGCGGACCCCGTCTGCTGTCGGGGTTCCTGACGATGTTCATGACGTTCGTGCTCGCCACCGAGCCCCTCGACGGGTGGGAGAGCACGACCCGCTCCACGCTGCTCATCGGTCTGGTCGTCGGCGGCGCCGGTCTCGGCAACACCATCGGCATCGTCGTCGCCTCGCTGGCCCGCAGGATCAATCCGGCCGTGATGGTCGTCGTCGCGCTGCTCGCCGACATCGCCATGCTGGTCGTCGCGACCATCTTCTACTCGCTGCTGCCGCTGGTCCTGCTCGGTGTGACGGTCGGGCTGATGCAATATCTCGCCAAGGTCTCGCTCGATTCGACCATCCAGACGGGCGTGCCGGTGCGGGCGCACGCGAGCGCGTTCGCCAAGGGCGACACGACGCTGCAGCTGGCGTGGGTCGTCGGCGGCTTCCTCGGCGTCGTGCTGTCCTATCCCGCGGTCAACGACTTCGGGCTCGCCTTCGCGGCCCTGCTGATCAGCGCCTGGGCAGTGTTCGTGCTGCGCACCACCCCGAAGCGGATCGCGCGCAACCGCGCGGCCGCCGACGTCCCGGCGCCGCCGCCCCCGCCGCCCCCGACGGCCTATCGGGGCTGACCCAGCTCAGCTCTCGAGCTCGTCAGCGAGCGCGCGCAGCAGCTTCGCCACGGGCTGCGCCGTACGACGGTCGGGGTGCCGGCCGTGCCGGTAGGCCTCCCCGACACCGTCGAGGAGACGGATCAGGTCCTCGACGATCGGGACCATCTCCTCGGGCTTCTTGCGCTTGGCCTGCTGCTGGTTGCGGGAGACCGAGGTCGGGGCGTCGAGGACGCGCACCTGCAGCGCCTGCTCGCCGCGGCGGCCCTGCGCGATGCCGAACTCGACGCGGGTCCCCGCCTTGAGGGTGGTCACGCCGTCGGGCAGCGCGTCGGAGCGCACGTAGACGTCCGGGCCCTCGGACTGGGAGAGGAAGCCGAAGCCCTTCTCCGCGTCGTACCACTTCACCTTGCCAGTCGGCACGGGTCTCGACCTTCCTCAACTCTGGAGCGACGATTCGCCGGTCGACTGACCAGCGACCGCACATCGTAGTGCGCCGGGCGAGCGCCCTCGACCGAATACCCCCGGCGGTCGGCCTCGAGGCTCTCTCTAGCGCGGGGCGCGCTCCACCCGCATGGTGCGATCGCCGAAGCGGACCAGGTCACCGTCGAGCAGGGTGCTGGGACGCCCGGGCGAGAGAGCCCGCGAGTGGCCCGCCCGCACCACGAAGGTGCCGTTGGTGGACCCGCGGTCCATCACCACCAGCGCGCCGTCGGGGGCGACCTGGAACTGGGCGTGGGTCTTGGAGACCGACATGTCGCTCGAGCGCAGCGGTACGACGTGGCGCACCGGCTCGTCCGGCCGGGGCTCGGGCCGTCGGCCCACCAGCGCCAGGCCCTCGACCTCGAACTGCTCCCCCGAGTCGAAGGACACCCGCCAGCGCACGGAAGGCTCGGCCGGGCGGACCCGGGTCTGGTCCGCGGGCGGAGGCGTCGGCGGAGCAGCCCCGGGGCCACCCGGGGCTGGTCGCGGGGGCTGGGGCTGCGGGGACTGGGGCGTCTGGGTCGGCGGCGGCGCCGGGGTCGGGGCGGGTGTGGGAGCCGGGGTGGGAGCCGGGGTGGGGGCCGGAGCCGGAGCTGGTGTCGGGGCGGGGGCCGGAGCCGGCGTCGGCGGTGGCGAGGGAGCGGGCGTCGATGGCTCGGGGCGCGGCGCGTCGGGAGCCGGCCCCGGCAGGAGGCGCAGGGCGGTCAGGTTGACGATCTGCTGGGGACGCTCGCGGTCCTCGTCCTCCCCAGCAGGCTGGGGGCGGATGTCGACGACCACCGCGTGCCCGATGCGGTCATGGAGTGCCTGGCGACGACGCGTCGGGTCCGCAGCGGCGGTCCACGCCAGCGTGGCGGCCCCCAGCCCGACGGTCGGCCAGCCCGCCATTCCCAGCACGGCCGTGCGCGCCAGCGCGGCGCCGAAGCCGATCGGCCGGCCGCTCTCGGCGCGGACGACCCGGAGGCCGACCGCGGCCTTGCCGGGAGTGACCCCGGTCGTCGCGAGCAGTGTGGCCGCCACGATCGCGAGCAGCACGAGCGTTCCGATCGAGGCGAGGAGCCCCGTCATGACGTCCTCGTCGGCCGCGAACCGCCAGACCAGGAAGCCGACGCCTGCCGCGATCGTCCACGCGAGGGCGCGGTCGAGCACGTAGGCGGTGAATCTCCGGTCCAGGTCCGCGGGCGGGAAGCTCGCAGCGCCGGGCGGGGGCGGGGCAGGGGGCATGGACTGGAACGCTCCGAGTAGCGGTCGACCCGACGGTCAGCCGGTCGACGTGGTCAGGGCCGGGTGACCTGGATGGTGATCCCGTCGCCGAGGTTGATGATGGCGCCCGGGATCAGCGGCACCGCGATGCCGGGCTTGAGGTCCTCGGGCCCGAGCCCGGGCTGGACGAGCACCGTGCCGTTGGTCGACCCCATGTCGGTGACGACGGCACTGCCGTGGTCGGCGCCGGTCCCGGGCCGGACCTCGACGTGGGTCGAGGAGATCTCGTGCAGCCGGCTCGGTACGGCGATCAGCACCGGCTGCTCGGTGGACGTGAACCGCCGGGCCTCGGGGGCGCGACCGATCAGCACGGCGCTCTCGACCACCACGGTCTGGCCGTCCGAGATCAGCAGCTTGGCGACGGCCTGGCCGGACCCGACCGCAGGCTCTGCGGCCGGCGAGGACAGCGCTCCCGCGGCGGTCGCGCCGTCATGGTCGGCACCGAACGGCGCTGCCTCCCCGGCGTCGGGAGCAGCGGGCGCGGCGCCCCCACCGATGGGCTCCCAGGAGCCGATGGGCAGCGGCGGAGCGTCGGGCAGCGCCCCGCCCGCGGGCGGCGGCGGAGGCCAGCCGGCCGGGACGACCTCGGTCTCGCCACCCATCGGCGGCAGCCCCGACGACGGCACGGCCGGTGTGTCGGGCTCGGCCAGGGGGTCCTCGGCCGGCCCTGAGGACGGTGCCGACGGCGACATCGGTGCACCCGGTGGGGTCGATGGGATCGGCGGGATCGGCGGCGCCGGCGGGGTGTCCCACGGGGTCACCCAGCCTTCCGGAGCGTCGCCGGGCGGGGCCGGCACGGCATCCGTCACGGGCTCGAGGTCGGCGACCGGGTCGCCGTCGGGCCCGGAGTCGGTCAGCGGGTCGGCCCGCGGGTCGGCCAGCGGGTCGGCCGGCGGGTCGGCCAGCGGGGCCGACAGTGGGTCGGACAGGGGGTCGCCGCTGATGGCCTCCATCACCTCGGTCGCCGGTCCCTCGTCGTCGAGGGGGGCGGACTCGGCGGCCGCTGCCGGAGCGTCCACCGGGCTGTCGGCCAGGTGCGCACCACCGGCGGAGGACTCCAGCACCGGCTCGGACACGGGTGTCATCACGGGCTCGATCACAGGCTCCATGACGGAGTCCATGGCGGGCTCCCTGACGGGCTCGTCGGCAAGCGGGGCAGCCACCGCCGGCGGGAGGTTGATCCGGCCCACCCGGACCAGGCCGGTGACGATCGGGAGGTCGGCAGCACCGGCGGCTGCGCCCTCGGCCACCGGCAGGTCGACCTGGAGGCTGGTCAGGTCCGCGAGCGACCGCTCCACCCAGGTGTGGCTGGCCGCACCGTCGAGCACGACATCGCCGTCGGCGGCGACGGCGGTGGCCTGGACGCCCGCGCCGCGCAACAGGATTCGGGTCGGGCTGCCGTCGGTGCTGGCGAGGACGAAGCCGGGGACCCGACTCAGGCCGGCGGACAGCAGGCCGTCGAGGACCTCGTCGAAACCGGCGCCGCCGTCGACCAGCGCCCAGAGCGCCACGACCTGGTCACGCTGGCTCTCGGGCAGGACGATGGTGACGCTGCTGCCGAAGACGGCGAACCAGTCGCCGGTCCGGTAGGACCAGGATCCGCTGGTGCTCGGGCCGGGACCCGGGGTCGTCTCGCTCATGGGAGTGCTCCCAACTTCTGCTCCAGACTCAGCCGCTGGGCGGCCGAGTCATAGGTGTCCGTGTGCGCCAATCCCACCACATCCACCACGACGGCGGTGGCGTTGTCGTGACCACCGGCGGCCACGGCGGCCGCGATGACCTGCTCGGCGGCGTCCCGGGGGTCCTCGCAACGGGCGAGGATGCGCCCGATCTCGGCGTCCTCGACCATCCCGCTGACCCCGTCGGAGCACAGCAGGATCCGCTCGGCCGCGGCCAGCGGCAGCAGGAAGTAGTCGGGGTCACCGCTCACGCCGCCCGGCATCGCCGATCCGCCGAGCGCGCGGGTGATGACGTTGCGGCTGGGGTGGTCCTGCGCCGCCGCCGGGGTGATCGTCCCGGCATCGATCAGCTCCTGGACGACGCTGTGGTCCACACTCACCTGGGCGAGCTCGCCGTCGGAGAACCGGTAGGCCCGCGAGTCGCCGACGTTGGCGATCAACCAGTGCGGACCCGAGTCGCCGTCGACCAGCAGTGCAGCCACCGCCGTGGTCCCGGTCGAGAAGCCCGCCGCGGCCCCGTCGGCGCGCTGCTCCGCACCGAACGCGAGGATCCGCTCCTGGATCACGCCGAGCGTCGCCGTCACGGCTTGCGCGGCCGCCTCGGCGTCGTAGCGCTCCGCGTCGAGGTGCGCGAACTCCTCGACCACGATGGCCGACGCGACGTCGCCGCGGTCGTGGCCGCCCATGCCGTCGGCGACGACGAAGACCGGCGGGGCGGCGAGGTAGGCGTCCTCGTTGGCGTGCCGGACAAGGCCCACGTCGGTGGCAGCGCCGTGGTGCAGCTCGACGTGGATCCGGTCAGTCATCGGACCCGGTCCCGGTGGATCGAGGCGGGGTGGTGGGTACGTTGTGCTGCGTGGGAGAGGGCGCAGGCGGATATCGGTCACTCGCCGACCAGTTGCGGTCGTGGCCCGACGACCGGCTGCACCGACTGCTGACCCAGCGCTCCGACCTCGCCACCCCTGCCCCTCACGATTTCAGCCAACTCGCCTCGCGTGCCGCGGTCCGGAACTCGATTGCGCGGGCACTCGACGGACTGACTCGTGGCGAACTCTGCGTGCTTGATGCCCTCGTCGTTGCCGGGCAAACCACCCCGGCGGAGCTCGTCGAGCTGACCTGGGCCGACCCGGCGTTCGTCACGACCACCCTGCACCGCCTGCTCGACCTGGCCCTGGCCTGGGAGTCGCCCGAGGGCCTGCGCGCGCTGACCGGGGTCGGCGACGCGCTCACCGGGGGCAGCGAGGGCGGCGCCAGCGGTCTGAGGCCCCGCTCGGTCGAACGGCGCTCGCGCGCCGACATCGATGCCGCGCTGGACGTGCTGGAGCCGGGGGCGCGCGCCCTCCTCGAGCACGTCGTCGACGAAGGAGGCGCGGCAAAACCCGGCGCGGCGCGCCTCGGTCTGCGCCCCGAGGACGCCGAGACCCCGGCCGAGGTGCTCCTCGCCCACCGCCTGCTCGTGCCCGGCGGATCGCTCCAGCCCGGCCTCCTGGTCGTGCCCGGTGAGGTCGGGCTCGCGCTGCGGGACGGACGGACGACGACCGCGCCCATCGACCACGAGCCGGTGCTCGTCGCGGAGCCGCGGTCCCCCCGCCTGGCGCTGAGCGCGGCGGTCGGCGCCGCCGCGGACGTCGTACGACGGGTGGAGAACCTCCTCGACTGGTGGGCCACCCGGCCGGCCGCTGCGCTGCGCACGACGGGCCTCGGCGTCCGCGAGCTGCGCGCGGCCGCCGTCCACCTGCAGGTGGACGAGGCGGAGGCCGCTCTGCTGATCGAGGTGACCTCGGCGGCGGGGTTGATCGCGACCCGGGCCGACGCCGAGGGCAACCAGGTGTGGGTGCCGACCGAGGACTTCGACCGGTGGCGCGAGCGGCCGCCGGCCGAGCGCTGGTCCGAGCTCGCCCGCGCCTGGCTCGCCAGCCCCCGGCTCCCCGGTCTCGTCGGTGAGCGCGGCCCCGACCAGAAGCCGTGGAACGCGCTGTCCCCCGAGCTGTCCGCGGCAGGGATGCCGGAGGCCAAGGCGATGACCCTGGCCGCCCTCGCCGGCCTGCCCCCGGGTGAGGGCCTCGCCAGCGGCACCGGCCTGCCGTCCCTGATCGCGCGGATCACCTGGCAGCGCCCGCGGCGGCCACGCACCCGGCCCGACCTGGTCGCGTGGGCCGTGGCCGAGGCGGCCCGGCTCGGCATCACGGGCACCGACGTCCTGACCGACTACGGACGGACACTCGCCACCGGGGACGACCCCGCGCCCCTGCTGGCGACCCACCTGCCGGCACCGGTCGACCACGTCCTCCTCCAGGCGGACCTGACCGCCGTGGCACCCGGACCGCTCGAGTCCGACCTCGCCCGGCGTCTCCACCAGGTCGCCGATGTCGAGTCCCGCGGCGCCGCCACGGTCTTCCGCTTCACGACGGAGTCGATCCGGCGCGCCCTCGACGCCGGCTGGACCGCTGCCGAGCTGCACGCCTTCGTGCTGGCTGCATCGCGCACCCCGGTCCCCCAGCCGCTCAGCTACCTCATCGACGACGTCGTCCGCGGCTTCGGGCGGCTGCGGGTCGGGGTCGCCCATGCCTTCCTCCGCTCGGAGGACGAGAGCGCGTTGGCGGCGCTGGAGTCCCATCCGAAGGCCTCGTCGCTCGGGCTGCAGCGCATCGCCCCCACCGTGCTGGTCTCCAGCGTCCCGATCGACGTCCTGCTCCCCCGCTTGCGCGAGCTGGGCGCTGCGCCCGTCGTCGAGGGTCCCGATGGCCAGATCCGGGTCGGCGTCGCCGAGGGCCTCCGGGCCCGGGCCCCGCGCACCCGGGACAGCGCCGACCCCGCCCGGGTCGCCGCCCGCCATGCCGCCCACCTGGTCAGCGTGATCTCGGGCCTGCGCGACGGCGAGGAGGTCGCCCGGTCCCGGCCGGCCTCCGCATCCGCGCCCGGTGGCGGCGTCCTGTCGGCCCTGCGCGAGGCCATCGAGCGGCGCGGTGCCGTGCTCATCGGCTTCACCGACCACCAGGGCGTCATCAACGAGCGTGCCGTCGTCCCCCTGCGGGTCGAGGGTGGTCAGCTCGCCGCGCGCGACCGGGACGCCGAGCGCGACGACCCGGACGCCGACCGGACCTACGCCGTGCACCGGATCAGCCGCGTCGTCCCCCTCTGACCCACTTCGTGGGGAAAGTAGGATCGTCCGGTGAGTGACGGACCCCTGATCGTGCAGTCGGACAAGTCGCTGCTGTTGGAGGTCGACCACCCGCAGGCAGCCGACTGCCGCAAGGCGATCGCCCCCTTCGCCGAGCTCGAGCGCTCCCCCGAGCACATCCACACCTATCGGCTCACGCCGCTGGGCCTGTGGAACGCCCGGGCCGCCGGCCACGACGCCGAGCAGGTCGTCGACACCCTGCTGACCTACAGCCGCTATGCCGTGCCCCACGCGCTGCTGGTCGACGTCGCCGAGACGATGGCCCGCTATGGCCGGCTGCGGCTCGAGAAGCACCCGACCCACGGGCTCGTGCTCGCCTCCAGCGACCGCGCCGTGCTCGAGGAGGTGCTGCGGGCCAAGAAGATCTCCGGGATGCTCGGCAACCGCCTCGATGACGACACCGTCCTGGTGCATCCCTCCGAGCGGGGCAACCTGAAGCAGGCGCTCCTCAAGCTGGGCTGGCCCGCCGAGGACTACGCCGGCTACGTCGACGGCGAGGCGCACCCGATCGACCTCGCCGAGGACGGCTGGACCCTGCGCGACTACCAGCGCGACGCCGCCGAGTCGTTCTGGCACGGCGGGTCCGGGGTCGTGGTGCTGCCCTGCGGGGCGGGCAAGACCATCGTCGGAGCCGCGGCCATGGCGCAGGCCCGGGCCACGACACTGATCCTGGTCACCAACACCGTGAGCGCCCGGCAGTGGAAGGACGAGCTGCTCCGCCGTACGTCGCTGACGGAGGAGGAGATCGGTGAGTACTCCGGCACCGTCAAGGAGATCCGGCCGGTCACGATCGCGACCTACCAGGTCATCACGACGAAGCGGAAGGGCGTCTATCCGCACCTCGAGCTCTTCGATGCCCGGGACTGGGGTCTCATCGTCTATGACGAGGTGCACCTGCTGCCCGCGCCGATCTTCCGGATGACCGCCGACCTTCAGGCGCGGCGACGGATCGGGCTGACCGCGACGCTGGTGCGCGAGGACGGCCGCGAGGGCGACGTCTTCTCCCTCATCGGCCCCAAGCGCTATGACGCCCCCTGGAAGGACATCGAGGCGCAGGGGTGGATCGCGCCGGCGGACTGCGTCGAGGTGCGGGTCACGCTGCCGGACGCGTCGCGGATGAGCTATGCGACCGCCGAGCCGGAGGAGCGCTACCGGCTCGCGGCGTGCACGCCCGAGAAGTCGCGAGTAGTGCAGGACCTGCTGGCCCGCCACGCGGGTCAGCCGACCCTGGTGATCGGCCAGTACCTCGAGCAGCTCGAGGAGCTGGCGGCCACGCTGGAGGCTCCGCTCATCACCGGACAGACCACGGTGAAGGAGCGGCAGCGACTCTTCGACGCCTTCCGGTCCGGCGAGATCGGCCTGCTGGTCGTCTCGAAGGTGGCGAACTTCTCGATCGACCTGCCCAGCGCGGAGGTGGCGATCCAGGTGTCCGGGTCGTTCGGCTCCCGCCAGGAGGAGGCGCAGCGGTTGGGCCGGTTGCTCCGTCCGGGCGATCCCGGTCCCGACGGCGAGCGGAAGGTCGCGCACTTCTACACCGTGGTCGCGCGCGACACCGTGGACGCGGAGTTCGCCCAGAACCGGCAGCGCTTCCTGGCCGAGCAGGGCTACGCCTATCGGATCATCGACGCCGACGAGCTCTCAGCGGGCCAGCTCTGACGGTCCGTCACCGGGTGGTCCGCGACGGACAACGAGCCGGCGTGCAGGCGCGCCTGTCCGGCGGCATGTCGCCCCTGCGCGGCCCCGAGAGCGTCCCCGCGACCGCCGACGGCGGACCGGTCGAGGCGTCCGCCGAAGAACCGCGCGACCGCGTCCTCGACCGCCTGCGCGCGCGAGCGCAGGACCGGCAGCGACCCGGACGCCGAGGGATCCGCGAGCACGGCAGCGTCGACGGCGGCCAACCGCTCCCTGATCCTGCCGGCGAAGCCGAGGTAGAAGGACCGGCGGAAGGACGCCGAGCGGGCCCGGGCGCCACCGTCGCCCTGCCCGGCGACGCGGAGCGCGTTGCCGGCCTGGACGAGCAGGGAGGTGAAGAGCGCCTCGACGGACGCGAGGTCGTCGGCATGCCCGACCAGCACCCCCAGCCCGAGGCCCCGGAGCTCGATCGCCTGGCAGCGGTTGGCGGCAGCGACCGCTCCGAGCAGGACGCACTTGGCCGACGCGTGCGGCGACTCCAGCATCAGGCGCACCATCCGCGGCCCTTCGGGCACCGTCCCGCGCAGCTGCGCACGGTCGACGGCGTGGCGGGCCATCAGCTGCTGGGCCTTGGCCGTGAGCGCCTCGGCCTCGGCCTCGAAGGGAGTGGACTCGGCCTTCGCCAGCAGCTTCCGGATCCGCTCGAGCGCAGGGTCCGCTGTGGCGCCGGTCACCGGCCCCGGGAAGTCGAGCACTGACGAGTCCTGTCCCGGCGGGGGAACGAGGACGGGAAGCCGGGGCAGGCGGGAGAACACCCGCCAGCTGTCCCCCACCGCGTCGTAGCACTGACGTCGGTCCATCCCGTCGCGACGTCGCCACTGTCGCAACCAGTCGAGGCGGGTCGACTCGGAGCGGGACCCCAGCGCCTCCACCTGCGTCTGCCACCGCGGGTCGAGCACCTGCCCGGGACGGCGATCGTGGTCGGCGACGATCGCGAGGTCGGTCAGCCGTCCCGCAGCGCGTCCGCCCTTGTGGCCGACGTGGTGCACCAGCTCGGCGGGCTGCCACCCCTGCGACCAGGCGGAGGCGATGGCGCCGAGCAGCACCTTCTCGCCGACCGCGTCGGCCACGTGCACCGAGCAGGCCGCGAGCCGCTCGGCCTCGGCCGTGGGTCGTCGGCGCGGCAGCACGGATGACTGCCACAACAGCCGTTGCCATGCCTCGCGCACCACTCGTTCGTCGTACCTGTCTGCTGCCATCGCCGCCTCCTCCTTGATCGGAGCAGTGACGCTGGCAAGTACCGACGACAGCGGGACCGGCCGCTCGCCCCGGGCTGTGCACGGCGACCTCGTCGCACGGGGCTGGGGACGTATCGCGGCTCGTCCGGGGAGAGGAGGGACGCAAGGGACGGCGGAGCCGTCAGGCGTCGATGAAGCGGCAGTCCCGGCCGTCCAGAGCGGCGTCCTCCCAGTTGAAGCCGGGAGCGCCGGTGCCGCCGCCCGGCGCGAAGGCGGCCTCGAGCGCCGCACCGTCACCCGACGCGAGGGCGTCGATCCGCTCCTGCGCCACGGTGACGCGGTCCGCGGCGTACTGCACGTTGGCGGCCCATGCGTCGGCGATGGCCGGGGCCGCGACACCGTCGGTCGGTACGGCGGCCAGGTCGTCGTGGGTGCGCTGCCACTCGTCGCGCACCGCCTCGAGCGCCGCGGCGAGACCGTCGACCGCCGTCGGGTCCTGGTCCTGGTGGGCCGCGAGGACCGCGTCGAGCACGACCCTGGAATCGGCGGCGTAGTCGTCGGCCGCGCGCCGGTCGACGACCGTGCCGCAGGCAACGGCAGCCGAGGCGATCAGTTCCCGCTCCGCGGGCACCGGTCCGGGCTCGGTCGCGACCACGCTGCAGTCGCCGCGGGTGAGGCCCAGGTCGGCGAGCACCTGCTCGTCGAGCACGCCGGTCCCGTCCGCCCTCAGGGTCTCGGGATCGACCGGCCAGGTGTCCCGATCCGTCGCCTCGATCCGGCGATCGAGCACGGCGATCGTCGCGTCGAGCGGCTCGAGGACCTGCGCCCACCCGGGGAGGTCGCTGCCGTCGCCCAGCTCGGCGCGATCGGCGACGAGGGCGTCACGATGGGCGGTCATGGCCATGCCCATGTCGGCGAGCTCGGCGTCGGTCACGCGGCCGGCGCCGAGGACCGCTGCGAGGAGCTCGAACGACGCGTTGGCGCCCGCCTCGTAGGTCGCGAAGTCCCGCTCGTTGATCACCTTCGAGCAGAGGTCCGCGGCCGCGGCGACCTGGTCGCCCGCGGGATCGGAGGAACTCGACGGGTCCGCAGTCGGGGCCGACTCCTCGCCCGAGCAGGCGGTCAGGACCGATCCGACGATGACGACGGCGGGAAGGACGCCGAGGAGCACGCGGGCGAACGACGCAGACGCATGCGCGGCGTCGTACCCACCACCGCAGGTGCCCAACCCGACGGGTCAGGCACGCTCCTCGGCGAACTGCTCGTGGTTGCGGATCACCTCGGCGATGATCACGTTGAGGACCTTCTCCGCGAAGTGGGGGTCCAGGCCCGAGGTCTCGGCCATCGACCGCAGCCGGGCGATCTGCACGGCCTCGCGGGCCGGATCTGCGGGCGGCATGCCGGCGCCCGCCTTGAGGCGGCCGACCTGCTCGGTGCACTTGAAGCGCTCCGCCAGCAGGTGCACGAGGGCGGCGTCGAGGTTGTCGATGCTCGACCGGAGTCGGTGGAGCTCGGCCCGGGCGTCGTCAGCACTCACGTGCTCCATCCTGCCCTACGATCCGGGCAACCCCCGATGCCTACCGAAGGACGAGAGCCGATGAGCGACCAGGTGATGTTCACCCTCGAACCGGACGAGCAGCCGACCCACTGGTACAACATCGTCGCCGACCTGCCGGTGCCGCCGCCCCCGCCACTCCATCCGGGCACCCGTGAGCCGGTCGGGCCCGACGACCTGGCACCGCTGTTCCCGCCGGAGCTGATCATGCAAGAGGTGACCGGCGAGCGGTACGTCGAGATCCCCGAGCCGGTGCTCGACGTCTATCGCCAGTACCGGCCGAGCCCGCTCTACCGCGCCCGCCGCTGGGAGCAGAAGCTCGGCACCAGCGCCCGGATCTACTACAAGTACGAGGGCGTCTCCCCCGCCGGCTCGCACAAGGTCAACACGGCCGTCCCGCAGGTCTACTACAACAGCATCAACGGGATCACCCGGCTCACCACCGAGACCGGCGCCGGCCAGTGGGGCACGGCGCTGTCCTACGCCGCCGCGCTCTTCGGTGTCGAGTGCGAGGTCTGGCAGGTCGGGGCGTCGTACGACACCAAGCCGCAGCGACGCACCCTCATCGAGGTGTTCGGTGGGAAGGTGCACCGCTCCCCCAGCCGGCTCACCGAGTCGGGCAAGGCGTTCGCCGAGGATCACCCCGGCTCGCTCGGCATCGCCATCTCCGAGGCGGTCGAGGTGGCGGCGCAGGACGACGGGGCGAAGTACGCCCTGGGCTCCGTGCTCAACCACGTGCTGCTGCACCAGACGGTCATCGGCGAGGAGGCGCTGCGCCAGCTCGCCAAGGCCGGCGAGACCGGCGCCGACCTCGTCGTCGGCTGCGCCGGCGGCGGCTCCAACTTCGCCGGACTGTCCTTCCCGTTCCTGCGCGAGAAGCTCGCCGGCAACCAGTCGCCCCGCATCCTCGCCGTCGAGCCGAGCTCGTGCCCGACAATCACTCGCGGCGAGTACCGCTATGACTTCGGCGACACCGCCGGCCTCACGCCGCTGATGAAGATGCACACCCTCGGCCACGACTTCGTGCCCTCGCCGATCCACGCCGGCGGTCTGCGCTATCACGGCATGGCGCCGCTCGTCTCCCACGCGGTCGACCAGGGCCACATCGAGGCCGTCGCCCTGCACCAGAACGAGTGCTTCGACGCGGCCGTCGAGTTCGCCCGCACCCAGGGCGTCGTGCCGGCACCCGAGTCGTCCCACGCCCTCGCGCAGGTACGACGGGAGGCACTCGCCGCGGCCGAGACGGGCGCGGAGCCCGTGATCGTCGTCGGCCTGTCCGGCCACGGCCTGCTCGAGCTGGGCGCCTACGCGACCTACCTGTCCGGGAGCCTGGAGGACGACCCGCTGTCCGACGCCGCCCTCGCGGAGGCGCTCGCCAACGTGCCAGTGGTCTGACCCGTCCATACGGCCCGGGAAATGGCGTGTGCAACGCATTTCCCGGGCCGTAGCGTCCCCCGTCGGCCCGCACCCGCGGGCTCATCACGAGAAGGGCAACGACGCAGGACACCACGATGGAGAAGATCAACGCGAAGCTCCTCAACTGGGCTTCCATCCTCGAGCAGGGCACGCGCGACCAGGCGGTGACGACGGCACGGATGCCGTTCATCCACCCGCACCTCGCGCTGATGCCCGACGCACATCTCGGCCGCGGCGCGACCGTGGGTTCGGTCATCCCGACCCTCGGCGCGATCATCCCGGCCGCGGTCGGCGTCGACATCGGCTGCGGCATGATCGCCGTGCGCACCCCGTTCACCACGGACCAGCTCCCCGCCGATCGGCGACCGCTGCGCGAGGCCATCGAGCGGGCGATCCCGCTCTCGGCCGGCGCCGCGAACCGCAAGGTGTCGCGCGAGCACACCGAGCGGCGACTCGACGAGCTGACCGCCCTCGCGGAGCAGGCCGGATTCGAGCCCGGTGGCTACGCGAAGCGCTGGGAACTGCAGCTCGGGACCCTCGGTTCGGGCAACCACTTCATCGAGGTGACCGTCGACGAGGAGCAGCGCGTGTGGCTGTTCCTGCACTCGGGCTCGCGCGGCGTCGGCAACAAGATCGCGCAGAAGCACATCGAGGTCGCCCGCGACCTGTGCGATAAGTGGTGGATCCCGCTCCCTGACAAGGACCTCGCCTACCTCGCTGAGGGCACCGACGAGTTCTGGGCCTACATCCGCGAGATGCGGTGGGCACAGCACTACGCCCTGCTCAACCGCGAGGAGATGATGGACCGGGTCGTGCGGCAGTTCGCGGAGTGGGTGGGTCTCGGCTCGGCCGATGAGGTCGAGCGGGTCGAGGAGATCAACTGCCACCACAACTACACCGAGCAGGAGCGCCACTTCGGCAAGGACGTGTGGCTCTCCCGCAAGGGTGCGATCAACGCGGAGAAGGGGCGGCCGGGTCTGATCCCCGGCTCGATGGGGACGGCGTCGTACGTCGTCGGCGGGCTGGGCAACCCGGTCGCGCTCAACTCCGCACCGCACGGTGCGGGCCGTGAGTACTCGCGCTCGAAGGCCCGTCGGACGTTCACCCGTGACCAGCTGCGGGAGGCGATGGCGGGCATCGAGTACCGCGACACCGACGCGTTCATCGACGAGATCCCGGCGGCCTACAAGGACATCGACCGGGTCATGGCCGACGCGGCCGACCTCGTCGAGATCCGGCACGTGCTGCGTCAGATCGTCAACGTGAAGGGCGACTGAGAGATCGCGGGATCCGCGATTCGCGGGGTCCGGTGACAGCGGTCAGGGCATTCAGGTTCAATGTGCGGATGGAGGACGACCATCCGCACCAGCCCGACCTGCCCTGGCCGCTGACCGGCGCCGACGCCTTGCGTGAGGAGCTGCTGGCCGCCTATGCGGAGCCCTCCCGTGGACACCACGGCGTGCGGCACCTGCGCGACGTGCTGGCCCGGCTCGACGAGCTCGAGGCCACCGGCTGCACCTTCGACCGCACTGCGGTGCAACTGGCGGCGTGGTTCCACGACGCCGTCTATGACGGAGAACGCGACGCCGAGGAGCGATCGGCTTCGTGGGCGGAGTCGGCGCTGCCATCGCATGTCGATGCGGCCGTCGTGGCCGAGGTGGCTCGACTGGTCCGGCTCACCGAGCACCACCGGCCGGAGGTCGACGACGCCAACGGCTGCGCCCTGTCCGACGCGGACCTCTCGATCCTGGCGGCGCCCGAGGCCCGCTATGCGGAGTACGTCGCAGCCGTGCGCGCCGAGTACGCGCACCTCAGCGACGACGTGTTCGCGGAGGGTCGGGCGCGGGTCCTGCGCGAGCTGTCGCACGGTGACCGGCTGTTCCGCACCGAGCACGGTGCGGCGCTCTGGGAGTCCGCAGCCCGCGCCAACATGGACGCGGAGCTGGTGCGGCTCTCGGCCGAGGCCGGCCGTCTGACCCACGGCGGCTGAATCAGGCCGCCAGTCCCGCGCGGGCAACCTCGGCGATCTCGCCCAGCGCGAGCAGCCGCGCCCGCTGGTCCTCGACCCGTCCCTCGACCTCGCCCCGGAGCTGGACGAGCCGGTCGACGAGCTCGATCAGCCGCCGGGCGTCGTCCACGAGGTCCTCCACGACCTCCAGCCCGTGCAGGGCGACCTCCGCGGCGAGCGCGACCCACGCTCCCGGGCCGAGGACGCGCGCGAGCAACCGGGTCACCAGCCGGCGGCCCCGCTCGACGAGCTCGACCACCAACCGCTCCACCTCCACGGCCAGCCGCTCGCTGAACGTGGCGATCTCCTCCAGGACCGGCACGGCGAGGTGCACGAGGGCGCCGACCGCACGGGTCGCCGCGGCATGCCGGCCGAGGCGCAGCAGCAGCCCGGCCGCAGCCTCGCCGTCCCAGGAGGGATCGATCGCGAGGGCCAGGCCGGCCACGTTGCGGGCGTGGACGCTCAGCGCCGTGTCGACGTGGACGACGGCCTCGGCGTTCTGCCGGATCCGGCGGTAGTCGCCGGTCAGCGGCAGCACCACCAGCTCGCGCAGGCTCTCCTCGGGCAGCCGCCGCAGTCCGAGGCCGAGCTCGTTGAGGACGTCGACGCCGCGGTTGACGGTGTCGCGGACGGTGTCGAACGCGTCGTCGAGCCGGACGAAGTCGACGTCGTGGGTGACGCGCTCCGCGCCCAGCGCCGGCTCCGGCAGCCGTACCGCCTCCATCAGGCCACCGCCGGAAGGCGGGTGGCCGCCAGGAGGTCCACGAGGGCGAGGTCGCTCGCCGTCGCCGTGACCGCGTCGCGCACGGCCAGCAGGTCACCCACCCCCAGACGCTCCAGGTCGTGGAACGTCTCGGCGACGACGTCCAGCACCCGCGCCAGCGGTCGCAGCAGGCACAGCGGGCTCGGCTCGAACCCCTCCCCCTGGCACATCCACCGGCGGGCGTAGCCGGCGATCGCTGCGAGATCGTCGCCGCCGGCGTCGAGCTGGTCACCGAGATCGGAGAGGACCGACCAGGAAGCGAGGTCGATGTGGGTGCTCATGCAGGGCTCCTCGGGGTCGTGGATGGGTGCCGCCGTGGATGCCCTCGAGGCGGGCGTCACCAAACGTCCGCACAATGGGAGTGTGGATGACCGCGTGATCTATCTGGCCCGGGCGCAGGTGCTCGCGGACCTCGAGGCCCGCGCACTCGGCACGGTCGATGCCGTGACCCTGCTCGAGGAGGCGTGTTCGGACCGTCGGTGGTGGCTGGAGCAATGGCCGGACGGTGCGCCCTACATCGGCGGGCTGATCGCCCAGGACGTCCAGGACGGGTTGGCCGACCGCTTCGGCAGGGCCGACCCCTCGGGACTGTGGCCCGCCTGCTCGGCGTGCAGCTCGCACCCGGTCCACGCGCTGCACATCGAGCCCGACCTGGGCGGACCGGATCCGTGCTGGGTGTGCGAGGAGAGCGGTCAGGTGGTGGCCGCCCTGGGCCGCCTCGGCCGCTGAGTCCCGCCCCCGCCGATCAGCCGCGCAACGTGATCTGCAGCGGCTGGGCGTCGGCGCGGAAGACGGTGTCGGTGACCTCGATGCCCAGCTGGCCCCGGGTGGCCCGGCGGTGCCGGCACAGCACCGGCTCGCCCACCGCGGCCTCCAGCAGGGCAGCCTCCGCCTCGGTGGCCGTGCGCGCGGAGAGGGTGTCCTCCGCCCACGTCGGCCGCAGGTCGCGGGCCTCGAGCGCGGCATAGAGGCTGGGCGGCGGCTGCTCGACCAGGTCCGGGAGCATCGCGGCCGGCAGGTGGGTCTCCGAGAGGCAGATCGCGCGGCCCTCCGCCAGGCGCAGTCGCTGCCAGAGCCACAGCTGGTGGCCGACCTCCACGCCGAACGCAGCGGCCAACGCCGGACCAGCCGCGAGCCGTCGTACGGCGATCGTGCGGGTCTCCACCACGAGGCCGCACCGTGCCAGCTCCTGGCTGAGCCCGGTCACCGCCGTCGGCACGCGGTCGCGGTCCGCGACGAAGGTGCCCCGCCCCGGATGTCGCTCGAGCACGCCCTCGGCGACCAGGGCGTCGAGCGCCTGGCGCACGGTCATCCGCGCGACGCCGAACCGGTCGACGAGGTCTCGCTCCGACGGTGTCGCCACGCCGGGCGCGCTCTCGAGCGCCAGGCCGCGGACGTACTCGCGGATCTCCACATGCTTCAGTGCGCGCCCCATGATCCCCCCTGGACATGTTTCGGCTGCCCTGAGCGTAGGGACCGCGCGAGGGCCACCGCGCGGGAATCGCCGAAACCTTTGCCTTGCGGAATGCGAACACCTGTTCGATCGATGTCCTAGGCTGGAGCCATGTCAGTGGACGTGCAGAGCACCTTCCAGTCGAGCCTCTTCGACGCCCCTCAGGCGCCGTCGACGAGCGCCATCGAGCGGCGTCCGCTGTCGGGCGGCGCCTGGGTGGACGTCGGACGCAACTGGTTGCCCGATGCCGACGACGTCTTCGCGACCCTGGTCCGGGACGTCCCATGGCGGGCGGAGCGGCGGGCGATGTATGACCGTGTGGTCGACGTACCGCGACTGGTCCACACCTACATGATCGGCGAGGACCTGCCGCACCCCGCGCTCACGGCGGCCCGCGACGAGCTCTCGTCCCACTACCTCGAGGAGCTCGGAGAGCCGTTCCGGACCGCCGGATGCTGCTACTACCGCGACGGGCGCGACAGCGTGGCGTGGCACGGCGACACGATCGGTCGCGGCGCGAGCCACGACACGATGGTCGCGATCGTGTCGGTGGGCGATCCGCGGCGGCTCCACCTCCGACCTCGCGACCCCGACCTGCGCGAGGAGTCGTTCGCCGTCGAGATGGGCCACGGCGACCTCGTCGTCATGGGCGGCGCCTGCCAGCGGACGTGGGAGCACGCCGTGCCCAAGGTCGCGTCGGCCGGCCCGCGGGTCTCGGTCCAGTTCCGACCGTTCAACGTCTTCTGACCCGGACCCGGGGATCAGCCGACGGCGTTCTCGGCGTTCTCGGCGTTCTCGGCGTCCGAGCGGAGGATGCAGAACTCGTTGCCCTCCGGGTCGGCCAGGATGACCCATCCGGTGCCCGGGCCGTACTGCCCGCGGTGGTCGGCGACCTGACGTGCACCGTGGTCGAGGAGCCGCTGCAGCTCCTCCTCCTGCGTGTGCTCGCGGGGACGCAGGTCGAAGTGGATCCGGTTCTTGCCGGTCTTGTCCTCCGGCACCTCGATGAACAGCAGTCGGTGTCCGCTGGCCGGGTCGAGGATCATGCACTCCTCGTGCCCCGGCGCGTTCGGGTCGTCGGGCAGGTCGGTGTAGCCGAGCACCGGCTTCCACCACTCCGACAGCGCGAAGGCGTCGCGGCAGTCGACGGTGGTGTGCGAGATGAAGGAGGTCATCTCGTCATCGTGGCACGGGCCCGCGGCCGCCGATCAGATGCTCGGAGGGCCGGTCGATCAGTCGGTGCCGTGCTCGGCGATGAAGGCCAGGATCCGCTCGGAGAGCTCGGGGCGGCACACGATGACATCGGGCAGGTAGACGTCGGCCTGGTTGTAGACGAGCTCCGAGCCGTCGACGCGGGACGTGAACAGCCCGGCAGCGCGGGCGACGGCGACCGGGGCCGCGGAGTCCCACTCGTACTGCCCGCCCGCGTGCACGTAGGCGTCGGCGACGTCGCGCACCACGGACATCATCTTCACGCCGGCGGAGCCCATCGGCACCAGCTCGGCGTCCAGCTCCTCGGCGAGCGCCTGGACGAAGGCAGGCGGCCGGGTGCGGGAGACCGCGATGCGCGGGCGGGTGGCGGTCGAAGGTGGCACCACGGGCGGTGCGCCGGTGGTGAAGGTCTCGCCCAGCTCGGGCTGCGCGACCGCACCCGCTACGAGCGTGCCGCCCTGCCAGAGCGCGACGTGGACGGCCCAGTCGTCGCGCGGCGGCTCCGAGAACTCCCGGGTGCCGTCCAGCGGGTCGACGATCCACACCTTGTCCGCGGTGAGCCGGGCGTCCTTGTCGGCGGCCGTCTCGAGCGCTTCCTCCGAGAGGACCGCGTCGTCAGGGCGGTACGTCGCCAGCAGCTCGGCGAGCAGGACGTGGGCCGCCTGGTCGCCGGCGTCCTTGAGCTCCTTGCCCTCCAGCCCCTCGGCACGCACCTCGAGGAGGCGGCGGCCGGCGGCCTCGGCCAGCCAGGCGGCGAAGAGGTGGTCGTCGCCGACGACCTCGGGAGCGGGGGTTCCGGGCTCGAAAGTCACGGACGCCAGCGTAGTGGCGTCAGGAGTTGAACTTCTGCTGGGTCTTCTCGAGGCCGTCGGTGACGAGCGATTCGACGGCGTCGGCGGCGGTGTCGACCTGGAACGGGAGCTCCTTGCGCTCCACGGTCGAGTAGTTCGACAGCACGAAGTCGGCCACCTCCTGGCGGCCGGGCGGGCGACCGATCCCGGCGCGGACGCGGAAGAAGTCGCCGGTGCCCAAGGACGACCGCATCGACTTGAGGCCGTTGTGGCCGTTGTCGCCACCACCGGTCTTGACCCGGAGGGTGCCGAACGGGATGTCGAGCTCGTCGTGGATGGCGATGACGCGCGCAGGCGGCACCTTGTAGAAGGTGGCGAGCGCCTTGACCGGACCGCCGGACTCGTTCATGTAGGAGCGGGCCTTGGCCAGCACGACGCGGGGCGCCTCGGTGCCCGGGGCGCCGAGACGTCCCTCGACCACGTCTGCGCGGCCGGACTTGTGGGCGCGGAAGCCGCTGCCCAGGCGGCGGGCGAGCTCGTCGACCACCAGGTAGCCGATGTTGTGCCGGTGCCCGGCGTACGACGGCCCGGGGTTGCCCAGCCCGACGACGAGCCAGACGTCGGTGCCGGTGTCAGCCACGGCGCTCTCCTCGTCAGCAGGTCGGGTGGGGGAAGCGGAACTCCCCGGCGCGAAGGATCGCGCCGGGGAGATCAGACGGCCCAGGAACCACCTGAGCCGACCGAAGGTCACTCGGTGTCGCCGGCCTCGGCGTCGGCCTCGGGCTCGTCGCGCTCGATGCCGGCCTCGGCCTCGGCCTCCTCCAGCTCGGCCTCGACGGCCTCGGCGGTCGGCGCAGCGGTCACGTTGACGACGAGGGTGTCAGCGTCGGTGAGCAGGGTGGTGCCGGACGGCAGCGTGAGCTGGCTGGCGAGGAACTGGGTGCCGGCCTCGGCGCCGGTGACGTCGACCTCGAACTGCTCGGGGATGTGGGTGGCCTCGGCCTCGACCTGGACGGTCGCGTTCTCGGTGACGACCAGCGTCTCGGCGGCGGCGTCGCCCACGACGTGCACGGGGACGTCGACGGTGACCTTCTCGCCACGCTTCACGGCGACGAAGTCGACGTGCTCGAGGACGCGGCGGACCGGGTCGGTCTGGATCTGCTTGGCGAGGGCCAGCTGGATCTCGCCGTCGATGTCGATCTCGAGCAGGGCGTTCGCGCCGCCGTGCTTGAGCGCCATCATCGTGTCGTGACCCGGAAGGGAGAGGTGGATCGGGTCGTTGCCGTGGCCGTAGACGACGGCGGGGACCTTGTGCTCGCGGCGGATGCGGCGGGCGGCGCCCTTGCCGAACTCGGTGCGCAGCTCGGCCTTGATCTTCTCGGTGCTCACAGGTTTCTCCTCGTCAGTGGTGGCGGGGCCCCGGCGCGGACGAGGAACGCCGCGCTTCCCTCACCCGGTGATCGGCGGGGCGCACGGCGTCGTGGCAAACGAGCCGGCCCAGTCGATCACGGAGTCACAGAAGCGGGTGCTCCCTCGCCGAGGCAACCGGGGAAGCCTACTCGCGGCGGCCGAGCCGGACGAAATCGTCATGGGGTCGGTCCTGCCGGCCGAGCAGGGCAGGGGCGATACCTGCGTATACTTTGCGAAAGTATCGGAAGGTATCGAATCGTGGTCGTCCCACCCAGCAACCCGTTCACGCCCGGCCAGTCGCCCCGCTTCCTGGCCGGACGCACGGCCGAGCGGCGCCGCATCCAGGACCGTCTCGCCCGCGTGGCCACCTACGGCGAGCTGGGCGGCCCCCTCCTCGTGTTCCACGCTCCACGGGGACTCGGCAAGACGTCCCTGCTGCGCGCCGCCGAGGCCGAGGCGGCAACCCTGGGCTTTGTGTCGGTGTGGGTCGCGTGTGCCCGCGACCAGCAACTCCTGCCGGAGCTCGCCCAACGGGTCCGCGGGTCCCTGGCGCGCCATGACGCCCTGGGCGACTCCGGCCGGACGACCCGCCTCGAAGGCCTCACCGTCGAGCTCGGTGTCCCCGGGGCTCGCGTGCAGGCCGCGCTCGGGCGACGTGACCAGCCGCCGGCGACGGCGCCGATCCTGGCCGTCGAGGAGCTGCTGAGCGAGGCCGCCGGCCTCGTCCGCGCCCACAGCGGCGCCGGGCTCGTGGTGTTCCTCGACGAGCTCCACGCCGCCGATGCCGGCGAGCTCGCCGTACTCCTCAACGCGTGGCAGAACCTCGACGGCGCCGGACGTCCCACGCCGCTGAGCATCGTCACCGCCGGCCTTCCCGTGACGCCCGAGGCCATCACCCGCGCCGCCACCTTCGGGGAGCGCAGCACGTTCGTGCCGCTGGACCTGCTGGCCGACACCGACGCCCGGACCGCGCTGGTCCGCACCGCGGAGGTCGAGGGAGTGGCGTGGACCGACGAGGCCCTCGACCTGGTGACCGCCGAGGCGCACGGTCACCCGTATCTGCTGCAGCTCCTCGGCAACACCACCTGGGACGCCGCCGCTCCCTCCCGCGGCGCGACGTTGACCTCCGACGACGTACGACGCGGCGTCCCGCACGCCCAGACCCAGCTCGCCGCGATGCACCGCGCCCGTTGGGGTGCGGCGACGCCGACGGAGCGGGCGTTCCTCGCCGCCATGGCCGCGGTGGGCGACGGCAACGTCACCCGGGCCGAGATCGCCGCCGGGATGGGCCGCGACAGCCGCGGGATCAGCGACCCCCGCGAGCGGCTCATCGAGAAGGGCGTGATCGAGCCGGTCGGCCACGGCCTGGTCCGCTTCACGCTCCCCGGCTTCGGGGCCTATGTGCGGGGGCTGGACGAGGCCTGACGGCGACCTCGCGCGAACGGGCTCGGGTTTCGAGACGCGCCGCTCGTCCCTCGCAGGCTCGGTCCGAGCCGGCGCTCCTCAACCTTCGGCCGTCACCTGCGCGTTCGCAAGCTCACGCGCAGCGGCCTCACGCCTGGCCGTCGAACATCGAGGTGACGGAGCCGTCCTCGAAGACCTCGCGGATCGCGCGGGCGACCAGCGGTCCGATGGAGAGCGTGGTGAGCTTGTCGAACTGCTTCTCCGGCGCGACGGGCAGCGTGTTGGTGATGACGACCTCGACGGCCGGGCTGTTCTTGAGCCGGTCGACGGCGGGCTCGGACAGGATGGCGTGGGTGGCGGCGATGATGACACCGGCGGCGCCGTCCTCCATCAGGGCCTCGGCGGCCTTCACGATCGTGCCACCGGTGTCGATCATGTCGTCGGTCAGGACGCAGATGCGGTCCTTGACGTCACCGACCACGCGGTTGGCGACGACCTCGTTGGCGACGTCGGTGCGACGGGTCTTGTGGATGAAGGCCAGCGGGGCACCGCCGAGGCGGGCCGACCAGCGCTCGGCGACCTTGATCCGCCCGGCGTCCGGGGAGACGACGGCGAGGGGCTGGTTGCCGTACTTGTCCTTGATGTAGTCGGTCAGGACGGGCAGCGCCATCAGGTGGTCGACGGGGCCGTCGAAGAAACCCTGGAGCTGGTCGGCGTGCAGGTCGACGGTGATGATGCGGTCGGCGCCGGCGGTCTTGAAGAGGTCGGCCATGAGGCGGGCCGAGATGGGCTCGCGACCGCGGTGCTTCTTGTCCTGGCGGCTGTAGCCCCAGAAGGGCATGACCACGGTGATCCGCTTGGCGGAGGCGCGCTTGAGCGCGTCGACCATGATCAGGTGCTCCATGATCCACTCGTTGATCGGAGTGGTGTGGCTCTGGATGACGAAAGCGTCGCAGCCGCGCACCGACTCCTCGTAGCGCACGTAGATCTCGCCGTTGGCGAACTCGTAGGCCGACGTCGGGACGAGCGGCTGGCCGAGGATCTGGGCCACCTCGTCCGCCAGCTCGGGGTGGGCCCGGCCCGAGAAGATCATCATGTTCTTCTCGGTCGCCTTCTTCAGACCGCTCACTGCGTGACTCCCTGGGTCGCCGACGGGTGCTGAGCGCGATTCTGCCCGTTCCGGAGGGCCGCTCCCAAGTCCCCGTCCGTTTCCGGACAGTTCATCGAGACGATGGTCACTCGGCGGCCACCCGGCGCTCACTCGGCGGCGGCTTCACCTGGTTGCTCGGCGGCCTCCGCGGCCTGCGCCTGGGCTGTGCCGGCGCGGTGCGACGCCACCCAGCCCTCGAGGTTGCGCTGGGCCGCGGCGCTCACTGCGAGGGCGCCCGGCGGGACACTGCGTCGTACGACGGTGCCACCGCCGGTCGACGCACCGTCACCGATCTCGACGGGCGCCACGAAGGTGTTGTTGGAGCCCGTCTTGGCCTGCTTGCCCACGACCGTGCGGTGCTTGTTGACGCCGTCGTAGTTGGCGAAGATCGTGCCGGCGCCGATGTTGGCGCCCTCGCCGATCTCGGCG
>NZ_STGW01000004.1:77836-126525 GCF_004912195.1 Nocardioides caeni
CCGTGGGTGCGGACCACCCGGGCGCCGCGGCCGATCTCGCAGTCCTCCAGGGTGGTGTCGGGTCCGACGACGGCGTCCTCGCGGATCACGGTCGCGCCCAGCAGCTGGGTGCCGGGGAGGATCGTCGCGTCCGCCTCGAGTACGACGCCCGCCTCGATCCACGTGGTGGCGGGGTCCATCACCGTGACCCCGGCGCGCATCCACCGCTCGACGATGCGACGGTTCATCTCGCGACCGAGCTCGGCCAGCTGGGCGCGGTCGTTGGCGCCCTCGGTCTGGAGGGCGTCGTCGACCGGGTGGGCGGCGACGGAGAGGCCGGCGGAGCGCGCGATGGCGATCGCGTCGGTCAGGTAGTACTCGCCGTTGGCGTTGTCGTTGCCGATCCGGTTGATCGCGTCGGCGAGGAAGGCGGCGTCGAAGGCGAGGATGCCGGAGTTGATCTCGCTGATCGTGCGCTGCTCGTCGGTGGCGTCCTTCTCCTCGACGATCGCCTCGACCACACCGTCGACGTTCCGCACGATCCGGCCGTAGCCGTGCGGGTCCTCGACGATCCCGCTGAGGATGGAGACGGCTGCACCGGCGGCCTGGTGGGCGTCGGTGAAGTCACGCAGGGTGGCTCCCTCGAGGAGGGGCGTGTCGCCGTAGGCGATGAGGACGGTGCCGTCCCCCAGCGGCTCGGTCAGGGCCTCGAGCGCGATCCGGACGGCGTGCCCGGTGCCCAGCTGCTCCTCCTGGACCGCGATCACCGCGTCGGCGCGGCACTCGCCGATGTGCGGGCCGACGAGTTCGCGCTGGTGACCGATGACGGCGACGACACGGCCGGGCTCGAGCTCGCCGACCGCGGCGAAGACGTGGCCGACCATGCTGCGGCCGCCGATGCGGTGGAGGACCTTGGGGGTCTTGGACTTCATCCGGGTGCCACCACCGGCGGCGAGGACGATGACGGTCAGCTGCTCGGTCACGACAGCCACCCTAGGAGGTTCCGCGAAGGCAACCGGATCTGGCGTCGGCGGGACCGTCAGTAGGGACTGTCGTGGATCGGCGCCGAGATCCGTCCGGAGAGCGACTTCTCGGCGTCGTCGTAATCCAACTCGACACAGATCGAGCTGTCGTCCACGGCCACGACGGTGAGCTCGCCGGTGGCGTCCGTCGCCGACTGGGCCGCCGTCCCGCCCGCGTAGAGGATCGTGGAGAAGGTGAGGACGTCGAGCTCGTCGGTGACCTCCACGGTCGTGCCCGGCGCGATCTCCTCGAGCGGACTCGTGGCGTTGAACGCGGTCAGGAACACCACGGCCAGCCGGGAGCCCTCCGGCGGCAGGACGGTGTCGACGCCGATGCCCTCGTCGGGGATCTCGTAGTCGCCGACATAGAAGGTGTAGGCCGTCCCGTCGCCCAGCTCGGCGGCCTGAGCAGTCGTGTCGAGCACGGCCTCGGTGCCGTCGGGGTAGGTCGCGGTCAACGACGTCGCGCACTCCCCCGCCTCGGCTCCCTTCGTGGTGTCGGTCGAGCCGCCGGACGCGGCGCTCGAGCTGTCCTCGTGGGGCTCCGCGTCGTCCCCCGAGCCGCAACCGGCGAGCAGCGACGTGGCGAGAAGCACGCCGGTGGCGAGGGCGATCGTGCGCATGAGCTGCAAACTAACCCCTAGCCTCGGCCCATGACTGCTGATCCCCGCGCCCAGCGCCTCCTCGACGCCCAGGTGGCGTGGCTGCTGTCGCAGCTCGACGGCGCGACCCTGGCCGCGAACGTCGACGCCGACCTCGACGCGCTGCTGGCGATCGGTGCCGAGATGTCGGTCGACGCGCTGGTCTCGCCCGCGCTCGCGAAGGAAGTGGTGCACCTGCTCCTGGAGCGCCTGCCGGCGAGCGCGACGGCGAGCACCCTGGCCGACCTGGTCGCGCGCACGGCGTACGACGGCCCGGCGGAGGCCTTCACCGTGGGCGACGTCGTGGACCGCGACCACCTGGAGGCCCTGCTCGACGAGGTGCTCCTGCGGGCCGACCTCGTGGGCGCGGTCCTCGACCGGGTCGCCGAGAGCCCGCTGGCAGCGGGACTCGCCTCCCGGCTGGTGGCCCGGCTGGTGGGCGACGTCATTGCCACCAACCGTGCCGTCGCGGACAAGATTCCCGGTCTCGGGTCACTGGTCTCGCTCGGCGGCAGCGTCGCCGGCGCCGCCGGCAGTCTGGCCGGCAAGCAGCTCGAGTCGCTGATGGGCGACACCGCCGGCAAGGGCACGACGCTCGCCATGCGACGGCTCAACCGGATGATCGTGGAGACCATGAAGGACCCGGCGGCGAAGGAGGCCGCGCTCCAGGTCTTCGACCTCTACGCCGCCGAGCCGGTCGGTCAGGTCCACCGGACGGGATCGCAGGACGACACCGTCCGCCTCGCCGGACTGGTCCAGGACATCGTGATCGGCGGCGGCACCGCCGCACCGGTGCTGGCGTTCGTCGACGCGCTGGTCGACGGCTTCTTCGCTGTCTACGGCGCCCACCCGGCCTCGACGCTCGTCACGGACCTGGGGCTCGAGCCGACCGACCTGGCCGACGTCGCGCGGCGCGCGCTGCCGCCGCTGCTGGCCGCCGCGGTGCAGACCGGCGAGGTCGAGCGCCTGCTGCGGGCCCGGCTGGAGCCGTTCTTCACCTCCCCCGAGGTCGCGGCGATCCTCGAGGGTTCCGACTGAGCGTGCCCTACGGCTGGTCCGTCCCGCCGACCGCGCCGGGCACGGCGTCGACGAGGTCGTGCCCCATCCCGTGCTCGGCCTTGAGACGCGCGAGCTCGCGGTCACGGGCGACGTAGCCGCTGCGGCTCACCCGGTCGCGGCCCAGGATGCCGAGGCGGGCCTGGTCGAGGGCGAGCAGCCCCGGGCGCAGGCCGCGCAGGACGTGCTTGGTGCGGCCGTCGGGGATATGGAGCGCGTCGGCCGCCGTGTCGCCGAGGAAGATGCGGGACATCCCGTACATCACCCGCACCGCGGTCGCCTCGCGGAAGGACGCGGGCCCGGGCAGCATGGTCGCGAGCTGTGGGGCGAGGTAGTCCTCGGTGAGTGCCTTGACGAAGTCCCGGCTGTAGTCGTCGGGCCCGGGACCGGTGAGGGAGTAGAGCTCCTCGATCCGCACGTGGTCGGCCTCGTCGACCGGGTTGAGCGCGTCGTCGACGCCGATCACGTGCCCGACGTAGCGCCACAGGTGGTAGATGTCCGCGAGCTCGTCGTCACGCAGCCGGACGCCGAGGTGCTCCATCGCGGCGAGCGAGATGTGACCGAACTCGGCGAGCGTGAAGGCCATGTAGGGCTGCGGGATCGGCACGCCCCACGCGGGGGTGTCCCACTCGTCGACGGTGCGGCCGATGAAGCTCCGCACGTGGGCGTGGATCATCCGCACCCGGACGGTGTGCTGGAAGCCGGGAGCGTCGATCGCCATCCCGCCGGGTCGCACGACACGCGAGAGCCACTCCCCCACCTCGATCGAGCGGACGGCGGGCTGGTGGCCGTAGCGACCGGTCAGCAGCAGCGGCTTGGCCGCGATCCAGTTCTCCGCACCCCGCAGCAGCGACGCTGCGCCGAGCACGAGCCCCCACTGGGCGCTGTAGCGCACGAGTACGTCGCTGGCCCGGTCGAGGCGGTCGCGATCGAGCCACGCGGGCTCCGCGGTCAGCTGGTCCAGCAGCGCCCGCACGGACGGCAACGGGTCGGAGACTGCGCCCAGTCCCTCGGTCATCAGGGTGCGCACGGCCTTGGCGGCGACGCGCCCGGCCGGGTCGGCGACGACGGCGTCGCCCAGCGGGTCGGCCTGCCACATCCCGGCGACCCAGGCCTCACCGAAGGAACCGTAGCGGCGCACGGCCTCGTCGATGTTCGGCAGCGCGGTCGGCGCGATCGGCGCGGAAGCGACGGGAGAGACGTCGTGGGCGGTCACCCCGGCATTGAAGCACCCGGGACACCGTGACAGGAAGACTGTGACAGTGAAACTGTCACAATTTCTGGTGAGGGCTCAGGCGCGGCGGAAGCCCGCCTCCGCGCAGCCGACGGTCAGCCGCTCGAGGCCGAAGGCACCGACCGGGCCGAGGCCACCGACGCCGTCCAGGCCGTCCTCCTGGGCCGTGCGGGCACCCCAGCTGAGGATGTCGGCCGTGAAGTCGTAGGGGTCGGCGCCGTCGAGGGTGACCGAGGACAGCTCCCTCCCGGCCGCGTCGCGCGCGATGCCGACGGCGAACGACCGGCCACGGGCCCGCTGCTCGGCGGACGGACCGCCGGTGGATCCCTTGACGACCAGGCCGACGGCTCCGCCGACGAGCGCCTTGGCGGGTCCGAACCTGCGCGCCGGCCAGGATGCGACACCCGCAACCGACATTGCTCGCGCGACCGCCGGCGGTGCGCCGAGGAAGACGCCCACGTCCTGCAGCTGCGGATAGGAGGCCGGCAGTGCGAGGTGCTCCGCG
Organism: Nocardioides caeni; assembly: GCF_004912195.1. Classification (GTDB taxonomy): domain Bacteria; phylum Actinomycetota; class Actinomycetes; order Propionibacteriales; family Nocardioidaceae; genus Nocardioides; species Nocardioides caeni. The sequence goes on from NZ_STGW01000004.1 coordinate 82,274, forward strand.
CCCGGGATGGACACGCCGGTCAGCGATCGCCCGTGCACGTCGAACTGCTCGATCCGGCGACCGGCCCGCTCCGCGCTGATCGTGCCGCCGGTGAGAGCGAAGGCGTCCTCGACCATCATCCCGCCGATGGACGCCCGGGTGCCGCCACTGGTGCCGACGTCCTTGACGAAGTAGGCGACGTCGACCGCGGTGGCCGCCGGACCGGCCTCCTCGAGGGCCAGCGCGCCGACGAGGCTGCCGGGCACGAAGTCGAAGCCGAAGGCCGACAGCAGCGCACCGCCGTTGGCGGCGGCGACCGGTCCCCAGCGCTCGAAGACCTCACGGATGAACGGCCCCTCCCCCGTCGAGTCGAAGTACGTCGCGCCGCACTCGGCAGCGACCCGGACCGCCGCCTCGCCGTACTTCAGGAAGGGACCGACCGTGCTGACGAGCACGTCGTTGCGACCGACGACGGCCGCGAGAGCGGAGGCGTCGCCGGCGTCCGCGACGGCGATGTCGAGGCCGCCGAGCTCCTCGGCGAGGGCGGCGACGCGGTCACGGCTGCGGGCGACGAGGAGCGGTGCGGCACCACTGCGGACGAGGCTGCGGGTGACCAGCTCACCGGTGTAGCCGGTGGCGCCGAAGACGATGATGCGGCTCATGGCGGACCAACCTACGGGTTCGGCTCACGACCAGCGGACTACGGTGGCGAGATGGACCAGCCGAACGTGCTCGTCACCGGAGCCACCGGATTCGTCGGGCGGAGGCTCGTGCCCGCGCTGGTCGAGCGGGGTCTGCGTCCGCGCGCGATGACCCGTCGTCCCGAGGCCTACGACGGCCCGGGCGACCCGGTGGGTGCGGACGTGGGCGATCCGGACACCCTGACGGCGGCCCTCGCGGGCATCGATGTCGCCGTCTATCTCGTGCACTCGCTGGACCAGGCCGACTTCGAGGAGCGCGACGCCGAGGCGGCACGCTCCTTCGGCAGGGCTGCCGCCGAGGCCGGGGTGCGCCAGATCGTCTATCTCGGTGGGCTCGGCACGGACGACGAGGAGCTCTCACCGCACCTGCGGTCGCGGCGCGAGGTCGAGCGCCTGCTGGGCGAGGCCGGCGTCCCCGTGACGGTGCTGCGGGCGGCGATCATCGTCGGTCACGGCGGCATCTCGTGGGAGCTCACCCGCCAGCTCGTGAAGAACCTGCCGGCGATGGTCGTGCCGAAGTGGACGACGACCCGCACCCAGCCGATCGCACTGGACGACGTCGTCCGCTACCTGTCCGGTGTGATCGGCGACGAGCGCACCCTGGGCGAGGTCTATGAGGTCGGTGGCCCCGAGACGATGACCTATCTCGACATGCTCCAGATCGCCGCCGACGTCGCGTCGGGGAGGTCGGTGCCGATCGTGCGGGTGCCGGTGCTCACACCGCGACTGTCGTCGTACTGGCTGGCGCTGGTGACCGACGTGGACGTCACCACGGGTCGCAACCTGATCGACTCGATGGGCACCGAGGTCGTCGTCACCGACCACCGCATCCGCGACCTGCTCCCCGGCGAGGTCCTCAGCTATCGCGAGGCCGTCCAGCGCGCCCTGGGCGAGCGGCTCGCCGAGGGCGACGACATCTAGCCGAACAGCAGCGGCAGCGCGAAGAGCATCGCCGTCGACCACGTGCAGTGCGTGAGGATCGGCGCGAGGATGCCGCCGGAGGCGCGCCGCTGGAGACCCACCACCGCGCCCAGCAAGATCGCGGCGAAGGCCAGCATCACGTTGCCCGTCGCCAGGGTCGCCACCACGTAGGCGAGAGTCGACCAGATCACGGGATGACGCGTGACCGCCGCATAGACGGCGCCCCGGAAGAACAGTTCCTCCGCGATCCCGTTGACCACGGTGATGAGGAGCAGCAACGGCACCGAACCCTGGTCGGCGAAGTCGAGCACCGAGCGCACCTGCCGGTCCAGCCACGGGATCTCGCGGACGACGAGTCCGCCGACGACGAACAGGGCCGCCAGCAGCAGGCCGAGCAGGACCGGAGCGACGACTGGCCGCACCAGGGTGGTGTCGTGGGCACCGGCAGCGATCCGGCCCAGGTGCAGCGGCCCCGACAGCAGGGCACCCACCGCCCACACCGCGGCCATCGCGAGTGCGGCGGGATAGAACCAGACGTTGCCGGGTTCGATCCGCAGCGAGATCGCCAGCATCACCGCACCCAGCAGCACGACGCCGACGGTGACCCACTGGCGGCGCCGCAGGACCTCGACGGTGTCGCGCTGGTCACGGGGCACGACGTCCCACAGTGACCTGCTGACCCAGCGACGCACGGCGCCCCCTTCCCTACGCGCGAGGCTACGGGGTGACCGAGCAGGGAGTCCGGACGCCATCTGTCAACGCTCGTAGACAGACCGCTATTCTCCCAGTCGCCCTTCACGTGGCACCCGACCTCCCGACACCCCGCTCAACCGCAAGGACCTGACATGCTGCGACGCCTCCTGTCCCTCCTGATCCTGCTCGGCATGCTCCTGCCGGCAGCGCCGGCCGGAGCAACGACGTCCGCCCCGGATGCCGACAGTGTGGAGTTGATCAGGATCGAGCGGAGCGTGGTCATCAACGTCCCGGCGCGCGAGGCGTTCGCCTACGCCGCCGACTTCCTCAACGACCCCCAGTGGCGTGCGGAGGTCACCACGATGACGGTCGACGGTCCGCGCCGCATCGGGGCGGTCTACACCGAGGACTCCCGGCTCGGCCTCCGCCCGCACTGGGTGACCCTCACCCGCCTGACGGTCTGGGAGCCCGACCGCCACGTGGTCGCGGAGACACTGCCGACCAGCCCCTACTACCTGCGCTCCGAGCGCACCTTCGAGGAGCTCGCCCCCGGCCGGACCCGGATGACCTACCTGCTCGAGTACGACGCCGCGATGGCCGACGCCGTGTTCGGGTTCCCGGTGCCGCCCATCCTGGTCGAGCTGGGTTACGCGACGATCATGCAGGCCTACCTCGGCAAGCTCCGCCTCCTGCTGGAGAGCGGCAGCGTGTGATCCCCCACCCGCCATGACCCTCGTGCTGGACCAGGTCCCTGCCTGCATGCTGGGGTGATCCCGTGGACCTCACCTATCCCGTCGTCGTCGCTGCCGCGAAGTCCTGGTTCCGGCTGTCCGCCATGGACATCCACATGACCGGGCTCGAGCACATCCCCGAGACCGGTGGCGCGCTGGTCGCCGTCAACCACGTCTCCTACGTCGACTACCTGATGGGTGGCCTGCCGGGCGTCGAGCGGGTCGCTACACCCGCTTCATGGCGAAGAAGGAGATCTTCGACCACCCGGTCGGCGGCCCGTTCATGAAGACCTTCGGGCACATCAGCGTCGACCGTGCCGCCGGCCTGGAGTCGATGGCTCGCGCGGAGGCCGCCCTGCGGGCCGGCGAGGTCGTCGGCATCTTCCCGGAGGCGACGATCTCCCAGAGCTTCCTGATCAAGGAGCTGAAGACCGGGGCGGTGCGGATCGCGGCGAAGGCCGACGTACCGCTCGTCCCGATCGTCGTGTGGGGCACCCCAACGGATCCTCGCCAAGGGCCGCAAGCTCGACATGTCGCGCCACCACCGCATCGACATCGAGGTCGGCGAGCCGATGCATCCCACCGGCGCCGACCCGACGGCGGAGACCGCCGAGCTGAAGGCGCGGATGGAGGCGATGCTGGAGCGTTGCATCCTCGCCAGCCCGCCCGACGAGCGCCCGGAGGGCGCCTGGTGGCTGCCGCAGCAGTACGGCGGCAGTGCCCCCACGACCGAGGAGGCGGCCGCCCAGTACGCCGAGGAGCGCCGGCGGCGGGCCGAGGCGAGAGCCGCGAAGCGGCGGCGCTGACCTCCTCGAGGTTTCATCTCGATGGTCGTCGAGGCTGGCTCCCCGGGTTGGAATCGAACCAACGAAAACTGGATTCAAAGTCCAGCCGCCCGTGCCAGCAGAGCAACCGGGGATCGCGCGACCCAGCCTAGTGCCGCCAGTCATCGCTCCCGGCATCGGTCCTTTTCCGCGAAGGCCGCCGTCGAACCTGCCGATGGGGGGAGCACTGAAAGTGACCCGACCGACCGAAGGGAGCACGACGATGTGCGACCACTCACCGCAGTGCCCGACCGCGGGCGATGACGCCTGCTGCTCCGCCCACGTCACCGCCGACCACAGCGAGCAGGGTTGGTGCCGGCTCTGCAACGGCGTCATCGTCTTCGACGACGGCTTCTACCTCACGCCGGACGGACACAGCGTGGTCCTGCCGCGCTCGGCGTGACGTCTCCGAGTCGGATCAGCCCAACGGCCAGGTGACCCCGGTCCGCTCCTCCGAGACGGTCCACAGCCGCCGGGCGGCGTCGGCGTCCTGGGCCTGCTGCGAGCGCTGGTTGGGGCCGGGCGCGCCGCGGAGTCCGCGGAAGCCGGAGGGTCCGATGTAGCTGTCGGGCGGCAGGTCGGCCGTGATGGCGTGGAAGGTCGGCCGAGCGCCGAACTCCGCACTGGTCGCGATGACCTTGTTGCCGACCCACATCAGCTTGTTCATCAGCGGGTTGGCGTGGTGACTCTGCAGGTTGGTGGCGGAGTAGCCGGGGTGACAGCCGTGGGCCACCACGGACGAGCCGGCGGCCGTCAGGCGCCGTTGCAGCTCGGTGGTGAAGAGCAGGTTGGCGAGCTTGGACTGCTGGTAGGCCCGGGTGGGACCGTAGTCCCCCACCAGGTCGAGGTTGTCGAAGTCGACCTGCCTGCCGCGGTGCAGGTCGGAGGAGACCGAGACGACCCGGTCCTCGATCTGCGGCAGCAGCAGGTTGGTGAGGGCGAAGTGACCGAGGTGGTTGGTGCCGAGCTGCAGCTCGAACCCGTCGGCCGTGCGGCCCTCGGCGACCATCATGATCCCGGCGTTGTTGACCAGCGTCGTGATCGGTGCGTCCCAGCCGGCAGCGAAGGCACGCACCGAGGCGAGGTCGCCGAGGTCGAGCTCACGGACCTCCCAGGTGCCCGGGCCGGGCAGGGCGGCCGCTGCGGCCTCCCCCTTCGCGACGTCGCGTACGGCGAGGACGACATGGCCGCCCGCGGCCGTCAGCTTCTTCGCGGTCTCCAGGCCCAGGCCCGAGTTGGCGCCCGTCACCACGTAGGTCGTGCCGGTGAGGTCAGGTGAGGTCATACCGGCAGTATGTCCCAGCCGTGGTCAGGCGGTGGGCTCCACCAGGCAGAGCAATGACCCCCTGGTCGCGTTGAGCCGCGGCAACCCGCCGTTGGCGCAGGACTCGCCGGCCTTGCCGACCCGATCGACGCGCTGGACTGCCGGATCGCCCACGTGCTCGGCGCAGTCGACCTTCATCGCCGGCTCGGTACGGTTGCCGGGCAGGAAGCAGTCGCCCTCGCTGGCGTTCCAGTCGAGGCACAGCCCGTCCTGCTCCACCTCCGCGCGATCGCATCCGTCGCTCGCCTCCGCCTCCACGCGGTACGACGCCGACAGCTTGTCGCAGGCGACGGCCGTCGCGTCGCCGGGGGCCGCTACGCAGCCACCGACCTCGGTCGGAGACGACGACGGGCCTGCCTGGTCGTCGCCTCCGCCCAGGAGCACCCACAGCACCACGACGAGGGCGACGATGCCCACCAATCCACTGACCAGCGCGACGCGGCGCCTGCTGTCGGGTCCGGTCAACCAGTCCACCGAGGGTCGCATGCGGTCCAGCGTAGGAGCAGTCGACGGATCGTCGTCACTGACCCGCGAAGTCGACCTCGGCCGCCGTGACGACGGCCGCGGTCCGCCCCGGTGCCCGCTGCCCCGCCCAGTAGAGGTTGGTGTGCGCGATCACCTGCTCCGGCGGCGGCGCGCCCCACTCGCTGAGGTCCTCGGTGGTGTGGGCGTCGCCGACCAGCGTGACGTCGTAGCCGCGGACGAGGGCACCGTGCAGGGTCGAGCGCACGCAGAAGTCGGTCTGTGCGCCGGCGACGACGAGGTGGCCGACGCGGGCCCCGGCGAGCACCTCCGCGAGCTCGGTGTCCTCGAAGGAGTCGCGATAGGTCTTGTGGACCAGCGGCTCGCTCTCCAGCCGGACGAGCTCGGGGACGTACTGCCAGCCGTCGCTGCCCTGCGCCAGCCCGGCGTCCGAATGCTGCACCCACACCACGGGCGTGGCTCCGGCGCGGGCGCGCTCGACCAGACCAGCGATGGCGCCGACGACCTCGTCACGGCGCGGGGCGCCGGCGACGACGTCGTTCTGCACGTCGATGACGAGCAGTGCGGTCCCGGGGCGGTCGGCGAAGGTGCTCATGCTCGCGACCCTAGTCGAGTGGGTTCGCGCCACCGACGACGAACGATCAGTAGGTCAGCTCGACCCACTCGTGCACGTCGAAGCGTCCGTTGGACTGCAGCTCGATCGACTGCAGGCCGACGGGCCGGCCCTCGCGGTAGGTCAGCAGCCCGATGCTCGCGGCGCGGCGCAGCTTGCTGCCGATCGCGATCGCGTAGGCCGCACCGCCGGTGGTGCCGAGCGTGTAGGTGTAGCCGGTCTCGCCGCCCTCGCCCTCGACCGGCGTCGGGCCGCTCTGCACGTGGACGTGGCCACCGAGCACCAGGTCGACGCACCCGCGCTCGAGGGCCGCATCGCCGAAGTCGGCGTCGTGGAGCAGGACGGTGGAGACCCGGTCGCCCTCCTCGTCGGCCCGGCAGACCTCCTCGGTGAGCGCCTCGGCGACCTCGGCGCTCGTCAGGCCGGTCTCGTCGCGCCAGTTGCCCAGACCGCTCGAGCGGGGGTCGTCGACGCCGATGATCCGCGAGTCGCCGGGGCCGTCGACGACCTCGCCGTCGAAGTACGTCCAGCCCAGGTCCTCCAGGTGGGAGCGGACGAAGCCGCCATGGTCGTGGTTGCCCGCGACGCCCCAGTGCCCGTCGTAGTCGTCGAAGGCAGCCGCCACCGAGTCCAGGGAGAAGGCCTCCCACCGCTCGCCGGTCGACGTGTCGTCGCCCAGGTCGAAGAGGGCACTCGCCTCGGCCCGGTCGCCGATCGCCCGCGCGACCTTGTCCATGCCGACGTTGAGGTGACGGTCGGACACGATGACGACGACCGTCTCGTCCTCCTCGGGGGTGCGCAGCTCGAGCTCGCCGGCCCGGTCCGCCGCGTCGGAGTAGAAGGTCAGGCTGCGCTGGTAGGTGCTGACGGCGCTCGTGATCAGCCGCTGGGTCTCCTCGGTCGTGACGTCGTCCATGATCTCGACGTCGCGTGCCTCGTCGGGCAGCGGCACGTCCTCGCCGACGAAGGCCTGCAGTGGCTCCCAGGTCTCCTCCGGGGACTCCGCCCTCCCCCAGGTCAGCGGTACGACGGCCAGGCCGACCACCAGCGCGATCGCGACGAGTCCCGCCACACCCCCGCGGGTGCGCAGCCGGGCGAGGAGCTCGCGGCGCCGGGTCGGACCCACCACCACCCAGAGCACGAGCGGAAGGGCTGCGAGCGCAGCACCCTGCAGGAGGGCGGCGATGGCCATCGATCGCACGGCCCGGCCCACGGCCGCGACCTGTCCCTCGGGCTGGGAGGCGATGGCGGCGTAGCGCGTCGTCAGCTCCTCCAGCGAGGTGGTGTCGCTCTTGCCGAGGCGGATCTCCAGGCCGAGCCGCGAGTCCGACGGCGCCCGGAGGTCCGGCAGCACCGGACCGGTGCGGAGCACGATCTGTCCGGAGTAGTCCGGACTGACGGTCGCGTCGTGGCTGGCGAGGTCGATCGACCGCTCGCTCCCGGCGAAGATGAAGCCGGCGAGCACGATCGACAGCACCAGCCACACGCCCGCTCCGAGCAGCAGCCGGAGCAGGACGCGGACGTCCACCGCGATCCGCATCAGGCGCGCGCCCGGGCCTCCGCCACCGCGTAGAGCGCGACCGACGCGGCGACACCGGCGTTGAGCGACTCCAGGACCCCGGCCATCGGGATCGACAGCAGCCGGTCGCAGGTCTCGGCGACCAGGCGCGAGAGACCGTCACCCTCGGACCCGACCACGAGGACCAGCGGGCCCCGGGCCAGGTCGTCGTCGGCGACGAGCTCGGGCAGCGACAGGTCGCCGTCGGCGGCGAGGCCGACCACGAAACACCCCTCGTCCTGGAAGGCCTTGAGCTGGCGGGTCAGGTTGACCGTCTGCGCCACCGGGCACCGGGCGGCCGCACCGGCGGACGTCTTCCACGCCGCGGCGGTCATCGACGCCGCACGGCGCTCGGGGATGACGACACCGTGCGCGCCGAACCCGGCGGCACTGCGGACGATCGCGCCGAGGTTGCGCGGATCGGTGATCGAGTCGAGGACCACGATCAACGGCGCCTCGTCGGCGTCGGCCGCCGCATCGATCAGGTCGTCGGGGTGGGCGTACTCGTAGGCCGGGATCTTCGCCGCCAGGCCTTGGTGCACCGCACCGTCGGTGAGGCGGTCGAGCTCGCCGCGGCTGACCTCGAGGAGCCCGACACCCTGCTCGGCAGCGATCCGGAAGACCTCGCGCAGCCGGCCGTCGCGCTCGGCGCCCTCGGCGACGTAGACGGACGTGACGGGCACCCGCTCGCGCAGCGCCTCGAGGACGGAGTTGCGTCCGGCGATCCACTCGTCGCCGCCGCTCCTGCGGCCGCGGCCACCCGGACCGCTGCGCCCGGCCCGTTTGTCGGCGCGCTTCTTGGCCTCGGCGATCTTGTGGGCCTTGTGGTACTCCCGGTCGGTCGCCTTGGGCGTCGGGCCGCGGCCCTCGAGCCCGCGGCGGACCTGACCGCCGGAGCCGCCGGCGTTCTTCTTGCTCTGCTTGCGGATCGCGCCCTTGCGCGAAGAGTTTCCAGCCATGTCAGTCGTCCTTCCGGTGGTCGAGGAGGTCGCGCAGCGACCGTCTCGAGACCTGGTGGGCCGGTGCCGGAACCCGGCACGGGCAGGTCCCGGCACCATGGCCAGGGGTTTCGAGGCTCGTCGCTGGCGCTCCTCGCACCTCAACCAACGACCGTCCAGGTGGGTCCGTCGGGGGTGTCGGTGACCTCGATGCCGGCCGCCTTGATCCGGTCGCGGATCGCATCGGCACGGGCCCAGTCCTTGTCGACGCGCGCCTGCGTGCGCTCGTCGAGCAGACCGGCCACCAGCGCGTCGACCGCGACTGTGAGCCGCTCCTCGTTGTCCGAGCTGCCGGCACAGGCCCAGGCCGGATCGGCCGGGTGCACGCCGAGCACGTCGAGCATGGCAGCGACGGCGGTCGCCGTGGCGGTGGCGTCCTCGCCGGCGGCCAGCTGGCGATTGCCCTCGCGCACGGTGTCATAGAGGACGGCGACCGCTGCCGGCGTACCGAGGTCGTCGTCCATCGCCGCGGCGAAGGCGTCGGGCAGGGCGTCGGGGTCAGCGGCGACGACTCCGGCGCGCTCGAGGAAGGCCTCGATCCGCCGGTAGCCGACCGCGGCCTCGTCGAGCGCGTCGAAGGAGAACTCGACGTGCGAGCGGTAGTGCGCGGCCACGACGTAGAAGCGCAGCTCGGCGCCGCGGTAGCGCTCGAGGATCGCCGGGATCGAGAGCGTGTTGCCGAGCGACTTGCTCATCTTCTCGCCAGCGGTGGTGATCCACGCGTTGTGCATCCAGTACGACGCGAAGGCGCCGCCCGCGGCGCGCGACTGGGCCTGCTCGTTCTCGTGGTGCGGGAAGCGCAGGTCGACGCCGCCGCCGTGGATGTCGAAAGCGTCGCCGAGGTACTTACCGGCCATCGCCGAGCACTCGATGTGCCAGCCGGGGCGGCCCGGTCCCCACGGGCTGGGCCAGGACGCGGTCTCGGGCTCGGAGTCCTTGCGACCCTTCCAGAGCGCGAAGTCGCGCGGATCGCGCTTGCCGCGGGGATCCGCGTCGGCCGCCGGCTCCATGTCGTCGACGCCCTGGTGGGTCAGCTCGCCGTAGGACGCCCAGGACCGCACGTCGAAGTAGACGTCGCCCGATCCGTCCGCCGCCGGGTAGGCGTGGCCGCGCTCGATGAGCCGCTCGATGAGCACGATCATCTCCGGGATGTGCCCGGTGGCTGCCGGCTCGTAGGTCGGCGGCGCGACGTTGAGCGCGGCGTAGGCCCGGTCGAGCTCGATCTTCATCGCGTAGGCGAGGTTGTACCAGGGGCGGCCCTGCTCGGCCGACTTGATGAGGATCTTGTCGTCGATGTCGGTGATGTTGCGGATGAACGTGACGTCGTAGCCGCGGTGGCGCAGCCAGCGCTGCAGCACGTCGAAGTTCACCGCCGACCGCACATGGCCCACGTGCGGCTCGCTCTGCACCGTCAGACCGCAGACATAGAGACTCGCCCTGCCCTGGACCAGGGGGACGAAGTCACGCACGTCGCGTGTCGCGGTGTCGTAGAGCCTGATGGTCACCCGGCCAGTCTAGGGATCGGGCGGGGGCACCCGCGCATCGTCGGCGGTGCCTGCGTTCAGACGCCGTAGCCCCCGTCGACGTCCAGCTTCTGGCCGGTGATGAACCCGGCGCGCGGCGAGGCGAGGAAGCAGACGGCCTCGGCGATGTCGACGGCGGAGCCGAAGCGGCGCAACGGGATGTTGCCGCGGGTGACGTCGAGGGCGCGCTCGTCGAGCTCGCCGCTGTCGATCAGGCGCTCGGCCATGCCGTCGGTGAGCATGCCGGGGCCGACCGCGTTGACCCGCACCCCGAAGCGTCCCTCCTCCGCCGCCAGGCCGCGCACCATCGCCTCGACCGCCGCCTTCGGGGCCGACGACAGACCGTCACGGACGGGGAAGCGGGCCGTCGCGGCCGTGGTGACGGCGGTCAACGAACCGTGCGCCTCGCGCAGGAACGGGAGCGCCGCGTGGGCGACGGCGAAGAAACCGGCCGCGTCGATCGCCAGCTGCTCGGCCATGTCCCCGGTGTCGATACGGGAGAGGTGGCGCATCGGGACGTGCGGACCGGCGGCGTGGACGACGGTGTGGAGGCCGTCGAGCTCCGCCGCCGCGTGGTCGACGACGCGTCGTACCTCCGCGCGGTCACCCAGGTCGAGGCCGTACGACGCCACGCCGATCTCGGCCGGACGGGACCGGTGCGTGACCGCGACCCGAGCACCCCGGTCGACGAGCAGGGCGGCGATCGCGCGCCCCAGACCGCCGGAACCTCCGACGACGAGGGCACCGCCCGGGAGCGCGGCGAAGTCAGCAGGGGCGGCAGGAGACATGCAGATCAGGCCTTCGCGGTGATGTCGACGGTGTGCCAGCCGGTCGCGCCATCGGGCAGGACGTCGGCGACGACGCCGGTCTGGGTCGAGCCGTCCTCGCCGACGGCGCGGACACGCAGCTGGTGGTCGCCCTCGTCGAGGTCGAGCATGACCTGCCACTGGACCCAGGTGTCGACGTTGGGGGTCGTGGCGATCTCCGCCTGCTGCCAGGGTCCGCCGTCGACCTGCACCTCGACGGCGCCGATGCCGGTGTGCTGGAACCAGGCGTAGCCGGCGCAGAGGACCTCGCCCGCGGGGACGTCGTCGCCGCTGCCGGGGACCTCGATCTTGGACGCGATCTTCACCGGACCGAGCTCCGACCAGCCCTTGTCGGTCCAGAACGCGGTGATCTCGTCGAAGCGGGTGACCTCGAGGTCGACGACCCACTTGGTGGCCGAGACATAGCCGTAGAGGCCGGGCACGATCGTGCGCACCGGGAAGCCGTGCTCGATCGGGAGCGGCTCGCCGTTCATCGCGACGGCGAGCATCGCGTTGCGGTCGTCCATCAGCGCGCCGAGCGGGGTGCCGCAGGTCCAGCCGTCCTGCGAGGTCTGCAGCACGGCGTCGGCATCCGGGTGCGGGCCGGCCTCGGCGAGGATCGCGGCGAGCCGGTAGCCGCTCCACCAGGCGTTGCCGATCAGGTCGCCGCCGACGTTGTTGGAGACGCAGTTGAGGGTGATCCAGTCCTCGGTGATCTCACGGGAGACGAGGTCGTTGTAGGACAGGCGGAGCTCCCGATCGACCATCCCGTGGATCCGCAGCTCCCAGTCGACGGGCTCGATGGTCGGCTTGATGTAGGCCGTGTCGATCAGGTAGAAGTCCGAGTTCGGCGTCTGCCACGGCCCGACGCCCTCGACGCCGAGCGCGGCACCGGGCGGCACCTCCGGGGCGGTGACGCCCTCGATGCGCAGCAGCCGCCGCGCGGCCTCGACGTTGCGGCGCGAGCTGCCGGCGACCCGGCCGATCAGGCCACCGAAGGCCGCGACCCCCGTGGTGATCCCGGCGACGATGAAGAAGTGGCGGCGGGTGTGCATCGGCTCGGCGGCGGGGTCCTCACTCTCCGCGACCAGCTCCCAGCGACGGAGCCACTCGGCGAGCACCGCCATGGCGACCACCCAGCCGAGCAGGCCCACGACCACCGGTGCGAACTCGATGATGCCCGGGTTGGGCTTGCTCGCGACCGCGACACCGGCGACACCGGCAAGCGCGGCGTAGCCCAGCATCGCCGCCCACCAACGGCGGCGGGCGAGCTGGCCGAGGACGGCGAAGAGGACGAACAGGATGAGCAGCATCCCGATGACGAGGACCTTCTTGTCGTCGCGATCGAACGTCTCGATGGCCCACTTCACGACGGATCCGGGGGTGAGCCCGGTGACACCCTCGGCGACGGCGACGACCGGCGACTCGCGGACGTTGAGCAGCGAGGCGACGGCGTAGCTGACGGCGAGACCGGCCAGGCCCGCCAGTACGCCGGCCAGTGCCCACCAGCCTCGGGAGTTCCTCACGGGGGTGATTGTCCCTCAGCCCGGACCCGCCGGTCCACGGCGGGGCGCGCGGCGCGCCGTCACCGGCGGCTCCGGGCTCGGGCATGATCGCCTCGTGAACCCACCGCGCCTGCGCACCGGAATCGGCACCGACGTCCACCGCCTGGTCCCCCGCACCGACGGTGACCGTCCGCTGGCACTCGGCGGCCTGCTGTGGCCGGACGAGGACGTGCGCCTCGAGGGTCACTCGGACGCCGACGTCGCCGCGCACGCCGCCTGCGACGCACTCCTGTCCGCGGCCGGGCTGGGTGACCTGGGCAGCAACTTCGGCACCGCGGAGCCGGAGTGGTCGGGCGCCAGCGGCGCCGCCCTGCTCGGCGAGACGCGGCGCCGGGTCGAGGCAGCCGGCTGGTCGATCGTCAACGTCGCCGTGCAGGTGATCGGCAACCGGCCCCGCCTCGGACCGCGCCGCGCCGAGGCGGAGGCCGCGCTCTCGGAGGTCGTCGGCGCACCGGTCTCGATCTCGGCCACGACCACCGACGGCCTGGGACTCACCGGCCGCGGTGAGGGCGTGGCCGCGATCGCCACCGCACTGCTCGCCGGCTGACGCTCCGGCCAACGCCGACGGCCGGCGTCAGAGCGCGTCGATGGCCTTGCGGATCCGGACGTCGGAGACCGGGCCGTCGGTGCCGAGCTGCTGCGCCCACTGCGAGACCCGGTACTCCTCCAGCATCCAGCGCACTGCTCGCAGACCGGCCCCCGGCGGGCGACCCTCGGGCAGCGCCGCGAACCGCGCGAGCACGGCGTCCTGCAGCGGCTGCACCACGTCCATCCGCTGCCGGTCCCTGCCGAGCGCCGCCGGCCCACCCTCGGCGAGCGCCACCCGGCGCTCCCTCATCGCCTGCAACCACACCCGCAGGCGGCGCAGCCGCGCGACGCCGAGCTCACCGATGAAGCCGTCGTGCACCAGGCGGCCCAGCTGACCCTGCAGGTCGGTGAGCGCCGGCAGCAGCGGCAGGTCGGCGCGGCCGCTCAGCAGCCGCTCCACCTCGCGCCACACCTCGAGCACCCGCAGCAGCTCGGCCAGCACCGTCCGGACGTCGGCCGCAGCAGTGCTGCGCAGCCGGGCCAGCAGGTCGTCGTACTCCTGGACGGTGCGGACCGCTGGGCGCGCGTCGACCGCGTCGACGACGACGGCGCGCAGGCAGTCGGCCAGCAGGGTCTGGATCGAGCGGTAGGGCGTACCCGACAGGCCCAGCTTCTCGGCGTTCGAGAGCCCGTCGACGACGCCCGCGACCGGCTTGTCGCCCAGTGCGAGCAGCAGCAGCCGCGTGACGCCATCGCGATGACGGGCGTCGCGCTCGTCCTCCGAGCCGAACACCTGGAGGCCGACGGTGCTGCCCTCGTCGACCAGCCCCGGATGGGCCTCGACCTCGTGACCCGCCCGGGTCCACGTCGCCGAGGCGGGGATCTCGTCGAAGACCCACGTCGTCTCACCGGTCCGGGCGACCCCGGAGTCGCTGGCGACCGCCTGCATCGCGCGGGCGAATTGCGGCTGCAGCGGCTCCTTCAGCTCGGTCAGCGATTTGCCCCTGCCCTGGACCTTTCCGCGCTCGTCCACCACCCGGTACGACGGACGCAGGTGCGTCGGCAGCGACGACACCGCCCACACGTCGGCCGGCACGTGCACGCCGGTCGTCGATCGCAGGTAGCGGCCGAGGGCCGTCAGCAGTGGCTCCTCCCCGGCCGGCACGGAGGCGAGGAACGCCTTGGCAGTGTTGGGCGCGGGGACGAAGTTGACCCGCAGCTGCTTGGGCAGGCCACGGATCAGCTCGGTGACCAGCTCCTCACGCAACCCCGGGACGAGCCAGGAGAAGTCGTCGTCGTCGACCCGGTTGAGCGTGGCGACGGGGACGTCGATGGTGAGCCCGTCGTCCTTCGCGCCCGGCTCGAAGTGATAGCTGATCGGGAAGGTCAGCCCACCGGTGAGCGACCATTCCTCGGGGTAGTCGGCGTCGCTCACCTCGTCGGCCGCGTCGTGGGTGAGCATCGCCGGGTCGAAGGTCAGCAGGCGCGGCTGCTTGCGGCGCTCGTCGCGCCACCACCGGTCGAAGTGCGCACCGCTCACGACGGTGTCGGGCACGCGGGCGTCGTAGAAGTCGTAGAGGGTGTGCTCGTCGACGACCAGGTCGCGGCGCCGGGCCCGGTGCTCGAGCTCCTCGGCCTCCTCCATCAGGCGCTTGTTGTCGCGCAGGAAGTGGTGCCGGGTGTCCCACTCCCCATGGACGAGGGCATGCCGGATGAACAGCTCGCGCGACAGCTCGGGATCGATCCGGCCGTAGTTGACGGGACGGTCGGCGGCGAGTGGCACGCCATAGAGCGTGACCCGCTCACGGGCGACAACCGACTGACGCTTCCTGGACCAGTGCGGCTCCGCATAGGTCCGCTTGACCAGGTGCTCGCCGAGTCGCTCGGCCCACTCTGGCTTGATCTCGGCGTTCTGCCGGGCCCAGAGCCGACCGGTCTCGACGAGCTCGCCGGCCATCAGGAACTGCGGGTTCTTCCGGGCCAGGCCACTGCCGGGAAAGATCGCGAACTTCGTGCCGCGGGCGCCGAGGTACTCCCGCGGCCCCGGCCGGCGACTGTCCTGGCGAGCACCCTGCCTGGGCTTCTCCCGCTCCTCGAGCAGGCCGATGTGCGAGAGCAGGCCGGACAGCAGGGCCTGGTGGATGCCGTCGGCGTCCGGCCTGTCCGTAGGGGCCTCCAACCGGACGCCCATCTCCTTGGTGACCTGACGCAGCTGGGCGACGAACTCCTGCCACTCGCGCACCCGCAGGTAGTTGAGGAACTCCCGCTTGCACATCCGGCGGAACGCACTGCCGGACAGCTCCCGCTGCTGCTCGCGCAGGTGGTTCCAGAGGTTGAGCAGGGTGAGGAAGTCCGAGCCCTCGGCCTTGAAGCGGGCATGCAGCTGGTCGGCCTGCGCCTGCTCCTTGGGGTGGTCGGCGCCGGGACGCTCGCGCGGGTCCTGCAGCGACAGCGCCGCGACGATGACGAGGACGTCGCGCACGCAGCCGAGCCGCTCGGCCTCGAGCAGCATCCGCCCGAGGCGGGGGTCGATCGGGAGCCGGGCGAGGCGTCGTCCGACCTTGGTGAGCTCGCCCGGCCTCCCACTGGTCGAGCCCGTCGACACCGCACCGAGCTCCTCGAGGAGCTGGACACCGGCCTGCACGTTGCGCCGGTCGGGCGGCTCCACGAACGGGAAGCGCCCGATGTCACCGAGCCCGAGCGAGGTCATCTGCAAGATGACCGAGGCGAGGTTGGTGCGCAGGATCTCCGGGTCGGTGAACTCCGGCCGGGCCTCGAAGTCCTCCTCGGCGTACAGGCGGATGGCGATGCCCGCAGCGACGCGGCCGCAGCGCCCCGAACGCTGGTTGGCCGAGGCCTGGCTGATCGGCTCGATGGGCAGCCGCTGGACCTTGGTCCGCGCGGAGTAGCGGGAGATCCGCGCGACGCCGGTGTCGATGACGTAGCGGATGCCCGGCACCGTCAGCGAGGTCTCGGCGACGTTCGTGGCCAGGACGACGCGGCGGCGCGAGTCCTTCGCGGGGGCGAAGACCCGGTGCTGCTCGGCCGCGGAGAGGCGGGAGTAGAGGGGCAGTACGTCGACGGCGCGGGCTGGACCACGTTGATCGAGCCTGTCGAGATCCGCCAGGGCCTCGGCCGTGTCGCGGATCTCCCGCTCCCCGGGTAGGAAGACGAGGATGTCGCCGGGCCCTTCGGCGGAGAGCTCCTTCACCGCGTCCACGATCGCCTCGGTGGGGTCCCGGGTGACCAGCTCGGCCTCGGTGTCCTCGTCCGGCAGCTCCATCAGCGGGCGGTAGCGGATCTCGACCGGGTAGGTCCGGCCCGAGACCTCGACGACCGGGGCGTCGAAGTGCTTCGCGAACCGATCGACGTCGATCGTCGCGGAGGTGATGATGAGCTTGAGGTCCGGCCGTTTCGGCAGCAGCTGACGCAGGTAGCCGAGCAGGAAGTCGATGTTGAGGCTGCGCTCGTGCGCCTCGTCGATGATGATCGTGTCGTAGCGCCGCAGCATCCGGTCACGCTGCAGCTCCGCGAGCAGGATGCCGTCGGTCATCAGCTTGATGCGGCTCTGCTTCGACGTCTTGTCGGTGAACCGGACCTGGTAGCCGACCACGTCGCCCAGCTCGGTGCCGAGCTCCTCGGCGATCCGCTCGGCCACGGAGCGCGCCGCGATCCGGCGCGGCTGGGTGTGGCCGATCATCCGCGGTCGGCCGTCGGGGTTGTCCGGACCCGGCAGTCCGCGGCCGAGCTCGAGGCAGATCTTCGGCAGCTGGGTGGTCTTCCCCGAGCCTGTCTCGCCGGCGACGATGACGACCTGGTGGTCGCGGATCGCGGCGGCGATGTCGTCGCGGCGGGCGCTGACCGGGAGGTCGGGCGGGTAGGAGATCTTCACAACGCGGACATTCTCCCACCCGCGCGCCAGTGGTCAGGAGCGGTCGTCCCAGGCCACGGCCGACGGGCGCTGGTCCTCGCTGTCGAGCGTGAAGACGTGGACGTTGCCGTCCACCTCCACCGCGAGCTGGTGCACGGTGCCGGCCTCGGCCCACCGCGCCCGGTCGGCGCCGCGGACCCTGGCGTCCTCGCAGGCCCACCCCTGGGGACAGGTGTCGGCGCCGCTCGCACGCCAGCCGTCGGAGACGCTGACCGAGAGCCAGCCCACCGGCCCCTGGACCCGGCTCATCAGCACGTCGGCGATGTCCTGCAGCTGGCGCACCGTGATCGCCGGCAGCTGCTCCTCCCGGGTCCGGGGCCGCACGGCGAGGTCCTGGATCCGCGCGTCGAGGTCGGCAGGGACATCAGCGGGCAGGTCGGCGGGCAGGTCGGCAGGCGCCGCCGGAGCCCGGTCCTGACTGGTCACCGGCGGGGTGCCCGTGCCGTCGCCGACGACCGCGGTCCAGGCCGCTCCGCCGGCCACCGCCAGGGCGAGAGCACCGCCCGCGAGCGTCGTACGACGGCGGCGCAGCCGCGCCCGCCCCCTGGCCAGGTCGCCGGCCACTCCCCACGGAGGGGCAGGGAGCTCCTCGGCGAGCTGGTGGATCCGCTCGGTCAGCTGGGTCTCGGTCATCGGTTCTCTCCTGTCACATCGGCGGGGACGAGTGCCCCGCGCAGTCGGGTGAGAGCGGCGGCGGTCTGACTCTTGACCGTTCCCGTGCTGATCCCGAGGTCGGCTGCCGTCTCCTCGACCGACAGGCCCCAGTAGTGGCGCAGGACGACCACCCGGCGCTGACCGGGCGGCAGCTCGCGCAGGGCGTCCCACAGCGCGTCGGCGTCCTCGTGGCTCAGCCGGTCGGGCTGCGCGCGATCCTCGATCTCGGCGGCCACCTCGCGGCGCGAGCTGCGGGCGCCGTCGTCGAGGAAGGCGTTGAGCACGCTGCGGCGGGCGTACGCGTCGACGGACTCGGCGCGTCGTACCCGCGGCCAGGAGACATACAGCTTCGCCAGCGCCTGCTGGACGATGTCCTCCGCCCGGTGCGGGTCGCCACACATCAGGTACGCCGTGCGGTGGAGCCGCACCCGTCGCGACACCACGAACTCCGTGAACTCAGCATCTCGCCGTCGAGTGCCCACTGCCACCTCCGTCGTCTCTCACCCTGAAGGACCGGAGCCGGCGCGGATCGGTTGGCTCGCCGGGACGGCTTTCTCGACATGCCGGCGGTGGCGACACCTCGGGCCCCGCGGCGCCGGTTCTGCCCCAGGGGTCTCGCGCCGGCGTTGTGGCGTGGGTTACAGTGAAGGAAGATTGTCGGACAAAATGCGTTCTTGCCACAGATTTTCCTGTCGTGCCCGTGTCGACCTTGCGATCAGCCCGATGTGAGCGATGGGCAGACCACCCGCACGCGGGACCTGACCGCCTCGAGGAGGCCCTGCGATGACCACCACCGACGCACGCAAGCGCACCATCAACCAGGTCGGCGTGATCGGGCTCGGCAAGGTCGGCGAGCTCGTCGCCGGCCTGCTCACCGACGCCGGCTTCAAGGTCAGCGGCTACGACGCCGCGGCCCGTCCGGGTCTGCGGTTCGAGACCGCCGAGCTCGACGTCGCCGACGCCGACGCCTTGCGCGAGGCCCTGCGCGGGGTCGACGCGGTCGTCTCCTGCCTGCCCTACGACCGCAACATCGACGTGGCCGAGGCGGCCGCCGCCGTCGGCTGCCACTACTTCGACCTCACCGAGGACGTGCCGACCACGCAGCGGGTCATCGAGCTCGCCTCCTCGACGCCGGACGTGGCGTTCGTGCCGCAGTGCGGCCTGGCCCCCGGCCTCATCGGCATCGTCGGCGCCTCGCTGGCCCAGGGCTTCGACACGATCCGCTCCATCGAGCTGAAGGTCGGCGCGCTGCCGCAGAACCCGACCGGCCTGCTGGGCTATGCGTTCAACTGGTCGGCCGAAGGCGTCGTCAACGAGTACCTCAACGACTGCGAGGTGCTGCGCTCGGGCCGGCGCCAGATGGTGCCGGCCATGGAGGAGAAGGAGCGCGTCGTCATCGGCGGCATCGAGCTGGAGGCGGCGCTGACCTCCGGCGGCCTGGGCACGATGTGCCAGACCTACGAGGGCCGGGTGCAGCGCCTCGACTACAAGACACTGCGCTACCCCGGCCACTTCGACCAGATGCACTTCCTCTTCGACGAGCTGGGCCTGCGCGACTGTCGTGACGAGGTCGGCCGGATCCTGGTCAAGGCCAAGCCTCCCGTCAACGACGACATCGTCTACCTCCACGCCGCCGTCGAGGGCGTCAAGGACGGTCAGCCCTTCCGCGAGAACCACGTGCGGGGCTACCTCCCGATCACGCTCCCCGACGGCGAGGGCACCGACCGCAGATGGCGCGCCATCTCGTGGACCACCGCCTCCTCCGCGGTCGCCGTGGTCGAGCTGGTCGCCGACGGCCGCCTCCCGCAGGAGGGCTTCGTCCGCCAGGAGGACATCGCCCTCGAGGACCTCTGTGCGACCCACGCCGGTCGCCGTTTCGCCGACTACGGAAAGATCGCCTGATGACCGACCTGAGCACCCGCGCCCGCCAGATCCTCGCCGAGCTCGGCGCCGGCGACCCGTTCGCAGAGGACGGAGGGCTGGTCGCCACCTCCCCCGTCGACGGGTCGGAGCTGGGCCGCCTGGTCGCGCACACCCCCGCCGCGGTCGACGCCACCATCGGCGGCGCCCACGCCGCGTTCGAGGAGTGGCGATCGGTCCCCGCGCCGGTCCGTGGCCACCTGGTCCGCGAGCTCGGCGAGCTGCTGCGCGAGCACAAGGAGGTCCTCGGCGAGCTGGTCTCGATCGAGGCCGGCAAGATCCGCTCCGAGGGCCTCGGCGAGGTCCAGGAGATGATCGACATCTGCGAGTTCGCGGTCGGCCTCTCCCGCCAGCTGCACGGCCTGACCATCGCCTCCGAGCGCCCGGGGCACCGGATGATGGAGCAGTGGCACCCCCTGGGGGTCGTCGGCGTCATCTCCGCCTTCAACTTCCCCGTCGCCGTCTGGTCGTGGAACGCCGCCCTCGCCCTCGTCGCCGGTGACGCGGTGGTGTGGAAGCCGTCGGAGAAGACGCTGC
Organism: Nocardioides caeni; assembly: GCF_004912195.1. Lineage (GTDB taxonomy): Bacteria > Actinomycetota > Actinomycetes > Propionibacteriales > Nocardioidaceae > Nocardioides > Nocardioides caeni. The sequence goes on from NZ_STGW01000004.1 coordinate 102,563, forward strand.
TCACCGCCCTCGCCTGCCAGGCCCTCGCCGCGGAGGCATGTCGCCGCGTCGGCGCTCCGCAGGCGCTGTCCCAGGTCGTGCTGGGCGACCGGGAGGTCGGCGAGGTCCTCGTCGACGACCCGCGGGTGCCGCTGGTCTCGGCCACCGGCTCGACCCGGATGGGCAAGCAGGTCGCGCCGCGCGTGGCCGCCCGGCTGGGTCGCTGCCTGCTCGAGCTCGGCGGCAACAACGCCGCGGTGGTCGCTCCCTCGGCCGACCTCGACCTCGCCGTGCGCGGCATCGTCTTCTCCGCCGTCGGCACCGCCGGCCAGCGCTGCACCTCGTTGCGCCGGGTGATCGTCCACGAGTCGATCCACGACGAGCTCGTCGCGCGACTCTCGAAGGCCTACGGCACCCTGTCGATCGGCTCGCCGCTCGAGCCGTCGACGCTGGTGGGGCCGCTGGTCGACACCCCCGCCACCGAGGCCTTCCTCGGCGCGGTGGAGCAGGCGCAGGCCGACGGTGGCCGGCTCGTCACCGGCGGCACGCGAGCCGATCAGATGTCCGGGGCCGTGACCGGCGGGCAGTACGTCGTACCCGCCATCGTGGACATGCCGGCCCAGACCGACGTCGTGAAGCGGGAGACCTTCGCTCCCCTGCTCTACGTCCTGACGTACGCCGAGCTCGACGAGGCGATCGCGCTCCACAACGAGGTCGCCCAGGGCCTGTCGTCGGCGATCTTCACCCTCGACGTCCGCGAAGCCGAGACCTTCCTGTCCGCGGCCGGCTCCGACTGCGGCATCGCCAACGTCAACATCGGCACCTCCGGGGCCGAGATCGGCGGCGCGTTCGGCGGCGAGAAGGAGACCGGCGGCGGGCGCGAGTCCGGATCGGACGCGTGGAAGGCCTACATGCGGCGCACCACCAACACGATCAACTACTCCACCGAGCTGCCGCTGGCCCAGGGAGTCGAATTCCAGTGAGCGTGGTCGAGCCGACCGAGCTGCGCGCCCGCTTCGCCCGATCGCTCTCGGCGCTCTACGGCACGGAGGTGCCGGCGTACACGACGCTCGTGGAGGTCTGCGAGCAGATCAACGCCGAGGTGCTCGACCGCCTGGGCGCCGAGGCGGAGCGGCACGGCAGCATCGCCCGGGTCACCGCCGAGCGGCACGGCGCGATCCGGGTCGGGACGGCGGACGAGCTCGCCCAGGTCGCCCGCATCCTCGGCGCCTGCGGCATGCATCCCGTCGGCTTCTACGACCTGCGGGAGGCGAGTCCCCCCGTCCCGGTCGTGTCGACGGCCTTCCGGCCGACCGACAGTGACGAGCTGGCTGCCAACCCGTTCCGGGTGTTCACCTCGCTGCTGGTCGTCGACGACCGGCGTTTCTTCGACGCGGCCACACAGAGCCAGCTGGAGGAGTTCCTGGGTGCCCGCCGGCTCTTCCCCGACGAGCTGCTGGAGCTCGCCGACCGCGCGGAGACCTGCAACGGCCTGGAGATCGGCGACGCCGAGCGCTTCCTCGAGCTCGCCACGGCTTCGTTCGCCCTCTCGGCAGAGCCGGTCGACCACGCCTGGTACGACCATCTCGAGGCGATCTCGTCGGTCGCCGCCGACATCGGCGGCGTCACCTCGACCCACATCAACCACCTCACGCCGCGGGTGCTCGACATCGACGAGCTCTATCGCCGGATGGAGGCGCGCGGGATCACGATGATCGACCGGATCCAGGGCCCGCCGCTGACCACGAAGCCGGCCGTCCTGCTGCGCCAGACGTCGTTCCGCGCCCTCGCCGAGCCCCGCACCTTCCGCGAGCCCGACGGCTCCCTGGCGCCCGGCGAGCTGCGGGTGCGCTTCGGAGAGGTCGAGGCGCGGGGGGTCGCGCTGACGCCCGCCGGGCGGGCCCTCTACGACGACCGCGGCATCGACGCCTTCCCCGACACCGCGCAGGAGCTGCACGCCGCCGGCCTGGCCTACTACCGCCGTGATCCCGATGCGCCGGGCGGCCTCAGCCCGATCGTCTACGAGGACTTCCTCCCGAAGTCGGCAGCCGGCATCTTCGCCTCCAACCTCACCTCCGACGGCTCCGTGGACGCCGCCCAGCGCGCCTCCGCCCGCGACGCCGCCTGGCTCCAGGATGCGCTCGGCCGGCCCCTGCACGACCCGTACGAGCTCTACGCCGCCCAGGTCTGACGAAGGGCATCTCGACGTCAGGCCCGGATCCGCAGGTAAGCGGCGTGGCGAGCGACACCAAACGGGTGTGATGGGTGTGCCGGCCCCGCGACGGCATCCTGGTTGGCTGTTGAGCGGGTCCGGTGCGCCCAGCGCGCCCGTTTCGTGGCGCTCGGTCGTCGCTTACCTGCGGATCCGGGTCAGAGAGCCTCGACGTTCTTGACCAGCGTCTCGCTGGTGTGGCGGATGGCGATCCCGATGACCGGCTTGACCGCCTTCTCGATGGCGCGGCCGGCGGGGCCGCCGGGGAGGACGTACTCGATCCACGCGTCGACGCGGGTGCGGCCCTCACCGAGGTCGGTGAAGGTCCAGCGCTGGGTGTTCTGGATGCCCTTGACCGACGTGATCTCGATCAGCCGGTCCTGCTCCCAGGCCGTGCACTTGATGCGCGACTTGAGCGGGACGCCGACCTTCATCACGCCGTCGTACTCGGCGCCGACTCCGCGCAGCTGCTCGCCGACAGGGTCGATCTTGCTGAGGCCGTACATCCAGTCCTTGGTCTTGGTGAAGTCGTCGACATAGGCGAAAACCACCTCGATCGGCTTGTTGATCTCGACGAACTGCTCCACCACGTTGGCCATGGGCCGGGATTCTGTCACAAGCCGTTGACAGATCGTGGGCCTGCTCTCAGCTTGGATTCAGCGCGGCGGCGGCAGCGCGTCGGTCGCCTCCAGCTGCCCCATCCCGGTGACCATGAGCAGGTCGCTGACGATCGCCCGGAGCTGGGCCAGGATTGCCGCGGCGGTCAGGACGTCGCTGTGCTCGACCTGCCCGGTCGCGGCGCCCACGGCGAGCAGCACGTCCCGGGCCTCGGTCGCCATCCGGTCGGCGGCGAGCTCCTCCGCCATCGCGTCCGCAGCCGCGGCCAGGTCGGCCGTCAACAAGGCGTACGACGGCGGGATCTCGCGCCGCCGATAGGCCGCCACCGACGTCTGGCGCACCAGCACGCGCGTGCTCCGCAGCGCGCGGTCGAGCGGGTCGACGAGCTCGATCATCCGGCGCAGCGGCTCGCGATGACGGACCCGGAAGGGCGAGGAGCTCACCACCGACATGCCCTCGTCCGCCGCCGACTGGAGCTCGCGGATCAAGCGGTCGGTGGACCTGGCGTCGGCGAGCAGCTCGAGCGCGGGCGTGACCTCGCCGTCGACCATCAGGTCGGAGGCCGCGCGCAGCAACTCGGCCATCTTGCGGGCGACCGCGGCTGCCTGCTCCCGTGGGCGGCGCAGGGGTGCGGCCGGCACGACCATCGCCGCCACCAGCGCCACCGCTCCGCCAATCAGCGCGTCCGTCCATCGCAGGAACGCGCCCTGGGCACCGGGGACGAGCGCCGCGACCACGATCGACTGCACCGCCGCCTGGGTGACGAAGATGGTGCCGGCGTCGAGCAGCAGCGCGGTCGACATCGCCAGCAGCACGATGAGCGACAGCTGCCACGGGCCGGAGCCGATCCCGGCGAGCAGCAGGTCGGCGACCAGGACGCCGATCGCGACGCCGAGGGTCACCTCGACCACCCGCCGCAGGCGCTGGCCGTACGACGTACCGAGGGACACCACGGCCGCGATCGGCGCGAAGAAGGGCGACTCGTGACCGATCAGGTCGGCGGCGATCCACCAGGCGATGCCCGCGGCGACGGCGCACTGGCAGACCACCCAGGCCTTGCCGCGCCAACGCTCGATGCGGCCGCGCAGCGACAGGCGGCTGCGCGACCACATCCGATCGAGCGAGGGTGCCTCCACAGAGGGGAGGCTAGTGCGTGACCCGGAGAGTGGCTCAGACGACCTTGGTCGGGAGCACCCGCTTCGAGACCACCGCGATGATGTCCTCGTAGCGCGAACCGGTGAACTTCTGGAAGTTGTGCAGCGCGTGGGCGTCGAGGCCGACCAGGACGCGCGCCTGGTTCTTAGTGATGCCCTTCACGATGATCTCGGCGGCCCGCTCGGGGGTCATCTTGGCGAGCTTCTCGTCGAACAGCTTGGCCGTCGCGGCCTTGTCCTCCTTGTCGGAGACCCGGGCGCTGCGGGCGATGGCGGTCTTGATGCCACCGGGGTGCACGGAGGTCACGCCGACCTTGTGACCGGCGATCAGCATCTCCTCGCGCACCGCCTCGGTGAAGCCGCGCACGGCGAACTTCGTCGCGTTGTAGGCGCTCTGGCCCGGCATCGCGAGCAGGCCGAAGAGGGAGGACAGGTTGACGACGTGGCCGTCGCCGGAGGCGATCAGGTGCGGCAGGAACTCCTTGGTGCCATAGACGACACCCCAGAAGTTGATGCCGACGATCCACTCCATGTCCTCGTAGGTCAGGTCGACCGCGTCGCCGGCCAGCGCCACTCCGGCGTTGTTGATGACGACGTTGACCTGGCCGAAGTGCTCGGCCACCTCGGTGGCGTACGACGAGAAGGCGGCCTTGTCCGCGACGTCGAGCCGCGCCGTGTGCACGTCCGGCGACCCGGCCTTCACCGCGAGCTCGACGGTCTCGCTGAGGCCCGCCTCGTTGACGTCGGAGAGCGCCAGGCGGGCGCCCTTGCCGGCGAGGTTGACCGCCAGCGCACGGCCGATGCCGGAGCCGGCACCGGTGATGACGACGACCTTGTCCTTGAGGTTCTTCATGCGGATTCCTTGATCTTCGTGGGAGCCGGGCTGGTGCGGAGGGCCTCGACGGCGTACTTCTCGACGTCGAACTGTGACAGGTGGCCGCGGAAGGTGAAGGTCTGCCCCGGCCAGAGCGTGGTGTTGTTGCCGAACTTGTCGAGGTACCAGCTCGCGCAGCCGCCGGTCTGCCACACGGTGGGCTTCATCTTGCGGCGGATGTCGGCGACCCAGTCGTCCTGGGCGGCGCGGGTCGGCTCGACTGCGCCGAGCCCCCGCCTGCGGAGGGTGCGGACGGCATCGACGACGTACTTCACCTGGGACTCGATGATGAAGATGATGCTCGAGTGGCCCAGCGCGGTGTTGGGGCCGACGAGGAAGAACAGGTTGGGGAAGCCGTTGACCGTCGTCCCCTTGTAGGCCGCCATGCCCTCGGTGTCCCAGACGTCGGCGAGCGTGCGGCCCTCCCGGCCGGTCACGTGGGCCGCGATCGGCGGGTCGGTGACGTAGAAGCCGGTGGCGATCACCAGCACGTCGATCGGGCGCTCGACGCCGTCGCTGGTGACGATGCCGCTCTCGGTGATCGAGGCGATCGGGTCGGTGACCAGGTCGACGTTGTCGGCGTCGAGGGCGGGATACCACTTGTTGGAGATGAGGATCCGCTTGCAGCCGGCGCGGTAGTCGGGCGTGACCTTCGCGCGCAGCTCCGGGTCCTCGATCCCCTTGGCGATGTTCTTCTTGCCCTGCATCTCGACGGCGCGCATCAGCTGCGGGAAGCGCGCGAACGCCGGCACGCGGGCCTCGAGGGTGCCGTAGACGGCGCTGCGGACCAGCCGCTGGGCGCCGGGGACGTGGCGGAACACGGCCTTCTCGAGGGCGGTGAACGCGCGCTCGTTGCGCGGGATGATCCAGTTGGGGGTGCGCTGGTAGACGTCGAGGTGGCCGACCACCTTCTGCAGCTCGGGGACGATCTGGACGGCCGAGGCGCCGGTGCCGATGACAGCCACCCGCTTGCCCTTCAGGTCCACGTCGTGGTTCCAGCGGGCCGAGTGGAAGACCTCGCCGGCGAACGACTCGATGCCGGCGATCTCGGGCAGCTTCGGCTCGGACAGGCCGCCGGCGGCGGAGGTGACCGTGCGGGCGGCGTACTCCCGGAGGCCCTGGGGGCCCTCGACCGTGACGTTCCAGCGCTGCGCGCCGGCGTCCCAGACGGCGTCGCGGACGGCGGTGTCGAAGACGAAGCGGTCGAGCGTGCCCGACTCCTCGGCGACGCGGCGGGTGTATTCCCAGATCTCCTGCTGCGGCGAGTAGACCTTGGTCCAGTCGGGGTTGAGCGCGAACGAGTAGGAGTAGAGCTGGCTCGGGACGTCGCACTCGGCACCCGGGTAGGTGTTGATGTGCCACGTGCCGCCGACGTCGCTGTCCTTCTCGATGACGACGAAGTCCGTCTCGCCTGCCTCGTCGAGCTTGATGGCGGTGGCGAGCCCACCGAAGCCGGCGCCGATGACGAGGTGGTCGACGAGCGTCGGGGTCTGCGTTGCGGTCATGGGAAGGACGCTATTGCCACTATTGAATATCTGTCAATAGGATGGGCGGCGTGACGACCACCACCTCCTCACGCACCCGGCTCAGCCCGGACGAGCGCCGCACCCAGCTGCTCGACCTCGGCGTCCGGCTGCTCGCGACCACCTCACTCGAGGAGCTGTCGATCGACGTGCTCGCCGAGGAGGCCGGCATCTCGCGCGGGCTGCTCTATCACTACTTCGGCACCAAGCTGGGCTTCTTCGAGGCCGTGGTGCAGCACGCCGCCGACGACCTCTACCGCCAGACCGCTCCCCCGGCCGAGGGCGAGCCGCTCGAGCGACTGATGGGCTCCATCACCGGCTACGTCGACTACGTCGTGGCCAACCAGCCCGGCTACCGCTCCCTGGTCCGCGCGGCCTCGGGCGGCAACGACACCCTGCGCCGCATCTACGACGACACCTTCCGCGCCCTCGCCGACCGCTTCTTCGCCGTCGACACCGGCACGATCGACCTCCCCGACACCCCTGCCGTCCGCCTCGTCCTCCATGCCTGGCAGGCCATGACCGAGGCACTGGTCCTGCGCTGGTGCGACGACCCCGCCGGCCTCACCCGCGACGACCTCCTCCGCGTCATCGTCGACTCCCTCCTCCCCCTCCTCGCCGCCCTCCCCTGACCCACGAGGTGGGAGGACTCGCGGCGCGAAGAGGGAGGAAAGGCGGCGCGAGGTGGGAGGACTGGCGACGCGGGGTGGCACGACTGGTCATCTCCGGCGCCGGGGCCCACGCGGCACGTAGAGGTCAGGGCCGCGTGCAAAGATGCGCTTGCTGTGAGCGGCGGGCTTGCGCAGGTCGATCTCCTGGTCGAGCTGGCTCAGCCAGGTCGTGCGCGCCGACGCCGACAGATCGGCCTTGCGTACGACGATGACGACCCACCCGATCGCAGCCAGGGCCTCCCGCCGAAGTCGGTCGCGCTCACGGTCGTCCTCCGATGTGTGGAACTCCTCGCCGTCGTACTCCACGGCGATGCGCAGGTGCTCATAGGCGTTCTCCATACGCACCCACCCCCATCCCGGGACCTGCACCCACACCTGGTCCGCGGGGATCGGCAGGCCGACGTCGTGGATCATCAGCCGCACCCACGACTCGGGTTGGGAGTCGACTCCGTCCTTGGACAGCGCCACCATCTGCCGCAGCTGGATCACGCCGCGCCGACCGCGAAAGCGCGCGACGTACGCCGCCAGCTCGGCCTGGCTGATCGCGAACTCGCGGCGGAAGGCATCGAGAGCGGCCAGCGCCCGGTAGCGCTCCCTGAGGCACGCGATGTCACACGCCGTGCGGATGGGGGTTGTCACACAGATGCCGCGGACCTGGGTGATCTCGTCCGGCGCCAGGCACCGCTTGCCACCGAACACGTCCTGGCGATGCGAGCCGTCCTTGCCGCCGAACGACACCACGTCCAGACGCGGAGGGAGATCGAGCTCGGCGAAGTCGAGCAAGTCGATGCCCCACAGCCACGCGGCACTGCGGTCGCACACGACCGCATGGGGCGGCATCACGAGCGAGGCTGCACGAGCACGCAGACCGAGGTCGTCGGGCACCGCCGCCGCCACATAGACGTCGCGCAGCACCGGCCTCACCTGCCCGGTGTCGACGAGCGACCGCGCCGCACTGCGTCTCACGCCGCCGTCGACAGCACCGGCGATCGTGAACAGTCGCCCATCGAGAAGGTCCGAGATCTCCATGCGCTCGAGGATCGTGCTGCCGCCGTACTGCGCACAGCGGGTCGTCCCCGGCCTGTGGACGACACCGCTCATCCACAGGCTGAGGTCGGCTTCAAGGTCAGCTCGACCTCTTCGACGACCGCGATCTCCCACCTCGCGCCGCCTGAACTCCCACCTCGCGCCGCCTGAACTCCCACCTCGCGGGGCGAGAGCTCCCACTTCGTGGGCCTAGGCTGAGCACCGTGCGCATCGACTTCCACGGATCGGAGAAGCCGACTCTCGGGGTGGAGTGGGAGTTCGCGCTGGTGGACCGGCGGACGCGGGACCTGCGCAACGAGGCCGCGCACCTGTTCGCGCGGGCCAAGCCGCGGATGCCGGAGCCGGAGAAGCTGCACAAGGAGCTCCTCAAGAACACCGTCGAGGTCGTCACGGGCGTCTGCGACACGGTCGGCGAGGCGATGGCGGACCTGCGCCGCACACTCCAGCCGGTGGTCGCGGCGGCCGACGAGCTCGACCTCGACCTCTACGGCGCCGGCACGCACCCCTTCGCGTCGTGGACCGCGCAGCAGCTGACCGAGGGCAACCGCTACGAGGAGCTGATCAACCGCACCCAGTGGTGGGGACGCCAGATGCTCATCTGGGGTGTCCACGTCCACGTCGGCCTGCCGGAGCAGAGCCGGGTGATGCCGGTGCTGTCGGCGCTGCTGACCTACTACCCGCACCTGCAGGCGCTCTCGGCGTCCTCGCCGATCTGGGCCGGCGTCGACACCGGCTATGCCTCCAACCGGGCGCTGATGTTCCAGCAGCTGCCGACGGCCGGGCTGCCCTTCCAGTTCCAGCAGTGGTCGGAGTTCGAGTCCTTCGCGCACGACCAGATCACCACCGGCGTGATCGACGACCTCAGCGAGATCCGCTGGGACCTGCGGCCCGCCGTCAAGCACGGAACGCTCGAGAACCGCGTCTGCGACGGCGTCTCCACGCTGAGCGACATGTCCGCACTGGTGGCGCTCATGCACTGCCTGGTCATCTGGCTCGACGACCGGGCCGCCGCCGGCGAGACCCTGCCGACGATGCCGCCGTGGCACGTCCAGGAGAACAAGTGGCGCGCCGCCCGCTACGGCGTCGACGCCATCGTCATCCTCGACGCCGCCTCCCACGAACGCCTCGTCACCGACGACCTCACCGACCTGGTGGCTCAGCTGCTGCCGACGGCCGAGCGGCTCGGCTGCGCCGAGGAGCTCACGTCCGTGCTCGACATCCCGGTCCGCGGGCCGTCGTACGTCCGCCAGCGGAGGGTGGCCGCAGCGACCGGCAACGACCTCGTCGCCGTCGTCGACTCGGTCGTCACCGAGCTCCGCGAGCAGCTGTGACGCCGGGCCCCACCGGTCAGTTGTAGTAGCGCAGGTCCCCGACGAACTCGATCCCGCAACGGTCGTCGTCGCAGACGGGCGTCTCGGCCCACATCGTGGCGGCGTCGAAGACGGCGCCGGTCGACTTCATCACCTGGATGCCGGTGAACTCGCGGTCCTCGTAGCCCTTGACCGCGAAGGCGATGTCGGCCTTGCCGTCGCCGTCCACGTCGGTCAGCGCGGCACTCTCGAGCTGGCGGTCGCCGATGTCGGCGGTGCCGGTGAACCCGGCGATCTCCTCGAGCGTCCCCTTCGAGACGTCGAACACCGTCACGGTGAGCTCCTCCTCGTAGCCGTTGGCGTCGACGCCGACGATCGAGGTCGTGCCGTCACCGGTGACGTCACCGACGAGGAAGGTCTCCTGATAGACGTCGGTCTCGGTGATCTGGCCGTAGTCGAACGCGTCGCCGGTCGACTTCAGCAACGCGTAGCCGCGGTCACCGCTGTAGTAGCTGGTGTAGTCCTCGTTGGTCAGACGGTCCGCCGGCAGCTGTGCCCAGATGTCGGCGGTGCCATCGCCGTCGAAGTCCCCGCCCCAGATCTGGGTGACGTCCATGATCGCGTTGGGGACCGACAGCCACAGGGCCGGCTCCGAGAAGGTGCCGTCGCCCTCGTTGAGGAGGACCGAGATGTCGACGTTCTTGTCGTTCTGGCCGGCCACGGCCAGGTCGAGGTCGCCGTCGCCGTCATAGTCGCCGGGGACGACGTCGAGCTCCAGGTTGCCGTATTCGGACAGCGTCGACAGGGTCAACGTGAAGCGCTGGTCGCCGGGGAACGCGTCGTCGGACGAGCTGAGCGTGAGCTGCTTGCCCGAGGAGACGAAGTCCCAGGCGAGCTGGTCGGTCACACCGTCGCCGTCCCAGTCGAAGAACAGCAGATCGGGCTGACTCGAGGCCTCGATCGCGACCTCGGTGAGCTCGAAGGCGGACCCGTCGCTGATCGCCGTGACCTCGGTGATGTCGCTGTAGTCGCGCGCGAAGTAGTAGATCGCGTCGCCCAGCCCGTCGCCGTCGACGTCGCCCTGGACGGCCGTGCTCTCGGGCTCGGCGGTCTTGTCGCCGTCCTTGCCCTTGTCGTCGCCGTCGCTCTTCCACGGGGCGAGCACGGCGAGGGTGACACCGGCGCCGATCAGCAGGACCAGCGCGAGTCCGAGTCCGATCCACAGACCGGTCCGCCGGCGCCGGGGCGCGCCCGACGGCGGGGCGCCGAACGGCGGCGGCGCGATGCCGGGGCCGCCGGGCACACCACTCGGCACGTGTCCGTACGACGAGGGCGGCGCCACCGGCGGCGTGGCAGCAGGCGGGCTGAACGCCGGCGGGGTGAAGGCCGGCGGCGCGCCGACCGGCGGCGGGGCCGTGGGCGGGCTCGCGGGCGGGCTCGACGGCGGGCTCGACGGCGGGCTCGACGGCGGCGGACCGGTCGGGGCGACCGCGGGACGCACCTGCGTCGGCTCCGCCATCCGGCGTCGCTCCTCCGACCAGCCACTGCCGTCCCAGCGGCGCTCCCATCCGTCGCCGTCGGGATACCAGCCGGGAGGGGTCGAGAAGTCACTCACGGACCGCATCGTGCCCCGCGCCGACCGCCGCCGAAACGTCGGGGTTGCCCCGGCGATGACCACGGTGGGTTCCTTGTGACCGGAGCCACAACACGCAAGGATCGCCAGACCAGCGACGAAAGGTGCTCCTCGTGCCAAGTTTCCGCCCGATCGACCCCACCTCGGCGGCGTTCCTCCTGACGGAGAGCCGCAACACACCGATGCACGTCGGCGGGCTGCAGCTGTTCGAGAACCCGCCGGACGCCGGCCCCGAGTTCAACCAGCAGATGTACCAGTCGATGCTGGACACCCCCGACGTCGCGCCGCTCTTCCGCAAGCACCCGCATCGCTCGGTCAAGACCGGCGGCACGCTCACCTGGCGCGACGACGACCACATCGACCTCGAATACCACGTGCGCCACAGCGCGCTGCCCAAGCCGGGCCGGATCCGCGAGCTGCTGGAGCTGGTCGGCCGGCTGCACTCGACCCGGATGGCGTGGGAGCGACCGCTGTGGGAGATGCACATCATCGAGGGCCTGGCGGACGGCCGCGTCGCGGCGTACGCGAAGGTCCACCACTCACTGGTCGACGGGGTCTCCGCGATGCGCCTGCTCGCCAGCACTCTGTCGACGGATCCGCACCGCACGGGGATGCCAGCCCTCTTCGCGGAGGGTGCGTCCCGCAAGGCGAGGCCGGCGGAGAAGTCCGAGGGCACCGTCGAGAGCCCGGAGCTGACCGCGGCCCGCACCCTGGCCGAGCTGCCGGGCGACGCCCTGCGCACCGCGCTCGGCCTGAGCGCGGAGGCAGCTGGCATGCCTCTCGCGCTGGTCAAGACACTGCGCAAGGGCATCCGCAACGAGACCTCGGCGGTGTCCCTCGCCGCGCCGCGCACGATCTTCAACCAGTCGATCACCGGCGCTCGGCGGTTCGCCGCCCAGGACTGGCCGACCGAGCGCATTCGCGGCGTGGGCAAGGCGACCGGCACGACCATCAACGACGTGGTCCTCGCGATGTGCAGCGGCGCCATGCGGCGCTACCTGACCGAGCTCGACGCCCTGCCCGAGCAGTCGATGGTCTCGATGGTCCCGGTCGGGCTGAAGGCGCAGCAGGCCGGCATCGCCTCCGCCGAGGGCGGCAACGCGATCGGGTCGGTGATGGTGCGTCTGGCGACGGACCTCGAGGATCCCGCCGACCGCCTCAAGGCCATCAGCCGGTCGATGAAGGACGGCAAGGAGGCGCTCAGCTCGATGACCCAGGCCCAGATCGTCGCGATGAGCGCGATCGGCATGGCGCCGTCCCTGGTCATCCCCGCCCTGAAGATGCAGGGGCTGGTCCGGCCGCCGTTCAACCTGATCATCAGCAACGTGCCCGGCCCGCGGGTGCCCCACTACTGGAACGGCGCGCAGCTGGTCGGCAACTACCCCGTCTCCATCCCGATGAACGGCATGGCGCTCAACATCACCTGCGCGTCGTACGCCGGCAACATGGGCTTCGGACTGACCGGCTGCCGGCGCACCGTCCCCCACCTGCAGCGGCTGCTGACCCACCTCGAGGACGAGCTGACGGCGCTGGAGGTGGCCGCCGGGGTCAGCTGAGCTCGGCGAAGCCGCCCCCGAGCCGCTCGGCCACGGCGCGCAGACGGGCCCGGGTGATCGCGGCGACGGTGTCGTAGCCGGCGAGGGCGGCGTTGGAGCCGGGACGGGTGGCCTCGGGCAGGTTGACCGACAGGCACGTACGGCGACCGCCGTCGGCCGCGTTGGCGAGCGCGACCGCGTGCCCGGTGGTGCCGCTGCCGGCGAAGTAGTCGAGCACGCGCGCGTCGTCGGGCATCGTGTCGAGGATCCGCAGCAGGAGACCGGTCGGCTTGGGCGACTCGAAGACGGGCCCGAGGAGGTCCTTGAGCTCCGCGACCGCGGTGTCGGTGCTGCCGATCTCCTCGGCGAGCCAGATGGTCCGCAGCTTCTTGCGCCGCCCGCCCACGGGGTGACGCCAGTCGCGCTGGAAGACGTCGACCCGCTCCCCCGCGCCGCCACGGACCACGCGGCACTCGAGGTCGTCGGGCCGCTCCTCGATCCGCGGTCGCGACCACCGCCACACCGCGGGCGTCAGGTCACCGAAGATCGGGGTGATCTCGTGGGCGCCGGCGAAGGGCTCCGTCGCGACCCGTCCGCTCGCGGGGTCGCCCCAGACCGGGAAGTGCAGGGTCGGCGCGGTGACCGGGTTGAACTTCTTGTTGGTGTTGCGCAGCGGCAGTCGCCGGTAGCGGCGTCCGTCCGGCGCCGTCAGCGGGAAGTCCGCCTCGACGACCGTGTGGCTCGACGAGGCGTCGAGGACACAGGCAGCGGCGTCGCGGGCATAGACGAGGACGTATTCGTGGCAGGTCGCGAAGCCGCCCCCGAGCTGCCGGCCCTTGGCGTTGAGGTTCACGACGACCTGGGCGATGAAATGCGCCTCGCCGAAGACGTCGTCCATCAACAGGCGCAGGTGGGCGACCTCGTGGTCGTCGATGCTGACGAAGATCGCCCCGGTCGTGGCCAGCACGCGGCGCCCGGCCTCCAGGCGGGGGCGCAGATAGGTGGTCCACGCCTCGTGACGCCCGGCCGCGCCACTGCCTCGCTCGCCGCGGAAGTCGTCGCGATAGGCGAAGTCGTTGCCCGTGTTGTAGGGCGGGTCCAGGTAGATCAGGTCGAAGGACTCGGCAGGCAGGCCGGTGAGTACGTCGAGGTTGTCGCCCTCGACGAAGGTGTTCCACGGTGCTCCCGGCTCGGCCCCCACGGGGTCCATCGTGGCAGGCTGCCCGCCTAGATTGGGGCCATGGCCCGCCGTACCTTCACCCGAGCCGAGCTCGAGTCCTTCCGGGATGCCGAGGTCCCCGACCTGCTGCCCGGTCCGGGCCAGCAGCTCCGGCTGCTGTTCGTCGGCATCAACCCCGGCCTGTGGACCGCGGCGACGCGGACCCACTTCGCCCACCCCGGCAACCGCTTCTATCCGGCGCTGCTCCGCGCCGGCGTGATCACCGAGCCGATCGATCCGGCCGACGGGATGGACGACGCCCAGCGCGACGTGCTCCGAGAGCGCGGGATCGGGATCAGCAACGTGGTCCGCCGCGCCACCGCGAAGGCCTCGGAGCTGAGCGACGCGGAGCTCAAGGCCGGCGGGGTCCGGCTCACCGAGCTGGTCGCGCGGGAGCGCCCGCGGGTGGTGGCGATCGCCGGCATCACGGCCTATCGCGCGGCCTTCGGGCTGCCGAAGGCGAAGCCGGGCCAGCAGCCGGAGACGATCGACGACCTGTGGTCGGGCGCCGAGCTGTGGGTGGTCCCGAACCCGAGCGGGCTCAACGCCCACGAGACGGTCGAGTCGCTGGCCGCGGCCTACCGCGAGGTGGGCGTGGCCGCCGGGATCGTCACCTGACGCATCACTCGTCCCCGTCACTCATCGTCGTCGAGCAGGCCCTGCTTCTCCGCCTCCGCGACGATCCGGCGGACGTTGTCGACCGCGCCGCAGTCCTGGTCGATCAGCGCGTTGCGGCGCGCGGCCCACTTCTCGCCGAGCTCGAGACGCACCCGGTCGGAGACCTCGGTGCGGGCGGGCTGGAGGATGCTCAGCTCCTCCTCCGCGATGTGGTGCGCGACGAGATTGCTGAGCTCCTCGGCCGCGTCGGTGAACGCCTGCGTGTCCGTGCCCTTGAGCTCGAGCAGGGCCAGCAGCGCCTCGTTGCCCTCGGCGTGCTCCTCCTCGCCGTGCTCGATGTCGTGGGCGTCGACGTCACTCGCCTTGCGGCGCAGCACGGGATAGACCAACTCCTCCTCGGCCTCGCCGTGCGCGATGAGGACGTTGGCGAACGCGCGGCGCACCTCGTCCCGGTCGGCGGTGGCGAGCCGCAGCTGTGACAGCAGCTGCTCGAAGCGTCGGTGGTCGTCGGTGATCAGGTCGATGACATCGCCCGAGGTGGGCCGGCCCAGGTCGATTCCGCTCGTCATGTCGCGGACGTTACCCGCATTCCTTCGAGATAGCCGTGGACCAGCGAGACCGCCGAGGCACCCTCGCCGCTGGCCGCGGCGACGCGCTTCATCGAGCCCGACCGGATGTCGCCGGCGGCGAAGACGCCGGGCACGCACGTCGTGAGGCTCTCGGGCGGCAGCCCGTCGATCCAGCACTCGGTGGGGACGTCGCGACCGGTCAGCACGAAGCCGTGCTCGTCGCGCCGCACCTCGTCGCCGAGCCAGTCGCAGTGAGGGGCGGCACCGATCAGCAGGAAGAGCCCGCCGGCCGGGACGCGCTCCTCCTCACGCGTGCGGACGTCGCAGAGCTGCAGCCAGCCGAGCTGGCCGCTCTCGTCGGGGCCGCCGTCGATGATCTCGGTGCAGGCCCGGACCTGGATCCGCGGGTTCCACTCCAGCTCGTCGATGAGGTACGTCGACATGGTGGCCGCCAGGTCCTCGCGACGGATCAGGATCGTGACCGAGCGGGCGAACCGGGCCAGGTGCACGGCCGCCTGCCCGGCGGAGTTGCCGCCGCCGACGACGTAGACGTCGCGGTCCTCCATCTCGCGGGCGGCCGTCATCGCGGCGCCGTAGTTGACGCCCGCGCCCACCAGGTCCTCCAGCGGCTCCACGCCGAGCCGCCGGTAGGCGACGCCGGACGCGACGATGACCGCGCGGGCGTGCACCTTGCCGCCCTCGGTGATCAGCGTGTGCGGGGCGCCGTCGACACCGGGGCGCAGCTCCACGACGGGCCAGCCGGTGAAGAAGCGGGCGCCGAACCGGATCGCCTGGGTGCGCGCACGCTGCCCCAGCCGCATGCCGGAGATGCCGCGCGGGAAGCCGAGGTAGTTGCGGATCATCGAGCTGGTGCCGGCCTGACCGCCGATCACCTCCTGCTCGAGCACGACCGTGTTCAAGCCCTCGGAGGCGCCGTAGACGGCGGCCGCCAGCCCGGCCGGCCCGGCGCCGACGACGGCGAGGTCGACGACGGCGGCGCAGTCGATGTCCGAGGGCCGGCCATACATCAGCGCCGACAGCTCACGCACCGAGCGCGGGGCGATGACCGGTCGGTCGGCGAAGGGCCGGGAGGACAGGTGCACCAGCGGGTACGACAGCTCGGAGTCGTGCTCGCGCGCATACAGCTGGCGGGCCTGCTCGCCCTGAGGCGAGTCGGGCGGATAGGTCCGGTGCGGGAAGCCGATCCGGTCGAGGAAGTCGCGCACGGCGAGCGCCAGCGGGGTCGCCGCAGGACTGATGATCCGGACGCTGTCGATCTCGGATGCGGCCACGGTCGCCCCCCAGTCGCTGAGCAGCTCGACCACCGCGTAGTGGAACTCCTCGTCGCGACGACCCTGCGGCAGCACGAGGTAGGTGTCGAACTTGCCCTTGGCGAGATAGGGCCGCAGCGCCTCGGTGTCCTCGGCGAAGCGGCTGATCGGGATCGCCACGATCCGGCGCGCGGTCGGCACCAGGCTGCGCCAGTCGTGCAGCGCCTGGAGCACGTTCTCGTCCGGCAGCTGGGAGTCGGTGACGAGGAGGGCGACGGGCTGCCCGGCCGACCGCGCCCGTTGCAGGATCGCGGTGGCCTCGGCGGCGCTGGCGGCCGGGCGCACGTCGTAGTCGTCGCGGTAGCGCCGGAACTGCTGCTCGAGGACGGGGAGCTCGCTCGCCGAGACGAGGACGATGACGGGATCAGCCACGTGTTCCAGCGTGTCAGATCGCCCGTCGGATCGCCCGTCAGATCGCCCGTCAGATCACGAGGTTGAGGACCAGGACGAACACCAGGCCTGAGACCGAGAGCAGGGTCTCCATCGCCGACCAGGTCTTGAGGGTCTGGCCGACCGTCATCCCGAAGTACTCCTTCACCAACCAGAAGCCGGCGTCGTTGACGTGGGAGAAGAAGACCGAGCCGGCGCCGATCGCCAGCACCATCAACGACACCTCGCCGCTCGAGAGCTGCTCGGTGAGCGGTGCCAGCAGGCCGGAGGCCGTGACCGTGGCGACCGTGGCGGAGCCGGTCGCGAGGCGGATCAGCACGGCGACGAACCAGGCCAGCACGAGGATCGAGATGTTGGAGTCGGCGACCCGCTCGGCCACGATCGTGCCGATGCCGGTGTCGACGAGGGCCTGCTTGAACCCGCCACCGGCGGCGACGATGAGCAGGATGCCGGCCACGCCGGGCAGCGACGACTCGATCGACGTGGCCAGGCCCTCGCGACCCATGCCCGAGCCCAGTCCCAGGGTGAACATGGCCACCACGACGGCGATCAGCAGCGCGATGAGCGGAGTGCCGAGCACGTCGAGCGTACGGCGCAGCGGGTCGGTCGCGTCGTCGATGAAGATGTCGGCCAGGGCCTTGCCCATCATCAGAACCACGGGCAGCAGCACGGAGGCGATGGTGATCGCGAACGACGGCCGGTCGGCCGGGTCCTCGTCGCCGGCGCCGTCGAACCGCTCCGGCACCGCCACGTCGACGTACCGCCCGACGAGGCCGAAGACGGGGCCGGCGATGATCACGGTCGGGATCGCGACCGCGACGCCGAGCGCGAGGGTGGTGCCGAGGTCGGCGCCGAGGTAGTCGATCGCCGTGAGGGGGCCGGGGTGCGGCGGCACGAGACCGTGCATGGCGGAGAGACCGGCCAGGGCGGGGATGCCGATCGTGACGAGCGACTGACCCGAGCGCCGTGCGACCAGGTAGATCACCGGCATCAGCAGGACCAGGCCGATCTCGAAGAACATCGGCAGACCGATGATCGCGCCGACCAGCGCCATCGCCCACGGCAGGGCGCGGGGCGAGGCGTGGCCGATGATCGTGTCGACGATCTGATCGGCGCCTCCGCTGTCGGCGAGGAGCTTGCCGAACATGGCGCCGAGGGCGATGAGGATGCCGACGCCGGCGGCAGTCGAGCCGAACCCTGCGGTGAAGCTGGCGATGGACGTCTCGACGCCGACGCCGGCGATGACGCCGACGGTGAGCGCGCCGGCGGTGAGCGCCAGGAACGGGTGCACCTTGGCGGCGATGATCAGCGCGACGATGACGCCGATGCCGACCAGTGCGGCGAGGACGAGGCGTCCCTCGGAGGCGACGGGCTCGATCAGCGGGGTGGTGGTGGCGAGAGCGGTCATCGGACGGTTCCTTCGGTGGTGCCGGAGTGCTGGGTGAACTGACGGACGAACGCCTCGACGATGTCGTCGACGGGCTGGTCGACGTCGACGGTGAGCCCGGACTCGTCGGCCTCGAGCGGCTCGAGGGTGTCGAACTGGGAGGCCAGGAGCGAGGGCGGCATGAAGTGGCCGGGGCGGCTGGCCTGGCGCCGCGCGATGACCTCGTGGGATCCGTCGAGGTGGAGCAGGGTGGCGCTCGGGGCGTGGCTGCGCAGCTTGTCGCGGTACCAGCGCTTGAGGGCCGAGCAGCTGACGACGCCGCCGGTGCCGCGGCGTGCCTCGAGCCAGGCACCGATGGCGTCGAGCCAGGGCTCGCGGTCGGTGTCGTCGAGCGCGACGCCGGCGGTCATCTTGGCGATGTTGGCCGCCGGGTGGAAGTCGTCGGCGTCGCCGAAGGGCACCCCCAGCCGCTGGGCGAGGGCCGCGCCGACGGTCGACTTGCCCGACCCCGACACACCCATGACGATGACGAGATTCATGAGGTCTCCTGACTCTCCTGCGGCTGATGCCCGGCGTGTTGCCCGAATGTGCGTGCCGTCACAGTCTGCAAGCATTAATCTGATTTTTACAAGACCCTGGTCGCAATAAATCTGTTTTTTGGAGGTGGGCATGGCAGCGCTCCACGACGACGTGCTGGATCGGGTCGGGCAACGGATCGTGAGCGGCGAGCTCCCCGCCGGCACGGTGCTGACGCTCGACGGTCTCGACCGGGACTACGGCGTGAGCAGGTCGGTCTCCCGCGAGGCCGTGCGTGTGCTCGCCGCGCTCGGCCTGCTCGCGACGAAGCGGCGGGTCGGGCTGACGGTGCAGGACCGCAGCGGCTGGCAGGTGTTCGACCCGCGCGTGATCCGTTGGCGTCTCGACGTCGGCGACCGCACCGACCAGCTCCGCTCCCTGGGCGAGCTGCGCAGCGGCTTCGAACCGGTCGCCGCGTCGCTGGCCGCACTGCGGGCCACACCGGAGCAGTGCGGCGCGCTCAGCAGCGCAGCGGAGGACATGGTGATCCACGGTCGGGCCGGCGATCTCGCGGCCTACCTCGACGCCGACGTCCGCTTCCACTCGACGCTGCTCGAGGCATCCGGCAACGAGATGCTGGCCGCCCTCGGCGGCGTGGTGACCGAGGTGCTGACCGGTCGCACCCATCACCACCTGATGCCGTCGGCCCCCCTCGAGGAGGCCATCGACCTGCACGGCCGGGTGGCCCGCGCCGTCCGCGCCGGCGAGCCCGATGTGGCGCGCGTCGCCATGGAGGCGATCATCACCGAAGCGACTGCGGCCATGACGGAGGACATGGCCTAGTCTCGGTGCTGATGGACGAGACTGCGCACACCCCGGACGACACCGGCGATCACGCCACGGACCTGGCCGAGGTGATCGACTTCCTGCAGGCCGAGCAGTACGACGTCAGCGAGCCGCTGCCCGGCGTGCTCCACGTGACGGGGCGCTTCTCCAATCCCGAGCGCATCGCGCTGCACGCCGCCGCCGAGGCCGGCGACCAGGCGGTCGCGGTGTGGGCGACGAGTCACCATGACGACTGGGCGTTGGTCTGCTGGGACCGCCCGGAGCTGGTGACGATCACCCAGAAGGGCGCCGCCCCGCAGCGCTGGCGGCACCGCACGCTCCCGGTGACCCTGCGTCCGGACGCGCAGACGTTCCTCGAGGGGGCGTCCTCGCCGTTCGACATCGTGACGCGGCCCAAGCACCAGCCCACCGACGCGGCCCGGGCGATCATGGCGCGGCACGGCATCGACGACGCGCCCCCGCCGGGCTGGGTGGCACCCGTCGTCCCCGAGCCGGTCGTGGTCCGCGAGACCACGCTGCCGTCAGTGAAGGAGAAGGCGCCTCGCGCGCCGCGCGCCCCGCGGGCACCGAAGGCGCCCGCCAAGCCGGTCAAGGCCGAGCCGGTGGTCGCGGTCTGCCCCACCTGTTTCATGGCGATCCCCGCGACCGGGGTGTGCGACAACTGTGGCTGACCCCACAGTCGACGACCCGCCGGCCCCGCTCGGCTTCCGCACCCTGTCGCGTCTCGGGCTGCTCATCGCCGTCGCCGGAGCGCTCATCCAGCTGCTGCTCGGCGTCTACTACCTCGCCATGGCCCACTCGCCCTCGCCGCACGAGCTGCCGGTCGGCATCGTCGGCACGGCCGAGCAGCAGGCGCAGCTGCGCGACCGGCTCGAGGCGAATGACGACTTCGTCGTCGAGGAGTACGACGACGCGGCCGCGCTGACGCAGGCGATCGAGCGCCGGGAGGCCTATGGGGGCGTGGTCTTCGACGGCGACTCCCCCACGCTCCACATCGCCTCGGCCGCCTCCCCCGCGGTCGCGAACCTCTTCCGCAACCAGTTCACCGCTGCCTACCAGGACCAGGTCGACCAGCAGGTCGCCGCGCTCCGCGACGCGGGTCAGCCGGTGCCGGCCGAGCAGGTCGCGGCGCTGACGGCCGCGCCGCCGGTCGTGGACGTCGTACCGCTGCCGGAGGAGGACAGCGCCGGCAGCTCGCTCGGGTTCGTGATCCAGGCGCTCTGCCTGGGCGGGTCGATCGCGTCGCTGGCGTTGGGGCGGCTGCGGAGCCGGACGGAGCGCTCGACGCTGCGCGGTGTCGGCCACGCGGGGCTGCTCGTGGTCTATGCGCTGGCCTCGGCCGGGGTGGCGCTCCTCGCGATGCGGCTCTTCGGGGTCGGCGACGGGGCCGACCACCTCACCCTCTTCGGCGGCCTGGCGCTCATCTCGCTCGCGATCACGGCCTCCACGGCGGCGTCCGTCGCCGTGTTCGGTGCGCTGGGCTCGCTGATCGGCGCGCTCTATTTCACCCTCGGGCTGATCATCTCAGGCTCCTCGATCGCCCCCGAGATGCTGCCGCCGCTGGGCCGGACCATCGGTCAGCTGCTGCCGCCGGGCGCGGGGGCGACCGTCGCCCGGGACGCGCTCTACTTCCCCGACGCCTCGACGAGCGGGCCGTTCGTGGTCCTCGGCGCCTTCGCCGCGATTGGGCTCCTCGTCGTCCTGGTCGTCAATGCATCGGCCAACCGGACCCGTTTCCCCCGACTCCTGGGGCGTGGCGAGGCGGACGCGGAGCCGTCGGCCACAGCCTCACGCGGCGCCTGAGCTGCGCCCGAGCAGGTCGTCGGGGGCGACGACCCGCAGCTCGGCGTCGTTGGCCAGGTGCACCGGCCAACGGTCGCTGATCGCGGCCAGCAGGTGCGCCCAGGCCAGGTCGTCCGTCGTACGCGTGCGACCGCCGGGGCGGGCATAGAGGAATGCGCAGCTTCGCCGCTCGTCGAGCAACGGCTCGACCATGCGGGCCAGGTTGGCGCCGTCGGTGGGGTCGGGTCGCTCCGGCAGCTCCTCCACCTTCATCAGCTGGCGGGCACGGTCGCCGTCGACGAACATCAGCCAGAGCTGCGGCGCGGAGAAGCCAAGCTCGCCCATGAGGGCGCGCCACGCGCCCTCCAGGCTCGCCTGGTCAGTGAGGGGCGGCAGTTCGTCCGGGCTCGGAGGGTGGCGGTCGGGCTGATCGGAGTGGCGGGTCATGGCGTCACCCTGCGCCATTTCCGCGCACGGCATCGGCCGTCATCCACAGGCCCGTCCGGGACCCACCCGAGAGCCGGTGTGTCAGCCGTAGTGGCAGACGTAGCCGAGCGTCTCGGTGACCTCGATGTCGAACGACGAGTCGCCCGGGACGCTGAACGACTCGCCGGCGCCGTAGGTCGCCCAGTCGTCGCTGCCCGCGAGGCGGATCCGGCAGGACCCGGCGTTGAGCTCCATCACCTCGGGAGCGGCGGTGCCGAAGGTCAGCGAGGCCGGGAAGATCACGCCGGCCGACTTCTTCGTGCCGTCGGCGAGGAAGAACGTGTGGCTCACGCAGGCGCCGTCGAAGTAGATGTTGGCCTGCGGGTCGAGGGTGACGTTCGCGTACGTCGTGGGCTCAGTGGTCACGGCCGCGAAGCCTACTGCTGCCTACGGGCGGACGTAGTCCAGCACGGCACAGCCGTTGTCGAAGGTGCGCACGTCCTCGAGCCGGAAGGTCTCGGGGGCGAACGGCCGGTCGAGCATCGGCACGCCGCGCCCCGCGACGATCGGGTACTTCTTGACGACGAGCCGGTCGATCTCGCTGCTGACCGCGCCGGCCAGGCAGCCGCCACCGGCGAGGTAGACGTCGTAGGGCGAGTCCGTCGCCTTCAGCCGACGGACCACGTCGAGCGGGGACTCGGCGACGATCTCGACCGGGCCCGACGCGGCGGGCAGCGATCCGCTGATCACCACGGTCCGCAGGTGGGCGTAGGGGTTCGCTATCCCTGCCTCGAGCGCGGGCTCGAAGGTACGGCGGCCCATCACCACGGTGTCGTGGCTGCGCAGCGGCGCCTCCGCCACCCCGAGGGCGGCACGCACGTGCGAGGGCTGGAGGTCGGCGTGCTCCTCGGCGAGGAAGGCGACGAAGTCCTCGGACAGGCCGAAGAAGTCGACCTCGTCCGCGGGCCCGGCGATGAAGCCGTCGAGGGTGACGCCGATGTAGTAGGTCAGCAGTGGCATGCCGGCGATGCAACCACTACAGATGCTGTAAGTCAACTGTAGTTGTCGCAACCGGCGGAACCCGGCAGGATGCAGCCATGGCCCGCAACCCCGCCCGTCGCGCCGAGCTCCTCGACGCCGCCACCGAGCTGCTCGCCGCCGTGGGCGCGCGCGGCCTGACCTTCCGGGCGGTCGACGAACGCGCCGGCGCGCCGACCGGAACGGCTTCCAACTACTTCCGTACGCGCGAGAACCTACTGCGGGAGCTGTGCGACCACGTCTTCACGCGCGTGACGCCCGACCCGGACCAGGTGGCTGCCCGGCTCGACGCGCCGCGCACCCGCGCTCTGGAGGCGACACTCATGCACGACCTCCTCTCACGCGTCGAGGCCGACCGGGCCGGCCACCTCGCCCTCTTCGAGCTGCGCATGGAGGCGTCCCGGCACCAGGGCCTGCGGGAGACCTTCACCGAGCGGTTCCGGTCGAACCTCGAGGCGATCACGGCCGACCACGTGGACGGCGGCTTCCCGGGCGGCCCCGAGACGGCACGAGCGCTCTACCTCGCGATGACGGGCCTGATCTTCGAGCACCTCACGCTGCCCGGGCTCCACGCCGAGGACCCCGGCGCCCTGACCGAACTGGTCGACGCGCTGGTCACCCGCATCGTGCCGGCGGACAGCTGAGCAGCCGCCGTCAGGGCCCCGCCTCCGGGGCGGGCGCCCGCGGGCTGCGCCGGTACGCCGAGACGGTGGGGTCACCCTCGACCCAGAACCGCCAGGGCACGTCGGCCGCCTTCGAGACGCCGACCCGCGGGCCGGCCCCGATCCTGGGCCGGCGGGCGGGCTCGGGGCCGAGGCGGACCGCGGTGCCGCTCTCCGCCACGGGCTCAGCAAGCAGGTCGGCGCCGAGGTCGTCGAGGGTGATCCCGAGCGCCTGCGCGAGGTTGCCCGGCCCCCGGGCGAGCTGCACCTCCCGGGCCGGGTGGTTGCGACGGAGCCGGGCCAGGTCGATTCCGTCGACGACCTCGCCGGAGCGCAGCAGCACGGCCGCCCCGATCTCGGTCGGACCGGTGACGACGTTCGCGCAGTGATGGATCCCGTAGGAGCGATAGACATAGAGGCGGTAGGACGGGCCATACATGATCTCCGAGCGCGGGGTGCGCGTGAAGGCATGGGACGCGGGATCCTCGCTGCCGCCATAGGCCTCGACCTCGGTGATCCGCACGGTCACGCCGTGGCCGGTGATCGTGCGCCCCAGGAGCGCCCGCGCGCGTCGTACGACGTCGGGCTGGCCGGGCTGGCCGGGCTGGCCGGGCTGGCCGGGC
>NZ_STGW01000004.1:126549-194370 GCF_004912195.1 Nocardioides caeni
CGCCGGGCTGGCCGGGCTGGCCGGGCTCGTCGGGGGCAGGCACCTCGCGACCGTAGCAAGCGGGTCTGCGCGAGACTGGGCCCGTGGAGATCCCCGTCGTCGGTGCCGTCGTGGTCCGCGACGGCCTCGTCCTGTGCGCCCAGCGCGGCCCGGACGGCTCCTTGCCCGGCAAGTGGGAGTTCCCCGGCGGCAAGGTGGAGCCCGGGGAGTCACCCCGCGGCGCCCTGGTCCGGGAGATCGACGAGGAGCTCGGCTGCACGGTCGAGGTCGACGAGGAGATCGCGACGTCGCCGTACGACGACGGCCGGGTCGTCGTCGTGCTGACCACCTTCTGGTGTCGGCTCGTCGGCGGCGTGCCACGGCTCACCGAGCACGCCGAGCTCCGGTGGGTCGCGCCGGGCGACCTCGCCTGCCTCGACTGGGCACCTGCCGACGTACCGGCCGTCGAGGTGGTGGCGGCCGCCTTCAACTCGGCCTGATCGACCGGGATCTGATCAAACAGGCTGATCAGATCCCGGTCGATCCCCCACGCCGACGGCCCGGCCCCTCCGAAGAGGGACCGGGCCGTCGGGTCGTGCTGTGATCAGCTGCAGCCGCTGGTGGAGCCGCAGCCCTCGCAGACGTAGCAGGAGCCGGCTGGGCGCATCTTGGTGCCGCAGGTCATGCAGAGCGGGCTGTCGACGGCGTGGCCGGTGATCTGCTCGAGCAGCTCGGCGGTCGTCTTGGCGGTCTTGGTCTCGACGGTCGGAGCGCCGGCCAGCGGATCGGCATCCACGACGTCGGACTCGACCACGATCGCCTCGACCGGCGCGGCCTTGGCGACCGGCAGGGACTCGAGCAGCTCGGAGGCGTTGCCCGTCTCCTCGAGGGGCTCGTAGGAACCGGTCTCGAGGTGGCGCTGGCGCTCCTCGGCGGAGTAGATGCCGAGGGCCGAGCGCTCGTCGAACGGGAGGTAGTCGAGCGCCAGGCGGCGGAAGACGTAGTCCATGATCGACTGGCTCATCCGGACGTCCGGGTCGTCGGTGAGACCGGCGGGCTCGAAGCGGAGGTTGGTGAACTTCGAGACGTAGGTCTCCAGCGGCACGCCGTACTGCAGGCCGATCGAGACCGCGATCGAGAAGGCGTCCATCACGCCGGCCAGGGTCGAGCCCTGCTTGCCGAGCTTGAGGAAGATCTCACCCAGCGTGCCGTCGTCGTGGGCACCGGAGGTCATGTAGCCGTCGGCACCGGCGACCGAGAAGGACGTGGTGCGAGCGGTCCGCGACTTCGGCAGGCGCTTGCGGGTCGGGGCGTAGACGACCTTCTCCACGACCTTCTCGACGACCGTCTCAGCGGCAGCGGCGTCCGCGGCGGCGGCGTCCTTCTTGGCCTTGCCGCCACCGTCGGCCAGCGGCTGGCCGACCTTGCAGTTGTCACGGTAGATCGCGGTGGCCTTGAGGCCGAGCTTCCACGACTCCAGGTAGATCGTCTCGATCTCCTCGACCGTCGCCGACTCCGGCAGGTTGACGGTCTTGGAGATGGCACCGGACAGGAACGGCTGGCAGGCCGCCATCATCTTGACGTGGCCCATCGGCTTGAGGGACCGCTCACCCATCGCGGTGTCGAAGACCTCGTAGTGCTCGGGCTTCAGGCCGGGAGCGTCGACCACGTGGCCGTGCTCACCGATGTAGTCGACGATCGCCTCGACCTTCTCGGCGTCGTAGCCGAGCTTGGTCAGCGCCCGCGGGATCGTCTGGTTGACGATCTGCAGGGAGCCGCCGCCGACGAGCTTCTTGAACTTGACCAGCGAGAAGTCCGGCTCGATGCCGGTCGTGTCGCAGTCCATCATGAAGCCGATGGTGCCGGTCGGGGCGAGGACCGAGGCCTGCGCGTTGCGGAAGCCGTTGGTCTTGCCGAGGTCGACGACCTTGGCCCACTCCTCGGTGGCCAGCTTGTGCACCTCGGTGTCGGCGATGTGCAAGGTGCGCACGTCGTCGTTGGCAGCCTGGTGCTTGCGCATCACGCGGTTGTGCGCCTCGGCGTTGCGGGCGTAGCCGGCGTAGGGACCGACGACGGCGGCGAGCTCCGCCGAGCGGCGGTACGACGTGCCGGTCATCAGCGACGTGATGGTGGCCGCCATCGCGCGACCGCCGTCGGAGTCGTAGCCCAGGCCCATCGCCATCAGCAGGGCGCCGAGGTTGGCGTAGCCGATGCCGAGCTGGCGGTAGTCGCGGGTGGTCTCGCCGATCGGCTCGGTCGGGAAGTCGGCGAAGCAGATCGAGATGTCCATCGCGGTGATGATGAACTCGACGGCCTTCGCGAAGAGCGGGGCGTCGAAGGTGTCGTCGTCGCGCAGGAACTTCAGCAGGTTGAGCGAGGCGAGGTTGCACGAGGAGTTGTCGAGCGACATGTACTCCGAGCACGGGTTGGACGCGGTGATCCGGCCGGTCTCGGGGTTGGTGTGCCAGTCGTTGATCGTGTCGTCGTACTGCAGGCCCGGGTCGGCGCAGGCCCAGGCGGCCTCGCTGATCTTGCGGAAGAGGCTGCGGGCGTCGACCGTCTCGATGACCGAGCCGTCCTTGCGCGAGCGCAGGCCGAACTCGGTGCCGTTCTCGACGGCCTTCATGAACTCGTCGTTGACGCGGACCGAGTTGTTGGCGTTCTGGTACTGGACCGAGGTGATGTCCTTGCCGCCGAGGTCCATGTCGAAGCCGGCGTCACGCAGGGCGCGGATCTTGTCCTCCTCGCGCCACTTGGTCTCGACGAACTCCTCGATGTCGGGGTGGTCGACGTCGAGGACGACCATCTTGGCCGCGCGACGCGTGGCGCCGCCCGACTTGATGGTGCCGGCCGACGCGTCGGCGCCGCGCATGAAGGAGACCGGGCCCGACGCCGTGCCGCCGGAGGACAGCAGCTCCTTGGAGGAGCGGATCCGGGAGAGGTTCAGACCGGCGCCGGAGCCGCCCTTGAAGATGAAGCCCTCCTCCTTGTACCAGTTGAGGATCGAGTCCATCGAGTCATCCACCGAGAGGATGAAGCAGGCCGAGACCTGCTGCGGGGACTTCGTGCCGACGTTGAACCACACGGGAGAGTTGAACGAGAAGTACTGGTGCACGAGCAGCCAGGTCAGCTCGTGCTCGAACACCTCGGCGTCCGCCGCGGACGCGAAGTAGCCGTGCTCGATGCCGGCCTTGGTGTAGGTCTTCACGACCCGGTCGACCAGCTGCCGCAGCCCCGTCTCACGCTCGGGCGTGCCGACCGCTCCACGGAAGTACTTCGTCGTGACGATCGTGGACGCGTTGAGGGACCAGAAGTCGGGGAACTCCACGCCGAGCTGCTCGAAGACGGTCTCGCCGGTCTTCCAGTTGGTCTGGACGACGTCGCGGCGCTCCCAGGTGATCTCGTCGTAGGGGTGGACGCCCTCGGTGCTGAAGACGCGCTCGATCTTCAGTGCCTGCTGGGTGGCAGCGTTGGTGTTGCTGGCCGTCTCGGTCATGACTCTCCTGATTTCCTGGGTGGCGGCGGGTGCGGCGGTGCGTGGCGGGAGCAGGGGAAGAGTGATGGCCCGGCAGGCAGCTTCCCCACTACCTGCCGGGCGTTCGTGGTCAGCCCGTCGGGGCTGGGGCCGGACTGAGGTCCGGTGCCAGCTGGCGCTCGGCGCGCAGCAGGGCGATCTCGTTCTCGAAGTCGGCCGCGGACTCGAAACCGCGGTAGACCGAGGCGAAGCGCAGGTAGGCGACCTCGTCGAGGCGACGCAGCGGCGTCAGGATGGCCAGCCCCACCTCGTGGGCGGCGATCTCGGGACTGCCCGCGAGGCGGAGCTGGTCCTCGACCTCCTGGCCGAGCCGGGCCAGGTCGTCCTCGTCGACCGGGCGGCCCTTGCACGCCTTGCGGGCGCCGGCAATGGCCTTCACCCGGTTGAACGGCTCGGTCGCACCGGAACGCTTGAGGATCGTCAGCTGCATCAGCTCGACCGTCGTGAAGCGCTTCTCGCAGTCCTGGCACATCCGGCGACGGCGGATGGAGCTGCCGTCATCGGCGACCCGGGAGTCGAGGACCTTGGTGTCCGTGTGCTTGCAGTAGGGACAGTGCATGGTCTCTCTCCTCTCGGATCGGCTCCTGGCGGGCGAACATTGTGGATGACCAACGCTGTGGAGAACCACGGTTCGACTGTGCACGAGGGAGCGGTTTCTGTGCATCCCCACCCCTCGTCCTGTGGACTAGATGTGGAGAACTACATCGTTGTAACTACTAGATGTAGTGGTAACCGTACGCCGGGCTCACCACGGGTGCATGGCCGGGGTGGGATGAGTTGCGGGAATTTTTTCCCGCAGGGCGTTTGCGCACGTCACAGGGCGTGAAACTGCCCGATGGACAGCCGTCCACGCCCGCGTGTCGCCCACGATCCGCGGACCGCACGACCGACTGAGAGGCATCTCCATGACCACCACCCCCTGGCGGCGCGCCGTCGCCGCGCTCGCCACCGCAGCCATCCTGCCGTTCGCGCTGAGCGCTTGCGGCGACGACAGCTCCGGAGGCGATGACGACAAGGGCTCGAGCAACTCGTCGGAGGACAAGAGCGACGATGCAGCTGACGCCGCCGCCGACGACGCCGCCGCCGACGCAGAGAGCCAGCTGGAGGAGCTCGAGGAGTCCTCGGGTGTCGACGTCGAGACCGGAGGCGACCTTCCCGAGGGCTTCCCCGAGGACGACATCCCGCTGGTCGGCCAGGTCGAGCAGGGCGCTGCCATCGACACGCCCGGCGCTGTCGGCTGGTCGGTGGCCACGTCCTACGACGGAGCCAAGGACGCCGCGCTCACCGAGGCATCCGAGGCTCTGACCGAAGCCGGCTTCGACGAGCAGACCGCAGGTGCGATCCCCGACGGGGCGCTCTTCGCCAAGGGCGACTACTCGGTGACGGTCGCCGTCGTCGAGGACGGCAGCGGCTCGACGCTGATCTCCTACGCGGTCGCGCAACTCCCCAGCTGACCCGCCGAGGTGGAGGGTTCCGACGCGAACCCTCCACCCATCGGACACAATGGCGGCCGTGGCGGGAGGAAAGCGGAGCGGGCAGCGACAGAAGGCGCGACTGCGCCCCGACCTGCTCCTGCTCGCCCTCGGGGCCACCTTCGCGCTGGTCGCCTGGGGATACCTCGTCATCGCCGCCATCGACTTCGGCGCCTCAGCCCGGCACGACGGACGGACCAGCGCCTGGTTCTTCCTCGCCGTCGCGAGCATCGGCGCCATCTTCTGCCTGTTCCTCGCGTTCATGCTGGTCGTCCGCATCACCCGCGCCCTCGGTCTGACCGCGACACCCGACCCACGACCGCAACGCGACCCGAACGCGCCGAAGGGCGGCAAGCGCGCTGCCCGGTGAGGTCGACAGCGCATCTCGCCACCCTTCGGCTTCCCCAACCTCCGCCGGGGTCGAAGCGGCGGAGTGATCACGGGCGGCCCTAGCGGGACGCGGGCACGCGCAGCTCCTGGCCGGCGTAGACGACACTCGAGTCGAGCGCGTTGAGCTGCTGGATCTCGGCCACGACGTCACGGACGTCGCCGCCACCGGCGACGTCGCCGGCGATGTCCCACAGCGTCTCACCGGGAGCCACGGTCACGAGCTCGATCGCCGGGTCGCCGCCACTCTCGCCGCTCGCAGCCGAGCCCGCCGCCAGCGACAGGGCCACCGTGGCGACCACCAGCAGGGCCAGCACGAAGACCACCAGTCGGCCGCGGCGCGTCAGACGTACCGAGGAGGACGGACGCGCCGTCGGACCCGCGACGGGCCGGCGGACGGACTGCGGGGCCAGGGTGATGGTGCTCATGGGGACCTCCGGGGGAAGGAGCGGGGTCGGATCGATGTGGTGGGGGAAGACTCGCGGAGCCCTCCGACACAACCTGTTCAATCAGCTGGTCACCCAGCCGTTCGATCA
This sequence comes from Nocardioides caeni, assembly GCF_004912195.1. GTDB lineage: Bacteria > Actinomycetota > Actinomycetes > Propionibacteriales > Nocardioidaceae > Nocardioides > Nocardioides caeni. Next base: position 132,459 of record NZ_STGW01000004.1, read on the forward strand.
ACCGTTCGATCGAACACATGTACGAGGTTAGAGCAGGTGTTCGAACAAATCCAGTGCCTCTCGAATATTCGTTCGAGCCCCTCTGGTCCCGGAACCGGGCGACACGCCGTTCGAACAGATGTTTGAAACGGTCCCGTCGATCCACTAGCGTGGACGCACCGGACCAGCTGGCGAGCTGCCGGCAAGCCGTCGCGATCCCGCTGGCGAGCTGCCGGCGAATTGGAGGGCACCATGGCCGACCGCAAGGGCGAGTCGACGAGCACGAGCAGCAAGCGCAGCACCAAGGGCGCGGTCTCCGAGCTGCCCGACGGGCCGGCCGACAGCACCGGTCTGACGCCGCGCCAGCAGCGGATCCTCGCGCACATCAAGGACAGCATCGAGAAGCGTGGCTACCCGCCCAGCATGCGCGAGATCGGTCAGGCCGTCGGGCTCACCAGCTCCTCCAGCGTCGCCCACCAGCTGCGAGCGCTGGAGGAGAAGGGCTTCCTCAAGCGCGACCCCAACCGGCCGCGCGCGTTGGAGGTCTTCCTTCCGGAGGTGCTGGCGGCACGACGGGCGATGGGCAGTGCCGAGGAGTCGGTGATCGACGAGACCGGGATCGGGGACGCCGCACCGGTCCCGACCAACGTCCCGGTCGTCGGTCGGATCGCCGCCGGTGGCCCGATCCTCGCCGAGGAGCGGGTCGAGGACGTCTTCCCGCTGCCGCGCCAGCTGGTCGGCGACGGCCAGCTGTTCCTCCTCGAGGTGCAGGGCGAGTCGATGATCGAGGCTGCCATCTGTGACGGCGACTACGTCGTGATCCGCCAGCAGCCCACCGCGGAGAACGGTGAGATCGTCGCGGCGATGATCGACGGCGAGGCGACCGTGAAGACCTTCCAGCGCAAGGACGGCCAGGTCTGGCTGCTCCCCCACAACCCCGCCTTCGAGCCCATCGACGGGACGAACGCCACGATCCTCGGCAAGGTGACCGCGGTCCTGCGCAAGGTGTGACGTACGGTGGGGCGGTCCCTCGCCGTCTGCGAAAGCGCCTTCCCCATGACGTCCTTGCGCCGGGCCCCGGTCCGCGGCCTGCTGGCCCTCGTCCTTGCTGCCCTGACCGCCGGTCTGATGGTGGTGTCCCTGGTGGGTGCGCCCGCCCAGGCGGCTCCGGACCGACCGGCCGGCGCGCCCGCCCCCGCCACGGCGCCCGGCGACGACGACCTCACCAACGAGCAGGTGGCCGAGCAGGCACTGGAGACCGTCGAGGCGGCGATCGCGCCCGGCGAGCCGGACACCGCCGCGCAGCCCGACCCGGCCGCGCACCAGGAGTTCACCTCGGCACTGCGTGACCTCTCCTCGCTGCAGGACTACCTCAGCCCCGCCAAGCAGAAGGTGGCCCAGCGACTGCTGGCGCGTCCGACGGACCCCGTGTCCACCTGCAGTGACTCCGACTACGCCTGCTTCGGCTCGGCGCCGGTGCAGAAGCTGTGCAACGCCCTGATCTGCGTGCACTACACGAAGACCGGACCCCACCGGGTCCCCGGCGACAACAACGGCCCCGGCGGCTCCTGGAACGGCACTGCCGGCGGCGCCCCCGACTACGTCGAGTTCACCCTCGCCACCATGACGACGGTCGCGAAGCGCTATGTCAACGCGGGCTACCGCCCCGTCGTCTCCGACGAGGGCGCCGACGGCACCGCACAGACGGACATCTACGTCGCCGACATCGGTGGCGGCGCCTTCCCGCTCTACGGCTACTGCTGGACCAACGACGCAGAGAACGCCCACGTCACCGTCGCGCCCTACTGCGTGCTCGACAACGACTACAAGTCGAGCCAGTTCCCGACCCACACCCCGCAGGGCAACCTGCGGGTGACCGCGGCCCACGAGTTCTTCCACGCGGTGCAGTTCGCCTACGACTTCTACGAGGACGCCTGGTTCTTCGAGTCGACGGCGACGTGGGCCGAGGACATCTTCTACGACACCGTCAACGACAACCGCCAGTACCTGCCCTACGGTCCCCTGGGACGCCCCGCCAAGTCGCTGGACCTGTGGAGCGGCCTGACCCCCTACGCCTCCTGGATCTTCATGCAGTTCCTCGGCCAGCGCTTCCCGGCCTCCCAGGGCGACATGCCGGTGATCATCCGTGAGATCTGGGAGAAGCTGTCCCACACCGGGACCGGGGCGGAGAGCATGTACTCCGTCCAGGCCATCTCCTCCGCGCTCGAGGCGCGCGGCACCGACCTCACCACGGAGTTCGCCAAGTTCACGGCGTGGAACCGCCGCCCGAGGTCCTTCTATGCCGAGGGTGCGGCCTACCGACCTGCCGGCCTCTCGTCGAGCTATCGGATCAGCCCGTCCGACACCGCGAAGCGGGTCCGGTTCAGCCTGGACCACCTCAGTGCCCGGCACTACCGCTTCACCTCCGACTTCCGCGGCTCCAAGCGGCTCGAGATCAAGGTCAACCTCAACGACAGGGAGGCTGGCGGGTTCGCCTACGTGCTGTTCAAGCCTCGCGGGGAGGGTGCCCGTCTGCGGGTGATCCCCCTCAACGCCGCCGGCAACGCCACCGTCACCTATCCGTTCGGGAGCTCGGTCGACTGGATCGAGGTCGACGCGGTCAACGCCAGCGCCCGCTACACCGCGTGCGACACCGCCCCCGCGGACGAGCGCCCCTACTACACGTGCGGCGGCCGCCCCGTCGACGACCGCATGGCGCAGGCCATCACGGTCCGCGCCGTCAACCCCTGAGGCGGGTCAGCGCCGAGCGCACGACGGCGGGGTCCGTCGTCGGCCACATCGGCGGCAGGCTCGCCTTGAGGAAGCTGCCGTAGCGCGCCGTCGCCAACCTCGGGTCGAGGACCGCGACGACGCCCCGGTCGCTGGTCGTGCGGATCAGCCGGCCCGCCCCCTGGGCGAGCAGCAGCGCGGCATGGGTGGCGGCGACCTGCATGAAGCCGTTGCCACCCGCCTGGTCGGCCGCCTTCTGGCGCGCGCTCATCAACGGGTCGTCAGGGCGCGGGAACGGGATCCGGTCGATGATGACCAGCTGGCAGGTGTCGCCCGGCACGTCGAGCCCCTGCCACAGGCCCAGGGTGCCGAACAGGCACGTGTGGGGGTCCTCCACAAACTGTCGAGCCAGCTCGGGCAGCTGTGCCTCCCCCTGCGCCAGCGTGGTGAGGTGCGGCAGGGCTGACCGGACGTGCTCCGCAGCGGCCTCCGCCGCCCGTCGGCTGGAGAAGAGTCCGAGCGTGCGCCCCTCGGCCGCGTCGACCAGCTCGGTGATCTCGTCGAGCTGTGCCTTGCCCAGGCCGTCGCGACCCGGCGGGGGAAGGTGCCGGGCGACGTAGAGGATGCCCTGGCGTGAATAGTCGAACGGGCTGCCGACGTCGAGGCCACGCCATGGCTGGGCGTCGGGCGCCACCGTCGCCGACGCAGACGGGGCCGCCAGCTGCTCGGACGGCTTGAGCCCGACCGAGGTCGCGACCGAGCTGAAGTCGCCGCCGAGCATCAGCGTCGCCGACGTCATCACGACGGTGTTGTCGGCCAGGAGCTTGTCGCGCATCTGGCCCCAGACCTGCAACGGCGCGATGCACAGGACCGGCGGCATCCGGTCGGAGCCCTCCGTGCGCCACAGTACGTCGGACTCGGACGCCGCAGCCATCCGCTCCGCCGTCGTGAAGACCTCCTGGACCATGCCCTTGGCCTGGGTGAGCGCGGGGTCGGGGTCACTGCCCTGCTCGGCCTTAGGGAAGGCGGAGACGCAGGCGCGAGCCGCGTCGCGGACGAGGGCCAGTGCGTCGGCGAGATCCTCCGGGATCCGCTCGAAGCGTCCGGGCCTGGCCTCGGCGACCGCGGACCGCAGGGCGTCGGCAGCGTCGGCGAGGTCGTCGCCCTCGCTGCCGTCGACGTGGCGCACGCTGCGGCGGGCGGCGCGCTCCACCTCGGCCGCCCACAGCTCGTCGGTGGCGGCCTGGGTGACGCGGGCGGCGAGCTCGTGGGCCTCGTCGATGATGACGGCGTCGTAGTCGGGGATCATCGGGATGCCCTCGACCGCGTCGATCGCGAGCAGGGAGTGGTTGGTGACGATGAGGTGGGAGCGCTGGGCCTTCTCCTTCGCCCGCTCCGCGAAGCACTCCTCGCCGAACTGGCACTTGGAAGCGCCGAGACACTCACGTGCCGAGACGGCGACCTGGCGCCACTCGCGCTCGGTGTGACGAGGAGCCTCGTCGCGTTCGCCCGTGCCGCCGTCCTCGGCGACCTGCTCGGCCCACTCGCGCAGCTCGAGGACCTTCTTGCCCATCGAGCCGAGCGCCGCCTCGGCCTGGATCAGCTCGCCCTGGTCGTCGGGCGCGCCCTGGCGGACCCGGTGCAGGCAGGCGTAGTTGGAACGCCCCTTGAGGACGGCATAGCTGGCGTCGACACCCGGCACCGTGCCGACCGCCTTGACCAGCCGCGGCAGGTCGCGCTCCACCAGCTGGGGCTGCAGCGCGAGGGTTGCGGTCGCGACGACGACCCGGCGGTCATGGAGGAGCGCCGGCACCAGGTAGCCCAACGACTTGCCCGTGCCGGTCCCCGCCTGCACGAGGAGGTGCTGCTTCTCGGCGAAGGCGGTGGCGACCGCCTCGGCCATCGCGACCTGGCCGTCGCGCTGCTGTCCGCCGAGCGCTGCGACGGCCGTGGAGAGCAGGTCGCTGACGGGGGTGGTCACCGGCAGAACCCTAGAGCGTGGGGCCGACGGGTCCGGCGCCGGATCCACAGGCCCGACGAGCTCAGACCGCGTAGGCCGCGAGCTCGCTGGCCAGCGCCTCGGAGGCGCGGCCGCTGATGCGGGTGCCGTCGGCGGTGTGCTCCATGCCCGTGATCTCGCCGTCCTTGTGGATCCGGTCGACGAGATCGCCGCGGGCATAGGGCACCAGCGCGGTGAACTCGACGCGCGGACGCGGCAGGTCGGCCTCGATCGCGGCCAGCGCCTCCGCGATCCCCTCCCCGGTGTGGGCCGACACGGCGACCGAGTGCGGCTCGCGCCGCCGCAGCCGGTCGACGACCAGCGGGTCGGCGATGTCGGTCTTGTTGATGACGACGAGCTCGGGGATCTCGGTGGCGCCGACGTCGGCGAGCACCTCGCGCACCGCCGTCAGCTGCCCCTCGGGATCGGGGTGGGAGCCGTCGACGACGTGGACGATCAGGTCGGCGTCGGCGACCTCCTCCAGGGTCGAGCGGAACGCCTCGACGAGCTGGTGCGGCAGGTGGCGGACGAAGCCGACGGTGTCGCTCAAAAAAACGTGGTCGGGTCCAGGGTGGCGAACAGCGCATCCTCGACGANCGGCCGTCGGCCGTCTCGGTGCGCCGCGTGGTCGGGTCCAGGGTGGCGAACAGCGCATCCTCGACGAGCACGCCCGACCCGGTCAGTCGGTTGAGCAGCGAGGACTTGCCGGCGTTGGTGTAGCCGGCGATGGCGACCGACGGGATCTCGTTGCGGCGCCGCCCCTGGCGCTTGGTGTCGCGGGCGCCCGACATGCCCTTGAGCTCGCGGCGCAGCTTGGCGATCCGGTCGTTGATGCGGCGGCGGTCGGTCTCGATCTTGGTCTCACCGGGACCGCGGCCACCGATGCCGTCACCACCGGCGGCGCGACCACCGGCCTGCCGGGAGAGGTTGCCACCCCAGCCACGGAGCCGCTGCTTCATGTAGGTCAGCTGGGCCAGCTCGACCTGCGCCTTGCCCTCGCGGGACTTGGCGTGCTGGGCGAAGATGTCGAGGATCAGCGCCGTCCGGTCGACGACCTTGACCTTGACCTTGTCCTCGAGGTTGCGCAGCTGGGACGGGGCGAGCTCACCGTCGCAGATCACCGTGTCGGCGCCCGTCGCCTGGACGATCTCGCGGACCGCCTCGACCTTGCCGCGGCCGATGTAGGTCGCCGGGTCCGGCCACTGCCGGCGCTGATAGATCGCCTCCAACACCTCGGCGCCTGCGGTCTCGGCGAGCAGCGCGAGCTCGGCCATCGAGTTCTCGGCGTCGGCGACGGTGCCGTCGGTCCAGACCCCGACGAGGACGACGCGCTCCAGGCGGAGCTGGCGGTACTCGACCTCGGTGATGTCCTCGAGCTCGGTGCGCAGGCCGGCCACCCGGCGCAGCTCGTGGCGCTCGACCAGGTCGAGGTCACCCGTGGTCAGCTCGGTGGAGCGGGCCTCGTGAGCGGCGGGCGCGTCGGCGTACCCCGACGCGAAGCCGTCGTCGGGACCGGCCCCGGCACCCTCGTCGAGGTCGGCATCGAGGTCGTCGGCAGCGTCGAGATCGGCGTCGTCGAGGGCGTCCCAGCCCTCCGTGGCGCGCAGCGCGGCGGCGAGGGAGAAGTCTTCAGCATGGTTCGTCATAGGCGTGTCCAGCGTAACGACCGGGACCGCAGGATGCTTCCCGATTTCGTCGCGTGACCCGCGGCACCGTAGCCAGGAGGGCCGGCAGTCGTTTCACCTGACGTGGGTGTTCTTCGACCGGGGGGCGAGAACCGACTCTTCCTCGCCGCCATCATGATCTCAGTCCTCGTCATCGCGGGAACCTTCCTGCTGCGCAATCCGGGAGAGGACTCCGAGACGGCGATCGACTCGGCCCGCCCGGCCGAGCCGACGGCCAGCGCGAGCATCGACCCGACGCAACGGGCCCGTCGCGCCCGCCCGGCGCCGTCCGACGGAACGGCAACGTCGGTGCCCGACGCCGGTGACGCGGTCGCCGCCGACTTCCCGGGGCTCGGTGAGCCCAACGGGATCTCGGGCGAGGGCCGCAACTACTCGCTGACCGAGCACACGATGACCATCCAGCTCTCGAGCCCCAACCCGCTGGGGCTGGTCGCCTACCTGATCCCCGCGAGCACCGAGAACCCGCGCGGCAAGGCGGTGGTCGAGGCGCGGACGTGGAGCCTGACGACGACGGTCTACGGCAAGCCCAAGTACGGCGCGGTCTACGTCCAGGCCGGCTACGACGGCCGGCCGGCGACCTGCGTCATCACGATCGACGGCAAGGTCACCGAGCGTCGCTCCACCAAGGGGCCCTACGGCGCGATGTGGTGCCTGGGCTGACGCCCAGGCACCACAGAGGCAGGGGCCGGTCAGGCCGGGATCACTTCGGGGGCATCCTGATGCCGCCGTCGACGCGGATCACCTCACCGTTCATGTACGAGTTGGTGATGCACTCCAGCACCATCGAGGCGAGCTCGTCGCCGGAGCCCAGGCGCTTCGGGAAGAGCACGTTCTGGCCGAGGTTGGCCTTGAACGCGTCGGCGGCCTCGCCCTCGCCATAGATCGGGGTGTCGATGAGTCCCGGCGCCACCGTGTTGAGGCGGATGCCGGCGGCAGAGAGGTCCCGGGCGACCGGCAGGGTCATGCCGACGACGCCGCCCTTGGACGCGGAGTACGACGCCTGGCCGATCTGGCCGTCGAAGGCGGCCACGCTGGCGAGGTTGACGATGGCGCCGCGGCAGCCGTCCTCGTCGGGCTCGTTGAGGCTCATGGCCGTGGCGGCCTGGCGCACCATGTCGAAGGTGCCGATCAGGTTGATGTGGATGACCTTGGTGAAGGCCTCCAGCGAGTGCGCGGACTCGACGGTGCCGTCGCGGCCGATGGTGCGCTGCGCCCAGCCGATGCCGGCGGAGTTGACGACGGCCTTGATCGGGGCGATGTCGGCGGCGGCCTTGACGGCCGCGGCGATCTGCTCGGTGTTGGTCACGTCGACCTGGGCGAACACGCCGCCGATCTCGGCGGCGAGGGCCTCGCCCTTGTCGGCCTGGAGGTCGGCGACGACGACGGTGGCGCCCTTGGCGGCGAGCTGGCGGGCAGCGGCGGCGCCGATGCCCGACGCGCCGCCGGTGACGATGGCAGATGATCCGGTGAGTTCCATGTCACGGAGCATAGGGGGACGCCGTCGATCGTGACACCAAAGGTGTCACAGTCAGAGACGGGTCACGCCCTCGGCCAGCACGACGGCCGGGCCGGTCATCATGATCCGGTCGTCGACCGTCCAGGAGATGTGCAGCGTCCCGCCCGGCAGATCCACCCGATAGGACGTGTCGCGGGCGGCCTCGTCGGCGAGCGCTGCCGCCACCATCACCGCGCAGGCGCCCGTGCCGCACGCCCTGGTCTCGCCCGAGCCCCGCTCGTGGACTCGCATCGCGACGTGGCCGGGCGCGCGTCGCAGGACGAACTCGACGTTGACGCCCGCGGGATAGACGGCCGCGTCGTGCTCCGGCGCCTCGAGCAGCGGACCCACGTCGGCGAGGTCGCTGCCCTCGTCGAGGAAGGCGACCGCGTGCGGGTTGCCCATGTCGACATGGACCGCCGGCCAGGTCCGGTCGCCCACCGAGACCGACGTGTCGGCGAGGACCCGCGGGACGCCCATGTCGACCGTGATCTCGCCGTCGACCTCACCGCCGGCGAAGGTCAGCACCTTGACCCCGTCGCGGGTGGCGACGGGCACGGGCCCCGCCGGATCGGCCAGACCCGCCTGGGCGAGGTGCCGGCCGAAGACGCGGATGCCGTTGCCGCACATCTCCGAGATCGAGCCGTCGGCGTTGCGGTAGTCCATGAACCACTCCGCCCCGCCGTCCGCCTCCGTCTGTCCGGCACCTGCCTCACCCACGGCCGTCGTCCGGATCACCCGCAGCACGCCGTCGCCACCGATGCCGGCGCGGCGGTCGCACAGCGCCCGCACCCGCTCGGCGCTCAGCTCACCGTGCACCGACCCGTCGGGGTCGGGCAGCAGCACGAAGTCGTTCTCGGTGCCGTGACCCTTGAGGAACGCATAGGACTCAGCGCTGGACATAGAGCCCCTTCTCGTAGCGAGGGCCGTAGTAGTCGTCGAGCTCCTCCAGCGACCGTCCCGACGTCTCCAGCCGGTGCGCGAGCACCGCCCTCCGCGGCACGTGCGCCTCCGGGGCCCAGGTCTCGGGCCGCCAGAGCCCGGAACGCAGGAACGCCTTGGCGCAGTGGAAGAAGACCGTCTCGATCTCGACCACCACGGCCAGCAGCGGACGGTGTCCCTTGACGACCATCTCGTCGAAGAAGGGAGCGTCGCTCACGAGCCGGGCACGGCCGTTGATCCGCAAGGTGTCGCCGCGGCCGGGGATGAGGAAGTTCAGGCCGACCTGGGGGTTGGCCAGGATGTTGCGGTAGCCGTCGGCACGCCGGTTGCCGGGCCGCTCGGCGAGCGCAATGGTCCGATCGTCGAGGACGAGCGCGAGCGAGCCGGCCGGGTCGCCCTTGGGCGAGGCGTCGCACCGTCCGTCGGCATCCGATGTGGCCATCACGCAGAACGGCGAGGACGCCAGCCAGTCGCGGTCGACGTCCGAGAGCCGGGACCGCTCCTTGTCCCGTGCAGCAGGCAAGGGCTCGCCGAGCAGCGCGGCCAGCGCCGTCTCGTCCACGATCTCGTCCCACTCGTCCCGGGTCACGGATCAAGCGTAGATGCTCAGGACACGCGCGGGATCACGACGTGGGCGACGACGAGGTTGTGGTCGGACTGGTGGCTGTCGGACGCGTCACCGAAGGTCCGCACGACGTTGCGGTGCAGGGTGAAGCCGCCGGCGCCCTTCGCGAGCAGGAAGTCGGTGCGGTTGCCGACGCCGGTGGAGTTCCGCGGCGGGTTCGCGACGTGCTTGTTGACGGTGCCGAAGGCCAGCCCGTCCTTGACCGGTGCCGTGCGGGAGTCCCAGAAGCCGGCGCGGACGAAGGTGGGCTGCCCCTCGCCCACGCAGCCGTTGGACTCGTCGCAGGAGCCGGACCCCGCGCTCCCGTCGCTGAAGCTCCCCTTGAAGTCGCCGCCGGCGAGCACCGGGAGACCTGCCGTGCCGGCCGCGGCGATCTGGTCGAGGAGGATGCCGGCGGCCTTGTTGGCGTTGCGCTTGCGCTGGGCGACCGTGCCGCCCGGGGTGTCCTCGAGATGGACCGACACGACGAAGATGTCCTGTCGCTGCGGGTCGGCGACCCCGGCGGCAGGCGTCAGTCGCACGCCCGGCGTCGGCAGCGGGGTCGCGGGGTTGCCGTCGTTGGCCATGCCCAGGGCGGTCCCCTCGACCAGCTCCCACTGGGAGGTCCGCCACATCACCTGCTGCGACCCGACGCCATGGCTGGTCCAGTCCGTCTGCCCCCGTGCATCGAGGCGGGCGAGCAACGACTGCGCACGATCGTCGTTCGCCTCCTGCAGCACCACCACGTCGAGGTCCTGGCTCGCGATGTTCTCGGCGAGGTTCGCGATCTTGGCCGGCACTGCCCCGAGCCGGCTCGGGAGCTCGGTGTTGTAGGTGCCGAAGGCGACGGCGTCACCGGCGTCCGGGACGCGTGACTGGGGGAAGAACCCGAACCAGCCCGACTTGCGATAGGTGCGGGTGCAGCCGTTGTCGTAGTTGAGCTGGCCGTAGACCGGGTTGCCGTAGGCCGGGTGGAGGAAGCGGTCACCTGCCGTCGCGGCGGCGGGCAGCTGGATCGAGACGCCGGTGGAGGCCGGGCCCTGCCAAGGGGTGTGGTTGTGCTCGAAGCCCTTCCAGTAGCCGTTGGGCGCCGCGGACCAGTCGAGCCGGTAGCGGGCGACGTACGGCGTGCGGCCCCACGTGACCCGGGCGGCGGTCTCGCTGGTCTGGACAGTGGCGGAGTGCCTCAGCGCCGGGACCCCCGGCGCGCGGTTGGTGAAGCGGACCTGACGTGCGGACGACCAGGGCCCGACCCGTCCGCTCCGGACGGCGCGCACCTGGACGCGCCAGGGCTCGCACCGGGTGCTGAGCGCGGGCGAGGTGGCCGAGGCGCGGGGCGAGGGGTGGACCCTCGCCCTGGCCAGCGCCGCAGTGGTCCTCCCCCACCGGACCTGGTACGACGCCCCGGGGATCGCCCGCCAACGCACCTGCAGCTTCGCGGCCACCCACTCCTGACCCACGGGGGTCACGCCGGTCACCTTCGGCGGTGGTGCGACCCGCGCCAGCGCGGAGGAGGGGCCGGGCGCCGCGATCGGCACGGCCAGCAGCGCGAGCAGCAGTGCGCCGAGCGACGCCAGGGAGGCCAGGCGGAGGAGGTGCTTCACGGGTCTCCCATCGGCCGGGACTCCGGCGGTCGTAGGCGCCGCAGCCTACGTCCGATCCTCGAGCAGCACGCCGTCGATCGAGTAACGGGCCGTGACGAAGGCACCGTTGCGCGACGTCTCCTCCAGTCGCAGGTCGAGCCGACGCGGCAGGAGCGGCCGTCCGGCACCGAGGACCACGGGTGCGATCGAGACGATCACCTCGTCGAGGAGCCCCGCATCGGCGTACTGCCCGGCGAGGTCGCCGCCGCCCACGACCCAGACGTCGAGGTCGCCGGCAGCTGCGGCGAGCTCTGCCTGCAGGTCCCTCACGTCGCCGCGGGCGAACCGGACGTCGGCGCCCTCGGGCACGGCCAGCTCGCGGGTGGTCATCACCCAGGTCGGCTGCGCGTAGGACCAGGCCTCGCCGGTCGCGCCGAGGTGGTCGAGGACCCACTCGTAGGTCGTGGACCCCATCACCAGCGCACCGATGCCGGCGATGAACGCGCCGTAGTTCTGCGGCCCCTCCTCGTCGAGGTCCTGGCGCATCAGCCAGGCCAGCGAGTCGTCGGGGTCGGCGAGGAAGCCGTCGAGGGTGGTCGCCGTGTAGTAGACGGTGCGGGTCATGGAGCCGAGCCTGCCAGTCTCAGCCGACACCGGCCCCGGCGCGCAGCACCTCCGGGCCGAGCCAGCGGCACGCGACGAGGGCGAGCTCGAGGTCGAGCCGCTCCTCGCCGATCGGCTTGCCCCGCGCCTCGATGGCCCGGTCGACGCGGTACTTCACGGTGTTCTTGTGCAGGTGCAGGCGCGCGGCCGTGGCGACATAGCTCTCGCGGTCCTCGACGAAGGCGAGCAGGGTCTCGCGCATCCGGGCCGCGGCATCGGTGTCGTGCGCGAGGTCGCCGAGCGTGCGGGCGACCATCCGCCGCGTGGCGCCCAGGTCGCCGGCGAGCATCGCGGCTGCGCGGACCGAGGGCTCGGCGTAGGAGACGACGGGCGCGTCGAGCTGGCCGAGCTGCACCACCCCGTGAGCGGCTGCGGCGCCGAGGTGGGTCGCCCGGAAGCCCGGCTCCCCGGCCTCGGGCGTGCCGATCGCGACCCGGATCCCGTCCGCGTCGGACGCCAGCACCTCCGCGATCGCAGCCGTGTCGACCTCGGCCGAGCGGCCGATGGGCAGCCAGGCCCACGCCGTGTCGCGGTCGCGGGGCACGAACAGCGGATGGCCGGCAGCGCCGAGCCGCTGACCGAGCCGTGCCAGCAGCCGTTCGGAGTCGGCCAAACCGGTTTCGGCGCCGGCCGTCCACAGCACCAGCCCCAGGTGGTGCTGGCGCAGTCGGTAGCCCAGCGCCGTCTCGGTCGCGGCCAGGTCCAGCCGGTCGCCGCGCACCAGGGCCTCGACGGTCTCGCGCTGCACCGCGCTGCGGTTGGCCAGCCAGCGCTCGCGCTCGGTCTGGTAGGCGCTCATCACGTCCTCGGAGACCGCGTCGACGTACTGGAAGGAGGTCTCGGTGAGCAGGTGACTGGTCTGCAGTGCCAGGGCCGGGTCGGCCACGCGACGAGCGATCTCGTCGTTGGCCCACCGCAGGATCAGCTGCTGCCCGAGCCGGTAGGCCCGGAGCAACGCACTCGGCGGCGTGCCGCGCTGGGCGAGTCGTCGCGCGTATTCGACGGCTGCCGCGGGCGCCTGGATCTCGTCGACCGGCACGTGGCCGTGCAACAGATGAGCCAGGGTCTCGAGGTTGGAGCCGGCGCTGCCGTTGAGCAGGTCGACCAGCGTCGGGTCCCGGGGCAGCTCGGGGATCCGCTCGCCGAATTGCACGACGAGATGGGCGGTCAGCTCGACCCGTCGCTCGGCGAGCAGCGTGGCGACACCGTGGAGCTCGGTCTCGGCTGCGGACACGGGCACGGGCACGCTCCTCTGCGTGGTTTGGGTCGACGAACCAACGGGTGACGGCCGTCACGTCATGGTGCCAGACTGTGGCGCCGCCATGCCTTGGCTCCGCGGCGGCGAATGTCCCCTCGACTTCGTGCTGTCGGACCAAGAACGGCGGCCGTCCCCGGTCCTAGCGTCGACCCATCACCTCCCGAGCCCCGCAGGAGCCCACGATGAGCCTCGACCACCTCCCCTGGCGGCGCCCCGCGTCGTACGACGACCGCCCTTGTGTCCGCGACGAGCGCACCGAGCTGACCTACGCCCAGCTCGGTCGACGGGTCGACGCCGCCGCCGAGCAGCTCGCCGCCCGGGGCGTCGGCCCCGGCTCCGTGGTGGCAGTGATGCTCCCCAACCGGGTCGAGCTGCTGGTGACGATCATGGCCGCGTGGCGCCTCGGCGCCGCGGCGACGCCGATCAACCCGACCTTCACCGCCAGCGAGGCCGACCACCAGATCGGCGACTCCGGCGCCCTCGTCGTCGTCGCCACCGATCCGACGGTCGTCCAGGGCGACATCGTGGTGCTCGGTGTCGACGCCCTCGCCACCACCCCCGCCGGGACCCTGCCGGCCGCGGACACCTCGACCGACGACCTGGCACTGCTCGTCTACACGAGCGGCTCGACCGGTCGTCCCAAGGGCGTCATGCTCGACCACGGCAACATCGACGCGATGATCGCCAGCATGGGCGAGGCGATCGCCATCCGCCCCGACGACCACTGCCTGCTGGTGCTCCCGCTCTTCCACGTCAACGCGATCTGCGTCAGCTGGCTGACGCCGATGTCGGTCGGTGCGCAGCTGACCGTGCTGCAGCGGTTCCACCCGGTGGAGTTCCTCCGCGCGGTCGAGACCTACCGGCCGACGTACTTCTCAGCGGTGCCGACGATCTACTCCCACCTGGTCGCGCTCCCGGTCGATGTCCAGCCCGACGTGAGCTCGGTCCGCTTCGCCATCTGCGGCGCGGCGCCTGCTCCGCCCGAGCTGTTCGCCGCGGTGGAGGCGCGCTTCGGCTTCCCACTGGTGGAGGGCTACGGACTGTCGGAGGGCACCTGCGCGTCGACCTGCAACCCCGTCGACGGCGTCCGCAAGCCCGGCACCGTCGGCCCTGCCCTCCCCGGCCAGCTGGTCGCCATCATGGCGCCGGACGGCAGCCTCGTCCCGAACGGCGAGCGGGGCGAGGTCGTCATCAAGGGCGGCAACGTGATGCGCGGCTACCTCAACCGCCCGGAGGCGACCGCCGAGACGCTCGGCGACGGCTGGCTGCACACCGGCGACGTCGGGATCCTCGACGAGGACGGCTACCTCCGGATCGTCGACCGCATCAAGGACATGATCATCCGGGGTGGGGAGAACATCTATCCCAAGGAGATCGAGAACGTCCTGCACAGCGACCCGTCCGTCCTCGAAGCGGCCGTGGTCGGCGGACCCGACCCCGTCTATGGCGAGGTGGTGGTCGCCTTCGTCTCCGCCGCCCCCGACAGCCCGGCCGCTGCGGTCGACGTCGACGCGCTGCTCGAGCGCTGCCGCGCCGAGCTCACCAAGATCAAGGTCCCGGTCGCCGTTCACGTCCTCGAGGCACTGCCGAAGAACCCCGTCGGCAAGATCGACAAGCCCCACCTCCGCGCGCTCGTCGCCGCGGCCGGTGTCACCACAGGAAAGGGTGTCTGACCATGGGATTCCTCAAGCCCGCTCCCCAGCCGGTCGCCCCGGCCGAATTCGTCCGGCTGCCGCTGAGCGACCGGCTCCGCGTGCTGACGACGAGCTGGGTCGACGACGGCTTCGGCACGCCTCGCGCGCTGACGCTGATCTACATCCTGAAGATGCTGGGCCTCTACTTCGCCGTCGGCCTGGCGATCACTGCGGGCACCACGGAGCACGTCCACTTCACCGAGCCGGGCACGTGGTTCGACTCCATCGTCGTCTACCAGAAGCTCGCCGTGTGGTTGATGCTGCTGGAGGTGATCGGCCTCGGCGGCGCTTTCGGCCCGCTGTGCGGCCACTTCATGCCGTTCCTCGGCAACATCCGCTACTGGCTGCGGCCGGGCACGATCCGGATGGCGCCGTGGGCGAGCCGGGTGCCGGGCACCGCCGGGGACGAGCGCACCTGGTTCGACGTCCTGCTCTACGTCGGGGTCCTGGCCGCGCTCGCCTACCCGTTGCTCGCGCCCGCCGACGCCGTCGAGTCCCTGCCGGCCGGCACCGGCCCGCAGGAGCTGATCCCGCCTGCTGCCTTCGTCCCGATCCTCGTGCTCATGCCGCTGATGGGCCTGCGGGACAAGGTCGTCTTCCTCGCGGCCCGCTCCGAGCAGTACCTGCCGATCATGCTCTTCTCGGCGATCTTCGGTGCGCTCGTCCTGGCCGACGACGCCACGAGCGCCGACTTCATCAATCTGGTCGTGGTCTTCAAGATCGTGATCTGCATCGTGTGGATCGGCGCAGGCTTCTCCAAGCTGGGCCTGCACTTCGAGCACGTGGTGCCGCCGATGGTCTCCAACAGCCCGGGTGTACCCAGCGCCGTGAAGCACGCGCACTACCGGGACGTCGGCAGCGACGACCTGCGCCCCGGCCGGCTCGCCTGGTTCATGGCGCACGTCAACGGCACGACCGTCGAGATCGGCATCCCGCTCGTCCTGCTGTTCACGACCAACCCCACCGTCGCGATGGTCGCCGCCGTAGCGATGCTGATCTTCCACATCTACATCACCTCCACCTTCCCAATGGCTGTCCCGCTGGAGTGGAACGTCTTCTTCGGCTTCATCGCGATCGTGCTGTGGGGCGGCTTCGGCGACGGCTTCGACGCTGACGTCTACAACATCTGGGAGTTCTCCGAGCCGCTGTTGCTGATCCCGGTCTTCGCCCTGCTGATGACGTTCCCGATCCTGGGATCGCTGCGGCCCGACCTCGTCAGCTTCCTGCCGAGCATGCGGCAGTACGCCGGCAACTGGGCCACCGCGATCTGGGCGATGCGGCCCGGCGTCGAGGAGCGGCTCAACGAGATCCGGTGCGTCGAGACCCAGATGGACCAGCTCCAGCGGATGATCGGCATGCCCTACGAGCGCGACGACGCCGAGATGACGCTGCAGAAGGTCAACGGCTGGCGCGCCCTGCACAGCCAGGGCCGCGGCCTCTACTCCGTCCTCTACGAGCACCTCGACGACATCGAGGAACGCGTCGTGCGCGAGGGCGAGTTCATGTCCAACATCCTGCTCGGCTGGAACTTCGGAGACGGCCACCTCAACGACGAGCGCCTCATCGCCGCCGTGCAGAAGCGGCTCAACCTCGCCCCCGGTGACCTCGTCTCCGTCTATGCCGAGTCGCAGGCCACCCCGTGGCGGACCAGCACACCGCAGCACTACCGGGTGATCGACGCCGCCCTCGGTGTCGTCGAGCGCGGCACTTGGGACGTCCGCGACTGCGTCAAGGAGCAGCCGTGGCTCCCCAACGGCCCGATCCCGCTGCAGGTTGGCTGGACCGCCGACGGGTACGGTCGCCAGAGCACCCTGACCAACGGGAAGGACCCTGCGACGTGAGCACCGCAGTCGTGATCGGCAGCGGACCCAACGGCCTCGCCGCAGCCATCCGGCTCGCGCAAGCCGGGTTGAGCGTCACCGTCGTCGAGGGCCACGAGCGCCCCGGCGGCGGGACCCGCAGCGACGACCAGTTGACGGTGCCGGGCGTGCTGCACGACGTGTGCGCCGCCTTCCATCCGACCGGGCTGGCCTCCCCGTTCTTCGCCTCCCTCGGACTGGAGCGGCACGGGCTGCAGTGGCTGCACCCGGAGATCGACCTCGCCCATCCCCTCGACGACGGACGCGCCGGCCTCGCTGCCCGCGACATGGACGTCACGGCGGCCAGCCTGGGCCGCGACGGCGCCCGCTGGCGCCGGATCTTCGAGCCGATGGTGCGCAACTTCGACGACCTGATCGGCGAGGTCTTCCAGCCCGTCGTCCACGCCCCACGGCACCCCGTGACACTGGGCCGCTTCGGGGTGAAGGCGCTCATGCCAGCCACGTGGCAGTCGGCCCGCTTCGGCGACGAGCCCGCGAAGGCACTGTTCATGGGCGTCGCGGCCCACAAGTTCGGGACGCTCACCGGCCCCCTCGGTGCCTCGGTCGGCCTGATGCTCACCGGTGCCGCGCACGCCGTCGGGTGGCCCGTGGCCGCGGGTGGGACGGAGTCGATCACCCGCGCGCTGCTCACCGAGCTGGCGTCGTACGGCGGCACGGTGGTGACCGGCGTCCGGGTCCGCTCGCTCGACGAGCTGCCCGGCCTGGTCGGCAGCCGGCCGGAGGTCGTCATCCTCGACACGGCGCCTGCCGGAGTGCTCGAGATCGTCGGTGATCGCCTGCCGGCCCGGGTCCGTCGGGCCCTCACCCGCTACACCTACGGGCCGGCGGCGTTCAAGGTCGACTTCGCGATCGAGGGCGACATCCCCTGGACCAACCCCGACTGCGCCCGGGCGGGGACCCTGCACCTGGGCGGCACGGCCCGGGAGATGGTCGCGATCGAGGCGGCGACGGCACGCGGCGAGATGCAGGAGCGTCCCTTCGTGCTGCTCGGCCAGCAGTACCTCGTCGATCGCGCCCGCTCCGTCGGTACGACCAACCCGATCTATGCCTACGCGCACGTGCCGGCCGGCTACACCGGCGACGCGACCGACGCCATCATCGGACAGATCGAGCGCTTCGCGCCGGGCTTCCGCGACCGCATCCTCGCGACCTCCACCTGGAGCCCGGCCGACTGGGAGGCGTACAACCCCAACTACGTCGGCGGCGACATCTCCGCCGGCGCCAACACGGCTCGGCAGATCGCCTTCCGCCCGCGCATCGCGGCCAACCCCTACACGCTGGGCGTCGACGGGGTCTACCTCTGCTCGTCCGCGACGCCGCCGGGCGGCGGCGTGCACGGGATGAGCGGCTTCCATGCCGCGGAGACGGCGTTGGCGCGGCTGCGCTGACGCGCGTCCGGCTCCCGACTCCCGGCTCAGCGCTTCGCCTGCGCCCTGTCGCCCATGCCGCGCATCGCGGCCACGGCCTTCAGCCCGACCGCCGGAAGCACGTCACCGGCGCGCACCATGGCGCCACGCCAGCGCGGGACGACGCGGAAGAGCTGGCGCGAGTCGAGCAGCGCCAGGCCCGCGGCCGCCACGTCGCGCTCGTCCAACGGCTTCGGGCCGGCGAACAGCAGGGCGGCACCCGGGTCCTTCTCGACGTCGTGGACCATCGCGGTGGCGACCACGTCGGGGCACAGCGCCCGAACCCGGATGGGCAGGCCGGCGTGGTCGAGGTCGCCCTGCAGGGACGTGGTGAACGAGAGAACCGCGGCCTTCGTGGCGGCGTACAGCGCGAGGCCCGGCACCGGCGTGAGCGCCGAGATCGAGGCGACGTTAAGGATCCGGCCGCCTGACTCCCCCATCGCGCCGACGGCTGCGCGACAGCCGCCCAGGACACCCTTGACGTTGATGTCGACGATCGCGTCGACCTGCTCGTCGGGGTGCTCCCATGCCTCGCCCGCGAAAAGCACGCCGGCGTTGTTGACCCACACCCGCAGGGGTCCGCGGGCCGTGGCGGCCTCGGCGACGGCACGGTGTCCCGCCGCGTCGCGCACGTCGTGCGCCATCGCCCACGCTCCGCGGCCGATCGCGTCGGCGGCGGCCTGCGCGGCCGCGCCGTCGATGTCGGTCAGCAGCACCTCGTGGCCCCGGTCGGCGAGCTGCTCCGCGAGCGCGCGGCCGATGCCCCGGGCCGCGCCTGTCACGACGGCCACTGCGGGAGCGGTCATGGTCGATTCTCCTCTCGTCGCACGACGGCGAGGGCCTCGCCGACGCGGTCCGGGTCGTCGTACGCCACCCAGGTGATGCGGGGGTCGTTCTTCCACCACGCCATCTGGCGGCGGGCGAACCTCCGGGTCGCGATCGCGGTGCGCTCGATCGCCTCCTCCTCGCCCATCTCGCCGGCGAGGACGGCCATGGCCTGCCGGTAGCCGATGGCGGCGGCCGCTGTCCTGCTCTCCGCCAGGCCATCGGCGAGCAGTCGCTCGACCTCGCCGATCAGGCCGGCCTCGAACATCCGCTGCACGCGCAGCCAGATCCGTTGCTCCAGCACGTCGCGCTCGATGGCGACGCCGATCTGGACGGTGCGGGGGTCGACGTACTCCTGCACCGGGAGGCGGGCGCTGAACGGCTGGCCGGTGACCTCGATGACCTCCAGCGCCCGGACCGTACGACGCCCGTTCTCCACCTCGAGCCGGTCGGCCGCGGTGGGGTCCAGCCGGCGGAGCCGGTCGTGCAGCGCCGCAGGGCCCACCTGCGCCAGCTCCTCCTCGAGCCGGGTCCGCACGGTCGCGTCGGTGCCGGGGAAGTCGAACCTGTCGAGGATCGCGCGGTTGTAGAGCGCCGAACCGCCCACCAGGACGGGGCTGCGTCCTCGCCCGCGGATCTCTGCGATCGCGGTGCGTGCCCATCCCTGGAACTGCGCCACCGTCGCCTGGTCGCGCACCTCGCGGGTGTCGAGCAGGTGGTGCGGGATGCCGCGGCGCTCCTCGACGGGCAGCTTCGCCGTGCCGATGTCCATGCCGCGATAGACCTGCATCGCGTCGGTGTTGACGATCTCGCCGTCCAACGCGCCGGCGAGATCGAGCGACAGGGCCGTCTTGCCGCTGGCGGTCGGGCCGACGATCGCGACGACCACCGGAGCCGGACCGGGCGAGGACGGGCAGGACATGGGAGCCAGTCTCCCAAGGGTGTGGCAGGGTGACATCGGCGGCTCAGGTCGGGCCGTGCACATCCATCGCTTTGGGGGTTTCTCGTGGGCTTTCTGGACAACGCCAAGGACAAGCTGAGCGACGCCGTCGACAAGCACGGCGACAAGATCGAGGGCGGCATCGACAAGGCCGCCGATCTCGCCAGTGACAAGACCGGCGGCAAGTACGACGACAAGATCGAGTCCGGCGTCGACAAGGCCAAGGACGCCCTCGACGGGCTCGACGGCAAGGACGACGACATCCAGTGAGCGTGACGGACCCGGCGACCGGGAAGGTGCGCTTCAGCATCGTCCCGGCCGCCTACGTCCTCCTGCTGCGCGAGGGCACAGCAGGGGACGAGGTCCTGCTGCAGCTGCGGCAGGGCACCGGCTACATGGACGACCACTGGGCCTCTGCCGCCGCCGGCCACGTCGAGCGGGGCGAGACCGCCCTCGACGCGGCGCGCCGGGAGGCGCTCGAGGAGATCGGCGTCGCCGACCTCGACCTCGAGTTCGCCACCGCGATGCAGCGCACCGCCCACGACCTGCCGATCGACGAGCGCGTCGACTTCTTCTTCACCGCCCGGTCGTGGCGCGGGGAGCCCCGCATCGTCGAGGCGGCCAAGTGCGCCGAGCTGCGCTGGGTGCCTCTCGACGAGCTGGACACGTTGCCCGGTCCGGTGGTGCCCCACGAGCGGTTCGTGCTCGACGGGCTGCGGCGCCGGGACCTGACCCCGCTGAGCCAGTTCGGGTTCTGACCCGAATCCGATCGCACGGTTGCGAGTGGCCCGCGCGGTTACCGGACCATCATGAGCAACGACCAGCCGACCGCCGATCCCAACGACGACACGGGACAGTCGCTGTCGCCGCAACCCGAGCCGACCGCGGTGCCGCAGGCACCCCCGCCCGGCGGACCCAACGCCGTGCCGGGCGTCGGTGGCGACGGCGCCTACTCCGTCGAGTCCCGCGACCCGGTGCCGCAGCACAACCCGGCCACCGACGAGCTGCCGGAGGAGACCACCGAGCCCGAGGACACGGACACCGCGGCCACCCGCGGCGAGGAGACGCCCGATCCGGAGGACGAGTCGCCCGCCTGAGTGGGCGAACTCGCCACGTCTCGAGACGCTTGCTGCGCAAGCTCCTCGACGAACGGGGGGGGAGGGCTCAGCCGCAGGTCGGGCCGGCCGGCAGTGGCGCCGGGACGCCGACGGACGGCATGCCGAGGCCGACACCCTTCGACGTGGCGCCGCCCCCGCTGGTTGAGCCCGTCGAAACCCGACGCTCCCACGCGTCGCCGGACCGCGTGCGCCGCAGCGCCTTCACGGGACCGTCCGCGACCAGGTGGTGCGGGGCGGCGTAGGTAATCTCGACGGTGACCATGTCGCCGGGGCGGGGCTCGCCGTCGACGCCCGTGAAGTCGGCCTCGAAGTGCACGAGCCGGTTGTCGGGGGCGCGACCGGAGAGCCGCCGGGTCTCGGCGTCCTTGCGGCCCTCGCCCTCGGCGACCATCAGCTCGAGCTCGCGACCGACCAGCTTCTGGTTCTCGGACCAGGTGATCTCGTTGACGAGCTCGACGAGGCGGTCGTAGCGGTGCGTGACGTCGGCCTGGGGGACCTGGTCGTCGAGGGTCGCGGCCGGCGTACCGGGGCGCTTGGAGTACTGGAAGGTGAACGCGCCCGCGAAGCGGGACTCGCGCACCACCTTGAGCGTCTCCTGGAAGTCCTCCTCGGTCTCGCCGGGGAAGCCGACGATGATGTCGGTGGTGATCGCCGCGTCCGGCATGGCGGCGCGCACGCGCTCGATGATGCCGAGGAACTTCTCCTGCCGGTAGGACCGGCGCATGTCCTTGAGGACCTTCGACGAGCCGGACTGCAGCGGCATGTGCAGGCTGGGCATCACGTTGGGGGTCTCGGCCATCGCCTCGATGACGTCGTCGGTGAACTCCGCCGGGTGCGGGCTGGTGAAGCGCACCCGCTCGAGGCCCTCGATCTCGCCACAGGCCCGCAGCAGCTTGGAGAACGCCTGCCGGTCGCCGAACTCCACGCCGTAGGCGTTGACGTTCTGGCCCAGCAGGGTGACCTCGGAGACGCCTTCGGTGACGAGCGCCTCGATCTCGGCGAGGATCTCGCCGGGCCGGCGGTCCTTCTCCTTGCCCCGCAGGCTCGGCACGATGCAGAACGTGCAGGTGTTGTTGCAGCCGACGCTGATCGACACCCAGGCGGCATACGCCGACTCCCGCTTGGTCGGCAACGTCGAGGGGAACACGTCGAGGGACTCGAGGATCTCGACCTGCGCCTCCTCCAGCGCCCGGGCCCGGTCGAGGAGCGCCGGCAGGGAGCCGATGTTGTGGGTGCCGAAGACGACGTCGACCCACGGGGCCTTCTTGACGACGGTGTCGCGGTCCTTCTGCGCCATGCAGCCGCCGACGGCGATCTGCATGCCGGGACGCTTGGCCTTCAGCGGCGCCAGGTGCCCGAGGTTGCCGTAGAGCCGGTTGTCGGCGTTCTCCCGCACCGCGCAGGTGTTGAAGACGACGATGTCCGCGACGTCGGCCTGGTCCTTCGCGTCGGCCTTCTCGTGCCGCACGTAGCCGGCGTCCTCGAGGAGCCCGGAGAGACGCTCGGAGTCGTGGACGTTCATCTGGCAGCCGTAGGTGCGGACCTCGTAGGTGCGCGGCTGCTCGGACGGGGCTGCGGGGGCGACAGGGTGCTCGACGGTGGTGCTCATGACCGGTCAAGGGTACGGCGGCAGGCGGCTCGTCCCGTAACCCTCGGTAGGCTCGCCCCATGACCGAGACCGTCACCCCGGGGTTCGTCGCGCGCAACAACCAGCTGCTCGGCAGCCTGTTGAGCATCGTGGCGCTGCTCGTGGCGGTCGGGCTCGGCGCCGGCATCATGCTCAGCACGAACACCCGCGGCATCTCCGCGATCCTCACCGTGCTGCTGATCGCGGGCGGGACCTTCACCCTCCTGCTGCTGACCATCGGTGCGGCGATGCGTGCCGCGACCGCTCCCGAGCAGTGGCGCGCCGAGGAGGACGACTGGCGCGGCGAGATGGGCCTGGCGCCCCTCACCGACGAGCTGCAGACCGCCTCCGCCTCGACCCAGCGCATCGCCGCCGTGCTCGGCGCCGTCGCGATCGTCCTGGGGCTGGGGCTCAGTGTCGTCCCGGCCATGCTCTGACCCCTCGCTGATCCGCACGCGCAGGTCACGGAACGGTTCCGGTCCGGCCGACACCGCCCGCGGCACTAGCGGCGGCAGCATCGCCGGGGCTAGCGTGCCTTGGCATGACGGCCCCTCTCAGCGAGGACCTACGAGCCCGCGATCTCGTGGAGCTGCGTGGCGTCCAGAAGTGGTACGGCGACCTCCACGTGCTGCAGGACATCGACCTGAGCGTGGCGCAGGGCGAGGTCGTGGTCGTCATCGGACCGTCCGGCTCCGGCAAGTCGACGCTGTGCCGCACCATCAACCGGCTCGAGCCGGTCGACGAGGGCACCATCCTCATCGACGGAGCGCCGCTCCCCCAGGAGGGCAAGGCGCTCGCCCGGCACCGCGCCGACGTCGGGATGGTCTTCCAGAGCTTCAACCTCTTCGCCCACAAGACGATCCTCGACAACGTGACCCTTGGTCCGATCAAGGTCCGCAAGATGGCCAAGGCCGACGCCGAGAAGCGCGCCCACGAGCTCCTCGACCGCGTCGGGGTCGGTCACCAGGCGGCGAAGTATCCCGCCCAGCTCTCCGGCGGCCAGCAGCAGCGCGTCGCCATCGCCCGCTCGCTGGCGATGGACCCCAAGGTCATGCTCTTCGACGAGCCGACCTCCGCGCTCGACCCGGAGATGATCAAGGAGGTCCTCGACGTCATGGTCGACCTCGCCGAGCGCGGGATGACGATGATCGTCGTGACCCACGAGATGGGATTTGCGCGCACCGCGGCCAACCGTGTCGTCTTCATGGCCGACGGACGGATCGTCGAGTCCGCGGACCCCGAGTCGTTCTTCACCAACCCGCAGTCCGACCGGGCCAGGGACTTCCTCGGGAAGATCCTCAAGCACTGATCGAGCACTGATCGAGCACCAACCCGACGCACGTTCGATCCGGACCACCCGGGAAAGAAGGAGAGAGATGCGCACGAAGATGATGGCCGCCACGCTGGCGGCCGGCCTCGCCCTCAGCCTCACCGCTTGCGGCGGGGACGACGACGACGACAAGTTCAAGATCGGCATCAAGGTCGACCAGCCGGGCCTGGGCCTCAAGGAGTCCGACGGCTCCTTCAGCGGGTTCGACGTCGACATGGCCCGCTACATCGCCGAGGGACTGGGCCACGACCTCGACGACGTGGAGTTCGTGGAGGCGGTCTCCGCCAACCGCGAGACGTTCCTCGAGAACGGGACCGTCGACATGATCCTGGCGACGTACTCCATCACCGACGAGCGCAAGGAGAAGGTCGACTTCGCCGGCCCCTACTACGTCGCCGGACAGGACCTGCTGGTCCGCGCCGACGACGACAGCATCACCGGGCCCGAGAGCCTCGACGGCAAGACGCTCTGCTCGGTCACCGGATCGACGTCCGCCCAGCGGGTCAAGGACGAGTACTCCGACAAGGTCCAGCTGCAGGAGTTCGACTCGTACTCCAAGTGCGTGGACGCCCTGCTCGGCGGCCAGATCGACGCGCTGACGACCGACGACATCATCCTGGCCGGCTTCGCCCAGCAGCACCCGGGCGAGCTCAAGGTCGTGGGCAGCCCGTTCTCCGAGGAGAACTACGGCGTCGGCCTGCCGAAGGACTCCGAGGACCGCGACAAGATCAACGACCTCATCGAGGAGGCGTTCGAGGACGGCGCCTGGGAGAAGGCGTTCAACGACAACCTCGGCGACAGTGGCTACCCGCTGCCCGAGACGCCGCCGACCGTCGACCGCTACTGATCCGACCGACCCGGTCCTGACCCGGCCCTGACCACGGAAGGCGGTCCGCAGTGGACGTGATCATCGAGGCGTTCCCCGACATCCTGCAGGCGTTCTGGCTCAACATCCGCCTGGCGCTCTACAGCGGGGTCCTCGCGCTCGTCCTCGGCACGCTGCTGGCCGCCTTCCGGGTCTCCCCCGTGCCCCTGCTGCGACTGATCGGGACCGTGTGGGTCAACACGATCCGCAACACCCCACTGACGCTGGTGATCACGTTCATGCTGTTCGGGCTGAGCTACCAGCTGGGCGTCACGTTCAGCGACACGATCAGCGAGAACGTCTTCTGGCTGGCCGTCGTCGGCCTCGGGGTCTACACCGCGGCGTTCGTCTGCGAGGTGCTGCGGGCCGGCATCAACACCGTCGACGTCGGACAGTCGGAGGCAGCACGCTCACTGGGCTTCACCTTCACCCAGAACCTGCGCCTGGTGATCCTGCCGCAGGCCTTCCGCGCGGTGATCGCCCCGCTCGGCAGCACCTTCATCGCGCTGATCAAGAACACGACGATCGCCGTCGTCATCGGCGTCACCACCGCCGAGGGCATCAACGAGTCGTCGGGCCTGATGCGCACGCTCATCGAATTCAACGGCGACCAGACGATCCTGATCTTCGCGGTGTTCGCGCTCGGGTTCGTGATCATCACCCTCCCGATCGGGCTGCTGACGTCGTGGGCGGCAAAGCGGCTCGGAGGTGTGCGATGAAGTCGGCCTCCGGCTCCGTCCTGTACGACGTCCCGGGCCCACGCGCCCGGGCGCGCAACATGGTGCTCAACGTGATCGGCGCGGTGCTGATCGCGGCCGCCGGCTGGTACGTCTACGACAAGTTCGCCCAGGACCCGAAGGGCCCGCAGACCAGCCAGTGGGACCCCGAGAAGTGGAAGCCCTTCCTCGAGGGCGACACGTGGGACAACTTCCTGCTGCCCGGGATCGAGGGGACGCTGAAGGCGGCCGCCCTCGCGGCGGTGCTGGCGATGGCATTCGGCACGCTCTGCGCCGTGGGGCGGATGTCGACGATCCGGCCGGTCGCGTGGATCGCTGCGGCGGTCATCGAGTTCTTCCGCGCCGTCCCGCTGCTGATCATGATGATCTTCCTGTGGCTGGCGCCGACCAAGCTCTTCGGCGCCGACGCCAACGTGTTCCTGGCCGTCGTGCTCGCGCTGATGTTCTACAACGGCGCCGTGATCGCGGAGGTCATCCGCGCCGGGGTCCAGGCACTGCCCCGCGGCCAACGTGAGGCCGGAGCCGCGATCGGCCTCACCAACGCCCAGGTGATGCGGCTGATCCTGCTGCCGCAGGCACTGCGCGCGATGCTGCCCGCCATCGTCGCCCAGCTCGTCGTGCTCCTGAAGGACAGCGCACTGGGCTACATCATCGGCTACGCCGAGCTGCTGCGGCAGGGCAACAACATCGCCACCAACAACGGCAACCTCGTGCCCGCCCTTCTGGTCATCGCGGCGATCTTCATCGTCATGAACCTGGCGCTGACGGGTCTCGCCAACTGGATCGAGCGACGCACGCGTCGTCGTGGTCGCACCGCCGCGACGGTGGGCCACGCCGACGTCGTACCGCCCGCGGCCGGGACGGGTGCCGCGCTCTGAACGCGGCACCCCGGGCTCACTTCTTGCTGGTCACCCAGAGGTTGATGACGCCCTCGATGACGACCGTGCCGTCGTCGAGCTGACCGCGGACCCGGACCGGCAGGTCACCCTCGGCACCGTCCCACTGCTCCTGGTCGGTCTCGGCGATGCAGGTGATGTCGCCGGTCGCCTTTGCGGTGTAGGAGATCGACATGCCCTTGGGGATCCAGCGCTTGGTGCTGGGGACGGTCGACTCGGCGAGCGCGCCCATCGCCATCTCCAGGCCGTTGCAGAGCGCGATCGCGTGCACGGTGCCGATGTGGTTCTGCACGCTGCGGCGCTTGGCGAAGGTGATCTCCGCGTAGTTGGGCCGCATGTCGACCACGCGCGGGTGGATCGTCGCGAAGTAGGGCGCCTTCTGCGCGAAGGCGAGCGAGAAGACGCGCTTGCCGATCGTGCCGCCGACGACGGGCAGGCCGGTGGTGGTCTTCCAGAGGTTGTGCACCTGAGTCATGGCGCTCAGATTACTCGTGAGTAACAACGTCGGCAACGGCAGGCCGGGGC
Source organism: Nocardioides caeni (assembly GCF_004912195.1). Lineage (GTDB taxonomy): Bacteria > Actinomycetota > Actinomycetes > Propionibacteriales > Nocardioidaceae > Nocardioides > Nocardioides caeni. The sequence continues at coordinate 159,240 of NZ_STGW01000004.1, forward strand.
TCGCGGAGGAACTCCAGGATCCGGGCGTTCACCACGTCGGGACGCTCCAGCTGCAGGAAGTGGCCAGCGGCCTCGATCACGGCGACGCGGCTGCCGGCGGGCAGGCGGTCGCCGATGCGGCCCGCCCACCTCGCGTCGAGACACCCGTCGTCGGCGCCCTGGAGATAGAGCAGCGGCACCTTCGGCTCCGCGACCCAGTCGCGGGCCAGCGGCGCATAGTGGGCGGGCAGGCTGCGGATCCGCGGCTGCGCCCGGTAGTAGCCGATCGCGGCCGACCGGTGCGCTGCGTCCGGCAGCGCGGCGGCCAGGTAGGCGAGATCCGCCATGGCGTCGTACCCCGGCGACCAGCGACGCCACAGGTGCGCGACCAAGCGGTCGAAGGTGCGCTCCGGGACGGCCGGCACCTGGTTGAACAGGGTGTACCAGCTCATCGCGGCCTGGCGCGGCAGGATCCGGGCCCACTGCCAGAGGTCGTCGCGCCGCGGGTTCATCGCAGCGAACGGCGGCACCGCCATGCTGACGATCGCGGCAAAGGGGTTGGCGTCGGAGGCGGCGATGCCGTTGGCGGTGATCGCGCCCCAGTCGTGCCCGACGAGGACCGCCCGCTCGTCGCCGCCGAAGGCGCCGTGGAGGCCGAGCACGTCGTCCATCAGCGCCGGCACGTGGAAGGACCCGTCGGCGGGCAGCGAGCTCGGGGCGTAGCCGCGGGTGAAGGGCGCCACGACGCGATAGCCCTCCGCGGCGAGCGCCGGACCGAGGTGGCGCCAGGTGTGCGCGGTGTCGGGGAAGCCGTGCACCAGGACCGCGAGCGGACGCTCCCGGTCGTCGGCATCGCCCCACACGAGGCTGGCGAGGGTCACCCGGTCGAGAGCAGTGGCGCGCTGATCCACGCCCGCGACCCTAGTGGTCGCGTCGCCGGCTGCCCAACATTGTCTTGACATAAAGATTCTCGACAGGTCCGCTACGCTGGCGGCATGCGGGACGATGTCGACGAGCTGATCGAGGCGTGGGCGCGCGAGCGCAACGACCTGGACCTCGCCCCCGTCGCGGTCTTCAGCCGGATCTCCCGGCTCGCGCACCACGTCGACCGGGCCCGTCGCCAGGCGTTCACCACCCACGACATCGAGTCCTGGGAGTTCGACGTCCTCGCGGCCCTGCGCCGCGCGGGCGACCCCTACGAGCTGTCCCCCGGCCGTCTCCTCAAGGAGACCCTGGTGACCAGCGGCACCATGACCAACCGCGTCGACCGGCTCACCGCCCGCGGCCTCGTGGAGCGCAACCCCGACCCCTCCGACCGCCGCGGCGTCCTGGTCCGGCTCACCCCCGACGGCAAGGACGCCGTCGACGGCGCCTTCGCGGCGCTCCTCGGCGCGGAGCGCGACCTGCTCACCGGCCTGACCGGCGACGACCAGGCCGAGCTGGCCGACCTGCTGCGACGGCTGCTGCTCCCCTTCGCGGACTAGCGTCCCGGCTCCGACCGGGTCAGATGGCGAGCTGCGGTCCCCGGAGCAGGGTGTTCGGAGAGGGCTCCGGCGGCCGGTAGCGCTCGGCCTGCTCGACGTCCACGACGCCGAAGTCGTGCAGCACCTCGATCACGCCACCGCGGAGGCTCCACAGCTCGTTGGCCGTGCCGCGCACGCACGCGACGGTCGCGTCGCGCAGCTGCGACCACTCGGCGTGGATCCCGTCGGACGCGCGGCCGATGGTGGCGGGCCGGCTCATCGAGTGCTTCGGCTCGATGTCCTCGATGGCATAGGCCGTCCGGTCCAGGCTCGTGGTCGCACCCGGGATCGAGACCTCGGCGACATAGCGCAGTCCGCCACGGTCGATGGCGACGACATCGCCTGCGTCCGCCAGCGCCGCCGGGTCACTGCCCGCGCCGGTGATCCGCGACAGGTCGAAGGCCGGCGAGCCCGAGATCAGCGTGGTGGCACGCCCGCTGCGGGTCGCGAGGTCGTCCTCCTGCTCGGTGATCGAGGTGTTGAGGCTGGTCAGCGCCTCGGTCATCAGCGTCCACGACTCGTGCTCGTCGTAGCCGGCGAGGGAGACCTCGATCGGGTTGGGCTCCGCGCCCTCGGGGATCAGCGCGTCGGCCAGCCCGACCGCAGCACCGATCGCGCTGATCGCCGTCGACAGGCCGCCCGTGGCGAAGACGCCGACCGCGGTGATCAGGGCACGCGGGATCGCCAGGTCGATGCTGCCCCCGCCGACCAGGCCCTTCTTGTCCATCACCTCGAAGCAGGCGTCGAACAGGGCCGCCACGTCGGTGCGCGCCTTCTCCAGGATCGACGCCTGCCCGGCGAGGTGCTGGCCGAGCACGCCGGTCGCGGCGAACTCGCCGCGGATCACGTCATCGGTCTTCGTCACCAGCACGTCGTACATCTGGGTGGCGGTGTAGCCCTCCATCGCGCCGATCTTGGCGTCGATGGTCTCGCGGGCGCTGTGCAGGTCGCCGTTGCCCAGCACGGGTACGCCGGAGGCGCCCGGGTCGAGGTCGTCGGCATCGAGGGCCGACGGGTCGAGCAGCGAGTTGGCCTGCGTCCGCAGCGCGTCGACCCGCCATCCCAGCCAGGCCGGGTCCGGCAGCTCGGTCCAGGGCTCCAGGACCTCAGGCACGGTGGCGCGCCAGTCGGCGAAGAGGTCCCGGAAGTAGGTGTCCTCGGTGCGTTCGCCGTTGTTGTAGGTCGTGCCGTCGTTGTCGCACTGCCAGTGCGAGGCGAGGCCGATGATGGTCCAGCCGCCGCTGCCGTTGCGCGTGCCCCAGCCCATGGTCTGCATCCGCCAGTCGATGGCCGCCTCGGCGATGCGGGGGATCAGCGAGCTCAGGTCGTCGTAGCCGGTCATGGTCGACGCACCTACCCGGCGGCGTCAGGCGTCAACCCTCACTCGAGGAGCTCGGCGGCCTCCAGCCACTCCATCTCCGCGGCCTCCTTCTCCTCCTGCAGCGCCGTGAGCTCCGTCCCGAGGGTCGTGAGGCGCTCGGGGTCCGTCGCGTGGGCGATCAGCTGCCCGGTGAGCTCGGCCTCCTGCGCGGACAGCCGCTCGAGGACCTTGTCGAGGCGGGCCACGGTCTTGCGGGCCGAGCGCTCCTCTGCCGAGCCGGACTTGGCCTTGGTGCGGGAAAGCGGGAGACCGTTGTCGCCGGCAGACTCGGATCTCGACGCGCTCGTGCGACCTCGTTCCTCGGTCGCATCGCTTGCTCGATCTTCGCTCCGGTTCGGCGCGAGCTCGTTCCTCGCTCGCACCTCCCTCCGCTCGAGGTACTCATCCACCCCGCGCGGCAGCATCGAGATCCGGCCGTCGCCGAGCAGGGCCCAGACGGAGTCGGTGACGCGCTCGAGGAAGTAGCGGTCGTGGGAGACGACGACCAGGGTGCCCGGCCAACCGTCGAGGAAGTCCTCGAGGACGTTGAGGGTCTCGATGTCGAGGTCGTTGGTGGGCTCGTCGAGCAGCAGCACGTTGGGCTCGGTCAGCAGCAGCCGCAGCAGCTGGAAGCGGCGCCGCTCGCCGCCGGACAGGTCGCCGATGCGGGCCGTGAGCTTGTCGCCGGTGAAGCCGAAGCGCTCCAGCATCGAGGTGGCACTGATGTCACCGTCGACGGTCCGGGTGACCCGGCGGATGCCCTCCACGGTCGCGAGCACGCGCGCCTCGGGGTCCTCGACGTCGATCGCCTGCGTCAGGTGCTGCAGCGCGACGGTGCGACCGTGGCGCACCTTGCCGACCGACGGCGCCGCCTCGCCGCTCAGCAGTGACAGCACCGACGTCTTGCCCGCTCCGTTGACCCCGACCAGGCCCACCCGGTCGCCCGGACCCAGCCGCCAGGTCGCGTGCGAGAGCAGCTCACGGTCACCGCGCACGAAGTCGACGTCCTCGAGGTCGATGACGTCCTTGCCGAGCCGTTGGGCCGCGAAGCGCTGCAGCTCCAGCCGGTCGCGGGGCGGCGGCACGTCCTCGATGAGGGCGGTCGCGGCGTCGATGCGGAATTTCGGCTTGCTCGTCCGCGCCGGCGCACCACGCCGCAGCCACGCCAGCTCCTTGCGGACGAGGTTCTGTCGCCGTACCTCCGAGGCGGCGGCCTGACGCTGCCGCTCGGCCTTCGCCAGAACGAAGGCGGCATAGCCACCGTCGTAGATGTCGACCGCACCGTCGTGGACCTCCCACGTCTGCTGACAGACGGCGTCGAGGAACCAGCGGTCGTGGGTGACGACGACCAGGGCCGAGGGCCGCGCGGCCAGGTGCGCCGCCAGCCAGGCGACTGCCTCGACGTCGAGGTGGTTGGTCGGCTCGTCGAGCACGATCAGGTCGTGGTCGCCCAGCAGCAGCCCCGCGAGCGCGCACCGGCGGCGCTCCCCGCCGGAGAGCCCGTGCACCGCCCGGTCGAGGTCGATGCCGGCGAGCAGGACGTCCACGATCTCGCGCAGCCGCGCGTCGGCGGCCCACTCGTGGTCGGCCATGCCCCGCAGCACCACCTCGCGCACCGTGTGGCTGTCGTCGAAGTCGTCGTGCTGGGCGAGGACGCCGACCAGGAGCCCCCGCTGCCGGGAGACCCGGCCCTCGTCCGGCTCGTCCGCGCCCGTCATGACGCGCAGCAGGGTCGTCTTGCCGTCACCGTTGCGACCGACGATGCCGATCCGCTCCCCCGCACCGATGCCGAGGGACACGTCGGCGAGCAGCGGACGGATGCCGAAGGCCTTCGACACCCGCTCGAGGCTGACCAGATTTCCGGGCAGCCTTCCGGACGCGTTGCCCGTGCGCGGATCAGGCATAGGTCACCACGTGGGCGCCGGCGACCGGACCCGGCGCGAGGGTGCAGCGCACCCCGCGCTGGTTGAGCAGCTCGGCCGCGACCCGGGCGTCCGACACGTTCTCGTGCAGCGCGAGCAGGGTCGGCCCCGAGCCGGACAGCAGCACGCCCTCCGGGGTCGTGGCGCGCAGGTAGGCCTCCACCTCGACCAGGTCCGGGCGCAGGTCCCGCGCCGCCGGCCACAGGTCGTTGGCGAGCAGGTCGCCCACCGCGACGACGTCGCCGTCGGCGAGCGCCTCCAGCATCGGCTCCGGCACCGGCGGGTCGATCGGCGCGTCCGGCTCGATCACGTCGAAGTGGCGATAGACCGCCGGCGTCGACAGGCCCTCGTCCGAGAGCACCACCAGCCACCAGCCGGAGGTCGCGTCCGGCACCGGCGTCACGAGCTGACCGTGGCCGGTGCCGAGCGCCGTCCCACCGACCAGGGCGAACGGCACGTCGCTGCCGAGTGTCCCGGCGATCTGGAGCAGGTCGTCGTCGCTGGTCTGCAGGTCCCAGAGGCGGTCCAGGCCGAGCAGGGTCGCCGCGGCGTCCGCCGAGCCCCCGGCCATGCCGCCCGCGACCGGGATGCCCTTGTCGATGACGATCCGCGCGGCGAGGTCGAGCCCGTGGTGCGCGGTCAGCGCCCGCCCGGCGCGGACGGCGATGTTGTCCTCGTCGAGCGGTACGCCGGCGACGGGCTCCGTCAGCTCGACCGACCAGTCGTCGGCGTCGGTGACGGTGACGTCGTCATAGAGGCCGACGGCCTGATAGATCGTCGCCAACGGGTGCAGGCCATCGGGACGCGGGCGACCGACGCCGAGGTGCAGGTTGACCTTCGCCGGGGCCCGGACGGTGACCGACCACGACGGCGGCAGCTGCGCCGCGGTCACCGGGCCGCCGCCTGCTCGGCGAGGGCGACCGCGATCGCGATGAACTCGTCGATGCCGAGCGCCTCGCCGCGCGTCAGCGGCTCGATGCCGGCCGTCGCGAGTGCGGCCGAGGCGGCCTCCGCGCCGCCCGCCAGCTCGCGCAGGGCGCCCCGCAGCGCCTTGCGACGCTGCGCGAACGCCGCGTCGATCACGGCGAACACCTGCTCGCGGGTGACCCGGTCGGTCGGCGGCGCGTGGTGCGTCCAGGCGACCAGGCCCGAGTCCACGTTGGGCGCGGGCCAGAAGACGTTGCGACCGATGGCGCCGGCGCGTCGTACGTCGGCGAACCAGGCGGCCTTCGCCGACGGCACGCCGTAGGTCTTCGACCCCGGCGGTGCGGCCAGCCGGTCGGCGACCTCCGCCTGCACCATCACCAGGCCGTGCTCGAGCGACGGGAGCAGCGCCATCAGGTGCAGCAGAACCGGCACGGAGACGTTGTAGGGCAGGTTGGCGACCAGGGCCCGCGGCGGCGGCCCCGGCACCTCGGTCACCGCGAGCGCGTCGGCGAGGACCACACGGAACCGATCGACGTGGCCCGGCGCGAAGGTCGCGATGGTCTGCGGCAGCTCGGCAGCGAGGAGCGGGTCGACCTCGATCGCGGTGACATCCGCGCCCGTCTCGAGCAGCGCGAGCGTCAGCGACCCCAGGCCGGGCCCGACCTCGAGGACGCTCTCGCCCGCGACGACGCCGGACTCCCGGACGATGCGCCGCACCGTGTTGGGGTCGATGACGAAGTTCTGGCCGCGCTGCTTGGTCGGTCTCAGGTCCAGCCGCGCCGCGAGGGCCCGGACCTCAGCCGGACCGAGCAGTCGCGGCGCGGAGGTCTCGGTCATGGACCTCAGCCTAGGGCGTTCCCCCGCGGTCGCAGTCAGCGCGGCAGGCCGAGGACCGACGCGCAGTGCGGCCACGCGCCGTAGCCGCCGGCCGCGTCGCGCACCTTGGTGGCGATGGCGATCTGCGTCTCGCGGGAGGCCTGGTGCGGCATGCCCGGGCCACCGTTGGCCTGCCAGGTGCCGAGGCTGAACTGGAGGCCGCCGTAGTAGCCGTTGCCGGTGTTGATGGCCCAGTTGCCGCCGGACTCGCACTGGGCGAGGCGGTCCCACACGGTGCTGCCGCCGGCGTAGTTGGCGGCGACGGTCTTGGTGCCGACGCGGACGACGCGGGTCACCGGCTTGCGGTGGACGTCCTGCGTGACGACGACGCGGCGCACCACCTCGCCGTTGTGGACGAACAGGCGGTAGGTCACGTCGCGGAGGCCGTCGGTGCCCTCGGTGACGACGGACTCCTCGCCCTCGTACATCGAGTCGTCCTCGATCTCGCGGACGGGGGCCGCCATGACCTCGCCATCGACGTGACGACGACGCAGCTCGACGTCGGTGAAGACGACGCGGTCGCCGTCCTCGATCTCGACGTCACGACGCGGACGGGTCCGATCGCGGTCGTCGAGCTCGACGCCGACGGCCGCCAGGGCGTCCTCGACGGTCAGTGCGGCGACCTCGCGGGTCATCGCCTTCCGGCCGGCCAGCACGAAGGTCAGCTTCTTGGGCGTGACGACCTCGATCTCGGCGCCGCCGCGCTCGATCGTCGTGCCACGGCTGGTGGAGAGACGGCTGTCGGCATACATCGAGCCGATCTGGGACAGCGCGCCCTGCACGTCGGTGGCCGTCACCCAGTGCGTGGTGGTCTCACCGTCGACGGTCAGCTCGACCGGACGGCTGAACCGGACGGCGATCTTGTCGCCGCCCTCGATCTGCTCGTCCACGCCGGGCTGGACGAGGTCGCGCTCGGCGAGCTCGATGCCCTCGTCCGCCAGCACGTCCCCGACGGTGTCGCCGAGCGTGCTGACCGTGCGCTCCTCGCCGTCGACCGACAACGTGACCTCGGTGCTCATCGAGGAGTAGCCCCACGTCACCGCCGAGACGGCCAACAGCACCGCGACGATGGTCGCGACGAAGGCAGTCCGGCTGCGGGTCAGGGTGTCGATCGTGCCCTTCAGGGGCTGGACGAGGTGGGGGCGCGCAAGTGGCACGGTGCTCCGATGTTCGTGCTGCCCGGGCCTCGGCGACCAGTCCGGGGCAGCACTGCGCTCCCCCTCGAGGACTGGTCGGAATGGTGCGTCCGATCCCGGCCGTCAGTCATCCACCAGAACAGGTGCGCCGCGCCGATGCAAACTCGCGCAGGCGTGTCCACGCTCAGCGGGTGACCCACCTCACCCAATTTTGCTAACTTTTGTTAGCAGTCGGGGCCGCGGGCCAGACGCCACCGAAGGCCGCGAAGGTCGAGCCCTCCACGGCGGCGCAGAGCTCGCCCAGGTCCTCGCCGCGGACCTCGGCCATGAGCCGCATCGTCAGCGGCACCAGATAGGAGGCATTGGTCTGGCCACGGTGCGGGTGGGGGGTGAGATAGGGCGCGTCGGTCTCGACCAGGATCCGGTCCCGCGGAGCGATCCGGAGCGCCTCGCGCAGCGGCTCGGCGTTCTTGAAGGTGACCGTGCCGGCGAAGGACAGGTGGGCGCCCCGGTCGAGGCAGGCGCGGGCGAAGTCCGCGTCACCGGAGAAGCAGTGCATCACCCAGCGCTCGGGCGCACCCTCGGCATCGAGGACCTCGAGCACCTCGTCGTGGGTGTCGCGGTCGTGGATGACCAGGGTCTTGTCGAGCCGCTTCGCGAGGTCGATGTGCCGACGGAACGACTCGACCTGGATCGCGCGCCCGTCCTCGCCGGTCCGGAACGCATCGAGGCCGGTCTCCCCCACCGCCCGCACGCCGTCGTGCGCGCCGGCCAGCTCCTCGATCTCGTCCCACGCGGCCTCGAGCGCGACGCGGCCACCCTCGGCGTGGATCCGGGGCGCCTCGTTGGGGTGCAGCGCCACGCCGGCGACGAGTCCGGGATGCCGCTGGGCCGCCTCGACCGCCCAGCGGGCGCCCCGCAGGTCGCAGCCGATCTGGACGATCCGGGTCACGCCCACCGCCGCGGCCGCGGCGATCGCCTCCCCGGCGTCCCACGGATCGCCGCCACGACCGATGTCGAGGTGGCAGTGGTTGTCGACCACGGGATGCGGCAGCGCCGCCGGGACCGGCGCCTCCGGCCGGGTCACGCCGGGCTGCTCCCCACCCGGTCGAGGATCGCCTCGGCCAGGACGTCGGGAGCCTGCGTCGGGATCCAGTGGGAGATGCCCGCCAGCTCGACGAAGCGGTACGGCGCCCCGCTCACCCAGCGCGCGGTGTGCTCCGCGCCCCAGCGACCCAGCGCCAGGTCCTCGTCGCTCCACACCAGCGTCGTCGGCACACCGACGACCTTGGCCCGCATCGCGCGCGGGTCGTTGAGCAGGAGGGCGCGGTACCAGCCGAGCGCGCCCGGGAGCGCGCCACTGTCGACGACCTCCCGCTTGATCCGGGCGATCTCGTCGCGGTCCAGGCCCGCGTGGGCGAGCTGCCGGTCGCTGCCCTTGTCGATGCGGCGCAGGACCGCCTCGGGCAGCCGCGGCAGCTGGAAGGCGAGCATGTACCAGGACAGCAGCAGCTGACGCGAGCGCACCATCGAGGTCAGGAAGGCGCCGGGGTGCGGCACGGAGACCGCCGTGAGGGAGCGCACCCGGTCGGCGTGGTGCTGGCCCAGCGCCCACGCCACGATCGCACCCCAGTCGTGGCCGACGACGTGGGCGCGGCCGGTGGGACCGGCGACGACATCGATCAGGGCGGCCGCGTCGGCAGCGAGCTCGCTGACCCGGTAGTCCCGGCGTCGCTTCGGCCGGGCGCCCGGAGCATAGCCGCGCTGGTCGAGGGCGAGGGTGCGGTAGCCGGCCTCGTTGAGGATCGGGGTGACCGCTCCCCAGCAGGTCGCCCGCTCGGGGAAGCCGTGGAGGAGGACGATCGGCTCGCCCTCGATCGGCCCCTCGTCGATCACGTCGAGGACAAGTCCCGCCCGCTCGACGGTCGTGATCCGGGCCAGAGCCTGCTCAGTCATCGATGTGCACCACCTGGTAGACGTCACGCTTGGGGATCCCAGCCTGCACCGCGACCGCCGCGATCGCGTCCTTGCGCCGCATGCCGGACTCCTCCAGCTCCGCCACGGCCGCTCGCAGGCTCGCCGGGTCGCTCGCCACACCGGCCGCGGGATCGGCTCCGGCGACGACGATGGTCACCTCGCCCCGGATGCCGTCGGCGGCCCACGCCGCGAGGTCGGCGAGCGGCCCGCGTCGTACCTCCTCGTGGGTCTTGGTCAGCTCGCGGCACACGGCGGCGGCGCGGTCGGCGCCCAGCGCGTCGCGCATCGCCTCGAGCGCGGCGAGGGTGCGGTGCGGAGCCTCGAAGAACACCATCGTGCGCTGCTCGGCGCCGAGGTCGGCCAGCCGACGCGACCGCTCCCCCGCCTTGCGGGGCAGGAAGCCCTCGAAGCAGAAGCGGTCCACGGGCAGGCCCGACACGGCCAGCGCGGTGAGCACCGCCGACGGGCCGGGGACCGCCGTCACGCGGATGTCCGCCTCGACCGCTGCCGCGACGAGGCGGTAGCCGGGGTCGGAGACGCTCGGCATCCCGGCGTCGGTCACGAGGACGACCCGCTCCCCGGCCTGCAGCGCCTCGACGAGCGCCGGGGTGCGCGCGGCCTCGTTGCCCTCGAAGTAGGACACGATCCGGCCCGACAGCTCGATCCCGAGGTCGCTGACCAGCCGGCGCAGGCGCCGGGTGTCCTCGGCCGCGATCACGTCGGCACCGGCCAGCTCGGCGGCCAGCCGCGGCGGCGCGTCGCCGACCTGCCCGATCGGGGTGCCTGCCAGCACGAGGACTCCGGTCACAGTCGCATCATTGCAGCCGGGGGTTTCGAGGCTCGCTGGCGCTCGCACCTCAACCACCGGCGGGCTCGCTGGCGCTCGCACCTCAACCACCGGCAGTGCGTAGGCTTGCGCCCCGTGACCGCTGTCAGGGAGGAGACCGCCACCGTCGGCCTCTCCACGACGGCGACCGGACGTCCGGTCCCCCGGGCGGTCGACCGCGCGCTGGCGCCGCTGCAGCGACGGCCGGACCTGCGCGAGCGGTTGATGGGCTGGCTCGGCCCGCTCGCCGTCGCGATCCTGACGCTCGACCTCCGGCTGGTCGGTCTCGGCGACCCGCAGCGCTTCGCGTTCGACGAGACGTACTACGCCAAGGACGGGTGGTCGCTGCTCAACAACGGCTACATCCAGACCTACCTCGGCGACGTCGACGGCAACACCGGCAACGAGATCAACGACGACATCCTCGCCGGCCACGTGCAGGGCGTCTGGACCGGCGAGCCGTCGCTGGCCGTGCACCCCGACGTCGGCAAGTGGCTGATCGCGCTCGGCGAGAAGGCCTTCGGCATGGATCCCTTCGGTTGGCGCTTCGCGTCGGCCGTCGCGGGCGCGCTGATGGTGCTCGTGCTGTGCCGGCTCGTACGACGCCTCACCGGCTCCACGCTCCTGGGCTGCGTTGCCGGGGCCCTGCTGATGCTCGACGGACTGCACTTCGTGCTCTCCCGCCTGGCCCTGCTCGACATCTTCCTCGCGCTCTTCATCGTCTGCGGGGTGCATTGCGTCATCGCCGACCGCGCCTGGTTGCGGGCGCGACTGGGGCGGCGAGCGGAGCAGCAACCGGGCGTGCCCCTGTCCGGCTGGGGTGGGCGAGTCCTGCTCCGTCCGTGGCTGCTCGCTGGTGGCGTGTGCTGGGGCCTGGCGATCGGCACCAAGTGGACGGCCCTCTATCCGCTGGCGGCGTTCGGCGTCCTGTGCTGGATCTGGAGCGCGGGTGCGCGGCGGATGCTCGGCGTGCGGTGGCCCCTCCTCAAGGGCGCGGTCGCCGACGGCGTACCGGCCTTCCTGCACCTCGTGGTGGTCGCCGGCCTCGTCTACGTCGCGACCTGGGGCGGCTGGCTGGCCAACGCCGACCAGTACGAGGAGCACCTCAGCGCGACGCAGTACCGCCAGTACACGGGCGAGGGCCACTGCTCGGATCCCGACGAGAACGGGGACCGGGACTACGTCCCCACCGACCTCGACAAGTCCCAGCGGTGGCCGACCGCGGACGAGCCGGATGCGAAGGGCCCGGCGGAGGCGGCGCAGTCACTGCGCTCGCTCTGGTACTACCACCAAGACGTGTTCACCTTCCACACCCACTTCCTCAACTGCGCCGAGCACTTCTATGAGTCGAAGCCGTCGAGCTGGCTGCTGATCAACCGGCCGGTCGGGGTGGCGGTCACCAACGACATCCCGCCGGGCACGGACGGCTGCGACGCACCGGCCGACAGCGAGTGCATCCGGCAGGTGCTGCTCATCCCCACGCCCGTGCTGTGGTGGGGCGGCATCGTCGCCCTGCTGTTCTCCGTGGTGATGTGGATCGGCGCCCGCGACTGGCGCTTCGGCGTCGCCGTCGTGGGGGTGCTGTCGACCTGGCTGCCGTGGCTGCAGTACGACGACCGGCCGATCTTCCTCTTCTATGCGATCGCGATCCTGCCGTTCACCCTCATCGCGATCACCCTCAGCATCGGGACCCTGATCGGGCCCTCACGCCTGCCGTCGGCCCGGCGGACGGCAGGCGTGATCGTGGGAGGCGCGTTCTTCATCCTCGTGCTCGCGAACTTCATCTGGTTCTGGCCGATCTGGACCAACCAGCTGCTCACCCAGAGCGGGTGGCAGGACCGGGTGTTCTTCGCCCGCTGGATCTAGCCGCTGGCTGAGGCACGAGCCGAGGCCGGGCCGCGACGGCGGTCGAGCGCCCGGCACTGGCACCGCGCGCGAGCACCTCGGGAGGGAGGGTCGCGGCCCACAATCCGCGATGCCGGCCGGCGCGACCGCCGCCGCGGCGATCGGGGAGCAGCCGATCCGAACCTGCGGACCAGCTCGCTGCTGGTTCTCTACCCGCCTCCCCCCATCGCATCCGGGGGCAGCCGCGATCAGGCCGCGCGGGAGGGCTTCGCGGGAGCGCCGACCGAACGTCGGAGGTCCTCGAAGATCCGCTGCAGCAGGCGCGAGACCTGGACCTGCGTCACGCCGAGCTCGTCGGCGATCTCCTGCTGGGTCCGCTGCTCATAGAACCGCAGCTGCAGGATCCGGCGGTCGCGGGGCTTGAGCTTGCGGCAGGCGGGCCCCAGCATGGCGACCGCCTCGCTGTGCCCGAAGCCGGGATCGAGGTCGGGCAGGACCTCCCCGAGGGTCGCACCGGACGGGGTGAGCGGCTCATCGAGCGAGGTGGCGTGCACGAGGTCACCCGCTCCGCGCGCCTCCAGGACCTCCTCGACGTCGCAGTCGAGCTCCTCGGCCAGCTCCTGGACCGTCGGCGGACGGCCGAGCAGCTGTCCGAGCTCCTCGTCGGCGTGCGCGAGTCGCGGCCGCAGCTCCTGGATCCGCCGCGGCGGGCGCACCAGCCAGGTCATCGAGCGGAAGTGGCGCTTGATCTCACCGAGGATGCTCGGCACGGCGAACACCAGGAGATCGTCGCCCCGCTCGGGGTCGAAGCCCTGGACCGCCTTGGTGAGGGCCAGGCAGGCGACCTGCTCCAGCTCCTCCTGGCTCTGTCCGCGGTGCCGGTAGCGGCCGGCGAGGGACTTGGCGACCGGGATGTTGAGCACGATGACCTGCTCGAGGAGGTCGTCGCGCTCGGCGCCGGTGGCTGCGGCCGCCTGGGCGAGCAGATCGGCGGTGCGGGTCCGACGGTCGCTGGACGTGGTTGTCTTCACAGTGGTGGGCATGACTGGCTCCCAACATTCGAATGCCGGCGGACGGGGGGCTCCGGCCGCGTCGTACCTCGTGTTGAACACGCCTACCGTAGCGCTTTGGGACCATGGATACCACCCGAAATGACTAGTCTTAACCATCCGAAGTGGTCAGCGAGAAGAGGACGGCGCCCGACCGTAACGGTGGGCCGAGGCAGCGGTTGATCCTCACGTGGAGCAGATCATGGTGGCCCTCAGCCCGTTCACCCGCCGCAGCCGTTCGCTGGCCGTCAGCCACGTCGAGCAGGAGCTGGGTCGCGGGCTGGAGCAGGGCGAGCACGTGATCGTCCACGACGCCGTCGCCGACGAGTACTTCAGCGCCCAGGTCGCCGACGTCGAGTTCGACCTCACCGACACCAGCTATCGCCTCGAGATCGGCGGGCGGATCACCTCGGCCGAGGCAGCCGAGTGGATGGCCCCGCCCAGCGACGACGACCGCCTGACCACACGCGACATCGTCGACCTGCTCGCCGAGCTGCGGCGCAGCGAGCGCAGCGTCTCCGCGGCCCTCGACGACCTCCGGGCCCGGTGACAGCGGCCGTTCGTCCCGGCCCGCGTAGTCCCAACTGATCAGGCCTTTCGTCCCTCCGGTCAGAAGTGCCACAGAGTGGCCATCGCGGGCCGTTCCACCCCGCACAATCGACGTGTGCCTCAACAAGACGTGATCCGCGTGTACCTCGTCGACGACCACGAAGTCGTCCGCCGGGGTGTCGCGAGCCTGCTCGAGACCGATCCCACCATCGAGGTCGTCGGCCAGTCCGGGAGTGCGGCCGTCGCCCTCCACGAGATCCTCGACCTGCGTCCCGACGTCGCGATCCTCGACGCCCACCTCGGCGACGGGACGGGGGTGGACATCTGCCGCGAGATGCGGTCGGTCGACCCGTCGATCAAGGGACTGATCCTCACGACGTACGACGACCCCGACGCCATCTCCTCGGCCATCCTCGCCGGTGCCTCGGGCTACGTGCTGAAGAAGATCGAGGGCAACTCGCTGCTCAGCGGCATCAAGCTCGTCGCCGGTGGTCACTCGCTCATCGACCCCACCGTTGCCAGCCGCGTCGTGGAGCAGATGGAGCTGCAGCGCAAGTCGCTCGACGTCATCTGCGAGCTCACGCCGCAGCAGCGCAAGATCTTCTTCCTCATCGCCGAGGGCATGACCAACCGCCAGATCGCCGAGGAGCTCTTCCTCGCCGAGAAGACGGTCAAGAACCACGTCACGGGCCTGCTCGCCCGGCTGGGCCTGCAGCACCGCACCCAGGCCGCGCTGCTCGCCGTACGGCTGAAGGGCGGGGACGGGTCGACGTCCGTGGCCTCCGCTCCGCCTGCGCGTCGCGTCGGCTGACTTCCCGATCGCTCAGCCGCGGTCCGACAGGATCGCGCGCGGGTGCAGCAGCGCAACGACCCGCGACGAGCGGACGGCGCGGGTCAGCCGGACAGGACGACGTTGCGGACGCCGCCGGCCCGCCAGGAGGTCGGCCGCGACGTCGACACTGCAGCAGCCGTCGCCGGAGGCTCCTCGGCGGCGTGCTGGAGATGGGCCGCGAGCGCCGCTCCGCGGGCGCCGGCGGCAACCCGCTCACCGGCCCGGACCCATCAGCACCGCGGTGCCGTCCGGGCGCACGATCACGTTGCCGGCGCGCACGTCGCGGCGGGCGAAGCCGCCGTCCGGCAGCGTGTGGAGGTGGTCGAGCGCGGAGGCCACCTGGCCCAGCCAGGCCAGGACGACCTCGGGCGGGGCAGGTTCCTGGTCACGCATCGAGGTGCCGTCGACCCACACGTGGGCGGAGTAGAACAGGTCGGCGTCCTCCTCGGCGACCCCGTGAGCGCTCAGCGGCGGCCCGACAAAGCTGTCGACGTGGACGGCCAGATGTGGGTGCCGGGCGGTGCGCAGCCGTTCGCTGCGCTCGAGGATCTTGCGGAAGAGCTGCTCGTCGACGCCGCTGAGCAGCTTGAGCCCGACCCGTGTCCCCGGTGGTCGGCGACCCCGCGCCGGAGCTCGGCCTCGTAGACCACGCCGATGCCGCCCTTGCGGAAGCTGCTGGGCCGGCGCACGCCGTAGAGGGAGCGATCGCGGGGCGGGCCGGTCACGGCGGCGTACGGCGCGATGTCCATCAGTCACCACCCAGCAGCGCGCTGTGCAGTCGGAGGGCCTGCGCGACGCGGTCGAGCGCGTCGCTGGGGCCGTCCGGGTCGGCAAGACGGTGCAGCACGAGCAGTCCGTCCATTGCTGCGACCGCCTCCCGGACAGTGCGCTCGGAGTAGTTGCTCGCGGCGGCGAGCTCGGCGTAACCCGGCCGCCGGGCGCGGCCACGGTGCAGTGGCCCCAGCGGGCGCTGAGGTTCTGGACCATCACCCGCCCGCGGTGCCAGGACGGCTCGCCCCAGACTCATGGGACGTTCTCGAGGTAGACGGGCGCGTGCCCGATCCGGATGGCGCAGCCGGCACCGCGCCCGAAGGCCACCACGTCGCTCGGGGCGAGAAAGCGCTCGAGCATGCCCTGGTGCGGCGCCTCCCACCAGACCTTGGCGACGACGGGTTCACTCACAGCCCGAAACATAGGGCCGCCCGGGACCGGGCGGGAGCGATACCGACAGCAACTGTCGGTTCCGCGTGACAACCCCCGTGCGCGCACGGGACGGTCGTCGTGGCGGGGCACCGTCGGCCGGGCCGGTGTCGTGGGGGGATCGGCCCGGCCACGGTCACGAAGCGCAGGGAACCCCGCCTCCTGGGCGGGGATCCATGCGCTCGCGGGGGTCAGAGGACGAACTTGCCGACCATGTCCTTGAGCTCGGTGGCGATGCCGGTGAGCTCGGTGGCGGAGGTGAGCGTGTTCTGCGCACCTTCGCGGGTGTCGGAGGCCGCGGTGGCGACCTGGGTGACGTCCTCGGCGATGCCGTTGGCGCCGGCCGCCGCCTCGGTGACCGAGCGGGCGATCTCGTTGGTGGTGGCGGTCTGCTCCTCCACCGCGGAGGCGATCGTCGACTGGATGTCGTTGATCTTGGCGATGACGTCGGCGATGCGGCTGATGGCCGAGACGGCGCCCTGGGTGTCGGACTGGATCGCGTCGATCTTCTGACCGATCTCCTCGGTCGCCTTGGCGGTCTCCTTCGCGAGCTCCTTGACCTCGTTGGCGACCACGGCGAAGCCCTTGCCCGCGTCACCGGCTCGAGCGGCCTCGATGGTGGCGTTGAGCGCCAGCAGGTTGGTCTGCTGGGCGATCGAGGTGATCACCTTGATGACCTGGCCGATCTCGGCGCTGGACTCACCCAGCGAGGCGACCGTGCCCTGCGCCTCGGACGCGACGGTGACCGCGTCGGTGGCGACGGTCGCGGCCTCGGTGGCGTTCTTGGCGATCTCGCGGATCGACGCCGTCATCTCCTCCGCCGCCGTGGCGACGGTCTGGATGGATGCCGAGACCTGGACCGACGCGCTCGACGCGGACGCCGCGCGGTCCGACGTCATCGACGCTCCCTCGCCCATGCCCTCGGCGAGGGAGGTGAGCTGACCGGCGGCGGCGGCGAGAGTCTCGGCCGTGCCCCCGATGTTGCCCATGCTGGAGCGCAGCGTCATCATCAGCGACCGCAGGCCCTCGGCCACCCGGCCGACCGCGTCCTCACCCTCGATGTCGAGCGTCCGGGTCAGGTCGCCCGCCGCGGCGGCGGAGACGACATCGAGGATCTGCTCGACCTTGGCCGCCAGGTCGGCGGCCGCCTCCCGCTCGGCGGACTCCTTCTCGATCCGGCTGATCGCCTGGGACACCATGCGACCGACGTTGCGCAGTGCCTCCAGACGCTGCTGGCTCGGCTGCAACGTCTCGGTGGCGAAGAAGTCCATCGTGCCGACGACCTCGCCGTCGACCATGACCGGGAAGCAGACGCCGCTCTTGACGCCCACCTGCTGGGCGATGGGTGCGCGCACGCAGTCGGTCATCTCGCCGATGTCCGGGGTGAAGAACAGGTCCCGCTGCGCCCAGGCGCGGCCGGACAGACCGACGCCCTCGGCGAACGAGGCCTGCAGGGTCACCCGGCGGAACTCCGGGCCGGCGTCGCCGGACTCCGCGCTGAACTTGAGGGTCCGGTCCGCCGGGTCGACCTTCCAGAAGGATCCGTAGGCCCAGCCGAACTCACCACGGACGGTGTCGAGAGCCGACTGCACCGCGCTGTCGACGTCCGTGGCCGACGAGAGCGTCGACAGCACCTTGTTGACGGCGGTGGTGTCGGCCTGCGACTCCGTGCGCTCGCGGTCGCCCCGGATGCGGTCGGTGATGACCTCCCACGTGGCCATCGCGCCGATGTAGTCGCCCTTGCCGTCGGTGATGGCGCTGACCAGGAGGTCGAGGGTCTCCTCGCCGACCTTGATGTCGGCGCGACGCGGCAGGTGCTCGGCCGTGGCCAGCAGACCGCGCTGGTAGGCCGGCGTCTTGTGGAACACGTCGAGGCTGGAGCCCACGACGTCGTCGGCCTTCACCGGCAGCGAGCCCTCCAGACCCCGCAGGGTCGTCAGCGACGCCGGGTTCATGTAGCGGATCACGAAGTCGCGGTCGGCGAACATCATGTTCGTCGGGCTGTTCTCCATCATCGACGTCACCCGGGCGACCTCCTCCTCGAGCCGCACCTTGTCGGTCACGATGTCCCAGGTGGCCATCGCGCCGACATGCTGCCCGCTGGCGTCGCGGATCGGGGAGACCAGCAGGTCGAGGATCTCCGGGCCGACGTGGATGTTGGCCCGGCGCGGCAGCTGGTGCTCGTCGCTGAGGATGTTGCGCTGATAACTCGGCGTCTTGTGGAAGATGTCGAGGCTGGAGCCGACGATGTCGTCGGCCTTCACCGGCAGGTGCTCCTCCAGGCGACGCAGTGTCTCGAGCGACGCCGGGTTCATGTAGCGGATCACGAAGTCGAGGTCCGCGAACATCATGTTCGTCGGGCTGTTCTCGAGCATCGACAGCGCGAACGCCGCCGACCCGGTCTCGGCAGCCTTGGGGGCGGTGGCACGGGGCTTCGCCGTGCGCGGGCTCTTGGGAGCAGGAGCGGTGCCGTTCACCGGCACGTCCAGGATCTCGGTCACGGGTTTCCTCCGGTTTTGTCGGGTGCGGTCGAGACGTCGACGGCACGGTCTGCGTCGAGGACGAGCAGGATGGTGTCGGGCAGCGGGCGAACCCCACGGACGACGTCCTGCACCTCCCTGGGCATGTTCGAGGGGGCCGGCTGGGCGTCCACCCCGGCGGTGTCGATCACGTCGCCGATGTCGTCGACGAGGAGGCTGACCACCTCGCCACGACTCCGGACGATCACGTTCATGGGCAGCTGGTCGCCGCTGCGGGCGGGCAGGCCGAGGCGGACCCGGAGGTCCACGGCCGTCACGATCTGGCCGCGCAGGTTGATGAGCCCGGTCACGGCCTCGTCGGCCTGCGGGACCGGAGTCATCGGCTGGTGCCGGAGCACCTCCTGCACCTCCTCGACGGCCACACCGAAGAACAGGTCGGCGACCCAGAAGGTGCAGTACTGCTCGCCGACGCGGGTGGCGGTGGCGGTCTGGCTCATGCGCTGACCCCCGATCGGGAGACGACGGCCTCGAGGTCGACCAGGTCGGTGACCCGGTCCTGCACCACCGCGCTGCCGGTGACGCCGGCGCGGCGGCCGACCTGGCTCGCACTGACGGCCACGTCGACGACGTCGAGCACGCGGTCGATGACGATGCCGACGGCACCGCCGGTCTCGGCGTTCGTCTCGTGGACGACCACGCTGACCTGCTCGCCGCGGTCGCTGGTGTCGGGCAGACCGATCGCCGAGGCCAGCCGCACCAGCGGCAGGATGCCGTCGCGATACTGCACGACCTCCGCCACGCCGCTGCGCTCGATGCGCTCGGTCGGGAACTCCTCGAGCCGGGCGACCGCCGCGAGGGGCAGGGCCGCGCGGCGACCGTCGGCCACCTCGAGGACCAGCAACGACGTCAGGTCGGCAGCGGTGGCCCCGCGGGCGTCGGACATCTCCTGCTGCGTCGCGGCGACCCCCGCGGTCACGGCGATGCCGGCCACGTCGAGGATCAGCGCCACGCGACCGTCGCCCATGATCGTCGCCCCGGCATACATCGCCAGCGACTTCAGCTGGCGGCCGATCGGCTTGACCACGATCTCCTGGGTGTCGTGGACCGTCGAGACGCACAGGCCGAAACGCACCTCGTCCGACTGGAGTACGACGACCGTCAGCGCCTCGCCGTCGGGAGCTGGGCCGCCGAGGATCTCGGCGAGGGACACCAGCGGCAGGAGCTTGCCCCGCAGCCGGAGGACGGGCGCCCCCGCGAGGTTCTCGACCTGACGGGCCAGGTCGTCGCCCTCGATGCGGACCAGCTCGACCAGGTTGGCCTGCGGGATGGCGTAGCGCTCGTCGCCGTCGGCGAGGCCCTCCCCCACGACGAGTGCGGGGATGATGGCCAGCGTCAACGGGATCCGGACCCGGGTCGTCGTACCGCGACCGGGCTCGGAGGCGACGTCGACGCTGCCGCCGATGCGCTCGATGTTGGTGCGGACCACGTCCATCCCGACACCGCGGCCGGAGATGTTGGAGACCTGGGCGGCCGTGGAGAAGCCGGGCCGGAAGATCAGGCCGAGGATCTCGCGCTGGTCCATCCGGGCCAGCTGGTCACGCGTGACGACCCCGCGCTCCAGAGCGACGGAGCCGATGCGGTCGGGGTCGATGCCCTTGCCGTCGTCGGCGATCTCGACGACCACCTGGCCGGACTCGTGGTAGGCGCGCAGGCTCAGCGTGCCCTTGGCGGGCTTGCCGGCCGCGGTGCGGACCTCGGGCGGCTCGATGCCGTGGTCGAGGGAGTTGCGGACCAGGTGGGTGAGCGGGTCCTTGACGGCCTCCAGGAGGCTGCGGTCGAGCTCGGTCTCGTGACCCTCCATGACGAGCTCGACCTCGCGACCGAGCTGGTGGGACAGGTCGCGCACGACGCGCGGCATCTTCGACCAGACCTGGCCGATCGGCTGCATGCGGGTCTTCATCACCGACTCCTGCAGCTCGCTGGCCACGAGGTCGAGGCGCTGGCTGGCGCGGACCAGCTCGAGGTCGGCGCTCAGCGAGCTGCGCTGCAGCAGCTGGTTGCGGGTCAGCACCAGCTCGCCGACGAGGTCGACGAGGTCGTCGAGCAGGTCGACGTCGACGCGCACGGAGGCGTCCACCACGGCGCGGCGCTCGATGCTCTCGCTGGCGGCCGGCTCGGGCTCGACGACCGGCTCGGGGTCGGGGGTCGACGAAGCTGCGGCGGGCGCCGCCGGGGACACGTCCGGCCCCGCCGCAGCTTCGTCGGTGGCGGGCTCGTCGGCGGACCCGGCCGCCAACAGGCCCTCGATCGCTGCGACGACCGGAGCGACGTCGACCTGTGGGTCGTCGTCGCGGCTGGTGCGCTCGATCGCGTCGAGGAGGGCACGGACCGTGTCGACCATCGACAGCAGCGCCTCGGCGATGGTCGGCGTCATCACGGCCTCGCCGTCGCGCAGGCGCGACAGCAGGGTCTCCCCCACGTGGGTCAGCTGCTCGAGGCGGTTGAACGCCAGGAACCCGCTGGTGCCCTTGATCGTGTGGATCGTGCGGAAGATGCTCGAGAGCCGCTCCCGTGAGTCCGGTTGCTGCTCGAGCTCGACCAGGTCGCGGTCCAGCTGGTCGAGGTTCTCGTGGGACTCCACGAGGAACTCGGCGATGATCTCGGCGTCGTCGTCCATCTTGTCCTCCCTTCCGGGGCGCCTATCGGCGTCGGAGGGAGGCGGATGAGCCAGCTGGAGCGAGTAGGGACCTAGTCCCAGGGCAGGGGTCCCGAGGAACCCTCACCACCCCGTCACGTGCGGTGGCGCAGCGCCTCGGAGAGCGAGGCGACGGCCTCGGCGGCCGGGGACGCGGCCTCGGCGTTGGACTCGGCGAGCTGCTCCAGCAGCTCGGCCCGGTGGACGGCCACCGACCGTGGCGCGTCGATGCCGACCCGGATCACGTCGCCACGGACCTCGAGGACGGTGACGGTGACGGCGTCGGGCGTGCCGGCGCCGATGACGACGCTTTCGCCGACCCGGCGCGAGAGAACGAGCACGTCGTCGAGACTAGTGGATCGACGCGACGCTCGGCACGAGGATGGCCGGGACAGTGATCACGCGACGAGCGGCGCGGCGAGCGGGAGGTCCTGGTCGTCCAGGATGACCTGGCTGGCGCGCCGCGTCGCCGTGTTGACCAGCAGCGGCGCCCGGAGGTTGACGGTCGTGTCGGCCAGGTCGGCGCCGGCGCGGACGACGAGGAGGACCATCACGTCCTCGACCCGGTCGATGCCGAGGTCGGCGACGACGTCGTCGGCGATCTCGGGCGCGTAGTCGGGATAGAACGCCGACGGCGGGACGACGATGAACTGGAGGTCGTCGTGGTCGAGCGAGCGGAACCCGTGCAGCATCCCCTCCTCGTCGAGACGGACGAGGGCGAAGCGGGCATCATCGGGGAAGCCGGGCATGGGATGCACCAGCTCGATGACCGGGATCCCCTCCGCGCCGGCGCCGGCGTCCGTGACGTCCATGACCGCGATCATCGCAGGAAGTCCAGCAGGCTGGGCTGCATGACCCGGGATGTCGCGGCGAGCGCCGCCTGGTAGGCGACCTCCTGCATCTTCAGGTCCACCGTCGTGGCAGCCAGGTCGGCGTTCTCGATCGTCGAGAGCTGGTTCTCCAGCGACAGCGACGAGTCGCCGGCGGCGACCTCGGCCTTCTCCAGCCGCTGGAAGCGGGTGCCGGCAGCCGTGCGGGCACTGGTCACGGTGTCGACGCGGGAGTTGAGGGTGTCGATCGCGGCGTTGATCGCGGTCTGGTTGCCGGCGCGCAGCGCCACGGAGAGCGCCTCGAGCTCGGCGAAGGCGGAGGTCGGGCCGCTGCCGAAGACGTCGGCACCGTTGACGTCGACCTTCACGACGACGTCGCCGGCGATACGGCGGTTGACGTCGCCGGGCACGCCGACATAGGCGCCCGTCGCGTCGTAGGCGACCGTGCCGCCGGTGACACCGCCGAAGACCGGACTGTCGAGATAGGTGGTGTTGGCGATCGCGAGGAGCTCCTCGCGCAGACCGTCGACCTCGACCGCGAGGGCCTCCCGGGCCACCACCCCGGCGGTGGACGCGTTGGCTCCCTGCAGGGCGAGGTCGCGCGCCCGCTTGACGGTGGTGGTGACGGAGTCCATCGCACTGTCGGCCTGGGTGAGCCAGCCGAGGCCGTCCATGGCGTTGCGGGCGTACTGGGCCTGGTCGGCCAGCGAGGTGCGCAACCTCATCGCGGACGTGGTGCCGGTCGGGTCGTCCGAGGGACGGTTGATGACGCGGCCGGTGGACAGCCGCTCCTGCAAGGTGGCGAGATTGCCCAGCCCACGCTGGAGGTTCTCCAGCGATGAGTGGGTCATCATGCGCTGGGTGACGCGTCCGATGGCCATGGTTGTTCCCTTCCCGAGTCCGTCAGCGGCCGACGATGCCGGTGCGGTTGATCAAGGTGTCGAGCACTTCGTCGAGGGTCGTCAACAGCCGTGCGGCGGCCTCGTAGGCCCGCTGGGCGGTGACGAGGTTGACCGTCTCCTCGTCCAGGTTGACGCCGGCCTGCTGCTCCCAGGCGCTGTCGAGGGAGCGGGTGAGCGCGGCCTGGTTGGCGGTCTGCCGCTCGACGGCCGCGACCCGGCTGCCGAAGCCGTTGACCAGCTTCTGGTAGTCGTCGAGTCCGTGGCCGAGCTGGCTCAACGCGTCGGCGTTCGCCCCGTCGAGACCTCCGGTCACGGAGGAGGCCGCCACGAGGGCGGGGTCGGAGATCGCCACCTGCAGGCTCGCCGCACCGACGAGCGGGTCGTAGGTGAAGAAGTCACCGCCCGCGGCGCCGGCGAGGTCGAAACCAGCAGCGTGCTGGGTGTTGATCGTCGCCGCGAGGTCGGCGGCGAGGGCGTCGAGGCCGGCCCGGTAGGCCGGCAGCGTCGTCGTCAGGACGTCCGCGACGGCGCCGACCTTGCCGCCGGGCGTGGTGCCGAGGACGGTGCTCCCCCACGACGCGTCGACGCGGAACGTGATCGGGGATCCGTCGGTGTCGCCGGTCGGCGTGACCCCGGACGCGAGGACGAAGGTGCCTGCCTCCCGGCCGCTGACCAGCGACTCGCCCGCGACCACGACGTCGAACTGGCCGTCCGGGCGCACCGACACGGTCGCGCCGGTGAGCTCGGCGAGCCGCAGGGCGAGCAGGTCCCGCTGGTCGCGCAGCGTGCCGGCGTCGGTGCCGTTCTGCTCGGTCACGAGGATGTTGTGGTTGAGCTCGGCGACGGCGCCGGCGGCGTCGTTCACCTCGCTGACCAGGTTCAGCAGGTGGGAGCGCTGGTCGGCCTCCTCGCCGGCGATGTTGCTGACCTGCAGCCGCAGCGCCTGGGCGAGGGACTCACCGCTCCCGATCACCTGCTGGCGAGCGGCGTCGCTGCCCGGCTCGAGGGTGAGGTCCTGCCAGGAGTTCTTGAAGTCGAGCATGGCGGCATAGACGCCGCTGTCGCCGGGCTCGCCGATCCCCTCCTCCACGCGCGCGAGGATGGTCTGGGTGGTCTGGAGGTAGGCCAGGCTGCCGTGCTCGCGACGGACCCGTGCATCGAGCAGCGGGTCGACCTGTCGCTCGACCGAGCCGACCTGGACGCCGTCGCCGTGACCGTCGTAGACCGACCACAGCGCGGGCGCAGCGCTGCTGACCGAGACTCCGTTGACCGTCCGGCGCACGTAGCCCTCGGTCGCGGCGTTCGCGACGTTGTTGCCGGCGACGTCGAGCGCGACCTGCTGGTAGCGCAGCGCCGAGAGGGCCGAGGTGATCGAGCCGAAGGAGCCGACCATCACAGGCTCCGGTCGACGAGTCGACGGGAGGCAGTGGTGTCGTGGACGACGCTGCCGTCGGGTGAGTAGCTGGCGGAGCTGGTGCCGCCGATGGCCAGGAGGGTCTCACGGGCGGAGCGGTAGCCCGCGGTGACCAGGCCCTTGGCGTCCTCCGCGGTGTCGGCGATCTCCCGCGCCAGCGCGATCATCGCGTCGCGGTGGTCGCGCAGCATGCCGCTCCAGGGCTCGGGCGCGGAGTCGGCGAGCGCGCTCAGCGAGGGGTTCGGCGTCAGACCGAGCTGCTCGGCGGCCTCGTCGGCGGCAGTGGCGCGCAGCACCTCCGTCGCGCGCAGGTCGTCGAGGACCCCCTCGATCTCCCGCGTGGCGTTGACCAACCAGCGGGTCCGCCCGGTGGCGAGCACCATCCGCTCGACCTCGAGCTTGTATGCCAGCGACTCGAGCAGCTCGCGCTCGCGCCACAGGATCTGCGACAGCCTGTCCATCTCGCCCCGTCCGACCTTTCCGTTCGACGTCCCGAGTACCGAACCCCCGATCGAGTCGTCCGGGGTGTGCCGGACCCATCGCCCCCAACCGTGGCGACCTGAGGGATTTGCGGTCCCGCGTCAGCCCAACGGTCGACGTCCCTGATCCGAATGTGACCAGACCCGGTCGGGACCTCGGTCCTGCATTGGCACACCGACCAGCCAGTTGAGCGGATTTCTGCTGCGACACGCCGGCGCGGACCACCAGTGTCTGCTCCGTGAACGAGTACGAGGGCACCGTCACCACCGAGACGGACGAGCTGATCACGACCCACATGCCGCTGGTCGGACACATCGTGCGGGAGACCATGGGACGCGTGCCGTCCCACGTCAGCCGCGACGACCTGACCTCGGCCGGACTGACCGCGCTCGTGCTCGCGGCCCGGGCCTTCGACCCCGATCGCGGCGTGCCCTTCGACCGCTATGCGGCGACCCGCATCCGCGGCGCACTCCTCGACGAGCTGCGGTCCGTCGACTGGGCGTCCCGGTCGGTACGACGCCGGGCCCGCGACCTGGCCGAGACCCGCAGCCAGCTGGCCAATGTCCTCGGCCGCAGCCCCAACGTCGCCGAGGTCGCCCAGGCCGCCGGCCTCTCCCGCGACGAGGTCGCCGCCAACGACGACGACGTGTCCCGGGCACAGGTCCTCTCCCTGCAGGGCTCGACCACGACGCCGATCGAGGAGCTCGTCCCGACCCGCGCCCCGTCCCCGGAGGAGCTGCTCGAGCACGCCGAGCGCCTCACCTACCTGCGCGAGGCCATCGAGGAGCTGCCCGAGCGGCTGCGGGGCGTCGTCCAGGACTACTTCTTCGCCGAGCGGCCGATGGCCGACATCGCCGCGGAGCTGGGCGTCACCGACTCACGGATCTCACAGATGCGCGCCGAGGCGCTCACGCTGCTGCGCGACGCCCTCAACCACGCGCTCGAGCCGTCGCTCGTGCGGCCCACCGGCAAGACCGGCGGGGTCGCACAGCGGCGCCGCGAGTCCTACTTCGCCGCCGTCGCCGCCCGCCACGCCAGCGGAGCGCGGAGCGTCAGCAGCCCGCTCGGCGCCGCCGGGTAGCCGAACCGGTGAGAAACCGGGGCGAAAACCACTCAGGCCGGTGATCGACGTACCGATCACCAACCCGACGGGAGACCACGGACGGTCACCCGAGAACCAGAGAACGACCTGATTCCAGGAGGGAAACATCATGGGTCTTCGCATCAACCAGAACATCGAGGCGACCAACGCTTACCGCAACCTGTCGGTGACGCAGAACCAGCTCTCGAAGTCGATGGAGAAGCTGTCGTCGGGCTTCCGGATCAACCGGGCCGCCGACGACGCCGCCGGCCTGGCCATCTCCGAGGGCCTGCGCTCGCAGGTCGGTGGCCTCAAGGTCGCGGTCCGCAACGCCCAGGACGGTGTCTCGGTCGCCCAGACCGCTGAAGGCGCGCTCACCGAGGTCCACTCCATGCTGCAGCGCATGAACGACCTCTCCGTGCAGTACAACAACGGCACGCAGAACACCGAGTCGCAGGCGGCCCTCCAGGCCGAGTTCGACGCTCTCGAGACCGAGATCACCCGGATCAAGGACAACACCAAGTTCAACGGTGTCGACCTCTTCGGCGGTGCCGCGCTGACGTTCCAGACCGGCTACGACTCGGGCGACACCATCGACATCTCCGCCACCGCCCTCGCCGACTTCACCGCCGGCGCGGACCTGGCGGCGATCGACATCACCGACAGCAACACGCTGCAGGCGGCCATCACCGAGGTCTCCACCCAGCGTGCCGAGCTCGGTGCGGTCCAGAACCGGTTCGAGCACACGATCAACAACGTCAACGTCGCGATCGAGAACCTGTCGGCCTCCGAGTCGCGCATCCGCGACACGGACATGGCCCAGGAGATGATGAGCCTCACCCGCTCGCAGATCCTCTCCCAGGCCGGCACGGCCATGCTCGCCCAGGCCAACTCGGCCCCCAACGGCGTGCTGCAGCTGCTCCGCGGCTGATCCCGCACCAACGCTGCACCTCGGAGTGCCGGTGGGGCCACCGGCCCCACCGGCACTCCTGCTTTTCCCCCCGCATTCCCGCGTTCCCGCGCCCCACCCTGCGCCCCAGACGGAGGTCGACCATGGCAGGCACCAGCAGCATCGGCGGGCTCGCCAGCGGTCTGGACACCACCAGCATCATCAACCAGCTGATGACGCTCGAGGCCGCCTCCCAGACCAAGCTGAAGACCCAGGTCACCACCGAGCAGAGCAAGGTGACCGCGCTGCAGAAGCTGAACACGGCACTCCAGTCGCTGGTGACGTCCGCCGGCGCCCTGGGCACGAACACCGTCTCGACGACCAGCGTGTGGTCCTCGCTCAAGGCGACCTCCACCAACAGCGGCGTGACCGTCTCCGCCTCCACCAGCGCAGCCGCCGGCGGCTTCACCGTCACCGTCGGCCAGACCGCGCTCACCCACCGGTTGGCCTTCACCGACGCGCACGCCAGGACCGACGTCGTCACCGGCGCCGGCACCAGCGTGCTGCTGAAGCGGGCCGGCGAGCCCGACGTCCAGATCGACACCGCCAACGGCACGCTCGAGGAGCTCGCTGCCGCCATCAACGCCTCCGACTCCGGCGTGCGGGCCACCCTCGTCCGCACCGGCACCAACGGCGGCACCGACCAGTACCGGCTGCTCGTCGAGTCCGCCAGCACCGGAGGCGACCAGGCCTTCGAGCTGACCGACTCCACCGGCGCTGCCCTCCTCGGCGGAGCGACCGTCCGCGCCGGCCAGGACGCGGTCATCGACATCGGCGGCATTGCCGCCACCTCCAGCACCAACACCTTCGCCGACGTCGTGCCGGGCGTGACGATCACGCTCGCGACCAGCGCGACCGGCTCCTCCGACGTGACCCTGGCCCGGGACGCCGCCGGCGCCTCCGCGAGCGTCAAGTCGTTCGTCGACCAGATCAACACGCTGCTCACCCAGATGCAGACGACGACGGCGAACAGCAAGGACGGCTCCGGCGTCCTGGGTGGCGACAGCACCGTGCGGCGGGTGGCGAGCGCCCTGCAGGACGCCATCTATCCCGGCGACGGCAGCTCCATGGCGTCGTACGGCATCCAGATCGACCGCTACGGCAAGCTCGTCTTCGACGAGTCGGCCTTCGCCACGGCCTATGCCGCGGACCCGGCCGCCACCGCCGCCGCGTTCACCGGGACCGGCGGCTTCGCCTCCCGGGTCGAGGCAGTGGCCACGGCCGCGAGCGACAAGTACGACGGCTCGATCACGGGCGCCATCAACAGCCACAGCTCGACGATCACCCGGCTCAACAAAAACATCGAGGCGTGGGACCAACGCCTGGAGATCCGGCGCGCCGCCCTCGAGCGGCAGTACACCGCCCTCGAGACCGCCCTGTCCCAACTGAACAGTCAGTCGTCCTGGCTCACCAGCCAGCTCGAGTCCCTGGCCGCCTCGACCGAGTGAGGAGCAGCACCATGTATGCCACCACCACCACGGTCCGCGCCGCGCAGGCCCAGTCCGCCTACCAGGGCAACGCCATCGCCACCGCGTCGCCCGCCCGCCTGCTCGTCATGCTGGTCGAGCGCCTCGTGCTCGACATCGAGCGAGGCCTCGCGGCGCAGCAGGCGGCGTCCTGGCCGGACGCCCACCGCCACCTGCTGCACGCGCAGGACATCGTCGCCGAGCTCGAGGCCAGCCTCGACGTCGACAAGATGCCCGCCGGCAAGCAGCTGGCCTCGCTCTATGCCTGGCTGCGCGAGCAGCTGGTGCGCGCCAACGTCGGCCGCGACACCGCCGTCACCACGGCGGCCCTGACCCTCGCCCGCCAGCTGTGCGACACCTGGCGCGAAGCAGCGATGGCGTCGGTCGGATGAGCGCCCTCGACCGCACCGGCCCCGAGGCACCCCGACGCCCCGTGACGTGGCGCGAGGCCCTCGACCGGCTCGAGCAGCACGCCGACCGGGCAGAGCAGATGATCCGCGGCCTCAGCGATGACGGGCCGGAGCCGTGGGCACCGCCGGCCGATCTCGGTCCGATCCCCGACGAGTTCGTCCCTCGTGCCCGCCAGCTGCTCGAGCGCCAGCAGCGGCTGATGGCAGCGATCCCCGCGGCGCTGGCCGGCAACCGCCAGCACCAGCAGGTCACCACCCGCGTCAGCAACGCCACCCAGGCGCCCACGCCGTCGGTCTATCTCGACGTGAGCGCCTGAGGGGTTGCGCACCGCTACGGGGCGTAGACCGCCTGGTTGTTGATGGCGTCGAAGGCGTTCTTGGCCTTCCCCTGGACCGACTTCACGTTGCCGTACCAGACACTGCCGCCGTTGTTGGACTGGCCGGCCGCGTATGTCAGCATGGCCGACACCTTCATCGTCGTCGCACCGCCGAACGCCTGGCTGACGTCCTGGTTGCCCCACACGGTGGTCAGGTCGATCAGCACGCCGCCCAGCACCGTCTTGGGGATGAACTTGCGCGTCGCCGCCGTGCTGCCGGGACCGGTGAAGTGGACGTTGAGCGCGCTCGCCAGCATCTGGGCCTTGAGCATGGCGTTCATCGTGCTGGCCGTGGCCTGGCCGATGGTCCCCTTGACCCAGGTGGCCACCTGGGCGCAGGTCGCCGAGGCGCTCAGGTTCTTGAACGGTGCGAAGGTCCGCAGGTAGGTGCCGACGTTGCACACGCCGCCGGTCGCCGCGCTGTTGGCGATCACGCCCTGGCCGTTCTTGTTCTGCCAGAAGCCGATCGTCTTGGCACCCGTGCCGAGCGGCACCTTGCACACGGTCACCGTGGCGTCCGCGCTGTCGCTCGTGCCGGTGTCGTTGGTGACGTAGGTCGCCGTGTTGTCGTAGTCGACGCAGCCGGGCGTCTCCACGGGAAGGATCCGTTCGTACTCCCAACCGGTCGGGTTGGCGCCGCCGACGCAGACGGAGCCGAGGGCGCCGGGCACCGTGTCGGTGACGTCGACGCACTCGTCGATCGTGGTCTCGGTGAAGCCGACACCGTCGAAGACGAAGGTCGCCATGCCGCCCGCGAGCGGAGCCTGTCCGACCACCTGGTCGGCCCAGCTGACCTGGGCGGTGTTGTCCAGCTGAGCCTGTGGCAGCGAGGCCAATGCACAGGAGTAGGCGAAGTCATTGTCGCCCGGCTGCAGCACCGCGCCGGCGCCGCCGGTCACCGCGCACACGGTGCCGTCGGACAGCTGGTCGGTGACGTCGGCGACCATCGTCGCGGCGTTCGGGTTGAAGACGCTGATCGTGCCGCTCACGACGACACCGGACACCGGCCCGGCGTCGTGGGTGACGGTCACGTCGTAGGTGACCGTCACACTGCCGCCGGTCTGCTGGACCGTCTCCTTGTCCGCCACCTTGGTGATCGTCCAGCCGTAGGTGCGGTCGTAGGCGCCGTCGGCATCCTTCACGATCGCCGGCGGGACTGCGACCAGGGGATCGGGGTCGCCGACCTTGAAGGCGTCGTGGGTGCAGTCCGATCCCTCCACCGGGTAGTCCGCCAAGCGGCACACCGTCGCGATGTAGACCCCGCCGCCGTTCGGCGTCTCCGCATAGGGGAACAGCTGGACCCGCTGGTTCTCGACGAGATGTGTCCCGAGGCTGCTGACCACGCCGCCCTGGACCCGGAACGCCCGGTCGAGGTGCGAGTCGGTCGACAGCAGGTCGGGGCTGCCGTCGTTGGGGTCGGGCTGCGCGCCGGGAGCGGTGACGGCGAGGAAGTAGTCGCCGTCGCCCAGTCCCGTGGGCAGGTTGCTCAGCCACACGTCCTCGCGGTCGGCGAACTGGTTGCAGTTGACCGGGTCGGCGGGATCGTTCGGATTCAGGCACTGGCCGTTGCCGGTCGAGGCCGTGACGTTGGTGGTCGTCGAGATCGACTGACCGGCGGCGGTCGCCGACGGCAGCTGGGTCGGCACGAGGCCGAGGACGCCGGCGACCAGGGCCACCGGGGCGACCCGGCACAGCGCGTGCCGGAGACGAGGACGAGCGGACATTGGCAGTTCCCCCATGAAACCGTCGGAGCGGTGTCCGCCGAGAGCGTGGCCTGAGAGCGGGCTCGGACCCTGCCATGGTCACTCCACATCCGGACGAGGACGAGCCTCGGAACCGATGCCCCTCGGATGCGATGGAGCCGGTCTCACGCAGCGCGAGTCCGGCGTACGGTCGCCGTGATCCGGTCTGCCAGCTGCTCCAGCGGGAGTACGTCGTCCGCGAGTCCCGCGCCGGCAACGGCCCCGGGCATCCCCCACACCACCGAGGAGTCCTCGTCCTGGGCGAGGATCCGCGCGCCGGCCGCTGCCAGCTCCCGGGCACCGGCCAGACCGTCCTGGCCCATGCCGGTCAGGATCGTCGCGAGGGCACCCCCGCCGTACAGCTGGACCGCGGAGCGGAAGAGCACGTCGACGGCGGGCCGGCAGAAATTCTCCTGCGGGCCCTGGTCGAGGACGACCCGGGTGCCGAGCGGGGAGCGCTGGAGCCGCATGTGGAAGTCGCCGGGAGCGATCAGCACCTCGCCCGGGCGCACCTCGTCGCCGTCGGCGGCCTCGCGGACCGTCAGTGCCGAGACGCGGTCGAGACGCTGGGCGAGCATCGCGGTGAAGACGGGCGGCATGTGCTGGACGATCAGCACCGGCACGCCGAGGTCGCCGGGCAGTCGCGGGAGCAGGCGGGCCAGCGCATCGGGGCCACCCGTGGAACAGCCGATGAGGAGGGCACTGACGGACTGGGCGGGCGGCGTGGCCCGCTCGCGACGTACGACGGGACCTCCGGCGCCCGGCGTGAGCTTGCGCATCCCCGCCAGTGCGCGGATCCGCGGCACCAGCTGGTCGCGGACGGCGGCGATGCCGTCGGCGATCTGACCGGTGTTGGACGGCTTGGTGACGTAGTCGGAGGCGCCTCGGGAGAGCGCGTCGAGGGTCGCGGTCGCGCCCCGCTCGGTGAGCGTGGAGAACATGATGACCGGCAGCCGGGCGTGCTTCTCGCGGATCTGCGTCAGGGCGCCGAGACCGTCGAGGTTCGGCATCTCGATGTCGAGGGTGACGACATCGGGACGCAGCTCGTCGACCATCCGGACGGCCTCGAGGCCGTCCTTGGCGACGGCGATCACGTCGATGTCGGTCGCACTGCTGAGCGCGGTCGTCACGAGGCGACGTACGAGCGCCGAGTCGTCCACCACGAGAACCCTGATCTGCGTCACGACGACCCCATCGGCGGGGAGTGGTGATCCCTGACTCGAAAGGGACGACCGGCAAATCCGGATCTTTTCGTCAGGCGCCACCGGGCACGGCCGATGGAGCGGGCATGACCGCCTCCGCCACCTTCAACTCGGTCTCGGCACTCGTGAGGCGCGAGACGTCCATGATCTACGACGAGGGCAAGGAGTATCTCGTCGAGGCCCGTCTCGCGCCGCTGGCCGCTGCCAAGGGCCTGCCCCTGGAGTCCTATGTCGCTCGACTCGGCGTCGATGTCGTGGAGCGCCAGAAGGTGATCGACGCGCTGACGATCAACGAGACCAGCTGGTTTCGCGACCACACCCCCTATCAGGCCTTCACCGACGTGATCGTGCCCGCGCTGGTCGAGAACCGGGGACTGTCCCGGCGACTGCGGATCTGGAGCGCTGCCTGCTCGAGCGGGCAGGAGGCCTACTCGATCGCGATGCTGCTCGACCAGCACCTGCCGGGCGACTGGACCTACGAGATCGTCGCCACCGACATCTCCACCCAGATGCTGGAGCGGGTGAAGGCGGGGCGCTACAGCCNTTTTTAGATGCTGGAGCGGGTGAAGGCGGGGCGCTACAGCCAGGTCGAGGTCAACCGCGGTCTGCCGGCGACCAGCCTGGTCCGCTACTTCACCCGTGTGGGACGCGAGTGGGAGGTGGCCGAGCGGCTGCGCGAGCGGGTCACCGTCCGCCACCTCAACCTCGCGGCGCCGTACGTCGGGCTGGGCACCTTCGACATGATCTGGCTGCGCAACGTCCTCATCTACTTCGACGCCGAGACCAAGCAGGACATCCTGCGCCGCATGCTGCCGATGCTGCAGCTCGACGGCTTCCTGCTGCTCGGCTCCTCGGAGACCACGCTCGACCTGCCCGCCGACCTCAGCGCCGCGTGGCGCCGGGACCCCGTGGGTCGCGTCCAGGTGCACCGGCGCGCCAGCGCTCCGCCCCTGGACCTCTCGTCCACCACTTCACCCAGCTCACCCAGCTCACCACTTGCCTCGACAGGAGCCTGACCGTGCGAGCGATGATCATTGACGACTCCCGGGCGATGCGGAGCATCCTGCGCCGCATCGTCTCCGACCTCGGCTTCGAGACCTGCGAGGCCGGACACGGCCAGGAGGCGCTCGACCACCTCAACGCCGGGTTCGTGCCCGACGTGTGCCTCATCGACTGGAACATGCCGGTGATGGACGGCTACACGTTCATCACCGAGGTGCGCGCCAACCCCGAGTGGCGCGACATCACGCTGATGATGGTCACGACCGAGAGCGAGCAGCGCAACATCGTGCGCGCGCTGGCCGCCGGCGCCCACGAGTACGTCATCAAGCCCTTCACCCCCGACGCCATCGTCGAGAAGCTCGAGCTGCTCGGTCTGCTGCAGCCTGCCCAGGACGGAGCACTGGCATGAACGTGCTGACCTTCTTCGACCCGTCGTCCGCCGACCTCGAGACGCCCGATCCGGAGGACGTCCGGATGCTCACCGAGGACGTGTGGCTGGCCCTGCTCGGCGAGGACGAGGTCCTCCTGCCGCGGCTGGTGCCGCCGGGCTCGCCCTTCGACGCCGCCGGCGTCTGGTCGGCCACCGTCACCGTGACGGGTGGTTGGCAGGGGGTGGTCACCGTCGAGCTCGACGAGGACGTCGCCCGTCAGCTCACCGGCACCATGCTCGACATCCCCGGCACCGAGACTGTCGCCGACGGCGACGTCGCCGACGCGGTCGGCGAGCTGGTGAACATGGTCGGCGGCAACGTGAAGAGCCTGATGCCCGGACCGAGCACCCTGTCGCTGCCCGCCGTCGCCGCGGGCCGTGCTGCCTTCCCCAGCGACGTCACCGAGGCCTGTCGTCTCGACCTCGCCTGGCGCGGCGCACCCGTCCGCGTCTCCGTCCACATCCCCCAGTGAGGAACCGATGAAGATCCTGATCGCCGACGACAGCCGCGTGATGCGGCAGATCGTGATCCGCACGCTGCGGCAGGCCGGCCACGGCGGCCACGACATCGTCGAGGCCGAGAACGGCCGCCAGGCCCTCGAGATGGTCACGAGCGAGGCACCCGACCTGGTGCTCTCGGACTGGAACATGCCGGAGATGAACGGCATCGACTGCCTCCAGGCGCTGCGAGCCGCGGGCTCCGACGTCGCATTCGGCTTCGTCACCTCGGAGGGGTCGGAGGAGATGCGTCAGCGCGCGAGCTCCGCCGGCGCCGCCTTCCTGATCGCCAAGCCGTTCACCCCGGAGGCGTTCGACGACGCCCTCCGCAGCATCGCCTGACGCTGTCAGGCACCCACGAGGAGTCCCGCGATGGTGATCCACCTGCCGCAGCCCAAGCAGCTGCGCGACCTGCTCGCCGACCTGCTCGGCCGCGAGGTCACCCTGTCGCCCGCCGCGCCCTTCGCGCCCGGCCCCGACACCCCCGCGTCGGTCGCGGTGTACGTCGACGACAGCCTGCGGATCAGCGCGCTGATCGCCTGCGACCTGACCTTCTCCGCCCACGCCGGAGCGGCCATCGGCCTCGTACCGGTCGGTGGCGCCGAAGCGGCCATCGAGGACGGCAAGCTGACCGACACGCTCGCGGAGAACCTCTACGAGGTCCTCAACATCGCCGCATCGGTGTTCAACGTCCCCGGCGCCGACCACCTCAAGCTGCACGCCCTCCACCCCGCCGGTCCCCCATTGGACCCGATGGTCCGGATCCAGACGCTCACCCTCGGGCGGCGTGAGGACCTGACCGTCGACATCAACGGCTACGGCAGCGGGGCGCTGTCCGTCGTACTCGTCTGACCTCGACCGGGGAGTCGGCCGGATCTCAGTCAGTTGAAGGCGATCCGGAGGTCGTAGGGGGTGTCGTAGAGCTCGCCG
The DNA here is from genome assembly GCF_004912195.1 of Nocardioides caeni. GTDB lineage: Bacteria > Actinomycetota > Actinomycetes > Propionibacteriales > Nocardioidaceae > Nocardioides > Nocardioides caeni. The sequence goes on from NZ_STGW01000004.1 coordinate 194,129, forward strand.
ATGGTGGTGCCGTCGGTGGTCTTGAGGAGTTGGATGCGGCGGGTGCCGTGGCCGGTGACGACCCGGGCCAGGCCGTGGGGTGTCTCCCAGCGGTAGGCGCCCAGGCCGAGCTGTTTGACCTGGTAGCCCAGGTGGGTCTTCGCACGATGGTCGGTCCGGGTGACGGGTGCGTCGTTGTGGTCACCGGTCTGCCCGGGTGGCCCGCCGTCGTCGGGCGGGACGTACGGAACGGGATGGTCGTG
>NZ_STGW01000004.1:194484-338808 GCF_004912195.1 Nocardioides caeni
TCGGTGACCTGCTCGAGGAGCAGGGGGCCGATGCCCTCGACCCTCGCCACCCCGTCACACTGCCCGGCAAGGACCTCGGCAGCGATGTGGACCACGATCTCGGCGCGCTTGCGCCGCCACTTCGGCGGACTCGCCTCGGGAGCGGGCTGGGCGTCGGGCTGGGTGGCGGTGTCGGTTTCGGTTTCGGTTTCGGGGTGGGGGCCGTCGAGGAAGCGGGCTGCGGCGTGGGGGTCGGCCATCAGCTCGACCGCACGGGCGCGGAACTGGTCCATGGTCGGCACGTCGTCCTCGTGGGCTGGGACATGGTCCTCGGCCAGTCTGGTCGCGATCACGGTGGTGGTCTCGTGGAACAGCTCCGAGGCCGCGGTCGACAGCCTCATCCCCACGCCCTGGACATCAGCACCCAGGGTGGCGCCATCGACAGCGCCAAGTGCCTGGCCGACACGACGACGGCGCAACCACACTCCTTGTCGTGCTTCGTCGGCGGCGATACGGGCGCGGTGGGCGTCGGGGTCGGCCTCGATGACCTTGGCCTCGGCGATCACCAGCACCCGCCCCGGTGATTCGTGCCGGGCGGCGGCGACGGCGAGGTCGACGACCTGGGCCTGTTCGGGGGTGAGGCGGCGTGCCAGCGCGGCGGTCTTGCGGGCCACCCACAGCTCCAGGTCGAGGCCCTTGACCGCGTCGTAGACGTTGGGCAGGCGGTGGCGCAGGTCGAGGAAGTCAGCGGCCTTGTTCTTGGTGGCGATGACGCCGGCGTGGGCGGCGATCGCGAACTCCTCGAAACACAGCTCCGCGACCCTCGGCGTCCCTTCCCCGCCGAGGCGGATCAGCCGGTCGCCCCCCGAACCGCACCGGCACCGCCCCCGGCGTCTCTTGCGGGTCGCTCGAGTGGAGGTCGCACCAAGCCAGCAACCGGTCCATGCCCTCGACATCCCCACGGCGCCTCGCGAGCACCCCGTCCTCCTCCGCGGCAAGGACCGCCGCCGGAGTGAGATCGAGGAGAGAGGACATGACCACAGCATCGGACAAGGCTCCGACACAAACCCGACCATGACCGTCGCTGCGATCGTTCATCGAGGAGCTTGCGCAGCAAGCGTCGCGATACGCCGATGCCTTCAGCTCCCGACTGGCCCGGTCCGGCGTACGGCTTGCGGGGTCTCGAGACGGCCGTGGCCGGCCTCCTCGACCACCACGGGCCGGCAGTCAGTCGGGAACAACGACGTGCGGCAGGGCCCAGCCCGGCTGGTCACCGACGCCGGAGGACCAGCCCGGGGTCGGGTGCGTTGACCTGACGGCCCGAAGCGTCGGTAGTCAAGCGGATCGAACGCCTCTCGATACCGCAGCGACGGTCAGCGCCGGGCCGCGGGGAGCGTCCGATGCGGCACCTCGTCACGGACGTACCAGGCAACCCAGGTGACGGGAAAGAAGACCGCCGCCACTCCCGCGAGCACCACGGACGTCCCTCGGCAGCGGGCACCGAGACCGGTGAGGACAGCCAGAGCCACGACTCCGCCAATCGCTGCCACTGCCATCACGATCACGTCGTCAGTATCGTCGCCGACCCGCGAGCGCGCCAGAGGCTCTGATGGAACCGAAGGCGGCCGGAGAGCGTCATCGAGTCATGAGGATGTCGCGGGTGGGCGCTGCCGTGCTGGGGGTCCTGATGCTTGCGGCCTGCTCGTCGGAGAGCTCCGACGACGCTCCGGAGGCAGGGTCGCCGGCGTCCCCGTCGATGCCAGAGTCCCCGTCGGGAGCGGTCGGCGACGACAGCGCGGTGAGTTGCGTCGAGGAGTACTCCCCCGCCGCCGTCAACGGCCGGGGCTTCGCGTTCGACGGCACAGTGGTGGAGGTCGGTCCGGGCACGACGGACCGGCCGGGCAAGGGGCGGCTGAACTACGCGGGCGTGACCTTCGCCGTCGAGACGTGGTTCGTGGGCGGGTCGGGACCGACGGTGAGCGTCGACATGGCCGCGCCCGAGTCCGGCTGGGAGACAGGCACGCGGTTGCTGGTGAGCGGCGAGTCGCGGTACGGCGAGGGCGTGATGGAGGACGGCATCGCGTGGATGTGCGGCTTCACCCGCTACCACGACGAGGACACCGCAGCCGCGTGGGCGGCGGCGACCGACTGACCTCGACAGCCGGCCGTCGACGGGCTACCGTCAATCTGCACACGAACGTGTGCAGATAAGGCAGGATGCTCCCGTGCGCACCCCGAGGACGCCGACCCGGCTGGCCGACACCTTCACCACGGTCGGTACGACGAGCAGCGTCGCCAACATCGTGATGCAGCTGTCGCTGCCGCCGGTGGGCGAGGGCGTCAGCGAGAGCCGGGTCGTCTCCGGCAGCCCGCGCCGGCGGCCGGTGAAGCGCGCGCGGACCACCGCGACCTACCTCGCCCTCGCCACCCTCGGCACCGAGGACGACCGCGCGGTCATGCGCGAGGCGATCGCCGAGGTCCACCGCGCCGTCCACTCCACACCCGAGAGCCCGGTCCGCTACAGCGGCAATGCAGCCGACCTGCAGCTGTGGGTGGCCGCCTGCCTCTTCCGCTTCTTCCTCGACCAGTTCACGACGCTCTACGGCCCGCTCGACCGAGCCGCGCTCGACCAACTGGTCGCCAACGCCGCGCCGCTGGCGACCGGACTCAACGTGAAGCCCGCCGACTGGCCGCAGGACTGGCCCGCCTTCGAGACCTACTGGGACTCGATGCTCCCCCGCCTCGCCATCTCGCAGGAGGTACGCCGCGACTTCGAGTCCCTCGCCGACCTGAGCTTCCTCGCCGAGGCGTGGGGCGGCCCCGGTCGGCTGCTGAGCGCGGTGTTCGGTCCGACGTACCACCTGATGACGCGGGGCAACCTGCCGTCGCACTTCCGCGACCTCATGAGGTGGTCGTGGACCGACGCCGACCAGCGGCGCTTCGAGCGGGTGTTGTGGCTGCAGCGCTGGGCCGACCGGCTCGGCAACCGCTCGGTGATCCGGCTCTTCTACCGGCTGCACGTGTGGGACTTCCGGCTCCGGCGCCGGCTCGGCATCCCTGTCCTGGGCAGGCTGCGGCTCTCCGAGGCGATGATCCGCGACGGTGGCGGGCAGCGGCGGTGGCTGAGGAGGAGCGCGCGGGGCTGAGTCACGAGGTCGGCTGCGGGCGTCTCGTGACGCTCGCTGGCGCTCGCTCCTCGACGACCAGAGGGCTCGATCGGCCGGACTATTCAGGACCAAGTCCCAGAGATCCTGGCTCAGGTCGTCGGGCACGGGACCGATCGGGGGCGGTGAGCGACGGAATGCTCATCCCCGCCGAAGGACCGGCACCGAATGCGTCGACCTGGTCGACGCCTTCCTCAGGAGACGCCTGAAGTGTCCTTCGCAGCGACTGATGCCGTCGGCTTCGTGTTGCACACCGCGATCAACGGACTGTCCCTGCGCCAGCAGGTGACGGCCGACAACATCGCCAATGTCGACACCCCCGGCTTCCGGGCCCGCGCCGTGGACTTCGAGTCCGCGCTGCGCGACGCCATCGACCGCGGTCGCGCCACGGGCAGCTCCCTCGGCCTGTCGGTCCAGGCGACCGAGACTCCTGTCGGTGCCAACGACAACAACGTGGACCTGCGCAACGAGACGATCGCGGCGATCCAGACGCAGTACCAGTACCAGGTGATGAGCCGCGCGATCAGCGACCGCGACACCCGGATCTCCACGATGGGGGCTGCGTTCTGATGGGCGCCTTCGACACCCTGCGCATCGCGAACACCTCGCTCGGCGCCCACCAGGTGTGGCTCGACGCCGTCGCCGGCAACATCGCCAACGTCAACACCGTCCGCTCCACCGACCAGGACGCCTTCCAGGCGACCTACGTGATCATGGACGGCCTCGAGGACGGCGGCGTCGACGTCACCGGCTTCGCGAAGTCCGACCCCGAGGGCCGGATCGTCCACAACCCCGAGCACCCCCTGGCGGACGAGGACGGCTACGTCCGCCTCCCCGAGATCGACATGTCCGCCCAGATGGGGCAGCTCGTCATGGCGCAGCGCGGCTACCAGGCCTCGGTGCAGATGACCAAGACCGCCCAGGACACCTACACCGCAGCCCTGCAGATCGGGAGCCGGTGATCGCCATGAGCATCTCCCCCATGGAGTTCCCCTCCCTGTCCGGCATTTCCGGCATCGGCGGGATCGCGCCCGCGTCCCTGACCCCGAGCACCGCCGTCCAGGCGACGCCGGGCACCGACACCGAGTTCGGCTCCCTCGTCCTCGACGGCCTCGACCGGCTCGAGGGCCTGACCGACAAGGCCGACGGCCTGGCGGTCCAGGCCGCGACCGGCGACCTCGAGAACATCCACGACTACACGATCGCCGCCAGTGAGGCCTCGGTCGCCAGCCAGCTCACCGTGGCGCTGCGCAACAAGGGCATCGAGGCCTTCAACGAGATCATGCGGATGCAGGTCTGAGGGCGACTGAGTAATGGCACAGACGATGCAACAGAAGCTCCAGGGCTCCCTCACCCGAGGCCGCGACACGTTCGCGGCCTTCACCGCCGGCCAGAAGGCCGTCGCCGTCATCGGTACGGCGGCGCTGCTCATCGCGGCGTTCATGGTCTTTCGCTGGGTGTCGGCCCCCAGCTATGCGCCGCTCTATTCGAACCTGTCCGGCGAGGACGCCAGCGCGGTGATCGAGGAGCTCGAGGCCAAGGGCATCCCCTATGAGGTGTCCGGCGGTGGCGGCACGATCATGGTGCCGCGCGCCGACGTCTACACGACGCGCATCGCCCTGTCCGGCGAGGGCCTTCCCGGCAACTCCGAGGGCGGCTACGCCCTCCTGGACGGCAACAGCCTCTCCACCTCGGAGTCGCAGGAGCGCACCAACCTCAAGCGGGCGATGGAGGGCGAGCTCGCCATGACCATCGAGGCCATCGACGGCGTCGAGACCGCCGTCGTGCACCTCGCGATGCCCGAGAAGCAGGTCTTCTCCGACGACCAGGACCCGACCACCGCGTCGGTCCTCGTCGCGACCTCGGCCGGCGACGAGCTCACCGAGGAGAGCGTCCAGACGATCGTCCACCTGGTCTCGTCGAGCATCCCCGCGCTCGACGCAAAGAAGGTCACCGTGAGCGACTCCACCGGCAAGCTGCTCACTGCCGACACCGCGGAGGGCAGCGCGGGCGCGGCCTCCACGCGGGCCAAGCAGGTCGAGGCCTTCGAGTCCTCGACCCAGGGCAAGATCCAGGCCGCCCTCGACAACGTCCTCGGCGCCGGCAACTCCTCGACGACCGTCACCGCCGACCTCGACTTCGACAAGTCCACGGTCAACAGCCGCACCTACGGCTCGAGCGAGGGCGTGCCGCCGCTGTCGGAGTCGACGTCGACCGAGACCTACAACGGGACCGGCCAGCCCGACACGACCGGAGGCGTCGTCGGCTCCGACGGCGAGATGGACCCAGCCGCAGCCGGGACCGGCGACAACAGCTATCGCAAGTCCGACACGACCCGGGACAACCCCGTCGACGAGACCGTCGAGACGCGCGAGGCCGCGCCGGGCAAGGTCAACTCGCTGCACGTCGGCGTCATCCTCGACGCCACGGCGGCCGCGGCCATCCAGCCCGAGGTCATCGAGGACACCATCGCCAGCGCCGTCGGCATCGACGCCGAGCGCGGCGACACCATCGACGTCACCGCCCTGCCCTTCGACCGCTCCGCGCAGGACGCAGCCGCCAAGGAGCTCGCCGCCGCCGAGGCCGCCAAGGCCGCAGCGAGCCGCAAGGACCTCTATCGCAACCTCGGCATCGCCGGCGGCATCGCGCTGATGGTGTTGCTGGCCTGGTTCCAGGCACGGCGTCGCGCCGCGGCGCGGGCCGAGGCGACGGCGTACCTCGTCGAGCAGCTCAAGCTCGACCAGGCCAAGCGCACTCCCGAGCTCGAGACCCCGGCACTGGCCGCGCTCGAGTCCGCCGAGAACGACGAGGAGGAGTCCATGCGCGAGGAGCTCATCGCCCTGGTCGAGAAGCAGCCCGAGGACGTGGCCGCTCTCCTCCGCGGCTGGCTGGTGGAGCCGCGCCCGTGAGCCTCATGACGATCAACCCCAACGGCAGCGCGCTGGCGCAGCTGGGCGTCCGCAAGGCCGCGATCCTCCTGATCCAGCTCGGCAAGGAGCGCGCCGCGCAGGTGATGGCGCACCTCAACGACGCCGAGGTCGAGGGCATCTCCGCCGAGATCGCCCGCCTCGACGCCGTGTCGGCCAACGAGACCAGCCAGGTGCTGAGCGAATTCCACGACCTCGCCGTCGCCCACGCCCACGTCACCCAGGGCGGCTTCAACTTCGCGCAGCAGCTGCTCGAGCAGTCCCTCGGCCCCGAGCGGGCCAAGGAGATCATGGAGCGGCTGCACGCCGCCGCGGTCCAGATGCCCTTCCAGTTCCTGCACCGCGCCGACCCTGCCCAGCTGCGCGGCTTCATCGCCGACGAGCACCCGCAGGTGATCGCGCTCGTGCTCGCCCACATGGCGGCCGACAAGGCCTCTCTGCTGCTCAGCGGCCTGCCCGCCCACCAGCAGGCGGTCGTGGCCCACCGGATCGCGGTGATGGACCGGACCTCCCCCGAGATCGTCCGCACGGTGGAGAGCATCCTCGAGCGCAAGCTCTCCTCGATGCTGCAGCCCACCGAGGTCTCCCGCGTCGGCGGCGTCGACCCGCTCGTCAACATCATCAACCGCTCCGACCGCCCGACCGAGCGCCAGATCGTCGAGGGCCTCGAGGGACTGGACCCGGCGCTCGCCGACGAGGTCAAGAGCCGGATGTTCATGTTCGAGGACATCGTCGGCCTCGACGACCGCTCGGTGCAGCAGGTGCTGCGCCAGGTCGACACGGCCGAGCTCGCCCTCGCCCTCAAGGGCGTCAGCGAGACCGTCCGCACCAAGATCACGGGCAACCTGTCCGAGCGCGCCGCCGAGAACCTGCTCGACGAGGTCGAGCTCCTCGGCGCCGTCCGTCTCGCCCAGGTCGAGGAGGCGCAGCAGAGCATCATCCGCACCATCCGCCAGCTCGAGGAGCAGGGCCAGATCATGGTCCGGCGAGGGAACGACGATGAGTTCATCGTCTGACGCCCGAGGGGCCACCACGGTCACCGTGCCCGCGCTCCCCGAGCTGCGGGTCGGCACCTGGACCCGCCGGGGCGGCGACACGCTGCTCGGCGACGAGGTGACCGAGTCGCTGCTGGCCGGCGTGGCGGCCGAGACCCGCGACGCCGCCCGCGCCCAGGGGTACGCCGTGGGGTGGGCCGAGGGTCGACGGGCGGCCGCCGAGGAGGCAGCCGAGGAGGCCAGTCGCCGCGCCTCCGTGCACGCCGCTGCCGAGGCGCGCCACGAGCTGGAGCACCGCGCCGCCCTCGACGCGTTGGCCACCGCCGCCCGCGACGTCCGGGGCCTCCTCGACGGGCTCGCCGCCGCGGTCGAGCACCAGGCCACGGACCTGGCACTGGCCCTGGTGACCGAGCTGGTGGGGCAGGCCGTCGCCATCGCGACCCCGGCCGACGTCGTCGCGCGCGTGCTGCAGGTGCTGCCGCCCGCGCCGGTGGCCACGGTCCGGCTGCACCCTTCGGTAGCCGCAGCTGCAGCCGCCGCCGACCTGGCGGACCGGGGCCTCGTCGTCGTCGCCGACGCACGCCTCGACCGCGCCGACGCACTCGTCGAGACCGACAGCGGTGCCGTGACCGACCTGCGCATCGCCGAGGCGATGGCACGGGTGCGGGAGGTCCTGTCGTGAACGCCCTCTCCCCCGCCGTCCTCGACCGCGCCCTCGATGCGGCGCGCCCCCTCGAGCTGGGCACGGTCGCCGAGATCGTCGGCCTGCAGCTGGAGGTCCGCGGCGTCCCCACCGCCGCCGTCGGCGACCTGCTCGAGATCCGCACCTCCGACGCGCAGGGCCCGCTGCTCGCGGAGGTCGCCGCCCTGCGCCCCGGCACCGCCGTCTGCCTGCCCCTCGGCACCACCACCGGCGTGCGGGTCGGCGACCACGTCCGCCCCACCGGCGCACCCCTGCACGTCCGGGTCGGCGACGCCCTCCGGGGCCGCGTGCTCGACGGCCTCGGCCGGCCGATCGACGGCGGCACCCCGCTCGACCTCGTCGACGGTCTCGAGCTGGTCTCGACCGAGCACCCCACGCCCGACGCCCTGGCCCGGCCGCGGATCACCGAGCCGCTCGGCCTCGGTGTCCGTGCGCTCGACGCGCTCGTCCCGGCCGGTCGGGGCCAGCGGCTCGGCATCATGGCCGGCTCCGGCGTCGGCAAGTCGTCGCTGCTGTCGATGATCGCGCGCGGCACCGACGCCCAGGTCAACGTGATCGCCCTCGTCGGCGAGCGCGGCCGCGAGGTCCGCGAGTTCATCGACGGCGACCTCGGACCCGAGGGTCTGGCCCGCTCCGTCGTCGTCGTCGCCACCTCCGACGCTCCCGCCGTCGAGCGGCTGCGCGCCGCCTTCACCGCGACCCGGATCGCCGAGTGGTTCCGCGACAGCGGCCAGGACGTGCTGCTCATGATGGACTCGCTGACCCGCGTCGCGATGGCGCAGCGCGAGATCGGCCTGTCCGCCGGCGAGCCGCCCGCGACCCGCGGCTACCCGCCCAGCGTCTTCGGCCTGCTGCCCCGTCTCCTCGAGCGCGCCGGCACCGCCGCCGCGGGCTCCATCACCGGTCTCTACACCGTCCTCGTCGAGGGCGACGACCTGCAGGACCCGATCGGCGACACCGCCCGCTCGATCCTCGACGGCCACGTCGTGCTCTCCCGCGAGCTCGCCACTGCCGGACACTTCCCCGCCATCGACGTCCTCGAGTCGATCTCCCGCGTCCACGGCGCCGTCACCACCCCCGCGCAGAAGCAGGCGGCTGCGCTGCTCCGCCGGATGATGGCCGCCCACCGCAACGTCAAGGAGCTCGTCGAGATCGGCGCGTACGTCGCCGGGGCCGACACCTACGCAGACGCGGCCCTGGAGCGTCGGGTCGCCATCGAGGACTTCCTGCGCCAAGACATGGGCGACACCACCGCACCCGCCGACACCTGGGGCCGACTCGCCGGGCTGGTGGCCCCGTGAGCACGCGCCCCCACCCCGCCGACCGCGGTCTCGCCGCCGTCGCCCGGGTCCGCGAGGTCCGCGAGACCGACAGCCGGATCGGCCTGCAGCAGATGCTCGCCGAGCAGGCGTCGGTCGCCGGTCGCCTGGCCGCGCTCGAGCAGGGTCTCGCCAACGCTGCGGTGCCGGCCGTCACCACGCCCGCCGCGCTCCTCGCCGACCGCACCGCGCTCACCGGCGCCGGTGTCCTCATCGGCGAGACCCGCACCGCCCTCGACCACGCCCAGGTCCTCACCGCGGAGTCCCGCGCCCGCTGGACGACCGACAAGACCCGGCTCGCCGCGGTCGAGCACCTCCTCGAGCGACGGGCGGCAGGGCGTCGTACCGCTGCGGCACGGGCGGAGGCGCGCGACGCCGACGACCTCGCCGGGCAGGCCTGGGCCCGCAACCGAGCGGGGGCACGCCGATGAGCATCGACAACGTGACCGCGCGGATCGCACAGATCCAGTCCCAGCTCGCGCGCTTCAGCACGACCAGCACGACCAGCGCGACAGGGGCCTCGGCCACCGACGCGACGGAGTTCGCGACCGCACTCGCCTCCACGAGCGGCGCAACTGCCGACCCGGCGACCGGTGTCAGCGGCGACGACGTGGTGGCCGAGGCGAAGAAGTACCTCGGACTGCCCTACGTGTGGGGTGGCACCAGCATCACCAAGGGCGTCGACTGCTCGGGGCTGGTGCAGTCGGTCTACAAGGCGCTCGGCTATGACCTGCCGCGCGTCTCCGCCGACCAGGCCCGCTCCGGCACCGCGGTCCCCAGCCTCGCCGAGGCCCGACCCGGCGACCTCATCGCGTGGGACAACTCCAGCCGCAACAACGGCGCCGACCACATCGCGATCTACATCGGCGACGGCAAGATGATCGAGGCGCCGCGCACCGGCCTGGACGTGCGGATCCTCGACGTCCCGTCCGAGCCCGACATGATCCGCCGCATCATCGACACCCCCGCGGCCACCGGCAGCAGCGCGACCGGCGGGATCTCGGCGAAGGTCTCCGCCGCCACGCCGTACGCCGACCTGATCAACGCCGCTGCAGCCCGCACCGGCGTGCCGGGCGAGCTGCTCGCGGCCGTCGCGAAGCAGGAGTCCGGCTTCGACCCGCGTGCCGTCAGCCCGGCCGGCGCCCAGGGACTGATGCAGCTGATGCCCGCCACCGCGCGCGGGCTCGGCGTGACCAACTCGTTCGACCCGGCCCAGGCCATCGACGGGGCCGCCCGCCTGCTCGACTCGCTGCTCGACCGGTTCGGGACGACCGAGCTGGCCCTGGCCGCCTACAACGCCGGCCCCGGCGCCGTCAGCCGCTATGGCGGGATCCCGCCCTATGCCGAGACCCAGAACTACGTCCGCAACATCATGTCCATGGTGAGGAGCTGACCTTCGTGAGCATCGCCCCCTTCCTGCCCGCGCTGCCGACCCCCGTCGGCGCCGGTCCGGCGACCGATGCCGGCACGTCCGACACCGGGACCCCCGCCGGCGAGGGTGAGAGCCCGTTCGTCGACGCGCTGGCTGCCGCGCTCGCCGCGGTGGCGCCGGCAGCCACGCTGATCCCGGAGGCCAACCCGGCCGCCCCGGTGGGCCTCCCGACTGCGTCCCCGGCTGCAGCGGCGCCGGGGCCGCAGACCTCTCTGCCGCTCCCGGCCGTCGAGGCGCCGGCTGCCTCCGCCGACGCCGAGGTCGCCGCGCCCGCGATGCAGGGGTCCTCGACGGTGGCCCCGGTCCCCGGCACCACCGTCACCGCACCCAGCGCCTCCGACACCTCCGCCGGGACGGAGCCGCTGCCGCTCGACGGCGTCGCCACCAGCCGGACCGACCCCGACCGCTCGTCCCCCGACACCGGGAGCGACCCGGGCAGCGGCGCCCACCCCGGCACTCCCACCGGCACTCGCGCCCCTGCGGCTCCGGCCGAGGCCACCGCACCTCCGCTGCCCGCGACACCGACCGCGGCCACCGCACCCGCGGCGCCGACCGCCACCGCCGTCACCGTGGGCGCTCCGGTCGACGTCGCGCCGGTCCGGGGCGAGATCCCGGGCACCACGGTCACCAAGGCCGTCGTGCAGCAGGTCTTCCCGGAGGTCACCCGGGTCGTCACCGCGGCCGCCCAGGGCCCCAACGGCACCCAGCGGATCACGCTGACCCTCCAGCCCGAGCAGCTCGGCGAGGTGCGCGTGACGCTCGTGGTCCGCGACGGCAGCGTCCAGGTCCGCCTCGCCGGCGACGCCGGGGACGGGCGGATCCACCAGGCCCTCGCCCAGGGCGCACCCGAGCTGCAGCGACTGCTCGAGCGCGGCGGCGCCGACGCCAAGGTGCTCGTCCGCGACGCCCTCCCCGGACTGCCGACCAGCCCCGTCCCGGCGTCCTCCAGCACCGCGGGCACCAGCTGGCAGCAGGCCGGCGAGCAGGCCCACCAGGGCTGGGCGGACCAGGGCCAGCCCGGTCAGCCCGGCCAGTCCCGTCAGCCCGGCCAGTCCCGTCAGCACGGTCAGCCCGATGACGGGGCAGCCGGTCGTCGTACTCCCGGCGAGGCGCAGCCCGCCGTCACCAGCCCGGTCCCGGGCACCACCCCGCCCGGTCGCCTCGACCGGGCCCTGTGAGGAGGCAGCATGTCGATCTCGGCCACCGAGGGCGTGACCTACGGAGTCACCGGCACCGCCGGCACGTCCAGCACCAGCAGCACCGCGTCGGACAAGAACATGTTCCTCGAGCTGATGGTGACCCAGCTGCGCTACCAGGACCCGCTCAACCCGGCCGACTCCAGCGAGATGCTCGCGCAGACCGCGCAGTTCACCGCGCTGGAGAAGATGGAGGCCGTCGCCGAGCAGACCGCGATGCTGCTGAGCACGCAGCTCGCGTTCGGCGCGACGACCATGATCGGCAAGACCGTCCGCTGGTACGACGAGACCGGCGCCGAGCTCAGCGGCGTGGTCCAGGGCACGACCTATCTGTCCACCGGCCCGGTCCTGAGCGTCGACGGCCAGACCGTGCCCATCACCGACGTCGTCAGCGTCGGCGACGCCCCGACGGCCACGCCCACCCCGCCCACGGCGACCGCCTGACCCACCGTTCGACCCCGACCCGACAACCCACACAGCAACCACCAGATCGAGGAGACACCCCATGCTTCGTTCGCTCTTCGCCGGCATCTCCGGCCTCCGCGTCAACCAGACCATGCTCGACGTGACCGGCAACAACATCGCCAACGCCAACACCACCGGCTTCAAGGCCTCCACCACGGTCTTCTCCGACACGCTCAGCCAGATGCTGACCGCGGCGTCGGGCGGCAACGCCGAGCGCGGTGGCACCAACCCGATCCAGATCGGCCTCGGCGTGCAGCTCGCGGCGACGTCGACCAACTTCGGCCAGGGCTCTGCCCAGCTCACCGGTCGCCAGACCGACGTGATGCTCAACGGCGACGGCTTCTTCGTCCTCGCCGACGGCGCCGAGAACGTCTTCACCCGCGCCGGCGCGTTCACCTTCGACCAGAACGGCATCCTCGTGTCGCCGACCGGCATGCGCGTCCAGGGCTACGAGCTCGACGCGCTCGGCGTCCCGACCGGCGGCCTGGTCGACGTGGACCTGAGCCTGATCGACGCGTCGCTGCCGCCGGGCGTGGAGCTGACGTCGTACTCCATCTCCGCCGACGGCAAGGTCCGCGGCGTCTTCTCCGACGGCGTCCAGCGCGACGTCTGCCAGCTGGCCGTCGCCGACTTCACCAACCCGATGGGCCTGGAGAAGATCGGCGACACCACCTTCCGCGCCTCCGCCAACTCCGGCGCGGTCGACCTCGGCGTCGCCGGCGAGGGCCAGCGCGGCACCATCCAGGCCGGTGCACTCGAGATGTCCAACGTCGACCTGTCGGCCGAGTTCACCAACCTGATCCTCGCCCAGCGTGGCTTCCAGGCCAGCTCGCGCGTCATCACGACCAGCGACCAGGTGCTCGAGGAGCTCGTCAACATCAAGCGCTGACCCCTCAGCCCCGTCGGCCTCCAGCCGATGGAAGACCCGAGGCGTCCACGGACGGACCGCCTGAGCCGAACCACACGCACATGGAGGTGCCGCGGTGATCTCGCTGACCCGATTGTCCGGGACGGCGTTCCTGCTGAACGCCGACCTCATCGAACGAGTCGACTGCACCCCCGACACCGTCGTCACCCTCGTCGACGGCACGAAGTACCTGGTGTCGGAGTCGCTCGGCGAGGTGCTGGAGAGCGTCGTCCGCTACCGCGCCTCCATCGTGGCCTACTCCGCGCTCCCCGAAGCCGCGACGCTGCCCACGCTGCGTCCCGGCCCTGTGCGCGCCAGCCGCCTGGCCGCCGTACCCCCTGCCGTCCACCTGCCCATTGACCGAGGAGGTACGCCGTGAAGGACATGGCCAGCATGCTCGGCATCGGTGCCGCCCTCGGCGTCATCATGCTCGCCAACATCCTGGAGGGCGGCAGCCCGGCCAGCCTGTTCCTCCTCCCCCCGCTGCTGCTGGTCTTCGGCGGCACCCTGATGGTCAGCGTCGCGGGCGGCACGCTCGCCGACGCCAAGAACGCCATCAAGTCCGTCAAGCACGCGCTGACGGGCAAGATCGCCACCTCCGCCGACGTCGTCCCCGTCATCGTGGAGCTCTCCGACAGCGCCCGCCGCGAGGGCATGCTCGCCCTCGAGGGCAAGCTCGAGTCGATCGACGATCCCTTCCTCGTCAAGGGCGTGACCCTCGCGGTCGACGGCATCGACCCCGACGAGCTCCGCGAGATCATGGAGTACGAGGTCCACGCCAAGAAGGCGACCGACAAGCACTCCGCGAAGTTCTTCACCGACGCCGGCGGCTATGCGCCGACCATCGGCATCGTCGGCACCGTGATGAGCCTGGTGCACGTGCTGGAGAACCTCTCGAAGCCCGACGAGCTGGGCCACATGATCGCCGCGGCGTTCCTCGCGACCCTGTGGGGCGTGCTGTCGGCCAACGTCCTGTGGCTGCCGATCGCCGCGCGCCTCAAGCGGATGAGCGAGCTCGAGTGCACCCGCATGGAGATCGTCATCGAGGGTGTCGCCGCGATCCAGGCCGGCGCCAACCCGCGCGTGGTGGCCCAGAAGCTGCGCTCGCTCCTGCCGCCGCAGGAGCAGCTGGACGAGGCGGCCTGACGTGTCCCGCAAGACCGGGCAGAAGCGCGCCGTGGAGGAGGAGCACGAGAACCACGAGCGGTGGCTCGTCTCCTATGCCGACATGATCACCGTGCTGATGGCGCTGTTCATCGTGCTCTATGCGATGAGCCAGGTCGACGAGACCAAGTACCAGCAGCTCCGGGAGGGCCTGGCCGTCGGCTTCGGCCACGAGAAGTCGATCCTCAACGGGGAGACGCCGGTGAGCAGCGCCAAGGGCGCCTCCAACACCGCCGAGACGACCTACCAGCAGCTGCTCGCGCAGGTGCCGGAGGACAGCATCGAGGTGGTCGAGCAGATCGTCAACGAGTCCGAGCGGCTGCGCCGCGACCGGCAGTACGGCGACGCGGCGGTCGAGGTCGAGCGGCTGCTCGAGGTGTGGCGCAAGATCGACCGGGCGCTGCGCCAGCAGGGGCTGCGCGAGGACGTGCGGGCCACGATCGACGAGCGGGGGCTGGTGGTCAGCCTCGTCTCCGAGCACATCGTCTTCGAGCCGGACATCGCGACGCTGACCGACCGGGGCCGGCGGGTGGTCGACACCCTCGCCCCCGTGCTCGCGGTGCTGACCGAGCCGATCGAGGTCGACGGGCACACCAACCAGGAGAAGGTGGATCCGGCGTACTTCCCGACCGACTGGGAGCTCTCCCTGGCCCGCGCCGCCCACGTGCTGCGCCGCCTGGAGGAGGTCCACCGCGTCCCCGCACACCGCCTGCGGGCCACCGGCTTCGGTCACACCAAGCCGTTGATCGACCCGGCCCGGGCCGGGTCGCAGAAGATCAACAAGCGCGTCGACATCATCGTGCTCAGCCAGGTCCCCGCCGAGACGCGGGCGCTGATGACCGAGGCCTACGAGGACGTGCGCCGCGAGGCCGGCCTCGACGAGCCGCCGACGGCCTCGTCGGCCAACGTCCCGGGCACCGACGACGAGCTCCCGACCGCCTCCGGCGAGCACCGCCCCGACCGACCCCATGGAGAGGACCAGCCATGAGCACCGCCACCGCCGCCCCACCGGACAAGGGCGCCGCCGACGCGAAGAGCAGCAAGGTGCGGACCATCGGCATCGCCGTCCTGGTCCTCGGTCTCGCCGCCGGCGCCGCCTGGTACTTCATGCTCCGCCCCAGCGGGGAGACCGAGCCCAAGCCCGGCGAGGTCGTGGCGCTCGAGCCGATCCAGGTCAACCTGGCCGGCGGCCACTACCTGCGGCTGGGGATGGCCCTCCAGCTGGTCGAGGGTGCCCACGAGGTCGACGGCTCGAAGGCCCTCGACGCCGCGATCACCGTGTTCAGCGGCCGCCCGGTCGGCGAGGTCAACAAGGCCGAGAGCCGGGAGCACCTGCGCCACGAGCTCAACGAGGTGCTCCACGAGCGCTATCACGACGAGGTGATGGAGGTCCTCTTCACCGAGTTCGTCACCCAGTGACCCACCCGTCGACCCACCCGGAATGACCGGGACCCGGGACCGTCCCCGGGACCTCACGTGGTCCGTCGTGACCACGGGACCCTGACCGCTCGGCGCCTCGGCGACCCCTCAGGTCTTCCCCACGGCCACCGATGGGGCGGTCGTGACCGTGGCTCCGCAGCGACCCCGCCGGCGTACGCGCTCCTCCGAGCCGACGCCCTACGACTTCCGTCGACCCATCCAGCTCAGCCGCGAGCACCAGCGCACCCTGCAGCTGGGCTTCGACGGCTTCGCGCGCCAGGTGACGACCGTGTTCACGAGCTCGCTGCGCACGGTCTGCACGGTCACCCTCGCGGGCATCGAGCAGCGCACCTACGCGGAATACGTCGACAGCCTCGGCGCGTCGACCTACATGACCCTCTTCTCCGCCGACCCGATCCCCGGCACCGGGGTCCTCGAGATCCCGCTGTTCGCGACCATGTCGTGCATCGACCACATGCTCGGCGGCCCGGGCTCGGACGAGCAGCCGGACCGGCCGCTGACCGAGATCGAGGACGGCGTCATCCGCGGCCTGGTCGAGCGGATGCTCGGCGAGATGCGCTACTCACTCGACGGGATCGTCGCCCTCGATCCGGCCGTGACCGGGATCGAGTACTCCCCCCAGTTCGCCCAGGTCGCCAGCGCCGCCGACGTGATGGTCGTCGTGCGCCTCGAGCTGCGGATCGGCGAGCAGGCCCACCACATGTCGGTCTGCCTGCCCTTCAGCGGCCTGCTGCCGCACCTGACCAACGCCAGCGGCGCCGGCGCGATGAGCGACCGGGAGCGACTGCAGCGCGCCCAGTCGGCCGTGCTGCTGCAGGACCAGTTCCACCAGGTCCCGGTCGCCGTCGCCGTGCGCTTCCGGCCGATGGAGATGGACCCCGCGGAGCTGGCCGGCCTCGAGCCGGGCTCGGTCGTCCGCCTCAGCCATCCGGCCTCCGCCCCCCTGGACGTCTGCATCGCTGGTGGCGCCGCCGGCAACACCTTCGCCCACGCCACCCCCGGAACCCGCGGCCAACGCCTGGCCGCGCTCATCGTCACCACGCCCGAGGAGAACTCCTGATGACCACCGCTCCCGACACCCAGGCCCTCGCCGAGGCCGTGACCGCGGCCGCGGCCGACCTGCTCCCCTCGGTCACGCCGCTCCAGCTGGGCCCTGTCCAGCCCGGATCGCCGCACGTCGCGGCGGCCTTCGCCGGCGGCGCCGTCGCCGAGCTCGACGGTGGCGTGCCCGGCGTCGTCGCCGTCCTGGTCGGCAAGGAGCTCGTCGACGCGCTGGCCTCCAGCCCGATCGGCGAGCTCGAGGTCGCCGCCGCCGTCCAGCCCGCGATCGACGCTGCCGCGCTGCGGCTGGGCGCCCACGCCCGCACGGCGCGCGCGCTCGACCTCGCCGACGACGCCTTCGACATCACCGCCGAGCTGGGCGGGGAGTTCGTCACGGTCCCGCTGATCGGCATGGGCATCGCTGCCGCGGTCCTCATCCCCCTCGCCACCGCCGAGGGTGCCCGGGAGCCGATCGACCCGGCCGCGGCGCCTGTCGCCGAGGAGCCGTCGCCCGCGCTCGCCGCGCTCGCCGCGTCGGAGCCCTCCGAGCCCTTCGTCCCCGCCTTCGGCGCCGCCGCCCTCCCCCCGCGCGGCCTGGAGCTGCTGCACGGCGTCGACATGGAGGTGACGGTCGAGCTGGGCCGCACCCGGATGACGGTCCGCGACCTGCTCGCGCTCACCCCCGGCGCCGTGCTCGAGCTGGACCGGGCGGCCGGGAGCCCCGCCGACCTGCTCGTCAACGGCCGGCTCGTCGCGCGCGGCGAGGTCGTCGTCGTCGACGAGGACTTCGGCCTGCGGGTCACCGAGATCGTCGACGCAGCAGCCGCGTCATGATCATCCTGGCCGCGTCGGACCCCGGGGTCGGGGCGCTCGCGTTCCGCCTCCTCGGCTCGCTCGCGGTCGTGGTCGGACTGCTGCTGCTCATCGCCCGCTTCGTCAACCGCCGCTTCACCGCGCCGTCCGGCGCGCCCGTGCAGGTCATGCACCGCCAGCAGCTCGGCCGCGGCCAGGGTGTCGCGGTCATCTCCGTCGGCGGCCGCGTCCTCGTCGTCGGCACCACCGAGCACCAGGTCACCCTGCTGACCGAGCTCGAGCCCGACCCTGCGGACGACGGGATCGAGGTCGACCCGATCGTCGCCGGCGCGCTGGGGCTGGACGCCCCAGCCAACCACGAGGCCGTCGACCCCGACGACGGGTTCGAGAAGGAGCTCGCCGCCGCGTCGGCGGGAGTCGCGTCGTCGGGAGTCGACAGGCCGGGCGCACTGGCCGGGTCGCTCCTCTCGCCGCAGACCTGGCGCCAGACCTTCGCCGCGATCAGCGGTCAGGGCGGGCATCCGCCCCCGGGGCGGCGCGCGTCATGACCACCGCGCGACGGCTGGCGATCCTCCTCGTGGGCACCGCCGGCCTGGTCCTCCTTGCCCCGATGACGGCGCTGCCGGGATCGGCGGCCTCGGCCGCCCCGACGCCCAACGGCCCGAACGGTCCCAACGGCCCCAGCGGCACGGGAGGCGGCTCGGTCCAGATCGACCTGACCGGGATGACCGAGAAGCCGAGCAACAGCCTGGTGGTGTTCCTCGCGCTGACCCTGCTGAGCCTGCTGCCGGCGATCCTGCTGACCTGCACCAGCTTCACCAAGATCCTCGTGGTGCTGGGACTGACCCGCAACGCGCTCGGCCTGCAGCAGACGCCCAACAACCAGGTGCTCGCCGGACTGGCGCTCTTTCTCAGCCTCTTCATCATGGGCCCGGTGTTCGCGGCGATCAACGACGCCGGCGTGCAGCCCTATCTCGACGGCGACAAGACGACGAAGACCGCCTTCAACGACGGCCTGGAGCCGCTGCGCGAGTTCATGCTCGACAACACCGACGACGAGGAGCTGATGCTCCTGACGAGCGTCGCCGACCGCGAGCTGCCGGCCAACCGCGACGAGGTCGGCACGACGACGCTGATCCCGGCCTTCGTGCTCTCGGAGCTGAAGGACGCCTTCATCATCGGCTTCATCATCTTCATCCCGTTCCTCGTCATCGACATCGTCGTGAGCGGCGCACTGATGAGCCTAGGCATGATGATGATGCCGCCGGTGATGGTGTCGTTGCCGTTCAAGCTGTTGCTGTTCGTGATGGTCGACGGCTGGGCGTTGATCATCAAGTCCCTCGTCGCGTCGTACGGGACGGGGTGAGGCAGCCGTGACCGACACCGCGATCATCGAGATCGCCCTGCGGACGATGCTGGTCGCGCTGAAGCTCTCGGCGCCGATCCTCGCGACCTCGCTCGTCATCGGCTTCGCGATCTCGCTCTTCCAGTCGATGACGCAGATCCAGGAGTTCACGCTCTCCTTCGTCCCGAAGCTGATCGGCGTGGGGGTCGCCCTGCTCCTCTGCGGCAACTGGATGCTGCACACGCTCATGGAATTCACCCGGCAGCTGTTCGAGTCGCTGCCCGGGCTGCTCACGTAGGCCCGCGCGAGTCCCGAAGTCATGGTCCTCACCGTCGACGGCGCCGCCCTGACCGCGCTGCTGCTCGCGTCCGTGCGAGTCGTGGCGTGGATCGCCGTCGTACCTCCCTTCGCGACGCGGGGCATCCCGACGATGGCGAAGGTCGTGCTCTCGCTCGGCCTGTCCTTCGCGATCGCGCCGGTGCTGGCGACCCAGGAGCTGCCCTCGACGCTGCCGGGGCTGCTGGTGTCGACGCTGACGCAGCTGCTGATCGGCCTCGGCATGGGCTACGTGACGATGCTGCTCTTCTCCGCGATCGCCGCGGCGGGCGCGCTGATCGACCTGTTCGGCGGCTTCGCGCTCGCCGCCGCCTGGGACCCGATGACGATGAACAACAACACCGTCTTCGGCCGCTTCCACCAGATGCTGGCCACCGCGCTGCTGCTCGCCACCGGCGGCCACCTGCTGGTGATCGGCGGACTGCTCAGCACCTTCCACTACCTGCCGCTGACGGGATTCCCCGACGTGTCGGGCTGGGACGGCATCCTCATCACGGCCTTCTCGATGTTCTTCACGATCGCCGTGCAGATGGCGCTGCCGATGATCGCGGTGCTCTTCGTCGCCGACCTCGCGCTCGCACTGCTGACCAAGGTGGCACCGCAGCTCAACGCCCTCAACGTGATGTTCCCGGCCAAGGTGGGCCTGACGCTGCTCCTGCTCGGACTGTCCTTCCCGATGCTGCCCGGCGCCGTCGAGAACCTCGTCGAGCTCGCCAACGAGGCCATGGCGGCCATGGCCGGCGCGGACTGAGGGGGTGACGGATGGGAGCCGACTCCGGAGGTGAGAAGACCGAGAAGCCCACCCCCAAGCGCAAGAAGCAGGCCCGCAAGGACGGGCAGGTGCCGCGGACCCCCGAGCTCGGCGGCTGGCTGGCCCTGCTCATCATCACCCTCGCCCTGGGCCCGCTGCTCGACAACGAGCTCGAGCGCCTGCGCACCATGATGGCCACCCACCTGCGCGCGATCGAGGACGCCTCGCTGCCGCTGGCGCTCGAGCTGCTCGGCGACGCGGGGAAGCACATGCTCGTCACCTTGGTGCTGCTCGGCGTGATCGTGCTGTTCGTCGGGGTCGGCGCCGCGCTCGCCCAGGGCGGCTTCTTCCTCTCCCCCAAGCTCGTCAAGCCGGACCCCAAGAAGCTCGACCCCTTCAAGGGAGCCAAGCGGCTCTTCGGACCGCACGCCCTGTGGGAGGGCGTGAAGGTGCTGGTGAAGAGCTCCGTCGTCGCGTTCATCGCCTACGGCGCCATCCGCTCGATGATGCCGCTCGTCGGCGGCCTCGTGCCGATCGACTACGTGCTGCACCAGGTGCGCTCCGAGATCTCCCACCTGATGCTGACCGTGGCCCTCGCCGGACTGGTGATGGCGGCCGCCGACTACGCGATGATGCGCCGGCGGATCGGCAAGCAGACCCGGATGAGCCACCACGAGATCAAGCAGGAGCACAAGCAGTCCGAGGGCGACCCGATGCTCAAGGGCGCGATCCGTGCCCGGCAGCTCGCGGCGGCCCGCAACCGGATGATCGCCGACGTCTCGACCGCCGACGTGCTGCTGGTCAACCCGACCCACGTGGCCGTCGCGCTGCGCTACGACCCCGAGCAGGGCGCGCCCCGCGTCGTGGCCCGCGGCGCCGGTGCGATCGCCGCGAGGATCCGCGAGCGGGCCGCCGAGGAGCGCATCCCGCTGGTCCAGGACGTCCCGCTCGCCCGGGCCCTCTATCGCCACTGCCAGGTCGGCCAGGAGATCCCCCGCGAGCTGTGGGCGGCGGTCGCGCAGGTGTTGGCGTTCGTGCTGAGTCGCCGGCGGGCCGGTCAGTACGGCGGCGAGCACCGCACCCCGCGTCGTACCGACGAGCTGCCGGAGGTGCTGGCGGCCGCCCGCCGCCGGCGCGCCACGGTCCAGGAATCCGGATGATCGCTCAGACCCCGGATCGCGCGGCCGATGAGTCCTTCGGTGCCAGGACGACACCACCGACGTGCCACGGACGGCGCTCCGCTCGACCGACCCCCGGTCACCCCGCGAGAGGCTGACGCCGCACATGTCCACGCCCAGGCCATCGAAGTCGCTGACCCGGCTGGGTGTCCCGCTCGGGATCATCCTCATCGTCGTGATGCTGGTCGTCCCGCTGCCCGCGGTCGTCCTGGACCTGCTGATCGCCCTCAACATCACCGGTGCGCTCCTGGTGCTGATGGTCGCGATGTTCATCCACAAGCCGCTGGAGTTCGCGGCGTTCCCGTCGGTCATCCTCGTGATGACGCTCTTCCGCCTCGCGCTCAACGTGAGCGCCACCCGGCTCGTGCTGCGCGACGGCTACGCCGGCAAGGTGATCGACACCTTCGGCCACTTCGTCGTCGGTGGCTCGCTGATCATCGGCCTCATCGTCTTCGCGATCCTGCTCGTCATCCAGTTCGTCGTCATCACCAACGGCGCGGGCCGGGTCGCCGAGGTCGGCGCCCGCTTCACCCTCGACGCCATGCCGGGCAAGCAGATGGCGATCGACGCCGACCTCAACTCCGGTCTCATCGACGAGGAGGAGGCCCGTCGGCGTCGCGCCGAGGTGCACGCCGAGGCCGACTTCCACGGCGCGATGGACGGTGCGTCGAAGTTCGTGAAGGGCGACGCGATCGCCGCGATCGTCATCACCCTCGTCAACCTCGTCGGCGGCTTCGCCATCGGGGTGGCCCAGCACGGCATGCCGTTCGGCGAGGCCGTCAACACCTACTCGCTGCTGTCGATCGGCGACGGCCTGGTCTCCCAGGTGCCGGCGCTGCTGCTGTCCGTGGCGACCGGCCTCATCGTCACCCGGTCGGTGGCCGACTCCGACATGGGCTCCGACATCGTCGGGCAGCTCTTCGCTCGGAGGATGCCGCTGCGGGTCGCCGGCTTCGGCGCCCTCGGCCTGTGCCTGATCCCCGGCCTGCCCAAGCTGCCGTTCCTCATCGCGGGCGGGGTGATGCTGATCGCCGCCAGCCGGATCGACGAGGATGCCGACGCCGTCGGTGCGGATCTCGCCGCGACCGGAGCGGCCGGCGAGCTCGCCGAGGTCCCGGACACCCCGGAGGCGTTGGTCGCCGAGATCCGCGTCGACCCGCTGGGGCTCGAGCTGTCCGCCGACCTGATCGACCTCGTCGACACCCGCACCGGTGGGGACCTGCTCGACCGGGTCAAGGCGCTGCGTCGCAAGGTCGCCGGCGAGCTGGGCATCGTCATCCCGCCGGTCCGCACCCGCGACAACCTCGAGCTGCCGCCGCACACCTACGCCATCACGCTCTTCGGCGCCGAGGTGGCACGCGGCGAGGCGCCGCGCGGCACGGTGCTGGCGATCGGCGACTTCCTCGGGTCCCTGCCCGGGACGCCGACCCAGGAGCCGGTCTTCGGGCTGGAGGCCAAGTGGATCCCCGCCGAGCTGCGGCACCAGGCCGAGATCGGTGGGGCGACCGTCGTGGACCGCGCGTCCGTCGTCACCACCCACCTCTCCGAGGTCGTCCACCAGCACGCCGGCCGCCTGCTCGGCCGCGAGGACGTCCGCATGCTCACCGACG
Organism: Nocardioides caeni; assembly: GCF_004912195.1. Taxonomy (GTDB): domain Bacteria; phylum Actinomycetota; class Actinomycetes; order Propionibacteriales; family Nocardioidaceae; genus Nocardioides; species Nocardioides caeni. Next base: position 217,250 of record NZ_STGW01000004.1, read on the forward strand.
TGGTCAAGCGCAGCCACCCCGTCGTCATCGAGGAGCTCACCCCCACGCTGCTGCCCCTCGGCGAGGTGCAGCGGGTGCTGCGGGCCCTGCTCGACGAGCGGATCCCGATCCGTGACCTCGTGCGGATCTTCGAGGCGCTGTCGATCCGCGCCAGCATCTCCAAGGACCTCGACGGTCTGGTCGAGGCCGCCCGTGCCGCGCTCGAGCCGTCGCTCGCGGCGCCGTACGTCACCGACGGCGTGCTGCATGCCATCACCTTCGAGCCGGTCCTCGAGCAGCATCTGCTCGAGGGCCTGCGACCGACCGACCAGGGGGCTGTCATCGTGATCGATCCCGACCTCGCGCAGACCATGCTGATGGGCCTGTCCCAGTCGGCGCAGACCTGCGAGAACACCGGCGCCCGGCCGGTCCTGGTGTGCGCGCCCCAGGTGCGTGCCGCCGTACGACGGATGGTGGCGCCGGCGCTCGAGCGGCTCCCCGTGCTCGCCTACTCCGAGCTGGCGGCCGCCCGCGAGGTGCGCTCCGTGGCCGTGATCAGCGCCGCCGGGGCCCGCCCGGCGCTGGCCGAGGTCGGTGCCTGATGGGCCGGCGTCGCAGTGCGCTCGGCACGGGCCGGGCGGCCAGCGACCCGGGATCACCGATCATCGACGTGAAGGTCCTCGTCGTCGCGGCGCTGGTGGCCTCGCCGGCCGCCTGGCGGGCGAGCCAGGGCCTGCTCAGCGTCGACGAGGCGATCACCCGCTTCCTGCTGGTGATGCTGGCCTGCATGGTCACGGCCACCCTGGTGCGGGCCGTGTGGCCGATCCTCGCGGGACCGATGCCGTCCTCATCCGAGCCGGCCGCGCTCGAGGAGGGCGCGCCTCTCCCGCAGGACGAGGCGGCGCTCAGCCCACTGACGGAATGACCCACTCCACCGTGGTGCCCTCGCCACGGGCGGAGGTCAGCAGCAGGTGACCGCCGAGGTCCTCGGCGCGCGACCGCATGCTCATCGCCCCGAGGCCGCTGGTCACCGTGCCGGGGTCGAAGCCGACGCCGTCGTCGGTGACCCGCAGGCGGAACCAGGCGGGCGAGGCGGTCAGCTCGACGGAGACCGCGGTCGCCTGGGCGTGCCGGGCGACGTTGGACAGCGCCTCGCGCAGCGTCGACAGCACGTGGGTGCCCGACGCGGGCAGCAGGGCGCGGTCGACGGGGCCCGAGATCCGCAGGACGGGCTGGAAGCCCAGGACGCTGGCGTACTCGCCGAGCACGCCGCGGACGTCGTCCAGCAGCGGCCGGCCGGAGCCGGTGCCGAGCTCGAAGATCGCCGCCCGGAGCTCCTTGATCGCGACGTCGAGCTCGGCGACGGCGGCGTCCACGCGGCCCCGCATCTGCTCGGGCTCGAGGTTGCGCCCGCCCTGGAGCTGCATGCCGGTCGCGAAGAGGCGCTGGATGACGAGGTCGTGCAGGTCGCGGGCGATGCGGTCGCGGTCGCGGGCGACGAGCAGCTGGGTGCGCTCGCGCAGGGCCTGGTCGCGGTCGAGGATGAGGCCGAACTGGACCGCGGTCACCGCGACCAGGTCGATCATGACGTCGCGCAGCGAGGTGGTCTCGCGGGCCTCCTCGACGAGGATCACGCCGGAGCCGGCGAGCCGGGTCTCGACGGGGACGATGAGGGTCGCCCGGCCCGGGGCGTCGGAGATGCGCTGCTGCGTGCGGCGCCGGGCGACGTCGTGGATGGCGGCCGAGCGCTGCTCGATGACGTCGGCCGCGACGTCGGCGTCGCCGGCCACCTGGCGGATCTCGAGGACGTCGCCGTCGGCGCGGACGTAGGCGACGAGCCGGGCCTCGCACAGCTCGCGCAGCGACACGACCAGCTCGTCGAGGGCCTCCTGCACCCGGCTGGACCCGGTCAGGTCACTGCCGATCTCGGCGGTGCCGGCGAGCCAGCGGCGGCGCCACTCGGCCTGCTCGTAGGTGCGGGCGTTGTCGATGAGGACACCCGCCGCACGGGCCAGCGCCTCGACGAGGGCCTGGTCGGTGGCGGTGAACTCCACCTCGCCCCGCTTGTTGCCGAGGTAGAGGTGGCCGTAGGCCTGCTCACCCACCATCACCGGCGCGCCGAGGAAGCTGTCGATGTCGGGATGGTGGCGGGGGAACGCGCCGAGGGCCTCGGGATGGCCGTGGACGTGGTCGACGCGGATCGCCCGGCGCTCGCGCGGCACCAGGCCGATCAGGCCGTGGCCCTCGGGCATCAGGCCGATCTTGTCGAAGCGGTCGGCGACGGCCGCGTTGGGCACCAGGTCGATGAACTTGCCGTCGTCGTCGACGATGCCGAGGACGCCGAACTCGGCGCCCGTCAGCCGACACGAGGTCTCCACGATGCGCGACAGCACGCCGCGAAGGTCGAGGTCGGAGCCGATCGCGACGACGGCGTCGAGCAGCGCGCTCGCCTCCGGCGGCAGCTCCAGATCCATGTCGTTCCCTCCCAAGTCCGACGGGACCCTCAAGGTTAACCCCAAGGAGCCGGTTGGCGCGTCATCGTCGCGGCGGCGCCGCAGCCCGGCGGGTCCATCGGCTCCGGGACGTCCGTCCTGAGGAGTCCCGGGAAAGAGGGAGCAGGGTCCCGGGTCAGAAGCGGCGCAGCTGGTAGAAGCCGCGCGTGGCCGCCACGACGGTGCCGGCGGTGTCGGTGACCTCGGTCGCCAGCTCGAAGTCGGCCTTGCCCCGCTCGTCGTACTCGCTGAGGATGCGGGCAATCTCGTCCTCGGTGATCGAGGTGCGGGAGACGACGTCGGTCGCGGCCGGGCGGAGGAAGTCGATCTCCATCCGCTTGACCAGCGGGACGCCGCCCTCGGCGGCCAGCGAGGTCCGCGGGAAGAGGCCGCCGAGGACCTCGGCGACCGTGAAGAGGGAGCCCGCATAGGCCATGCCGAAGTGGTTGACGTTGGGCCCGGCGGGGATGCGCGCGGCCGCGGTCGTCCGGTCCAGCTCGATGATCTCGACCTGCATGGCGTCGAGGATCGGGATGAGACGACGGACGTCGGCGGTCAGCTCCTGGAGGTCGATCACGATCGACAACCTAGCGCTCCCACCGGGCAGGCACCGTCACGCCACGTGGGTGACCTGCTGGCCCCGCAGGCCGTGCGAGGAGCCGCGGAGCAGCACGTCGGCCACCAGCTCGACGTCGTCGACCATCGGGACGTGACCGCACTTCGGCAGCGTGACGTGGGTGGCGTCGGGCAGCGCCTTGCGGGCGCGGGTCGCCTGGTAGGGCAGCAGCACGAGGTCGCGGGTGCCCCACGCCACGGTGACCGGGATGGACGGGTCGATCGGGCGGTCGAAGGGCTCGCCGCCATCGATGATCGTGCGCAGCGCGGGCTTGGCCTGGATCAGGCCGCGGACGTCACCGAGGACGCGCTCGGCGTCGAGCCGGCCGCCGTGGGTCATGAGCAGGCCCATCGCGGCCGCCCGGGCGGGCGCGGACCTGAGCAGGGTGGGCGCGATCGGCTCGAGCAGCGTCGCGGCGCCGGTGAGCGCGACGAAGACCGCGCGGATGTAGAGGAACTCCAGGTTGCCGCGCCAGAAGCCGGCGGGCGCCAGGGTCGTGGCGCTGCTGACCAGGTCGTCGGCCGCCGCCTCGAGGGCGATCCGGCCGCCGAGGCTGTTGCCGGCGATGTGCGGCCGGTCGAGGCCGAGGTCGTCGAAGAAGTCGACCAGGATGTCGTGGAGGATGTCCTTGACCGGACGACCGTCGGGCACCAGGGCCGGCGACTCACCGTGGCCGGGCAGGTCGAGCAGGATGACCTCGCGCTCCTCGGCCAGCCGGTCGACGAGCGGGTACCAGGCCTGCCGCCGGTGACCGATCCCGTGGACCAGCACCAGGGGCTCCCCCGAGCCGATCCGTTCGTGAGCGAGCGTGATCCGCGACATCGTCGACCTCGATTCCTGCGCACCGCCGTTGGTGCGACTTACCCGCAACTCTGCGTTGCGGATACTGACGGTATGCCACGTGCTAACTGTTGGCAAGCACTTCTTCCGCACTGTCCGAGGGGCGAGGTCGCCCGCACGAGGTGCGCCGGTTTCTCGCACGAGGTGCGCCGGTTTCTCGCACGAGGTACGGCGGTTTCTCGCTCGAGGTACGGCGGTTTCTGCTCTCCCGGTGAGTGGGACGGGGCCCGCCCCCCTGCCGTCGAGGACTCCTAGCGTGACGCGGGACACACCAGCCCGGGCGTCGTACGCCGTGGGCCTGACCCAATCTGGAGGATCAGTGAGGAACCGCATCACGACACGAAGCCGTGTCGTCACCGCATTCCTGGCGACGGCGCTGCTCGTGAGCGGATGCGCCAGCTCGGGAGGCGACGACGGCGAGGACAGCTCGGCGTTGACCAAGGAGGAGATCTACAGCGCGGGCGTCGTCGGCGCCGACGGCGACGCGGGCGACCCGGTCCAGGGCGGCACCCTGACGATCGCCGACTACTCCGAGGCCCGCAGCCTCGACCCGACCAGCACGATCCCCAACGGCGCGGCCGGGGGCAACGCCCTGGCGGCGATCTATGACGTGCTGATGCGCTACGACCAGGCCTCCGGCGAGTTCGTCCCCCACCTGGCCGAGTCGCTGACCACCGAGGACAACACGACCTGGACCCTGACCCTGCGCGAGGGCGTGAAGTTCAGCGACGGTACGCCGCTCGACGGCGCGGCCGTCGCGGGCAGCCTCGGCTACTACATGCAGAACGTCGGCTTCAACACCCTGCTGCTGGCGACCAACATCAAGTCGATGGTCCCCAACGGCAACGAGGTCGTCTTCACCCTCAACCAGCCGTGGGCGACCTTCCCCAACATGCTCGCCTCCGGCCCCGGCATGATCCTGGCGCCGGCGGCCTACGCGAAGGGCAAGGAGAAGTTCACGCCGATCGGCGCCGGCCCGTTCGTCCTCGACGACTACAAGCCCGCCGAGGAGCTCGTCCTCACCGCCAACCCGGACTACTGGGGCGGCGCCCCGAACCTCGAAGCCGTGCGCTTCGTCTGGCTCGGCAGCGATGACGACCGACTGACCTCGCTGGCCGACGGCACCGTCGACATCAGCAACATCCGCGCGCCGCAGACGGTCGAGAAGGCCCGCAACGACGGCTTCGCGGGCATCATGATCCCCTCCGGCCTCGGCACGGTCTACTGGATCAACAACCGCAAGGGCTACCCGGGTGAGGACGTGCGCGTCCGCCAGGCGATCAACTACGCGATCGACCCGGCCGTCGTCGCCGAGCGCGTCAACGGCGGCGCCGGTCTGCCGGGCCGCAACATCTACTCGCCGTCGGCGCCCTACTACACCGACGTCGAGACCGCCGACTACGACCTGGAGAAGGCCAAGGAGCTGCTGGCCGAGGCCAAGGCGGACGGCTACGACGGCAAGATCAGCTACATGGGCCAGTCCGACCAGGCGTCGCAGACGCAGGCAGTCACGGTGCAGGCCATGCTCGAGGCCGCCGGCTTCGAGGTCGAGACCGAGCTGCTGCGCAACATCGCCGACCAGACCAACCGGATCTACGTCACCCAGGACTACGACCTGGTCGTCGCGGCGTTCAGCGTCCCCGACGAGGACGCCTACGGCCGGATGTCCTCGCTCGCCTCGACGAACCCGCAGAACGCACCGGGCTACGCCAACGAGGAGATGGACGGCCTGATCGCTCAGCTGCAGGCCGCCGAGGGGGACGCCGCCACCGATCTCCTCACCCAGATCAACGAGCTGTGGCAGGAGACCGTCCCCGGCGTGGCCATGGGCGCGGGCGCCTTCTTCTACCCGTGGACCGACAAGGTGCACGGCGTCGGCTACAGCTCCGAGGCCCTGCTCCTCCTGGGCGACGCCTGGAAGAGCTGACCGACTGCTCCAATCCTGGGGAGCCCCTCTCGCCGACCGGTGGGAGGGGCTCCTCTGCTGTCGCCGAAGTGCGCAGGTTTCTCGCACGAGGTGCGGGGGTTTCTCGCACGAGGTGCGGTGGTTTCTACCCCCTCCGCCAGCGGTACGACGCCCGCTCGGTCCCCCGCGCATAGCGCCTCTTGCCCGTTTGACCGGGCGTGCGCTCATCGATCGCGGCGGACAGGTCGGCGAGCCAGGCTGCCCGTGGCCCGGGCGCGAAGTCGCCCTTGCGGAGCACCAGGATGATCCAGCCGTCGTCGACCAGCGCGCCGCGGCGGACGTCGTCACGCTCGCGGTCCTCGCTGGAGGAGTGGTGCTCCTCCCCGTCGTACTCCACGGCGATGCGGCGGTGTCGATAGGCGTTCTCGAGGCGCGCGTGCCCCCAGCCGGGGACGAGGACCTCGACCTGGGGCTCGGGTGTCGGCAGGCCGGCGTCGCGGATCGTCAGCCGGGTCCAGGACTCGGGTTGGGAGTCGGCGCGGTCGGTCGAGAGCGGGATCAGCTCGCGCAGCTGGGTGACGCCGCGACGACCACGAAAGCGCGGCAGCATCGAGGCGAGGTCGTCGACCGACAGGTGGTGCTTGCGACGGAACTCGTCGAGGGTGGCGATGGCGCGATGGCGCCCGAGCAGGCAGGCAACGTCACAGGCGGTGCGCAATGGTGTCGTGACCCGCAGTCCCGACGGGAGCACCATGATGTCGCTGGCCGACAGGTCGCGCTTGCCGCCGAAGACACCGCGCCGGGCAGACGGTCCCTTGCCGCCGACCGAGACGGCATCGAGCGCCGGAGGGGTGTCCTTCTCGGCGAAGGCGAGGATGTCGACGTCGTGGAGCCAGGCGGCGCACCGGTCCGCCACGACGGCGTGGGGTGGCAGGACGAGCGCGGCGGCGCGGGCCCGGAGGTCGATGGAGTCCGGGACGGACGAGCGCACGTAGACGCCGTAGAGGACGGCGCGCAGCTCGCCGCCGGCGACCAGCCGGTGCAGGTGGTTGCGGTCGATGCCCGCCGCGCGAGCCGTCTTGGCGGTGAAGGGGCGGGGGGCGAGAAAGGCACCCGGGACGGTGGGATCGGCGAGGTCGGTCATGGCAGGAGGATGCGCCGCACAACCACCCTGGCCGGCTCCACGCAGGTGTGCCCTGTGGAGGACGAGTCGTGTCGCCGTACCTGCGGAGAATCGGTGGCCGACGGTGGGAAGTGTGGGATCAGCCAGGTCTCACCTCGAGCGAGAAACCGGCCCACCTCGTGCGAGAAACCTCCCCACCTCGCGCGAGAAACCTCCCCACCTCGCGCGAGAAACTGGCCTACTTCGTGGGGGCGAGGAGGGGCCAGGGGGCGGCGGCCTCGAGCTGGGCGGCGAGGGAGAGCAGGGTCCCCTCGGAGCCGAGATCAGCGATGAAGTGGGCGCCCATCGGCAGGCCGTGGGAGTCGAGGCCGCACGGGACCGACATCGCTGGACTGCCGGTGGCGTTGGCGACCGCGGTGAAGGAGGAGTAGTCGCTGCCGCGCTCCCACATCGCCATCGGGTCGGTGGTGTCGAGGTAGCCGAGCTCGGGCACCGACATCGGCAGCGTGGGGGTGAGCAGCAGGTCGAACGACCGGAAGGACTCGCCCAGCTGCCAGCCGACCAGCTGCAGCGCCTCCAGCGCGTCGTGGACCTGCACGGCCGTCATCGTGGCGCTGTAGTGCTCGTGCAGCAGTCGGGTGAACGGCTCGAGGTCGTCGTCGGCCAGCCCGCGCCCGAGGTCGGCGAGCCGGTGGTCGACGGCGGCCAGCAGCGAGACGCCCATCATGGTGGCGAAGCCGGTCATCAGCAGCTCGGCGTCATAGGTCAGCTCGGTCTCCTCGACGTGGTGGCCGAGGTCCTCGCACAGCGCGGCCGTACGACGGACGACGGCCACCATCTCCTCGTCGACCCGACCGCCGTCGGCCCGGCGGGTGGCCAGGCCGATCCGCAGGCGGAGCGGCTCGCGGCCGGCCTGCTCGACGAAGGTGGTCGTCGGGGTGGGCGCGGCGAAGGCATCGCCGGGCAGCGGGGCGCTGGAGAGATCGAGCAGCAGGGCGCTGTCGCGGACCGAGCGGCTGAGGACGTGGTTGCACGACAGGGGTGCGGCCAGGGAGCCGGGCGCGGGATGGGTGGTGACCCGGCCGCGGCTGGGCTTGAGGCCAAAGAGCCCGCAGGCGCTGGCGGGGATCCGGATCGAGCCGCCGCCGTCGTTGCCATGAGCGACCGGCACGAAGCCGGCGGAGACCGCGGCGGCGGACCCGCCGGACGACCCACCGGCGGAGTGGCCCGCCGACCAGGGGTTGCGGGTCGGGCCGTGGTGGACGGGCTCGGTGCTGGCGTTCTTGCCGAGCTCGGGGCTGTTGGTCATCCCGAGCACGACCATCCCGGCGCGGCGGTAGCGCTGGACGAGCTCGCTGTCGACGCTCTGGACGTCGTCGGCCCACAGCTTGCTGCCGCGGGTCAGCGGCAGGCCGGCGACCTGCAGGCCGAGGTCCTTGATGAGCGTCGGGACACCGTGCAGCGGCCCGGCCGGCAGGCCCGCGTCGACCTCGGCGAGTGCCTCGTCGAAGCGGCGGGCCACCACGGTGTTGAGCTCGCCGTCGCCCTTCTCGATGCGGGCGATGGCGTCCTCGACGACCTCGCGCGCGGACACCTCCCCGGCGCTGATCGCGGCGGCGGTGGCGGTGGCGTCGTCGTACAAGGTCATCGGGCCCTCCTGGGGGCGTGGGAAAGGTCAGGCCTCGACGTGGTGGCAGGCCACGAACTGGCCGGGACGGAGCTCGCGCAGCTGCGGCTCCTCGGCCGCGCAGCGGTCGGTGGCCAGCGGGCAACGGGTGCGGAAGCGGCAGCCCGACGGCGGGTCGATCGGCGAGGGCAGCTCGACAGCCTTCGCGGGCTCACCTCGTCGCTCGGCGTCCGACTCCCGCGGGACCGAGTCGAGCAGCAGGCGCGTGTAGGGATGCAGGGCGGTGCGCTCGAGACCGTCGGAGGGCAGCACCTCGCAGGTCTTGCCGAGATACATCACCATCACCCGGTCGCTGATGTTCTTGACGACGGCGACGTCGTGAGCGATGAAGACCATGCTCAGCCGGTAGCGCTCACGGGCCTGCTCCAGCAGGTTGAGGATCTGCGCCTGCACGGAGACGTCGAGGCTCGAGACGGGCTCGTCGCAGATGAGGACGTCGGGATCGAGGGCCAGCGAACGCGCGATGCAGACGCGCTGGCACTGGCCACCGGACAGCTCGTGCGGCCGCCGCTCCCGCACGACCTCGGGGTCGAGGCCGACGGCGGTCAGCAGCTCGTCGACGAAGGCGTCCTTGCCGCGCTGGTCCCGCTCGCCCCAGCCCCAGATCTCCAGGCCCTCGACGACGAGGTCCTTGACCTTGCGGCGCGGGTTGAGCGCGGACACCGGGTCCTGCAGGACCAGCTGCATGCGGGCCCGGGCCCGCCGCATCTCCTTCTCCTTGAGGCCGGTGAGCTCGACGTCGCCGAGGGTGACCGTGCCGGCCGTCGGCGGAGGCAGCTGCATCACGGCCCGCCCGGCGCTCGACTTGCCGCAGCCGGACTCGCCGAGGATGCCGAGGGTCTCACCGGGCAGCAGGTCCAGGTGCAGGTTGGAGACGGCGTGGACCGTGCCGCCGGCGACCGGGAACTCGACGACGAGGTCGTCGACCGTCAGCGCCCGGGGCTGGTCGTGGCGCAGGTGCGCGGTGCCGCTACCGGCCATCGGGTCCTCCTGGAGCGGCGAACGCCGCGGAAGTGGTCGGGTGGTGGCACGCCACCTCACGGTCGTACGACGCGGCCGGCGACCCGACCGACAGTGGCATCGACAGGGGCACCAGCGCCGGCATCGCGCCGGCGCAGTCGTCGTGCCGGACCGCGCAGCGCGGGGCGAAGCGGCAGCCTGCGGGCGGGCGGGCCATGTCGGGCGGGGTGCCCTCGATGGCGCGCAGCACGGTGTGCGGCGGGGCGTCGAGCTGCGGGATCGACGCGAGCAGGGCCTCGGTGTAGGGGTGCCGGGGCGCGGCGAACACGTCGCGGGTGCGGCCGGACTCGACGGTGCGGCCGGCGTACATGACCTGCACCCGGTCGGTGCGGCCGGCGACGGCGCCGAGGTCGTGGCTGACCAGGACCATCGCCATGGAGCGCTCCTCGACGAGCGAGCCGAGCAGGTCGAGGATCTGCTGCTGCACGGTCACGTCGAGGGCGGTGGTCGGCTCGTCGGCGATGAGCAGCCGCGGGTCGCAGGCGAGCGCGATGGCGATGACGACGCGCTGGCGCATGCCGCCGGAGAGCTCGTGGGGATACTGCCGCAGCCGGCGGGCCGGCTCGGGGATGCCGACCTGGCGGAGCAGGTCGACGGCCCGGTCGCGGGCCTCGGCGCGAGAGCAGTCGAGGTGGCGGCGCAGGGTCTCGGTGAGGTGGGTGCCGACCCGCTTGACGGGGTTGAGGGAGGTCATCGGGTCCTGGAAGACCATGGCGACCTCGGGGCCCCAGAGCCGGCGCCGGCGGCCGCGGGACAGGCCGTGCACGTCCTGCCCGTCGAGCAGCACCGAGCCGGTGACGGTCGTCGTGGCGCCGGTGGCGATCAGGCCCATGACGGTGCGCCCGAGCACGGACTTGCCGGAGCCGGACTCGCCGACGAGACCGAGCGTCTCGCCGCGGGCGACGGTGAAGGAGACGCCGTCGACGGCACGCACGGCGCCGCGAGCGGTGTGGAACACGGTGCGAAGGTCGTCGACGACCAGCAGCGGAGTGGTGGGGGCGGTCACAGCTTGGCGCTCCTCGTGTCCCAGCGTGCCTGCGCCTTCTCCCCCAGCAGGTTGAACGAGAAGACCGTCAGGAAGAGGCAGACGCTCGGCACGACGACGATGTAGGGGTGCTCCTCCATGACGCCGCCCTGGCCCTCGGCGATCATGTTGCCCCAGGTGGGCTGCGGGGGCTGGATGCCGATCCCGAGGAACGACAGCGACGCCTCGGCGACGATGAGCACCGAGATCATCACGACCGCGAGCGACAGCACGGGAAGCACGACGTTGGGCAGGATCTCGCGGCGCAGCAGGCGCATCCGCGACGCCCCGAGCGCCCGGGCGGCCAGCACGAACTCGCGCTCGGCGACCGTGATCGTGTTGGCGCGGGCCAGCCGCACCATGCTCGGGATCGTCAGCAGGGACAGGGCGAACGCGATGCTGCGCACGCTCGGGTCGAGCACGGTGCCGAGCGCGATCAGCAGGATGAGGGGCGGTACGGCGAGCAGAGAGTTGGACACGATGCCGACCAGCCGGTCCGTCGTACCGCGGACGAAGCCGGACACCATCCCCACCAGTCCCCCGACGGTGGTGCCGATCAGGACGGCCAGGAGGGCCACGAGGATCGACGTGCGGGCGCCGTGGATCGCGCGGGAGAACACGTCCAGGCCGTAGTTGTTGGTGCCGAGCAGGTAGCCGTCGCCGGGCTGGGCGAAGATCGGCGCGGTGAGACCGGCGACCGCGTCGTCGTGGTTGCCCAGCGGCAGCCAGGGAGCGAGGATCGCGGCGCCGAGGATGAAGGTCAGCCAGCCGATGCCGAGCCACAGGACGACGTCGACCGCACGACCGCAGACGGCGTGCGCGACCTTGCCGAGCCCGGCGATGGCGGCGAGCACGCCGGCGGCCAGCAGCAGCATCCGCACGATCGTGACGACGACCTCGGTGGTGAACGCCCAGCCGGCGAGCGCCAGGCCGGCGACCAGCAGCGGGAGGCCGGTGAGGAGGAGGGTACGCCGCGGGTGGGCGGCGCGGGTGTCAGGCGCGAGCACGTCGGGTCCTCGGGTCCAGATAGCCGTAGGAGCCGTCGATCAGCCGGTTGCTGGCGACGTAGATGAGCGCGATGACGAGCACCGCCCCCTGCACCACCGGGTAGTTGCCCTGGTTGGCGGCGTCGATGACGAGCTTGCCCATGCCGGGCAGCGCGAAGAGGTATTCGACGATCACCGTCGACCCGACGAGGCGTCCGATGCTGAGCCCGAGGATCGTCACCAGCGAGAATGACGAGGGCCGCAGCGCGTCGCTGACCATGATCCGCAGCGGCGACATGCCGCGGGCCCGCGCGGCGAGGATGTAGTCCTCGTTGAGGGTGGTGACCAGGTCGTTGCGCAGGATGCGCGTGAACATCGCGGCCTCCATCAGCGCGATGGTCAGCGCCGGCAGGAAGGCGTGCTGCAGGTTGCCGCCGATCCCGTCGCCCAGACGCACCCACTCGTTGCGCGGGAAGATCCCGAGCGCGTTGACCAGCACTGCGATCAGCACGATCCCCAGCAGGAAGGACGGCATCGACAGCAGGCCGAAGGTCGCGGCGCTGATCACCCGGTCGGCGCGGCCGCCCTGGTGGTAGGCGGACCACATCGCCAGCGGCAGCGCGATCACCAGCGCCATCACCAGGCCGAGGACCGCGAGCTCGAGGCTGACCGGCAGCGCGGAGAGGATCCGGTCGAGCACCTCGGTCTGCGGCGGCACCAGCGACGTGCCGAGATCGCCCGTGAGGACGCCACCCAGCCAGTCGCCGTACCTGCTCAGCAGCGGCTGGTTGAGCCCGAGCTGCTCGCGCATCGCCTCGTACTCCTGGGGCGTGCGTCCCTCGCCGAGCAGCGCGACCGCCGGGTCGCCGGGGACCAGGCTGAGGAGCAGGAACACCCCCAGGCTGACCAGGAAGAGGACCGCGACCAGCTCGAGGGTCGAGATCAGGAGTCGGCGAAGCACGGCATCAATCTCGCATCGGGGCGGGGGCGCAGGTGTGACCTGTCCCACTCACCGGGTCTCCGGTGGGACGGCGTAGCCCTCGGGCTTGCCCCAGCTCATGCTGCGCGTCGTACGACGGTCGACGAGCACGCACCGGGTGCCGGTGAAATTCGTCGGCATGCACCGGTTGCAGTGGTTGCACAGCGACCGCTTGCCGGCGTCGGCGGCCAGCTGGTTGACGAAGTCGGGCTCGCGCAGCAGCGCCCGCGCCATCGCGACGAAGCCGAAGCCGTCGGCCATCGCCTGGTCCATGACCGTCCGGTTGGTGATGCCGCCGAGCAGGATCATCGGCAGGTCGACCGCGGCGCGGATCTGGCGGGCGTCCTCGAGCAGGTAGCCGTCCTCGTAGGGATAGCTCTTGAGCAGCCGGTGGCCGATCAGCTTGACCCCGGTGCGGATCGGCTGCGGCATCACGCCGGCGAAGTCGTCGAGCGGCGCGTCGCCCTTGAAGAGATACATCGGGTTCAGCAGCGAGCTGCCCGCGGTCATCTCGAGGGCGTCGACGGTGCCGTCGGCCTCCAGCCACTGGGCGACCGGGATGGCCTCATCGAGCCAGAACCCGCCGGGCACGCCGTCGTCCATGTTCATCTTGGCGATGATCGCGATCCGGTCGCCGACGGCGGCACGCACCGACTCCATGATCTCGCGCGCCACGCGCGCCCGGTTGCGCAGCCCGCCACCGTAGTCGTCGGTGCGGCGGTTGACCTTGGGGCTGAGGAACGAGCTGGCGAAGTAGTTGTGGCCCAGGTGCACCTCGACGGCGTCGAAGCCGGCCTCGATCGCCCGGCTCGCGGCGCGTCCGTGGGCGGCGACGATGCGCTGGATGTCGTCGACAGTGGCCGCCTGCGAGGCGTTCATCGCGATCAGGTTCACGCGCTTGCTCGGCGCCAGCGCGGGCGCCTTGTTGCCCCGCGGCTCCGCCACCGGGCCGCCGTGACCGATCTGCGCCGACACGGCCGCACCCTCGGCGTGCACGGCCTCGGTGAGTGCGCGCAGTCCCGGCATCGACTCGTCGGTCCAGTACACCTGGTGCCGGTCGGTCCGGCCATCGCGGTCCACCGCCAGATAGGCGACGGTGGTCATCCCGACGCCACCCTTCGCATAGGCGACGTGGAAGTCGACGAGGTCCTGGGTCACCAGGCCGCGGTGGGCCAGCCCCTCATAGGTCGCTGCCTTGATCGTCCGGTTGCGCAGCTCGACGGGACCGATGCGGCCCGGCGAAAGGACGTCGGGCGCGGGGATGCGACCGGTGCGGCTCGTCGTCACAGCGCCACCGCCGGCCGGACGACCTTGCCGGTCGCGTTGCGCGGCAGGGGCAGCGGGTCGATCCGCCAGCGGGTGGGCACCTTGTAGTGCGCGAGCTCGCTGGCGACGTACGACGACAGGCTGGCCTGCAGCTCCGCGAGGTCGACGTCGGGGTCGGTGGGCACGACGACCGCGCCCACTTCCTGGCCGAGGTCGTCGTGGGCGACGCCCAGGACGACGCACTCGCGCACGGCCGGGTGCTCGGCGAGCACGCCCTCCACCTCCGCGGGATAGACGTTCTCGCCGCCGCGGATGATCAGGTCGGAGCGGCGGGCAGCCAGGCGGATCCGGCCCTGCTCGTCCAGGGTGCCGATGTCGCCGGTCTGCAGCCAGCGATCGTCGTCGAAGGCGCCCGAGGTGGCGGCGTCGTCGGCCCAGTAGCCGAGCATGTTGTAGGCGCTGCGCACGCAGACCTCGCCCTCCTCGCCGACGGCGAGGACGTTGCCGAGCGGGTCGCGGACCTCGAGCTCGACGCCGATGTTGGGACGGCCCAGCGTGCCCGGCGCCTCGGCGAGATCCATCGGCGTGGCGACGGCGACGGCCGTGCAGGACTCGGTGAGGCCATAGCTGTCGACCAGCGCGCCGGCGAAGGGCAGGTGCTGGCGCAGGCGGTCCTTGAACGCCGGCGACGACGGCGCCGAGGCGAGCGCGAAGGCATAGAGGGAGGACGTGTCGTAGTCGCGGACGCCGTCGAAGGCGAGCAGGCGGTTGGCCATCGTCGGCACCGCACCCCAGTGCGTCACCCGCGCGTCCTGCACCAGCTGCAGCACCCGCGCCGGGTCGAACGCCCCCAGATGCAGCGCCGCCGTGCTGCCGGTGGCCAGGCGCGGCACGGCCAGGTTGTGGAGGCTGCCGATGTGGAAGAGCGGCATCGCCAGCAGATAGACCTTGTCCTGCGGCACGACCGGATCGCCGAAGGTGGCCGCGACGACGTCGTTGTAGCGGTGATAGCCGATCACCGCGCACAGGTTGCGGTGGGTGTGGGTGGCGCCCTTGGGCCGCCCCGAGGTGCCCGAGGTGAAGAGGATGACGGCCGGGTCGTCCTCCGCGACATCGGCCGAGGGCAGCGGTGCGTCGGGGTACGACGTCGCTCGCTCCTCGTGTCCGTCCTCGAGGTCGAGCACCGGGATCGGTGTCCGGTCGGGCAGGTCGGGCAGGTCGGCGGCGACGGCGGCGCGCTTGGCGTCGACGAGCAGCAGCGTCGGCGTGGTGAGCTCGAGGGCGTGCCCGAGCTCGCGCGGCGACCACCAGGCGTTGCAACCGACCGCGATCGCGCCGATCGACGTGATCGCCCAGAAGGACTCGATCCACGCGGCCGAGTTGGCGGCGGCGATGGCGACCCGGTCACCCTGCCGGACGCCGTGGTCCTCCCGCAGCGCGTGGGCGAGCGACGAGACCCGGCGCGCGTGCTCGGCGAAGGTCAGTCGGCCCTCCAGCGAGACGAGATAGGCGCGGTCGCCGTACTCCACGGACGCGGCGAGGACCTCGTGCAGCGCACGGAAGCGATCCGCGAACACCTGCACCGGGGCGCCGAGCACCTGCTCGGTGCGCAGCTCGCAGGGACCGCCGGGGCCGGTGATGGCGGCGATCGCGGCGACGGGGCTGGTGTCGGTGGTGCTCATGACCCGGATTCAACCCGCGCGAGGCGGACGTGACCGGCCTCTCTCCCGGTCACCGGGACGCGCCTCGGGTCAGGCGTGGTGGCGCACCCACGATGTCGCCCATGGCCATCACGAGGACGCTGCAGGACAAGGTCGCCATCGTCACCGGAGCCGGGCAGGGCGTCGGCCAGGGCATCGCCCTCGCCCTCGCCGAGGAGGGCGCGAGCATCGCCGTCGTCGGCCGCACCCGCGCCAAGCTGGAGGCGACCTGCGCGCTGCTGCGCGAACGCGGTGTGCGGGCCGAGGCCTACGAGCTCGACCTCCTCGACACCGACGCCATCGCGCCCCTCGTCGACCGGATCGTCGCCGACCTCGGCCGCCTCGACGTGCTCGTCAACAACGCCTACGACGGCGTCACGATGCCGCTGCTCGACATGAGCCTCAAGAACTTCACCAAGGGCTTCGTCACCGGCCCGTTCGCGGCCTTCGCGTTCATGCACGCCGCCCACCCCCACCTCGTCGCCGCTGGCGGCGGCTCCATCGTCAACCTGGTCACCTCGGCGATGGTCCGGTGGGACCCCAGCAACTACGGGGCGTACGCCGCCGCGAAGTCCGCCCTGCGCTCCCTGACCCGCACCGCCGCCGTCGAGTGGGCCGCCTCCGGGATCCGCGTGAACTCCGTCGCCCCGCACGCGATGTCGCCCGGCCTCCAGTGGTGGACCGAGACCCACCCCGAGGAGGCCGCCGCCTTCGTCGCCAGCATCCCGATGAAGCGGATCGGCGACCCCGAGGCCGACATCGGCCGCGCCGTCGCCGCCCTCGTCGGCCCCGCCTTCACCTACCTCACCGGCGCCACCATCCCCCTCGACGGCGGCCAGGCCCACTTCTGACCCGGATTCGCCGTCGCTCGTCGAGTAGCAGGCGAGCGCCAGCGCGCCGCGTATCGAGACGACCGCAACCCTCCTCCCGACCAGGCCAGACCCAGCACCACCGCACCACGTCTCGATACGACCTCGCCTAGCGGCTCGGGCTACTCGACGACCGACAGGAGCCGCCGTCGCTCGTCGAGTAGCAGGCGAGCGCCAGCGAGCCGCGTATCGACGACCGCAACCTGCAAGGCGGCCTGTGGATGAGCACTGCGTGAGTCCCCGAGTCGCGCCATGGTGGGGCGATGGCCTACGTCTACATCCTTCGCTGCGCCGACGACAGCTACTACGTCGGCAGTACGCACAGCCTCGAGCATCGCCTGGAGCAGCACCACGTCGGTGGCGGCTCTGCCTACACACGTCGTCCGGGACGGCGGCCCGTCACCTTGGTCTGGTCGGCAAAGTTTCCTCACATCGGCGATGCCTTCGCCTTCGAGAAGCAGGTCCAGGGCTGGTCCCGCGCAAAGCGCGAAGCCTTGATCCGCGGCGACTTCGCGGCGCTGCCCGGGCTCGCGAAGAAGGATTTCTCGCGGCAGAGGGAAAGGCCACCCCGGCCGCCCGCCGACTAGCCGCACCCTTTCGCTCGTCGAGTAGCAGGCGAGCGCCAGCGCGCCGCGTATCGAGACGCACAGCAGCCCGCCACCCGACCGGGCCGGACCCAGCACCGGGCACAGCCGTCTCGATACGCCCGCCCGTCCCTCGCGGGCTACTCGCCGCCCGACAGAAGCCCCCTTTCGCTCGTCTAGTAGCAGGCGAGCGCCAGCGAGCCGCGTATCGAGACGCACCGCAGCCCGCCACCCGACCGGGCCAGACCCAGCACCGGGCACAGACGTCTCGATACGCCCGCTCGTCCCTCGCGGGCTACTCGACGACCGACGGGAGCGGGCTACTCGACGACCGACGGGGGCGCGGTCAGCACCTGCGCTCCCCCGTCGACGAAGACGGTCTGGCCGGCCATGTGGGTGTTGTCGGGCGAGATGAGCCAGAGGAGGGCGGAGGCGATGGCCTCGGGTGGGGCGTAGCCACCCAAGGGCATGGGGACGGCGCGGTCCATGATCGCCTTCCACTGCGGGTCGGAGACCAGCTCGGCGGTCATCGGGGTGAGGACGACGCCGGGGGCGATCGCGTTGACCGGGATGCCGGCGCCGGCGAAGTCGGACGACACCGCGACCGTCCGCATCCAGCGGTTGAGGGCGGCCTTGGTGGAGGAGTAGATCTCGTGCGGGCGTCCGCCCGCGACCAGCTCCTCGGCCCGGGCCAGCGCGGCCTCCTCGTCGCCGGCGACGCAGAGGTCGACGAGCTCGGCGTCGTGGGGCTGGGTCGAGGAGATGGAGCTGACGAGGGCGACCCGGCCGGCGGACGACGCCGCGAGCGCCGGCTGCAGGCCGAGCACCAGCTCGGTGGTGCCGAAGTAGTTCACCGACACCTGCGGGGCGCCGGCGCGGCTGAGTCCGGCGCAGGTCACGATCCCGTCGAGTACGCCGCCCGCCTGGTCGTCGACGGCAGCCACTGCGGCGGCGCGGCCGGCGGCGGTCGACAGGTCGGCGCACACCTCGGCGTCCTTCAGGTCGACGCCGATGACGCGGTCGCCCCGCGCGCGCAGCATGGCCGCGACGGCGGCGCCGATCCCGGAGGCCGACCCCGTGACGGCGACGACGCGGGCGCTCACGCCGCACTTCCGTCGTACCGCGGACCGAGGAGGAGCTGGGAGGCCAGCCGGATGTCGTCGTCGGCCTGGTCGGCGTCGATGACGCCGTTGAGCACGGACACGAGGACGCCGTACCAGGTCTGCTCCATGATGCGGACCATCCGGTAGTCCTCGTCGCCGGGCTCCTCAACGCCGAGGGCGCGGATGAGCACGTTGTGGAAGGCCGCGTTGGCCTCGGTGTACTCCCGCCCGCCCTGCAGTTGCGCCGCGTTGTTGGCCTGCAGCATGGCGGTCGCCAGCTGGGGTCGGGCGAGCATGCCGCGACCAGCGCCGATCAGGACCTCGGCGACCGCGGCGGCCCGCTCCCCCGCGGGGGCAGCGGTCACGACGCCCTCCCCCGACGAGCTGAGCCACTGGATCTGGCTGTGCAGCACGCCGACGAAGAGGTCGGTCTTGGAGGGGAAGTAGCGATAGAGCGTGGCGATCGCGACGCCGGCCTCCTTGGCCACGTCGTTCATCTGCATCCGCTCGAGGCCGTGCTCGGCGCCGAGCTTGCTGGCCGCGCGGAGGATCCGGCGATAGCGGTCCTTCTGCTCCGCGGAGGTGGGCTCGGCGGGCTGCCGGGCCTCGGCGATTCGCGGCACGCTCTTCTCCTGCTCTGACGGTGGCGCCCGGCACCACCGGGCGCTCCCATCCTGCGCCCACCCGTCACCGGAGCCCCTGCAGGCTACCGCTGAGTGGGACCGCACCCGGCGCGGTTGGCGCCACGCGGCCGACACTCGGACCATGACGAGCAAGGACCAGGTGCGGCAGATCGAGGTGGACGCGACCCCCACGAGGTTCGCGCGTGGCTGGCACTGTCTGGGCCTGGAGCGCGATTTCGCCGACGGCAAGCCCCACCAGGTCAACGCCTTCGGCTCCAAGCTGGTCGTGTTCGCGGGCTCCGACGGCAAGGTCAACGTCCTCGACGCCTACTGCCGCCACATGGGTGGCGACCTCTCCCAGGGCGAGGTGAAGGGCAACGAGATCGCGTGTCCGTTCCACGACTGGCGCTGGGGCGGCGACGGCCGCTGCAAGCAGATCCCCTACGCCCGGCGCGTCCCCCTTCGCGCGCGTACGGCGGCATGGCCGACGCTCGTCCAGGACGGCATGGTCTTCGTGTGGAACGACCCCGAGGGCAACCCGCCGCCGGACGACGTCACGATCCCCCGGATCCCCCAGGTCGACTCGGACCGGTGGACCAACTGGATCTGGTACGAGACGGTCATCGAGGGCTCCAACTGCCGCGAGATCGTCGACAACGTCGTCGACATGGCGCACTTCTTCTACGTGCACTACTCGTTCCCGACGTACTTCAAGAACGTCTTCGAGGGCCAGGCGGCCTACCAGTACATGAACGGCGACGGCCGCGAGGACGTCCGGCCCGCCAAACCGTCGAAGAACAACCCGACGGTGCTCGGCACGACCAGCGTGGCGGCCTATCACGGGCCGAGCTTCATGATCGACGAGGTGACCTACCACTACGAGGACCTCGACGTGGACACCATCCTGATCAACTGCCACTACCCGATCGACGAGAACTCCTTCGTTCTGCAGTACGGGATCATCGTGGAGAAGAAGGACGGCATCTCCGACGAGGACGCCGACCAGATGGCCGCCAAGACCGGCGCGTTCATCAAGTACGGCTTCGAGCAGGACGTCGCGATCTGGAAGAGCAAGGCGCGCATCGACAACCCGCTGCTGTGCGAGGAGGACGGGCCGGTCTATCAGCTGCGGCGGTGGTACCAGCAGTTCTACGTCGACGCCGCCGACGTCACGCCGGAGATGACCGACCGCTTCGAGTTCGAGATCGACACCACCCGGCCCAACGAGGCCTGGCGGGCCGAGGTCGAGTCGAATCTCGCGGCGCGAGCAGCCCGACGGTCGTGAGGCGGTCATGACCGCGCCGCGGCCGGACGTCCGGCTCGACGACGCCCCGATGCAGTCCGTGTCGTGCGCGGCCTGCGGGGCGGCGGTGCTGGCCCGCAAGAGCAGCTGGGACCAGGTGACCGTGCAGTGGTCGGCCGAGGCGATCGCCACCTGCGACGAGCGACGGCAGTCGCTGCCCCCCTCGGAGCGCCCGAACCGCAATGCCTTCGCGGGTTGTGGTGCGTTGCGCGCCGCGATCCGCGAGGCTGCGGTGCGCGGACAGCTCCACGTGCAGTCCGACGAACCCCTCAAGACCAACCCGGAGGCCGCTCATGGCTGATCTCGACCACTACGGCCCGTGGGCCGTCGTCGCCGGCGGCTCGGAGGGCACCGGCGCGGCCTTCGCCGACCAGCTGGCGGCAGCCGGCATCAACCTGCTGCTCGTGGCCCGCAAGCCCGGTCCGTTGGAGGCGACCGCCGAGGCCGCGCGACGGCACGGCGTCGACGTACGCACCCTGGCGGTCGACCTGACCGACCCGGCGGCGATCCCCGCGATCATCGACGCGACCGCCGACGTCGAGGTGGGCCTGCTGGTCTACAACGCCGGCGCCAACACGGCCGGCGGCCCCTTCCTCGACAACACCCTGGCCGGCGTACGCGGCGTCATCGACCTCAACGTCACCGCCATGCTCGCCTTGGTGCACCACTTCGCGCCCACGATGAAGGAGCGCCGCCGCGGCGGCATCCTGCTTGTCGGCTCGCTCGCGGGCTACGTCGGCACGTCGACCGAGAGCGTCTATGGCGGCGCCAAGGCGTTCAGCCGGATCTTCGCCGAGGGCCTGTGGTCCGAGCTGCGGGAGTACGACGTCCACGTGCTCGAGCTCGTCCTCGGCCTGACCCGCACGCCGGCGATGGAGCGGGCCGGTCTCGCCTTCGACGTCCCCGGCCTGCACGTCGGCGACCCCGTCGAGGTCGTGCGCGAGGGCCTTGGCGCCCTCGGCCCGGACCGGGGTCCCGTGCACGTCGTCAGCGGCAACGAGGGCGTCGTCGAGATGCGCACCACCACCGATCGCGCCCGCCTGATCCGCGGCACCGAGAAGATCATGCGGCTGCTGGTCCCCGGCCACTGACCGGGTGCCCTACAGGTCGGCGGCGATCCGGCGGGCGGCGTCGAGGACGAGCGGGCCGACCCGCTCGAGCGTCGTACCGGTCGCGGCGACGACGGACAGTGCGCCGACGGGGCCGCGGGGGCTGCGGACGGCGGCGGCGACGCAGGAGATCTCCGGGACGTACTCGCCGTGCTCGAGGGCGAGGCCGTGGCGGCCGCGGATCCGGGTGAGCTGCTGGTGCAGGGCGGGGAGCTGGCTGACCGACGAGGGCGTGCGCGGGGCGAGCTCGCGCCCGACGAGCTCGTCGACGTCCTCGGCGGGCAGCCAGGCGAGCATCGCCTTGCCGAGCGCGGTGCAGTGCGCGGGGGCGGTGCCGCCGACGCGGGAGGGGACGTTGACGGCGAAGCGGCCGCCGAGCTTGTCGAGGTAGCGGACCTGGGCGCCCTCCAGGACGCCGAGGTGGATGACGGCGCCGGTGCGCAGCAGCAGCTCGTGGAGGTGCGGCGAGGCGGCGGCGCGCAGGTCGTCGTGGTGGGCGGCGCCGCCACCGAGCTGGTGGGCGCGGCGACCGAGGCCGTAGCCGGCCGGCGAGTGGTCGAGCCACTGCAGTCGCACGAGCTGCTCGAGGATGCGGTGCGAGGTCGAGCGGGGCAGGCCGGTGCCGCGGGCGATCCGGTCGAGCGGCAGCCACACGTCGCGGGGGTCGGTGCCCTGCTCCGTGTCGCCGGCGAAGAGATCGAGGATGAGGGTCATCCGCTCGACCATCGACGGCGGCAGGGCCGCCTGCGTCTGCTCGGACGGCGCCATCGCCAGGACCGACATCGTTCCTCCCACGGGTTGGAGATTCCAGAACTGAAATGAATTCTAGTGACGACGGTAACACCGGACCCGGGCGCTGCCAAGCCATTTCTGAAATGAATTCTACCTACCGTCGAGGGGTCGCCCCGATGACCGGGACGACGCCCATCACCGAGCTCCCGAGGCGCGCTTGGATGGGGCATCAGCCCCTCTCGTGCACAGGAGACGCCATGCGGATCGGCCTCACCAGCCCCGTCGTCACGGCCCTGCCCGGCTTCCACTCCCCCTGGGAGCGCACCGCCGGGATCGACGAGCTGGTGGCCGTCGCGGCCGCGGCTGACCGGCTCGGCTTCGACCACCTCACCTGCTCCGAGCACGTGGCGGTGCCGGCCGCCGTCGCCGAGCAACGCGGCGGCACCTACTGGGACCCGCTCGCCACCCTCAGCCACCTCGCCGCCCACACCAAGCAGATCCGCCTCGCGACGCAGGTCCTCGTGCTCGGCTACCACCACCCCCTCGCCATCGCGAAGCGCTACGGCACCCTCGACCGGATCAGCGGCGGACGGCTGGTCCTCGGCCTCGGCGTGGGCTCGCTCGAGGAGGAGTTCGACCTGCTCGGGGCAAGCTGGGCGGACCGTGGCGCCGTGGCCGACGACGCGCTCGCAGCCCTGCGCGCCGCGCTCGGCCAGCGCCTGCCGTCGTACGACGGACCGCACTTCAGCTTCGCCGACCTGGTCGTCGAGCCCCATGCCGTGCAGGACCGCGTGCCGTTCTGGATCGGCGGCTCCACGCCGCGGAGCCTGCGCCGTGCCGTCACCCTCGGCACCGGCTGGGTGCCGTTCGGCCTCGGGCACGACCAGCTCCGCGCGATGCTCGACGCCACCGAGCTGCCGGACGGCTTCGAGGTGGTCCTCGGCTCGGGGCGCCCGCTCGACCCGACGGGCGATTCGGAGCGCACGACCCGGGCACTGACCCGCACCCGTGCCGCCGGCGCGACGGTGATCACCAGCCACGTCGCCGCCGACTCGGCGGACCACTACGTCGAGCAGCTGGAGGCCCTCGCGGTCCTCCGCGACCGGATCGAGGAGAGCGCATGACCACCGACGACCCCGCCAGCACCGACACCCGCATCGCCGCACTGGAGGCCCGCCTCCGGCACCTCGAGGACGTGAGCGCGATCAGCCAGCTGGTGGCGTCCTACGGTCCGCTGGTCGATGCCGGCGACGCCGAGAGGGTCGCGGCGCTGTGGACCGAGGACGGCAGCTATGACGTCGAGGGCTGGCACATGGCGAGCCGCGCCGAGGTCGCCGCGATGGTCCGCTCCGAGGCGCACCAGGGCCTGATCGGCAACGGCTCCTCCCACTTCCTCGGGCCCGCCCACGTCACCATCGGCGCCGACGGCGACACCGCGGTCGCGGTCTGCGAGTCGGTGCTGCTGGTCCAGCACAAGGGACACCCGGTGGTGGCGCGGATCGGCGCCAACCTCTTCGAGCTCGTCCGTACGCCGGACGGCTGGCAGACGACACGCCGCACCACCCGCGGCCTGGACGGCAGCCAGGGGGCCCGCGACCTGCTGGCGGGCCGGGTGCCGCCGCAGTGAGCGGCCGACTGGAGGGGCGCGTCGCCGTCGTCACCGGCGGCGGCGACGGCATCGGCGCGGGGATCGTCCGCGCCTTCGCCGCGGAGGGAGCCCGGGTGCTCGTCGCCGAGATCGACGAGGCCCGCGGCCGGGCAGTCGCTGACGAGGTCGGCGGTCTGTTCGTCCCTGTCGACGTCACCGACCGGGGCCAGGTCGAGGCCATGGTCGCGACGGCGGAGCGGGAGCTCGGCGCGGTCGACGTCCTGGTCAACAACGCGTGGGGCGCCGGCACGATCAGCCGCGTCGAGCACAAGAGCGACGAGGCCCTCGAGCGCGGCTTCGCGATGGGCTACTACGGCCCCTACTGGGCGATGCGCGCCGCCTTCCCCGGCATGAAGTCGCGCGGCTGGGGTCGCGTCATCAACATGTGCAGCCTCAACGGCGTCAACGCACATGTGGGGACGCTGGAATACAACAGCGCCAAGGAGGCGCTGCGCGCCCTGACCCGTACGGCGGCCCGCGAGTGGGCGCCCACCGGCGTGGTGGTCAACGCGATCTGCCCCGGCGCCAAGAGCGCCGCGTTCCGCCGGATCGCGTCGGCCAACCCGGCGATCGCCGCCAGCGCGGAGGCCGCCAACCCGATGGGCCGGCTCGGCGACCCGCTCACCGACATCGCGCCGGTCGCGGTCTTCCTGGCCAGCGATGACGCCCGCTACCTCACCGGCAACACGCTCTTCGTCGACGGCGGCGCGCACATCAACGGCGTCGCGTGGGCGCCGGAGCTGCCGGACTGAGCCTGTCCCCGACGGCGGGTCAGTCCGACTCGCCCTTGCGTCGCGGGACGAGGCCTCCGCCGAACAGCGCCCACAGGACCAGCACCGGCTGGAAGAACAGCCGGACCAGTCGCTTCTGGTCGGTGTCGAGACCGAAGGCGGAGTTGCCCTCGACGTACTGCGCGATGTTGCCGGGGAAGATCGCGACGAAGAACGCGGCCAGCAGCAAGCCGATCGTGCGCCGCTGCTTCGGAAGCGCGACGAACGCTGCGCCCAGGCCGATCTCGACGACGCCGGACGCCAGCACCACGACATCCTTGTCAACCGGGAACCAGTCGGGCACCTGGGCCTGGAACTCGTCTCGCGCCACTGTCAGGTGCGTGATCCCGGCACCCGTCATGGTGACGCCGAGGACGAGACGGGCGACGTGCTGGGCAATGCTCATGGCAGACCTCCGGCTCGGGCCGGTGGGGCCGGCCACTGGTGCCACGCTAGCGGCGCGTCGTCTCAGCTCTCGTCGCCCCGGCGTCGCTCGAGCAGCACCGTGTCACGCCAGACCCCGTCGAGCCTGGCAATGCGGGAGCGCACCGCCAAGGTGCGGTAGCCGGCGGAGTGGTGCAAGGCGATCGAGGCGCGATTCTCGGGGAAGATCGAGGTCTGCAGCGTCCACAGCCCCCCGGCATCGGCCTCGACGACCTGGCGGAAGAGCAGGCTCTTGCCCACGCCAGCCCCCCGAGACGCCTCGGCGACGTAGACGCTCGTCTCGCCCACTCCGGCGTAACAGGCGCGGGACGAGACGGGGCTGGTCGCCGTCCAGCCGACGACGCGACCGGCACGCTCGGCGACCCAGCGGTGGCCGGGCAGCCAGCGGGCCGCGAGCTCGGCGAGCGACGGCACCTCCGTCTCGAAGGTGGCGTTGCGGGTGGCGATCCCCTCGGCATAGATGTCGCGGACGACCGCGAGGTCCTCGTCGCTCATCGCGCGGGTGGTGACGTCGACGGGCAGGTCGTCGGGGCAGCACGGAGCGGCGGCGAGCGTGCCCATCACGACGTCCGCAGCGTGCGGCAGGCCGGTGCAGCAGGCCGGGTTGACGGTGACGACCGATGCGGTGCCGACCTTGTCGACCGCGACGAAGCCGACGTCGGCGAGCCTGCGCACGTGGTGGGAGCAGGTCGCCTGGCTGATGCCGAGCGTGGTCGCGAGGTCGCCGACCCGCACCCCGGAGGCCGCGCTGGCCACGGCGTGGAGCAGGCGCACGCGGGTCGGGTCGGCGAGGGTGGCGAACCACTCGGCATAGGTCGTCGCCGACGCCGCGTCGAGCGTGCCGGCCGCGACGGCGGGCGTGGCCGGCGGTGCGTCGATCAGTGGCAGCGACGTACGGGCGCTCATGCCGGCCAGTTTACATCGATTGACATCGATGGTTGCCTTCATCGATGGATGTCGATACTCTCCTTTCATCGACCAACGTCTATGTCTTCAAGGAGTCCCGATGAGCAGCACCAGTGCCCCGTCCCCCGTCGTGATCGTGGGGGCCGGGCCGATCGGCCTCGCCGCCGCGGCCCACGCCCACGTCCGCGGCCTGCCCGCCATCGTGCTCGAGGCGGGCGCGTCGGTCGGCGCCGCCGTCCGCGCCTGGGGCCACGTCCGGCTGTTCTCCCCGTGGGCCGAGCTGGTCGACCCGGCCGCGGCCGACCTCCTCCTCGCCGACGGCTGGGTCCGCCCGGAGGCCACCGACTATCCCACCGGTGCGGAATGGGCGGAGCGCTACCTCGAGCCGCTGACGCGCTCGCTGGTCGCCACGGGCGCGATCGAGGTGCGCCTCGGCCACCGCGTCACCGGCGTCGCCCGACGCGGTCGGGACCGACTCGTCGACTCCGGTCGCGACGAGGCCGACTTCTCAGTCCACGTCGAGGGACCGGACGGCCCGCTGGTCATCGAGGCCCGCGCCGTGATCGACGCCTCGGGCACGTGGGGCGACCCGAACCCGCTCGGGGCCGAGGGGCTGCCCGCGCTCGGGGAGCTGGCCCACGGCGACCGGATCACCTACGGCATCCCAGACCTCGCCGATCCCGCGACCCGGCAGCGGTACGCCGGTCGCCACGTCGCCGTCGCCGGCACGGGCGCGTCGGCGCAGAACACCCTCGTCGGCCTGGCCGACCTGGCACGGGCAGAGCCGGGTACCCGGGTCACCTGGCTGGTCCGGCGCGGGGAGACGGCGACCGCCTTCGGCGGCGGAGACGCCGACCAGCTCGAGGCGCGCGGCGCCCTCGGCACGCGCGCCCGGCGAGCGGTGGAGTCCGGCACCGTCCAGACGCTCACCGGGTTCCGGACCGTCGGTCTCGAGCCCGATCCGGGCGCGAACGGGACGCTGCGGCTCGTCGCCCTCGACGGTCGCCACGTCGACGGCATCGACGAGATCGTCGTCGTGACGGGCTTCCGGCCGGACCTGACCTGGCTCTCGGAAGTGCGGCTCGACCTCGACCCGGTCCTCTCCGCCCCGCGCCAGCTGGCCCCCCTGATCGATCCGAACGTCCACTCCTGCGGCACGGTCTACCCGCACGGCGCCGCCGAGCTCACCCAGCCCGAGTCCGGGCTCTACCTGGCCGGCATGAAGTCCTACGGCCGGGCGACGTCCTTCCTGGCACTCACCGGTTTCGAGCAGGTCCGCAGCATCGTCGCGGCGATCGCCGGGGACCACGCGGCGGCTGCCCGGGTCGAGCTCGTCCTGCCCGAGACCGGCGTGTGCGGCGGCTCCGGGCTGTACGACGGTCTGCCGGCCGACGACGCCGGGGGATGCTGCGGGCCGACACCGGCTTCCCCGGAGCTGATCACCCTCGGCACCCGATCCGCCGGCGGCTGTGGCTGAGACCCGTCCCGCGGAGGCGGGCCTGGCCCCGGACGCACTGCGCCGGGTCGTGGTGGTCCTCTGCGGCACCCAGGTGGTCTCGTGGGGGACGCTGTTCTACACGCTCCCGGTCCTCGCACCCACGATCGCCCGGGAGCAGGACTGGTCCCTCAGCCTCGTGGTGGCGTCGTTCACCCTCGCGCAGCTGTTCGCCGCCGCGGGCAGCGTCGTCGTGGGCCGTCGGATCGAGGCGCGGGGCCCCCGGGCGGTCATGGCCGGCGGCGCGCTGGTCGGGGCAGCCGGGCTCGTCGGGGTCGCGACAGCGCCGACACTGTGGGGGTTCGCCGTCGCGTGGGCGGTCGCCGGATCGGCGATGTCCGCGGTGCTCTACCCGCCCGCCTTCGCCGCGCTCACCGAGTGGGGTGGGGAGCGTCGGGTGCGTGCGCTGACGGCGCTGACCCTGGTCGCCGGCCTGGCCTCGACGGTCTTCGCCCCGATGGCCGCGTTCCTCGTGACGCCGATGGGGTGGCGGGGCACCTACCTCGTCATGGCGTCGATCCTGGCCCTCACCGCTCCCGTGCTGTGGGCGACGCTGCACCACCCCTGGCGCGCGTCCACGGTCGTCGTGCCCGTCGACGGCGCTGCGACCACGACCCGGGAGGCGACCGGAGCGGTCCCACCCACCTGGCGCACACCCGCCTTCCTCCGGGTCGTGGCCGCGCTCGGGCTGGTCGGCTTCAGCCTGTGGGCCGCGGTGTTCCTCCTCGTGCCGCTGCTCGTCGAGCGCGGCCTGTCGACGCAGGCGGCCGCGCTCGCCCTCGGCGTGGGCGGGGTGGGACAGGTGTGCGGCCGGCTGGCCTACGCCCGCATCGAGGCCGCCTCGGGCGTGACCGCCCGGACCCGGCTGGTCTTCGCAGCCGTGGCGGTCACCACGGGATCGCTGGCGGTGGTGAACGGGCCGGCGGTGGCGCTCTTCGGGCTGTCGTTCGCTGCGGGGGCCGCCCGCGGGGTCTACACCCTGGTGCAGGCGACCGCCGTGACCGACCGGTGGGGCACCGCGTCGTACGCCAGCCTCAACGGCATCGTCTCGGCCGCGCTCCTGGTGGCCGGGGCGGCGGCGCCCTGGGCGGGGACCGCGGTGGCCGAGGCGTCGGGGAGTCATGCGCTGGCCTTCGGCCTCCTCACTGCCATCGCCCTGGCCGGGATCGTCGTGCTCCCGGCTGGACGACACGACCGGCACCGAGCCGCCAGACCCGTCGTGTCATGAGTTCACCGTCCGTTCGCCGAGCCGACGCCCTGACAGACATCGACCTGCGTCAAGATAGACACATGTCGAAGTCTGCCGTGAGCGTCAGCGCGACCGAAGCCGTCGCGTGCTGCTCGCCCCTGACCGCCGAGCCCCTGTCGGCAGCGTCCGCAGCGCGGATCGCCCCCCTGCTGAAGGCGCTGGCCGATCCGGTGCGCCTGCGCCTGATGTCGCTCGTTGCCTCCCACCAGGACGGCGAGGCCTGTGTCTGCGACCTCAACGACGCCTTCGACCTCACCCAGCCGACGATCAGCCATCACCTCAAGGTGCTGCACGAGGTGGGTCTCCTGGACCGCGCCAAGCGGGGTGTGTGGGTCTACTACCGGGTCAACGACGACGCCCTGGGCGACCTTGCCTCGCTGCTGGGGGGTGGCGTGCGATGAGCGCCTCGCCCGCGGTGCGACGGGTCGCGGCCGAGTTCGTCGGGACGGCGTTCCTCGTGGCGGCCGTCATCGGCTCGGGCATCGCCGCCAGCCGCCTCTCCCCCGACGACGTGGGCCTGCAGTTGCTGCAGAACAGCCTGGTCACGGGGGCCGTCCTGGTCGCACTAATCCTGGCCCTGCAGCCGGTGTCGGCGGCCTTCAACCCCGTGGTCACCGCGGTGGAGGTCGCGCTCGGGCTCGTGGGCTGGAAGGAGGCAGCGGGCCTCGTCGCGGGCCAGGTCTCCGGTGGCGTCCTCGGAGCGGTGGTCGCGAACCTGATGTTCGACCTGGACGCCGTCTCGGTCGCAGCGACCGAGCGCAGCGGCGGGGCACTGTGGCTCAGCGAGGTGGTCGCCACCCTCGGCCTGGTGCTGGTCGTCTTCGGCTCGGTCCGCTCGGGCCGGACCGACACGATCGCCTACGCGGTAGGCGGCTACATCACGGCGGCGTACTGGTTCACGGCGTCGACCAGCTTCGCGAACCCCGCGGTCACCGTGGCTCGGATGTTCTCCGACACCTTCGCCGGCATCGCGCCTTCCTCGGTGGCGATGTTCGTCCTCATGCAGCTGCTCGGCGGCCTCGTCGCGCTCGGCGTCGTGAAGCTGCTCTACCCGTCCTCCTCCCTGCACATCCCGACTGCCGCGGCCCCTGGTCCCGTCGCGGCCGCGCCCGGTTCCGAAGGAGCCCGCCCGTGATCACCGACGACACCCTCGAGCCCCGCTACGCCATGATCGTGGACGATCTGGCCTACCAGTACGACGGCGTCTTCAGCCGCGAGTCCATCGAGGCCGCGGTTGCCGCCGCCCGCCAGGATCTCGAACCCTCGGCGCGGATCACCGAGTTCCTGCCGGTCCTCACGCAGAGGTTCGCCGAGGAACAGCTCCGCGCAGCGGCCCAGGCTGAGGGCCGGCTGGCGAAAGGCGTCCCCGAGCTGTTGTTCGTCTGCGTCCACAACGCCGGCCGCTCCCAGATGGCCGCCGCCCTCGCCGAATCCCTCTCCGGCGGTCGTGTCCACGTCCGAACGGCCGGGTCGGACCCGGCCGACCAGATCAACCCTCAGGTCATCGAGGTGCTCGCCGAACGCGGCATCGAGCTCACCGAGGCCTACCCCAAGCCCCTGACCGACAACGTCGTGCGCGCCGCCGACGTCATCATCACGATGGGCTGCGGCGACGCCTGCCCGGTCTACCCCGGCAAACGCTACGAGGACTGGACCGTCGCCGACCCCGCCGGCGCCTCGCTCGAGCAAGTCCGCAGCATCCGCGAAGACCTCCAGGCGCGTGTGAGCAATCTGCTCCGCGAGCTCGGCATCTGACCACTCATTCCACAGGAGCATCACCATGACCACCCACGTCCCCGACGACGCCGGCAAGCCCACCGTCCTGTTCGTCTGCGTGCACAACGCGGGCCGCTCCCAGATGGCCGCCGGCTTCCTCGAGCACCTCGGCGGAGATCGCGTCCAGGTCCTGTCCGCCGGCTCGAAGCCCGGCCACGAGATCAACCCGGTGGCCGTCGCAGCGATGGCGGAGGTCGGCATCGACATCGCCGCCAACCAGCCCAAGATCCTCACCACCGAGTCCGTGCAGGCCTCCGACGTGGTGATCACGATGGGCTGCGGAGACGAGTGCCCCTACTTCCCCGGCAAGCGCTACGAGGACTGGGCCCTCGACGACCCAGCGGGCCAGGGCATCGAGGCAGTGCGCCCGATCCGCGACGAGATCCGGACCAGGGTGGAGGCCCTGATCGCCACGCTCGTCTGACGGCTCGTCTGACGGCTCGCCTGCGGGGCGGCCATGGCTGGCGCTCCCATGGGAGGCTGCACGGCAGGACCCGGACGGCGACACTGACGCCTGGGGGCGCCGCACGTCCAGGCCCACCGGACCGAACCCCGAGGAGAGCCATGAAGGCCGTCGTCTGCCACGACACCCACCTGCAGGTCACCGACGTCCCGACCCCGGAGCCGGGGCGCGGGCACCTGCTGCTCGACGTGCACCACTGCGGCATCTGTGGCTCCGACCTGCACGCGCGCGTGCACGCCGAGGAGATGGCCGAGGCGGCCGCGGCGAGCGGGTACGACGGCTTCATGCGCACCTCCGACACGATCGTCTTCGGCCACGAGTTCTGCGGCGAGGTCGTCGACCACGGCCCTCGGACCAGCAAGGAGATCAAGGCCGGCACCCGGGTCGTCGCGATGCCGATCCTGCGCACCGGCGGCGCCGTGCACACCACCGGGCTCTCCCCGCACGCACCGGGCGGCTACGCCGAGCAGGTCGTCGTCCAGGCTGCCTTGGCGATGCCGGTGCCCAACGGCCTGCCGTCGGACAAGGCCGCGCTCACCGAGCCGATGGCCGTCGGGCTGCACGCCGTGCGGCGCGGCCAGGTCAAGAAGGGACAGATCGCGGTGGTGATCGGCTGCGGCCCGATCGGTCTCGCCGTGATCTCCCTGCTGAAGGCCTCGGGAGTGCGCACGGTCATCGCCAGCGACTTCTCGGCAGGACGCCGCGCGCTCGCTGCACAGTGCGGCGCCGACGTCGTGGTCGACCCGGCCACCGACTCGCCGTACGCCGCGGCCGACGAGCGCGGGAAGTTCATCACGGCGGCCGGGCTCTTCGACCTCGCCATCGACTCCATGTCCAAGCTGCGCGCCCTCCCGCTGGTGCCGTGGTGGACCGTCATGGAGACCGCCGAGAAGCTCGGCGCCCTTCCGAGCGGCCCGGTGATCTTCGAGTGCGTCGGCGTGCCCGGCGTGATCGACCAGGTGATTGCCAGCGCCCCGATCGCCTCACGCGTGGTGGTCGTCGGCGTCTGCATGGGAGCCGACTCGATCCGCCCCGCGATCGCCATCAACAAGGAGATCGATCTCCGCTTCGTGCTCGGCTACACGCCCACCGAGTTCCGCGAGGCGCTGCACCTGATGGCCGACGGCAAGGTCGACCCCACCCCCCTGATGACGGGCGTCGTCGGCCTGGACGGCGTCGCGGACGCCTTCACCGCCCTCGGCGACCCCGAGCGGCACGCGAAGATCCTGATCGACCCGCGCTCGGACGTCGTCGCGCTGTAGCGCGAACAGGGTCATCGCGACCAGGACACCGACGCCGATTGCGAGGTTGTCGTCATGGCCCTGTGGTCAGTCCCGTAGGGACTGGTGGTTGCTGGATCCGTGGCTGGGGGCGCGATCCTCGTCGTTCTCGAGCTCGGCAGCGATCGAGACGGTGAGTCCGCCGAGGAGGAAGCCGATCACGGCGGCAGCGAGAGTGTTCGTGTTCATCGACGTGCTCCAGATCAGTGTTGATGGGCGTGGTCATCCGGGCTGCCCGGCGAGTGGTCGCCAGCGTGCGGCCCGGCCTTCGCGTGACTCTCGTGCGCGGCGCCGTGGTGGTACTGGTGGGTGAGGGCGTGACCCTTGCCCTTGTCGATGAGGTAACGGTTGACCGGGAAGGCGGCGAGGAAGGCCACCGAAAGTGCGATCATCATGCCGACCCAGAAGATCGGGTTGACCAGGCCGGAGTCCATGGCTCCGGGGATGAGGGCCATGACCACGTTGTCGACGAGCTCCATGACGGCGATCGACAGGGTGTCGGCGGCGAAGACGACGCTGAGCGCGGCGCCGAAGCCGAGGCCGGCCTTGATCAGCGGCAGCGTGGACAGGGCATAGCCGAACAGGAAGGCCAGGCCGACGGCGAGCGCGATCGTGGCGCCGGTGCTCAGGCCGAGGGCGGTTCCGATCATCAGGCCGAGGATCTCGCCGATCGCGCAACCGGTGAGGCAGTGCAGGGTGGCGCTGGCGGCCATGGCGTTGCGAGTGTTCATCGCGGTGTGCCTCTCGTCGTTGATACCCCCCCACCGTATAGCGCTGGGAAGCGAGGAGGCAAGCCGAGGAACATCCCGCCGAACTTCGTGGTTGCGCCGCATATACCCTAGGGGGGTACTGTATTTCGCAGCGGCAGACGCCGCCATGAGATACCGGAGGGGGGTACCATCGGATGACCGACACATTCACCGCGAAGGACAGCCCGATGGCCGAGACACACCAGGCGCACCAGCACAGCTACATCGCCAACAACAACAAGGACGCCTACCTGAAGAGGCTGCGGCGCATCGAAGGCCAGGCCCGCGGACTCCAGCGGATGGTCGAGGAGGAGCAGTACTGCATCGACATCCTCACCCAGATCTCGGCCATGACGAAGGCCCTCGAGGCCGTCGCGCTCGGGCTGCTCGACGAGCACCTGGCCCACTGCGTCGTCGACGCCGTCAAGGCCGGCGGTGAGGAGAAGCAGATCAAGCTCAAGGAAGCCTCCGACGCCATCGCCCGCCTCGTCCGCTCCTGAACGCCCATCGATCCACCACCTGAAATCCGGAAGGAACCAACCATGAGCCAGACCAGCACCTACACCGTCACCGGTATGACCTGCGGCCACTGCGTCGCCTCGGTCACCGAAGAGGTCCAGGAGATCCCCGGCGTCGAGGACGTCGCGGTCGACCTGCCCACCGGTGCCGTGACCATCACCAGCACCGAGCCCCTCGATGACGCCTCCGTGAAGGCCGCCGTCGAGGAAGCCGGCTACCAGCTCGCATGAGTGCCCCGGTCAAGCTCGGCGGGTTCCTGGCCGCGATCGCCGCGATCTTCGGCCTCGCACTCGTCGTCGGCCGAGTCGTCGGCCCTGTGGACGACGAGCCGGCCGCGGGGCACGACACCGCGCACGACGGGGACCGACGCGCGGCAGAAGAAGGCGAGCACGCCGGCGGCCACGACGACGCGCCGGGCACACCCACCGCACAAGAGATCCCGGGAGGACTCATGGTCTCCCAGAACGGCTACACCCTGACCCTCGCCGAAACCCGCACCCGGGCCGGGCAGGACCGACCGGTGGCGTTCACGATCACCGGCCCCGACGGCGCCCCGGTCACCGCCTACGACGTCGAGCACGAGAGGGACCTCCACCTGATCGCCGTACGCCGCGACTTCACCGGCTTCCAGCACGTCCACCCCGTCCTCGACGAGGACAGCGGGGCCTGGTCGATCGACCTCGACCTCACCCCGGGCACGTGGCGGATCTTCGTCGACTTCAAGGCCACCGGTGCCGACGCGCTCACCCTGGGTGCCGACCTGGCGGTCGCAGGCGACGACCGGCCCGCCGTACCGACCGGTGAGAACCGCACCGCGACCGTCGGCGACTACCAGGTCACCCTCGACGGCGACCTCGCCGCCGGCAAGGACGCGAAGCTCACCGTGAGCGTCACCAGGGCAGGCAAGCCGGTCACCGACCTGCAGCCCTACCTCGGGGCGTACGGCCATCTCGTCGCGCTCCGCGGCGGAGACCTGGCGTACCTCCACGTCCACCCCGACGGGGAACCCGGCGACGGCACCACGCAGCCCGGGCCCGACGTCGTCTTCCACGCCGCCGTCCCCAGCGCCGGGACCTACCACCTCTACCTGGACTTCCAGCACGACGGGGTCGTTCGAACCGCGGCCTTCACCGTGACCGCCGGCGCACCTGCCACCCCGAGCGACGCCCCGAGCGATGCCGGCTCGTCCGACACCAGCACCCCCGCCGAGCACGGCGGCCACTCCGGCCACTGACCGGCCACTTCCACCAGGAGACCACCCATGACAACGCAGCGTCAGTCAGGCCCCCCAGCCGCCGGTTCGATCGAGCTGGCGATCACCGGGATGACCTGCGCCTCCTGCGCCAACCGGATCGAGCGCAAGCTCAACAAGCTCGACGGCGTCAGCGCCACGGTCAACTACGCCACGGAGAAGGCGAAGGTCACCTTCGAGCCCGACGTGGCGCCCGAGGCCCTCGTCGCAGCCGTCGAGCAGGCCGGGTACGGCGCCTCCCTGCCGCGACCGCCGAGGACTGACGCCGCGGGCGCCGACGCCAGCAACGGCGAGGCGGAGGAGTCCGACCCGGTCCGCACCCTGCGGCAGCGGCTCCTGGTCTCCGCGGTTCTCACCGTCCCGGTGATCGCCATGGCCATGATCCCCGCGTGGCAGTTCACCAACTGGCAGTGGCTCTCCCTGACGCTCGCGGCACCCGTCGTGGCCTGGGGCGCCTGGCCCTTCCACACAGCGGCCTGGACCAACCTGCGTCACGGCACCTCGACGATGGACACACTGATCTCGCTCGGCACCCTGGCCGCACTGGGCTGGTCGCTCTACGCCCTGTTCTGGGGCACCGCGGGCACTCCCGGGATGACGCACCCGTTCGAGCTCACCATCCAGCGCAGCGACGGCAGCGGCAACATCTACCTCGAAGCCGCGGCTGGTGTCACGACGTTCATCCTCGCGGGCCGCTACTTCGAGCAGCGCTCCAAGCGCCGCGCCGGTGCAGCTCTGCGGGCTCTGCTCGAGCTCGGCGCGAAGGAGGTCGCCGTCCTCGGACCCGACGGCGTCACCGAAACCAAGATCTCGGTCGAGCAGCTCGCGGTCGGCGACCTGTTCGTCGTACGCCCGGGCGAGAAGATCGCCACCGACGGCGTCATCGAGCGCGGAACGTCGGCCGTGGACGCCTCGATGCTGACCGGTGAATCCGTACCGGTCGAGGTCGGCGAGGGCGACGCCGTCATCGGTGCCACCGTCAACGCCGGCGGGCGCCTCGTGGTCCGCGCGACGAGGGTCGGCGGCGACACCCAGCTCGCGCAGATGGCGCGTTTGGTCGAGGACGCCCAGAATGGCAAGGCGCAGGTCCAGCGACTGGCCGACCGGATCTCCGGCATCTTCGTCCCGATCGTCATCCTCCTCGCCGCGGGCACCCTCGGCTTCTGGCTCGGCACCGGCAACGGTCTCGCGGCCGCCTTCACCGCCGCGGTCGCCGTCTTGATCATCGCCTGCCCGTGCGCCCTCGGGCTGGCCACGCCGACCGCGCTCATGGTCGGCACCGGCCGCGGCGCCCAGCTCGGCATCCTGATCAAGGGTCCCGAGGTCCTGGAGTCGACCAGGAGCGTCGACACCGTCGTCCTGGACAAGACCG
Source organism: Nocardioides caeni (assembly GCF_004912195.1). Classification (GTDB taxonomy): domain Bacteria; phylum Actinomycetota; class Actinomycetes; order Propionibacteriales; family Nocardioidaceae; genus Nocardioides; species Nocardioides caeni. Next base: position 253,114 of record NZ_STGW01000004.1, read on the forward strand.
GCACCGTCACCACCGGCAAGATGACCCTGCGCGACGTCATCGCCGCCGTCGGCGAGGACGTCGCCGTGGTCCTGCGCTACGCCGGTGCCCTGGAGAACGCCTCCGAGCACCCCATCGCCCGCGCGATCGCCGACGCAGCCCGGGACCAGCAGGGCCCCCTCCCCGAGGTCGAGGATTTCGCCAACATCGAAGGTCTCGGCATCCAGGGAGTCCTCGCCGACGGGGATGCCAGCCACGCCGTGCTCGTGGGCCGTCCCCAACTGCTGGCCGAGTGGTCCCAGCGCCTGACCCCCGAGCTGCAGCGGGCGCTGGAGGACGCCCAGTCGACGGGCGGCACCGCTGTCGCGGTCGGCTGGGACGGCAAGGCACGCGGCGTCGTGGTCGTCGCGGACGCGATCAAGCCGACCTCCGCCACCGCGATCCGCGAGCTGCGCGAACTCGGCCTGCGACCCGTGCTCCTCACCGGCGACAACGCGATCGTCGCCCAGGAGGTCGCCGCCGAGGTGGGCATCAGCAAGGCCGACGTCATCGCCGACGTACTCCCCGCCGACAAGGTCGACGTCATCAAGCGGCTCCAAGCCGAGGGAAAGGTCGTCGCCATGGTCGGCGACGGCGTCAACGACGCCGCCGCGCTGGCGCAGGCCGACCTGGGGCTGGCGATGGGCACCGGTACCGACGTGGCGATCGAGGCCAGCGACCTCACCCTCGTCCGCGGCGACCTGCGCGTGGCGGTCGATGCCATCCGGCTGTCCCGCCGCACCCTGGCCACGATCAAGGGCAACCTGTTCTGGGCCTTCGCCTACAACGTCGCCGCATTGCCCCTGGCCGCCGCCGGCCTGCTCAACCCGATGCTCGCCGGTGCCGCCATGGCGTTCTCCTCGGTGTTCGTGGTCTCCAACAGCCTGCGCCTGCGCGGGTTCAAGGCCCGCTCCGGCGCCGCGGCCGAGGCACCGGGGGCCGCGTCATGAGTGCGCCCAAGGCTCGCCTTGCGGCCAACCCCCTTCAGCGAAGCGCTCGAAGCAAGCCGCTGACGCGCCCTCCTCGCCGACAACGCAGAACCGCCGGGCCCTCACGGGCCCGGCGGTTCGCTTGATGCCTCGGGTTGCAACAACCAACCTCTGGTGGAGCTGAGGGTGGAGCTGAGGGGATTCGAACCCCTGACCTTCTCATTGCGAATGGCTTTCGAAGCCTTAGGGGGCTGGATTCACGCCTGCGCAGGCGTGGAATCAACGCATGAAACCGCACGGATTGCACCCCGGGGGTACGCCGGGGGTAAGCGCGACCGACAAGACCCGGCCGGTCAGAGTTCAAGGCAGGCCACGTCGGTCCTCTCGGTCGCAGACGGAGGGCGCTGACGTCCGGTGATGGTAGACCTGTCCCACCTAGGGACCGTCGCATGAGCAACTGCTGCCAGAAGAATCCAAGAGCTCGGTCTCGGGCGATGCTGCCGCGCAGCGTCCGTCGAGGACGCAGAAAAGCCTTTCCATGGACCGGGACCGCACCATCTTGTGAGCGAGAATCAGACACCGCGGAAGCGCGGCGGCCGTCCCTCGAGATGAGACCGCACTCCCTCGCGATGATCCTCCGTCTCCCAGAGGACATCGGTGAGGGCGTCGGAGTACTCGTCGAGGGTCCGCCAGTCCACCTCGAGGCCCTTGCGGACGATGCGCTTGATGGCGCGCTGGGCCAGCGGCGGACCGCTCGCCAGCCGCAGCAGCAGGTCGTCCGCCCGCGCCATCAGGTCTCCGTCCGGCACCACGCTCGAGACGAGGTTGAGGTCGGCCGCCCTGCCGGCATCGACCAGGTCGCCCGTCAGCAGCAACTCCATGGCGGCCGAGAGCCCGATGATCCTCGGCAGCAGGTACGTCCCGCCCACCGTCCCGACGATCCCACGTCGGACGAAGAAGGAGCCGAAGGTCGCCCCCTGGGCCGCGATCCTGATGTCGCACAGCAGCGCGAGGTCCAGGCCCATCCCGACCGCTGCTCCGTTGACGGCCGCGACCGTGGGGACCTCGATGGCCATGAACGACTCGACCACGGCGTTCAGGCCGTCGTTCCGCAGCCGGTCGATGCGCCTGCGGCGCTGCCACTCCTCGGTCGAGTCGGACCCGAAGATGTCGGAGAAGTCGTCACCCGCGCAGAACCCCTTTCCCGCTCCGGTGACCAGCAGGGCACGAACGGCGTGGTCGCCGGCGACGGTGTGCAGAGCATCGACGAGCTCGTCGTACGTCTGCCAGCGCAGCGCGTTGCGGACTGCCGGCCGCTGCAGCACGAGGCGGGCGACTCCTCGCTCGTCCACGGTCAGCTCGATGTCGTCGTAGGACATGGTCAGCTCCTTGTGCTCGGTCCCAACCGTTCGGCGGGCCGCGCGTGCGCCCGGTCGGGCAGGGCACGCCGGTGGCGGAACATCTGGAGGAGACCGAGCAGCCACAGCGGGTATTGCACCGCCATGGCCAGGTCGTAGGACGCGGCGCCACCCTTCGCCGTCACGTCGAGCACGACCCCCACGAGGACGATGGCACCGAGGCTGGCGATGAACCCACCTTGGTTGACCAGCGCGTTGGCGATGCCCAGCCGCTCGGCCGGCATCCCGATGCGACCGAACTCGAACCCGATCAGCGCCGCTGGTCCGGCCACGCCCACCACGACCATCAGCAGGGCCAGCAGCCACACCGGTGCGTCACCGGGCCAGACCAGCACGATCGACCAGCCGGTCGCCACGGCGACAGTGCAGGCCACCACGTGCTGGAGGGCGAGGTGCGGGCGGCGCGCGATCCACCAGCCCGTCATCGGTCCCGCGACGACAATGCTGAGCAGCATCACCGTGAGCAGGGCGCCGGCCTGCGCCTCCGTGGTGCCGTGGCCCACGACGAAGAACGGGAATCCCCACAACAACCCGACCATCGAGGCACTGAAGTGATGGGTGAAGTGCACCCAGAAGCCCAGCCGCACCGACGGCCTCGCCCACGCGATCGCGACGCCTCGTCGGGCGCCGGCCCAGGAGAGGGACGCGCCGCGGCTCGAGCGCAGACCTGGCGCGTCGCCGACGGCAATGAGGAGCGCGAGGATGACGACCACGCCGAAAGCAGCGGAGGCGAGGTAGAACCACGCCCAACCGAGGAGGTCCAGTGCCCACACGGCCGGGCCCGCCGCCAGGAGGGCGCCGACCTGGCCCACCGGCCCCGTCAGCTGGGTCATCAAGGGAATCCGGCGCAGTGGGAACCAGGCGACGATCAGCCGCAGGACGCACACGAAGACCACCCCGTCGCCCAGACCGACCAGGGCGCGTGCCACGAGGGCCGTCACGTAGCCGTCGGCGATGGCGAACGCCACCTGGCCAAGGCTCATCGAGACCGTTCCGAGAAGCAGGACCTGCCGGGCGCCATACCGGTCGACCAGCAGCCCCACGGGGACCTGGATGACGGCGTAGACCAGGAGCTGGAGCACGACGAAGGACGAGAGCCGGGCTGCGTCGAGGTCGAAGCGGTCGGCGGCCTCGAGCCCGGCCACCGCCAGCGAGGACCGGTGGAAGACGCCGACGGCGTAGGCCAGCAGGGCCACTCCCCACACCAGCATCGCCGGTCGGTTCGTGTGGCGGTACGGCGCCGTGCCCCCGACCACGCTGGAGGATCGGTCGTCCGCCGCTGGCAACGACGTCAGTCCAGCCGGCGGAACAACGCGGCGAGGGCCTGACCACCGCCGATGCACATCGTGACGATCCCCAGCTCGCCGCCGGTACGCCGCAGGTGCTTCACCACGCGCAGCGTCAGGATCGCCCCGGTGGCACCGACCGGGTGGCCGAGGGCGATCGCTCCGCCGAGGGGGTTGACCCGTTCAGGGTCGAGCTTGGCGTCCCGCACGCAGGCCACCGCCTGGGAGGCGAAGGCCTCGTTGAGCTCGACGACGTCGATGTCCGACGGTGTCAGGCCGGTGCGGTCGAAGAGCTTCTCCAGCGCCAGGACCGGGGCGTAGCCCATCAGCCCCGGCTCCATCGCCGCGGTGGCGACGGCGTCGAGCGCGACCAGACCGCGGTGTCCCCGGTCGCGGGCCACGTCCTCGGTCGCCAGGACGACCGCAGCCGCACCGTCGTTGATGCCGGAGGCGTTGCCGGCAGTCACCGTGCCCCCGGACGAGAACACCGGGCTCAGGGACGCGAGGCCGGCCAGCGTCGTGTCGGGCCGCGGGTGCTCGTCGTCGACGACGACGGTCGTGCCCCTCCGGCCCGCGACGGCCACCGGGGTGATCTCCTCCGCGAAGGCCGCGCGGGCGGCGGCCGAGGCGGCCCGCTGCTGCGAGCGGAGGGCGAACTCGTCCTGCTCCTCGCGGGACACGACGTACCTCTTGGCGACGGCGTCCGCGGTCACGCCCATGTGCGTGCCACCGAAGGGGTCGGTCAGCATCGCCACGGTGCCGTCCACCAGGGTCCGGTCACCGAGCCGGTTCCCCGACCGGGCCGAGAAGTCGTAGAAGGGCATGCGGCTCATCGACTCGTCGCCCCCGGCGACGGTGATGTCGAGGTCGTTGGCGCGCATCTCCTGGGCGGCCGACCAGACGGCCTGCAGACCGCTGCCGCAGAGGCGGTTGACGGTGAAGGCGGGGACCGCGTCCGGGATCCCCGCACCGATCGCGACCCGGCGGGCGTTGTAGGCGTCGGCGCCGACCTGGCCGATGCAGCCCATCACCACCTCGCCGGGCTCGGCGAGGCCGACGCCCGAGCGCGTCAGCGCCGCAGCCACGGCCGTCGCGCCGAGCTCGTGGGCCGGCACGTCCTTGAACTGCCCGCCGAAGCTGCCGATCGGCGTCCTCGCGCCGTCGATCACCACGATCCGTTGCGTCATCGTGCTCTCCCGGCGCCGTCAGTAGACCGCGAGGCGGCCGCCGTCGACGGGGATGATCGCACCCGTCGTGTAGCTGCTCGCGTCGCTGGCGAGGTGGACGACCATCCCGACCAGCTCCTCGGGACGCCCCAGGCGATCGGCCGGAAGGCCGCCGACGACCTTTCCGACGAACTCCTCGTCCCAACCCTCGGCCATGTCGGTGGCGAAGGCCCCCGGCATGACGCAGTTGACCCGGACCGCGGGCGCGTACTCCTGGGCGAACGCCTGGGTCAGGGCGTTGAGGCCGGCCTTCGCCGCCGAGTACGTCGCCTCCGCCGCGCTCGGGCGGACCGCGCCGATGCTGGAGATGTTGACGATCGAGCCCCTCCCGTGGGCGGCCATCCGCGATCCCGCGACCGCCATCAGGCGGAACGGGCCCTTGAGGTTGACCTCGAGCGTCTTGTCGAAGAGTGCCTCCGACTGCTCCTCCAGCGAGGGACCGAGCGGCGCGATCCCCGCGTTGTTGACGAGGATGCCGAGCGGACCGAGCTCCTGCTCGATGATGGCGACGGCCGGGCCGATCGCGTCCCACTGGCCCACGTGGAGCGGGAGGGCGAGGGTGCGGGCGCCGGTGCTGTCGGCGATCTCGCGAGCGACCTGCTCGCAAGCGTCGGCCTTGCGACTCGAGACGGCCACACTGGCACCCGCCTCGGCCAGCCCCTGGGCGATGGCGCGCCCGAGGCCACGGGTCGCGCCCGTGACGAGCGCGACCTTCCCGAGCAACGGCTCGGCGAGCGACGGGGCGCTCATGCGCTGATCCAGACGGACTTGACGTGGGTGAGCTCGTGGATCATCTCCTCGCCGAGGGTCCGGCCGTAGCCGGACTGCTTGACGCCGCCGTAGGAGACCGTGGGGTAGCCCGCCTGGTAGGTGTTCACCCACACCGTGCCGACGTCCAGCCCGTCGATCATCCGCTGGCTGCGCCGCAGGTCGTTGGTGAACACGCCTGCGGCGAGGCCGAACTCGACGTCGTTGCCGATGCGCAGCGCGTCGGCCTCGTCGTCGAACGGGATCACGGACATCACGGGCCCGAAGATCTCCTCCTGCGCGATCCGCATGTCGTTGCGGACGCCGGTGAAGATGACCGGCTCGTGGAAGAAGCCACCATCGCCGGCCAGCCCGCCGTCGAGCGCCACGTCGACGCCCTCGGCCTTGCCGATCTCGACGTACGACGCCACGCGGTCCAGCTGCGCCCGGGACACCAGCGGTCCCAGCGTCGAGGCGGGGTCGAAGGCGTTGCCGAGCCGCACCGACCGGCTGGCCTCGACCATCGAGGCCACGAACTCGTCGTGGATCGAGCGCTGGACGAGGACCCGCGAGCCGGCGGTGCAGACCTGCCCCTGGCCGCTCCAGACGGAGGCCGTCGCGGCCGCGGCCGTCGCAGCGATGTCGACGTCGTCGAAGACGATGAAGGGGCTCTTGCCACCGAGCTCGAGGGACACCGGCGTGAGGGTGGTCGCGGCGGCGCGCTGGATGGCGCGACCGGTCGCGGCGGACCCGGTGAACATCACGAAGTCCGTCCCGGGGTGGGTCACCAGGGCCTCGCCGACCTCGGCGCCGGTGCCCTGCAGGACGTTGAAGACACCCGGCGGGATGCCGGCCTCGACAGCGAGCTCGGCCATGAGCACCGCACTCATCGGGGTGTTCTCGGCCGCCTTGAGGACCAGGGAGTTGCCGGCCGCCATGATCGCTGCGGCGAAGGCGACGACCGCGGTCGGTCCGTTCCACGGCACGACCAGCGCGACCACGCCGCGCGGGACCCGCCGGTGCTGGGCGGTGAGCCCGGCCGGCACGGGCGGGATGGTGCCGAGGATCTTCGAGGGCCAGCCGGCGAAGTAGGCCGTCGCGTTGACGCCGAAGTCCTCCAGGAACCGCGTGTAGGACCGCAGCAGTCCCGCGTCGACGGCGTCGAGGTCACCGAACACGGTGCGGTGCTCGTCGATCAACCGGGAGAACCGGTGGAGCCGCTGCTCCTTCTCGAGCGGGCCCAGGTTGCGCCACCGACCGTCGTCGAAGGCGGCGCGCGCGCTGCCGACCACCCGGTCGACGTCGGCCTGCGCACCCCGGGCGGCGGTTGCCACCTCGAGACCGGTGGACGGGTCGATCACCGGCATCGTGCGTCCGTCGACGGACTCGACGACCGCGCCGTCCACGACGTGGCCGAAGAGCTTGCCGCTGAGGTAGCCCGTGGTCTCGGGCGCGAGGTAGCTCAGCGTGGATGGGGCTTCGATGGTCATCGGGATCCTTCTCGTGGTGGATGGGTCGTCGTGGTCAGAGGCCGCGGGCGACGAGGAGTGCCTCGCGGGCGGCGCGGACGTCGTGGAAGGCGCCCCGGTCGGTGAGCGCCCGGCGCACGTAGCGGTGGGCGTCGTGCTCCCAGGTGAAGCCGATGCCCCCGTGCAGGTGCACCATCTCCTCGGCGCACGTGACGAAGCCGTCGGAGCCCGCGACCGTGGCGATCGCGGCGGCGGACGGTACGTCGGCGGGTGACTCGTCCAGTGCCCACACCAGGTGGGCGAGGGCCGAGCGGATGTCGTCGACGACGAGCGCGAGGTCGGCGCACTGGTGCTTGAGCGCCTGGAAGGAGCCCAGCACGCGTCCGAACTGCACCCGCGTCCGCAGGTAGTCGAGGGTCGTGTCGAGGCAGGCCTCGGCGCCACCGAGCTGGTCGCTGACCAGCGCCAGGGCCCGCCAGTGGGCGAGGTCCTCGAGGACCTCCCGGGGGCGGACGCCGAGGAGCCGCGCCGGCGCCCGCTCGAGGTCGACGCGCGCGAAGGTCCGGGTCAGGTCGACGGCACGCTGCTCCTGCCAGGACTGGGCGTCGGAAGCGGCGAGGGCGAAGAGACCCACACCGTCGACGACGGGAGCCAGCACGAGCGTGAGGTCGGCGAGTCCGCCGTCGATCACCCGCGACAGGCTGCCGTCGAGCAGCCAACCGCGGCCCTCCTCCTCGGCGGCCGTGACAGCGCTCAGCGAGACCTCCCAGGGGGCCAGGGTCGCGACCACCTGCCCCGTCACCAGCCCTTCCAGCAGCTCGAGCCGCGCACCGTGGTCGGCGACCAGCCGCAGCGCGGTCTGGGCGAGCACGGCCGAGCTCATCAGGGGCAGCGGGCTCAGGGATCGGCCGGCCTCGACCAGGACTGCGGCGAGCATCGCCGCACCGCCCTCGAGACCGCCGTCGTCCTCGGGCTCGAGGATCGCCGCGACACCGAGGTCGTTGCAGGCCCGACGCCACTGGTCCCGCTCGTAGCGGGGGGAGCCGTCGTCGTCGAGCGAGATCCGGTGCCGGGCGAAGAAGTCCGCGGCGACGGCGCGCACGTCGGCGATCTCGGGAGCCTCCGTGGCGATCATGACGGCACCCCGACACGCGACAGCTCCTCGCGCACGACGCGACGGAGCAGCTTGCCGGTCTCGTTGAAGGGGAGTTCGTCGCGCAGGTGGACCGCGGACGGCACGCGGGTGGAGCGCAGCCGTTCACGCACCCATCCGGTGAGTTCGGCGGACGGGTCGGCGGCACCGCGCTCGAGCACGATGACCGCCTCGACGCGCTCGCCCCACTCCTCGTCGGGGACCCCGACGACGGCTGCGGCGGCGACGGCCGGGTGGCTCACGAGCACGTCCTCCACCTCCTCGGGCGAGATGTTCTCCCCGCCCCTCACGATGATGTCGTCGGCGCGCCCGCGCAGGAAGAGGAAGCCGTCGGTGTCGACGTGCCCCTGGTCGCGGGTGGCGTACCAACCGTCGTCGGCGACGGCCGTGTGGGAGGTGTACTCCCCGGCGACCTGCTCGCCGCGGACGAAGACCTCGCCGATCTCCCCCGGCCCGAGCACACGGCCGTCGTGGTCACGGATCTCGAGCTCGATGCTGGGGACGGGCCGGCCGACCGATCCGAGCCGCGCCCGGACCACCGGGTCGCTGCTGGCGATGGCGTCGCGGTGGTCCTGCGGGCCGAGGATGGTGACCGTCGAGCTGGTCTCGGTGAGGCCGTAGGCGTTGACGAGGTCGACGTGCGGCAGCATCCCGACCGCTCGCTCCACCACGGGCACCGGCATCCGCCCGCCGCCGTACGACAGGTGGCGCAGGGCGGGGAGGGTCTCCCCGCGCTCCTCGAGGACGTCGAGGATCCGCGCCAGCATCGTCGGCACCACCATGGCGTGGGTGACCTGCTCGCGGGCCGCGGTGTCGACCCAGGCCTCGGGGCTGAAGCTCGGGAGCTGCACGATGCGCCGCCCGGCGAAGACGGATCCGAGCACCGAGCTGATGCCGGCGATGTGGTAGTTCGGCACCGAGACCATGATGGCCTCCTCCGGCCCGGCGTGGCCGAACTCCACCGTCGAGGTGACGTAGGAGAAGAGGTGCCGGTGGCGGAGGATCGCGATCTTGGGCGTCCCGGTGGTGCCGCTCGTGAACAGCAGCACGGCGGGCGACTCCGGGTCAGCGAGGTCGTCCGGCAGCTCCGTGCCGGCGGGCGGGGCGCCGAGCAGGGCGGTCGTCGGCAGCAGGGCGTCCGCCGCACCGACGGCGACGCGGCTCGAGACCCCCGGTCCCTGGTAGACCGCGACGGGGCTGAGCCGGCCGACGGCCTCGGTCAGCCGCTCGTCGGCGAGCCGGTAGTTCAGGGGCGCCAGCGGGACACCCGCGGCAGCAGCACCGAAGAGCGCGACCGGGAACGCGGCCGTGTTGAGGTCGAGCAGCGCAGCGTTGTCGGCGCCCTGCTCCCGCAGCTGCGCGCCGAGCGCGCGGGAGCGGTCGAGGAGCTCGCCGTAGGTCAGCTGCTCGTCGCCCGCCGTGACCGCGACCCGGTCGGCGCCCAGCTCGACGGCCATCGTCAGCAGCATCAGGATGCTCATGGCGCGTCAGTCCGAGGCGGGCAGGGACTTGGCGGCCTTGACCTCCAGCACGACGCCGTCGACCGACAGCGACCCGGCGCCTGCCTGGACGCACATCACCTCGAGGCCCGAGGCCTCGTGGAGGTAGCGCTTGCCCAGCAGCGTGCCGCCGTCGAGGCCCGGCGCGACGTCGCCGCTCGGCTCGCCGGCGAGGTCCTCCACCACCGGCGCGCCGCCGCAGCTGAGCGCGACGTCGGCGGCACGGACCACGACGACGTTCGTGGAGCACACGGTGCTCTTGAGTCGCTTCCCGACCTTCATGAATCCAACCTTTCGTGGGGCTGGGCCGCGCCCAGCAGTTCGAGTGCGCGAGTGGCGAGGGGGACGACGGGTCCTCCCCGCTCCCCCATCCGGGGGTCGGTCGACTCGCCGCGGACCCAGCGCATGTAGAGCTGCTGCATGATCACGGCGGTCTTCCAGCAGCCGAGGGCCTCGTACCAGAGGAGGTCGGCGCGGGTCAGGTCGAGGCCGCGCCGCTCGGCGTACCGGGCGACGACCTCGTCCTTGGTGGGCAGACCGAGCCGGTCCAGCCCCGGGATCGCGATGGCGGCCGCGGCGTCCGTGTCGGGCCAGTAGTTCAGCAGCGTCCCGAGGTCGGCCAGCGGATCACCGAGGGTGGCCATGTCCCAGTCGAAGACCGACACCACCCGGGCCGGGTCGTCCGGCAGGAACTGGCAGTTGTCGATCTTGAAGTCGTTGTGGATGATCGAGCCCGATCCGCGCTGCGGCAGCTGGGCCATCAGCTCCTCGCCGACGCGGGCCACGACCTCCTTGCCCGGCTCGGCCACGGCCTCCCAGCGGCTCGTCCAGCCGCGCACCTGGCGCTCGAGGTAGCCGTCGGGACGACCGAGGTCGGCGAGACCGACCGCGGCCGGGTCGACGTCGTGCAGGTCCGCAAGGGCGTCGGTGACGGCGAGGCCGATGGCCCGGCCGGCGTCAGCGCGGTGCGCCATCGTGGAGGGGATCTCGCCCCAGACCACGACACCCGAGCGGTACTCGGTCACCAGGAACGGCGCTCCGATGACCGACACGTCCTCGCAGAACGCGAGCGCGCGGGGCGCCCGGTCGAAGGCCGCGTTGAGCCGGGACAGGACGCGGTACTCACGTGACATGTCGTGGGCACCGGGTGCGACCTTGCCCAGCGGCGGCCGTCGTACGACGAGACGGGTCTCGCCGATCGTGACCTGGTAGGTGAGGTTCGCCGAGCCCCGCGGGAACTGCAGGACGGAGAACTCGCCCTCCAGGCCGGGGACGTTCGCCCGGAGGTAGGCCTCGAGCGCCGCCCAGTCCAGCTCCTCGCCCGCGCGGACCGGTGCGGTCTCAGTGGTGGGCTCGGCGCCGGTGGCGGTCACTCGGCACCCACCAGGTCGTCGGCCGACGCGAGGCGGTCGGCGAGGTGACGCTCCGCGGCCTCGCGCAGGGCGATCTTGTGCCGGGTCGGGAACAGGCCCGGGGCCGGCTCGGCGTTCTTGAGCAGCTGCTTGGCGACCTGCATCTGGTGCAGCTCGGTCGCGCCGTCGGCCAGCGCCATGTGGTGCGCCTCCGAGGACCAGGTGCCGAGCGGGAGCTCCTTGGAGATGCCGAGCGAGCCGTGGAGCTGGATCGCGCGGGCCGTGACGTTGCTGAGGACCTTCGGCATCGCGGCCTTGACGGCGGAGATGTCGGCGATGACCGACTTGTAGTCCTGGTACTTGTCGATCTTCCACGCCGTCTGGAGCACGAGCAGGCGGAACTGCTGGTACTCGATCCACGAGTCGGCGATCATCGCCTGCACGAGCTGGCGGTCGGCGAGGGTGCCGGTGCCGCTCTTCCGGGACTTCGCCCGCTCGAGCATCATGTCGATGGACTCGCGAACCAGGCCGACGGTGCGCATGGCGTGGTGGATCCGGCCGCCGCCGAGGCGGGTCTGGGCGACGGCGAAGCCCTCGCCGCGTGCACCCAGGATGTGGTCCTTGGGGATCCGGACGTCGTGGTAGCGGACGTAGGCGTGGGTGCCCTCGTCCTCCTCGTGGCCGTGGACGCCCACGTTGCGGACGATCTCGATGCCCGGGGTGTCGGCCGGGACCACGAACATCGAGGCCCGCTTGTGCCGCGGCGCGTCGGGGTCGGTGACGGCCATGACGATGAAGAACGCCGAGAAGCGCGCGTGCGACGAGAACCACTTCTCGCCCGAGATCACCCAGCTGTCGCCGTCGTCGACGGCGCGGGTGACGAAGGCGGTCGGGTCGGACCCACCCTGCGGCTCGGTCATCGAGTAGCAGGAGGCGATCTCGTTCTCGATGAGCGGCTGGAGGTAGCGCTCCTTCAGCTCAGGCGTTCCGTAGTGGGCGAGGATCTCGCCGTTGCCGGAGTCGGGCGCCTGGTTGCCGAAGACGACCGGACCCGAGTGGGTGTGGCCGAGGACCTCGTTGAGCAGGGCCAGCTTGAGCTGGCCGTAGCCGGGGCCACCGAGCTCGGGGCCGAGGTGGCAGGCCCAGAGACGGCGCTCACGCACCTTCGCCTGCAGCGGCCGGATGAGGGCATTGCGCACCGGGTCGGTGACGTCCCACGCGTGCTCGATGACCTGGTCGACCGGCTCGATCTCGGTGCGGACGAGCTCGTCGGCCCACTCGAGGTCCTCTTGGTAGGCGGCGTCGGTCTCGAAACCCCAGGTCATGTCGTGTCTCCTTCGGTGGTGCCGGCCGGGCCGGCGTCGGGTGCCGTGGCTACGGCGGTGGATCGTGGCGTGCTCAGCGGGCGAGCACGGTGCAGGCGCTGATGCCCGGTGCGCCGTAGACGTGGGTGAACCCGGTGCGCGGGTCGCCGGGCACCTGGCGCTCGCCCGCGTCGCCCCGGAGCTGCAGGACGGTCTCGTAGACCTGGCGCAGGCCGGTCGCCCCGATCGGCTCGCCGTTGGCGATCACGCCGCCGTCGGTGTTGATCGGCAGCCGACCGTCAGGTCGGGTCTGGCCCTCGAGGATGAGCTTCTCCTGCTCGCCGTGGGCGCACAGGCCGGTCTCCGCCATGTGCATCACCTCGGCGCCGGACTCGGTGTCCTGGATCTGCGCGACGTCGATGTCCTCGGGGCCGATCCCGGCGGACTCGAAGGCCGCCGCGGCGGCGTCGGCGGTCGGCCCCGAGAGGGTCTCCGGGGTCGTCCACGGGCTGAAGACCTCGAAGGAGCCGAAGCGCCGCGAGCGGAACTCCGCCGCCCGGAGGTAGACCGGCGTCGAGTTGTAGCGGTGGGCGACCTCGGCCCGCGCGAGCACCAGCGCGATCCCCCCCTCGCCGGGCGAGCAGAACATGTACTGCGTCAGCGGGTGGTTGACCATCGGCGCGTCGAGGATCTCCTGCACGCTGAGCGGCTTGCGGCGCCACGCGTTGGGGTTGAGCGCCCCGAGGGCGAAGGACTTCTCGGCAACGGCGGCCAGGGTCTCCTGCCCGATCCCGTGCTCGGCCATGTAGCGCACGATCTTCTGCGCGAAGAACTGCGTCGTCACCATCATCCCGGTCTCGCCGTACCAGTCGCCGATGCCGAGGCTGGCCGGATCGGTGTTGAAGGCGCCGCGCGGGTGCTTGTCGAAGCCGACCACCATGCCGACGTCGTACTGCCCGGACATGAGGGCGCTGCGCGCAGAGATCAGCGCGGACCCGCCGGTGCCGCAACCGTTGTGGACGTTGATGAACGGCGCCCCGGTCAGGCCCAGGTCGGAGACCAGGGAGTCGGCGTCGCCCGCGGAGTGGCTGCCGCCATAGGCGAACTGGATGTCGGACCACTCGATGCCGGCGTCGGCCAGGGCCTGCCGGGCGGCGAAGGCGCCCTGCGCGCGGCCGCTGACACCCTCGGTCCGGCCGAAGGGGTGGATGCCGATGCCGACGATCGCCACGTCGTTGCTCATGCGCTGACCTCCCGAGGGGTGAAGGCGAAGGTGTCGACCCGCACGTCGCCGTCGGCGAAGACCGGGAGGCCGACGAGCTCCATCGGCATGCCCAGGGCGAGCGCGTCGGGGTCGTTGACCGTCAGTCGTGCCTCGACACAGACGTCGCCCAGGTCGACGTACCCGACGCCGTAGGGCTCGAACGGCTCGAAGGACCGGAAGGGCGTCTTGGGCTGGAAGTACTGCACGGTGAAGGACCACAGCGTGCCGGTGGTGGGGAGCGCGATGCGCTCCATCTCGGCGCCACCGCACCGCGGGCAGCCGCCCTGGTGGGGGAAGGTCGTCGTCGCGCAGCGCGGGCACCGGGCCCCGGCCAGCACGGGCGAGCTGGTCTCGGTCGGGTCGACGAACAGCGCGTCGTCGACCCAGCGGCGCCCGATCGAGTCAGCCGTCGGTTCGGCAGTCATGTCAGGCACGGTCACTTTCCTCCTCGGGCCGCCACTGCGGCAGGCGGACGCCCTCGACGTCCTCGAACTCGACGACCATCGGCTGTCCGACGGTCAGGGGCGGGCGGCCGGGCAGGTGGCCCAGCAACCGCACGGTGGGCGCGTCGTCCAGCTCGACCAGGACGACGGTGTACGGCGTCGGGTGCGCCGGGTGGACCTGGTGCTCCACCACGGTCCAGCTGTAGAGGGTCGCGCGCGGCTCGACGGTGCGCCACGTGCGGCTCAGCTCGCCGCAGTGCGGGCAGCACTCCCGGGGCAGGTGGAGGTCGGTGCCGCACCCCCCGCAGTGCCGGACGGCCAGCTCGCCACGGGCGGCAGCCTCGAAGAAGCCACCGGTGTCGACGTCGTCGACCACGGGCACCACCGGGCGCACGGCCACGTCCTCTGCCCCGATCATCGGTCCACCCCCAGGATCAGTGCGCTCGCGCCGGGAGGCGGCGCGGACGTCACCAGGCACAGCTCGGCGCCGGTCACCTGGTTCGTGGACGTCCCACGCATCTGGCGCACTCCCTCGACCACGTGGTTCATGCCGTGGATGTAGGCCTCCGAGAGGTGGCCACCGCTGGTGTTGATCGGGAGACGACCGCCGAGGGTGAGGTCGGCCTCGCCCAGGTGGGCGGCCTGGCCACGGGGCACGAACCCGTAGTCCTCGAGCTGGATCAGCGTGGTGATGGTGAAGCAGTCGTAGACCTGGGCGACGTCGATGTCGGCGGCGCTCACCCCGGCCCGGCCGAAGAGCGTCGGTGCGGTCGCCGCGGACGGCCACGAGGGGGTCGAGGGACGCAGCAGCGCGGGGAACATCAGCCCGGGCTGGACGCCCGGACCGGTGCCCTGGGCGGCCGAGACGATCGGCACGGCGCCGCCCGCGAGGTCGCGGGCCCGCTCCGTCGAGGTGACCACGACCGCGCAGGCGCCGTCGGTCTCCAGGCAGTAGTCGAAGAGCCGCAACGGGTCGGACAGCATGCGCGAGGCGAAGTAGTCCTCACGGGTCATGGTGCGGTCGTGGAACTGGGCCGCCGGGTTGTTGTTGGCGTGAGCACGTCCCGCGAGGGCGATGGAGGCCAGGCCCTCGGAGAGCTTGTCCACCGACATGCCGTGCTCGTGGGCGTAGCGGCGGGCGACGACGGCGAAGAACTGGCCGGCGGTCTGCATGCCGAAGGGCAGGAAGAACTCGTCGTAGCTGCCGTCGCCGCCGACTGCGCCGCGCTCACCGACGAGGCCGTAGCGGTTGCCCGACCGGCCGTTGAGCGCTCGGAAGACCACCACGGTCGACGCGAGGCCCGCGCTCACGGCAGCCGCCGCCTGGGCGACCATCGCGGCCGGCCCCGATCCCCCGGGGCCGGCCTCCCCCCAGTACGTGAGGTCCCGCGCACCGAGGGAGTCGGCGAGGGCGGGGCCGGACACCAGGTCCATGTCGCAGCGCACGATGCCGTCCACGTCGCGCGGGTCGACGCCGGCGTCGGCCAGGGCCGCGCGGGTCGCCTGCACGGCGAGCGTGAGCGGCGAGCGGCCCGAGCTGCGGGAGAAGTCCGTCGCGCCGACGCCCACGATCGACGTCGCGCCGGGTGTCCAGCGGGAGGTGTCCTCAGGCATGGGACTCCCCCGACTCCGTCTCGTGCTCGCCCAGGCGCGGCGGCGCGCCCGGCACCGTCTCGAAGGCGGTGAAGCGGTAGGGCAGGCCCGGGTACGGGTGGAGCGACCCGTCGGGTGCGGGCATGTCGAGGAAGAACCCGCGCTCCTGGAGGTGCTCGTCGTGCACCAGGTCCTCGAAGGCGTTGAGGCGCCCGATGGGCAGGCCCCGCCGCTGGCCCTCGTGGTAGACGGTCTCGGAGTCCTGGATGAGGAAGAAGACCTCGATCAGCTCCTGGACATGGCCGAAGGCGCGCTGCCGGTGGGCGACCTCCTGGTAGGCGGGGTCGACGAGGTCGGCGGCCATGCCGAGGTCGTCCATCCAGGTCAGGAGCGAGTTCCAGGCCTTCTGCTCCGACAGGATCAGCGCGAAGTAGACGTGCTTGCCGTCCGCGCACTCGAACAGGGCCGGCTGGGTCGGCTCCGGCTGGGCGTGGCGGCAGGTCTGCCTCTTCACCAGCGCCTTCGGGTAGAACCAGTACGGATTCGCGAGCTCGCCGCTCACCGCGTTGGCCTCGTGGACCGAGACGTCGACCAGCTGCCCCCGGCCGGTCTGCCGACGCTCGATCAGGGCGAGGAGCAGGGCGCACCAGGCGAAGCTGGCGCCGAGCTGGAAGCCTTGGTTGCCGCCCGGCCGGATCGGCGGGATGGAGTGGTCGTCGTACCCGCAGCTGTTGAGCATGCCACCGGCCGCGAGGGCGACGAGGTCGCTGGTCCGGTAGTCCTTCCACGGCCCGGTGAGCCCGAACGGCGTGATGCTGACGACCACCAGGTCGGGACGGGCGGACCGCAGTCCCTCCAGGTCGATCCCGAAGGCGCCGAGCCACTCCGGGTCCTCCACGATCAGGACGTCCGCGCTCGACAGCACTGCGGCGAGCTCCGCGCGCGCCTCCTCGGAGGCCGCGTCGAGCACGACGCTGTCCTTGCTCGAATTGTAGGCCCAGAACTCCAGGCTGTGGTCGGCGTCGTCGTGTCCGGCCACGAACGGCCCGGTGCGCCGGCTCGCGACACCGCCGGGCGGCTCGACCTTGACGACGTGCGCGCCGAGGTCGGCGAGCAGCTTGCCCGTCTGCTCGCCCGCCGGGCTCTGCGCGAGCTCGACGACGGTCAGCTCCTGGACCGGGGACGTGCCCACGGTCACCTGTGCGGCGCCCATCAGATGACTCCCTCCTCGGCGAGCCGGGCCAGGGTGTCCGCGTCGCGGCCCAGCAGCTCGCCGAACACGTAGGCGTTGTCCTCGCCCAGCAGGGGCGCGGAGCGCCAGTTGTCCGGGCTGGACTCGGACATCTGGGCAGGGAAGCCCTCAAACTGCGCCGCGCCGATGACGGGGTGGTCGAGCTCGAAGAACGTGCCACGCGCGGCGATCTGTGCGTCGACCTCGCTCAGGTCACGCGAGTTCTGCACGGCTCCGGCGATGACGCCGATGGCCTGCAGGTCGTGCATCGTCTGGTGCTTGTCGCGATCCGCGGTCCAGCTCGCGACGTGCCCGTCGAGCTCGTCGTGGTGCGCGACCCGGCCGGCGGCCGTCGCGAAGCGCGGGTCCTGTGCCCAGGCGGGGTGGTCCATGACGGCGCAGAGTGCCTTCCACTCCTCATCGGTGAAGACCGCGATCGCGACCCACTCGTCCTCGCCCCGAGCCGGGTAGACGCCGTGGGGGGCGCACTCGGGGTGCTCGAGGCGGTTGCCCCGCGGGAAGTCCTCGCGCCGGCTGGGCCGGTCGTTGACGAGCGTGTCGAGCAGGTCCGCACCGAGCAGCCCGACGCCGGCCTCGACTGCGGAGACGTCGACCTCGGTGCCCTCCCCGGTGAGCATGCGGTGGTAGATCGCGAGCAGCAGACCCGCGGAGTTGTAGTACGCCGCCTGGTTGTCCATGTAGGACAAGCCCCAGCCGGACGGCTCCCGACCCGGCAGGCCGCTGTTGAACGAGAGTCCGCTGACGGCCTGGACCACTGGCCCGTAGCTGCGGTAGTGCGCCTGCGGTCCGGTGTGTCCGTAGCCGCTCATCCGCGCGAAGATCACGTCGTCGCGGATCTTCCGCAGCTCCGGGTAGGTCAGGCCCCAGCGCTCCATCACGCCGGGCGCGAAGTTCTCGGTGACGATGCCGCAGTGCTCGATGAGGTCCAGCACCAGCTCCCGGCCGCGCGGGTCGGCCATGTCGACCGTGATCCCGAGCTTGTTGCGGGAGTAGTTGTTGAACAGCCCGCCCTTGTCGGGGTCGGGGTTCGGGTCCTCGTCGCCGTAGGAGCGGACCTCGCCCTTGTAGATGGGCAGGCGGCGCGGGGTGTCGAGGCGCTTGCGGTTCTCGATCTTGATCACCTCGGCGCCGAAGTCGGCGAGCAGGCGGGTGGCGACGGCGCCTACGCCCATCCAGCAGAAGTCCGCGACCTTGACGCCCGAGAGCGGGCCGGTCCGGAGCCGGGGACGGCGCGAGTCGCCGGCGTCCGGAGCAATGGGGTCGTGCGTGGTCTGCGTCACGCTCGCATCGTATTCATCATGAGGAACTGGGTCAACCCCTTCATGTCCCCCACTCCTGCGACCTCGACGGTCGACGCGCGGATGTGCTCGGCATCCGTTGCGATAGCGCATGAGGAATGCCACAGTGACCCTGCCCGCGGGAGACCCGTGGCCCTCCGGTCCGGCAGCCACACCGACAGCCACCGACCGCCCACCGGCACCCAGCCCCCGACCAGGAAGCCGACATGAGCGCCGAGCCCATCGCCGAGTCGTCCGACGGACCGCTCGCCGTGCCGCAGGACCGGCACGGCCTGCCCATCATCTACGCCCCCCGCGGCTACCGCTGGCAGACCGACGCCGCCCCGCGCACCCGCGAGCCCAAGGCCGCCGAGGTCACCGCCTCGCGGATCGTGGACGACATCATCGAGGGACGGGTGCACGTCGGCGAGAAGCTGCCGACCGAGCCCGAGATGCTGGAGCGCTACGAGGTGAGCCGGGAGACGCTGCGCGAGGCACTTCGTCTCCTGGAGATCCAGGGCATCATCGACATCAAGCGTGGCCCCGGGGGAGGTCCGTTCGTCGCCCCCCTCAACTCGGGCTACCTGGCGCGGACGTCGTCGCTCTACTTCCACCTCGCCGGCGCGACGCACGCTGAGCTCTTCCAGACCTGGGCGATCCTCGAGCCGACCCTGGCCGAGCTCGTCGCCCAGCAGCCCGACCGCAAGGGCAAGCGGAAGGCCTTCGCCCCCTACATCGACTACGACCCGCAGGCGCACCAGTCCGACGAGCTGTTCACCGACTTCAACAACTTCCACTCGCTCATCGCCGAGCTCAGCGGCAACCGCGTGTTGACGCTGGTCACGCAGTCGGTCACGCACGTCGTCGTCGAGAACGTGCTGAGCGCCGTCGACCCGGTCGCGGAGGCCTCCATGCTGAGCCACTCCCACGAGGACATCGCGATCGCGATCGTCGACGGTCGGGCCACCAAGGCGCGCAAGCTGATGGCCGAGCACATCCACGAGGTGCGCGACACCTACCTCAGCCGCTCCCCCGACCAGGGCATGACAACCGTCGAGTGGCGCCTCTGACCCGCAACCGCGCGCTGAGGCCCGGCCCTCAGCGTGCTGCGAGCACGCGGTCGACGAGCTCCCGCGCGATCGCGAAGGACGCCGTCGCCGCGGGAGAGGGCGCGTTGCGCACGTGGGTGATCGGCCCGTCGGTCGACAGTGCGAAGTCGTCGACCATCGCGCCGTCCCTGCCGAGCGCCTGGGCCCGGACGCCGGCGTGCACCGTGCCGTCGAGGTCGTCCACGGTGAGTCCGGGAGCGTAGCGCGCAGCCTGGCGGACGAAGGCCCGCCGACTGGCAGCCAGCGTCATCTCCTGGACGCCGGTGCGCCAGAACCGGCGCGCGAGACGCCAGCTCCCGGGCCAGGTCGCGGTCTCCCAGACGTCGCGTCCGCGCACGCGCGACACGCGGTAGCCGTCGCGGGCGCCGACCATCATCGCCGTCGGCCCCAGGGACACCGACCCGTCGATGTGCCGGGTGATGTGGACTCCCAGGAAGGGAAGCGTCGGGTCGGGCACCGGGTAGATCATCCCGCGCACGACGGGCTCCTCCGTCCGCCGCAGCTGGAGGTAGCCGCCGCGGAAGGGCACGATGCGGGGGCCCTCCGCCGCACCCGAGGCACGCGCAAGGCGGTCCGACCACAGGCCGGCGCACGTGATCACCCGGTCGGCCTCGACCTCGCCGTCCGGTAGCTCGATGCGGCAGGTGCTGCCGTGCTGACGGACGGCGCGGACCCAGGTGTCGAAGCGGAACTCCACCCCGTGGCCCTCGAGCTCGCGACGGACAGCACGAGCGACCTCGGCGTAGTCGATGATGCCGGTGGCCGGCGAGTGCAGCGCGGCGATGCCGGCGGCGCGCGGCTCGATCTCGCGGATCCGCTCCCCACCGACGCGGAGCAGGCTCTCCACCTCGTTGGCCCGGCCGCGCCGCTCGAGCTCGTCGAGACGGGGCAGCTCGTGGTCCTCGAGTGCGACGATCAGCTTGCCGCAGCGCTCGACCGGGATGTGGTGCTCGGCCGCGTAGTCGTACATCAGGCGAGATCCCTCGACGCAGAGCCGCGCCTTGAGCGACCCCGGTTCGTAGTAGACGCCGCTGTGGATGACGCCCGAGTTGTGGCTGGTCTGGTGCGCGGCCACGTCGGCCTCACCCTCGACCACGAGCAGCGATGCACCCGGATGCCGAAGCAACCACTCCCTGGCGACCGCAAGACCGACGATGCCGGCCCCCACCACCACGAGGTCGTACTTCTTCATCTCCCACACTCCTTGCTATTCCTAATGAGGAATATCTATCATCTGCGATGCGGGTCACACAATCCCAACCCGTCAGGAAACGGAGTGCCCATGATCGCGATCGACGAATTCCTCTTCCCCCGACGCCTCGTCGCAGCACCCGGGGCGGCCAGTCGCCTCGGGCGACTGATGCTCGGCGACCAGGTCCCCCTCGGGGCGGTGATGGTGATCGCCGACTCGATCGTGCACGAGCTCGGTCTCGACCGTGGCCTCGTGACCGACCTGGAGGACAACGGCTACCAGCCTCTCGTGTTCGCGGAGATCACCGGCGAGCCGGACGACCTCGTCCTCAAGCGGGCCGTCGCCGCCGCGCGCTCGGCCGGCGCGGTCGCGTTCATCGGGATCGGCGGCGGCAGTGCCCTCGACGTCGCCAAGCTCGTGGCGCATGCGGTCGGCGGGGACGTCGAGCCCGACGAACTGCGCGGCCCGGTGGCGCCGATCGCAGACTTCCCCTTCCTCGCCCTGGTCCCGACGACCGTCGGCACCGGCGCGGAGGCAACCCGAGTCGCCATGTTCGCCGTGGGCGGCGCCAAGCGGGCCGTGCTCAGCCCGCAGTTCGTCCCCGCCGTGGCCGTCCTCGACGCGGACCTCGTCGCCGGTCTCCCTGCACCGGTGGTTGCGGCAACGGCGCTGGACGCCCTCTCGCACGCGCTCGAGTCGGCCATGTCCACGACCAGCAACGACCTCACCTGGCAGTTCTCCGTGCAGGCCGCGAGGACTGTCCTCGACCGGCTCCCCCCGGCGTTGGCGGGTGACGCCGAGGCACGTGGCGACCTGCTCTATGCGTCCTTCCTCGCCGGCGTCGCTCTCAACGCGGGCGTCGTGCTCGGGCACAGCATGAGCTACGTCCTGGCCGCACGCCACGGGCTGGCGCACGGCGTGGGCTGCTCGCTCGCACTTCCCTACTGCCTGGCCTACAACCAGACGATGGACGCCCCTCGCGCCGCCCGGCTCGCCGCCGAGGTGCTGCAGGACGAGGCGTCCGGTCTCCTGGACCTCGCGACCCGCGTCGCCCGCCTCTCGGCGGACGCGGGCCTGCCCACCGACCTGCTCGGCTTCGGCTCAGGCACGGAGGAGCCGGCGCAGCTCGCAGCGCGTGTCGTCTCCGACTACCCCCGGCCCACCAACCCCGTGCCCCTCGAGACGGGGCGCCTGACCACCTTGATCACCCACCTGCGCTCCGGCGACCTCGCCGGCGCCTGGACCGCGATGGGGGCCACCCCGTGACCCGACCGACCGATGCCGCCCCGACCCGTTACCGAGCCCTGGTCGGCGGTGAGTGGATCGACGCCGGCGACGACTGGCTGGACGTCCGCGACCCGTCCTCCTGGGGCAACGTGATCGCGCAGGTCCCGAGCCTCTCCGCCGAGACCGTCCGCGGGGCCTTCAAGTCCGCACGCGAGGGAGCCGAGGAGTGGGCCGCGACCGGCGCCCTCGACCGCGGCGCCGTGCTCTTCCGCGCCGCGGCCCTCCTGCGGGAGCGGGCGCCCGAGCTCACCGCCCTCCTCACCCGGGAGAACGGCAAGACCACCGCCGAGGCGACCGTCGAGGTCGCGAAGTCCGCGGAGTTCTTCGAGTTCTACGCGGGGATGGCCCGCCTGCCCTACGGCGAGCTGATCCACGACGCGCGCCCCCGCACCACGACGAGCGTCCGTCGCGAGCCCGTCGGCGTGGTGCTGGTGATCACCCCCTGGAACGACCCCCTGCTGACCCCGGCGCGCAAGCTGGCGCCCGCGCTCTTCGCCGGCAACGCCGTCGTCCTCAAGCCGGCGAGCGACACCCCGGCGATCGCGCTCGAGCTCGTCCGCGCGCTCGTCGACGCCGGCGTGCCCCCGCGCGCTGTCACCACCGTCACCGGCCGCGCGTCGGTGATCGCCGACGCGCTGATCGAGTCCGAGGAGATCGACGCCGTCACCTTCACCGGCTCGACCGAGGTGGGGCTCGACCTCCAGCGCTCGCTGGCGGGCCGCAACCTGCGGGTTCAGACGGAGATGGGCGGCAAGAACGCCGCCATCGTGCTGGCGGATGCCGACCTGGAGCTGGCCGCCGACACCATCGCGGCTGCCGGGTTCGCCCAGGCCGGGCAGCGTTGCACGGCGACCAGCCGGGTGCTCGTCGAGGCGTCCGTGCACGACGCCCTCCTCCAACTCCTCGAGGAGCGGGCCGCGCGCCTGGTGCCCGGTCCCGGCGGCGCCGACGGCACCACCCTCTGCCCGGCGATCAACCCCGGGGCGCGCGACGAGATCCTCCGTCACGTCGAGGGCGCCCGGTCAGAGGGTGCGCACGTCGTCACGGGCACGGACGTCGCCCAACTGCCGGACGACGGCTGCTACGTCGCGCCCACCGTCGTCGCCGACGTGACCTCCGACATGGCGATCTGGACGCAGGAGGTCTTCGGTCCCGTCGTCGCGGTCATGCCCGTCGACGGGCTGGCACGGGCCATCGACGCAGCGAACGCCTCGGAGTACGGCCTCTCCGCCGCGCTCTTCACCCGCGACCTCGGTGCCGCCGACACCTTCCTCGACCGGATCCGGACCGGCCAGGCGGCCGTGAACCTGCCGACCTCAGGCTGGGATGTCCACCACCCGTTCGGCGGCTTCAAGCTGTCGGGATCGGCTCACAAGGAACAGGGCCTGGAGGCCCTGCACTTCTACCAGCGCGTCAAGACCTGCGCCGTCCGCGCGATCTGACGGAGCCGCACCCGCGGACCGACCCGACAGGCCGGGCGCGCGCCGGGGACCACGCCCCCGTGCCGCCGCCCGGCCTGCTGGCGCGCCCTGACGTGGCGCATTCCTCCCCACAAATTTCCTCTATTTGTCATGAGAAACTCTTGACGAACCCCGCTCCTGTGCGGTGAACTTCACACGCCACATCACCGTGTCGCACGTCACATCAACCGCCGCTCAGTGCTCGTGATCGGGACCGCACCGCAGGGTCGGCAGGTACAGGAGGAATCATGAACATCTCTCGCCCTCGCCGGCTGGCCATGGCCGCCGCCGGCGTCGTCGGCGCCGCGGCGCTCGCCGCGTGCAGCTCGGGCTCCGAGGCGAGCCTCGGGGACGGGGAGGTCACCCAGGAGGTGCGCGACATCGTCGCGACGTCGACCGAGGTGCCGACCTCCATCGTGCAGACCGAGCCGCTCTCCTCGGTCCCCGAGAAGAAGTCCGTCGCCTTCATCGTCTGCGCCGACCCCACCTGCGAGATCCTGGGCGGCTTCCTCGAGGACGCGGTGTCGACCTTCGGCTGGGAGTTCACCGCGATCAACGCGCCCGCCACCGACTTCGGATCGGCCGTGCAGCAGGCCATCGACCTCGACGTCGACTACATCGCCGGCACCGGCAGTGACATCGCCACCTTCAAGACGGCCTTCGACGCCGCCGAGGAGGCCGGCATCCCCTACTTCAGCTGCTACTCCAGCGACGTGCCGGCCGGTCCCGAGAACAACCTCTACGCCAACTGCTACGACGTCACCGCCAACGACGCCTACGGCAAGGCCCTCACGTCCTGGATGATCCAGGACGGCGACGGCTCGGCGTCGATCGGCGTCGTCTCGATCCCGGAGTTCCCGACGCTCGCCGCCTCCGCCGCAGCGGTGCACCGCTACGCCGACGAGCTGTGCGAGGCCTGCGCGGTCAAGGACCTCGAGCTCACGGTCGACGACCTGGTGTCGGGCGGCTCGCCGAACGCGATCGTCTCCTTCCTGCAGTCCAACCCGGACATCGAGTACCTCTACCTGACCTTCGGCAACTTCGAGGTCGGCCTCGGCCAGGCCCTCAAGAGCGCCGGCCTCGACGGCGTCAAGGTCGTCGGCGTGCAGCCCCAGCAGCCCCAGGTGAAGTCCATGATCAGCGGCGACACCGACGCGTGGCTGGCCACGCCGCAGGAGAACGCCATGTGGACGCTGGCCGACCAGATGGCGCGGGTCGCGACGGGCGACTGGAACGTCGAGCAGGAGCGCGCCGCCACCATTCCGCCGGTCTACATCCTCGACAGCGTCGAGGACGCCGAGGCCATCGAGGACCTCGCTGACGGCTGGCCCGGTCCGGACGGCTTCAAGGACCAGTACAAGGCTCTCTGGGGCGTTGGCTGACCATGAACGCGCTCGACATCCGAGGACTCTCGAAGACGTTCTCCGGTCATGTCGTTCTCCACGGCGTGGACCTCACCGTACGACGCGGTGAGGTCCACGCCCTCGTGGGTCAGAACGGCTCCGGCAAGTCGACCCTGATCAAGGTCCTCGCGGGCTACCACGCCCCCGACGCCGGGGCCACGGCCCAGGTCCTCGGCCGGGAACTGACGCTCGGCTCGGCCGCCGCGGCCGACCGGCTCAACATCCGGTTCGTCCACCAGGATCTCGGTCTGGCCAACGACCTGACCCTGACCGAGAACATCATGCTGGGGCGCCGCTACCCGCGACGTGCCGGGATCGCGATCGACTGGCCGAAGGCGCGGCGCATCGCCCACGAGTGCATCAGCCGCACCGGGCCCGCGATCGACGTCAACCGCACGGTCGCCGAGTTCGGCATCGCCGAGCGGACCCGCATCGCGATCGCTCGCGCCCTGCCGGACAACGACGACCCAGCCCTCATCGTGCTCGACGAGCCGACCGCGGCACTGCCGGCCCAGGACGTCGAGAAGCTCTTCGACACGATCCGCGGCCTGACGGCGGCGGGCAACGCGGTGCTCCTCGTGTCCCACCACCTCGACGAGATCCTGGGCGTGTCCGACACCGTGACGGTCCTGCGCGACGGCGCACGGGTCGCGACGGTGCCGACCGCCGAGGTCGACAAGCACAGCCTCACCGAGCTCATCATCGGTCGTGCCCTCAGCCGTGACGTCGAGCGTGCGCCGAGGGCGGTCGACGACAGTCGACCCATCGCCACGATCGAGGGCCTGAGCGGTACGTCCCTGCTCGACATCGACATCGACCTGCGGCCCGGCGAGATCGTCGGCATCGCCGGTCTGACCGGCTCCGGCCGCGAGGAGGTCGCGGCGCTGGTGACCGGCAGGACCCACCGCGACGGCGGCACCGTCCGCATCGGCAGTCGCTCCGTCCCCTCGGGCGACCCGCGCGCGGCCCTGGCTGCCGGTATGGCGTGGATCGTCGGCGAGCGGGCCCGCTACGCGGTCTTCCCCGCCATGGACCTGCGCTCCAACATCACGATCGGTGACGTGGGTCGTCACCAGCGCGGCGGTCGCCTGCGCCACCACGACGAGCGGGCAGAGGCACGCGACTGGATCCACGAGCTCGGCATCGTCGCCAGCGGCACCGACGCCGACATCGCCACGCTGTCCGGTGGCAACCAGCAGAAGGCGCTCGTGGCGCGGGCGCTCCGGCTGAAGCCCGCCGTCCTGGTCCTCGACGACCCGACGGCCGGTATCGACATCGGGGCGCGCCAGCAGGTCCACGGCATCATCGCCGGCCGCGCCGACGAGAGCATGGCGGTCCTCATCACCTCGACCGACAGCGAGGAGCTGGCCCGGCTCTGCGACCGGGTGCTCGTGCTGGCCCGCGGTCGCGTCGTGGCCGAGCTCGCCCGCGGCGTGGACCTCGACGCCGCCACCATCGACCACACCCAAGTCTCAGGAGTACCAGCATGAGAACCAACGCACCCGCCCCCGAGGCACCGTCGACCCGCAACCTGAAGTCGGCCTCTGCCTCGCAGCGCCAGCCCCTGAGCATCACGATCGGGCGCTACAGCGCCCTCATCCTGTGGGTGGGCTTCACCGTGCTCTTCGGGATCCTGAGGCCGGACACCTTCCTCACCTCGGTCACCTGGCGCCTCACGATCAGCGAGGGCGTCGTGACCGCCGTCGTCGCACTGGCCTTCCTCATCCCGCTCGTCGCGGGCGTCTACGACCTCTCGGTCGGCGCGACGATGGGGACCGGCCTGGTGCTGATGAACTGGGTCGGCATCAACCATCCCGGGGTGCCGCTGTGGCTCGCCGCGCTCGGTGTGCTGCTCGCCTGCGCCTTCGTCGGGCTGTGCTCATCCATCATCATCGTGCGCTTCCGGGTCGACTCGCTCATCGCGACCCTGGGCGTCAGCCAGGTGCTCCTCGCGTTCCAGCTCTTCATGTCCGAGAACCGCCAGATGACCGGTGCGTTCGACGACGGGTGGCTCGACCTGGGCACCCGCCAGGTCATGGGAGTGCCGATCGTCGCGCTCTACCTCCTCGTCCTCGCGCTGCTGCTCTGGTTCGTCCTCGAGCACACACCCGTCGGTCGTCACCTCCGCGCGGTGGGCAGCAACCCCGAAGCCGCCCGGCTCGCGGGACTCGGTGTGGAGCGACTGATCACCGGGTCGCTGATGTGCTCCGCCATGGTCGGCGGCCTGGCCGGCATCATCTTCTCGATGAAGGTCGGCACCTACAGCTCCAGCATCGGCCCGGGCCTGCTGTTCCCCGCGCTCGCGGCCGTGTTCTTCGGCGCCTCTCAGTTCGCGCGCCGTCCCAACGTCTGGGGCACCCTCATCGCGTACTTCGCGCTGGCGTTCGGCGTGAAGGGCCTGCAGCTGACGTTCGGTCCGGGCACCTTCTGGATCCAGCCGCTCTTCCAGGGCGCGACGCTGCTGATCGCCGTCGCCATGGCCAGCCGCGTCGTCGGCCAGACGCGGCGCAGCCGCCGGCTCCAGAAGGACGCCGAGCAGGGCACCGCGACCCCGACGGGATCCTGACACCGCACGCGACATCCTCCGCAACAGCAATCCGGCCGGCCCCCGAGGGGGCCGGCCGGATCTGCGTTCGGGTGGTGGGCGGAGCGCCTGTCGGCTCAGTACGGCGAGGTGCCGCCGTCGACGTTGAGGAGCGCACCGGTGATGCCACCGCCGGCGGGCCCGGAGAGCAGCACTGCCATCGCCCCGATCTCCTCGACCGTGTTCAGTCGCTTGATCATGGACTCGGCGGCATAGGTGCCCTTGTACTCGTCGTAGGTCATCCCGTTCTGCTCGGCCCACTGCGGGCCGACCTCGCGCATCAGGTCGGTCTCGACCGCGCCGGGGCAGATCGCGTTGCAGGTGATGCCCTGCTCGCCGTACTCGGCCGCGACGGCCTTGGTCAGCCCGTTCATCGCGTGCTTGGCGGCGGTGTAGTGGGCGACGGTCTGCTTGTTGCCGACCTTGCCCTCGACCGACGAGATGTTGATGATCCGTCCGTAGCCCTGCTCGCGCATCGGGCGCAGCGCGGCGCGCGTGGCCCAGAAGGCCGAGTGCACGATGAAGGTGAAGGCCTTCTCCCACGCCTCGTCGGTCAGCTCGTGCACCAGCGCGAAGCCGTCGCTGCCGCCGGCGTTGTTGACCAGGACGTCCAGGCGTCCGAAGTGCTCGACCGTCGCGTCGACCCAGCCGGCGACCTGGTCGCGGTCCTGGGCGTCGCCCGCGAGGAAGAGGGTCCGGTCGGCCTGGCCGATCTCGGCGAGCGCCTTCTCCCCCTTCTCGGCCGAGCGGCCCGTGAGCGCGACCTGCGCGCCTTCGGCGAGGAGCGCCTCGACGATGCCCCTCCCGATGCCTCGGCTACCGGCGGTCACCAGTGCGACCTTTCCTTGCAAGCTGCCCATCGTTTCTCCTTCGGTGTGGTCGACGGGCCGGCAGGCGTGCCGCCTCGTCGGGGTTCAGCGGGGGATGTCCTTCCACGGGGTGTTCTTGTCACCCCGTGGCTCGGCCGGCAGGCCGAGGAGCCGCTCGGCGATCAGGTTGCGCTGGATCTCGTCGGAGCCGCCGGCGATGCGGTAGCCGGGTGCGCCGAGGACGTGCTCGGTCCAGGCGAAGGTGTCGGGCGTGCCGTCGTCGACGACGAGGGACGGCCCGAGGGCGTCGTGGGCGAAGTCCGACACCTGGCGCAGGCGGTTGACCCACTGCAGCTTGCGCATCGACCCGACGACGTCGGTCGAGGCCCGGTCCGTGGCCGCGCCGTCGCGGGCGAGCGCGACCTCCGCCAGGGTGTGCGAGACGACGAGGTCCGCGAGGCGCTGGCGCAGCTCGGGGTCGTCGAGGGCGCCCGTCGAGCGCGCGAGCGCGATGGCGTCGTCGAGCCCGCCGCCGGTCTCGGTGTTCTCACCGCTCGACGTGCGCTCGAACCCGAGCGTGGTCAGCCCGACCTTCCAGCCCTCGCCCACCTCTCCGACGCGGAGGGTGTCGGGGACGCGCACCTCGGTGAGGAAGACCTCGTTGAAGCTGGAGCCGCCGGACATCTGCCGCAGCGGGCGGACTTCGACGCCCTCGGCGTCGAGGGGGATCATGAACGCGGTGATGCCGCGATGCTTGGGCGCGTCCGGGTCGGTGCGGGCCAGGAGCTCCCCCCATTGGGCGAACTGCGCTCCCGAGGTCCAGACCTTCTGCCCCGTGACCACCCAGTGGTCGCCGTCGCGCCGGGCGCGGGTCGCCAGACCGGCGAGGTCGCTGCCCGCTCCCGGCTCGGAGAAGAGCTGGCAGGCCAGCAGGTCGCCGCGCAGCATCGGCGCGACGAGTGCCCGCAGCTCGGCAGTGCGGTCGAACGCCCGCAGGGTCGGGGCGATGAGGTGCAGGGTGACCGAGACGAGCTCGTGGGCGGCGGGTACGTCGTACTCGGCCTCGAGCCGGGCAAAGGCCTGCTCGAAAGCCGGCGGCAGGCCGGCACCGCCGAGGTCGAGCGGCCAGTCGATCGCCCCGAAGCCCGCCTCGTGCTTGCGACGCACCCAGTCGGTGAGGCGAGCGATCAGCGCCGCCTCCTCGTCGTGGGCGAGGTCGTGGAAGACGGCGAGCGACGACCTCTCCCCGACCGTGCCTGCCGTGCCGGCGGTCCCCCGCCGCGGCAGACCCTGGCGGGACAGCCAGTCGCGAGCCCGCTCGACGAACTCCTCGAGCGTCTCGGTGCGGGCGGGGGTGAGCGTCATTCAGTCCTCCAGGGAGACGAGGGCCTTGCCGGTCACGGCACGCCCGTCGAGCAGGGTGAGGAAGCCGGAGAAGGCCTCGTCGATGCCGTGGCCGACGTAGGTCTCGGGGCTGACGACGGCGCCGCTGCGGACCAGGCCCGTCATCTCGTCCAGGAACTCCTGCCGACGGCCGTCGTGGTCGCCGACGATGAAGCCCTCCATGCGCAGCCGGCGCCAGATCATCAGCAGCAGGTTGCGCGGCCCCGGCACGGGCTCCGTCGCGTTGTAGACGGCGATGGCACCACACAGGGCGATCCGGCCGTTGTCGCGCATGGCGCGGATGGCCGCCTCGAGGTGTTCGGCGCCGACGTTGTCGAAGTAGACGTCCAGCCCCGGTCGGTCCACCTCGGCCAGTGCCCCCGCGAGCAGGTCGCGCACCGAGCCGTCGTGGTAGTCGAAGGCGGTGTCGAACCCGAAGTCCGCCACGACCCGCTTCGCCTTGTCCTGGCTGCCGCAGCTGCCGATCGTCGTGCAGCCTCGGGCCTTGGCGAGCTGGCCCGCAATGGCACCGACTCCGCCCGCGGCGGACGACACGAACACCGTCTCGCCGTCACGGAGCCCGGCGATCGCGTGGAGGCCCACCCAGGCGGTGAAGCCGGTCTGCCCCAGCGCGCCGAGGTGATCGGTGGCCTTGAGGCCCTCCACGTCGACGACCTCGAGGTCCTGCGGTGCGAGGGCGGCGTACTCCCGCCACCCCTGCTGGTGCACGACGACCGAGCCGACCGGCACCGCGGGGTCGTCGGAACGCTCGACCACGCCGGTGGCGTGGCCCGTCATCGCCTCGCCGAGGGCGTAGGGCTCGACGTAGCTCGCGGCCTCCGACATCCGGCCCCGCATGTAGGGCTCCACGGACATCGCGGTGTTGCGGACCAGCAGCTGGTCGGCGCCGAGCACGAGGTCGCAGGTCACGACGTCGACGTCGTCGGGCACCGGGGTGCCCACGGGCCGACGGACAAGGTGGACCTCGCGGTTCCTGATGGTCGTCACTCCGCGACGTCCCACTCGAGCCAGAGGTCCTCGAGGCCGAGCTGCGGACCGGTCTCGCGCAGCTCGTCGACCTGGACGGCGCGGTAGTGCGGGATGCGCTTGTGCCACTCCTCCAGGGCGATGTTCATCTCCCGGCGCGCCAGGTGGGTGCCGAGGCACTTGTGGGGGCCGGCGGCGAAGGCGAGGTGGCCGGTCGCGTCGGTCCGGTTGAAGTCGACCCGCGCGGGGTCGGCGTACTTGGTCTCGTCGCGGGTTGCCGACGGCACGGTGAGCATCGCCATCTCCCCGGCCGCCATGGGGCAGCCGTGGAACTCGGTGTCCTGGACGACCTTGCGGCCGTCCATGACGATCGAGTAGACGCGCACCATCTCCTCGACCGCGACCGGGATGAGGCCCGGGTCGTCGAGGATCTGCTGGCGGTCCTCGGGGTGCTCGGCGAGGTGCAGCATCGTGTAGCCGAGCTGGCTCTTGACGGTGTCGAGGCCGGCGAGGACGAGCACGCCGCAGATGTTGAGGAACTCCTCGTCCGTGATCGGCTCGTCGCCGATGTGCGAGCGGCTGAGGTCGGTGAAGAAGTCGTCCTCGCGCGGGTTGGCCTTGCGGTCCGCGAGGAGGTCGACGAAGTAGCCCCGGATGCTCGCCTGGGCCTGCGCCATCGCGTCGGCCGCGCCCTCTGCCTCGGCGCCCAGGCCGCCGAAGACGGTCTCCACCCAGCCCACGAATTGCTTGGAGTCCTCGTGGGGCAGTCCGAGGATCTCGAGGAAGACCTTGGTGGGGAACTCCTTGGCGAACTCCTCCACGAAGTTGACCCGGCCCTTGGCCACCATCGGCTCGATGAACGAGATGGCGTGCTCGCGGATCTGCTCCTCGCGATCACGGATGGCACGCGGCGAGAACGGTGCGTTCAGCACGCGCCGGTAGAGCTTGTGCTTCGGCGGGTTCTCCATGGTCGGGATCCAGTGCCAGTCGGGCTCGGGAACCGTCGGGATCGTGGCCTCGCTGCTGAAGACCTCGTGGTCGTGGAAGGCGTCGCGCACCGTCTGGTCGTCGAGCAGCATCCAGAAGCCACCGCCGTAGGTGTTCCACACGATCGGCGACAGCGCCCGGAGCCGGTCGAGCTCGGAGTGGTAGCTGTGGATCGGCATCGGCTGGTTGAAGTCGAAGTGGACCACGGGACAGCCGCCCTTGGTCTGTCCGTCGAGGACCTCGACGGCGTGCTGGTCAGACATGGGTGGCCTCCGTGCGGTGGTCGGGGACGAGGGAACCGAGGGTGACGGGCCGGTGCTCGATGGTGCCGACGACCAGACGCAGCGAGCGGATGCGCCAGGCGCCGTCGACGCACTGCAGCTCCATGTCGTAGCGGCTGTTCATCATCATCGTGACGCCGGGCTCGTCGAAGGACACCTGGTGCGAGGTCAGGTAGGCGACCGCTGTGGCGTGGTCGCCGGCCACCTCGACGCGCATGGGCCGCAACGAGTGCTGCTGCCAGCGCAGGTGGGCGGTGGCGCCGGGCACCCAGCGGGCGATGGCCGGTCCGCCGACCAGGTCACCGTCGACGTCGTACGACGCGGTCGCGTCGGGATGGAAGAGCTGCTCGAGGGTCGTCCCGTCCCGCTCGTCGCAGGCCAGGCCGTAGGCCGTCATCACCTCGGTCACGCGCAGCCGCTCCACGGCCGCACGGGCAAGGTCCTCGGTCTCGAGGTCGCGCTCCAGCATTCTCTGTCTCCTGTCGTGCCCGGCACGTTGTCCTGGGCGCCGGCCGTGCCGTCGAGGTCCCGTGACCCCGATCACGACGGGCGTGACCCCGATTACACTGACCGGCAGCGGCGAAGTCAATGCTTCCGAGGAATTTTCCTCATGAGGTTTTCGTCTGCCGCGCTTGACAGCGACGGGCAAAGATCCTCATGATGTTTCATCGTGACTCGGCTCACACCGCTGACCCAAGGAGACCCGATGACCTCCCCCGCAGACCGTCCCGCCGTCCACGTCCTCTTCGGCAGCCAGACCGGCAATGCCGAGATCATCGCGATGGACACCGCGGACGCGTTCGGCGCCGCCGGCCTGACCGCGAAGCTGCTCGCCATGGACGAGATCGGCTGTGCGGACCTCGTCGCGATGACCCACGTGGTCGTCGTGAGCTCGACGTACGACGACGGCGACATGCCCGACAACGCGCAGGACCTGTGGGACGAGCTCGACAGCGACTCCCCCGACCTGGCCCACGTCCGGTTCGCCGTGCTCGCCCTGGGCGACTCCTCCTACGACGACTTCTGCGCGGCGGGCCGGCACTTCGACGAGAGGTTCGCCGAGCTGGGGGCGCACCGCGTCCTCGAGCGGGTCGACTGCGACCTCGACTACGAGCAGCCGTCGCGGCAGTGGATCACGGCCGTCGTCGAGACGTTCACGGCCCTGGGCGACGACGCCACCGTCGAGACCCGGGCAGTCGACGTCGCCCCGGCCGCTCGCGACGAGCGCTGGACCCGGCGCACGCCCTTCCTGGCCGATCTCACCGCCTCGGTGCGCCTGTCCGGCGAAGGGTCGCGCAAGGCGGTGGTCCACTACGAGGTCGACCTCGCCGACAGCGGCATCGCCTACGAGCCCGGCGACTCGCTGGGCCTGGTGCCGGTCAACCCCCCGGCGCTCGTCACCGGTGTGCTCGAAGCGCTCGGGGTCGGCGCCGACGACGCAACACCGACGGGTGAGGGATCGTGGAGCGAGGTGCTCACCCACCAGCGCGAGCTCCGCCTCCCCGGCCGGGAGCTTCTCGCCTGGGCCGCCGAGGCCTCGGCCGATCCCGAGGTGACGCACCTGCTGTCCACCGGCGACCGGGAGGCGGTCGACGCCTGGCTCTGGGGTCGGGACGTCCTCGACCTGGTCGGCATGGTCCCCGCCGGGGCCCGTGACGCCGGCACCGTGCTCGGCCTGTTGGCGTCGATCCAGCACCGGTCCTACTCGATCAGCTCCGCTCCGTCGTCCAGCCCCGGCACCGCCGAGCTGCTGGTGTCCTGCGTGGGCTACCACCGCGACGGGCGCGATCGGGTCGGCGCGGGGTCCAGCACGCTGCAGTCCGCCGCGC
Organism: Nocardioides caeni; assembly: GCF_004912195.1. Taxonomy (GTDB): domain Bacteria; phylum Actinomycetota; class Actinomycetes; order Propionibacteriales; family Nocardioidaceae; genus Nocardioides; species Nocardioides caeni. Next base: position 286,655 of record NZ_STGW01000004.1, read on the forward strand.
CCGATCTCACGGCGGGGGGAACGGCGACGGTCAAGGTCGCCGTCTTCCTCGCCCCCAACCCCAGCTTCCGCCTCCCCGATGCGGACCGTCCGGTGATCATGGTCGGACCGGGCGTCGGGGTCGCACCCTTCCGGTCGTTCCTGCTGGAGCGCGCGGCACGGGGCACCGCCGGTCGCAACTGGCTCTTCTTCGGCGACCAGCACGAGGCGTGCGACTTCCACTACCGCGAGGAGCTGGAGGGCTGGACCGCCAGCGGCCTGCTCACCGAGCTGACCACAGCCTTCTCCCGCGACCAGGACCACAAGGTCTACGTCCAGGACAGGCTGGTTGCCCGTGGCGAGGACGTCTTCCGGTGGCTCGAGGACGGCGCACACTTCTACGTGTGCGGCGACGGTTCCCAGATGTCGCACGCGGTCGAGGCGGCACTCGTCGAGGTCGTCGCCAAGCACGGCGACCGCTCCGAGGCCGAGGCGTGGGACTACGTGGCCGACCTCAAGCGGCAGCGGCGCTACTCCCAGGACGTCTACTGAGCCACGAGCCGGCCGCCGATGACGGTGGCCCGCACCGGAGCCGTCGTTCCGCCTCCGGCCACCCTCGCCAGCACCTCGTCGAGCGGGCCGTCGAGCAGGCACAGGTCGGCGGGCGCGCCGACCCCGACGCGGCGCTCCGGACCGGCTGGGAGGGCCGGAGCCGTCAGGTAGGAGCCGAGCGCGGACCGCGCGTCCCAGGTCTCGTCCGCCAGCCAGGGTGAGCCGGCCTCGGGCAGGCCGCCGGAGGACAGGGCTATCGAGGTCCACGGGTTCGGGTCGCCGTACGGCGCGTCGCTGCTGAGGACCACGTCGACCCCCCGTGCCCGCAGACCGCCCATGCGCCACAGCCACGGACGGTCCTCGGGGTCGACCGCCTCCAGCAGCGCGCGACCGCGCCGGGCAGGAATCGACGGCTGGGTGACCACCACGACCCCGAGCTCCGCGAGCCGGTCGGCCGTCGCGTCGTCACACACCGCGGCGTGCTCGACGCGGTCGCCCGGCACGACGCCGACCTCTCCGAGCACGGCGACGGCCAAGGCCAGCGCCGTCCGCGAGACGGCGTGCAGGGCCACGGCGCGGCCCTCGTCCCGTGCCGCCAGGACGCCGGTCCGGAGGCGCTCCCAGGTGTCGTCGTCGTGGTCGGTCACCACGACCTTGCGGGGCAGGTCGGTGGCGACGGCGCCGAGCGACCAGACCCGCTGGGGCACCGACGATCGGACGAACTCCAGCGTGGCGGCGTCCAGGTCCGGAGTCGCGTCGGTCAGGCCGGTGACCCCCCAGCCCGCGAGCTCGCGCCCCAGGTGCGCGAGCTGCGCCACGAGCGTCAGCCGCTCGGCGGCGCCAGCCACCCGGCCGCGCTCGCGCCAGAGCCGGCCGGTCCGCCGCTCCTCATCGGTCAGGTGCTCGGTGAGCTCCGCCGTCGCGGCGGAGTTGAGGACCCACAGGGCACCCGAGCGGTGCTGTGCCCGGACCGGCCGGGAGGGCCACACGGCGTCGAGGTCGGCCCTCGTCACGTCGTCGTCGCCCAGCCCGACCACGCGCAGCCAACCCCGGTCAGCTGCGTCAGCGGCGTCGGATCCCTCGATCGGGGTCGGGAGCGGGCCGCCGGCCAGGTCCAGTGACACCCGGGTGGCCGCGGCGGCCAGGACGTGGACGTGGTGGTCCTGCAGACCCGGCAGGAGCGCCCCGCCACGGGCCTCGAGGATCCGGTCGCCCGGGTCGGTGGTCAGCCCGGGGGCGAGGGCGACGATCCGCCCGTCGGCCGCCCGGCAGTCGAGACGTACGCCGTCGACGAGCGCTCCGCGGATAAGCAGCGGATCAGTCGACACCGTCGACCAGCCCCCACTCGAGGGCGAGCTCGACACCGATGCGGCGTCCCGACAACGCCCACCAGAGGACCCGGTGGCGTCCGATGCGACGGGTCAGGCTCACCGTGCCCCCGGCTCCGGGCACCAGGCCCATCGCCAGCTCGGGGAGCCCGAGGACGGTGCTCTCCGCGGCGCGCACGTCGCCGGCGAAGGCAGCGATCTCGATGCCCGAGCCGATGCAGTGGCCGTGCAGGTGCACGGTCACCCGGTCCCGGAGCCGGTCGGTCGCCAGCCCGGGGTGCGCGACCACCCGCAGCCGGTGGGCCGCCGCCGGGTCCGGGGCCGACCCGAACTCGTCGAGGTCGCCGCCCGCGCAGAAGTCGCGGCCCTCGCCGCGCAGCGACACCGTCGCCTCGGGCGCCAGCGCAGCGACCTCGAGTGCTTCCAGCAACGCGTCGCGCATGCGGGCGTCGTAGGCGTTGCGACGTGCAGAGCGGGTCAGGGTGACCTCCAGCAGGTCGCCCTCCCGCCGGAGGGCGACCCGGGACAGGTCGAGGTCCGACGGCCGCTGGATGGGCGGGTTCTCCTCCCGCCACCGGCGGAACTCCGCGCCGGCCAGCAGGGAGGAGTACGTCGCCGACTCGGCCACGACGCCGTCGCGGGCGGGGAGCACGGCGGTGAGCCTCAGCAGCCGAGCCAGGGCCCAGGTCGCGTGCGGGCTCCGCGCACTCGTCGCGTGCAGGGCGGCGAGATCCGCCTCGACGTCGTCGCTCACGACGACACCGCGGAGGTCGCTCGCGCGCGAGCCCCGTGGGGCCAGGGCGACGTCGAGCAGGTCGAGCAGCCCCGGGACCGGTCGCTCGTCGCCGAGCAGGCCGACCACCACCGCGCCAGCGGGAGCCACGTCGGCCACCGAGCCGTCGCTGAGCGTTCGATCGACGTCCGGCGCGGCGGCGTCGACCACCACGAGGGGGGATGCATCGAGCGGGCCGGGCACCATGGGCCCGGACTCCGCCAGCAGCGCCGGGAGGTCGAGCATGATGGGGAGTATGCCACCGCCGCCGCCGACACCCCGCGCCTCCGAGGTCGGCCGGCAGCTCCTGACCGCGCTCGGGTACGGCGGCCTCCCGGTCTCGCTCCCCGACCGCACGCCGCTCGAGGACTGGGCGGAGTCCGGGCTGATGGACCTCACCCGGGACACCGCCGGTCGTCCGCTCCGGCCGCGAGGCGTGCCGGCGACGGTGGCGCGCGGTGCCGCCGCGGCGCTGGTCGCGGTGGCCTCCGAGCGGTTCGGTCGCTCGCCCGCCGGCGGTGAGCTGGACGGCGCCCACCTCCTCGCGGAGCGCGCGGCGCTGGCCGTCGCCGACGGTGACCCCGGCAACCGACATCTCCGACGGCCGTCCGCGGCCGTGTCCCACGGGGGGCGCGCCCGCTTCGTCCCGGCGTACGACGGCTGGTGGGTGCTGCACCTGGCCCGGGAGTCCGACGTGGAGCTCGTCCCGGCCCTGGTCGAGGCCGAGCTGCCCGGGCATGCCGGGACCGAGGACGCCGAGACCGTCGAGGAGGCATGGGCCGCGGTCGAGCAGTGGTCCGCCGGACGGCCTGTGGCGGAGGTGGTCGAGCGGGCGGTGCTGCTCGGGCTGCCGGCGGCGGCGCCCGGGGAGACGCCGGCAGGGACGGTGCCCTGGTCGGCGGACTCCCGCTCCGCGCTCGGGCGGCCGACCCGGCCCGGCGCGCCGGCCAGGGTGGTCGCCCTGGGGGCACTGTGGGCGGGGCCGCTGGCTGCCCAGCTGCTCGGCGAGGCCGGCTTCGAGGTGGTGCACGTCGAGAGCGTCGGACGCCCCGACGCGTCCCGGTGGGGCGATCCCGGGCTGCACGAGTTGCTGCACCGCGGGAGCGAGCAGGTGCGCGTGGACTTCGGCACGAGCGCGGGGCGAGCCGAACTGCACGCGCTCGTCTCGTCCGCCGACGTCGTCGTCGAGGCGAGCCGGCCGCGGGCGCTGGAGGGCCTCGGGGTGGCGCCGCGCCACGTGCTCGGCGACGGGCGTGCCCGGACGTGGCTCCAGCTGACCGGGCACGGTCCGGACCAGGCGCTGCGGGTGGGGTTCGGGGACGACGCGGCGGTCGCCGGCGGCCTGGTGGCGGAGCACCCTGACGGCACGCCTGCGTTCTGCGGTGACGCGCTCGCTGATCCCCTGGGCGGGCTGGCCGGGGCGCTCGCCGTGGCAGCGCTGCACCGCCCCGACCGCACGACCCGGGTGGCGGTGTCGCTCGCGGGGGTCGCGGCCTACTGCCGGTCGGCTGGCGACGTCACGTGGCCGGCGGTGCTCCCGGCGGCGGGCCGTCCCCGCCACCGTTGACCGACGCCACCTAAATATCATGAGAAATACCCCGGAATTCGTTGACACCGGCCGCCGCCCGCCGCTGTAATCGGGCAACGGCCCCATCGCGCCCAGGCCCGAGCGCGCCGACGCAGGGCCGAGCGACGAGGAGTTCCGATGACCAGCACCGCCACCCCTGCCGACGCCGACGTGGCGTCGGTCGCGATCACGACGCACTACTACCAGTTCGACCAGCAGGGCGTCGTCTTCAACATGTGGTACCTCTCGTTCCTCGAGGATGCGCGCAACGCCTGGTTCGCCCACACCGGCTACCCCCTCACCCAACTGCTCGCCGACGGCTTCGACATCCAGGTGGTCCACGTCGACCTCGGCTGGCGGGCTGCTGTGCGCTACGGGGACGAGGTGCGGGTCGAGGTCCGCACCGAACGCGTCGGCACCACCAGCCTCACCCTCCGTTTCGACGTCGTCGCCCGGGGCGAGGTCTGCGCGACCGGCACGTCGACCTACGTCATCGTCGACTCCAGCGTCGGGGGGCGGGCCACCCCCGTCCCTGCGGCGATGCGGGCAGCGCTCACGGCGGCGCCCGGGCGCGACGGCGATGTTTGAGGGCTACGGCCTGGCGACCGCCCGGAGCGTGCGGTCCCTCCGCTTCAACGGCCCGGGGACGGCCCTGACCCTCGAGGAGCTCGCGGCACCCACACGGGGGTCCGGCGAGTGCCTGGTCAGGGTCGGCTCGGTCGGCCTCTGCGGCTCCGACGCCCACATCGTGTCGGGCCACACCCCGACCGGCCACCTTCCGATCACGCTCGGCCACGAGATCGCCGGCACCGTCGTCGAGTCCTCCGCCGGTGCGCACGTCGCCGTCGGCGACCGGGTGTTCGTCAACCCGATCCTCGGCTGCGGGACCTGCCGCGCCTGCGCGGACCAGGAGACCAACCTCTGCCCCCGGCGCCGGATGCTCGGCATCCAGGTCGACGGGGGCCTGACCCAGCTGCTCGCCGTCCCGGTCGGCAACGTCGTGCCGCTGCCGCCCGGGACCGACCTCCTCTCCGCCGCGCTGATCGAGTCCGCGGGCACCGCCCACCACGCCCTGCGGGTCGCGGCCGTGCGAGCCGACGACCTGGTCGTCGTCGTGGGGGTGGGCGGACTCGGCATGCAGGTGCTGCGCCTGGCCCGCTCGCGGGGCGCCCGGGTCCTCGCGCTGGACCTGGACCCCGCGTCGCGGGAACGGGCCCAGGAGGCCGGTGCCGCGGCTGCGCTCGACCCGTCCACCGAGGACGTGGCGGCCCAGCTGGCGGCGCTCGGCGCGGGCGACGGGTGTGACGTGGTGATCGACTGCGTGGGCGCCGCTGCCACCACCGAGGGGGCTCTCGACCTGCTGCGGCCGGGCGGGCGCTGCGTGGTGATCGGCATCGGCGTCGACGCACCGAGGCTCCCCCCGCCCGGTGTGTTCGTACGGCGCTCGCTCACCCTCTCCGCCGTCTACGCCTACAGCGCCGCCGACATCGCCGCCGTGGTGCGCGCTACCGGCGACGGCACCCTGCCCCTGCGGCCCTCCGTGAGCCGGGTGGTGGGACTCGACGAGGTCGAGGACGCCCTGGCCGACCTCGAGGCGCGCCGCGGGTCGCCGGTACGCATCGTCGTCGACCCCTGGCTCGGCACCTCCCACTCCTGGAGCTCGACATGACCACCGACCTGCTCGCCGGACGCCGCATCCTCGTGACCGGAGGCAGCCGCGGCCTCGGCCTGGCCATGGCCCGGGCCGCCGGGGAGGCGGGCGCCGAGCTGGTCCTCGCCGCCCGCAGCCGCACGCAGCTCGACGTCGCCGTGACCGGCCTGGCCGCGGACGGCATCGCCGCCCGCGCCGTGGCGACCGACCTCTCCGATGCCGCACAGGTCGCGGACCTGGTCGCGTCGGTGTCCGAGGGCGGACTCCACGGCGTCATCCACGCCGCCGGCATCCAGCACCGCGAAGCGGCCGCCGACTTCACCGACGACGACCTGCGCCGTGTCCTCGACGTCAACCTCGAGTCGCCGTTCCGGCTGACCCGGGAGCTCGTGCGCCACGACGCCTGCGACACGCTGCGCAGCGTGGTGCTGGTCGGCTCGCTCGGCAGCTCCATCGCGATCCCACGGGCCGTGGCCTATGCCGCCTCCAAGGCCGGCCTCCTGGGGCTCGCCCGCACGCTCGCCGCGGAGTGGGCGCCGCGCGGAATCCGGGTCAACGTGCTCTCCCCGGGCTACTTCCACACCGAGCTCACCGCCGACCTGCTCGACGATCCCGTGCAGCACGCACGGGTCGTCGGGCGGATCCCGATGGGACGCCTCGGGCAGCCCGCCGAGCTCGGGGGCGGCGCGGTCTTCCTGCTCTCCGACTGGGCCAGCTACGTGACCGGGCAGCAGCTCATCGTCGACGGCGGCTGGCTCGGCGCCTGACGATGGAGATCGCCCTCGGCGCCACCACCACGTCCCGCGTGCGCTGCGGCGCGGCGGTTCTCGTTCCGGTCGGGTCGACGGGTCAGCACGACCCTCGCCTGCCGCTGGACACCGACACCGAGCTCGCGGTCGCGGTCGCCGAGGCGGCGGCGAAGCTGCTGCGACGCCGACGCATCGACGTGGTCGTGGCCCCCGCCGTGGCCTACGGAGCGCCCGGTCGCCATCCGCAGGCCGACGGGTCGCTCACCACCAGCACTCCTGTGCTGCAGGCCCTCTTGGTCGACCTAGCCCGTTCGGCCCGATCGTGGGCCGAACGCGTGGTGTTCCTGACCGGACACGACGGGAACGTAGGAGCCGTCGAACGCGCCGTCGCGCAGCTGCGCTCCGAGGGGATGCTGGCGTCGTCCGCCGTAAGGCTGCTCGAGAACCCCGCTGCCCCTGCGGACAACCGGATGAAGACCTCCGTGATGCTGCACCTGCGACCGTGGCGCTTCCGGTCCGGCCGCGATCGGGCGGCGAGCTCCGAAGAAGGCAGGGAGCTGCTCGACCTCGTCGCGTGGCACGTGGCGCAGGAGATCTTGGGCTCACACGGAGTCGGCACGCCGCTCTGAAGCGAGGGGGGCGACCGCAACGCGACATCTGCGACGGAACCCGCTCGTGAGGATCTGAGCAGTTGTTGATCTGGCAGACGCCCACTCCCTTTGCGGGGAGTTGGGCATCTCTGCCTGCGCGTCGGACGCGCTCGTGCCCTAGTCGACCCGCATCCGCGTGGTGCTCCCGAGGAGCCTGGGCGACGAAGACATGCATGCTGCGGACACCGTCGGAGCTCAACCACGCCTGGCAAGATTCGAAATCTCAGATGCCGCGCCTGTCGAGGCTGCGCCACGCGAAGTGATTTCATCCGCCCGCCGACCTCTACGAACTCACCCGCACCATCGTGTGCTGACGTCGCCGACCGCATCCCCGATTCTCATCCCCGCTACGTTCGACCGAAGACCGAAGTGCCACACACCTCTTGCATTCTCGGCGCGGAAACGTCCGGCGTAATCCCTGGCACCGCCGGAGCTACCGCGTCCCCCTATGCCCGAGAAAGTTCACGTCGCGTCCGTGATCGCTCGAGCAGTTGACGATGCTTTAGGAGACCAGGAGGGGTGCAACCAGCACCCACGGGACCGAAACGGGCACGCGATGAGCAACGACGAGCAGCATCCCGATCAACCCGCCCTGTGGGACGAACCCACACCGGAATCGGCGCCGACGCGGAGGCGCACCCGACCACGCCAGGAGGCCGCTCCCCCAGCGCCGCCGAGCGCTGTTGCCGACCCCCAACCCGGCCCCGCCGGTGAACGCCTCTGGACCGCCGCCGACGTGGCGACCTACCTCGGCGTACCCGTCAAGACCGTCTACGCGTGGCGCAGCCGAGGACGCGGGCCCAAGGGATTCCGCATCGGCAAGCACCTCCGTTGGCGGGTGGTTACGGTCTTCGGATGGTCGCTGGAACAGGAGCGCAAGTAGTGATCGTCGAGAAGGCCTGTCCCCGATGCGGCCGACCGTTCTTCGTCTCCGACCGGCCGAAAGCCGGACGCCCGCGTCGATGGTGCAGCGGCACCTGCCGGCGGCTCGCCTCTGAGGAGCGGCGAGCCGCGCAAGCGGGGCACCCGGTCATCACGTCCGTCACCGAACCGGTGAGCCTGGAGCAGCACGTGAGGGCCGTCCTCGACTCCCCCAGTGCCTGTCGACGCATCCTGCGTGAGATCCATGACCGCAGTGCTCGCGGCGAGCTCGTAAACGCGAAATGGAGCTCAGTCGCTGACGAACTTGCCCGCCTCCGTCAGCCTCCCAGGGGCAACCGTTGGATTCGTTAGCCGGATTGTGCCGGACATCCTTCAGGTCCGGCGAGGAGCGGAGGATCGGTCAGGGCGCTGCGGCGTACGACCTTCAGCGGCTTTGAACGCCGTCTCTCGGTAGACCTTCAGCTGCTCGAGGAGGTGCTTGGCAGCCTCGTGTGGCACGGGCGGACCGTCCAACTGAAGAAGCCAATCGATGAGCTTCCTGTCGTCGACGAACCGCACGCCATCGATCACCTTGCCGTCCGGGACCGTCCCTCTCACCGCTCCCCACAGCACCACCGCGGCCTGCACCCTCACGGGCTGTTGGCGCGCGCGATGCTTCGCTCCGCACTCCGCCGTAAGCATGGACCTGGCAAGGGCCTGTGCCCTGACCGCCGCCTTCTTCGCGGACGCAGTCATCTCCGCGACCGCGTTCACATCGACCGAGCTGCGCCACTTGGAGTCCAGGACCACGACGCCGCCCGACCGCGTCACGACCACGTGATCGAGGTCCCGTCCTGCAGCGTGATGCTGTCGACCCAACCCCAGACGAGCCGCCGCCGCTTGGCCTTTCTCAGCTCCGAACGCGTGTTGTCCTCACCCCAAGCACCACGAAGCTGCCAGATCGCCGTGACTTCGTACGCCAGGAAGGCCGAGTTGATGAGGTGAAGAGCAGCAGCGAGCAGGCCGGCATGAAGGAGACCGATGACGTACCACCGCGCCGACAGATCACTGTTGCCGAACGGCACCGAGATGAGCGCTGCACATGCCGCAAACCCACGATCAGGAACGCGATGATACCGAGATTGCGGCGCACCCAACGCCACCGCAGCCGCTTCAACTCACGCCGTGGGAATGGCTGGCACGAACGCATGTCACCCCCTCCGCCTCTGCTATCGGCCCCGAACCACGACCGTCTCGGTTGTAATCAACGAGATTCGTCGCTGCCCGTCAGCGGTGTGACCCATTCGCGGCGAAATGACGCGGGCGCGCCTCGCTCACCTCCGAGCCGTCATTCTTGGTTCATGGGCACCGAAGAGCGTCAGTCACCTCCCCTTGTCGACCAGCTCGCCGATCGAACGGCGCGGACCGCGGAGCGACTTCCTGCCGTGGTTGAGGAACTCGAGACTGACGCCGGCGCGTTTGGAAGCAACAGCCAAGCCCGTCTGGACTTGAATCGTCTGCGCGCACTCAACCGCGACGTATCGCCACAAGGCCGCGTGCGCCGCCGCGGGCGGCCTGACTAACCTCGTCGTTGCGCGACATCGAACAACCGGAGACGCTGGTGTTGACTTTTAACGACCTGCTGACGCTGGAGGGGGTCGACCCTCTGCCGGTGCGGCTTGTACGGCATCAAGATGGTCGCTTCCGAGCGGGGCGCCTCTACGAGGCATGGCGCAGTGACCGGGCCGCCTTCGAGTTCTACCAATCAACTCAATCACGCGACGTGTTTCCGGAGCAGTCCATGCTCGCCAGCTTCATCGTCACCGAGGCCCGCAAGACGGTGTTCGTGGGGCTGTACAGCGTCGGCAGCCGCGGTGCATGTCCCCCCGGTACCAGGGATCGCCTCCTCGACATAGACGTGTCAGGTGAGAATCAATACGACCTAGCGTTGCTCGAAGACATGGCGGATTACCGCGACCGAGTCGTTATCGATTGGGGTCCCGGCACGCGCTCCTGGGTTCAGCGTGCGGTGAACCAGCCCAAGCCTATCCTCGAGATCGCTGAGCAGTACGAACCGCGATTTCCTGGCTTCCGAAACTTCACGCGCCTCATCGACGAGATTCCAACGCTGCCCATGGGGTGGCAACAGGTTCTCCGTAGCGTCAAGGGCATCTATCTCTTGGTCGACGTGGAAACCGGTAAGCAGTACGTCGGCTCAGCCAAAGGAGCCGACAGCCTCCTGGGCCGATGGCTGACCTACGCCACCGACGGCCATGGAGGCAACCTCGCACTGAAGGCGGCCGGGAGGAAGGGGCGGCGGACGTATCAGGTTTCGGTGCTGGAGGTGGTAGATGAGAACACCCCCGACGAGACGATTGAGCAGACCGAGTCCTTCTGGAAGTCGAAGTTGCTCAGCCGGCAGTTCGGCCTCAACCTCGGCTGAGGGCCACTCGTACTCGTCGATTCGAGGGGCACACCTACTCAGCGCTCGGCCCGCCACGAACCCTGCAAGCCGATGATCCGTCGCACGCGGCGGATCGACGCACGTCGCCGATCGGCGGTCACTCGGCGCGCCGATCTCTTCGACCGGCCTGTGAACGAGATGCTTGGATCATGAGACCGGAGTGGGTTGCTGCGTGGGCTGCTGTCGCGACGGCCGTCATCTACGTCGGCCTTGGCGGCCTGGCAGCGTTGCAAATTCGCGAGATGCGCAAGGTCCGCCAACTCAGCTCACGGCCCTATGTGGTTGTCGATTTCGAACTGCGTCGGTCGTTGGTCTACGTCCTAATCACGAACATCGGTCAAACGCCAGCAATCGACGTCGACATTGCCTGGGACAAGCCGCTCCAGACGGTCGGGGTGCTGGCTGAGCCCAAGGACGCATCCGTTTTTAAGGCCCCGATTCCCATGCTCGCGCCCGGACGAGAAATCCGTGTCGCCTACGGGATCTCAAGCAAGGTGCTCAACGAGCCAGGCCTTCCACTTCGCTACACCGCGACGGTGACTTACGCGGACTCGGGCCCGCGGCCTACACGGCACTCAGAGCCGAACGTCCTCGACCTAGAGCTCTATCGGGACGCCGCCGTCGGTCCCAAGGGAATCACGGAGCTGGTGGAGGAGCTCGAGCGAATTCGCAGGGCCATTGCAGGTGGTCGACCGAACTAGCGCCATATGCTTCCTCGGGAGGTCGCACGCTGCACGCGGCGGTCCGTCTCGGCCGCTTTGTGGCGGCTTGACGCAGGTCCAGCAGCGCGAGGAGGCGCGCGACCCTATCCGCCGTGGTTGCCCCTGATGCTGACGTGTCGGTACCTACTGGCATCGTCGGACCTGTCAGATCGTCGTTGGGAGATGAATCGTGGTCGCACCCGAGGTGGCACAGCTGGCAGCCCAGCTTGCGGAGCTTGTTGCGCGGAACGCGGCTGGAGCTGTCGCCAGCCGGATCAGCGCAATCCGCGCGCGCAAGCTAGATCAAGAGGCAATGAATGAACTTATTGAGCTTGTGAATGACCTGATCGCAGACAAGAACGAACTGATCGGAGTGGCGACGGCGTTTGAACAGGAACTCGTGGCGCAGCGGGTCTCTGACAGCGACATCAGCTACATCACTTCGGAACTGCTCCCTGTGGTTGAGCAACTCGTTGGCCTGGCCAGTGATGACACGGAAGCTCGCGAGGCGCTCGATGCCATCAAGGGTCTGGTCACACCCGAAACGCTGACGATCCTGCAACTGGTCGGGTTTAACTTCAGACGAGCGATCGGCGAGCCGCTGACAACGTTGGTGGAGCGCCTGATCTTGAGCAAGATTCCAACGCCGGACCGAGCCGCCGAGCTCCAGGCTCTGCAACTTCGGCAGCAGACCGCCTATTTTGAAGCACTTCTTGACCCAGAGGTCCGGCAGCTGCTGACTCAGGACTGAGTGCGCGACTGACTACTTGGTCTTGCTCTCAAGACGAAGCAACTGTTCGTAATGCTGACGGTCGTTGGTGAACTCTGGATCAGGAATCTCAGCCTCAGCAACCCTCAGGGCGTCGATGCCCTCAGTCAGCACCATCGCATTGCCATTCATTCGCAGAAGGCTGAGCCCGACTTCGCAAAGAAGTCGATAGTTGTGTCGGTCGTCGGGCCGGCGCTGTAGGAGTTTGGAGGCTTGCGACCGCGCCTCGAACAGGAGAGCAACGCGGTCGCCGACCATCAGGCCCTCTGCCTTTTGAGCGCGCATAACGACGAGGCGCACTCGGTAGCGGTCCACGATGTCGTCCTGGCCCAGATCCCGCAGCGCTAGGTCGATCGCCTGCTTGGCCCCACCGGCGTCATCGGCGTCCAGATACTTACGGATCAGGCGTCGATGTGGCGTGCGCTCGGCAGGAACCACACGCACGAGCTCAGTGAGAAGGCGAATCTGGTCATCATGGTTAGGGAGGCGGTCGATTCCCATCTCGCTCGTTGCCAACGCATTGGCTGTTTCTAGTTCGAGCCAAACCGACGGGTTCAGTCCATGAATCAAGTTGTCCAGCAGGTCCAACTGCTCCTGCGGATCGCCGAACTTATAGGTCGCAATGACGTTAGCGATCACGTCGTGACGAGCCGACCACCCGTAAATCCCTCGGTCCTCGTTGATGTCGTGCTCGGAGACCACGCCATCAAGTTGCGACAACTGGTTCGCCAATTGCCCCCCGTCGACTCCGAGCAGGCGGACGATCAACTGTCTGTGCACCTTGCCGCCCATGGCCTGAATTGCGCAGACATAGCGGTAGATATCCTGCGCTTCTATGGGCAGGTCCTTGTACTCGGCGAGCAGTATGTCGTCCAGTTCTTCGAATCCGAAGATGTTCTTGAGGCAAACGTACAACTCAGCGCTGCATCGGTCTCGCAAGTGTCTGATTCGCTGCGGTCGAGTAAGGCCAAGGAAGGAATCCTCGACCAGTTGCCGGATCGCGTTCTGTTGATCGACCAGGTTTACGAACCGCTCGATGTCGACCGGCGTTAGGCGCGACATCGTCTCGACCGAGGATCGCTGCAGCAGAGTGGGTGACTTTCGTCGCGACTTCCATTGGGCACTGTTGGCGGTGATGATCAGTCTGAGGTGCGACCGATCGAGCCTTCCAAGCGCATCCGCCAGGCGGTTGACAGCGACAAGTTGCTCGGTCGCGTCGTCGATGAGGAGAAATCCTTGTCGACTGTTCGCGCGTAGCCGCTCCTCGACCTTCAGCCATGCATCGACATTCAGAGGGAACGAGTTGACGTGCTCCCAACAGATGAAATCCTTGCTGCTTCTTTCTGCAATCAGTCGACGGGCCAGAGTGGTCTTGCCTACGCCAGCACCGCCAATCAGCACCGTCGCCAAGTTCCGGGTTGGATTCTGAGATTCGAGCACGCGCGGCTCGACAGCGCGTTCGATAGTGAAGCCGGCGGCGATGTCTGCGAATGTCGCAGCACCGCCGTTGAAGAGCTTCCGCGCGTTGGGGGCGAGTCCGAGCGCGTGCGCGCAATCGGTGGTCGACGCCCTCAAAGCCAGTGGCAACTCTCTCGCATCAAGGTCGGCGGCCTCCGCTTCTTTGGACTGTCGCGACGCGGGTGTGTGGACCTGTCCAATGGCGTGCAAAAGCGTCTCGAGAGATCCCGACGTTACATCGATCCCGTACTGCTCAAAAATCACCGCCCGGTCCGGATCCGCGTCGTACACCAACAGGTAAACCCGTCCGGGAGTTCCTTCTGCTTGGTTAAGCTGCGCAGCACGCTTCGCCAAGTCCTTCAGGTGTGCGTCCCCGAGAGACTGGCCAATGATCAAGGTGTCGCACGTCAGCATCTCGGCAGAAAGCGAGGTGAATAGCAGCTGATGGTACTCCTGAACCTGGTCGTAGTCCCGTTCAGTGATCACCATGCGATGCTTGTGGCCAATCCCAACATCCTGCGTTAGGCAACCGTGGATCTTGTAGAGAACTGCTCCTCCAAGGCCTTTTTGCCAGTCGTAGTTTGATCGAACTACCGCCAGGGATCGGCCTGATAGGCGATACGCGCGTTCGACCAATAGGTCGAAGTTCGTCGAGTAGACCGATCGCCAATCAAACTCAGGGAGAAGGAGTATGCCGCCTGTGGGTTCCAGGTTGCGAAGTCGCGCCTGTAGGGCTTTAACGAGGTCGGCGCGGGAAGTCCGATGTTCGAAGATTGTGGCGATTTCGGCAAGGTTTTCGCCGATGGGTACGGGCGAAAGCTGTCGTGCAAGGTGCGTGGCAAGTTCTGCACCTGTCGGAGCCCCCGACGGGACACTCGCTCCAGCGCCCAGCAGCAAGACGGTCTGCTCGGGTCGGATCTTCTTTGCGAGCGCCTCGACGCTGTCCACTTGGCACCACCGCTATCTCGTCGAACCGACCCTGCCCCGAACGCCACGAACGGAACCCTCGAACGCACCGTAGTGGTTCCTCATCGGGCGTGAGGCGATTTCATCGGTCGGATTCGACAGACGATCCGTGCCTGCCCGAGTTAGGCAGTCTTCAACCGAAGCGCGGGCTGCATGCTGCCCAGGGCTGGTGCGTCATGCTGGGCGGATTGCAGCAGCCGCTCTGGGATGCCACATGCCGCCGCGGTCCCGGCCCCACCGTCTTTCGCCGCCGATCCTCGACCGGTGTCAACACCCGCGCGTCGGTCGTTTGCACGACATTCATAGGCACGCATTGATCGCTCCCAGCCCATCTCATCCCTAGGTGACTGTCAGGTGTCTCGGGCGGCCGTGGCCGCTCCCGGAGTCAGAGGTGATCAGATGGAAGCAGTGGAGGAGATCCTCACCAGCAGCGAGGTGGCGCGGTGGATCCGGGTGTCGGAGTCGACGCTGTGTCGATGGAGGCAGCGGGGCGAGGGACCACGGGTGACGTGGATGACCGCGACATGTCCGCGCTACCGGCGCCAAGACGTCGAACAATGGCTCGCCCGAGCCTCCTGAATCCGGCAGGCCACGGCACGGCAGACCGCGATGATCGAGAAGACGCCGAGCGGCCGGTTCCGGGCACGCCTGAAGAGTGGGCGGCAGTTCATCGCCAGCCGCACGTTCGACACCAAGCGTGAAGCCACTGACTGGCTGTTCCGGGAGAGAGCAGCGCTTGCTGGCGGAATGGACCCTCGTGCGGGGCGCCGCCAAGTTCGCGCGCTGCTCGAGGAGTGGCTGGTCGTCCGTGAGTTCACAGTTGCCGCGAAGACCTATCGCAGCGATCAGGCGCTGCAGCGCCTGATGCCGACGAGCATGCAGGCAATGCACGTTGCGGCTGTTTCCGAGCGCGAGGTGGCACGGTCCTTCGAGGCGTTGATCCAGCGGGGGCTCAGCGAGCGGTCGGTCGTCCGCTACCGCGCGAGCCTGTCGACGTTCTTCGCCTGGTGCGTGCGTGAGAAGGCCGTGGTCCGCAACCCGGTGACCGCGACGAAGGTGCCGCGGTCCTCGGAGGAGCCGACCGAGATGCGGCCGTGGACCGAGGCCGAGCTCGAGGCGACGTACGACCGCTGGCGAGCGCGGGACCCGCAGCTGGCCGACGTGCTGCTCGTTCTGGGATGGACCGGCATGCGGTGGGGCGAGGCACGGTCCGTCCTCGTCGAGGACGTCGTCACGGTCCCGACGCCGGGGCTGCTGGTACGACGCTCGCAGTCCGAGGGTGGCGCGGTGAAGGCCACCAAGGGGCGGCACGGCCGCCGCGTCCCGGTCGCCGATCGCATCCTGCCGATAATCGAGCGGATGGTCGCCGACAAGGCACCGACCGACCTGTTGATCACCACCGGAGGCGGCGCCCAGCTCCATCGCAACGCGGTGCTGCGGACGGTGAAGTGGGAGGACACTGCCGGCGGCCGCCGCATCCACGATCTGCGCCACACCGCGGCCTGCCTGTGGCTGGCCCGTGGCGTCGACCCCGGCACCGTCCAGGCCTGGATGGGCCACGAGTCGATCGCCACCACCAACCGCTACCTGCACTTCCTCGGCACCTCGGCCGACCAGGCCGGTCTCGACCGGCTCAACGATCCCGCGCGAGGACCTGTCGTCTCACCGGGCAGTGCCCCGAGCTCCACCGCGACCGCCCCGCCAGCAACGGGCGTCCCCACCCGCGGGGACACCCGTGGGGACACGGCCCTGGAGAACCGGCCGGACGCCAGCGACGGCTTGGAACCGTGGGGGGACGGATGCGGGGACGGGGTCGGGGACCGGCTCAGTCGGAGCACTCAGCAGGGCCTGCGTGCCCCCGTTCCGGGCTGGGGGTACGCCGGGGGTAAGCGAGGCGGCGTTTCGTGGTGATCCCGGCCCGCGCGGGGTCGGGCTCACCAGTACCCGAAACGCAAGAACCGGCAGGTCGGAGGCGACCTGCCGGTTCTTTGTCTGCTGGTGGAGCTGAGGGGATTCGAACCCCTGACCTTCTCATTGCGAACGAGACGCGCTACCAACTGCGCCACAGCCCCAAGCGTGGAGAAACGCTAGCACCCGCCGCCGCGAGGAGCCGAATCGGGTCAGGGTGCGTCAGTTGCGGTCCTCATCGGCATGACCCGCTGGCCGCGGCGCGTCCGAACCCTCGATCTCGTCGCCCTCGGCGTCGGGGTCGTCCACGGTGATCGGGCCGGGCGGCGTGCCCTCGGGGAGCGCCACACCGGGGTCGGGGTGCTGGGTGTCGGGCGAGACGGCGGTGGCGGAGTCGGCGTAGGCCTGCTCCTCCTCGCGCGCCTCCTCCTCGCTGGGCTGCTCGGCGTAGGGGCTGTCGTCCTGGCTGCTCATGCCGGGGCTGTACCCGGCAATGGCGCTGATCAGCCGTCAGGAGCCGGTGGCGCGGCGCTGCTCGTCGTCGCCCTGGCCCTCGGCCGCCTCGACGGCACGCTGCGCGTCGGCCTCGCGGGCGAGGCGGGAGTCGGCCTCGTTGCGGCCCGAGCTCCACACGCCGGTGGAGTCGAGGTCGATGGTGCGGACCGTGCGGCCGGCAGCCGCCTTGGCGACGTACGTCGGCAGCGGTACGTCGACCGGCGCCCAGCCGCCCCCGACGGACTCGGGGCCCGACTCGTCGAGCAGAGCGGCCGCGACGACGGGGATCTCGTCGGTGTCGTCGCCGGCGAGGTTGTCGTCGGAGAGGACCGGCACCGTGCCGGTGTCCTCCTCGTCGAGGAGCTGGTCGGCGAGCGTGGTCCGGCGACGACGGCTGCGCTGCGCACGCTGGGCGCGCTCGCGGCGGACCATCAGCCGGCACAGGACGAGCCACGCGACCATCAGGCCGGCCGGGACGGCGGTCCACGCCTGCGCGATGACGCTGCCGATGCCGAGACCGGCGACGGCGATGATCGCCAGGAGGAGGATGTTGAAGACGCGCCGGCGACGGTCGGCGGCGCGGCGGGCCGCGGCCTGCTGCTGGCGACGACGGCGGCGCTCGGCGGCGTCGAGGCCGGCCTCGTCGCGTCGCGGCTCCGGGCGGGCGACCGCCACGACGACCTCGGACTCGACCTCGACCTCGACCTCGGAGGTGACCTCAGTGGTCGAACCCGAGACCAGGACGGTCTCGCGGCCCGACACCGCGTCACGGCGGGCCAGCACCCGCAGGCGGTCGGAGAAGCCGTCGACCGACCGGCTGATGGCGTCCTCCTCGTGCTGCCGGAGGGCCTTGGGGACGAGGTACACGGCCCACGCCACCGCCAGTGCGACGAAGATCAGTGCGCTCAGGTCCACACCGGAAGGTTAGGAGCGCTAGCGCACGGTGGGGCGCATGTCCATCGGTGTGTCACAGATTGATTCCTGTGACTGATGGGGTCACGCCGGGTCGTGCTCCTCGAGCCGCACCAGCACGCCTCGTGGCGCCTCCTCCTTGGTGACGGCGAAGATCCGGTGGTCGCGCCACTCGCCGTCGATGTGGAGGAAGTTCGGGGCATAGCCGACCTCGCGGATGCCGAGCTTCTCGACCACGCGCAGGGAGTTGGTGTTCTCGGGGCGGATACAGATCTCGATGCGGTGCAGGCCGGCGACGAAGAAGCAGTGGTCGATGACCATCGCGACGGCGCGGGGGATGACACCGCGGCCGGCGAACTCGTGGTCGATCCAGTAGCCGACCGACGCGAACTGCGCCGAGCCCCGCACGATGTTGTTGACGCTCACCTGGCCGGCGAACCGGCCGTCGACCTCCACGACGAAGGGGTACGTCGTCCCCTGCCGTGCCGCGAGCTGCAGCCGCCGGACCAGGGCCCGGAAGGACATCGGCCGCGGGTCCGCACCGGGCGGGGCAGTGGCGTCCCAGCGGGCCAGCCACAGCGCGTTGCGGCGCCGGGCCGAGCGCCAGGCCGACGCGTCACGACGACTGATCGGCCGCAGCCGCACGACCGGGTCCGTGCCGGAGATGAGCTCGTTGGGCCAGGCCCGACCCGGCGCCGCGACACGCATCCGCTCGCGACTGCTCAATGGTCGCTCCCGACGATCTGCTCGACCGCATGCACCAGCACCGGCGCGAGGACCGCGAGCGCGTCCTTCACGCCGCCGCGCGAGCCGGGCAGGTTGACGACCAGCGCGGTGCCGGCGACCCCGGCCAGACCCCGGGACAGCGCCGCGGTCGGCACACCCTTGGCGATGCCGGCCGCGCGGATCGCCTCGGCGAGTCCCGGGACCTCGCGGTCGAGCAACGGCCGGGTGACCTCGGGAGTGCGGTCGGTCGGGGTGAGACCGGTGCCGCCGGTGGTCAGCACGACGCGGGCGCCGCCCGCCACCGCGGCAGCGATCGCCTCCCCCACCGGCTCGCCGTCGGGACGCACGTCCGGGTCGTCGACCACGAAGCCCAGCTCCCGCAGCGCAGCGACGATGAGCGGGCCGGTCGTGTCGTCGTAGACACCAGCGGCGGCACGGTTGGACGCGACGACCACGGCCGCGCGGCGCTCGGCGCCCCCCGCAGCGGTCATCGCGCCCAGTCCCCCGACTTGCCGCCGGTCTTGGACTCGACCCGCACGTCGGTGATGACGGCGGCCTTGTCGACCGCCTTCACCATGTCGACGACGGTCAGCGCAGCGACCGAGACGGCCGTCAGCGCCTCCATCTCGACGCCCGTGCGGTCGCTGGTCCGCACCGTCGCGGTGATCTCGACGGCGTCGTCGGCGACCTCGAGGTCCACGACCACGCCGGAGATCGCGAGCGGGTGACACAGCGGGACCAGGTCGGGCGTCCGCTTCGCGCCCATGATCCCGGCGATCCGCGCGACCGCGAGCGCGTCGCCCTTCGGCACGCCCTCACCGCGCAGCAGACCGACCACCTCGGCCGACACCAGCACCCGGCCCGACGCGCGGGCCTCCCGGGTGGTCACGTCCTTGGCCGACACGTCGACCATCCGGGCCGCACCCTTGTCGTCGACATGGGTCAGCCGTGCCGGCTCCTCGGTCACCAGACCTCCTCATGATGAAGCTCGGGATGAAGCGTCAGCACCTCGACGTGCGTGCCCGCAGGGACCACCCTCCCGCGTGGCGGTACGACGAGCAATGCGTCGGCCTGCGCGAGGAGTCGTTGCGAGTGACCGGCGTGGCCGGGCAGCGGCTGCCAGCGGCCGGTGTCGTCACGGCGGGCTGGCAGCAGCACGGTCCGGTCGGTGCCCGTCACGTCGGTGGCCAGCTCCGCCGACCGGCGCCGCCACTCCCTGCCGGTCAGCGCGGTGATCGCAGGGACGACGTACAGCAGGAACGAGGCGAGGGCCGCGATCGGCGTGCCGGGGAGCGTGACCACCGGGACCCGGCGGCCGTCGGCCTCGAGGTGGCCGCAACCCTGCGGACGGCCGGGCTTCATCGCGACCGGGCCGAACCAGAAGTCGTCCTCGTGCCGCAGCACCGCCTTGACGACGTCGTGGTCGCCGGCAGAGACACCACCGGTCGTCACGACGAGGTCGCTGTCGGCGGCCGCCGCGAGCAGTCGGGCGCGGAAGGCGGCGGGGTCGTCGGACACCGGGCCGCGCACGACCGGGTCGGCGCCGGCGCCGCGGGCGGCTGAGGCGAGGGTGATGCTGTTGCTGTCGGGGACGTGCCCGTCGACGAGCTCGGCGCCCGTCGACAGGATCGCGACGCGGGGGCGGGCGCGGACGACGACCTCGCTCGCGCCGACCGAGGTCAGCAGCCCGAGTGAGCCGGGGCCCAGTCTCGTGCCCGCGCCGAGGGCGACCTCGCCGGCGGCGACGTCCTCGCCCGCGCGGCGGATGTGACGTCCGGGCGGAGCGCTGCGGCCGATCGTGACCGGGTCGCCCGCGTCAGTCCACTC
This sequence comes from Nocardioides caeni, assembly GCF_004912195.1. GTDB lineage: Bacteria > Actinomycetota > Actinomycetes > Propionibacteriales > Nocardioidaceae > Nocardioides > Nocardioides caeni. The sequence goes on from NZ_STGW01000004.1 coordinate 306,989, forward strand.
GAACGGGACAACGAGGTCGGCGCCCGGCGGGACCGGGGCGCCGGTCATGATCCGGATCGCCGCGCCGTCAGGGAGGTCGACGAGCTCGTCACCGGCGGCGACGGCAGCGGCGACCGGCAGCACGACGGGGGCCGCGTCGGAGGCAGTGGCGACGTCGGCGGCCCGGACGGCGAAGCCATCCATCGCGGCGTGGTCGAAGGGCGGGACGGACAGGGCGGCGGCGACGTCCTCGGCCAGCACCCGGCCGAGGGCGTCGACGACGGCGATGCGCTCGGTCGCCGCGGTCGGGACGATGCCCGCCAGGATCCGGGCCCGGTGGTCCTCGACCGAGGGATCAGGCATCTCCGGACAGGACCTCGCCCTCGGGGACCCGCTGCGCACCCTTGCCGCTCAGCTCGACGGCGCCGACGACCTGCACGCCATGGCCGAAGGTCCAGTCCCCGTTGACCGTCAGCGCGCTCGCCCTCGCGAGCGACGGGGCGCCCTCGGGGAAGCGCTTGTCGAACTCCCCCACGACCTTGAAGTGCGCCGGGTCGAGGTCGACGAAGGGGACGTCGGAGGCGACCTGGGTCAGCGCGAAGTCGTCGCCGATCGCATAGACGTCGGAGCGCAGCACCAGCAGGTCGTTGGTGGTCTTGACCGGGATGAACCGGTCGCGGCCGACCTCGATCAGCCGCGCACCCTCGAACACCTCGATCGCCGCGCCCATCGCGGTCTCGACCTGCACGACCTTCGGGCTGGCCGGGTCGGCCGGGTCGACGGTCTTCTCGTTGCGGATGAGCGGGAGGCCGAGGATGCCGTCGCGCTCGTCCAGCTTCTGCTTCATCGCGTGCAGGTCGAACCACAGGTTGTTGGTCGAGGTGAACCGGTGCCGGTCGAGGTCGGCCAACGCGGCCAGGTCCTCCTTGGCCGTCTGCGCGGTCTCCCGCAGCACGATCCGGCCGTCCGCCTTGCGGCGCGCGAAGTGGCCGCCCTTGCGGTCCGAGGCCGTACGACGGACCGCCTCGATCGCGAAGGGCGCACCGGACGCGGCGAACCAGCCCGCGACCCGCGGCGCCGGCACGGCACCGAGGTTGTCGGAGTTGGACACGAACGCGTAGCGGTAGCCCTGCTCGATCAGCAGGTCGAGGAGGCCGGTGCCCCGCAGCGCCGTGTAGATGTCACCGTGCCCGGGCGGACACCACTCGAGCTCGGGATCCTTCGGCCACTCGACCGGCAGCAGGCCGTCGAGGAGCAGCCGGGGCTCCTTGTTCTGCAGGAACTCCAGCGGCAGGCCGGGCACCTCGAGGTCCTCGTAGCGAGCGAGCGCGTGGAGGGTGTCGGCCGAGGTGCGGAACGAGTTCATCACGATCAGCGGCAGCGGGGCGTCGTACTCCTTGCGGAGGTGGAGCGCCTGCCGGGCGATGATGTCGAGGAAGGACAGGCCGCGGCGCACGCAGAGCAGCGACTTGGCGCGCTCCATGCCCATCGACGTGCCCAGGCCGCCGTTGAGCTTGATCGCGACGGTCTTGCGGATCGCGTCGGCCGCGACGTCGTCGGCGACCTCGACGTCGGCGAGGCTCTCCATGTCGACGGGCTCAATGGTCGACTCGGGGATCAGGCCGGTCTCACCGTGCTCGAGCAGCCGGTAGTAGTGCGCGAAGGTCTCGACGGCCACCGGGTCGACGCCCGCCTCGACCATCTTGGCCCGCGCCTTGTCCAGGCCACTCCTGCGCCCACCCATACCCATGCTGCCGATCGTAGGCTTGTCGGGTGTCGGAGCGACAACCGAGTCCAGCGACGCAGGCCGCGATCGCCAAGGTGGCCCTGCGCGACCAGCTCCTGACCGCCCGTCGCCGACGCGCGCTGGCCGAGATCGGCGACGCCGCCCGGAAGATCGCCGAGCACCTGCTCGCCGACGCCGACGTACGACGGGCCGCGACCGTCGCCGCCTATGTCTCCGTCGGCAGCGAGCCCGGCACGTCCGTCCTGCTCGACCGGCTCCGGGAGGCTGGCAAGCGGGTGCTGCTGCCGGTCCTGCTGCCCGACAACGACCTCGACTGGGCCGCCTACGAGGGCGCCGCGGACCTGGTGTCAGCGGGCCGGGGCCTGCTCGAGCCGGCCGGCCCGTCGCTGGGTGTCGAGGCGGTCGCCACCGCCGACGTGGTCCTCGTCCCCGGCCTCGCCGTCTCCCGGACGGGCCTGCGGATGGGGCGCGGCGGCGGCTCCTACGACCGGGCACTGGGTCGCGTCCCCGTCGGCACCACGACCTGCGTGCTGCTCTACGCCGACGAGGTCCTCGACCACGTCCCCGCCGAGCCGCACGACCGCCCCGTCACCGCCGCCGCCACCCCCGACGGCATCCTCCGCTTCTGAGGCTCGGGACGGGGTCAGTCCTGGGGCTGCAGGGTCAGCACGTCCTCGCCGGCGTCCTCGACGGCGTCCTCGCCGAACGCCCACGGGAGGGTGTCGCCGCGGGCCCAGAGGTCGGTCTGGTCGGTGTAGTGGGGGTGGAAGGCGTGGCCGGAGACACCGGTGAGGTTGATCCAGCGCGCGGCGTCGAGGTCGTCCATCGGCACGACCATCCGCATCGACGGGGCAGTGACGACGCCGTAGTCGGCGACGGTCCCCTGCGGCTGTCGGGTGGTGGCACTGGCGTCCCAGCCGGTGGCGTTGACGATCGAGCTGCCGCCGCCGACGTCCCAGCCGCCGCGGTTGAACAGGGCCTCCACGACGCCGATGCCCGACTCGCCGAGCGTCGAGGAGCGCAGGTCGAGCTCGTGCAGCGCGCCCCACGTCCACTCGTCGGCCTTCGGCGACTGCCGCGCGGTGAGCTCGTCGCGGGCGGCGAGCAGCGCGGCCTCCAGGACGTCGTCACGCTTCTCCACGACGTCCTCGGTCTCGACGTCGTCCCACCACGGGCTGGACGGGCGCTGGAGCAGCCCCGTGACGACGCTGAACCAGCGATCGCCGCCGTCGGGCGCGAGGCCCTCCGGCAGCTCGTCGGTGAAGGTCCGGCGCAGCACCTCGCGCCACACGACGTTGAAGTACGCCGCCGCGGCACTGTCGGCCCGCTCCTGGTGGTCCCAGCCCCGGAGCAGCCGCTGGCCGTCGGAGTAGTAGCCGGCGGGCAGGTCGATGCCCAGCAGGTACGGCGTCAGGACGGCACCCATCGCACTCCACTCGTCGAGCTGGACGGCCGCCATCCGCTCCACGTCGATCCCGCCGGCCGCGACCTCCTCGGCGAGCAGTTCGCCGATCCGCGTCGAGCGGTAGCCCTGGTCCCAGTCGGAGGTGAGGAACGGCTGGTAGCGCGCGGGATCGATGACGGCCTGGTTGGCGGTGGTGATGACGCCGCCCTCGGGGTCGAGCACCGACGGCAGGTCCTCGTAGGGGATGTGGCGGCCGGTCCAGCCGGTCTCGGGGAGCCAGCCGGCGGCGGGCTGCCGTCCGTCGTTGCCCCGTCGGCGGATCGGCACGAGGCCGGTGGCCTGGTAGCCGATGTGTCCCTCGGTGTCGGCGTAGACGACGTTCTGCCCGGGCGCCGCGAAGCCCGCGAGGGCGGTGCGGAAGCTGTCCCAGTCGCTGGCCATGTTGAGGGCCAGCAACGCGTCCGCGGTCGGCCGCGGCTCCAGCGCGGTCCAGGCCAGGGAGACACCGAGCTCGGTCCCCTCGCCGGTGTCGGGCCCGGCCTCCGCGGCCGCGTCGCCGACCTGGTCGAGCTGGTCGACGAGGCCGTCGTCGGTGTAGTCGACGCCGCTGTCGAGCCGGCCACCGTCATCGGAGAGCTCGGCGAGGTCGGAGAGCAGCGGCCCGTGGTCGGTGGAGCGGACGGTGAGCGAGATGTCGTCGCCGTCGCGGACCTCGATCGTCTCCTCGCGGGTGGTGAGCGGACGGAGGCGGCCGTCGTACTCCCACTCGTCGCCGTCGAGTCGCTCGACGAACAGGTCGGTGACGTCGGGCGCGAGATTGGTGAAGCCCCAGGCGATGTCGCGGTTGTGGCCGATCACGACGCCGGGGACGCCGGAGAAGCTGAAGCCGGCGACGTCGAGCGGACACTGCGCCGACAGCGTGCGGCAGTGCAGGCCCACCTGGGTCCACACGCCCGGCAGGGAGACGCCGAGATGCGGGTCGTTGGCGAGGATCGGGGCGCCACTGGTCGTGTGCTCGCCCCCGACCACCCAGCCGTTGCTGCCGATGCCGTCGCCCTTGCCCAGCAGGGCCGGGAGGGCGGAGACCACGCCGCTGGTCCGCGCCAGCGCCGCGACCGCGTCAGGCGCTGACGCCGGGTCCCCCTGGTCCGGCACGCTGCCCTCGGTGGGCTCGGCGTCCTGGTCGAAGCCGTCCGGCCCGACGGCGCCCTGCCCCACGATCGGCGGGTGCTCGGCGACCGGATAGTCGGGATGGAGCGCGGCGGCGCGGCCAGGACCCACCGCCGCTGCGGTCAGGGCCCGGCCGATCTCCTCCTCGAGGTTGCCGCGCAGGTCCCAGGCCATCGCCTTCAGCCAGGCGAGCGAGTCGACCGCCGACCAGTCCTCGGGCGTGTAGTCGAGACCGGTGAGCCCGAGCAGCGTGTATTCCAGCGAGATGTCGCCGGTCGGCCGCCCCGCCAGATAGGCGTTGACGCCCTCGGCGTAGGCGTCGAGCGCGTTGCGCGTCGCTGGCTGCAGCAGCTTGACCTCCTGCTCGGCGACGTCGCGCCAGCCGAGGGTTCGCACCACGAGATCGGTCTCCAGACTGGCCTCGCCGAAGAGCTCCGAGAGCCGCCCGGCGGTCGCGTGGCGTCGTACGTCCATCTCGAAGAAGCGGTCCTGCGCGTGCACGTAGCCCTGCGCCAGCATCAGGTCGTTCATCGAGTCGGCGTAGATCTGCGGGATCCCGGCGTCGTCGCGGACGACCCGCACCTCCCCCTCCAGGCCGGGTACGACGAGCTCGCCGCTCGTCTGCGGCCACGACCGTCGCACGGTGACCACCGCCGTGGTCAGTCCGGCCACGAGGGCGATGACGAGCACGACGGCAATGCCGGCGAACCACTTCAGCTGTCGCGACCAGGCACGGAATCCGCGCCGGGTCCCGTTCGTTGTTCCCTCCACCATGGTGGTCGCCATTGTGCCGTCTGCCCCCGACGTGACGTAGCATTGGCACTCGAAAGTCGAGAGTGCCAACGTTTCCGGAGTCCCGATGCCGACCTACCAGTACCAGTGCACCGAGTGCGGTCACGCCTTCGAGCAGGTGCAGTCCTTCAGCGACGACGCCCTGACCGTCTGCCCCGAGTGCTCGGGCCGCCTGCGCAAGCTGTTCAACTCGGTCGGCGTCGTCTTCAAGGGCTCGGGCTTCTACAAGACCGACAGCCGCTCGAGCAGCTCGGCCACCGCGGGCAGCTCCTCGTCCTCCAGCACGGACTCCTCCTCCAGCAGCTCCGGCTCCTCCGACTCCGGCTCGTCGAGCGCGAAGCCGGCTGCGACCAGCAGCTCCAGCAGCAGCTCCTCCAGCTCGGCCGCCTCCCCCGCCTGACGCGTCCGCCCTTCGGTCGTCGAGTAGCCCACGAGGAACGAGCGGGCGTATCGAGACGCGGTGCGATGGTGCTGGGACCGGCCCGGTCCGGAGCAGAGGCTGCGGTCCGTCTCGATACGCGGCTCGCTGGCGCTCGCCTGCTACTCGACGAACGACGCGAGGCGCCTGTGGAGGACGGCGGCACGCACGGCCGGACCGGCCTAGCGTCGGGCCATGGAAACTCGGGATCTCCGGCGCCGTTGGCGTGACCGGCGCCAGCAGGCGCGTCGCCGTCTGCTGCGCCACCGCCACCTGCTCGCCCTGGTGCTCACCGGCGTCGCCGTGCTCGCGACCCTGCGCACCCTCGCCCCTCCCCCGCCGGCGACCACGGTCGTGCTGGTCGCTGCTCGCGACCTCGCTGCCGGCGAGGTGCTGGAGGCCGGCGACCTGACCGAGGCACACCTCCCCCCGGACCTGGTGCCGGCGGGCATCGCGAGCACGCCGGTCGGGCAGACGCTCGCGGGTCCGTTGCGCCGCGGCGAGCCGGTCACCGACGTACGGCTGACCGGGCCGGAGCTCGCCACCGGCCAGCCCCCGGACACGGTGGCGCAGCCGGTGCGCCTCACCGACGCGGGGCAGGCGGCGCTGCTCGGGACGGGCGACAGGATCGACCTGATCGCCACCGATCCGCGCTCGGGGGCATCGCTTGCCCTGGCCTTCGACGTGACCGTCCTGGCGGTGCCGCCGACCGACCATGCGAGCGACCCCGCCCTGCCCGGCCGCCTCGTCCTGCTCGCCGTCGATGCGGGCGACGTCCTCGACATCACAGCGGCGTCCAGCACGTCGTACGTGACCTACACGTGGCGTCGTGACACGAAGTCACACTAAGGTGCGAGGCAGTTTGGTCCCTCTTTCCACCATCTCTCGGGACCTGAAGGAGAAGAAATGACCGGTTTCAGGAACTTCCTGCTCAAGGGCGACCTCGTCGAGCTGGCGGTCGCGTTCATCATGGCGACGTCGTTCGCGGTGGTCGTCCAGACCTTCACGGGGACGCTCACGGGCTTCATCGGCAAGGTCTTCGACCAGCCCGACTTCGGCGGAGCCGAGATCGCGGACGTCAACGTCGGCTTGTTCATCAACGCGGTCATCGCGTTCGTGATCATGGCCGCGATCGTCTACTTCCTGGTCGTGACGCCCTACACCAAGGCCAAGGAGCGCTACTTCCCGGTCGACGCCGCCGGGCCGTCCGAGGTCGAGCTGCTCACCCAGATCCGCGACTCGCTGGCCAACAAGCAGATCTGACCAACCAGGCGTCGCCGTACGACGCCCGGCTGACCAGGTGCCGTCTCACCCTCCGTGGTGGGGCGGCACCTGCGATTTCAGCCACTGGTCACTGGCCGACTCGCGCTCCTGCGGCCGCCGCTCGTCGCGCTCGTCCGAGGTGGTGTCGGGCAGGCCGTCGCCGAAGACGGCGTCGAGCCGCCGGCGACGCTTCCACTCCGGCTCCCCGACGGCCTTCTCCTCGTCGCTCACGAGCAGAGCCCGGCCGCCTCGCGGCCCGCGCTGGACAGACCGCCCGACGAGCCGGGGTCGGTCGCGGTGTCGCTCGGGTCGGTCGGGTCAGTGGCGTCGTCCGAGGGCGACCCGGACGGCGAGTCCGACGAGCCCTGCGACGGGTCCGTCGTCGAGCCGCTGCCGTCGGGCTTGTCGTCGGCGCTGATCGCGTCCTTGAGGAACTCCTGCGTCAGCGGCCGGTCCTGACGCACGAGACGCCACAGCCTGTCGGCCTCGCTGGTCAGCTCGATCCCGGAGCTGACCTTGTCGGAGTAGATCCACGGCGGGGTGACGAACTTGATGTTGTCGGCGCCGATGCCCTGGGCCGTGCGGGCGAGGTCGGCCATCTCGGCGATGTTCTCGAAGTCGGTGTGCAGCGAGGAGGTCGCTGCGTTCATGAAGCGGATCAGCCGGTCGGGGCGCGCCACCATGCCGAGGGTGAGCGCCTTGTTGATCATCGAGCCGATGAACGCCTGCTGGCGGCGGGTGCGGTTGGGGTCGATGCCCTGACCGATGCCATAGCGGACCCGGACGTAGGCGAGCGCCTCGTTGCCCTGGATCTCGCGCGTTCCGGCGTCGAGGTGGATGTTGTGGTTGTCGTCGTCGATGTCGAACGGGACGCACACCTCGACCCCGTCGAGGGCGTTGACCATGTCCTTGAACTGGTTGAAGTCGATGACGACGTAGTTGTCGATCCGGATCCGGTAGGTCTGCTCGAACTGCTGGATCGTGCAGGCGGGACCACCGGTGGCGTAGGCCTCGTTCCACTTCACGTAGCCGCCACTGCCGGGGATCTCGCTGCCGTCCTTCTCGTAGCAGGACGGCCGGATCACCGCGGTGTCGCGCGGGACGGAGATGCCGTAGGCGAACTTCCGGTCGGCGGAGAGGTGGAACAGGATCGTGGTGTCCGACAGGCCGCCACCGGCCTCGCCGTCGATGCCGTTGCCCTCACCGGAGCGGGTGTCGGAGCCCATCACCAGGATGTTCATCGGCTCCTGCGGCCCGGCGACCTCGACCTTCTCCGGGCGGTTGCGCAGCTGGTCGGACACGCTCTCGTGCTCGAGGTTGCCGTTCCAGTTGTTGTAGACCAGCACCACGCCGACGCCGGTGAGCAGGCCGAGGCTCATCAGGCTGGCGAGAATCACCCGCAGCACGGTCTTGCGCGGCTGCGCCGCCTTGCGTCGACCGCCCCGGTGGCTGCGAGCCGCGCGCGCCCGACGACGGTCGGCGCGCGAGGTCGCCACCCGGCGGGCTCGGCCGCCCGGCTGCGTGGGGCTCTCCTGCGTCATGCTTCACCTGGTCCTGCGGCCGCCGGCGGCGGGATGTGTCGGGGCACGGTCGTGCGGTCGCTGCCGAGTCAGCGGCGCCAAGAGTACGGCGCGAGCCAAGCACCTCGAGCACTTCCGCGGGTCCCGGCGACCATTGTCGCTGGTCAGCGGTGCTGGACCCAATCAGCAGAGGCTGGCGTCGGCGCGACCCTCCTCGTCGAGACCGGCGCCGTCGCCGCCCGTCGCCCCGTCGCTCGCCCCGTCGCTGGAGCCCGTGGCCCCACCGCTCGGGTCGGCGGACTCCGAGGTGGTGCCGTCGGGGTTGGTGGCCGCGCTGATGCCGTCGTCGAGGAACTCCTCGGTCAGGGGCTGGTCGTCGATGACGAGCTGCCAGAGGTCCTCGACCTCCGGCAGCCACTCGACGCCGCCGCTGACCTTGTCGGTGTCATAGGTCCACGGCGTGGTGACGAAGGCGATGTTGTCGAGACCGATGCCGTTGAAGGACTGGCCGAGCTTCGCCAGCTGGGCGACGTTGTCGAAGTCGGTGGTCAGCGACTTCGTCGCCGCGTTGAGGAAGCGGAGCAGCTGGTCGGGCCGGGCCAGCATCTCGGCGCCGACCGCCTCGCTGATCATCGAGGAGATGAAGGTCTGCTGCCGCTTGATCCGCTGCAGGTCGGTGCCGTCGCCGACGTTGCGCACCCGCACGTAGGACAGGGCCTCGTCGCCGAAGATCTCGCGGGTGCCGGCCTTCAGCGTGATGCCGTGCTCGGTGTCGACGATGTCCTCGGGGATGCAGACCTCGACGCCGTCGAGGGCGTCGACCATCCCCTTGAAGCCGTTGAAGTCCACCACGACGTACTTGTCGACGAAGACGCCCGTCAGCTGCTCGACCTGCCGGATCGTGCAGGCCGGTCCACCCACGAGGAAGGCATCGTTCCACTTGACGTAGCCGTCGCTCGCCGCGATCGGCGTCTCGTCCTCCTCGTAGCACTCGGGCCGCATCACCGCGGTGTCCCGCGGGATCGAGATGCCGTAGGCGAACTTCCGGTCGGCCGAGAGGTGGAACAGGATCGTCGTGTCGGAGCCACCGCCGGACTCGCTGTCGATGCCGTTGGAGCCCTCACGCGTGTCGTCGCCCATCACCAGGACGTTGAGGTCGCCCTCGATCGCCTGGTCGGGGCGGTCGTCGCCCAGCTGGTCGCTCACGTCGACGTGGGTGAGGTTGCCGTTGAACCGCTCGTAGGCGACGACGATCCCGACGCCGGTCACCAGGCCCCGTCCCAGCAGGCTGGCCACGATCACCCGCACCACGGTCCGCTTCGGCGTCGCAGCGCGCCGGCGCCCGCCACGTCCCGGGGAACCGTCGTGCTCGTCCATGGACGACCACGGTACGGCGTGCGGCAACCCACCTGACAAGATGGGCGCCACGCCCCAGTAGCTCAGTGGATAGAGCAGCCGCCTCCTAAGCGAAAGGTCGCAAGTTCGACTCTTGCCTGGGGCACCGACGGGTGACCCGATGGGCGACATCCGGGGACGAACGTTGCCCGGTCCACGACCGCTGACCTTCACTCGTCCCATGGGACTGCTCCGGATCCGCCTCCTCGCCCTGCTCGCCGTCGCCGTGGCCCTCGTCGCCGGAGCGGCCGCCGCTCCCGCCGCTGCCGAGGACGCCGAGGACCCGCGCATCCCGACCGAGCTCGCCATCAGGACGCTGGACACGGCTCCGGTCTTCGGGGAGCTCCGCCCCGTGGTCGCCGAGCTCATCACGGTGCCCAAGACGCCCCATGGCGGGCTGGTGCAGTTCAGCATCGACGGGGTCCCGGCGGGTGAGCCGGCCCCGCTCCGCACAGTTCCCAACGTCGTCAGCTGGGTCGCCACGCTCGTCGTCCCGACCGATCTCGCCGCGGGCGACCATGTCATCGAAGCGACCTTCCCCGGCGACGACGCCTACGCGCCGAGCACCGCGTCGGTGGAATATCGAGTGGACCCGGCGAGCACCACCACGACGCTCAGCGCCGCACCGGCCAGCGTCTCCGTCGGTGACGACGTCACCCTGTCGGCCCAGGTCGCGGTGGAGGCACCCGGCGCGGGCACGCCCACCGGCACGATGCAGTTCCATGTCGACGGCAGTCCCCTCGGCGCGCCGGTCGCCCTCGACGGCGACCGGGTGACACTCACCACCGACACGCTGCCCGCCGGCGACCACACGATCACGGCGACGTACGCCGGCGACGGCAATTTCCACCCCAGCACCTCGTCGGGCACCACCGTGAGCGTCGCCAAGCGAGCGACCACGCTCCTCGCCCAGCCCGCCCTGGTCCGGCTGAGCCCCCTCGGCCTCCCCCTGGGCCGGCTGCAGGCCACCCTGACCCGCGGCACCGCCCCGGTGCCGGGGGCCGAGGTCGACTTCACGGCCGGCTCCCGCAGCCTCTGCACGGCCACCACCGACGCGAGCGGCGTCGCGACCTGCGCCGCGACCCTGCGCCTGGTCGACCTCCTCCTGAGCTTCGGCTACACCGCGTCGTACGCCGGGTCGGACACCGACCTCGCCGCGACGGCCCGCGGAGGGCTGCTCGGCTAGTCTCCCGGTCGACCGCTGGCCAGCCGCGCGGCGAGGATCCCCGCACAGATCGGCGTGATCAGCAGGTTGGGCACCGCGATCGCCCAGAGCTCGTTGGCGAAGCCGTAGACGATCCAGGCGGCGCCCTGGACGGTGGCGATCGACCAGGTCCAGACACTGAGGCCCGCCAGGCCGCCGGGCAGCAGCCGGCGGGCCAGGGCGCGGCGGGCCTGGGGCACGAACTGGGCGACGTCCACGACCCCGACCAGCCAGCCGAGCAGGGCGGTCACCGGCGGTTCCTCGCCCGGGAGCGCAGCAGCACGGCGACGATGACCGTCGCGCACACCAGGTTGGCGACACCCGCCACGACCACCGGCGCCGCCGACTTCGTCGCACCGTAGGTGATCAGCAGGGCGTTGAAGGCCATCGCCACGAGATAGGTGGCGAGGCTGATCGGCGCCAGCAGGTCGGGGTCGGCACGGTGCCGGACCGCGCGCCACGCCTGCGGGATCCACATCGAGGCGGCACCGGCGCTGCCGACGTAGCCGACGGCCTCGATCATGGCTCGATCATGGCTCGATCATCAGCGGCGCAGTGCCACCGCGGCGCCGTAGCCGTCGGGCACGTCCACGTCGAGCACCTCCCACTCGCCGATCACCCGGCCGGGTGCGTCGTCGGAGCCGAGGTAGTCCAGGTGCGGGTCGCGGCCCAGGCCGATGCCGATGCCCTTGAGGTAGGCCTCGGTGCGCGACCAGGCGCGGGTGAACCGCACGGTGGCGCGACCGCCGTCCAGCGTGCCGTGGGCGGCGGCCTCCACCTCCTCGGTCTCGCGGGGGTGCAGCAGGCGCGACAGCGCGACGGGATCGTCGGGATGGCGCTCGACGTCGACGCCCACCGGGCGGTCGGCGACGGCGATGAGGATCTGGCCCGGCGTGTGCGACAGCGAGAACTCGACGGCAGCGCCCTCCACGCGCGGACGGCCGTGCGGCTCACCGCAGCCGGGGCACGCATGCCGCCCCCACACGACCTCCTCCGGCGACACCCCGGTCGCCGCGCCCAGCACGAGGCGGGCGGCGACGTGAGCCAGCTCGTAGGCGTGGCGCAGCTCCGCCCGGACGTACGACGACGCCTGCTGCCGCTCGCCGGCGTCCAGCCACGCGCGGCACGGGTCGAGGGCGTCCGCGCCGAAGCGGTCGGTGTCCAGGCGCCAGATCCCGAGGCCGGGAGCCTCGGCCGGTCGTGTCTCTGGAGCGGTGTCGAGGGAGTCGAGGGTCGCGGGCACGACCGCTGCCGCAGTGCGGTTCGGTTGTGCTTCCCCCGCGTCCCGACTCATCGCCTCGAGGCTAACAAGGCACCGGTCAGTCGTCGGCGGCGGCCTTCTCCGCCGCGGCAGCCTTCTCGGCCTTCGCCCGGGCGCGGGCGGACTTGCCGATGGTGTCCTCGACCAGCGAGTTGAGCCGGGCGCCGTGCGGCCAGCCGGCGTAGTGGCAGACCATGATGACCAGCTCGCGCAGGGCCTCGTCGTCGAGCTCGCCGGCGGCGTGGGCGGCCGGGACCTGGATGTTGAGGACATCGTGCTGGTTGCTGCCGACGAGCAGGCCGATCAGCAGCAGGCGGCGGTCGCGGTCGGTGAGCCCGGGGCGTTGCCAGATGTCGCCGAAGAGGTGCTCGACCGTGTAGCGGAAGAAGTCGCCGTCGCCGTCGGACATCTCGAAGCCATAGACGTGCTCCATCTTCTCCAGGCCCTTGCGGCGGGCCTCAGGGAGGTCGTCGAACTTGCCCATCAGTGATCTCCTTCGGGAAGGCCCAGGCCGGGGCCGAGGCGGTCGATCGCGAGCTCGGCGAGCGGGACCTCGACGCCGAGCTGGTGGGCCAGCTCGATCGCGAAGCCGAGATCCTTCACGCCGAGGGATGTCACGTTGCTGAAGACGCCGTACCAGAAGTCGTCGGGGTCGAGGACCGCCGTGGTCTCCCGATGCATGATCGCGCCGGGTCCGCCGGTGATCGCGTCGGTGTGGCGGACGACGTCGCCGAGGTCCTTGAGGCTGAGCCCGGCCGCCTCGGCGAGACGCTGGGCCTCGGTCGCCGCGGTGAACGCGATGAAGTGCATCATGTTGCGCGCCAGCTTGAACTTCGTCCCGGCGCCGATCGGTCCGGCGTGGACGACCTTGCTGCCTAGCACCCGCAGCACCGGCTCCGCAGCCTCGAAGGCCTCCTCCTCGCCGCCCACCATCAGGGCGAGCGAGCCGTCGGCGGCACCCATCGCACCGCCCGACACCGGGGCGTCGACCACACGGACTCCGTGCCGGGCCGCGGTGGCGGCAAGTGCGGCGGGCGTCCCCGGAGCGACGGTCGAGTGGATCACGACGGTCAGCCGGTCACCCGCGACGCCGAGCACCTCGCCGAGCACCTCGCGGACCTGATCGTCGTCGCGCACCATCACGCACAGGACGTCGGACCTGGCCGCCATGGCGGCGACGCTGGCCGCGATCCGCGCCCCGGCACGCTCCGCCTCGGCGAGCGGGTCGGGCGCGACGTCATACACCCACACCTCGAGGTCCGCTGCCTCCTGCTGCTGGGCGAGCCGCAGCGCCATGGGCTTGCCGATGTTGCCCAGCCCGATGAATCCGACGACGGTCGTCATGGTGGCGCTCCCTCGCTCAGAGTCGGAAGGTCTGGCCGCCGTCGACGGCGAGGATCTGACCCGTCACCCACGACGCGTCGTCGGACAGCAGGAAGAGGCAGGCGCCGACCATGTCGTCGACCGAGCCCATCCGCTTGATCGCCAGGCTGTTGCGCACGATGTCCTTGGCGGCGTCGCCGGCCTGGATCTTCGTGGCCTCCGTGGCCGTCGGGCCGGGAGCGATCGCGTTGACCCGGATCTTCTGGCCGCCGAGCTCGTGGGCGAGCTGCTGGGTGAGGCTGTTGATCCCCGCCTTGGCGAGTCCGTAGAAGCCCGAGTAGAGGTAGGCCGCCGTACTCGACTGGTTGACGATCGCTCCCCCACCACGCTTGGCGATCTCGGGATAGACCGCGCGGGTCATCACGAGGGCGCCGTCCATGTTGACGCTCATGAACTTGCGGTAATAGTCCCAGTCGACGGAGATGAGGAGGTTGAACTCCATCGACCCGTAGATCGCGGCGTTGTTGACCAGGTGGTCGATGCCGCCGAACTCCTCGACGGTCCGCGCGACCAGCGCCTCGCCCGACCCGGCGTCGGAGACGTCGCAGCTGACGAAGATCGCCTTGCCGCCCGCCTCGTTGATGGACGCGGCGACCTTCGCGCCCGACTCCTCGTTGAGGTCGGCCACGACGACGCTGGCCCCCTCCGCCGCCAGCGCTCGGGCGTAGGCCTCGCCGATGCCCTGCGCCGCGCCGGTGACGACGACGGTCTTGTTCTCGAAACGGTTGCTCATGGTGCTCCCCTGGTGGTGGTGCCGAATTCACGGGTTAACCCGTGAATTCGGCACTTCTCGCTGGTTATTTCCCGTCAGATGTGCGCAATTCACGGGTTAACCCGTGAATTGCGCACTCGCCTCACGCCGGTTCGGCGATGGTCTTCATCTCCAAGTACTCCTCGAACCCGGCCACGCCCATCTCCCGACCGATGCCGGACTGCTTGTAGCCACCGAAGGGGGCGTCGGGGCTGAACCAGACGCCGCCGTTGACGGCGAGGGTGCCGGTGCGGATCCGGGCGGCGACGGCCTTGGCACGCTCGAGCGAGGCGGAGTCGACGGAGCCGGAGAGGCCGTAGGCGGAGTCGTTGGCGATCCGGACGGCGTCGTCGTCGCCGTCGTGCGGGATGACGACGAGCACCGGGCCGAAGATCTCCTCCTGCGCCAGGCGGCTGGAGTTGTCGAGGCCGGCGACGACGGTGGGCTGGATCCAGTTGCCGGGCTGGTCGATGACGTCACCGCCGGTGGCGAAGGTGCCGCCCTCGGCGCGGGCGATGTCGAAGTACGCCGCCACCCGCTCGCGCTGCACCGCGGAGATCACCGGGCCGCAGATGGCGCCGGGGTCGGCGGGGTCCTTGGCGCCGATCGACTCCATGGTGGCCGCGGCGACCTGGACCGCCTCGTCGTAGCGATCCCGCGGGACGATGAGCCGGGTCGTGATGGCACAGCCCTGGCCGGCGTGGATGCACGCAGCGAAGGCGGTGCCTCCGGCAACCGCGGCGACGTCGGCGTCGTCGAGAGCGATCGCAGCGGACTTGCCGCCGAGCTCGAGGAAGACCCGCTTCAGGGTCGGTGCAGCGGCCGCCATGATCGCCTTGCCCACGGACGTGGAACCGGTGAAGGACACCATGTCGACCCGCGGGTCGGTCGTGAGCAGCGCGGCGACGTCGTTGGAGCGCGGCGTCACCACGTTGAAGACACCGGCCGGGATGTCGGTGTGCTCGGCGACCAGACGGCCGAGCTCGGCGGCCACCCACGGAGTGTCGGGCGCCGGCTTGAGGACGACGGTGCAGCCGGCGGCCAGCGCCGGGCCGATCTTGGCCAGGTTGATCTGCGTAGGCACGTTCCACGGCGAGATCGCCGCGACGACGCCGACCGGCTCGCGCCGTACGGTCCGACGGGTGGGGATCCCCATCGGCGCGGCCTCACCGAGGTCGCTCTCGAACTCATAGCCCTCGACCAGGTCGGTGACCCACTTCAAGCCGTCGACGGGCACGTCGAACCCGGCGGCCATCATCATGAAGCCGGGCATGCCGACCTCCGCCGTGGTCAGCGCCTTGAACGGCTCGGCGTTCGCGAGCAGCGCCTCGTGCAGCTGGCGCAGGCAGCGCACCCGCAGGTCGCGGTCGGTCGACCACTCCGTCTCGTCGAAGGCCCGGCGTGCGGCTGCGATGGCCGCGTCGACGTCGGCGGCGGTGCCGTCGGGCGCGACGCCGATCTGCTCACCGTTGGCCGGGTTGAGGATCGGGTACGACGCCCCGTCGCTCGCCGCGACGAGCTTGCCGTCGATCAGCTGCTGGGCCGGAGGCGGCAGCGCGCCCGTGCCGGCCGTCACTGCGCGGCCTCGGGGGCGGGCGCCTGGGTGATGTGGTCGCCGGCCTCGACCGGCGGGGGCCACACGGGCGAGGGGATGTCCTTGAGGTGGTAGTGCCCGGGCACCTCGTGGCCGAAGACCGACATCCGCTTCAGCAGGGTCTCCGAGGCCTTGTCGGCCTTGAGGATCTCCATGAAGGTGTGCGTCGTCGACGGCATGTCGAACCAGTCGCGCTGCCAGGCGATCTTGATCTGGCCGGCGTCGGCGCCGGAGGTCTGCCGCTCGACACCGAACCACGAGCCGCCGATGCCGAGGATCTCGTACTCCTCGCCCGTCTCGTCGTTGACGATCCCGGAGCGCTGCTTCCAGAAGCCCAGCACCATCGACTTCTTCTCGTCGATCATCGTGCAGACGTAGTCGTAGTGCCAGCCGTCGAAGCCGTCCATCTCGATGCCGATCGCCCAGTCGCGGATCTGCTCGCGACCGACCGCCATGAAGTGCTCGTCGTGGCTGTACATCCAGCCGTAGTTGGCGTCCTCGGCGTAGTGGTCGGCCATCACGCGCCAGTCGCCCGTGCGCTCGGCCTGACGGTTGATGTCGAGCCAGGACTCCCAGAACTCCTCGATCTCGGCCCTGCTCAATGACGGCGTCAGGTCACTCATGTCAGTCCTCTTCTTCGATGGAAAGGGCGAAGGCCGGGCAGTACTTCACGGCCGTGGTCACGTCCTTGCGGAGCGATTCGTCGGGGTGCTCGTCGAGCAGGGTGACGACGTCAGTGGTGTCGTCGAACCCGAAGACGTCCGGGGCCTCGCCCTGGCAGAGCTGGTGGCCCTGGCACACGCCGGTGTCGGCGACAACCCGGAAGGTCATGAGGTCACCGCGTCTCGAGACGGTTGCTGCGCATCCTCCTCGACGACCGCCTTCCGCCTCCGGTAGCGGACCTTCGCCGGCTGGGCGAGCTGGATGACCATCTTGGTGAAGTCGTCCCGGTAGGAGTCGAGCTCCTGGACCGGCTCGAAGGAGAAGTCGCGCAGGATGACCGAGAAGATCGCCTTCATCTGCATCATCGCGAACGCGTTGCCCACGCAGCGGTGCTTGCCGGCACCGAAGGGGATCCAGGTCCAGCGGTTCTGCAGGTCCTCCTGGCGCGGGTCGACGTAGCGACCGGGGTCGAAGGCGTCAGCCTTGGGGAAGTCGTCCTCGATCCGGTTCGACACCCGCGGCGAGGACGCAATGACCGTGCCGGCGGGCAGGGTGTGGCCGAGCAGCTCGAAGTCCTCCTGGACCAGGCGCATCAGGATGATCAGCGGCGGGTGCAGCCGCAGCGTCTCCTTGAGCGCGGCCTCCAGGACCGGGATCTCCCGCAGCGCCTGGAAGGACACCTCCGGCGACTCCCCCGACTCGTCGGGCGCATAGAGCGCGTCGAGCTCGGCGACGACGTCGGCCATCACGTCGGGGTTGCGCAGCATCTCGATCATCGCCCACGACGCGGTGCCCGAGGAGGTGTGATGGCCGGCGAACATCATCGAGATGAAGATGCCGGTGACCATCTCGGCGTCGTAGCCGACGGCGATGAGGACGTCGAGCAGATCCCGCTCCTCCTTCGGGATCTCACCCTTCTCGATGCGGGCGCTGATGATCGCCTGCACCTTGGCGACCAGCTCCTCGCGGGCCTCGTCGCGGATGCGGAAGTTCTCGATGTCGGCGTACGGGTCGACGTAGGCGATCGCATCGGTGCCGTGCTCGAGGCGGTGATAGATCTCGGCGAACGACCCGTCGAGCTGGTCGCGGAACGGCTTGCCGATCAGGCAGGAGGAGGTCGTGTAGATCGTCAGCTCGGCGAAGAAGTCGAGCAGGTCGATCTCGCCCTCGTCGCCCCAGTCGGCGACCATCCGGCGGATCTCGGCCTCGATGGTCTGCGCGTGGCCGCGCATCATGTCGCCGCGCAACGCCTGGTTCTTCAGCATCTGCTGACGCTCCTCGGGCGAGGCGTCGAAGACGACGCCCTTGCCGAAGATCGGCGTCATGAAGGGATAGGCCGCCGCCTGGTCGAGCACGCTCTCCGGCGCGCGGAAGAAGGCCTCGTTGGCCTCGGCGCCGGTGACGAGGACGACGTCCTTGTCGGCGAGGCGGAAGCGTCCCAGGTCACCGCACTCCTCGCGGACCCGGTGGAAGAGGCTGATCGGGTCGACCCGCATCTCCGGCAGGTGACCGGTGCCCTTGATGATGTCGGGGACCGACGGGTCCTGGTCGTCGAGGACGACGGAGACCGAGCGGATGGCGTCGAGGCTCATGACTGCTGCTCCAGGGGTGCTTCGGGGTTGACGTCGACGGGGCTGATGTGGACGCCCCGCGGCGCGCTGACGACGGTCGTGATCGCGTCGGCGATCGCGGTGGCCTTGAGGAAGTGCGAGTGGCGGGCATGCCCCCACTTGATCCACTCGGTGAGGACCTTCGCGCCGGCGTCGGCGTCCCAGTCCGAGCCCATCTCCGACCACGTCGGACCGGGGCGTACGACGGACGCGCGCACGCCGCTGCCCTCCAGCTCCATCTGCAGCGCCTCGACCAGGCCCTCCAGCCCGGACTTGGTGGCGCTGTAGCCGCGCATGAACGGGCGGGCCCGGATCGCGGTGTCGGAGGAGACGAACACGAGGTCGCCGCGCTGCCGCTCGACCATGCCGGCGCCGAAGGCGCGGATCAGTCGGTGCGCACCGAGCACGTTGACGTCGAACTCCGCGGCCAGCTGGTCGGTGGTGGCGGCGAGGAGGCCACCGGGAGCGAGCAGACCCGCGTTGCACACGACGATCTCCGCGTCGCCCAGGGCGGCGCTCACCGCCGCCGCGAACTTCTCGACCGACTCCGTCGACGCCACGTCGAGGGCGTGCACGAAGGCCTCGCCGCCGGCGTCGCGGATCTCCGCGGCCAGCTCCTCCAGCTTGTCGACGCGCCGGGCGCCGAGGGCGACCGGGAACCCCGCGGCCGCCAGGGCACGAGCAGTCTCGGCGCCGATCCCCGATGAGGCGCCGGCGACGACGGCGGGCCGGCGGTCGGGGTGGACGGGCTTGGGCATCAGGCACTCCTCGGCCGGAACGTCACCGGCAGCGAGGCGAAGCCGCGCACGCTGGTGGAGTGGACGCGGACCGCGCGGTCGGCGTGGACCTGGAAGCCGTCGACCTGCCGGACCAGCTCGTTGAGCACGACCTTCGCCTCGAGCCGGGCGAGGTTGGCGCCGAGGCAGAAGTGCCGGCCGGTGCCGAAGCTGAGGATCTGGCTGAGCTCGGACTTCTCGCGGTGGACGTTGAAGACGGTCGGGTCGCCGAAGACGCGCTCGTCGCGGTTGGCCGAGCCGAGCAGGACCAGCGCCTTGGAGCCGCCGGGGATGGTGATGCCGGCGACCTCGGTGTCCTCGGTGACATAGCGCGCCAGCATCTGGCTGGAGGTGTCGTGCCGCAGGGTCTCCTCGATCCACGGCACCACCAGGGTGTCGGGGTCCTCCGGTGCACCGAGCACGGCCGCCTGCTGCTCGGGGTGCGCGCCCAGGTGGAAGAGCGCGTTGCCGAGCAGCTTGGTGGTGGTCTCGTTGCCGGCGACGACCATGAGGAAGAGGAAGGCCATCACCTCGCCGTCGCGGAGCTTCTCGCCCTCGATCTCGGCGGCGAGCAGGGCCGAGGTGAGGTCGTCGGTGGGCTGCGCGCGGCGCTGGCTCACCATGTCGCCGTAGTAGCCGAACAGCGACATGGACGCCTCCATGCCCGCCACGGGGACGTCGCGGACGCCGTCCTCACGGTGCACGACGAGGTCCGCGAGTCGCCGTACCTCGTCGCGGTCTGAGACCGGCACTCCCATCATCTCGGAGATGACGTCCATCGGGAGCTTGCCGGCGAAGTCCTTGATCCAGTCGGCCTCACCGTGCTCGGCGTTGATGGCAAGGGTGGACGCGAGGTACTTCTCGGTGAGCTGCTGCACCTCCGGCGTCAGCTCGCGCACGCGCCGCGGGGTGAAGGCGGCGGAGACGAGCTTGCGCACGCGGGCCTGCTCGGCGCCGTCGAGTCCGAGGAAGCTCATCACCTTGTGGGCGTCGGGATTCCACGCGGTCGCGTCGAGGGAGACGCCCATCCGGTTGGAGAAGACGTCGTCGCGGCGCAGCACGTCGAAGACGTCCTCGTGGCGCGAGATCACCCAGATGTCGTCGACCGGCGCGTGGTGGACCGGGTCCTCGTCACGCAGCCGCTGGTACGTCGGGTAGGGGTCCTCGTGGAAGTCGTAGTCATAGGGGTCGAACCGCAACGGGGCGGCCGGCCGCTCGGTGGTCGAGCTCGTCGAAACCATCAGTTGCCTCGCAGGATCACGTCGACGGCCGAGGCGAGTCGCTCGGCGATCTGGTCGTAGGTCAGCAGGCCCATGCCGGCCTGGAGGAGCGCGCCGGACCAGGTGAGCACGAGCACCTCGAGGACGGCGGGGTCGGCGGGCCGGTCGGGCTGGTCGGGCTCGGCGAGCGCGGCCTCGAAGCGGGCGAGGAACTCCCCGCCGATGCGCAGCCGGAGCCGCGCAACGTCGGGATCGGTGCTCAGCAGGGCCGGGGTGACGGCGGCCGCCAGCTCGGGCTCCTCGACGATGCGGCTGGTCAGGGCCCGCACCGTGGACTGCAGCCGCTCGACAGCGCTGGCGCCCTGCGGGGCGATCCGGGCCTCGGGCGCCGCGAGGTGGCGCCAGAACAGCTCGGCGAAGAGGTGGTTCTTCGACGCCAGGTAGGTGTAGGCCGTCGCCGGGGAGACGCCGGCGCGGGTGGCGACGGTGCGCACCGTGAGCGCCTCGTGCCCGACCGCGCGCAGCTCCTCGAGCCCGGCGGCGAGAAGCTTCTCGACCGTCTCCGCCTGACGCGGGTTCAGACCCTGGCGCGGCGTTTCGAACACCTGACTGGACATGTGTCCAAACTAGAGCCGGCCCGCGTCGCCCGCAAGCCCCTTCGTAGAACTTGTTCCAGATTCCGGCCCGCGATGTCCTACCGTGCAGGCATGCCAGTCGCACCCGCCACCCCGCCGTTCGACACGATCCTCCGCGGGGGCCTCTACTTCGACGGCGAGGGCAACCGCGCTCAGGTCCGCGACGTCGGCATCCGCGACGGCCGCGTCGCGGCCGTGTCCGCGACTCCGCTCGACGCCACCGGCTGCCCCGACGTCGTCGACGCGCAGGGCAAGTGGGTCGTCCCGGGCTTCGTGGACATCCACACCCATTACGACATCGAGGTGCTCGAGGGCCCGGCCCTGCTGGAGTCCCTTCGCCACGGCGTGACCACGGTGCTTCTCGGGTCGTGCTCGCTGTCGACGATCCACGTCGGCGGCGTCGATGCCGGGGACCTGTTCGGCCGGGTGGAGGCGATCCCCCGCATGCACGCGATCCGGGCGGTCGACGAGGCCCGCGACTGGAGCACCGCGCAGGAGTACGTCGCCGCGCTGGAGCGCCGCGCCCTGGGCCCCAACCTGGCGGCATTCATCGGGCACTCCGACATGCGCACCGCCACGATGGGCCTCGACCGGGCGACGCGTCCGGAGGTGCGCCCGACCGCTGCCGAGCAGCGGCGGATGGAGCAGATGCTGACCGAGGCGCTCGACGCCGGCTTCGTCGGCATGTCGGCCCAGCAGCTGCTCTTCGACAAGCTGGACGGTGACCGCTGCCGCTCGCGGACCCTGCCCTCGACGTACGCCAAGGGCCGCGAGATGCGCCGCCTGCGGCGGGTCCTGCGCGAGCGCGACCGCATCGTCCAGGCCGGACCGGACGCCTCGCACCCGCACACGATCCTGCTCCAGGCGCTCGCCTCGATCGGCGGCTGGTTCCGCAAGCCACTGAAGACCTCGCTGCTCTCCGCGGCCGACATCAAGGCGATCCCGTTCGTCATCCACCTGATGCGGCTGCTCGCCGGCGTGGTCAACCGGCTCGGTGCCGACTTCCGCTGGCAGCACCTCCCGGTGCCCTTCGAGGTCTACGCCGACGGCATCGACCTGGTGATCTTCGAGGAGTTCGGATCGGGCGCGCAGGCGCTGCACCTGCAGGAGAAGGTCGCCCGCGACGAGCTGATGCGCGACCCGGCCTACCGCACGGCGTTCCGCAAGGACTACGAGTCGAAGTACGGCCCGCGGGTGTGGCACCGCGACTTCTTCGACGCCGAGATCGTCGCCTGCCCCGACCCGTCGGTCATCGGCAAGTCGTTCGGCCAGGTCGGCGTCGAGCGCGGAGGGCAGCACCCGGTCGACGCCTTCCTCGACCTCGTCGTCGAGCACGGCACGGCGATCCGCTGGCGCACCACGATCTCCGGCCACCGCCCGGACGTGCTGCGCAAGATCGCCCAGGAGAAGGGCGTGCAGATGGGCTTCTCCGACGCCGGCGCCCACCTGCGCAACATGGCGTTCTACAACTTCGGGTTGCGGCTGCTGAAGCACGCCCGCGACGCCGAGCGCGCGGGACGCCCGTTCCTGAGCGCCGAGCGGGCCGTGCACCGCCTGACCGGCGAGCTGGCCGAGTGGTACGGCATCGATGCGGGCCGGATCCGCGAGGGCGACCGCGCGGACGTCGTCGTGCTCGACCCCGAGCGGCTCGACGAGACGCTCGAGGACTACCACGAGGCGCCCGTGGCGGCCTACGACGGCATTCCGCGGATGGTGAACCGCAACGACGCGACGGTGACCCACGTCTACGTCGGCGGGCGGGCCGTGTGGCACGGCAGCGCCGTCACGCCGGCGGTGGGAGTCGATCGCACAGGCCGCTTCCTCACCTCGGGCGGCACCCACCGCGAGCCGTTGCCCGCCACCTCGGAGCGCGTGGCACCCGCAAATCAGACAGGTGTCTAGCGAAAACCTAGAACACGTTCTAGTCTCGATACACCCCGCTCGTTCCTCGCGGGGCACTCGACTACCGAAGGAACGCGCATGCGCAACGGGATCGTCCTCTTCACCTCCGACCGCGGCATCACGCCGGCCACCCTCGCGAAGGCGGCCGAGGAGCGTGGGTTCGACACGATCTACGTCCCCGAGCACACGCACATCCCCGTGCGCCGCGACGCGCTGCACCCGACCGGCGGCGAGGAGCTGCCCGACGACCGCTACCTGCGCACCCTCGACCCGTGGGTCTCGCTGGCGACGTGCGCGGCGGTGACCGAGCGGATCGGGCTGTCCACCGCGGTCTGCCTGCCGGTCGAGTCCGACCCGATCACCCTCGCCAAGACGCTCGCCACGCTCGACCACCTCTCCGGCGGCCGGGTCACCATCGGCGCCGGCTTCGGCTGGAACACCGACGAGCTCACCGACCACCACGTCCCGGCCGGCAAGCGCCGCACGGTCCTCAAGGAGTACCTCGAGGCGATGCGCGCCCTGTGGACCGAGGAGGAGGCGTCGTACGACGGGGAGTTCGTCTCCTTCGGACCGTCCTGGGCCTACCCCAAGCCCCCGCAGGGCCGGATCCCGGTCATCATCGGCGCCGGCGCAGGCCCCCAGACGTTCGACTGGATCGCGCGGAACGCCGACGGCTGGATGACCACCCCGACCACCAGCGACGTCGCCGCCAACGCCGACAAGCTGCGCAAGGCCTGGGCCGACGCCGGCCGCGAGGGCCAGCCCGACGTGCGGATCCTCGTCGCCAAGCGGCCGGAGGAGAGCGACTTCGCCGACTGGATGAGCGCCGGCGCGTCCGAGCTGATCTGGGGCGTCCCCGACGCCGACGAGGCCAAGGTCCTCACCTACCTCGACAAGATGGCCGCACGGCTCGGGCTCTCGGCCTGACATGACCAGTCGGTACGACGCCCTCAGCCGCGACGAGCTCGCCACCCTGCTGCCCGAGCTGCTGCTGATCGGTCAGCTGATCGACCGCTCCGGCATGGCGTGGTGCATCTCCGCGTTCGGCCGCGAGGAGATGCTGCAGATCGCGATCGAGGAGTGGGCGGCGGCGTCGCCGATCTACACCCGCCGGATGCAGCGGGCGCTGGGCTATGCGCCCGAGGTCGAGGGCCAGGGTGACGTCGTCACGATCTTCAAGGGCCTCCAGCTCGACATCGGCGCTCCCCCGCAGTTCATGGACTTCCGCTACACCGTCCACGACCCGTGGCACGGCGAGTTCCACCTCGACCACTGCGGCGCGCTGATGGACGTCGAGCCGATGGGCGAGGACTACGTGCGCGGCATGTGCCACGACATCGAGGACCCGACCTTCGACGCCACCGCGATCGCGACCAACCCGCACACGCAGATCCGGCCGATCCACCGGCCCCCGCGGATGCCGGTCGACCGCAACCCGCACTGCGCGTGGACGGTCATCATCGACCAGGCCTACGAGGTGCCCGAGCCGGTCCCCGCGCTCGCCGTCAACGAGCGCTCGCGCGCCGCGACGCTCGAGCTCGCGCCGATCGACGCGTCCGACGAGGGGCTGGCCGACTACTCCGGCCCGCTGCTCTCCGACCTCGACTTCGCAGCCTTCTCGAAGTCCGCGCTCGTCCGGATGGCCGACGAGGTCTGCCTGCAGATGCACCTGCTCGACCGGGCCTTCGCGCTCGCCGTCGCCGACCGCGCCGAGACCGACGACGACCTCCTCGCGATCCGCCGCAAGCAGCTCGTCGGCCTCGCCGGCATCGCCGGCGAGCGGCTCGCCCGGGCGCTGGGCCTCACCGGCTCCGCCGATCCCGTCGCCGACGCCGTCCGGCTCCTCGCCGTCCACCCGCTGCTCAACCCGGCCGCCTACGTCTCCGCGGACCTCGGGGCCGCCAGCGTCGTGGTGCGGCCCGGCCCCGCGCACGAGGACGAGGCCTGGATCTCCCTCTGCGGGCCCGAGTGGACCGCCGCCCTGCAGGCGGCCGTCCGCGCGCTCGACGCCCGCCTGGACGTCGACGTGCGCGGCGGTGACGGCTCCGGCGAGTGGCTCCTGTCCGTCGTACTGCGTGAGGAGGCGGCGCCCGAGGCCAGCGAGGTCGCCGTCACGAAGTTCAGCACCGGCGCGGCCTTCGAGTTCCAGCCCCGCAAGTCGATCCCGATCACGCCGGTCTGAGGTTGGGCGCGCCCGGCCCGTGGCGGATTCACCACGGTATGTAGGCG
Organism: Nocardioides caeni; assembly: GCF_004912195.1. Classification (GTDB taxonomy): domain Bacteria; phylum Actinomycetota; class Actinomycetes; order Propionibacteriales; family Nocardioidaceae; genus Nocardioides; species Nocardioides caeni. Next base: position 331,906 of record NZ_STGW01000004.1, read on the forward strand.
AGTTGCCGGTTCCCCTGCCGAGTTCCACACGGGAAGTGGCCACTCAGCTACATACCGTGGTGAATCCGACCCGCCCGCCGATCACTCAGCAGCGACATAGACCCACTTGCCCGCCCGTCGCTCGAAGGTCGAACGCTCGCGCAGCTCACCCGGTCCGTCCGCACCGGCGAAGCGGGCCACGAACTCGACGATCCCTGTGTCATCCGAGACCCCGCCACCCACGACCTCCACCACGTCGAGCCCCGTCCACGACAGCTCGCTGTCCGGTGACGTGTCATCGGGACGGTACGCCGGATGCCAGGTCCTGAAGAGGTGGTCGGCCCCGAGCCGCCCGCCCACCACGTGGGCGCTGTAGCGGCTCCGCATCAACTCCGCGGCCGTCTCCGCAAAGCGAGTACGACGATGCAGCGGCGCGCAGCAGGCGTCGTACGACGGGCCCCCGCAGGGGCATGCGGCGGTCGGCGTCACGCCGTGAGACTAGCTCGCTCGGATTCATCACGGTATGTGGATGAACGGCTACTCCCCGCGATGAACTCCGCACAGGAGGTGGCAATTCGCCTACATACCGTGATGAATCCGAGCCGACGCCGCCAGAAGCTACGCCTTCGTCGGGATGTGGTTGATCGTCCCGCCGTCGACGACGAACTCGGAGCCGGTGGCGAAGGAGGACTCGTCGGAGGCGAGGAACACCACGAACGCCGCGACCTCCTCGACCTTGCCGGGGCGGCCGAGCGGGATCGGGATGAGGTCCTCGGGCATCTGGTCGGTGGCGGGGGTGCTGATCCGGCCGGGGTGCAGCGAGTTGACCCGGATGCCGTGGGGCGCGAGCTCCATCGCCGCGGACTTGGTCAGGCCGGTGAGGCCCCACTTGGAGGCGACGTAGCCGTGCGCCCACGGGGTGCCGCGCAGGCCCTCGATGGAGGAGGTGTTGATGATCGACCCGCCGCCGGCGGCGATGATCGCGTCGGTCGAGGCGCGCATGCCGAGGAACGGGCCGGTGAGGTTGACGTCGAGCATCTCCTGCCACAGCGCGCGCTTGTAGCGCTGCAGCATGCCGCCGTTGAAGATGCCGGCGTTGTTGAAGAGCACGTTGAGCTTGCCGAACTCCTCGACCGCGAGCGCGACGGCGGCGCGCCAGTCCTCGTCGCTGGTGACGTCGAGGTGGACGTAGCGCGCCACGTCGCCCTGATCGCCGTACTCGGCGTTGAGCTCGTCCGCCAGCGCCGTGCCCTCGTCGTCCAGGACGTCGCCGATGACGACCTTCGCGCCCTCGGCGACCAGCATGCGCGCGCTGGCGCCGCCGATGTTGCGGGCACCGCCCGAGATCAGGACGACCTTGTCGTCGCAGCGTCCCATCAGTTCACTCACTTCTTGTCGAGGGTGGTGGCGAAGATCCCCTTCGCCGTGGTGATCGGCAGGTCGAGCGTCGTACGCAGCCCGGGGGCGGCGGCGACCACGTCGGGGATCACGTTGACCACGCGGCCGGCGCCGAGCGCGATCGCCGCGTAGTTGTGGTCGCCCTTGCGGCTGGTGGGGCACACGTCGACGACGTACGACGGCTCGCCGGTGATCTCCACGCGATAGCTGCCGCCCTCCTGGGCCGCCTGGGGCCAGTCGGGTCGGAGGTCGGGGCGCAGGCGGGTGGTGTGGTCGACGACCAGCACCTCCTTGCCGCCCACGATGCCGGTGATCTTGAAGCGCACCGCGGCCACACCACCCTTGGGGATGGTGCCGACGGCGACGTCGAAGTCCTCCGGCGCGGGCTCCTGCTCGAACCACTCGGTGATCTCGTCGAGCTCGAGGCCGAAGCCCTTGGCCATCAGCCGCAGCGAGACGCCCCACGCGGAGGCGAGCATGCCGGGCTTGAAGAGCATCGGCAGGTCCTCGCCGACGGGACGGCCGAAGCCCATCACGTCGAACATGACCGGCGCGCCGTCGTAGGTCGCATAGTCGGCGATCTCGTAGCAGCGCACCTGCTCAATGCTCTGGCAGGTGCTCGCGACGGCGAACGGCAGGACGTCGTTGGCCCAGCCCGGGTCGACGCCGCTGACGAAGAGGCTGACGCCGTGCTCGCGGCACAGCTCCTCGTAGGGGTCGATCATCGCGTCGGGCAGCAGGCCCCACGGATAGAGGAGCGGGACCGGCGACGTCGCCACGACGTTGGCCCCGGCCGCGAGGCAGGTCTTGATGTCCTCGAGCGCCTCGAAGAAGCGGGTCTCGGCGAGCGCGCAGTAGACGACGCAGTCGGGCTTCGTCGCGGCCAGCGCGGCGGCCAGGTCGTCCGTGGCGGCGATGCCGGTGACGGCACCGTCGACGCCGGCCAGCGCCCCGGCATCGCGGCCGACCTTGTCCGCCGTACTCGTGACGAGACCGACCAGCTCGAAGCGGGGGTCCTCGATCAGCTGACCGAGCGCGATCCTCCCGACGTTGCCGGTGGCGACATGGAGTACGCGAATGGGCATGGGGTTCCCTTGCAGCCGAAGAACTGGACAGGTGTCCAGATTAGAACGTGTTCCAGATTTCGCGCAAGGTCCTTGGCGCACCTCGACCACCGGACGGAAAACTGCAAGGTCTCCTCCCCCGCCGACTCCTACCCGTGTCCCCCGTCCGAGCCGACCCGATGTGATGAGAAGAGAGGGCCGATGTCCCCGTGCCGCGACGCCCGCCCCTGCCGCGCCCTACGATCTCGCCATGACCTCGGCCGAGCTCCCGGACGCGGACCTGGTCGCGGGCGTGCTGGCCGGCGACCGGTCGGCGTTCGCGGGGATCTACGAGAAGTACGCCGACCGGCTCTTCGACTTCGCGCACTCCATGACCCGCAACCGGGAGGAGGCCGCGGATGCCGTCGCGGACTCCTTCGTGGTGATGGCCGAGAAGGTCGGCCAGCTGCGCGACGCCTCGCGCCTGCGGCCGTGGCTCTATTCGGTGGTCCGCAACGAGTGCCTACGCACCCTGCGCGCCCGGGCGCGGGTCGCGCACGACGACGAATGGCTCGAGGCCATGCCTGACCAGGGCAACGGACCCGAGCAGCAGGTCGAGCAGGAAGCCGTCCAGGCCGAGCTGCAGGCGCTGGTGTGGGATGCGATCGAGGGGCTCAACGACCGCGACCGCGCCCTGCTGGACCTGCACCTGCGCCAGGGGCTCGAGGGCCCCGACCTGGCGGCGGCGATGGACGTCACCACTGCCAACTCCTACGTCATGCTCAGCCGCGCCCGCGACCAGGTCGAGCGGGCCCTCGGGGCGCTGCTCATCGCCCGCCGCGGCAGCGACGACTGCGAGGAGCTGGCCGCGCTGCTGTCGGATTGGGACGGCACGTTCTCCCCCCTCATCCGCAAGCGCGTCGCGCGCCACATCGACGGCTGCGAGACCTGCGAGAGCCGCCGCAAGCTGATGATCAGCCCGCTGGCGCTGCTGGCCGGCGTACCCGCCATGGCAGCACCGGCCGCCCTCAAGGACCGGGTCCTCGACGACCCGCGGCTGGTCGGCTTCTACTCCGACGGCCCGACGGTGGGCGGGCCCCTCCCGTCCGGCGGTACGACGGAGGCGACCCGCGCGCGCCTGCGCCCACCGCTGGTCGCGCTGATCGTGGCGCTCGTCGTCCTCGGCGGCTGGGCGACCGTGTCCTGCTGGCCGGACGGCACCGACGACACGGTGGCGATCGACGCCGGCACCACACCGTCGTCGCAGACGCCCGCCACCAACCTCCCGCCCGCGACGCAGACCACCCCGTCGGGCTCGCCGAGCGAGGTGGCCCAGCCGTCCGGCGACCCGACCGCCACCGAGGGGACGACGGACGCCACCTCGGACGCGCCGACGATCGCCGCTCCGGGCGAGCTGACCGTCTCGACGCGCACGGTCGACCTGGGCCGCTCCGACAGCGCCCGGACGATCACCGTCGGCAACGCCGGCGGCACCGCGCTGGACTTCACGACCGAGTCCCGCACGTCGTGGCTGTCGATCGGCCCCGGCGGCTCACTCGACCCCGAGTCGAGCCGCGGGCTGCAGATCACCGCGTCCCGCTCCGGGTTGTCGGAGGGCCCGCACGAGGGCACCGTGGCCGTCTCGTGGTCGGGCGGCACCGTCGTGATCACGGTCCGGCTCACCGTCAACCGACCGCCGACGATCGGCACGATCACCAGGACGATCTCGGGAGACGACTGCACGAGCGCAGGGCGGATCGTCTCCGTGTCAGCGATGGCGAACGACGGCACCGGCCTCGCGTCGGTCAGGTTCTCGTGGAACGGCCCGGGCCCGGAGGACGGCGCCAAGGCTGGTGCGCGCTCCGGCTCCAGCTGGAGTGCCAACCTCGGCCGGCTCGCCTGGGGCGACTACACCCTGACGGTCACGGCTCGCGACAACTTCGGTGCGACGACCACGAAGAAGACCACCTTCACCGTCGACCCCTGCCCCGGCTGACCCCCTCGGTCGTCGAGTAGTCCGCGAGGAACGAGCGGACGTATCGAGACGTGGTGCGATGGTGCTGGGGCCGGCCCGGTCCGGTGCCATGGCTGCGGGCGTCTCGATACGCAGCTCGCTGGCGCTCGCCAGCTACTCGACGAACGAGGGGCGGCTCGCCTGCTCCTCGACGAGCGAAAGACCGGCAAAAGCTGCAAGGTCCCGCAGCTCCGCGACTCCTACGGACATGAGCAGCCACCGGACAGCCAGGGCGATCCGCTGGGCGGTCGGCATCGTCGGAGCGGTCGGGGTCGCGTGCGCGATCCTCGGCGCCCTCGTCCTGGCCCGCCCGGACACCGCGCCGGACACCCCGCCGCCCGCGCCGACGGCGACGGTGGACCTGGCGGAGATCGTGCCTCCGACCGCGGCCACCCCGACGAGCCCCCTGACCACCGACAGCACCCCGGCACCCGTCGGCCGGCCCACCCGCCTCTCGATCCCCGCGATCGGGGTGGACGAGCGGCTGGAGGGGCGGGGGCTCACCGCGGAGGGCGCCCTCGACACCCCCGACTTCGGTGACGCAGCCTGGTACGAGCCCGGTCCCCGGCCGGGCGAGCCCGGCGGCGCGGTGGTCGTCGCGCACGTGCACGGCCCCGACGGGCCGGACGTGTTCTGGGACCTCGCGACGCTCGAGCCGGGTGACGTCGTACGCATCGAGCGGACCGACGGCGTCGCCACCTTCGTCGTCGACGCGGTCGAGGACGTCGCCAAGGAGGACCTGCCCGTCGACCGGATCTGGCCGGAGACCGACGCTCCGCTGCTGCGGTTGATCACCTGTGGCGGCGAGCGGCTCCCTCAGGGCGGCTACCCCGACAACACGATCGTCTACGCCCACCTCGATGAGTACGTCCAGTGAGCGCCGCACCGACGACGGCTCAGCGTCGCTCGAACGCGATCCCCGCCCGCTGCAGACGGGCCAGCAGCGCGTCGCCCATGGCGGTCGCAGTGGTCAGCTGGCCCGAGCGCACCGGGTTCTCGTCGAGCGCCAGGCAGATCGCCGACTCAGCCAGCATCTTGGCGGTCTCGGTGTAGCCCGGGTCACCGCCCGAGACCCTGGTGTGGACCTGGGTCCCCTCGGTCTCGGCGACGAAGTCGACGGTGAACCACGACTTCTCCCGCCGGCTCTCCGACGGCCCCTCGCCCTGCGGGACGCGCTTGAGCAGCGCCTTGCGCAGCGGCGGCACCTGCGCCGCGACCGTCAGGCCACCCATGCCGACGGTGCCCCCGACGGCGTAGCGCAGGGTCTTGGTGCCGGCGAAGTGGGAGTACGTGAATGCCGGGCCGTACGACGCCAGCGCGGCGCCGCTGCGGGCGACGACGAACGGGTCGATGGTCGGCAACGGCAGCAGCCAGTAGCCGAGCTCGCCGTCGCGGCGCGGGCGTCCGGCGGTCGCCCGGGAGCGCCGGTCCTCGGGTCGCGGCTCGAGTCGACGCCGCGCGGAGGACGCCTCCTTCATCTGCCGGGCGCGCGCGAACGCGCCCATCGCGGAGTGGAAGGTGCCGCCGGAGAAGGTGGCGTTGCTGCGTACGACGCCGCGCATCGTCACGGGCGCGGTGATCTCGCCGCCGACCTCCGCCGCCAGTTGCTGGACCGTGTAGTAGGCGCCGAGGTCGTGCGGGATCGAGTCGAAGCCGCAGCAGTGGACGAGGCGCGCGCCGGATCCCTCGGCGGCGGCGTTGTGCTCGACGTAGGTGCGGTCGACGAACTCGGGCTCGCCGGTGAGGTCGACGTAGTCGGTGCCGCCGGCGGCGCAGGCCGCGACGAGTGGACCGCCGTGCTGCACGTAGGGGCCGATCGTGGTCGCCACCACCTTGGTGGTGGCGACCGCCGCGGCGAGCCCGTCGGTGTCGGTCGCGTCGACGACGACCAGCGGCAGCTCCGCCAGCCGGGGATCGGTGCCGGCGAGACGGTGCCGCACGGCCTCGAGCTTCTCCTCGCTACGCCCCGCGATCGCCCACCGCAGCTCCCGCGGCGCGTGGGCCGCCAGGTAGTCGGCGGTGAGGCCGCCGGTGAACCCGGTGGCTCCGAAGAGGACGACGTCGTACGGGCGATCGGTGGCTGCCATGCACCTCACTCTGGCACAGGACCACAGGTCATCGAGGAGCGAGCGCCAGCGAGCGTCACGAGATGCCTGTAGGGACCTGGCGGACGCAACCACAGAGGTCTCGTGACGCCCGCTCGTCCCTCGCGGGGCTCCGCGACCACCAGATCGACTACGGGATGTCGGGCTTCCAGACACCGGGACGCCCCGCTTCCTGCGCGTGCAGCCGCGCCTCCGTGCCGGCCAGACCTCGACTCGACAACGCGGACAGCGCATCGATGCGCCCCTCGATCAGAGCGATCCGCTTGGCACGCCCCCACTTCTGGATCTGCTTCTCGAAGGTGAAGGCAAGATCGACGCGATCGAACTGGTGCGCCCACACCACACGGACGGGCCTGCGGTCAAG
>NZ_STGW01000027.1:0-491 GCF_004912195.1 Nocardioides caeni
CCGGCATCGACGACCTCCCCGACCACCTCCATCACCGGCTCGGGCCCGACCTCTCCAAGGAGGCGGAGAAGACCCTCGTCGGGTACGCCACCCGGCACCGCCCTTCTGAGCTGCGCACCCTGGCCCGCCGCATCCTCGACGTCGTCGCCCCCGAAATCGCCCAAGCCGAAGACGCCAAGCGTCTCGAAGCCGAAGAACGACGAGCCCGCGAAAAGGCCTCCCTACGATTCCGCCGCAACGGCGACGGCACCACCCGCATCAACGGCCTCGTCCCCGACGTCATCGCCGGACGACTCCAGACCTACCTCGCCGCCTACACCAGCCCCCGCCACAACACCGGACAGCAGGAAGGTCAGGTGGGTGGTGAGGCCGGGGGTGAGGCCGACCGCATCCCGATGCACCGCAAACGCGCCCACGCCCTCGCCGCACTGCTGGAACACCTCGACCCCGACCACCTGCCCGAACACGGCGGCCTGGCCACCACCGTCATC
>NZ_STGW01000027.1:685-9686 GCF_004912195.1 Nocardioides caeni
GCCCACGGCGGCCACACCGACATCAAGGACGGCAAGAGCTTCTGCAGCCACCATCACCATCGGATCCACGACCCCGCCTACACCCACGAACTCCTCCCCAACGGCGACGTCAGGTTCCACCGGAGGCGGTGAGGGATACGGTGGGACTCACCCCTTGGCGTCGCGTCGCTCCTGGAGACGTGCGCGCGCCTCGGGCAGGTACTGCAGGCAGGGAGCCTCCGCGTCGGGGTGCTTGGCCGTCAGGTGCAGGATCCAGCGGTCCATTGCCGCCATGTAGCCGTTGTCCTCACCCGACCGACGTGTGCTCCAGGCACGAGTACCCGTCCCCGGCCGCGGGACCTCGCACTGAGTGCACGAGATCGTGTAGGCGTAGGAGTCGTCAGGGCTCACGTCGATGCGGACCACAGCCAGCTCTCCTGCCTCGGCGCTGGCCTTCCTCTGACGGGCGGAACGACTGGCAGGCACAGGTACCTCTGCTCGTGATCGGCAACGGCTCCCAGCCTAGTCGCGCGCCTCAGTCCAGCGCCGGGACCACCCACCGCTCGAGCAGCGCCCGGACGTCGTCATCCGAGCGGGTGGCGACGTCCGGGTCCTCGAGCATGGAGATGAGCAGACGCATGATGACCTCGGCGAGGCCGTCGAGGTCGGCATCGGCGATGCCCGCTGCGGCCCAGTCGACGGGGTAGCGGCGGAGCATGGCGGCGCCGTAGGCGAGGACGGGGGCGGCGGTGGCGCGGCGGCCGAAGGCGCCCTCATCGCCGAGCTCGAGGAGCAGGCTGAGGCGGGGATCGGCGGGGATGGCCCGCAAGCAGAAGAGGAAGCCGTCGACCACGGCCCGGCGGGCGTCCGCCACCCCGTCGAGGTGCGCGACGAGGTCGTCGACGAACGCCGCGGCGCCCTGCTCGGCGACGACCCCGACGATGTCGCTGACCTTCGCGAAGTGGCGGTAGACGGTCTGCCGGGTCACCTGCAGCTCGGTCGCGACGTCGGAGAGCGTGGTCTTCGCGACGCCGTAGCGGTCGATGCAGATAGCGGCGGCGTCGACGATGCGCTGCCGCGCCTCCTCGTCGCCGGCCGGCGGCCGACCACCCCACCCGTGCTGTGCCACGGCCGCGAGACTACGCCGCGGCCGGTGCCGGGTCGGCGGGGACCTTTCCCGGTGCCGTCGCCCGCCACGCGGCGACGACGAACCACGTGCACACGGCCATGCAGGCCAGGGCATACCAACCGCTGCCGATGGGGGTCCCGGAGTCGGTGATGCCGTCGGTCGCGCCGAGATACGCCGGGAGGGCGACCAGCCACAGCACGATGTGCACGTCCAGATAGAGCATCGGGTAGATCCGGGCGAACCACGGCGATGCCACCGGCTCCGCGCTCCCCCGCCAGGTGGCGCGGGTGGCCTCGGCGAGGAGCAGCAGACCGACGGCCCACAGCAGCCCGAGCAGCACCGTCACGAGGATCCGCTGCACCGTGTGTTCGCCATCGGTGGGCCCCACCCGCGTCGGGGCCGCGAGGACGACCATCAGCACCGGGGTGAGGACGCCGGCGACGACGGTGCGCCACGCGACCTGGCCGCCACGCAACGACGTACGTCCCTCGCGCAGGCCGACGAGCTTGACCACCAGCCAGGTCTGCACGCCGAACGAGACCGAGGCGAACACCCACATGCTGTTCATCGGCACCGACGCGAACATCGGCTGATTGACCGCGTTGTCCGGGTTCCACGCCCACCACTGCAGCTGCGGGCCGAGCTGGTCGAAGGTCTCGTAGAACACCTGGCACGCGAACGCGGTCGCGACCGCGCCGACCAGCGGCCCGCGTCGCTGGAAGATGCCGAGCGCCCGCACCACCTCGTAGGTCAGCTGCGTGATGACGGTGTAGAACGCGACGATGTAGAGCGGCAGCCGGTCGAACATGAACTGCACGGTGAAGACGTTGTGGCTGAAGATGAAGCCGACGTACTCCTCGAGGTTGAACCACTCGGGGAAGTAGAGCGGCGGCTCGACGACGGCCAGGTAGACCAGCGACGAGAACCACAGCGCGATGTTGACCGGATCACCGTCGCGGCGCCAGCGCCGCCAGGCGTGGACCAGCGCCCACACGGCGCCGACCACGATCAGCAGCTCCAGCACCGGCAGCGTGCCGTTCTCGAGGTCGAACGGGTTGCGGAAGGTGACGAACGCGTTGGCGCCCTCGCAGCTGAAGCCGAGGTCCTCGGTGACCTTGCTGGCCTCGTCGGTACAGGTGTAGCTCATGCGGTGGCTCCTCAGGCGTGGGCGTGCTCGACGGTACGACGCTCGGCGGCCGCCCGCATGGGGTCGGTCCAGTCCGTGCCGGGTGGGTCCTGGCGCTCGTCGAAGCCGCCGGGCACGGTCGTGCGGCCCAGCAGCTGACGCAGCCGGTAGCGCACGAGGCCCCACAGGAAGCGGGGATCGCGGGCCATCTCCTTGAGCGACTTGTCGAGGTTGAAGACCGCAGTGAAGGTCTCCTCGACGTAGGTGTCCTCCCGGGAGGCGGCGGTGATGGCGTTGAACACCGGCCACGACACCTTGGCGGCGAGCTTGCGCCGCCACGGCGCGACCGTCTCGGTGCCGGTGGCGAAGTCGTAGGCCTGGTCCCGGGCCATCGCCAGCATCCACGGCACGTCGAGCGACTTCCGCTGCTGGGCGAGGAACTCCCGGTGGAAGGCGACATCGACCGCAGGGCGGGCGTCGAGCAGGTCACGCAGCACGAGTGCCGAGCGGGCCGCGGAGCTCATGCCCTGGGCATAGAACGGGTTGAACGCGCAGATCGAGTCACCGATCGCGACCAGCCCGACGGGCGGGGTGGCGAGCTCGTCGTAGCGCCGCCACTTGTTGCCGGTCGACCGGGTCAGGTGGACCTCGGACAGCGGCGTGCAGGCGTCCATCGCGGCGCCGAAGGTGGCAGCCCGGACCCGGCGGGCCGACGCCTCGAAGGCATCGGTCTTGCGGGCCATGTCCAGGCCCCACGAGCCCATGCAGACGATGGCCTTGTCGTCCTCGATGGGGAAGAAGTTGGACAGGTAGTCGTGCTCGTCGGGATGCTCGCCGGTGTCCTGGGTCGGCGTGATGACCAGGTGCTTCCACCACCAGCCGTCGGGCCGCTGGTCGGCGGGCGGCAGCTGGTACCAGCGGGAGGTGTAGGTGACCTTCGCGTCGAGCGTGCGCTCCGGCGGGGCGTCCCAGCCGGCGGCGACCAGCCAGTCCGGCACCGACGTGCCGCGGCCCAGCGCGTCGACGACGAAGTCGGCGGCGCTCACGTGGTCGGCGCCGTCGGCGTCGCGCCACGCGACCCCGGTGACGCGGCCGTCCGGGCGACCGCCCCCCTCGGTGACCAGGCCGGTGACGCTGGCGCCCTCGACGACCCGGATGTTGGCGTGGGCCCGCACCTTGTCGCGCAGCACCCGCTCGATCATGATCCGCGAGCTGTAGACCATCGTCATGGTGCTCTGCTTGCGCGGCGCCCAGCCGTCGTTCTCGCAGTAGGCGGCATCCATCGACGGCATCAGGAGCCGGCCGCCGGCGGCGAGCATCGCGTCCTCGAAGCCGGGGAAGATCGCGCCGATCGCCGTCCGCCCGGAGTTGAGGAGGAAGTGCGGATGCTTGCTCTGCGGCACGCCGCGCCGGTGCTCCGCGTCGGCGGGCAACAGGTCGCGTTCGAGGACGACGACCTCGTCGAAGTGCGCGGCCAGGACGCCCGCCGCACACAGTCCCGCCACGCTGCCACCGAGGACGATGGCCGTCTTTCCGTGCCCCATGCCGCCAACCCTTCAATCATACGTTGAGTGACTGAATGTATGATTGAAGGCCGATGTCGTCAAGGGACAATCGGTGCGTGACCACCCCGAGCAGCGCCGAGCCGCCCGTCCTGCTGCGACGCGAGGGCCACGCGGCGTACGTCGTCCTCAACCGTCCGCGCGCGATCAACGCCCTGACCCACGAGATGGTCGGGCTGATCACCGACGCGCTGCACGACCTCGCCGCCGACGACACGGTGCGGACGGTCGTCCTCCTCGGCGCAGGCGAGCGCGGCCTCTGCGCGGGCGGTGACGTCGTCGCGATGACCGAGGACGCCAAGGTCGGCGGGACGGCGGCCGCGGAGTTCTGGGCCGACGAGTACCGGCTCAACGCCCTCATCGCCGACTACCCCAAGCCCTATGTCGCGATCATGGACGGCATCGTCCTCGGCGGTGGGATCGGCCTCTCCGCGCACGCCGGCCAGCGGGTCGTCACCGAGCGCTCGTCGATCGGCATGCCCGAGACCGGCATCGGCTTCCTGCCCGACGTCGGCGGCACCTGGCTGCTCTCCCGCGCGCCCGGCGAGACCGGCACCCACCTCGGCCTCACCGGCGGCTCGGTCGGTGCCGGCGACGCCATCGCCACCGGCTTCGCCGACCACTACCTGCCCAGCGCCCTGATCCCCGACCTGCTGAAGGCCCTCGCCGTCCGCGACGCCGACGAGGTGCTGGCCGAGCTCGAGGAGCCCGCCCCCGCTTCACCGCTGCTCGAGGCGCGCACCTGGCTCGACGAGGCGTACGCCGGCGACGACGTCCTGACGATCCTCCACCGACTACGGGCGACCGGCCGGGACGATGCGATCCGCGCGGCCGACACCATCGAGGCGAAGTCCCCGACCTCGGTGCGGGTGACCCTTCGTGCGCTGCGGGAGGCGGCCGAACTGCCAGACCTGCGGGCCGCGCTCGACCTGGAGTACCGGCTCGCGCTGCGCTTCCACGCCGGACACGACTTCGTCGAGGGCGTGCGCGCACAGCTCGTCGACAAGGACCGGTCGCCGCGGTGGTCGCCCGCGACGGTCGCCGAGGTGAGCGACGCCGACGTGGCGTCGTACTTCGCGCCGCTGGGGGAGCGCGAGCTCGGGCTGTCGTCCCGTGCAGATCAGTCCTGAAAGCGCCGCGAAACCGACACATCCGCACGGGACGACGGGGTCAGCCGGCGAGCCAGTCGTGGGTTGAGGCCATCAGCTCGGCCCGGGCCGCGGCGTCCTGGGCGGCCGGTGCCGGCTCGGCCGGGTGGGACTTGTGGAAGTAGCCGGGCGCGACGTCGGGGGCGGTGAGCCGCACCAGATGGGCAGCCGATGCCTCCGGCGTCATCAGCACCCGCCGCTCCAGCGGGCGAGCGACGCCGCGCAGCCGGCGCAGCAGCGGCCGGGTCTCGAGGCCGCGGTCGGCGATGGACGTCGACACCGCGCCGGGGTGGACCGAGAGCGCGACGAGCCCTCGGTCGCCGTACGTCTCGGCGAGCCAGGCCGCGTGATGGACCAGGCCCAGCTTGGACGTGCCGTACGACGCCCAGGAGTCGTGCTCGACGGGCCGGCCGAGCAGCTGGTCGGTGGTGCCCCGATCGTGCAGCTGCGAGACGACGTGCACGACGCGCGGCCCGCTGCCGGCGTCGGCCGCGGCGAGGACGAGCGGCAGCAGCGCGTGGGTGAGGTCGACGGTGCCGAGGTAGTTGGTGCGCCAGTGGATCTCGTGGCCGTCGAGGAGCTGAGGCTCCTTCCACTTCGACCCGAGGTCGAGGTGGATGCCCGCGCAGTTGACGAGCAGGTCGACACGGTCCCAGCGCCGCTCACACCACGCGGCGAAGGACGCGACCGAGGAGCGGTCGGCGAGGTCGAGCTCGTGCCACGCATAGCGCCCCACCGGCTGGCGGCGGGTCGTGACGACGACGTCCCAGCCCTGGTCGGCCAGCGCGTCGGCGACGGCCAGCCCGATCGACGACTCCCCCGCGCCGGTCACCACCGCGCGGCGCGGCTCGCTCACGCGGCGCGCCCTTCGGAGCGCGCGCGGATGTGGTCATAGAACGGCACGAGCTCGGAGCCGATCTCGGCGAGCTCGATCAGGCCCGCGCCGGTGGCCGTCAGGTCGACGTACGCGAACCGCATGCCGGCCATCGTGCCGGCCTGGATCACCTCACGACCCTCCGCGATCGCGTCCGCCACCGCGGCGTCGAGGTCGTCGACCTCGCGGCAGGTGTGGTGCAGGCCTGGACCCGAGGTCGCGAGGAACTCGGTGTAGATCGATTCGCCGCGCACCGGCCGGATGATCTCCAGCTGCAGCTCGCCGGCGTAGGCGAGGGAGATGTCGGCGACGAAATCGGCCGGTGCGCCACGGTGGGTGCAGCCGTCGGGGCCGAAGTGGACCTCCGGGATCCGGGTCCACGCGACCACGCCGTACGTCGAGCCGAGGGCCGACTCGGCCGCGTCGAGATCGGCGACGACCCAGGCGAGCTGGCTGATCGCGCTCACAGCACGACGCCGCGATCCACGACGAGGTTGGCGCCGGTGATCGAGGAGGCGGCGGCGGAGGCGAGGAAGAGGACGGAGTCGGCGACCTCCGACGGCGGCATGAATCCCGGCATGACCGAGGTGCTCTTGGCGATGAGGTTCCAGTCGGTGTCGGCGGGCAGGCCCAGGGCCGCGGCCTCCACCATCGGCGTGGCGATGCCGCCGGGCGAGACGCAGTTGACGCGGACGCCCTTGAGGCCGAGGTCGAGGGCGATCGAGCGCATCCCCAGCAGCAGCGCGGCCTTCGAGGAGTTGTAGGGCGCGTTGTAGGGCTGGGCCATGACCGCGGAGATCGAGGCGACCGAGACGACATTGCCCTTGCTCTCGACCAGCGCGTCCGCGAAGGCCTGCGCGAGCATGATCGGCGCCAGGGCGTTGATCTCGTAGTGGCGGCGCATCAGGTCGGCGGTGACCTCGCCCAGCGGCGTGAACACCTGGATGCCGGCGACATTGCAGAGCACGTCGAGTCCGCCGAGCTCGGCGAGTACGTCGGCCACGAAGCCGGCGCGCGCCGCGTCGTCGGTCAGGTCCCAGGCGACCACGCCATCGGCCTCGCGGACGTCGGTGGCGACGACCCGGGCGCCCTCCGCACGGAACTGCTCCGCGACGACCTCGCCCAGACCTCCGGCCGCGCCGGTGACGACGATGCGGCGGTCGGTGAAGCGTTGCTGGCGGTCTGCGGTCACGGGAGGCTCCTGGCTGTCGGGGGCGGCCGGTCGCCGCCGACCAAGATTAGAACCTGTTCTAGGCACCGCGTCCAGCCTCTGGGAAAGTGACCGACATGGACAGCGGAATGGATGTCGGGATGACCCTGCCGGTCATGGAGCCACACATCGACCCGGCGACGCTCGAGCGCTGGGCGCGGCTGACCGACGAGAGCCCGTTCAGCTCGCTCGCCTTCGGCGAGCGGATCGCCTTCGACAATCCCGATGCGCTGACCCTGCTGGGCGCCGTCGCGGCGTGGACCAGCCGCGTGCGCGTGGTCACGACGGTGATCGTGCCGCAGCTGCACGACCCGGTGATGCTCGCCAAGGCGCTCGCGACCGGTGACCGCCTGTGCGGCGGGCGTCTCTCCGTGGGCCTCGGCGTGGGTGGGCGCGAGGAGGACTACGCGGCCGTCGGCGCGGACTGGTCGAGCCGGACCATGCGCGGCATGGCCGAGCGTGCCGGCGTCATGCGTCGGGTCTGGGCGGGCGAGAACGTCACCGGCGCCACGCGACCGGTCGGCCCGTCGCCGGCCCAGGCCGGCGGGCCGGAGCTGCTCGTCGGCACGCACGGACACAAGACCGTGCGCAGCGCGGCGGCCTGGGCCGACGGTCTCGCGGGCATGTCACTGGACCTCGACCTCGCCGCGGCGTCCGACCTCTTCGACACCGCGCGCACGGCGTGGGCCGAGGCCGGGCGGCCGGCGCCGCGACTGACGACGTCCTTCTGGTTCGCGTTGACCGAGACGACCGACGATCCTCGCGGGCAGGTCCACCGGCATCTGCGGCACTACATGAACTGGATCCCCGCCGAGTTCGTGGACGCACTGGCCCCGACCGCTGGGTTCGCGGGCACGCTCGCCGAGCTGGGCGTCGTACTCGACCGGTTCGCGGACCTCGGCTGCGACGAGGTCCAGCTCATCCCCACCAGCGACGACCCGCGGCAGGTCGAGCTGGTCGCCGGGCTGCTCGGCTGACCCGCGAAGTCCCACTTCGCGGCGCACGGAGTCCCACCTCGCGGGGCGCGGAGTCCCACCTCGCGGGGCGCGGAGTCCCACCTCGTGCCCACTAGCAAAGTGATATCACTCTGCTATGGTTGAGATCCGGACTTCCCCCGGCCCGAAGGAGACCCCCATGCCGATCACCGAGACCCAGACCCGCCTCGACATCGACGAGCGCAACGCCACGGCCGTCAACGGCTGGCCGGCGCTGCTGGGCGTCCTGCTGCTGTGGGGCGGGGCCGTCGTGCTGTTCAGCCAGGCGGCGTCCTCCGACATCGCGACGAGTACGGCGACCCTGCTGATCGCCGGCGGGATCGCGGCCGCGCTCGCCGGGGCCGCCCTCGCGTCGGGCCTGACGGTCGTCGCACCGGGCGAGACCCGGGTCGTGGTGTTCTTCGGCAACTACCTCGGCACGATCCGCCGTACGGGCCTCAGCCTGACCGTGCCGTTCACGGGCCGGTCGAAGGTGCCGGTGCGGATCCTCAACTTCGAGACCGCGACCATCAAGGTCAACGAGCGCAACGGCTCCCCCGTCCAGGTCTCGGCGATCGTCGTGTGGCAGGTCAAGGACACCGCGAAGGCGCACTTCGCCGTGGACGACTACCACGACTTCATCGAGAGCCAGTCGGAGTCCGCGCTGCGCCAGGTCGTCGCCCGCCACCCCTATGACCACCAGACCGAGCGGATGGCCGCGGTCGCGGCCGAGCTGGCCGAGGCCGACACCGCACCCGCGAGCGTCCCGGCGGCACCGAGCGACCCGACCGGTCAGGGCGACGTCACCACCCTGCGCGAGGACGGCGAGCTGGTCGCCGACGAGCTCGCGGCCGAGGTCAACGCCCGTGTCCACCTCGCCGGGCTCGACGTCCTCGAGGTGCGGCTGTCCAACCTCTCCTACGCGCCCGAGATCGCGGCCGCGATGCTGCAGCGCCAGCAGGCGCAGGCCGTCCTGGACGCCCGTCGCGTGGTGATCGA
>NZ_STGW01000024.1:0-137 GCF_004912195.1 Nocardioides caeni
GTGGCGCGGAACTCGTTGAGGCTCCCGTCGCGCAGTCGGGCGAGGGTGTGGGGCATCTCGGAGGTCAGGACCTTCGCCAGACCGAGTAGTGACTGCCCGCGGTGGTGGGACTCCTTGCGGGCCAGGGCGATCTCGCC
>NZ_STGW01000024.1:473-24668 GCF_004912195.1 Nocardioides caeni
AGCCGGGTCTCGTGACGCCGTCGCTCGTTCCTCGCGACGGCTCCTCGACCACCGATGTCAGTCGGTGCCGAAGTCCCATCCCCCACCCTGGGCATACCGGCGCAGGATCCGACCGGCGACGGACTGGATGTGGACCTCGTCGGGGCCGTCGTAGACCCGGGCGAAGCGGGCGGCACGGTACATCCGCGAGAGCGGCGTGTCGTCGGTGAGGCCCTCGGCGCCGTGGACCTGGAGGGCGCGGTCGACGACGTTGTGCAGCATCCGGGCTCCGGCGACCTTCACGGCGCCGATCTCGATGCGGGCCTGGTCGCCGGCGTCCATCTTCTCGGCAGCGGCGAGGGTCATCATCCGGGCGGACTGGATCTCGGTCCAGGAGTCGAAGACGTGCTGCTGCATCAGCTGCTTCTCGGCGAGGAGCGAGCCGTGGGCCCGGCGGGAGTTGAGGCGCTCGCACATCAGGTCGAAGGCCCGCTGCGCCTGACCGAGCCAGCGCATCGCGTGGAAGATGCGGCCCGGACCGAGCCGCTCCTGCGCGATGCGGAAGCCGGCGCCGCGCGGGCCGAGGGTGTTGCCGAGCGGCACCCGCACGTCCTCGTAGGCGACCTCGCAATGGTCGGAGACCATCCCGAGGACGGGGGTGTCGCGGACGATCCGGTAGCCCGGGTCGTCGGTCGGCACGATGATCAGGGAGAACGACTCGTGGATCGGCGCATCGGTCTCGGTGCGCACCATGACCGTCGTGTAGCGGGCGTTCTGGGCGCCGGTGGTGAACCACTTGCGACCGTTGATCACCCACTCGTCGCCGTCCACGACGGCGGAGGTCTGCAGCTGGGTCGGGTCGGAGCCGGCGATGCCGGGCTCGGTCATGGCGAAGCTCGGCCAGAACTCAGCCCGGACGATCGGCTCGAGGTAGCGCTCGCGCCATTCGGGCGTGGCATGCCGGTCGAGCATGAGCGAGTCCTGGAGGGTGAACGTGCCGAGGGCGATCTGGCCGAACTCGCTGCGTCCCTGGATCTCGTTGACGTGCACGTAGTCGAGGAAGGGCAGGCCCCCGCCGCCGAGGTGCTCGGGGTGGCCGATCGCCCACAGGCCGGCGTCCCGCGCCTGCTGCTGCAGCCCGGCCATGGCCGTGACCGCCTCCGGTCCGCCGGCGTGCAGCACGTCCTCGGCCGGCTCCACGAGCTCGACCATGAACTCGCGGACGCGGGCGCGCAGCTTCTCGAGGTGGGCGTCGTCGCTCATGTCGTCTCCAGGTAGCGCGGGTTGCTGACACGGACCTTCTGCTCGGCCCAGTCGGCCAGGGCCGCGACCAGCTCGGGGAAGCGCGGATCGTCCTCGTCCATGCCGGCGGCCAGCGCGGCCAGCGCCGCGTTGTCCCGTACGCCGAGCGCCGCAAGTCGATCGCGGTGGACCGCCTCGTCCTCGGCAGCGGCGGCGAGCTGTCGCGCGACGGTCGTGAGGACGTTGCTGGCGACCCGGCGGTGCAGCCGGTCCCGGCCGGCGTCGGGCGGCGGGTGGTCGAGGTACTCCCTGACCGCGTCGATGAGCTCGATCGGGTCGGGCCGGTCGTGCACGGACACGGCCGTCGAGGTCACTGCGGCACCGACGTGGCCGCGCCGACGTCGTAGGCCTCGGCCCCCTCCGGCGCGGCGACCTCGACGATCGGCTCGGGCCGGTCGTCGAACTCGGTGCGCAGCGCCTTGCTCATCACGGCGTGCATCTCGTAGAGCGCGGTGATGTAGGTCAGCTCGAGGATCTCCTCGTCGCTGAGATGACGACGCAGCGCCTCGAAGACCTCGTCGGCGACCCGTCCGCCGTCATAGACGAGTCCGTCGGTGTAGGCGAGCACGGTCCGCTCGACCTCGTCGAAGAGCGGGGAGACCTGCCAGCCGGCGACGGCCTCGATCTTCTCCTCGCTGACGCCGAGCGCGCGCAGCGACTTGCAGTGCTGCGAGAACACGAACTGGCTGCCACGAGCCCAGCCGGCCCGGGTCTGCCCGAGCTCGCGCAGCACCGGGTCGAGGAAGCGCTTCTCGGAGCGATAGACGCCGAAGCCCTGGACCGCGTGCTCGAGGATGTCGGGCACGAGCGCGAACACCGTCCACCAGTCGCCGGGGGTGCCGGCCTCCGTGCCGGGCTCGGCGACGGGGTCGCGGTCCTTGCCGAAGAGGAAGTCGTACATGACGCGCACGATCTTCGCGTTGTCGTCCGCACGCGGGACCTGGCGCAGCCGCGGCATCTCAGGCCTCCGCCGCGACGGCGTCCGCCGCCGTCCGTGGCGTCAGGTGGGCCTCGTCGGGACCGATTTCCCGGGTCCACGCGGCGAACTCGAGCAGGATGCCGTCGGGATCGACGAAGTAGAGCGAGCGGATGTAGACACCCGGGTGCATCTCGGCGGCGACCGTCCACGGGCTGTCGTCGTGGTTGAGGATGAAGCCGGTGCGCACCCCGGCGGCCTCGAGCTTCGCCTTGTAGTCGTCGAAGCGGTCCTCGGGGATGGTGAACGCGACGTGGTTCATCGACGCGATCGCGCTGAGGATCTCGCCGTGACCGGGCATGTCGGCGGCCGAGGCGATGCCCGGGGCCGGCGGCGGCGCGTCCGGGAACCAGAAGAACGCGAGGTAGGTGCCGGGTGCGACCTCGAAGAAGAAGTGCTGGCCGCCGTTCTCGGGGAGCTCGACGGTCTTGACCAGGGGCAGGCCCAGCAGGCCCTGGTAGAAGTCGACGGTCCGCTGCATGTCGGAGCAGACCAGGGCGAGGTGGCAGAAGCCGCTGATCTGGAAGGGGCGCTCGTCGGTCACGTCAGTCATCGCAAGGACCTCTCACTTCGCGTTGCGCCGCGCGCGCTCTTCGTAGGCGGCGCGCGCAGCCGGGTCGGCGTGGGCGAGGACGTCACCGGCGTCGCTGAGCTTGCCCATCGCGTCCTGCACCTTGCGCGGCAGGGCGAGCGTCAGCTTGGTGGGACCCTGGGCCCAGCGCGGCACCCACACCTCGGCCTTGGGCTTGCGGACGACGCTCTCGATCACGGCGGCGACGTCGTCGGCGCTCACCGGCGGCACTCCCTTGGCGGGGGGTACGCCGGCCGAGAGCTCCGTCTGCACGACGGCCGGCAGCACGACGGACACGTCGACACCGTGGGGGCCGAGCTCGGCACGGGTGGCCTCGCTGAAGCCGACGACGGCGAACTTGGAGGCGGAGTAGGTCGCGCCGTCGGCGACCGCCATGCGGCCGACCGCCGAGGCGACGTTGACGATGTGGCCGTGGCCGCGCTCGACCATCCCGGGTGCGACGGCCTTGGTCCCGTTGATCGGGCCCAGTGAGTTGACGTTGAAGATCGCACGGGTGACCTCGTCGGTCTCCTTGAGCACCGAGCCGAGCGGCATGATCCCGGCGTTGTTGACGAGCACGTCCCACGGCCCGAGGTGGGAGACCTGGTCGAGGAACTCCCGCCACGACGCGGGGTCGGTGACGTCGAGCCGCGCGGCCGCGACGCGGTCGCCGAACGCGGCGGCGACCTCACCGGCCAGGTCGGGGTCGAGATCACCCACCGCGACCGATGCGCCCTGGCGGGCGAACCGCTCGACGGTCGCCTTGCCGATGCCGCGCGCACCGCCGGTGACGATGATGGACATTCCGCTGATCTGTCGGGTCATGGCTACCTCGGTCCGTTTCTGACATGGCGTCCTGTCAGTTTTGGCCGCAGGACTCCGTGTGTCAAGGGTCACAGGGCAACTTGTCGGCAGAACTGCCGATATCGCAGAGGTGTCGTTCCGGTGCAAGATGTGCGGCGTGAACGACGTGACCGACCCGTGGACCACTCCTCTCCCGGAGCTCGTCGACCTGCTCCAACTCACCACCCTCGACGAGGACCACTTCGAGGGCGGCCAGTCCCGGGCCTCCGTCGTGAGCAACCACGTCTTCGGCGGCCTGGTCGCCGCCCAGGCGGTCGTCGCCGCGACCCGCACCGTTCCGGACGCCCGCGCGATCCACTCGCTGCACACCTACTTCGTCCGCCCCGGCGACCCCCACGAGCCGATCACGTTCGTCGCCGAGCGGGTGCGCGACGGTCGCTCCGTCAGCCACCGACGGGTCAGCGCCCGTCAGCACGGCCGCGCGATCATGGAGATGTCGTGCTCCTTCACCGACCCCCGGCCGGGCGTCGAGCACCAGGTCTCGATGCCGGCCGCGCCGCCGCCGGAGTCCGTGCGCCCCGACACCGACGTGATCCGCGAGATCGGCGAGGTCACCTCGCCCTACGGCTCCTCACCCGATGCGTTCGACCTGCGCACCGTGGGTCTCGGCCCCGGCTGGTTCCGCACCCAGGCGCCCGTCGACCAGCCGACCCTGCAGTGGGTGCGCGCCGCCGGGCCCGTGCCGGACGACCCGGCGCTGCACGCTGCGCTGTTCACCTTCGCCAGCGACATG
The DNA here is from genome assembly GCF_004912195.1 of Nocardioides caeni. Lineage (GTDB taxonomy): Bacteria > Actinomycetota > Actinomycetes > Propionibacteriales > Nocardioidaceae > Nocardioides > Nocardioides caeni. The sequence goes on from NZ_STGW01000024.1 coordinate 4,899, forward strand.
CGCATCCTTCACCCGGCCGTGCGCCCGCACGCCCGAGCGCTCTATGACGACGACGTGATCCCCGCGACCATCGACCACGCCGTGTGGTTCCACCGTCCGCCGCGGGTCGACGAGTGGATGCTGTGGGTCTACGACTCCCCGTGGGCAGGGAGCAGCCGCGCCCTGTGCCGCGCCAGCGTCCACACCCCCGACGGCGTGATGATCGCCAGCGCCGCCCAGGAGGGCCTCCTCCGGATCGGCTGAGGCCCTCCCGGCGGACGTCAGCCGTTGACGAGCGCCCGCACGGCCTTCCGGTCGGTCTTGCCGACGCTGGTGAGCGGCACGGCGTCGACGATCCGGACCTCGCGCGGGTACTTGTACTTCGCGAGCCGGGCTCGCGCGTACTCCTTCAGCTCCTCCGGGTCGGCCTCGTGCCCGGGGTGGAGCGCCACCACGGCGACGACCTCCTCGCCCGACTTCTCGTCCGGCACTCCGACCACGGCCGCCGCCGCGACGGCGTCGTGCTCGATGAGCGCGTCCTCGACGTCGCGGGGGAAGACGTTGAAGCCGCCCCGGATGATGAGGTCCTTGAGCCGGTCGACGACGTAGAGGAAGCCGTCCTCGTCGAGACGGCCCACGTCGCCGGTGTGCAGCCAGCCGTCGACCACCGTGCGAGCGGTGAGCTCGGGCTCGTTCCAGTAGCCGAGCATGACGCCCGGCCCAGCGACGCAGATCTCGCCCTCCTCACCGGTGGCGACGGGCTGTCCCAGCGGGTCGAGGATCGCGACCTGGACGTGCGGCGCCGGCTTACCGACGCTGCCCGCCCGGTTGTCGGTCACCGTCATCGCGGTGACGATCGCGCTCGCCTCGGTGCAGCCGTAGCCCTCGAGGATGGTGACGCCGAAGGCCTTCTCGACCTTCTCCCGCAGGTGCGGCAGCAGTGGAGCACCTCCCGAGCCGAAGGACTCCAGCGAGCTGAGGTCGTGGTCGGCGTAGGGCAGGTCGAGCAGCATCTGCATCATCGACGGCACGACCGGGCTGCTCTGCAGCCGGTGCTCCGCGACCAGCTCGAGCCAGCCCTGGGGGTCGAACCAGCGCTGCATCACCGACACGTGCTGACGCTCGGAGTGCAGCCCGGAGACCAGCACGTTGAGGCCGAAGGCGTGCGAGAGCGGGAGCGGCAGCAGCGACCGGGTGGCCGTCATGGTCTCGGCGACGAGGTTCATCCCGCGTCCTGCCTGCCACAACCCCTCGTGGCTGAGCATGACGCCCTTGGCGCGGCCGGTGGTGCCACCCGTGTAGAGCAACGCACGGAGGTCGTCGTCGGCGCGCGGGACGATCTCCCCCGGCTCGGCGGCCTCGAGGTCGGCGAAGGACGTCGCCTCGACGCCGTCCGGTACGTCGCCCACGACGATCAGCTGCAGGTCGAGCCCATCCGCGGACCCCTGGACCATCGGCACCAACTCGGGGCTGACGATCGCGACCTTGGCGCCCGAGTCCTCGAGGATGTGGCGCAGCTCGGGCGGCGTCTGCAGGAAGATCACCGGTGTCACGACCGCGCCGGCCCGCCAGATGGCGTGGTAGCCGACGAACACCTCCGGGGTGTTCATCGTCAGCACGATGACCCGGTCGCCGGGCGCGACACCGAGCGCCGTGAGGCCGCTGGCCGCGCGCCGCGCCCGGTCGAGGATCTGGCCGTTGGTGTGCCAGGCGCCCTCGAAGAAGAGCTGCTCGTAGTCGCCCACGCGCTCCAGCGACTGCTCGGCCAGCCGGGCGAGGTGGTGCTCGCCCATCGCGGCGCTCATCGGCCTGCTCCGGCGAGTGCGATCCGGGCGACCTCGTCGAACGCGGCGACGTCGTCGCCGAGGAGGAAGCGGTCGACCTTGGCCCGACGCCAGAACAGATGGGCGTCGTGCTCCCACGTGAAGCCGATGCCACCGTGCACCTGGATCAGCGTCTCCGCCGCACCCTCGAGCGCGACGGCGGCCTGGCCCTTGGCGGCCGCGGCGGCGAGCGGCAGCTCGTCCGGCGCGTGGTCCGCCGCCCAGGCGCCCCACCAGACGAGCGATCGCAGCTGCTCGACCGCGACATAGGCGTCGACGAGCGCATGCTTGACCGCCTGGTAGGAGCCGATCGGACGGCCGAAGGCGTGCCGCTCCTTGGTGTAGGCGATGCCCACCTCGACGGCGCGGGCCGCCGTGCCGAGTCCCTCCGCGGCGAGCACGACCTGACCGACCAGACGGGCGGTGCGCCACCGGTCGGCGGCGCCGGCTGCCACCACCTCGGTATCGCCGATCTCGACGTCGGCGAGGCCACGGGTGGCATCGATCGGGTCGCGGGTGGTGACGGTGCCGCTGCCGATCACGATGTCGTCACCGGCCAGGGTCAGGAAGCTGTCGGCGCCAACGGCGTCGAGGACCGGGCCGCCGTCGTGGATCGCCACGGCCAGGCTGCCGTCGGCCAGGGCCGCGAGCCGCGTGTCGTCGCCGTCGAGCAGCACGGCCGCCCGTGCGAACGTCACCAGTGACGGGCCCGCCAGGACACGGCCGGCCTGCTCGGCGACCACGGCGAGGTCCAGGACCGAGCCGCCCCCGCCGCCGGCGGACTCGGGGACGGTGATGGCGGCGAAGCCGCTCTTGACCAGCTCGACGCGTCCGGGCGCGATGGCCGCCCCGGCGTCGTCGAGGAGTCCCCGGGCCACGCCCGGGGAGGCGGATCCGCCGAGGAAGTCGGCGGCGGCAGCAGCGAGGTCGCGCTGCTCGGAATCGAGGTCGAAGTGCATGGGGGGTCTCCTCTCACGCGCCGGCGGCGGCGAGCTCGCGGTAGGTCTTGTCCTTGTCGGCGCGCGGCTCGGCCGGGAGGCCGAGCACCCGCTCGCCGATGATGTTCCGGAGCACCTCGTTGGTGCCGCCCGCGATCGCCATGCCGGGCAGCACGGCCTGCAGGGTCTGCCAGGTGTCGGTGCCGTCGGACTGCGCGGCATAGACGCCGTCGTCCCCGAGCAGTCGGACGGCGAGGTCGGCGAGGTCGCGCGCGGCCGTGGTGCCGGCGAGCTTGCCCGCCGACGCCTCCGGGCCCGGGAGGTTGCCCTGGCTGATGGCGGTGAGCAGGCGGTAGCCGGTGTAGCGCATCCCGAGGGAGGCGACGTACGCACGGCCGAAGTCCTGGCGCACGAGGGCCTGCCGCTCGTCGGGCAGCCCGACGATCCGGTCGGCGACGTGCTCGGCCATCCGCTCGATGCTGACGCCGATCTCGGTGCCGCCACCGCCGAGGGTCAGGCGCTCGCTCATCAGCGTGGTGAGGGCGGTGCGCCAACCGTCGCCGACGTCGCCGAGACGCTCGGAGTCCTTGATGACGACGTCGTCGAAGAAGACCTCGTTGAAGTCCGCACCGCCGCTCATCTGCTTGAGCGGACGGACCGTGACGCCGGGCGCCTTCATGTCGACGACGAACATCGTCAGACCGCGGTGCTTGGCGACGTCGGGGTCGGTGCGGGTCAGCAGGATGCCGTAGTCCGAGAGGTGGGCGAGCGTCGTCCAGACCTTCTGGCCGCTGATGTGCCAGTCACCCTGCTCGTCCTGCACGGCCTTGGTGCGCAGGGCGGCCAGGTCGCTGCCCGAGGCCGGCTCGCTGAACAGCTGGCACCAGATGTCGTCGCCGCGGAGCAGCCGCTTGAGGTAGCGGCTCTTCTGATCCTCGGAGCCGTGGTAGATCACGGTCGGACCGCACATGCCGATGCCGATCAGGTTGATCAGGCCGGGGACGCCGGCGCGCGCCATCTCCTGGTCGATGATCGCCTGCTGCATCGGCGTGCCACCGCGACCGCCCGCCTCGACGGGCCACGTCACGCCGACGTAGCCGGCGTCGTAGAGCAGCGCCTGGCGCTGCTTGGCGACCTCCGGGTCGAAGTCCAGGCGGGTCCCGCGGTCCCCCAGCTCGGCCTTGTGCTCGGTGAGGAAGCCTCGCACCTCGGCGCGCCAGGCGGCCTCATCGGGAGTGTCGTCGAAGTCCATCTCGGTCCCTTCTCGTAACCACGGCTCGGGGTGGTGCGTTGAAGGCTCACCACGTCGGATGTGAGCCGCACCACACCTTTGGCGACAGGGTCGCACGAAACTTATCGGCACTCAAGCATGGAAATGCCCGCCTGAAACAAGGAGTTCGCGACAACACTTGCGCGCAGTGGTGCAGAAAAGCGATAGTCGGTCCCGCGTGTGACGCAGGTTACAGACGAAGGTGAGGCATGGGGCTCGAACCGGAGGGTCAGCAGGGCAGCGGCGACACGTCCGCGCCAACGGTGCGACCACTCCCCGACTACGCCTCGATGGTGGTGGGCTACGAGCGCCCACGACCGCCCCGCGTGCCCCTCTCGGTCCGGGCAGGACGACTCCTCGACGAGATCGGTGCCCTCATCGCCTTCTCGGCCAAGACCCTCCGGCTCGTCTTCCAGCGTCCGTTCCAGACCCGCGAGTTCATCCAGCAGACCGACTTCATCGCCTCCGTCTCGGTCCTGCCCGCGATGCTGGTCTCGATCCCCTTCGGCGCCGTCATCGCCCTCCAGCTGGGCAACCTGACCCGGCAGCTGGGCGCCGAGAGCTTCACCGGAGCGGCCTCGGCGCTGGCCACCATCCGCGAGGCCTCCCCCATCGTCACGGCGCTCCTGCTCGCGGGCGCCGCCGGGACGGCGATCTGTGCCGACCTCGGCTCACGGACCATCCGCGAGGAGATCGACGCCCTCGAGGTCCTCGGCATCTCGACGATCCAGCGGCTCGTCGTGCCCCGCGTGCTCGGCTGCGTGGTGGTCGCGATGCTGCTCAACGGCCTCGTCAGCGTCGTCGGTGTCGTGGGCGGCTACGTCTTCAACGTCCTCGTCCAGGACGGCTCCCCCGGCGCCTTCGTGACCTCCTTCCGGACGATCGCCACGATGCAGGACCTGATCCTCGGTGAGGTGAAGGCAGCCATCTTCGGCGTGCTCACCGCGCTCGTGGCCTGCTACCGCGGACTGACCGTGAAGGGTGGCCCGAGGGCGGTCGGCGACGCCGTCAACCAGTCCGTCGTCATCGCCTTCGCCCTGCTCTTCGCCGTCAACTTCGTCATCACCTCCGTCTACCTCCAGTTCGCGGGGACCCACTGATGGCCGTCACCGACCGCTGGAGCGACCGTCTCGCGGCCCTCGGCCACCAGCTGCTGTTCTACGGCCGCTCGATCGCTGCCACCCCCTCGGCGTTCCGGCACCACCGCCGCGAGGTCTGGCGCCTCCTGGGCGAGGCATCCTTCGGCACCGGCGCCCTCGCCGTCATCGGCGGCACCTTCGGCATCATCCTGCTGCTCTCGTTCTTCACCGGCACCGAGGTCGGCCTGCAGGGCTTCACCGGCCTGGACAACATCGGCGCCTCGGTGTTCACCGGCTTCATCTCTGCCTACTTCAACACCCGCGAGATCGCCCCGATCGTCGCCGGCATCTCCCTGTCCGCGACCCTGGGCGCCGGCTTCACCGGCCAGCTCGGCGCGATGCGGATCGCGGAGGAGATCGACGCGCTCGAGTCGATGGCGATCCCGCCGATCCCCTACCTCGTCACCACCCGGGTCGTCGCAGGGATGATCGCCGTCGTCCCGCTCTATCTGGCCGGGTTGTTCTCGTCGTACTTCGCGACCCGGCTGATCGTCACCGGCACCTTCGGTCAGTCGACCGGCTCCTACGACCACTACTTCCACCTGTTCCTGCCGCCACTCGACGTGCTGCTGTCACTGGTGAAGGCGCTGATCTTCGCGGTCATCGTGATCCTGGTGCACTGCTACTACGGCTTCACCGCCTCCGGCGGGCCGGGCGGCGTGGGCGTGGCCGTCGGCCGCGCGGTGCGCGCCGCGATCGTGCTGGTCACGGTCAGCGACTTCTTCATCTCGCTGGCGTTCTGGGGCGCCACCGACACCGTGAGGATCGCCGGATGACCCGCTCCTCGCGGCCCTCGCCGTACCACGACGAAGCGCCGGGCGGCGGCACCCTGGCCAAGCTCTACACCCGTCGCAGCCTGCACCTGCTCGGGATCCTTGCGATCGGCATCGTGATCAGCCTGCTGGCTCTGTCGGTCGCCGTGTTCACCCACGCCTTCAGCGATCCCGCCGAGATCCGCCTCGACGTCGACCGGGCCGGCTCGCAGCTCGCCGAGGGCGCCGACGTGAAGCTCAACGGCATCGTCGTGGGCCGGGTGAGCGCGATCGAGTCGATCAGCGGTGGCACCGGTGCCGAGCTCACCCTCGCCATCGACCGCGACCGGCTGGACCTGATCCCGGCCAACATCACGGCGCAGGTGATCCCGAAGACCATCTTCGGCGAGAAGTACGTCGACCTCGGGCTGCCCCGCGAGCCGGTCGCCACGCGCCTGGCAGACGGCGACGTCATCGAGCGCGACCGGAGCTCGGTGGCGATCGAGACGAGCACGGTGCTCAACAACCTCGCGCCCCTGCTCAACGCGGTCCAGCCGGCCGACCTCAGCACCACCCTGACCGCGATCGCGACCGCGGTGCAGGGTCGGGGCGAGCTGCTCGGACAGACGATCACCGACAGCCAGGCCTTCACCGGCCAGCTGCGTCCGAGCATCCCGGCGGTGGTCGACAACGCGGCGCTGATCGCCGAGGTCTCCGACTCCTACCTCGTCGCCACCGACCCGCTGCTGGCGGCGCTCGACCAGGTCGGCACGACGGCCCGCACCCTGACCGCGCACGAACGCGACCTCCAGCAGCTGCTGGTCGGGACCGGCGACTTCGCCGACGTCACCCGGGGCTTCGTGGACGCGGTGGGCGAGACGGCGATCGACGTCGTCGAGGTGAGCCGGCCGGTGCTCGCGATGCTGAAGAAGTACTCCCCCGAGATCGCGTGCTTCGTGCGCGGCGTGGTCCGGGCCAAGGAGCGGCTCGACGCGGTCTTCGCCGCCGGCCCCTACCTCAAGGCGCGGCTCTACGTCTCGGTGAGTCGCGGCATGTACGAGCCCGGCGTCGACAGCCCGAAGGACATCGACCTCAGCGCCTACGGCCCCTACTGTCCGGTGCTCCCGAAGGGCGACCAGCTGACGGACCCGTGGCCCGACGTGCCCAAGGAGCTCGACCAGCTGCGCGGCGTCGCCAGCCCGCTCAACCACCTCGACGGCATCCCCGGCCAGCCCTCGACCGGCGACGGCTACGACGTCGGCGAGCTCCTCAACCTCGTCCTGGGTGGGGTGCTCGGATGAGCTATCAGCGTTCGCTCTTCCGCGTGACGGTCTTCGCCGTCGTGACCGTGCTGCTGACCGCGTTCCTCGCCCGCACGATCCAGGGTCACCAGGACGGCGGAGCCCCGACCTACACGGCCGTCTTCGCCGACGCCACCCAGCTCAAGGCGGGCGACGACGTCCGGCTGGCGGGCGTGACCGTCGGACGCGTGCAGTCGGTCGAGCTGACCGACGACGCCCGGGCCGAGGTGCGCTTCTCGACCGACGACAGCGTCACGCTGACGTCGACGAGCACCGCGACGATCCGCTACCGCAACCTCATCGGTGACCGCTACGTCGCCCTCGACGTCCCGGTCGGCCGCGGCGACGACCTGCGGCCGGGCGACACCATCCCGCTCGAGCAGACCACCCCGGCCCTCGACCTGACGGCCGTCTTCAACGGGTTCAAGCCGCTCTTCGCCGGGCTGGACGCCGAGTCGATCAACTCGCTCTCGCTCTCGCTCGTCCGCGCGCTGCAGGGCGAGGGCGGCACCATCGCCTCCCTGCTCTCCGGCACCGGGTCACTCGGTCACGCGATCGCCGAGCGTGACGCCGTCATCGGCGACCTCGTCACCGACCTGACCACCGTGCTCACCTCCCTCAACGGACAGAGCGCTCCGTTCAACCGTCTGGTCACCCACCTGCGTGACCTCTCCGGGGGGCTCGCCGAGGACCGCACCCTCATCGTCGACGCACTCGCCGGCATCGACGGGCTCGCGCTCGCGACCGACGAGCTGCTGTCCCGCGCCCGGCCCGGACTCAAGGGCACGGTGAAGGGCCTGCGCTCGACCGTCCAGCGCCTCGACGACCACCAGGACAAGCTGATCGAGAAGCTCGACCTGCTGCCGGTCAAGCTCAACGCGATCATGCGGGCGGCGCAGTACGGCTCCTGGTTCCAGTTCTTCAACTGCGGCCTCGGCGCCGAGGTCGACCTGCTCGGCGACGCGCCCCCACTGGTGGTTCCTCCGACCGGACCCGAGACGGAGATCTGCGGAGCATGAGCGCCTACACACCCACCCGCCACGTGCGCCTCATCGGCGTCGTCACCGTCGTGCTGTGCGTGCTGATGCTGACGGTCTCCTTCCGGCTCTCGACCCTCGGCACGCTCTTCTCCGGCGGCGGCTACACGCTGCAGGCCGAGTTCACCGACGCCTCCGGCATCGCGCCGGGCGACCCGGTGCGCGTCGCCGGGCTCGTGGTCGGCGAGGTCGAGGAGATCCGCGTGGTGCGTGACCACGCCCTGGTCGACCTGAGGATCACCGACGACGTGCAGCTCGGCGAGCGGACCTCGGCCCGGCTCAGCCTCGACACGCTCCTCGGCCAGCACAGCCTCGTCCTCACGCCGGCAGGCCCGGGCGAGCTGGCGGCCGACAGCACCATCCCGCTCGACCGCACCACCACGCCGTTCGGCGTCACCGACGCACTGCTGCAGGTCGGCGCCGAGCTGGAGCCGATCGACACCGAGGCGCTGACCAGCGCGATCCGCACCGTCAGCGGTGCCCTCGATCCCGCCGCACCGGAGGTACGCACGGCGGCCACCGGCCTGTCCGAACTGGCGCGGGTCGTCAGCAGCCGCGAGGAGCAGGTCCAGGACCTCTTCGAGGAGACCGCGCAGATCGCGACCACCCTCGGCCAGCGCAGCGAGGACATCGTCACGCTCATCGACAACAGCGCCCTCATCTTCGCCACCCTGTCCCAGCGCCAGGCGACCATCACCCGGCTGGTGCGGACGACCGGCGACCTCGCCGCGACCGTCGGCGCGGTGATCCGGGAGAACCAGGGCCAGTTGGAGCCGGCGCTCAAGGACCTGCGCTCGGTGCTCGGCGTGCTGCGCGACCACCAGGACGATCTCGACGAGTCGCTGCGGCTGCTGGCGCCCTACCTGCGCTACTTCGTCAACCTCACCGGCAACGGCCGCTGGTTCGACGGCACCTTCGCGGGGCTCGTCCCCCTCCACTTCACCACCTATCTCCCGGAGGGACTGCGATGACCCGGCGGCCGGTGAGGATCGTGGCCCTGGTCGCCCTGGTGGCCGTGATGGGTGGCGCGATCTGGTGGGTGCAGTCCCACCGGCACGAGACGATCACCGTCACCGCGACCTTCCCGAGCACGGTCGGGCTCTATCCCGGCGACGACGTCCGCGTGGTCGGCGTACCGATGGGCACGATCACCGAGATCACTCCCCGCGGCGGATCGGTCGACGTCGAGATGGAGCTCGACGCCGACACGCCGGTCGCCGCCGACACCGCCGCCGTGATCGTGCCGCCGGGCCTGCTCAGCAGCCGCTACGTCCAGCTCACCGAGCCCTGGCTCGACGGCGACCGGCTCGCCGACGGCGACACCATCGGGATCGAGCGCACCGCGGCGCCCCTCGAGCTCGACGACGTGACCGCCCAGCTCGACGGGTTCCTCGAGGCCCTCGGTCCCCAGGGCGGCAACGCCGACGGCTCGCTCGGGCGCCTGGTCGAAGCTGCGGACACCGCGCTCGCCGGCAACGGCGCGACGCTGCGCCAGACCCTTGCCGACCTCGCCGACGCCCTCGACACCGTCGGCACCAGCCGGGGCGACATCGTCACGACGATCGAGCAGCTGCAGACCTTCGTCACCTCGCTCGCGGGCAGCGACGCCGCCATCCGCGGGCTCGAGCGTGACCTCGGCTCGTTCACCACCACCCTCGCCGGGCAGCGGGACCAGCTGCGCACGACGATCGACAGCATCGCCACCACGGTCAAGGCCGTGAACCGCTTCGTCCGCTCCACGCGCGGCGACCTGACGGCCAACGTCCGGCTGCTCAAGCGCCTGTCGACGACCCTGGTGGACCGCCAGCGCGACCTCATGGAGATCGCCGACCTCGGCTCCCCCAGCATCCAGGCGATCTTCGGGGCGGCCAACCTCACCACGGGCGTCCTCGACGCCCGGGTCAACCTCACGCCGTTGCTGACCTATGCCGGAACGACCCTCTGCGAGATCCTCGAGGGCGCTGCCCTCAGCGTGCTGTGCCCCTCCGACGTACCGCCTCCGCCGACGGGTGAGGACCACTGATGGCCGGGTTGAGCGGGCGGACCCGCACCCTGCTGACGACGGTCATCATCGTGGTGGCAGCCGGCGCGCTCGTCGTCCTCTCCCTGGGGGCGCTGCCCGACGTCACCCGCTCGCGCCTGCCCGGGGCAGCGGGCGGCAGCGACACCTATCCGGTCCAGGCGCGCTTCCGCGACGCCCTCGACCTCGTGCCCAACTCCTCCGTCCGGCTCGCCGACGTCCCCGTCGGTCGGGTCTCCTCCATCGAGGTCGAGCAGGACGGCGACCGCTACGTCGCCGTGGCGCACCTCGAGATCGACGAGGCCTACGAGCTGCCCGATCGCACGGTCGCCACCATCCGGAGCACCAGCCTCCTCGGTGAGAAGTACGTCGCTCTCGTCGCGCCCGACGCGGGCGAGTCCACGCTGCGGGAGTCCGGCGTCATCCCGGTCTCACGCACCACCCAGGACGTCGAGGTCGAGCAGCTGCTCGCCTCGATCGGCGCGCTCCTCAACGGGGGCGGGCTGCAGCAGCTGAGCACGATCACGCGCGAGTTCGAGGCCGGACTGTCGGGCCGGGAGACGGACGTGAAGGCGCTGCTGGGCGACCTCGACGCGATCGTCAACGGACTCGACGCCGGCCGACCCGCACTCGTGGCGGCGCTGGAGAGCACGCAACGCCTCAGCACGGCGCTGGCGGCGCAGCACGAGGTGCTCGCCCAGGCGGTCCGCGACCTCGATCCGGCCACCGGCGTCCTCGCCCGCCAGCAGCGCCAGCTCACCCGGGCCCTGCGCCGCCTCCAGCGACTCGGCGACCGCGCCACCGGCCTGATCCGGCGCGCCACCGACGCCACCGTCACCGACCTCGAGGCGCTGGCACCCGTGCTGCGCGAGGTCGGCAAGGTGGCCCACCTCATCCCGGAGAACGTCACGCTGCTCGTCACCTATCCGTTCGCCGACACCTCGGTCCCGGCCTTCAGCGGCGCCTACGGCGCGGTCAAGGGCAGCGTCGCGATCAACCTGCAGCAGCTGCTGCTGGCCGTCACGCCGGTCGCCGACGACTCCGGCGAGCCCTTCACCCCCACGGCAGGCGAGGCGGGCGAGGACCCGGCCGGCGTACTGGTCGCCGAGACACCGGCGCCGCCACTCGTCGGTGTCGTCGACATCGTCGGCGACCTGCTGACCCTGCTGCTCCCGAGGGACGGGGGTGAGGGCCGATGAACCTCGTGCACCGCATCCGGATCGGCGTGTTCGCCGTCGTCGCCGTCGCGTCGATCATCTTCGCCGGCGTGCAATACATCGGCGTCCCCGAGCGCTACCTCGGCCAGTCCTACGAGATCGCCGTCAACCTCCCCGAGTCCGGCGGCATCTTCCCCAACGCCGAGGTGACCCTGCGCGGCGTCCCGATCGGGCGGGTGACCTCCCTCGAGCTCACCCCTGACGGGGTGCGGGCGTACCTCCGCCTGGAGAAGGACATCCGGATCCCCGAGGACACCCTGGTCAAGGTCGCGCACCTGTCCGCCGTCGGCGAGCAGTACGTCGACCTGATCCCGCCTTCCGACGAGGGTCCCTATCTCGCGGACGGCGACGCCCTGCCGGTCTCCGCGGCGACCACGCCGCTGAAGGTCACCTCGCTGCTGGTCCACCTCGACCAGCTCGCCACGAGCATCGGCAAGCCGGCGCTGCGGCGGGTCGTCCGCGAGCTGGGCGACGCCTTCGACCGCAGCGGCCAGGACCTCGCCACCGTCCTGGTCCGTGCCCGTGAGCTCAGCGCCACCTTCGCCGAGGTGCAGCCCACCACCGACCGGCTGCTCGAGGACGGCCGGACGGTGCTGGCCACGCAGCGCGACCTCGACCCCGAGCTGCAACAGCTGACCCGCGGGCTCGACGACCTGACCGAGACGATCGCCGACATGGACCCGCAGATCGCGTCGATCCTGTCCGAGGCCCCCGCCACCCTGACCGAGGTCAGCAGCCTGCTGAGCGACAACCAGGCCAACGTGTCGGTGCTGCTGGGCAACCTGCTGTCGGTCACCGAGATCCTCGCCGAGCCGATCAGGCTGCGGGGCCTCAACACCCAGCTCGTGCTGCTGCCGCGCATCATCCAGGGCACCTTCAACATCCAGCCCGGCGACGGCTATGCGCGGCTCGGCGCCGTCATCGACACCACCCAGGCGGTGTGCACCCGCGGCTACGAGTCGAGCGGCACGCCTCCGACGCAGGGCACGAAGCTCAGCGAGGTGGCGGGCAACCCGTCCTACCGCGCCAACCTCAACGCCTTCTGCGCCGAGCCGGTCAGCAGCGGCATCGGCGTCCGCGGGGCCGCGCACGTGCCGCGGCCCGCGGGCGACGACACGGCCCGCGTCATCGCGCGCCCCAACCCGCGGGGCTTCGGCCCGGGCTCGTCCTTCACCAACGAGGCGGGCGAGGACGAAGTGTCGCCGGCCGCTGGGCAGCCCGTGAGCCCGTCGTCGACGCGGATGCTGCCCCCGAGCGACCTGGCCGGCCTGCTGATCAAGGAGGATCTGCGATGACCGCACCCGCCACCACGATCGTCCGGAAGGAGGCAGTCGTGTCCGAGGAAGCCCCTGTCCGCCGTGAGCCGCCGCGCTGGCTCGAGCCCGCTGTCGCGCTCATCGCACTGTCGGCGATCGCCGGCGCCGTGTGGACCGGGCTCTCGGTCCGTGCCGAGCGCGCCGAGGACAAGGCCGAGCGCACCGCCCTGGCCACCGGACGCGAGGCCGCCGTGGCCTTCACCTCCTACGACCACCAGCACCTCGACGAGGACCTCGCCCGGGTGACCGACATGTCGACCGGCGACTTCCGCGAGCAGTTCACCGCCGCCCTCGGCACGCTCACCGCCGCGATCGAGGAGGCACAGGGCGTCTCGGTCGGCGAGGTGACCGACGCCGGCATCGTGCGAGCCGACGACGCCAGCGCGGTCGTGATGGCCGCCGTCGACGCGACCGTCACCAACACCTCCACGAAGCAGCCCTCGCTGCGGCGCTACCGGCTCCAGATCACCCTGACGCGCGACGGCGACGGCTGGTTGATCTCCGACATCAGCCCGGTGAGCTGATGAGTGCCGTGCAGCGGTCCCGACCGCTCCTCATCGCCCTGGTCGCGCTCACCGTGGTCGCGGTCGCAGCGATCGTCGCCGGCCAGCTCTGGCTGCGTGGCCAGAGCAGCGAGGACGATCGGGCGAAGGACATCCGCGCGGTCGCCGACCGCGCCGTGACGGCCGTCCTCTCCTACGACTACCGGCGGCTCGACGCAGGCGCGGCCGACGCAGAGAAGCTGCTGACCGGCGACGCGAAGACGCAGTACGCCGAGGTGCAGGCACCGATCGCGCGGACCGCACCGAAGCTCGAGGCGGTCGTCACGGCCGACGTGAAGTCGATGACCGTCCTCGAGCACGACGATGACTCCGCACGCGTCCTGCTCTTCGTCGACCAGCTCTCCAGCAGCACCAAGCTCACCGAGCCGCAGCTCGACCAGAGCCGTGTCGTCGTCACCCTGACCCGCTCGGGATCCAGCTGGCTGGTCTCCACGCTCGCGGCCGTCTGAGGAAGGGAGCCCCCACCATGAGCACTCCCGCAACGACGCCGCCGCGGCGTCGTACGCAGGCAGAGCGGCGGGCCGCCACCCGCGGCGCGCTGCTGGACGCCACGATCGACGTCCTCGTCGACAACGGCTACGCCGGGCTCACGACGACGGCGGTCTGCGAGCGCGCCGGCGTGACCCGTGGCGCGCAGGCGCACTACTTCGCCACCAAGGCCGAGCTGGTGGTGCAGGCACTGAGCCACCTCACCGATCAGCTGGTCGAGGAGCTGGTCTCCAAGCCGCTCAACATCGCCGACGGTCCCGCGGCGCAGTACGAGGTGCTGCTCAACCGGCTGTGGGAGATCTTCAGCGGGCCGGTGTCAGCAGCACAGATGGAGCTCTTCACCGCCGCGCGCACCGACGCCGAGCTCCGGCGCGACCTGGTGCAGTTCGACCACACCGTGATGGTGACCCTCGCCGCGGCCAGTCAGAAGGTCGCCCCGGAGCTGTCGGCGCGCGCCGAATTCGCGCCCGCGATGACCACGGCCGTCGCCACCATCCGCGGGCTGCGGATGCTGCGAGCGGTCGCCAGCGAGCGCGCCGTACGACGACTCTGGCCCACCGCGCGCGACCAGCTCCTCAGCGGCTTGCAGCTCTAGCGCACGCGCAGCTTCCGCAGCAGCGCGAGCTGCTTGTTGCCCATGGCGACGAACTTCTCGAGGGCCTGACCGGGCGGCGGACCGACGGGACCGATGAGGGAGGCCGCGATCGTCTGCGACTCGGTGAACTTCCGGATCCCCTCGCCACCGTGGCGGCGGCCGAGGCCGCTGTCGCCCATGCCGCCCATCCCGGCCTCGACCGAGCCGGCGGCGACGGCGGCGCCGTCGTTGATGTTGACCGATCCGGCGCGGATCCGGCGGGCCAGGGCATCGGCGCCCTTGAGGTCCTTGCTGAACACCGACGCGGACAGTCCGGCCGTGCCCTGGTTGGCGATCCGCAGCGCGTCCTCGTCGTCGGTCGCGCGATAGAGCGCGATCACCGGCCCGAAGGTCTCGCCGAGGCAGAGGTCCATCTCCTCGTTCACGTCCTCGAGCACGGTCGGCGCATAGACGTAGGGGCCGATCTCCGGCAGCGCTCGACCGCCGGCCAGCACCGTCGCGCCCTTCGCGACGGCGTCGGCGACGTGAGCGCCGACCTTGTCGAGCTGGGCCTGCGAGGCGAGCGAGCCGACGTCGGCTCCGAAGTCGAAGGTCTGGGCGACCTTCTGCGAGCTGGTGGCCGCCAGCAGCGCCTCCCGGAAGTCGTCATAGACGTCGGTGTGCGCGATGACGCGCTCGATGTGGATGCACATCTGGCCCGTGTTGGCGAAGGCCGCGAGGGCCGTGCCCCGCGCCGCGACCTCGAGGTCGGCGTCGGCCCGGACGATGAGCGGGTTCTTGCCGCCGAGCTCGAGCGAGGCGCCGATCAGCCGGCCGGCCGCGCGCTGGGCGACGATCCGTCCGGTGGCCGTCGATCCGGTGAAGGCGACGTAGTCGACGTGGTCGACGAGGGCCTCACCGATCTCGGCGCCCGGCCCGGCAACGATCGACCACACGTGCTCCGGCAGGCCGGCCTCGGCCATCAGCGCCCGCGCCCACAGCAGCGTCAGCGGGGTCTGCGGGTCGGCCTTGCCGAGCACGGCGTTACCGGCGAGCAGCGCCGGGATGGCGTCACCGACGCCGAGGTAGAAGGGGTAGTTCCACGGCGAGATGATGCCGACCACGCCACGCGGGACCCGCACCTCACGCACCCGGGTGAGACCCGGGACGGCGCCGCGGACCTTGTGGTCGGCAAGGTAGGAAGCCGCCTGCTTCGCGTAGTGCCGCGCGATGTTGGCGACCTGCAGCACCTCCTGCCACGCGTGGAAGCGGGCCTTGCCCATCTCCCACTGGATGAGGTCCATGACCTCGTCCTGGCGCTCGACGAGCAGGTCGTGGAAGCGCAGCACCACCTCGGCGCGCGCGGCGACGCTCAGATCGGCCCACGCCGGCTGGGCCGCGCGGGCGGCGGTGACGGCCCCGGCCACGTCCTCGGGCGTGCAGCACGGGACGGGCACGGTCGGCCGGGCGTCGTACGGCGCGGTGGCGGTGAGCGTCGCGGCGTCGTCCGCCGCGGGCAACCACCGCAGCCAGGACGCGATCCGTGCGTCGCTCACCCAGGTCGGGCGCAGGCCGCTGGCGGCCTGCTGCGTCTCCTGCCCGGTCTCCTGCTGGGTCTCCTGCAAGGCGGTCATCGGTTGCTCCCGGTGCGGACGAGGTTGATGGGCTGGCCGTCCTTGGGGAACGGCAACGAGTGGTTGTCGAGCGGCGCGACGTAGCCGGGATCGACGGTCCAGCGGTAGTTGCGCAGCAGCCGGTGCATGATCGACTTGACCTCCATGCCGGCGAAGTAGAGCCCGATGCACTTGTGCACGCCACCGCCGAAGGGCTCCCACGCATAGCGGTGTGACTTGTCCTCGCGACGCTCGGAACTGAAGCGGTCGGGGTCGAAGACGAACGGGTTGGTCCAGTAGTCCTCCATCAGGTGCGACCACTGCACGCAGATCATGACGTCGGTCTCGGCGGGGATCCGCACGCCCTGCACGACGGTGTCCTTGACCGTGTGCCGCGAGAGCATCGGCACCGGGGCGCGCAGCCGCAGCGCCTCCTTCATGACGAGGTCGAGGCTCGTCATCGACTCGGTCTCCTCGAGCGTCGGTGCGTCGCCGAACGCCAGGGCCTCCTCGCGGCAGCGCTCCTGCCACTCGGGGTGCTGGCCGAGGTACTGCAGCATCGTCGAGGCCGTGATCGTGGAGGTGTCGTGGGCGGCCATCATCAGGAAGATCATGTGGTTGACGACGTCGTCGTCGGTGAAGCGCTCGCCCTCGTCGGTCTCGATGTGGCAGAGCACCGAGAAGATGTCGTCGGTGCGGGTGGCGCGCTTGGCCGGCAGGTAGTGGCGCAGGAAGTCCTCGAGCACCTTGCGCCCGCGGTAGGCGCGACCCCACCGCGTCATCGGCACGTCGGCGCGGACGATCCCCGCGGCGGCCTGCACGCAGGCGATGAAGGCAGTGTTGACCTTGTCCATCTGGGCGCGTGAGGTGTCGGCGGCGCCGCCCATGAAGATGTCGGCGGCGATGTCGAGGGTGAGTTGCTTCAGCCGGGGGTAGGTCGGGAAGGCCGCGTCGCTGTCCCACCCGGCCATGCCGTCGGCGATCGCCGGGTGCATCGCGGAGGTGTAGTTGAGCAGCCGGTCGCGAGTGAACGCCTCCTGCATGATGCGCCGATGGGCGTGGTGCTCCTCGAAGTCCATGAGCATGAGGCCGCGGTTGAAGAACGGTCCGACGATCTGACCCCACGCCGGCTCGTTGGCGAAGGCCTTGTCCTTGTTGCGGAAGGCCTCCTCGCACGCGTCCGGCCCGAGCAGCATCACGGCATTGGTGGTGAAGGCGTTGAACGGGGCGACCGGGCCGTAGGTCTCCCACTGGTGCCGCATCAGGTCCACCGGGCTCTTCGCGTAGTCGAAGATCCGGCCGAACAGCGGCAGCCCCTTGTCGGTGGGCAGGAGCTCCGGCACCGGCCGGGCCTCCTGGAGCGACACGGTCCCGGCCTTGCGGCGCGGGGCGCTGACGGGCGGCGGCGTTGCGGTGGCCTGGCTCATCGATCCTCCTGGATGTGACGTGCGTCATGATCAGGATGCTTCTGACAGAGCATCCTGTCAACCTTGTGTGAGAGGGTGATGCCATGGCGGTCCAATCCGGTGTCTATCGCGGCCTGAGCGCCGCGGAGCGGGTCACCGAGCGCCGCGCCCGCCTGCTCGACGCCGCCCTCGAGGTCTGGGCCGACGCCGAGCAGCGCACCACCATGACGGCGATCTGCAACGCCGCCGGGCTCACCGAGCGCTACTTCTACGAGAGCTTCAAGGGCCTCGACGACGCGCTGCGCGCGGTCATGGACCAGATCGCGGCCGAGATCGAGGAGGTCACCGACGCCGCCGCCGACGCGGCCGGGCCGGACCCGGTCGCCCAGGCCACCGCCGTCCTCACCTCGTTCGTCGAGCTCCTCCGCGACGACCCCCGCAAGGGCCGTGTCGCCATCATCGAGGCCGGCGCGATGCCCGAGCTGCGCGGGCGTCGTACGGAGATCCTGCGGGACTTCGCCCATCGCTCCGCCGTCGAGGCGCGCGACCGGATGGGCCTCCCCCACCGCAGCGAGCACGAGGAGGAGATGGCCGGCCTGCTCTTCATCGGCGGCATGGCCGAGCTCGTCACCGCCTGGCTCGACGGCGCCATGCAGGCGACGCCCGAGCAGCTCATCGACGCCGCGAGCCGCAGCTTCCTCGCGCTCTACGCCTGAGCTCGACGCAGCGCCGCCCGCGCAGCCGTCCTGACGTCCGTGGTCAACGCGTCGAGCCCGACGCTCGGCAGCCGCCAGCGCTGCCAGAAGAGCTGCACGTCGACCGGGGTCGTGCCGGGCATCCGGACCAGCTCTCCACGCTCGATCTCGGGAACGAGCTGCGACTCCGGGACCATCCCCCAGCCCAGGCCGGCGCGGATCGCCTCGAGGAAGTCGGGGGTGCTGGGGATGCGGTGCACGACCTTCGGCCGCGGCCGGCCGCGCTGGGCCAGGACGTCGTCCTGGAGCCGGTCCTTCTCGTTGAAGACCAGCATCGGGACCCGCTGCCAGTCGACGCGGTTGCCGCGACGGTGGGCTGCCAGCAGGTCGGGCGCGGCGGCAGCGCGGTAGCGCATCGCGCCGAGCGGCTCGACCGAGCAGCCCTGGACGGGCCTCGGCTCGGCCGTCACGGCAGCCAGGACCTCGCCGCGGCGGAGCAGCTCGTGCGAGTGCCCCTCGTCCTCGACGGACAGTCGGAGCGCGATGTCGGGGCGCCGCGCGACGTCGGCGAAGACCGGCCTGAACCACGTGGCCAGGGAGTCGGCGTTGACGGCGACGGCCAGCTCCACGACGTCCACCTCGCCGAGGTCGGCGCCGGCCTCGGCGATGAGCGTGCGCAGCTGTTGGGCGAGCCGCAGCAGCGGCAGGCCGGCCTCCGTCGCCTGCGCGGGCAGCGTCCGTCGTACGAGCACCTGGCCGGCGGCCCCCTCAAGCGCCCGTATCCGCTGGCTCACCGCGCTGGGCGTGAGGTTGAGTCGCCGCGCAGCGCCGTCGAACGTGCCTTCCTCGACGATGACGAGGAGGGTCTCCAGCTGTGCCGGGTCGAACCTCATCCGTCGAGTGAAGCACTCCTTCACTCAGATGAGAATCTTTCGCTGGTCTGAACCGTGGTGACTACCTAGCGTGGTCCTGTGATCGCACCCATCGGCGCCGGCTTCGTCACCGGCGGCTCACTGATCGTCGCCATCGGCGCGCAGAACGCCTACGTGCTGCGTCAGGGCCTGACCCGACAGCACACCGGCGCCGTCGTCGCCGTCTGCGCGATCTCCGACATCGTCCTCATCGCCGCCGGCGTCGCCGGGGTCGGCACGCTCGTCGAGCGTTCCGGCTGGCTGGTCGAGTTCGTCACCTGGCTCGGCGTCTGCTTCCTCCTCGCCTACGCCGCCAGCGCCGTACGTCGCGCCCTCCGCCCGGGATCACTGACGGCCGACGGGCCGGTGCTGGCCGAGGAGGCCCGCGGCCCTGTGCTCGCTCGCGCCGCCGCCCTGACCTGGCTCAACCCGCACGTCTACCTCGACACGGTTCTCCTCATCGGATCGATCGCCGCCACCCACGCCGCGACGGACGGGGCCGTCGGCGGCCGCTGGCTCTTCGCCCTCGGTGCCTGCGCCGCCAGCGTCGTGTGGTTCGCCAGCCTCGGCTTCGGCGCCCGCCGCCTCTCCCCCCTGCTCTCCCGTCCACGATCGTGGCAGGTGCTCGAGCTCGTCGTCGCGGCAACGATGGTGCTGGTGGCCGCGAAGCTGGCGCTGGGCTGAAGGGGGCTTCCTCCGCCCCTCGCTGGTCGAGTGGCCGCCCCGC